>NZ_VKDD01000020.1 GCF_007097525.1 Thalassomonas sp. M1454
TACGAGAGTGCGTTTGGTGATTGGTACTTCAACTTAGGTTGGACGCATACACTTGATTCAACGTTCCAAGTAGATAAAGAGAGTGAAGAAGTTCATACCCGTGATTTATGGTGGAACTCGAATGCACGTTCAACGATGAATGGTTCAATCTCTTGGATACAAGATGACTTATCGGTAACGTTAAGTGGTCGTCGAACGGGTTCAATTCCAATTTGGAATCCACCGGCAGAGTTCAGTGATGAAGATAGCTACTACTTCGAGAAAGTACAACGCTTAGACCCGTACTACACGTTTAACTTAACATCTTCGTACCGTTGGGGTGACAACTTAATCTTGAAAGGTCAGGTTGTGAATATCTTCAACCCAGAGCCGCCAAGTGATGAATCTCACACAGCATGGCCATACTACAATGCGGGCCAATATGGTGGTGCCGCGATTGGTCG
>NZ_VKDD01000021.1 GCF_007097525.1 Thalassomonas sp. M1454
GTTGTATGGTTAAGTGACTAAGCGTATGTGGTGGATGCCTTGGCAGTTAGAGGCGATGAAGGACGTGTTAATCTGCGAAAAGCTGAGTTAAGGTGATAAAAACCGTTATAGGCTCAGATGTCCGAATGGGGGAACCCACCTGTCGTAAGGCAGGTATCCTAACGTGAATACATAGCGTTAGGAGGCGAACCGGGAGAACTGAAACATCTAAGTACCCCGAGGAAAAGAAATCAACCGAGATTTCCTTAGTAGCGGCGAGCGAACGGGAATTAGCCCTTAAGCGGTTTGTAAATTAGTGGAATGAGCTGGAAAGCTCAGCGATACAGGGTGATAGCCCCGTACACGAAAATAAACTTACCGTGAAATCGAGTAGGTCGGGACACGAGAAATCTTGACTGAATATGGGGGGACCATCCTCCAAGGCTAAATAC
>NZ_VKDD01000022.1 GCF_007097525.1 Thalassomonas sp. M1454
GCTGTATTCCAGTTTAAGTTTGACGCTCAAAATCATGCTGGTGGTACAATTTATATTGATAACTTGTATTTCGGTAACCTTGTGGTTGATCCAGCACCAAGTGCACCAGTTACGGCTGCGCCAGCACCAACGGCTGCGGAGGCTGATGTGATTTCTGTATTCAGTGATGGCTATACGCAAGTTACAGGTGTAGATACTAACCCTAACTGGGGTCAAGCGACGGTAACTACAGTAGAAAGCATTGAAGGTAATAGCACTCTTAAAATGGCCGGCTTAAACTATCAAGGCATACAGTTCGACTCTCAAGATGTGTCTGGTAAAGCATCTTTACACCTTGATTATTGGACTGCCGATGCAACTGCATTTGATGTATTCCT
>NZ_VKDD01000023.1 GCF_007097525.1 Thalassomonas sp. M1454
TGTTTATGACCTCCAATCATAAACGTCGAATAAGTTGCCACGATAAACAACTTGTTGTTTATCACTGAGATGTTTATACAACATCTCAACATTATAACTAACGATAATTATCGTTTCGTTAGTTGTTCTTACTCAAGGCTTAAACAGCAATGTTTAAGTTTGGTAACCGATTTTAAATTTGGTTACCAACATTCTTATGAATGCGTGAAAATGTCAGACTGTCAACTTAGTTCGGTTTAGTCACCGAACAGTCTTAAAGGAAACTTTTTGGGGTTGTATGGTTAAGTGACTAAGCGTATGTGGTGGATGCCTTGGCAGTTAGAGGCGATGAAGGACGTGTTAATCTGCGAAAAGCTGAGTTA
>NZ_VKDD01000024.1 GCF_007097525.1 Thalassomonas sp. M1454
AACTCTTTAACAATTTGGAAAGCTGATATTAAACCCGGTAATTCGTGGTTGTGACCTCCAATCACAATCATCAAACGAATTACCACGACAATCACTTGTGATTGTCACTGAGATGTTTATACAACATCTCAACATTATAATTAACGATAATTATCGTTTCGTTAGTTGTTCTTACTCAAGGCTTAAACAGCAATGTTTAAGTTTGATAACTTTGTTATCAACATTCTTATGAATGCGTGAAAATGTCAGACTGTCAACTTAGTTCGGTTTAGTCACCGAACAATCGAGAAGGAAACTTTTTGGGGTTGTATGGTTAAGTGACTAAGCGTATGTGGTGGATGCCTTGGCAGTTAGAGGC
>NZ_VKDD01000025.1 GCF_007097525.1 Thalassomonas sp. M1454
TAACTGCCAAGGCATCCACCACATACGCTTAGTCACTTAACCATACAACCCCAAAAAGTTTCCTTTAAGACTGTTCGGTGACTAAACCGAACTAAGTTGACAGTCTGACATTTTCACGCATTCATAAGAATGTTGGTAACTCACGTTACCAAACTTAAACATTGCTGCTTAAGCCTTGAGTAAGAACAACTAACGAAACAATAATTATCGTTAGTTATAATGTTGAGATGTTGTATAAACATCTCAGTGACAATCACAAGTGATTGTCGTGGTAATTCGTTTGATGATTGTGATTGGAGGTCACAACCACGAATTACCGGGTTTAATATCAGCTTTCCAAATTGTTAAAGAGTT
>NZ_VKDD01000026.1 GCF_007097525.1 Thalassomonas sp. M1454
TACTATTTTGCCTAGTTCCTTCACCCGAGTTCTCTCAAGCGCCTTAGTATTCTCTACCTAACCACCTGTGTCGGTTTGGGGTACGGTTCCTATATATCTGAAGCTTAGAAGCTTTTCCTGGAAGTATGGCATCAACAACTTCAATTCCGTAGAATCTCGTCTCGTATCTCAGTCTTAGCAACCCGGATTTACCTAAGTCACCAACCTACATACTTTCACATGGACAACCAGCGCCATGCTTGCTTAGCCTTCTCCGTCCCTCCTTCGCAATATATAGAAGTACAGAAATATTAATCTGTTTCCCATCGACTACGCGTTTCCGCCTCGCC
>NZ_VKDD01000027.1 GCF_007097525.1 Thalassomonas sp. M1454
CTTAATGTTGAGTGTTCACACAAATTACATGATAACGAAAGTAAAGAGCCGTCATCCCGTTATGTTTTTAAACGGGACCTCCTGACGCTAACTTAGAAGCCAAAAGAATTAACTCACTTAATTCTTTTGGTTTTTTACCAAAATCTGCACCGAATGCGCGTGTTGATTAACTCTTTAACAATTTGGAAAGCTGATATTAAACCCGGTAATTCGTGGTTGTGACCTCCAATCACAATCATCAAACGAATTACCACGACAATCACTTGTGATTGTCACTGAGATGTTTATACAACATCTCAACATTATAA
>NZ_VKDD01000028.1 GCF_007097525.1 Thalassomonas sp. M1454
TATTAATTATCTATTCCCTTTAAATACAACAACATAGGCAGATTACAAACATTACATATCACTTACCTAAACACCTTTATTTCACACAAAAAAAGCAGCCATTAGGCTGCTTTTTATACGTTCACCGTTCGTTTAGAACGTGTACGTTACTTCCGCTGATACCGTACGACCAATCGCGGCACCACCATATTGGCCCGCATTGTAGTATGGCCATGCTGTGTGAGATTCATCACTTGGCGGCTCTGGGTTGAAGATATTCACAACCTGACCTTTCAAGATTAAGTTGTCACCCCAACGGTACGAAGA
>NZ_VKDD01000029.1 GCF_007097525.1 Thalassomonas sp. M1454
CTGGGACTGAGACACGGCCCAGACTCCTACGGGAGGCAGCAGTGGGGAATATTGCACAATGGGCGAAAGCCTGATGCAGCCATGCCGCGTGTGTGAAGAAGGCCTTCGGGTTGTAAAGCACTTTCAGTTGTGAGGAAAGGGATGTAGTTAATAACTGCATTCTGTGACGTTAGCAACAGAAGAAGCACCGGCTAACTCCGTGCCAGCAGCCGCGGTAATACGGAGGGTGCGAGCGTTAATCGGAATTACTGGGCGTAAAGCGTGCGTAGGCGGTTTGTTAAGCAAGATGTGAAAGCCCCGG
>NZ_VKDD01000003.1 GCF_007097525.1 Thalassomonas sp. M1454
CGTTCGTTTATAACAAGAGCAAGTCGCATTCGCTTAACTCTTATTGCTTGTAGCTAACGTTGCCGTTTGCCCGAAGCAGGAGGCGCATTATAAGCACCTCAGTTAGGAAGTCAACAGCTTTTCAAAAAGAATTTTAAAAAATTTTTGTTGGCGTTAAATACTAAGTAATTCTTAACATCTAACCTTCTAACCGTTCTTTGGGTTGCCCCGAAGAAGTGGAGCGCATTTTATAGATTTGCAGGTGAAGATCAACACCTTTTTTCAAAAAACTTAAGATAAATGAACTGTTCGATTATTAAATAACCAATATCAATCGATATGTTCAATTGCTGTACAAATATTAGCGATTATATGAGCTGGTATAGATCCGTCATCTGAGTATTTACCAGATAAAAGTATACGATTATGAATACCAGCATTTTGTGCAGCTTTTATATCAGCGGCTTTATTGCCTAAATAGATACTTTGTTTCAAGTCTAACTTATGTTTTATGGCTGCTTTTAAAATCATACCTGGTTCAGGTTTGCGGCAATCACATTCAACTTTATATTGTTCCTTACCTTTTGTTGGATGATGCGGGCAATAAAATACATCAGTAATAATTATTTTTTCTTTTAAGAATTCATCTTTCATCCATGTAAATAATGTTGAAAGTTCTTTCTCAGTAAATACACCGCGGGCAATGCCGTGCTGATTAGTAGTTACGATCAATTGGTAACCGAGTTCTTGTGCAAAGCGACAAACATCAAAAATACCATCAACAAACTCAAACTCTTGGCTTTTATAAACATAACCACGGTCTATATTAATAACGCCATCGCGACTGAGGAAAAGAGCTTTATTCATTATGATGCCCTGCCATTATTGTTTTGCTTTTCTAGATTTTGATCTATAAAAACCAAAAAAGCGAGCTAAGCTCGCTTTAATGTAGTTTTACGGCGTTTAATAAAACTTAACCGTAACTAATAAGCAATTACATGCTTAAGCCACCATCAATTTCTACAACTCGGCCTGTAAAGAAATCATTTTCAAAGATGTACTGGGCAGTATGTGCTATTTCTTGGGCAGTACCTAGACGTCCTACTGGTTTCATTTTTTCTAAACGCTCACGCATTTCTGGTTTCATGCCATCTGTCATTGCTGTTTTGATCACACCAGGAGCAATTGCGCCAACACGAATACCATGGCGACCTAATTCACGTGCCCAAGTAGTTGTCATCGCTACTACGCCAGCTTTTGCTGCTGCATAGTTAGTTTGTCCCATATTACCGTTACGAGCGATTGATGACATGTTGATAATAACACCTTTATTACCATGCTTAATCATTTGCACTGCAGCTTCTCGGCCACATAAGAAAACACCAGTTAAGTTAACGTCGATAACTGATTGAAATTGAGCAAGTGACATTTTGCTTACGATCTCACCTTCTTTTACCTTAACGAAAAGGCCGTCTCGTAAAATCCCTGCATTATTAACTAAACCGTCAATACCATTAAAGTCGTTAGCGATAGTTGCAAACGTTGCTTCTACTTCTGACTCTACAGCTACGTTAGCAATATAGTATTTTGCTTTGCTACCAGTTGCTTCAACTAGCTGGACAGTTTCTGCAAGTAACTCTTCACCTAAATCTATCAACGCAATGTTTGCACCTTTTTTGGCAAACTCAATCGCCATAGTGCGTCCTAAACCTTGACCACCACCAGTAATTACGATTGTTTTATCTTGGAAATTCATTATTTTTCTACCTTATTGAACATATTAAATATACTTGAGAAATCTTTACCGCCATTACCTGCACCGGCATGGAGTGCAAATAAATTACGGGCTAGTGCGCCCATAGGTGTTGACGACTGGCTTTGTACCGCGGTATCCATGGCTAAACCTAAATCTTTAGCCATTAAGTCAACCATAAAGCCACCTTCATAGTTATTTGACGAAGGCACATTTTCGGATACATTAGGACATGGATTATACACTTCCAAAGTCCAGTTTTTGCCTGAACTTTGTAACATAATTTCAGATAATACTTTTGGGTCTAAGCCATTACTAATACCTAACTGTAATGCTTCAGATGTGCCAGCCATAAGTACAGCTAGCAGCATGTTATTACATACTTTAGCTACTTGCCCTGCACCATGGTCCCCAGCATGAAATATGTTTTTACCCATATTATCTAACACAGGTTTAGCGTTATTAAAATCTTGTTCGCTACCGCCAACCATAAAACTTAGTGTGCCAGCAGTTGCGCCGCCAACGCCACCAGATACAGGAGCATCAATAAAGTTTATTCCTGCAGTGTTTAATGCGCTAGCTACTTTTATTACTGTTTCTTTATCTATTGTTGAAGAGTCAATAACCAAAGCACCTTTAGCTATATGGTTAATTAAACCATTATCACCAAGGTATAAACTTTCTACATGTTTACCAGCAGGAAGCATTGAAATAATGAAATCGGCACCGGCAACACATGCTGCAACATCAGGTTTAGTTGTAGCACCTTGTGCAACAACACTTTCAACAGCTTGTGGAAATAAGTCAAATACACACACTTGATGACCAGCGTTAACTAAGTTTGTAGCCATAGGGCCACCCATGTTTCCTAGTCCAATAAAAGCTATATTCGCCATATCTAATTCTCCAATAATTTATTTTAATTTAACAATGCTAAAGGGTGCTCTGGTGCAAGCCATTTTGAGGTAATAAACCAATCTTTAGTTTCTTTGTCTATGTCACTTACAGAGGCAAATTTCCAAGCAGGACTATTGTCCTTCTCAATTAGCAAGGCTCGAACGCCTTCTTGAAACTCTCCAAACTTCCCACATTTTACCGCGGCGTTAAGCTCTAGTTGTAGGCATTGGGCTAAAGATAAACCTTTAGCTTTGTTTATTAACTGATGCGTGAGCCAAACACTCAATGCGCTGCCATGAGCAAGGGATTTTTGTGCTCGGTTTAACCACTTATCATCAGTTTTTAACTGCGCAATAGCAGCAACTATGTCTTCTAGTTTGCTAGAGTCAGTAACTTGGTCAATCAAAGCTTTGTGCTTATGTACATTTGATAATGGCATATGAACCTTACTTTTTTGCTCAAGCTTTTTCATTAACGATGTTAATTTTTCATTATTAAGGGCTATCGTATCCCCCCAACTAATTTGCTGTATTTCCTCGATAAATAATGATTTATCAGCATTAGATATAAAGTGATCTGCTAAGTTAATAAATTTAGCATCTGCGGCATTAATGGCAGCGCCAGTTAACCCTAAAAATAAACCACAATTATCAGGCATTCGATTTAAGAAATAACTACCGCCTACATCAGGAAATAATCCTATGCTTATTTCGGGCATTGCAATACGAGATGATTCAGTTACCACCCGGTGACTTGCTCCCGCCATCAGGCCAAGACCGCCTCCCATAACAATACCACTACCCCAAACAACAAATGGCTTGCTGTAGCTATGAATGAGATGATCAAGCTGATATTCATCGGTAAAGTATGACTCTATTGATGCAGAATATTCACCTGGGCATGCAGCCATATTTTCATATAAATTAACTATATCGCCACCGGCACAAAATGCTTTTTCACCTGCGCCTTGTAATAACACTAAAGCGATATTGCTATCTTCTTGCCACGCTACTAACTGTGGATAAAGCAGCGCAACCATTTCATGGCTCAAAGCATTAAGAGAACGCTCTGAATTTAATGTTGCTATAGCAATTTGTTTTCCTGATTGAGTTTTTAGTAACTCAAATAACACGACTTCTGACATGTAAAAACCTAATATTTTCTGAAAAGAATTACAGAAGCTGCCCTGCACCTTCAGTTAATAATCGTCTGGAAATAATCAAACGCATAATTTCGTTTGTTCCTTCCAAAATTTGATGAACACGTACATCACGGAAATGGCGTTCAATTGGATATTCTTTAATGTATCCGTAGCCGCCATGGATCTGCAGAGCGGCATCACACACTTTAAATCCTACATCGGTGGCAAATTGTTTTGCCATGGCGCAATAGGCCGATTTTTCAGGATCATTAGAATCGAGTTTAAATGCAGCTAAACGCACCATTTGACGAGCAGCAACAAGTTCAGTCGCCATATCCGATAATTTAAACTGCATGCCTTGGAATGCCGCAATTGGTTTACCAAATTGTTCCCGCTCTTTCATATAGCTAATGGCAGTATTAAGTGCTTGCTGCGCAGTACCAATAGAACAAGTAGCGATATTTATACGACCGCCATCAAGACCTTTCATAGCAATAGCAAAACCTTCACCTTCATTACCTAAAAGGTTCGCAACAGGAATACGTACATCTTCAAATGTAATTAATCTTGTTGGTTGCGCATTCCAGCCCAACTTTTCTTCTGCTTTACCGTAAATTACGCCAGGAGTGTTAGCCGGAATAACAACAGCCGAAATACCTTTAGCACCTTCGCCGCCAGTCCTCACCATAGCAACTAATACGTCAGTTTCACCGGCACCAGAAATAAACATCTTTGAGCCATTAATAACGTATTCTTCACCGTCTTTTTTGGCAGAGGTTCTAAGGGAAGCAGCATCAGAGCCTGCTCCGGGTTCAGTTAGACAATAAGAAGCGAGTTGTTGACCGCTAACTAACCCTTCACACCACTGGTTTTTTACTGTATCAGTACCCCATGTTGCTAACATCCAAGTAGCCATGTTATGGATAGTGATCATTGCCGTAGTTGCTGTACAGCCCATAGCAAGTTGTTCAAATATAATGGAAGAGTCTAAACGTGATAAACCAAGGCCACCAGCTTCTTCGGGAGAGTACAATCCACAAAAGCCTAATTCACCCGCTTTAGCAATCACATCTTTTGGGAAGATATGCTCGCTGTCCCATTTAGCTGCATTGGGAGCGAACTCAGCTTGAGAAAATTGGTTTGCCATATCAGCAAACATGGCTTGATCTTCAGATAAATTAAAATTCATGACTGTTCCATTAAGTTGATAAGCAAATGGTTATAGCATTTCGATAGCAACGGCTGTTGCTTCACCACCGCCAATACATAAAGTTGCTAGGCCTTTAGATAAACCTCGTTGTTTCAACGCATGAATTAATGTCACCATAATTCGTGCACCACTTGCGCCAATAGGATGACCTAACGCACAAGCACCACCGTGAACATTAACTTTTGATTCATCAAGTTCAAGTTCTTTAATAGCAAGCATAGTTACCATCGCAAAAGCTTCGTTAATTTCAAATAAATCAACATCTTCTTTGGTCCAGCCGATACGAGAGAATAACTTATTTACTGCACCAACAGGGGCAATAGTAAATTCACTTGGTTTTTGTGCATGATTAACGTGTCCAATAACTTTACAAATTGGTGTTAGACCGCGTTTTTGTGCTTCTGATGCACGCATCATAACCATAGCAGCAGCACCATCTGAAATGGAGCTAGAGTTAGCAGCAGTAATGGTACCGTCACGCTTAAACGCAGCTCTAAGTGTTGGAATTTTCTCAGGGCGAGCATTACCAGGTTGTTCATCAGTATCAACAACTACTTCACCTTTACGTGTTTTAATAGTTACAGGTACAATTTCATTACTAAAGTTACCTGATGAAATAGCCATATTTGCTTTAGTTAAAGAGCTGATAGCAAACGCATCCATATCTTCACGGCTAAATGCAACGTCATCAGCAGTATCTTGTGCAAAACAGCCCATAGAAATACCATCATAAGCATTTTCTAAACCATCAAGCATCATATGATCAATAACTTGACCATGTCCCATACGCATGCCAGAACGAGCTTTAGGTAGTAAATATGGTGCTTGTGACATACTTTCCATACCACCGGCAACAGCAACATCGATGCTACCTGCGGCTAAAGAGTCATAAGCATTCATTGTTGCTTTCATACCTGAACCACATACTTTACTCACAGTAGAACATACCGTAGATAATGCTAACTCTGCACCTAATGCAGCTTGGCGTGCAGGTGCTTGTTTTAAACCAGCAGCAAGTACACAACCCATAATAACTTCATCAACTTGATCGTTGGCAATTCCTGCTTGCTCTACAGCACCACGAATAGCTTGTGCACCAAGCTCTGGAGATGGAACATCAGATAAGCTTCCCATAAATCCTCCCATAGGAGTTCTTACTGCGGAAACAATTACGATAGGATCGGATAATGACATTGATTGTACCTTTATTTTTCTAAACTAATTTTGCAGTTAGGTTACATCAAAACATTTGTTTACGCCAACGTAAAGCAATGCAAAAGATAACTACAAGTGTACAGATTGCTAAACAAACCAGTAAATAAAAGCGATACAGACGAATTACCATAAAAGTACTTTTTCATTACCATTTGCATAATGAGTACATTATAGGGAAAAATGGACATTAAAAGTTTACCTTTACGTAAACTTCAACCTTAGTTATACTCAATGAAAATTTAATATGTAAAAAATAAAAAACTATGGAATCGACGAAAACTGCAACCTTCTCAATTGGTGATTTATCTCGTGAATTTGATATTACGACTCGTAGTATTCGATTTTATGAAGACCAAGGGTTGATTACGCCAACTAGAAAGGGCCAAACAAGAATATACAATCGTCGTGACAGAGTTCGATTAAAACTAATTTTACGAGGTAAACGTTTAGGCTTTTCATTAGCTGAAACCGGACGTTTATTTGAGCTCTATGACGCTGATAAAACTAGCACTAATCAATTAGAAACAATTAAACAATTGATTGCCGATAAAAAAACAGCGCTAACTCAGCAACTAGATGATATCAAAGTTGTGTTAATGGAATTAGATACGCTCGAACAACGCTGTGAAATGGCGCATAAAGAACTAACCCAGTCGGTAAATTAAATAAACATTAAGGCAGGTTCACAAAGATGCTTGCTTAAATAATAAATTAAATATTAAAGGTACTACCATGATTTCTACATTTTCTTCATTAAACTTCAATTTAGGCGAAACCGTGGACATGATCCGCGATACAGTTAATGCATTTGCTCGCGATGAAATAGCACCAAGAGCAGAAAAAATTGACCAAGACAATGAATTCCCTATGGATTTATGGCGTAAGTTTGGAGACTTAGGCCTACTTGGTATGACTGTAGATGAGCAATATGGTGGCTCACAATTAGGTTATTTAGAACACGTTGTGGCAATGCAAGAGATCAGCCGAGCTTCAGCTTCGGTTGGTTTAAGTTACGGTGCATGTTCAAATCTTTGTTTAAATCAATTAAATAAGAATGGCTCACATGAACAAAAACTAAAATACCTGCCAAAACTTTGTACTGGTGAACATATTGGTGCACTTGCAATGTCTGAACCAAACGCAGGCTCTGATGTGGTAAGCATGAAATTACGCGCAGACAAAAAAGGCGATAAGTACATTTTAAACGGTAACAAAATGTGGATTACTAATGGTCCAGATGCTCACGTTTATATTATCTATGCAAAAACTGATACATCAGCCGGTTCAAAAGGGATAACAGCCTTTATCGTTGAACGTGATTTCCCTGGTTTTAGCCGTCATCAAAAGCTAGATAAGTTAGGTATGCGCGGCTCAAATACCTGTGAATTAGTATTTGAAGATTGTGAAGTACCTGCAGAGAACATCTTAGGTGAAGAAGGACGTGGCGTTAAAGTATTAATGTCAGGTTTAGATTATGAACGTTTAGTTTTATCAGGTGGTCCGTTAGGTATTATGGACGCAGCGATGGATTTAGTCGTTCCTTATATTCACGATCGTAAACAGTTTGGTCAATCAATTGGTGAGTTCCAATTAATCCAAGGCAAGATTGCTGACATGTATACACAAATGAATGCAGCAAAGTCATACGTATATATGGTAGCGCAAGCTTGTGACCGTGGTGAAACCACTCGTAAAGATGCCGCAGCCGTTATTTTATACTCTGCCGAGCTTGCAACAAAAATGGCATTAGATGCAATTCAATTACTTGGTGGTAATGGCTACATCAATGAATTCCCTGCGGGTCGATTATTACGAGATGCGAAACTATATGAAATTGGCGCCGGTACTTCAGAAATTCGCCGTATGTTAATCGGTCGAGAGCTTTTCAACGAGTCAGTATAAAGCGTTAAAAACGATAAAATTTTGATGAATTCATCTTTACAAGATAACTACTTAGAAGGTTAGCAACGTGGCTAAAATAACGAGTAAAATTAATGTCCGCAGCCAAGATTTTTCTGATAATGCTGCTTATATGCAAGTACAGGTTGATGACCTGACTGAAAAACTAAATACAATTAAATTAGGTGGGGGAGAAAAAAGCCGAGAGCGCCACTTAAGCCGAGGTAAATTATTACCTCGTGATCGAGTTTATAACTTATTAGATGCCGGCTCACCTTTTCTTGAGTTTTCACAATTAGCTGCCGACGATGTATACCCAGATAATGTACCTGCAGCAGGTATTATTACAGGTATTGGCCGTGTTGGCGGTCAAGAGTGTTTAATTATTGCTAATGATGCAACAGTAAAAGGTGGTACTTATTACCCACTAACGGTAAAAAAACATTTACGTGCCCAAACGATAGCTCAAGAGAATAATTTGCCCTGCATCTATTTAGTTGATTCAGGTGGCGCAAACCTGCCAAATCAAGATGATGTATTTCCAGATAAAGAGCATTTTGGTCGTATTTTCTTTAACCAAGCGAATATGTCAGCACAAAATATCCCACAAATAGCCGTTGTTATGGGATCTTGTACTGCAGGAGGTGCATATGTACCAGCTATGGCCGATGAATCGATTATTGTTAAAGAGCAAGGGACTATCTTTTTAGCTGGCCCTCCTTTAGTTAAGGCAGCTACCGGGGAAGTTGTGAGCGCTGAAGATCTTGGCGGTGCCGACGTTCACTGTAGAACCTCTGGTGTTTCAGATCATTATGCACAAAATGACCACCATGCGCTGCAACTGGCAAGACAAGCAGTAAGTAATTTAAACCGAGTAAAACCGGTGCAAATGAAAATTGAACAAGTACAAGAGCCAGCATACGATCCAAAAGAGATCTACGGCATTATTCCAAAAGATCCTCGCCAACCTTACGATGTAAGAGAGGTTATAGCTCGCGTTGTAGATGGTAGTGAATTCGATGAATTTAAAGCCCTTTATGGCTCAACCTTAGTCTGTGGTTTTGCCCGTATTCATGGCTACCCTGTTGGAATTGTTGCCAACAACGGTATTTTATTTGGTGAGTCAGCCGAAAAAGGTGCTCACTTTATAGAGCTTTGTGCACAACGAAAAATCCCATTAGTATTTTTACAAAATATCACTGGTTTCATGGTTGGTAAACAATACGAAGCTGGCGGTATTGCTAAACATGGCGCGAAAATGGTGAATGCTGTCGCTTGTGCGAAAGTACCTAAGTTTACCGTATTAATTGGCGGTAGTTTTGGTGCAGGTAACTACGGCATGTGTGGTCGAGCTTACGACCCTCGCTTCTTATTTATGTGGCCAAATGCTCGTATTTCAGTAATGGGCGGCGAACAAGCAGCTGGCGTATTAGCACAAGTTAAACGCGACCAAAAAGCTAAAAATGGTGAAGATTGGTGTGAAACTGACGAAGCCAACTTCAAAAAACCAATTATTGATGTGTATGAAAAGCAAGGTCATCCATATTATGCCTCTGCCCGCCTTTGGGACGATGGCGTAATTGACCCAAGTGAAACTCGACAAGTATTAGGTTTAGCTATTTCTGCATCATTAAATAAAGAAATCGAAGAAACACGCTTCGGTGTCTTTAGAATGTAGAGGTGATTATGTCTTTAGAGCAAACAAAGCAAAATAAAGTACTAGTAGATATTAACGCTCAAGGTGTTGCTATCGTTACTTTAAATAACCCTGATAAGCATAATGCGTTTGATGATGAAGTCATCAGTCAACTCACAGAAATATTCACTACTATTGCCAATAACGAAAACGTGCGAGTGATGGTATTAGCATCAAATGGTAAAAGCTTTTCTGCAGGTGCTGACTTAAATTGGATGAAGCGCATGGCAGGATATTCTTATCAAGAGAATCTGCAAGACGCCAATGCCTTAGCCAACATGCTAAAAATACTAAACTTTTTACCTGTAACCACAATTGCTAAAGTTCAAGGTGCTGCTTTTGGCGGCGCTGTTGGCTTAGTAAGTTGTTGTGATATTGCCATAGCAAGTAGCAAAGCGAGCTTTTGCTTAAGTGAAGTAAAGCTAGGCTTAATACCGGCAACCATTAGTCCGTATGTAGTTAATGCTATGGGCTTAAAAGCGAGCCGTCGTTATTTTCAAACAGCGGAGCGTTTTTTTGCTGATAAAGCTCAACATATTGGTTTAGTTGATGAGGTCTGTGACCCACAAGAGTTAGATTTAGCAGTAGATAAAGTAATAGCTACGTTACTGCAAAATAGTCCTGCTGCAGTAAAGCAGGCAAAACAACTTGCTTTCGATGTTGCATACCAACCAGTTAATGATGATTTACTAGCAGAAACGTCAAAGCGCATTGCCGCTATTCGCGTATCAGATGAGGGCCAAGAAGGTTTAACTTCATTTTTTGAAAAACGCCCTGCTGCTTGGATAAATAAATAGGAACACAAAAAGATGTTTACTAAAATACTAATTGCAAACCGTGGTGAAATTGCTTGTCGCGTAATTAAAACGGCTCAACAAATGGGCATTCTAACTGTCGCGGTATACTCTGACGCCGACGCTGACTCTTTACATGTTTCTATGGCCGATGAAGCCATATACATTGGCGGGTCGCCATCTCGAGAAAGTTACCTTTTAGGCGATAAGGTAATTGAAGCAGCTAAACGAACCGGTGCACAAGCAATACATCCGGGTTATGGTTTTTTATCTGAAAATGCTGATTTTTGTCGCAACTGTGCCAAAGAAAATATTGTATTTATTGGCCCACCAGTACCTGCGATTGAAGCTATGGGCTCTAAGTCTGCAGCTAAAGTTATTATGGAAAAAGCCAATGTACCTTTAGTACCTGGCTACCATGGTGAAGATCAATCACCGGCAATAATCAAAAAAGCCGCTGATGATATGGGATACCCAGTTTTACTTAAAGCGACCGCTGGTGGTGGCGGTAAAGGTATGCGCCAAGTATGGTCTGCAAGCGAGTTTGACGAAGCATTAGCTGCAGCTAAACGAGAGTCACTATCATCATTTGGTGACGACACTATGCTTGTTGAAAAGTACTTAACTCAACCACGCCATGTTGAAATTCAAGTGTTTTGTGATAATCATGACAACGCAGTATATTTATTTGAACGTGACTGTTCAGTTCAACGCCGCCACCAAAAAGTTATTGAAGAAGCACCTGCACCAGGCATGACTGCAGAGCTACGTAAACAAATGGGCGAAGCAGCAATTCAATCTGCAAAAGCTATTGGTTATCAAGGTGCTGGTACAGTTGAGTTTTTATTGGATGTGGATGGCTCATTTTACTTTATGGAAATGAACACACGCTTACAAGTAGAGCATCCAGTAACCGAGATGATCTCCGGCCAAGATTTAGTTGAGTGGCAATTACGCGTTGCTGCTGGTGAAGTACTGCCATTAGCGCAAGATCAATTAAAACTTAATGGTCATGCTTTTGAAGCTAGAATTTATGCTGAAGACCCAAACAATGACTTCTTACCAGCAACAGGTAAATTAAGTTACTTACAAACACCTATTGAAAGCGAGCATGTACGAATAGATACTGGCGTGCGTCAAGGCGATGAGGTAAGTGTCTTTTACGACCCTATGATTGCGAAATTAATCGTTTGGGGTGAAAATCGCGAAAAAGCCTTACAGTTATTAGCTAAATCTTTAATGGAATATCGCATTAAAGGTGTCACTACTAATATAGACTTCCTTTATAACCTAGCAACCGCTAAGCCGTTTGTTGAAGCAGACTTAGATACAGGTTTTATTGAAAAGCACCATGACTTAATATTCCATGAAGATGAACAAACTTTAGCGGATGAATTGCCAATTGCAGCCTTGTATTTAGTATTGGCTCAAGCAGAAGCTGCAAAAGTACAAGCACAAACAACCAATGACCCGCACTCGCCATGGAATGCAACCAATGCATGGCGCTTAAATGAGGCCGATGTTCATACCTTCGAACTTGAACATAACGACGTAATTTATCCGGTACAAGTTGAAGAAAAACGTAAAGGTAGCAGCACTTACTACCTGATCAGCGTTGCCGGTAAAACTACAGACTGCCAAGGTAGAATAGAAGGAGATACATTATTTGCTAATGTAAACGGCTATCGTTTTAGTGCTAGTGTCGGAGAAAACCAAGGCCAATACAGTTTATTTAGACAAACTGGGGTTATTCATTTTTCTAAAGTAATTCCTGATTATGGAGATGCCGGAGCAGATGATGCTGCGGGTGGTTTAACCGCACCAATGAACGGCACTATGGTTACTTTATTATGTGAAGTAGGCGAAGCAGTTAAAAAAGATCAACCATTACTTATTATGGAAGCAATGAAAATGGAGCATACCATTCGTGCGCCAAGCGATGGTAGTGTCAGCGAGTTTTATTTCAATGTCGGTGATATGGTTGATGGTGGTGCTGAGCTATTAGCATTTTCGGAGGCTTAAATGGCGTCATTATTACCAAAGCAAGTAAAGATTGTTGAAGTTGGGCCACGCGATGGCCTGCAAAATGAGGCAACATTAATTAGCGCCGATGACAAAATATCCTTAATTGAACAACTTGCTAACGCAGGTGTTAGTTACATTGAAAGCGGTAGCTTTGTATCACCTAAGTGGGTGCCGCAAATGGCTACATCAACAGATGTCTTTAATGGTTTAAAGCGCCAACAAGGTGTTACCTACGCAGCGCTTACCCCTAACCTAAAAGGTTATGAAGGTGCTGTTGCAGTCAATGCTGATGAAGTAGCTATCTTTGGCGCAGCGTCAGAATCGTTTAGCCAAAAGAATATTAACTGCTCAATTGATGAGTCCCTAGAGCGCTTCATTCCAGTTATAGAAGCGGCAAAAAAACAAGGTTTGAAAGTTCGCGGTTATGTATCTTGTGTCGTTGGCTGCCCTTATGAAGGTGATATTGAACCTAAGCAAGTAGCAAAAGTTGCTAAGCAATTATTTGATATGGGCTGTTATGAAATATCTCTTGGCGACACTATAGGTGTTGGCACGCCAGATTCTGTGCAAAAAATGCTAACTGCAGTAAGCAAAGAAGTGCCTATGGCTAAGCTGGCTGTACATTTTCACGATACCTACGGACAAGCATTAACTAACATATATGCAGCACTTAACTTAGGCGTAAGCGTAATTGATAGTGCGGTAGCTGGTTTAGGTGGTTGTCCGTATGCTAAAGGGGCATCAGGTAATGTCGCTACCGAAGATGTAGTTTACCTATTAAATGGTTTAGGTATAGAGCACGGCATCAATTTTAATAAGCTATTAGAAGCCGGTTGGTTTATTGCTGATAAATTAGGTAAAGCACCTATTTCTAAAGTATCAAATGCCATACGCGCAAAACAATAGTTCACCATTAAGTTCATAATCTAAGTAGAGGGAAGTATTTACTTGCCTCTACTTTTGTCTAATTTCCAAGCTAGCGCTTTACATAAAATCGAATATCTATCATTATTAAACTATAGGTAAAAATAATTCTATAAAGTTGTTAGTAGATGGTTGTAAAGAAAAGCTACAAAGGATGTAAAACGGCACTATTACTTACCGGTGGTGGCGCAAGTGCGGCTTATCAAGTTGGTGTGTTAAAAGCCATAACCAAGTTTATGCCTCGCAATCATGGTATTCCCTTCCCTATTATTTCTGGTACTTCTGCAGGAGCAATTAATGCAACCACTTTAGCCTGCTATGCCTCTTGCTTCCATTTAGGTATGCGCCGTTTGGAGTATATTTGGAACAACCTCCATACTGATCAAATTTATGATAGTAGTAGTAGCAAGGTTTTTGGCCATATTATTAAAAGTATTTTAGGCAGTTATCAAGCTGGCTACGCTGCAAAAAAACCGGCTAGTTTATTAAATAACGACCCTTTACGCCGCTTATTAACGCAAGTGGTCGATTTTAAAAGAATAGATGGCAATATAGCCAATGGCTATTTATCTTCAATTGCAATTACTGCGGCAAGTTATACTAGCGGAGACTCGATAAGTTTTTACCAAGCGGATAAGTCTATTGCCCCTTGGCAACGTTCCAAACGCCGAGGTATTCAAACTCAGTTAAATACTGAACATTTAATGGCATCTTCTGCCATACCATTTATATTTCCTTCAGTAAAAATCAAAAAAGAACACTATGGCGATGGCTCAGTAAGTCAATTATCACCTCTAAGTACCCCTATTCATTTAGGAGCGGAGAAGATCTTTATTATTGGTGTTGAGCAACCGAGTCAGCAAATTCACCATGCGGTAGATTTTCATAAACCACCAAGTAGTGCATCAATTGCGGGTCATTTAATGGATACCGTATTTACCGAAGCGCTTAATAGTGATTTAGAAAGAATGCATAGGGTCAATGACACCGTTAAGTTAATTGATAAGGACGTTCTAGCGCAGCAATCAACACTTAAGCAAGTTGACAGTTTTGTATTAAACCCTACTAAGAATTTTCATGTATTGGCCAATGATCATTACGATGAATTAACTTGGGCCCTGCGCTTAATATTGAGAATGATGGGCGCAAAGAAAGACGCTGAAACAACGCTCACCTCATACATAATGTTTGAAAAAAATTATTGTAAAAAGCTTATTGCCGCTGGATTTGATGATGCAATGGAGCAAGAAAGCCAAATAAGAGAATTCTTGAATATTTAATAATCAGGCGTTTATCATCTTAGCGGCATAAAATCTTGATAGCATGTAAGTGCTAGTCTTGTTCAACTAATATTATCTCATCAGTATCAAAGCCAATAGATTTGGACATTGCCATAAACTTATCTAACACTTTTGGTGATACCTTAGATGTGCGTGATAATAACCATAAATAGTCTAAATTAGGGCCCGAAACAAACGCATATTGATAGTTTTCATGCTCTAATTCAAAAACTATATAAGAACCATAAAACGGACCAAAAAAAGAAACCTTTAAATAACCTTGATCGCTTTGGCCAACAAAAGCAGCTTTGCCTTCGGCTTCTTGCCATTCTTCATCATCATAAGAGTAACCACGATTAACGACTTTTACGCCACCATCTTCTTTAAGGCTATATTGAGCTGTTACCTTACTTAGCCCCCTTTCAAAAGAATGGTCCAAACGGGCAATTTCATACCAAGTCCCTAAATATCTACTCAGCTCAAAGTTTGAAACAGGCTTTACACCTTTAGGTATTCCTACGCAGCTACAAAGTAACAAGAGACTTGATAGAAATAAGACACGTTTAAAGTTAATCAATTAAGGCCCCTCCTGCAGATAACGCTCTATACGCTCAACCCGTCTTGGTTTACCTTGTAAAATTACCGTATCTTGAGCTTGTAAAACAAAACTTGGATGAACTTCATTAAATTCATCATCCCCTCGACGTATTGACGCTATATCAACCCGTCTTCGAGTGATATCAAGGTCCTTCAACGCTCGGCCATTTGCCCAAGCATCGTCGGTTAAAAGAATTGCATGCACAAATTCACGTTGCTCTATTGCATCAGCGCTCATATCAGTATCTACACCAGGATAAAAACCATGTAGTCTATGGTAATGACTTTTACGTTCAGTTTGGATCCTGCGAATAACTCGAGAAAATGGCACTCCAGTTAGATTCAATACTTGTGATACAAGCATCAAGCTACCTTCTAAGGATTCAGGAACAACTTCATTAGCGCCAGCTTCTTTTAAAGCAACTAACGCATCATCATTGCGTGTTCTTACTAGGATTTGTACATCTGTTGAGATCGAGCGAACTTTTTGTACCACATCAAGTGATTGCTCCGCCGCTCCGTATGAAATAACCACTAACTTAGCTTCTTTCAAATTGGCTGCAGCAAGTATCTCCGTTTGACGAGCAGAGCCAAACAATACATTTTCGCCGGCCTCCCTAGACTCACTTACGCGTAGGGGATCAATATCGATAGCAACAAATTCTATTTTTTCTTGCTTTAAGAATCGACTAACCGTTTGCCCTACTCGGCCAAAACCACAAATAACAACATGATCAGATAAATTTTTACTAACGTTTTGTTGCTCTAAATCGATCTCTTGTTGCTTACCATCATAAGATAAAGAAACGGCCCACTTACGTGCGTTCTTGATCATATACGGCGTTAATGCCATTGAAATAATACCAGAGCCTAATAGTATAGAAGTTACTTCTGTGGTTAAAACATCGACATTGGCAGCTAAAGAAATTAATACAAAACTAAATTCGCCCATTTGCGCCAGCATAAAAGCCGAAGCCCAAGCATCTTTAGATGACTCACCTGCCTTTACTGCTAAATAACGAATAATCGCTATTTTTATTAACATAAAGCCAATCACTAAGATTGCTATTGTACCTGGTGAAGTGATTAATAAACTCGGATCAAGCTTCATCCCTACCGTAATAAAAAACAAGCCAAGTAGAATATCTCTAAACGGTCTTATATCAGCCTCGAGTTGGTGCTTATATTGACTTTCACCTAGCATCATCCCAGCTAAAAATGCACCAAGAGCCATTGATAACCCGAAAAACTGAGTAAGTGCTGCTGCCATTAAAGTAACAAGCAAGGTTGACAATACAAAGAGTTCATCGGTGCGTACTTGCGCTATTTGATTAAACAATCTAGGTAGTAACCATTTACCCACAGATAATAATAAGGCAACAACAAACACACCTTTGAGTAAGGCAAAAAGTAATGCCAATAGCATTGAGCTATCACCATTATCAGATAAAAATGGAATGATAATTAATAAAGGTACAACGGCGATGTCTTGAAATAATAAGATAGCAACAGATATTTGCCCCGACTTTCTCTTGATTGAACCTGAGTCATTAAGTTGTCTGATAACAATAGCCGTTGACGACAAAGCTAATGCGCCACCAATAACCAATGAAACCTCAATACTAAAACCTAGAAGTAGAGAAATGACTAAAAAAGCGAGTAGAGTCAGAAGAAATTGTTTTGAGCCAACCCCCATAACTAAATGCCGCATGGCAAGCAGTTTTGGTAAAGAGAATTCCAAACCTAAGGTAAATAATAAAAACACTATGCCTAGCTCAGCAAAATGTTCATAGTTAAGGTGATTACCCGTTAAGCCAAGTCCGTATTCGCCAACAATAGTACCCGCAACTAAGTATGCAAGAATAGCTGGTAAGTGAAGTTTCCTGAATATCCAAACGGTAAAAACAGCGGCAACAAGAATAGCAAGAATTTCAAAAAAATGGCCCACAACATCCCTTAAATATAATTAAATACAAAAAATCGTCTTAAGTTAGCTTTATTGTGCAGGAGCACAAAAAAAACAACAACATCCTATTAACAATTTTACTTTATCATTTTTGCTGATAAATCTCATAAAATTCTTTAGAACATTAGCGAATTAGCTAAACACATTCCATACTGAATGAATGTACAAAAAAATATATCGTTAATTGGGAACACTGAAGTGAACTATGCCAGAGTCTAAAGATAAAAATTTAGATACTCATAATAAAGCCAACAATAAGAAAGCAACCATCAGGGTCCCCCCTCAATTTCATAAGGGATTTGCTTTAGGTAATATTGTTGTTGAACCAGATTTAGGCGTTATTATCAGAGATAATGAACGCTACCATTTGGCACCTAAAGCTATGGAAATTTTATTATTTCTGGCATCGGCAGATTGTGAAACGGTCACCAGAGATCAAATATTAGAGTTTGGTTGGGGAGATTTAAACGCATCTAGAACCAATATAACGCACATCATCAGTGAAATTAGACACGCTTTAGACGACCATAAGGAATGTCCTACTTACATTCAAACCATACCAAGAAAAGGTTATAGAATGATGCAGCCAACGGCTGCAAAACCGAGTAAAGGTTTCTTTGATTTCCAACAAGACCCTGAAGTATTTGAAACTAAACATCCCCGCTGGCATTTATCAATTGCAATATTAAAAAGCAGCCGCCTCTTTAAAGCAAGTGTGGGTTACTTGGTATTTTCCTGGGTTCTGCTACAAGTGCTAGCGATTGTATTACCTATATTTAATGCGCCTAGCTGGGGAATAAAGTTTTCCACTTTAGTGTTAATGATAGGTTTTCCGGTTGTGCTCGGGCTGCAGTGGATAAAAGAGTTAAAAATTAAGCGTGAAAAAGTAAAGTCCAAAAAACAAAAGAAATTATTTTATTACCAACAACTTTCCATTGACTCAGTTTTTGTATTGTTAATTATTGGCTGTATTTATTATCTATCAACGCACTTAATTACTTTTATTGAAAATGATAGCGAACAAGTTGTTCTGCAAAAAGTTGAAATCCCCTCTGTTAACGTCGTTGCAAATTCAATTGCTGTTTTACCTTTTAGCGTACAGGGAGACAATAGCTCCCCTTCCTATTTAATTGAAGGTTTACAAGAAGAGTTAATCAGCTTTTTAACCCATAAACCAGATATTAAAGTCGCTTCTTTGCGAGCAACGAAAGCATTAAAAGAGAATTCAAACATAGATGAAATACAGCAGCGCTTAGGCGTAAACTTTATTTTAGAAGGTAGCGCTAAGATAATAGCTGGAAAGATAGATATAACCGCTTCATTAATTGACACAACAACAGGTTTCCAAGTTTGGGATGCTGAATTTACTGGTAGCCCTTCACAAGCTCTTAAGCTTTTCGAGGAGATATCAAGAAAGTCTTTAAGTGCTCTGAATCTTTTAATTCCGGATTTAAGAACATCTAATAATAACGGCAAAGCGCCAACAACTAGCTTTGAAGCTTATGATGCCTACTTACATGGTAAGAGTGAGTATCGTCAGAGTAAAAGCATTCAATCTCTTAAAAAAGCTGAAACTCTCTACCTTAAAGCATTATATTTAGATCCTAAGTTCACGTTGGCATCAGGTGCACTGTGCACAACGTATATGGATTTATACCTTTTAACAAACGATGTTGAGCAATACCAAAAAGGTTTACAAGTTTGCGAATTAACCGCCAGTTACAAGGATGTAGGTATCGAAGGTTATATCGCATTAGGGCAACTTTATTTAACTAACGGTCGTTACCAAAAGGCTAAAGCTAATTTAGAAAAAGCCATTGTTATGGATCCTGACAACCCAATACCGTTACAACTGATGGCCAACGTCTATATAAAGTTGGAGCAAGTTGAGTTGGCTGAAAGTTTATTGCTAAAAGCTATCGAAATTGAGCCTGCCTATTGGCGAAATTATTATCAATACGGCATATATTTTCATCTAATTGGTCAATATGAAAAGGCAATACCATTATTTCAAAAGGTAAACTTATTAAATGACAATATTGCAGCATCATATAATGCCTTAGGCGCTTCCTACTATTTAATTATGGACTGGGATAATGCAATTATTGCATGGTCAAAATCATTAGCGATTGAGCCTTCAGCGCTTACCTATTCAAACCTAGGCACAAGTTTATTCTTCACTCGACAATTTGATAATGCGGTCGAAATGTATCAAAACGCCGTTAAAATGACTCCTGAAGATAATATAGTATGGGGCAACCTAGGCGATGCCTTAAAATTCTCAGCCAGCTATTCCTATGAAGACGCATTAAATGCTTATAATCAAGCCTTAATCCTGGCCAATAAGCAAGAGCAAATCAACCCTAATGACATAAGTCTAAAAGCACAAATAAGCAGGTATTATTCTGAATTAAATCAATGTGATAGTGCCAACTCATATAAAAAATCATCGCTAGCAATACAATCGCAAGATCCTTATCTTTATTATGATTTAGCTATCGTTGATTTAAACTGCAAACAGTTATCACAAGCCGACATCATGCTAGAAAATGCAATAAAATATGGCTACGAAAAAGAGCTGTTATTGGTAGATCCACAATTTTTGGTCTATAAAGAACAACTTAACCAGCTTTAAAAGTTTATACAAACTGATACCAATCTAGTTGTCTGGTATGAAAACTAAACAGTATCTTTGATACTCGTTCAACCCAAGTACAACAACTCATAAGGAATCACGTATGTACTTTATAGCCAAAAATAATAAGATGTTAAAATCAGCTACTGCAATTCTAATTTTAAGTTTCAGCTCTTTTTTTGTAAATGCGCAGCAAACCACAGAGGATAAATTTAAAGATCAATCCTTATCCGTTGCCATCAACGATAAAAGTTGTGCAAAGGGCGTGACAATCACCAGCCCTGATAACTGTAAAGCTGAATTTGGCGAAGGTAGAGGAGCTTGTGGTACTAAAAAAGATTGTGTCTGCAGCAAAAAAGATAAAACCATTACTTGGACACCAGATAAAAATAAAAAGATAGAAATAAAATTTACTACTGCGGCCACGCCATTTAAAGCGGACTGTGCGTTAAAGTCAGGAACAAGTGGCAAGGTGAGCTGTAAAATTAAAAACAAAGGCACGTTTGATTATGACGTTTATGTTGAAGGCTGTGCCGGCAAACCTTACGATCCAAGGATCGTAGTTCAATAAACAGCTATTAACTAAGCTCTTTTAGGGCTGCACGCTTTTCATTTGGCGTGTGGCCTATATAAAGTCGGCAAAATCTTATGGCATAGGCAAATCGGTCAATGCCCACTATTTTTACTACTTGTAATAAAAACTCTTTATCGAGACCATAAGTTGCAACATAAAAGTCGATTGCTTGGTATATATCGGTGTAACTGACACCATCAAAGATAAACTCTTTACCTTCGGTAATATTTTCTATCTGCTCGCCGTTACACCACAGCGGCCAACCTGAAAAATTAACTCTATCGCGAGCAACCTCAAAAACAAACCAAGCACTTTTAGCAAAACCGGCAAAATTTCCCCCTTCAAATTCACTATTAGCAAGCTCTTCTTGAGTCCAGTTTTTACCTATAGCTAAATCTTTACGGTACCTCTTCATTAAAGATTTTTTTACTGACTCTCGGCAAGTCCAAATAGAGTGTGCGTCGCTTTGTCTGGCAAAACGCTTACATTCATCACAGCAAGGTAATGAAATGGCCGGATGGGGACAGTCAATTAATAGCGATTTTTGTGAAGGGAAGTTTAGTTCCGCTGCAGCGGGTTCATTACAAAACCAACAGCAATGGCGAAAATGAAATGGTACATCGACGGCTTGATGTTCAAATTGCATAACGTGTTAGCTGAATGGTTATTTAACGAGATTGGTATTATTACAGTAGATAATAAAAAGCTAAAGTAAAAAATCACTTTAGCTTTTTATAGTGTTGTTTATTATAGGTTTATTAAAGGCTTATGATGAATATCGGCTTTTACGAGGTGCTTTGCCTTTAGTTTTAGCTTTATTCTTTTTAGCTACCGCACGGTTTTTAACTTGGGTAGCTTTATAACGATTCATCTTAGGTGCTTCTTTTGCTGCTTTTTTCTCAGCTTTAGAAGCGTAGTCTAGCGGATCAAAGGCATAAGCTTTTAGCTTAACTTGCTCTATTTGATAGCCAACAACTTCTTCGATATTAGCTAAGAAGCGGTTATCTTTTGGAGATACTAACGAAATAGCAGTTCCAGATTTTCCTGCACGGCCGGTACGACCAATACGATGTACGTAATCTTCAGCAAGGAAAGGTAAGTGATAATTAACCACATACGGTAAATCTGGAATATCTAAACCACGGGCAGCAACGTCGGTTGCAACTAGCACTCTTACTTTACCAGATGAAAACTCTTCTAAAGCACGGTTGCGATTACCTTGTGATTTATCACCATGGCAGATAGCTGTTTTTATGCCATCAAGCTTAAGCTCTTTAGCTATATCATTAGCACTTTCTTTGGTACCGGCAAAAACAAGCACCTGCTGCCAGTTATTAACGCCAATTAATTCTGCAAGTAACTCACTTTTGCGATGTTCTTCTACCGGGTAGACATAGTGACGAACTTTCGATGCAGTGGCATTTTGTTTCGCCGTTTCAATAACTCGTGGAGAAGTTAAAAATTCATTAGCTAAACTACGCACTTTATTTGAGAACGTAGCCGAAAATAATAACGTTTGATATTTATTTTTAGCACTGGCTATGATGTTTTCAATATCCGTTAAAAAGCCCATATCAAGCATACGATCGGCTTCATCTAACACTAAAAACTTCATTTGTGATAAAGATACAGAATGTACCGTTAGATGATCACGTAAACGCCCTGGGGTAGCGACTAAGATATCAACACCAGCCTTAAGCTGTTTCTCTTGGCTTGCTGTACTCGTACCACCATAAACAACGGCAGTTTTTAATTCTGTAAACTGAGTATATTCACGGATATTTTCAGCAATTTGCACGGCAAGCTCACGCGTTGGCGTTAATATTAACGCTTTAACTACATGCTCACCTGACATTTTACCCTTAAGTAATTGTTCAATAATTGGCAATGCAAAAGCAGCGGTTTTACCTGTACCCGTTTGTGCAGAGGCAAGTACATCTTGCCCGGTGCGAACAGCGGGAATAGCTTGCTGCTGGATTGGCGTCATGGTTTTATAACCACACTCTTTTACTGCTTTTAATAAGTCTTGTGGAAGGCCTATTGAATCAAAACTCATGGTATGTCCTAAAATAAGATACCTAGTATTAGGTAATTGCGCGGATAATAGCAAAATTAGCGATTAATACCAAACCCATTAAGCTAAATCAATTTGTTAATAACCACAGTTGTGCGCTATCAATATCATCATAGTTAAACCATTTAATTTCACTATGAACAAAGTGTCCCGATAATAAACTAGCAAAGTTTCCCAAGACCGAATCGGTAACAATAGCAATTCGCGAGACAAACTGATGGTGCTCTTTAATAAATTCCATATGCGAAGCCATTGCACTAAATGACTCCCAACCGGGAAAATCTTTACTAAAAATTAAAATGCCATTTAAGTAGCCATTAGCTTGCATGTAGGGATCGATAATACTTGCTGCATGAATAAAATCATCTTGAGTTAATGCACCTACAGGCTCCAACACCGCAATTGCATTTGCTCTTTGGATTGACACATTTAACATAGTTACCGCCTCTAATAACGCAACTAGACTCATTAAACTTAGTAGTTAGTTGATAATAAATAAAGAAAAATGCCTATCAAAGATAGGCATTTAAGCAATATAAATTAAGGTAGCTTTGTATTTTCTTCAGACCAAATACCTGGGGTAAGATTCATTTGCTTTTCTTGCTCTGGCGTTGCAATAAATCTTGGAATTTCATTTTGGTCTATATGTCTATTGTAATCTTTAGCAATAGTAACAAGGTGCTTAGTTAATAAAACGATTGCAACAACGTTAACGACAGTCATTAACGCTACAGCTAAATCAGCTAAAGCAATAACTTGACCTAGAGTTGCAATTGAACCGTAAAAAATCATACCAAGGAAAACCGATACAAAAATGATTCGGCCTACTTTATTATCCATTTTAATAAAGCTTAAGCTATTTTCCGCGTAGGCAAAGTTTGCCACCATAGAAGTAAAGCCAAAGAAAAATATCGCTAAAGAAATAAAATCGCTGCCCCAAGTACCTACTTCACCGGCTAACGCTTGTTGGGTTAATTCAATACCAACTTCTTGGTTTAAATCGACACCACTTAATAAAATAATCATCGCGGTACAGGTACATAAAACGATAGTATCGAAAAATACACCTAACATTTGCACATAACCTTGTGATGCCGGGTGTGGTGGATAAGGTGTTGCTGCAGCCGCCGCGTTTGGCGCACTACCCATACCCGCTTCGTTTGAATATAAGCCGCGTTTGATACCTTGCATAATTGCCGCGCCAACCATACCCGCGCCCGCTTCTCTTAGGCCAAGAGCAGAAGATACAATATCAACAAACACAGCTGGAATAGCACTTAAGTTAGTGATAATTACCCATAATGCTACTAAGAAATAAGCCAAGCCCATAAATGGTACAGTTATTTCAGCAAAGCGAGCGATTTGTTTTAAACCACCTAAGATAATCACACCGGTAAATATTGTTAAGAAAACACCAGTGTACATAGGGTCAAGATCGAAAGAATAAGAAAATGCTTCAGCAATAGAGTTTGCTTGAGGTGCACTAAAGATAATGCCGTAACCAATAAATAAACACACTGAGAAAATAACAGCTAGCACTGGGCTTTTTAAGCCTTTAAGCATGTAAAATGCAGGACCACCTCGGTACTCACCATCTGCATTTTCTTGCTTATAAAGCTGTGCTAATGCACTTTCGGCAAACGCCGTAGCCATACCAACTAAAGCAATCACCCACATCCAAAAAATAGCGCCGGGACCACCTAATGAAATAGCAACAGCTACCCCCATTAAATTACCAGTACCTACTCGAGCAGCAAGGGTTGTACAAAGAGCTTGAAAAGAAGAAATACCGTGACCGTCAGTTGAACGGCTATGCTTCATTACCGAGAACATATGAGTGAAATGGCGAAATTGTATACCTGCAAGTCTAAAAGTGAACCAAATTCCAGATAGGATCAATAAAGGAATTAAAATATTCCCCCATAACAACCCATTTAACCAATCAACTATATCGTATAGCACTATGTATTCCCGTTTTATCTAATTAAATAAAATACTTATAACAATTTGATTAAATCACCATAAGTATAAAGCTAGATAGTATTCTAGCATGTTAATAATAAGGGTACTGTGCTTTAAATAATATTTAACTTTTGTTGTTAAGTGTAATTAAGCGTTTCAACTCTGCTATTTCGCTCTGCAGTTGTTCTATTTGAGCCCTACTTGCTGGCTCTGCTCCCTCTGCAGTTTCACCATGAGATTGTGCACGTTCCTTTTCATGTTCTTGTGCCATTACCTCTAACACCGTACCAACCATCATATTTAAAAACACGAATGCGGTTAAAAAGATAAACGTAAGGTAGTAAATCCAACTTAATGGATGTACTTCCATAGTCTCGTACATTACATCAGTCCAATCTTCAAATGTGGCAACACGAAACAGTGTAAGTAATGAAACCGATACATCGCCCCAAAGGAATTCATTAATTTGATGGAATAAAATACTACCGATAGCGGCATAAATATAAAAAATCACAAACATTAATAAAGCTATGTAGCCCATTCTTGGTATGGCTTTAAGTAATGCATTAATTAACATTCTTAATTCTGGCACCATAGAAACAAGGCGCAGTACTCTAAATACCCTTAATAAGCGTGCTAATAATACGCCAGAGCCACCAGCAGGAATTAAGCTACCAACAACAATAAGAGTATCGAAAATATTCCAGCCATCTTTAAAAAACTTCTTAGGATCATTAGTGGCTAAAAATCTAATACTGATCTCAACCGCAAAAAATATAGTAATAGCAAAATCTAAGACACCAATGACAGTAACAAACTGACTTGGTAAATCATGAGTTTTTGCACCTATAAGTAACGCTGAAATAAGAATAACTGCAATAACAACACCTTGGAAAAGGTTACTAGAATCAAGACGTTTTAATTGCGTTTGCAAAAAGGGAATTGTTGCCATCATAAATATTTTGCCACTGTAAATAATAATATTAACTTTCTGATATTGGTCTGATTACGAAAATATCAACTATTTGACAAAAATACTTACAATTGAGCTGAGCTAGTGGTTTACTATAAAACACATAACTTAAATACTTTCACATTCATGACATTACCCCATTTATTTCAATTAGTTAGTCTTGCCGCCATATGGGGCTCGTCATTTATGTTTATGCGTATTGCTGCGCCTGAGGTAGGACCTATTGCACTCATTTTTTTTAGAGCAGCTATAGGATTTATCACCCTATTACCTTTCTTATTTATCTACAAACAACAATCACAAATACTTAAACACTGGAAAAGTATCGCTGTTGTTGGTTTAACCAATACCGCTCTACCCTTTGTATTATTTGCGTTTGCAACATTAAGTATTAGTGCCGGACTAACTTCAGTGTTAAATGCTACCGCGCCAATTTTTACCGCCTTGGTTGCCTTTATCTGGTTAAAGGAGCGCTTAGGTCGTAGTAAAGTCATCGGTTTACTAATTGGCTTTTCAGGCGTTATATTTTTATTTATAAGTAAAGGCAGCTTAAGCTTTGATGCCGCAGCCCTCGCAATTGTAGCTGCGTTAGTTGCGACTCTAAATTATGGCTATGCCGCATGTTATACCAAGCAACATTTAACAGGAGTAAGCTCTTTAGCAATAGCTACGGGGAGTCAATTATTTGCTAGCATCATGCTACTACCATTTTTAGGGTTTAACTTACCTGAGCATGAAGTTAGTAATACCGCCATATACTCAATTATAACTTTAGGCGTGCTATGTACAGCTCTCGCCTATATTTTTTACTTTAATTTATTGGCTAACTTAGGCCCAGCAAAAGCTATCACGGTTACCTATTTAATCCCTGTATTTGGTATCTTCTGGGGTATGGTGTTTTTAAACGAGCAAATTAATGTATCAATGTTAATTGGTGCAGCGCTGATCTTGTCTGGTGTTAGTTTAACTACTGGACTAATAAAAACTAATACCAATTCCATTAAGTTTGCGATCTACTTTTTCATGAGGAAAAAGGGATAAATACAAGGCATAAAATTTAGTAAGTAGTTATTCTACTTATAAATTTTATAACGCAGTAGTTATTCATTTTAACCATTAAAAATGAGCGGTTAATTAATGGACTTGGTATAACAAGCTCAGTTACCTTTTCAATCGTTCTTAAAAGGTAACTGACGTTTTGCTTGTTCGATATATTCAAGATGGTGGTGTTTTTCTTGTGCGATATAACTTTCAATTGCTTCATTAAAAGGCCCTTCATTAAGCAAATAATTACTCAAGGTTAACTTTGGTTCAAAGCCTCTTTTTAATTTATGCTCCCCTTGGGCACCAGCATCAAAGCATTGAATATTCTCGCTAATGCAAAACTCTATTCCTTGATAATAACAGGTCTCAAAATGAAGAAACTCAAATTCTTCTGAGGCGCCCCAATACCTGCCATATAAATGGCTAGATGAACGAAAAAATAATGCACATGCAATCACATCACCTTGTTCATTAATGGCTTGTAATAAAAGTACTTGTTGCCCTAATGCAAGTGATAGGCGAGAGAAAAAGTCATAATTTAAATAACCATCATGACCCGAACGTTTTAGGTAGGTATTTTTATAATATTGATAAAACTGTTGCCACGCCGATGGCGTTATTTCATCCCCTTTAAGCCAGTTAAACGAAATTCCTGATTTTATAACCGCATTACGTTCTTTATTAATGGCTTTTCGTTTTCTTGAAGTAAGTTTTGCGATGAAATCTGCAAAACATTGATAGTCTTTATTTTGCCAGTGGTACTGAACTTCAGTTCGAGTGGTAGCTTCTAGTTTAGCTAGCGCTAAATTTTGCTCTTGCTCAGCAAATAAGCATTGCCAATTAGAGGTTTTATAGGTGCTTTGTAACTGTTTTATAACCGAAACAAGTAAGGCAAGTAACTTATTAGTTTGTGAGCTGAACTTTGGGGAAATCCCAAATCTTGGCCCTGTTGCGGGGGTGAACGGTACAGCACTCACTAGCTTAGGGTAATAGTCAAGCCCATGGCGTTGATAAGCATCAGCCCAATTCCAGTCAAAAATGTATTCACCATAGGAGTGACTTTTTAAATAACACGGCATAGCTGCAGCAAGCTCAGAGCCTTGATAAATCAACACATGCAGTGGTTGCCAACCTTTTTCGGCACTAACACATCCACTTTGCTCTAATGCTTGCAAAAATTGATGACGATAAAAAGGATAGTCACTATTAAAAACCACATGCCATTGCTCAGGCAATATGTCATCAATAGAAGTAATTACTTTGGCAGAATATTCAGTCATAGTTCAAATACAAAAAAGCTGATATATAAACCATATCAGCTTTTGTATTTTATAAATATCTATTAACTCTAATCAGCGTTAGCTGAGCGTTATTGACTTTTATGAACCACACCATCTTTCATAACAAACTCAACATCTAAAAGTTGTGATATGTCTTGCAAAGGGTTTTCATCCATCGCAATAATGTCGGCGATTTTACCAACCTCTAAGGTGCCTAACGAGTCTGACTTATCAATTAAGTCCGCGGCATTAACGGTTGCAGACTTTAAAATATCCATAGGTTTCATGCCAGCATTAAACATTAGCACCGCTTCTTGGCCATTAATACCATGTTTTGATACACCAGAATCGGTACCGTAGGCTATCTTTACCCCTGACTCATAAGCCCTAGTAAAGTTTTTCAGCATGTCACCACCTACCCTAATCGCTTTAGCTTTAATCGCCTCAGACATAAAGTCGCTGGTTTTTGCCATATTAACCACGGTATCACCAGCAAGAAGTGTAGGAACTAAATACGCCCCAGAATATTTAAATAAGGTAATAGAGTCTTCATCGGCGTAACTGCCATGCTCAATACTATCAACGCCAGCTCTAAGAGCTGCATTAATACCTGCGGCTGCATGAGCGTGACTTGCTACTTTGCGACCAAGAGCATGTGCCGTATCTACAATTTCTTTGATCTCATCATCAGCCATTTGCTGACCTGTACCAGTATTGGTATCTGATAACACTCCGCCAGTAGAGGTGATTTTGATTACATCTGCACCATATTTAATTGCTTCGCGAGTAGCTCGGCGACAATCATAAGGGCCATCACAAATGGTTTTTGAAGTGTACTTTTCCATTAAGTCATGACGCATACCATCTACATCACCATGACCACCTGTAACGGATACCCCGCCAGAGCCAATAATTCTTGGACCAACAACCCAACCTTTAGCTACCGCATTTCGAAGTGCATATAAATACTGAGGGTTTGCACCTAAATCTCGAACAGTAGTAAAGCCAGCCATTAAGGTTTTATTAGCAAAATGTACACTTTGCATCCCCACATCTTGGGCAGACATTTTTAGGGTATCACTCGCATTTGTTGGCCCTAGTTCGCCTTGTAAATGCACATGCATATCCATTAAGCCAGGCATAACAAAGCTATTTTTTAAATCGATTAGCTTGGCTTCTTTACCGAAAGTTTTAGCACTGACAAAACCATCTTGTAAGTCAGTAATTTTATTGTCGGTAACCACTAAGGTTTGTTTTTTAAGAACGGTTTTCCCTGGAACGGTTAACAGCTCGCCAGCATGTATTACCTGAATGTCTGCAGCAGTAGCACACAAAGGTAGAAGAGAAAGCATTAAAGCAGGTAATTTTAAGGCTGATAGTTTATTTTTATAATTTTTCATGATTCGCCATAATCTGTTGGTTTAATTTATATTATTAACATAAACAGATTAAAAGCGTAATACTTTTAAGGAATTTATAGAGCAGAAGTAATAGCGAGAAAAGTGATTACAACATTGCCTATATTGCGAATGCTAGAAATAGGCAATGTTGGAATATTAAAAATTAGTGCTGATGACCGCCTACGCCGTGTGCGTGACCATGAGAAATTTCTTCCTCTTCTGCAGCTCTTACCTCAAGAATATTAATATCAAAATTTAATACTTGCCCAGCTAATGGGTGGTTAGTATCTACTGTGATCATAAACTTGCCTACTTTTAATACTGTTACTTGGCGTTGACCTTGCTCAGTATTAACCACACCTACCATGCCTGGCTTCCAAGTTTTTGCACCTTGTAAATGTTTAGCTGGAATGCGTTGGATTGCTTCTTCTAAGTATTCACCGTAACCATTTTCAGGATTAACCGTTACAGAGAACTCTTCTCCGGCTTCTTTACCTTCCAGAGCATCTTCAACACCTTGGATCATATTTTTATGGCCAAATAATAAAGCGATAGGGTCGCTTTTAGATGAGTCTTCTATAACATCACCTTCAGCTGTTTTTAGTACATAGTGAAATTTTACAACGGTATCTTTGGTTACTTTCATGGGGGGTTCCAGATGGATAAATAATTGTTGGCTAGTATAATCCAGGATGCGATTTAATGAAAACAAAAAGGCCTACTGATCAGTTAATCAGTAGGCCTTATTCATTTTAGCCATTAAAAAAGTTCTAATTTAATGGGTTTGTGTCGTTATAACGCCTTGTTAATCTTATCAACACTGTCTTTAGCATCGCCAAATAGCATCACAGTATTTTCTTTAAAGAATAACGGGTTTTGTACACCAGCATAACCTGTACTCATAGAGCGCTTGAACACAACAACTTGTTTAGCATTCCACACTTCACAAACTGGCATACCAGCGATAGGACTTGTTGGATCTTCTGCAGCTGCAGGGTTAACCGTATCGTTAGCACCAATAACAAGTACAACATCAGTCTCAGGGAAGTCATCATTAATTTCTTCCATGCCAAGCACTACATCATAAGGTACTTTAGCTTCTGCTAATAATACGTTCATGTGACCAGGTAAACGACCGGCTACCGGGTGAATAGCAAAACGAACTTCAACACCACGTTTTTGTAGCTCTTGGGTTAACTCATATACAGGGTATTGAGCTTGTGCAACGGCCATACCGTAACCTGGAGTAATGATTACTGATTTAGCATCTTTTAGTAATTCAGCAGTTGATTCTGCTGAAATTTCTTGATGTTCACCGTAATCAACATCAGATGAGACTTGCACGTCAGTACCAAAGCCACCAGCAATAACACTAATAAACGAGCGATTCATCGCTTTACACATGATGTACGATAAAATAGCACCTGATGAACCAACTAATGCACCAGTTACAATAAGTAAATCGTTACCTAGCATAAAACCTGCCGATGCAGCAGCCCAGCCAGAATAAGAGTTAAGCATAGAAACAACAACAGGCATATCAGCGCCACCGATTGATGCAACTAAATGCCAACCAAATGCAAATGCAATAATTGTCATAACTATTAATGGTAATAAGTCGCCGCCAGTGTTAACAAAATTAACCATTAAGTAAGCACTAACTAAACACGCAATTAAGTTTAATTTATGGCGATGTGGAAGCATTAATGCCGACGTATTGATAATACCTCTAAGTTTAGCGAATGCGACAACTGATCCGGTGAAAGTAACAGCACCAATAAATACGCCTAAAAATACTTCTACGTTATGGATAGTTTTAGCTGCGCCAAAAATTAATGAGCTGTGATCTAGTGAGCTATTGTAACCAACAAAAACAGCAGCTAAACCAACAAAGCTATGTAAAATAGCAACAAGTTCAGGCATTTCTGTCATTTCAACTTTTTTAGCTAAACGTAAACCGATCACAGCACCAATAACCATACACACAACAATTAATGGCACGCCTGTAACCGCAGGGTTAGCAATGGTCGCGATAAGAGCAATACTCATACCAATAATACCGTACCAGTTACCTGCTTCCGCTGTTTCTTGCTTACTTAAACCAGCCAAGCTCATAATAAATAGTAGAGCGGCAATGATATATGCTGCGCTAATAATTCCTTCAGTCATATTTCAATCCTCTACTTTCTAAACATTTTAAGCATGCGTTTAGTGACAAAAAAGCCACCAGCAATATTGATAGTTGCAATGAGTATTGCAATACCTGCGAGTATTTGTACAACCAAATTATTCGATCCTACTTGCAGTAGTGCGCCAACAATAATAATACCCGAGATAGCGTTGGTTACACTCATAAGAGGTGTATGTAATGAATGACTTACGTTCCATACCAAGTGATAACCAACTACACAAGCAAGCATGAAAACAGTAAAGTGAGATAAAAATGCTGCAGGTGCAACACTTGCAACCCAAGTAAAACCAATAGCACCCGCTGCCATTGCAGCATATTTTACTACTGGAGACTTAGGCTCTTCAGGTTCAGCTACTACAGGTTCGGCTTTCACAGGAGCCGCAGGAGCTGCAGAAACTTGAATTGGCGGTGGTGGGAAAGTAATATCGCCATCTTTCACCACAGTCATATTGCGAAGCACTACGTCTTCAAAGTCGATATTAATATTGCCGTCTTTTTCTTTGCATAATAACTTCATTAAATTCACTAAGTTATTTGCATATAATTGACTAGATTGGTTTGGTAAACGAGAAACAAAATCGGTATAACCAATGATTTTAACTTGGTTTACTTCATTCACTTCACCTGGCACGGTTAGTTCACAGTTACCGCCACCTGGAGCGGCTAAATCAACCACTATGCTACCTGGTTTCATCGATTTAACCATTTCTTCGGTGATTAGCTTAGGAGCTGGACGCCCTGGGATCATCGCCGTAGTTATAATGATGTCGACATCTTTAGCTTGCTCTGCAAACAATGCCATTTCAGCATCGATAAAGGCTTGGCTCATTTCTTTCGCGTAACCATCACCGCTACCAGTATCTTCTTCCTCATAATCCATCTCAAGGAACTCGGCACCCATACTTTCAATTTGCTCTTTTACTTCAGGGCGAGTATCAAAAGCACGAACAATTGCACCTAAACTACCTGCAGTACCAATTGCAGCAAGACCAGCAACACCAGCACCAATAATCATTACTTTAGCTGGTGGTATTTTACCTGCCGCGGTAATTTGGCCAGTAAGGAATCGACCAAAATGATTTGTCGCTTCAATAACAGCTCGATAGCCGGCAATATTTGCCATTGAACTTAGCGCATCCATAGACTGAGAACGCGTCATACGAGGAACCATTTCCATCGCTAAGGTAGTCACTTTTTTAGCGCTAAGCTTTTCTAATAATTCTTGATTTTGAGCCGGTGCGATAAAACTAATTAAGTTAGCACCCTCTTTTAATAAATCGACTTCAGCAGACTCAGGCTGATTTACCTTCATCACTATATCAGCTTGCCAAACCTGCTCTTTAGCAGCTATTTGTGCACCAGCTTTGGTATAAACATCATCGTTAAAACTGGCTTTATCACCAGCCCCTTGTTCAACCACTACATCAAAGCCTAATTTGATTAAAGCTTCGATAGAAGATGGTGAAGCAGATACGCGGTTCTCATTGGCAAGAACCTCTTTAGGTATTCCGATCAGCATAAAATCTACCTTCATTAAGTTATTGTTTTAAATTGAATTAACAATTTTAAAATTATTCGCCTGCTAAGTGTGCAGATCTATTATAGTTGCTCAATTTAGTGCAACCTCTGGTTATACTATAGTTAAGCTTTGTACAAATCTGTTAACTATTTGTGGTTATTGGTAACACCACGCAATTAACATTTTTATAACACTATCTAACTTAATCTAGTTCAACATTAAAGTAAATACTCTAAGAGACTGTTCAAACCAGTTTATAATTTGCAACTACCCAAATTAGTTGAAATAGGTTATCTTGTACTTATAATTATAAATTCGTTAATTATCGAACTTAGTATCGTATTTGAACAACAAGAATAACGTCCCTTTCAGCACACGCCATATTGAGACTTGGGAAGTAGTAATACTTCGTGCTAACGGAAGCGAATAATAAGTAGGGTATGAAAAAACTTTTTTTGTTGCTGATGATAATGCTGCCTCTAAGCTTTACTGCCTATTCGGCTGAAGACTTATCTGAAGAAAGCATTAATCATATAGCACAACAATTTGTCGCCTTTCACCAAACAGAAGCTGCAGAGCTACTGACTGCTGTGCTTGCACCTGATCTAGAAGTAGTCATAACTCAAGGCTCTTCTGGTTACGGTTTCATTCTTAATTACAATAAAACCGAGTATATTGAATATTTACAGCAAGCTCATAAAAGTAAATCAAGAACTGGCACCGATGTATCTTTTATTTCTTCAGAGTTTTTAGGAGACAAAGAAGCGAAAGTTATTGTTCGTTACCGCTCTAAAAAATTAAAAAAATACGTGTGGGTAGAAGCTATCATCAGCTTAGTGAACAATGAAGCATTAGTTACTCAAATCGAAGAGTACACATAACAACAGTTCATTGTTAACTTTCAACGCCTAAATTCCAGATAGTAAAAAGGGAACATGCGCTCAAGACATTAAGCGTTTTGGGGCAAATTCAAAAGACTCTAGATTATAGGGTCTTTTTTCATTGTTATATTGGAAATATCACTATTAGTCAGTGGTCGCGGTGAATTCAAATAGGTTTTTGGGCTGTGTTCTAGATACTGAGACTAAATTAAATACGCACTTCTATGACTGTTTTGTGCCAATAGCGGAAGTAGGAATACAGCCTTGAAGATGTTGTTTTTAATCAGGGATTATTACAACTTCAGCGTGAGGAAGTAATTCTTTAGCTTTCGAAGCAATGCTTTTTGCATCACCATCTGCGACTGCAATATCAATAGCATGACCTCCAGAATAAAATAATGAAACACAACTAGCTTGTTGTATCTTCACTATTTTACATTTAGGAACTCTTTTGGGGGAGATATTAAAAAACCGAGAGTCGACACTTGTTCTTATCCCTATATCATCACCCAAATCAACAAATACTCTATCAGGGTCATTTACGCGCTTAGATTGTGCGACACGTTTAATTGCTATCATGGTTAGAAGGCCAGTGATAAATGTTATAAATATAGTCAACTTAGCTTCCAGTTTTAAGTCCGTTCATCGCTCTTAACTGCCGTTAGGCTTTTGATTTAACTTACGTTATTTTCTTGTGTGACGCAAATGTGCCAATCAGAGACAGTCATTCAACGATAGCACGTATATGGCTATCCTATACGCATGTTCCAACAGAGCTTATAGAATGACCAATTGAAACCTCATTATCATCTAATTGAATCTCTAAAATAATATTCCATTCTGAACATGGAAAGCCTATTCCTGAATCAGCTATAGTCTCTACGTTAGCATATAATCTTTTTGTTTCAGGGTTCTCAAAAAACTCTATAGAATTCTTTAATGCCCATTGTTTTATCGATTCTCTTGAAGTTCCTTTAGTCACATTACTTTCGAGAGTAATCTCCCAATATTGCATTCTCTCATCAAGAAGAGGGTTATTATTTTCACTACAACCTGAGAGAAGTATGATAATGATTAATATGACAAAACACTTCATTTTAATTTAGCACCTAACCCTAATGATGGACGTAAAATTGTTGTCTAAAGTCTAGAAGAACGAAAGGAGTCAATTTCCGCTTATCGCTCTTAACGGTCGGTTACGACCACTAAAAAAACTGTGCAATTACAATAACATCATGTATTGTAGATTTACAAATAATTAACCTGCCCAGGGCGGTTAAAAGCGAGCAAAGGACATATTAAAAGTTAAGACCATATAAGGAAATAAATGAAAAATAATACTATTAACTCACTAGACGAAACCACTGAAATTCACCCTCTCCAAGAAAATGAACTAGCAAGTAGAGTTGATCGGCTTGGTGCCGCATTAATCGACATGTTAATTATATTACCGATTACATTATCATTGATGTACTTTACTGGTGGTTTCGATGGTATATCGGAAGGGGTAAGCCCCTCAACTGAATACTCCTTGCTTATCAGCTTTGTTGGTATAGTTTTTTTTATCATGATTCATGGATATCTTCTTATCAAGAATGGTCAAACAATAGGAAAAAAAGTGGCAGGGATAAAAATTGTTACCTTAGATAATAAATTACCTACACTATCGAATTTAGCAAAACGGTATGGGTTTTATTGGTTAATTCCACTAATACCTATCATTGGTCAACTTATTAATTTGATTAGTATCCTTTTCGTTTTTACTAAATCCAAGAGATGCTTACATGACCATGTTGGTGGTACAAAAGTGGTACTGAATTAATTAAAGTGGAATATTAGCTTCTTATTGGCATTGCAGGCAGCGAATGACACACTTGAGACCGATAGCAATATAACGTAATGTAATCAAAGCTCACTGACTGTTTTGAGCGAATCGCAGACGATGGCTACTTTCCATAAACGGGTGCAAGGACGATTTCCAAATTGAAAATATTAATAATTGTGGTTTTTATGTCACTGTCTATGCAGAGTCTTGCCTCGGAATCATCCGTACAACAAACAGCAGGCAAAATATTTATTTTTAATAAATTTATAAACCTCGATATGTCTTGTGTACATGCACCTAGTAATAACTCTTATCAATGCGATAGAAATATAATTTTATTTCCAACACCTGAAACCGTTAACGCTTTAGTGGTTAAATTCAAAACCACTAACGATAACACCAATTTCGAAACATATTCTCATTCGACTGAAAATATTGAATTTACACTAACAAAGAATAATGGTTTATTAACTCAATATATATGTGACTCTGGCGAGTATGGTTGTTTAGAAATAATTTCAAAAGAACACCAATTTATTAATGCTATTGTTCAACAACTTAACTAGCTAATAGGCACTAACTTGACCATAAGCTATTGAAAAAGTTAAGGTTGGATAAGAGTTATAAGCGGAAATAAAAGATTTTCACGGAAGGATTAAAATGTTATGAAATACATAATTATTATTGCCTTTACTCTGGCTCTAAACGGTTGTCTTCCTTCTGTTGCTTTTTACGCTTTTAACAACTCCAATTTTGAAATTGTATTCTCGTATAAAGGCGGCGAAATGTTAAACATTCCCGCAAAGTCTGTTGGTAAATTTTATAAAGGGTATAGCGAGTTTGTAATAGTAATGGGTGAAACTACTTATTATTACGATTCAATGATTAACTTTGCAGATGTACCCGATGATTATGTAAATAGTGTTTTCCCTATGGGAATGGAACTAAAGTTGCAATTCAATCAAGATGGTAAGATATTTATACTTCCATTTGAAAGTGAGTTTCCTCAGTACGAAATTGTCAATCAACCGAGCAGGTTTCCCATAATCCCATCGAGAGTTGGAAGTTAAATAATTGGTAGCCGACTGTCTCTGAATGGCACAAAATGCTCGTTCCAATCACCTTAAAACTCAAGGAAATTCCACCCAAATCACGGTGGGATGACGGAGTATTTTTGTAATATGATATGGAGTCAGTTGGTACTAAGCAACCATACAAAAAAAGGGCTATGAATAGATTATTCATAGCCCTTTTGCTTAATAATGTTTAGTAATAACTAATCGATTAGCTTTTCATCTTCTCTCGCGTTGATTGAATTAACACATAACATACTGGAATAATCAAAGTACCAATAAACAGGGCAACAAACATCCCACCAAATACAGTGATACCTAGCGATTTTTGGCTAAACATACCTGCACCAGTAGCCATAACTAATGGAATAATACCCGCGATAAACGACACCCCAGTCATACATACAGCCCTAAAGCGTAAATCAGCAGATATTTGCGCAGCATCAGCAATAGACTTGCCTTCATCTTCACGTAGATTACGCGCAAACTCGACGATTAAAATCGCATTTTTAGCTGCCATACCTATGAGTAATATCAAACCTACCTGAGCAAATAAATTTAACGGTAAACCAACCACATTAATTGCTAACAACGCGCCCGCAATGGCAACAGGAACAACAAGAATAATAGAAATAGGGACTGACCAACTCTCATATTGACCAACTAAAAACAGGTATATAAATATCAAGGCTAAGGTATAAGCATAAATTGCCATATTACCCGCTTCTATTTCTTGATAGGTCATGCCTGTCCACTCATACTGAAACCCTGCAGGTAAAACATTAGCAGCAACTTCTTCCATTGCTGCAATACCATCACCAGAGCTGTAGCCAGGTGTTGCAGATGCTCGAATACTTACAGAATTAAATAAATTATAGCGTTCACTTATATCAGGACCATGAATCGGTTTAACTTCGGCTATGGTTGAAAGCGGGATCATATCGCCTTCTTTATTGCGTAAATAAAGCATCTGAATATCTGAGATATTACTACGAGAAGATGCTTTTGCCTGCATTATCACTTTGTAAGTTTGACCAAACTTATTGAAATCGTTTATGTACACAGAGCCTAATTGAGCCTGTAAGGTACTAAATACACTATCAATATTCATTCCTAATGTTTTGGCTTTTTTACGATCAATATCAATTAAATACTGAGGCACATTAGCACGATAAGTACTATAAACCTTGGTTAGAGCTGGGTGCTGATTAGCTTCTGTGACAAAATTATTTAGCACTGTAGCAAGCTCAGTTGCCGAACGTCCTAACTTATCTTGCATTATAAATTCTAGTCCGCCAACAGCTCCCATACCAGGTACCGCAGGTGGTGCAATAGCAAATACTTGTGCCTCAGGTACTTGCATAAAGGCAATGTAATTAACCTTTTGGGTTATGGCAAAAACAATATCTTTGCGCTCGACCCGCTCATCCCAATGCTTAAGTACAATAAACATTGAACCAGCATTACTTTGCGCTGCACCACTTAAAATACTAAATCCAGATACCGAGGTAATACTCTCGATACGAGGGTCTTGCTTTAATGTTGCGGTCATCTTAGTTAAGACATCTTCTGTTCGCCCAAGCGAACTTGCATCAGGTAACTGCACACTAACAATAAATATGCCTTTATCTTCAGAAGGTACAAAACCTGTTGGTGTTTTAATAAAGCCGAATATCAGCGCAGCGAATATAAGCACCATCGCCAAAGCAACAGCTATGGATTTGCGAATAAGAACCGCAACCGCTTTACCATATTTATCCTTAATCATATTAAAGAAGGCATTAAATTTAACAAACCAAGTCGCTTCTTGAGTATGAGGTTTTAATAACAAGCGACATAATGCAGGGCTTAGCGTTAAAGCATTTAGCGAACTAAATAATACCGCGACACAAATAGTCACGGCAAATTGACGATACATTATGCCCGTTAAGCCAGGGAGCATAGCCACCGGAATAAATACCGCGAGTAATACTAATGTAGTTGCAATAATTGGCCCGGTTACTTCTTCCATGGTGCGAGTAACGGCTACTTCTGCATCAATACTCTTATCCTCAGCCATATGCCGCTCAGTATTTTCCACCACTAATATGGCATCATCAACAACGATACCTATAGCTAAAATTAGGCCAAATAACGTAATGGTATTAATCGACATTCCTGATAAATAAAGTACCGCAAATGAGGCTATTAAAGACACCGGAATAGCAATTGAAGGCACCATAGCAGCACGCCAGTTACCTAAGAAAATAAACGTTATAATGATAACTAAACCAATGGCTTGTAGTAATGATATTACTACTGTGGTTATAGATGTACTTACATAGCGAGTCGTATCGTAACCAATTGAATAATTTATACCTTGTGGAAACTCTTTCGCCATTTCAGCGACAAGCTCTTTGACCTTAGTCCCTGTTTCTAATGCGTTAGCTCCTGGTAATAAATACAAAGCAACGGTACTGGCATCTTTACCATCAACTTGGCTGCTAATTGCGTAATCAGCTTGGCCGAGCTCTATCTCTGCGACATCTTTAAGGTAAATAAGTGAACCATTAGATTTTGCTCGCAATACTACTTCTTCAAATTCATCGACTTCAGACAACTTACCTTGCGCTTGTAAGGTATATTGGGTTTGGATATTACGATCAAATGGAGGCGCACCTACTTTACCCGCCGCAACCTGTATGTTTTGTTCTTGCAATGCTGCTTTAACGTCAGATGGTGTAACTTTTAAGCCAGCCATTTTTTGAGGATCGAGCCAGATCCGCATTGAATACGCTGCCTCCCCCATTATGGTTGCTTCAGAGATACCATCGACGCGTTTAAGCGCATTAAGTAAGTTTATTTTTACGTAATTCGAAATAAATACACGATCGAATTCACCATTTTCAGCAAATAAATTCACTAAAAACAGCATATCTGGAGATTGTTTTTTTATCATTAAACCCGCAACACGAATATCTTGCGGTAGTTTAGGCTCGGCCATAGCAACTAAGTTTTGCACTCGTACCAAAGCTAAATCTGGATCGGTTCCTACCGCAAAAGTGACGGTCAGTTTATAACTACCATCATTGGCACTTTTAGATGACATATAAATCATGCCTTCTACACCATTAACTACTTCTTCAATCGGCTGGGCAACACTTTGTTTTACTACATCGGCTGACGCGCCTGAGTAATTTGCTGAAACAACTACTTGCGGTGGCGCAACTGAAGGATACTCAGCAACAGGTAAGTTTATACCTGAAATGATCCCAGCAAGCGTTAAGACAATAGCTATAACTAATGCAAGCTTAGGTCTGGTTATAAAGGTTTTACTAATCATAATAATCCCTTATTGTTGCGCATCAGCAGTAGGCATAGCTTTAGTTTTTACTGTTTGTCCAGGTCGTATTCTTTGCACCCCTTGTACAACTAAGGTTTCACCACCTTTTAAGCCTTTATCGACAATCACTAAAGTGCCAACTCTTTTTCCTAAGGTGACATTTTGACGGTTAACTGTATTATCTGCAGAAACTAACATAACAAAGTCGCCTTGTTGATCCGACTGCACAGCCCCCTGCTCAATCATTAAGATTTGATTTTCAATAGGAGACTCTAGAATAACTTTTACATACTGACCCGGGCGCAGTGAGCTGTCTGGATTAGGGATAGTCGCTCTGATCTCCATGCTACCAGTTTCAGCATCGACTCTATTTGAGACAAAGGTAATAACCCCTTCGTATGGATAAACTTCTTCATTATTCAAAGAAATCTTTACGATAGGTTTCATATTTTTTAATTTTTCAGCATCTGTTTCATTTTGCGCGCGGCGTACAATTTTCCAATAAGTGTTTTCACTTATCTGAAAAGGCACTTCCATAACATCAACAGCAACAATAGTCGTTAAGGCTCCTGATTCAGGGCTAACTAAATCACCAACACTAAAGTTACTACGATCAATTTTACCGGATAACGGCGCTGTAATGTGGGTATAAGCTAAGTTAACTTCAGCTGTTTCAAGTTTTGCTTGAGCTGATTCATAACTCGATTTAGCCTCATCAAATTTTGCTTCTAAATTATCAATTTCAGAACTTGAAATATAACCATCAGGCTCTAGTTCTTTACCTCGTTGATAGTTTTTTCGAGCTGCTTTTAAAGCTGAATTGGCACGTGACACCTCAGCCTTAGCTTGTTTGAGCTGTGCTTGTAGTTCACTGTCATTTAACTTAAATAAGATGTCACCCTCTTCGACATCAGTACCATCAGAAAAATTAATTTCAGTTATCTTGGCTTTAACTCTAGCCTGTATTTTTACATCGCTTGCTGCATTCAAACGGCCAACATAATTAGAATTAGATTTGTATGGATAAGCTTTTACTTGATTCACCAAGACTTCAATATCAGGCTTTACTTGTTGTGGCTTTTCACAAGCCAACAATAAAAAGGAAGTAAAAAATAAAAACACCAACTTATAATCTTTCATAAAATTCATAATATTCTCAGGGGGTTAAAGGTAAAACAAACAATATTTTTAAGTATAGATTACAAATATAGAAAACAAAGTTTTAAATAATTAAATCAATATTTAACAACACTACCTACTTAATTAAAGGTTTGGTAACATTTTGGCGCACAATTTAACATCCATTGAGCTCGCAACTTGTAACAAATAGTTACTAAGCTGTACTTTATCGTAAATAAACTTCACTCTAGCTTAATTGTTTTGTCCCATGGCCTATTTCAAGCGATGATAAAACATCTGTTAATATAAAAATTAATGAACTAATTTAAGCTGGACCCATCAATGAATATAACTCGTAGTTCAATAAAGAATCCTGCCGCCATACTCGTTATCGTTGCCCTTTTCTTTGTCTTTGGTTTTATTTCAATAATGAAGTTACCAATTCAATTAGTTCCAGATATTGAACAACCTCAAATATCCATATCTACAGGTTGGAGAAGTGCTGCTCCTGAAGAGCTAGAGTCGGTAATTATTGAGCCGCAAGAAAACGTGGTTAAAAATACTCGTGGCGTTACCGATGTTACAACAAATATAAACAGTGGCTTTGGCAATATCACTTTAACCTTCGATGTTGGCACCAATATGCAGCAAGCTTTGTTGGATGTTATCAATAACCTCAACCAAGCCCCGCCATTACCTTTAGATGCATTTGAACCTGTCGTAGCTATTGGCGGTGGACGAGGCGGACCAAATGCAGCATCTTTACTAGTTAAGATTTTAACTGACACTCCTAATCAAGACATATCTAGTTATCAAAAAGTTATTGAAGACTATATAGAGCCTAGATTAACTAGGATTTCTGGAATTTCACAAGTAAACCTAAATTCACAACGCCCGAAAGAATTAAGAATAAGTTTCGACCCATACAAAGCCGCGTCTATGGGAATAGAGATAGGTAAAATAAGTTCAACAATCGCTCGTTCAAATGATATTTCGGGTGGCTTTACCGATGTTGGTAGGCGCCAATATACGGTGCGTTTTATTGGTCAATATGACGTTACCGACATCACAGAGATGGTTATTGGCTATCAAGACCAACGCCCTATTTATTTAGGCGACATAGCCAGTGTTGAAGAAACTTTAGTGGACCGATTTGGTTTAACATTGCGTAATGGCGCTCCTGCTTACTACATAACAGTACAACGTAATAATGATGCAAACACAGTAGAACTATTAGATGAAATCAATGCTGCCATAGTTGAATTAAACCAAGGGGTTTTATTAGAAAATGGTTTAAAAATTGACTTAAGTTTTGACTCCTCGGTGCATATTCGCAACGCGCTAACCTTGGTAAAAAGTAACTTAGGCTTAGGTGTATTTTTAGCATTAACAATTTTGTGGTTATTTTTAAGAGGGTTAAAACCTACATTAATTATTGCAACCACAATCCCTATTTCTTTAATGGTCTCGTTTTTAGGTTTAAGTATTTTTGACCGCAGTTTGAACGTTATATCTCTTGCGGGTTTAGCTTTCGCTGTAGGTTTAGTTTTAGATGCCGCGATCATAGTGCAAGAAAATATCGTACGCCTCAAAAGTGAAGGTACAGATAATGCTAAAGCAGTTTTAAAAGGGGCAATGCAAGTAACTGGCGCCCTGTTTGCTTCAACAGCAACAAGTGTAGCTATTTTCCTACCGATTTTATTTATGCAAGGTATTGAGGGGCAGTTATTTTCTGATTTAGCCTTAACGCTATCAATTGCAGTTATAGCTTCTTTTATATCAGCCATTGTAGTCATACCAATTGCCAGTAAATATTGGCTTTCAGCCTTGCCTAAAAAAGATCCATACGAAAAGTATTGGCACAAATTAACATCCTTGGTAATGAAGGCTACTAACTCCGTTTTTAAACGTTTGGTTTGGATAGCTTTATTATTAGGTGGCTCTTTAGCATTATCTGTGATGTTGATGCCTAAAACTGACTTTATGCCAAGAGCACCTATCGATGGCTTCTTTTTTAATATTAGCTTACCACCAGGCGGCACATTCTCCTTTGTCGAAGATGAAATGGCTGTATTAGTAAAAGCTCGTTTACAACCTCACCTAGATGGCTCAAAACTACCACGTATTAAAAGTTATAATTTCTATTCATTTGGCGCATCAAACAGTGGTGGTTTTATTTATGCTCACGATCCAAGCAAGGTAGAAGAGCTAATGATGTTAGTACAAAATGAGATATTAGCAGGCTTACCCGACACGCAAGTATATTTGTTTAGGGGCTCGATGATTAATGTAAGTGGCGGTGGTGGTGGTCGCTCAATTAGTGTTGATATCCAAGGACCTAATTTAGATGATCTTATGCTGACAGCAAAGCAAGGTTTAGACTCTATTAGCCAACATATGCCAGGTATTGCGGCTCAGCCCACACCAGGTCTAAGTATGGCAGAGCCTGAGTTGCAATTAATTCCAGATGATATTCGCATAGCCCAAGCGGGATTAAATAGAAATGATATAGCTAATGCAGTGAGAGCTTTTACTGATGGCCTATTTGTTAGTGAATATTTTGATGGTAATGAACGCATGAACATCATATTAAGAGGAAGTGAATGGACTAACCCTGATGAACTTGCTGCATTACCTATATACACGCCTTTAGCGGGGATTCAAAACCTAGGAGAACTTACCCAAATAGTTCGAACCGTAGGCCCTACTCAACTGCGTCGAGTTGATGGTAAAAGGACTGTGAGCCTTACCTTATATCCACCAGAAGACATGTCGATGGAAGAAGCCATTACTATTTTAAATGACAAAATAATAACCGATATGAAAAAAACATTACCCGTGAATGCAAGTATAAAGCTTAACGGTAATGCTAATAAAATGAAGAACGCGATCAGTGATATGATCAACAACTTCATTTTAGCCCTTATCATTTTATTTCTCTTAATGACGGCATTGTTTAAATCAGCAAAGGATAGCTTTTTAGTTTTATTAGTTATGCCGATGGCTGTTGCTGGTGGTGTTTTAGCTCTTACTATATTAAATATATTTAGCTTTCAATCATTAGATCTATTAACCATGATTGGCTTTATTATTTTATTAGGTTTAGTGGTTAATAATGCCATTTTATTAGTTGACCAAACCCGCGTTGGCGAACTTGCAGGCTTAACTAGAGACGAAGCTGTCGCGCAAGCAATTAGAATAAGGGCAAGACCGGTTTATATGAGCACTCTAACGAGCATATTCGGCATGCTACCGTTAATTTTAGTACCTGGAGTCGGGGCTGAGATTTACCGAGGTTTAGCAACAGTTATTGTTGGCGGTATGGTCGTGAGTGCATTATTTACCTTAGTATTATTTCCAAGTTTACTTAGAATGAAGCTAAAAGCTCCTTTATTTAAACAAAAGACACAAAACAGTTTAACCATAGAAACGGTAAACGTTTCAGCAAGTGAGAAGTAACATTATGAATCAGTATAAAATTTTATTAAGCGCTTTTATCGCATCTACTTTTATGTTTAATTTCGCTAATGCTGAACAACAAGCAAGCCCAGTTGAAGTGTTAACGGTTCAACATAAAACATTGTCACCAAAAGCTAAATTGCTAGGCACTGTTAACAGTCGTAGTAATATTGCAATTACAGCCGGAGTCAGCGGACAATTACAATGGTTGATTGAGCCAGGAAGTCACGTAAATAAAGGTGATGTTATCGTTAAAATGGACACCCTACCTTTACAACTTATGCAGCTTGAAAAACAAGCTCAAATAAAACGAGAACAAATCAACATCAATTATTTAAAACGTGAATGGGAGCGTTTAACTAAGCTAAAAGCGCAAAACAACACAGCAGAATTTCAACTTGACCAAACCCAGTCAAAATATGAATTGGCCTTGGCTGATTTAGAAATCGCAAAATTAAAGTTAAAACAAATTAACGACCAATTAAACCGTGCTGAGATAACGGCGCCATTTTCAGGAGTTATTACCGAACGTTTAGAGCGAGAAGGAACTGATGTTAACCGTGCACAAGTACTTTTAAGAATGCTAGATACTGAAAACTTAGAAGTACATTTATATGTGCCAATTAAATATTTAGCTTATATTTCAAAGGGTTCAGAGTTAAACGTGACTACCGATAAATTTAATAGTAAAGCAAAGATTAAAGCCTTAATCCCTGCAGCAGATCCACGTTCACAAACTTTTGAATTAAGGCTTACGCTAAATAATGACTCAGTAAATGCCTGGTCGGCAGGTCAACAAGTTAAAGTAGAAGTACCTATTAGCGGAGACAAACAAGCTTTAACTGTACATAGAGATGCCTTAATTCTTCGTAAACAAGGCCCTTATGTTATGCAAATAGACACTGACAATATTGCCCATAAAAAAATGGTTACCGTTGGTACAGGTCAAGGCAATTGGGTTGCTATTGAGGGTGACCTTAAAGATGGTGATATCGTAGCTATCAGAGGTGCAGAAAGATTAGCCGAAGGACAGAAAGTTAAAATTAGAACTAAATCTTAAATACAAGGAATACTATGGTTAATATCAATAATTCTGAGCGCCTTAGTTATCAGTTAGCTACTCGTAAAGATATTCAGTGTTTGTTTGAGCTAGACCAAGACCCTTTAGTGATGAAATACATCAATGGGGGAATTTGTACTTCTATGGATACTATTAAAAATGTATTTATGCCAAGAGTTGAAAGTTATACCAACCAAGAAAAAGGCTGGGGACTATGGAAGATAAGCATAGAATCAACAAATACATTTATTGGTTTCGTACTCGTTCGACCTATGGACTTCTTTACTAATAATCCGCAATTTAATGATTTAGAAATTGGCTGGCGTTTTATGCAAAAATATTGGGGCAAAGGCTTTGCCTCTGAAGCAGCAAAGCACATTATGCATAGCATAGCTAAGCAAAGCCAAGTTAATCAATTTTCGGCTATAGCCCTTAAAGACAATATAGGTTCAATTAATATTATGAAAAAACTTGGCATGAAGCATATCAAGGACTACCTTGATGATTGCCAAGGAACAACGCGCAAAGCAGTTCACTATCAAGTTAACCTAACAAACTAACGCAAGACTTTTCATAAATATAATGTAAAGCAATTAGTAGTCTATAATTTTGAATAAATGGACGATTAAAGGCATACAGATATGAAGCTTAAACTTGCACACAATAAAAAAATCAGCACATCATTACTATTTGGCACAGCGGTTTTACTTCTGAGTTCTTGTGCTTCAGAGCCCGAAGTAACACCACTTCCCTATTGCAGTTACGCTAGTCATATGAGCGTTAATGAGCAAACTCGAGAGTTTATTTGGCGTGATAAGAACCATGCAACGTTTAATGTAGATTGGCGTGAGAGCTCATTAATTGAAGTTGCTAATCGCTATACCTACCTTGAACGTAAAGACTTACCAGATGCTGTTAAAGCACAAAACGATGTGAAATGGCTAAAGGCTAAGTTGAATGACCTATTAACGATTAACAATAACTTGCTAAATGAAATAGAAGTTAATAGCTGTGACAATAAACAAGCCCCTGAAACTCCTGATGGATTAAAAAGACAAAATGAAGGCATTAACTATATCATTAGCGGGCTAGCTAAAATATCAGATGATATAGCAACTAAAAAAGCTAAAATCGTTGAGAAGATAGAAGGTCAAAAGAGTTAATTACTTATTACTTAAAGCAATTTGCACGCTAAGACGATGTACTAATACCATGTTCGCAGGGATGCGAAGGAATGGTCCATGGCGTTTCGGCATACCCCATGTCCTTTACTACAAATCTAAAACCATCCATGGTGATTTGCATACCTACATACATACTACCGAAACTACACCATCCATGGTGTTTCGGCATACCCCACGTCCTGTACTACAAATCTAAAACCATCCATGGTGATTTGCATACTTTCATCCATGAAAGCAAAAAAAAGCCCCGCAATGCGGGGCTAAAAATGTTAGTCACAGGGGTGAACTAACCTACACTATTAAACTGTGCGTTAAGCTATTTCCAGCTTTCTATTTTATGGCCTTTAACAGCATAAAATAAGATAAATAAATAACATGGGAACATCACCATGTAACCACCTTGTTGACCAAGGTCAGTTGCAGAGCTTGTGATCCCCCAAAACAATGGTCCAAAAGCACCACCAGCAATACCCATAACCAGTAAAGCTGAACCTGTACTAGTTAATTTACCCATGCCTGATAAAGCCAATGGCCATACTGCCGGCCATACAATAGCGTTGGCTAAACCTAAGAAAGCAATCATCAGTAGAGTGTCAGGTAATGCAACACCGCCAAATGGTACAAGTAATGCTTCTGATATTGCATAGCTCGAGGTATCACCAGTAACAATAAGAACCGTAAGTATTAATCCTAATACAGCTGAAATCGTTAATGCTGTCGCCTGTGATATAAAGCGAGGGATTGTAATAATACCAATAACATAACCTATAACCATACAAACCATAGTGTAAGATGTCATAACACCGTAGCTTTCAACGCCTAAAGAAAGGGCAAAACTACCAATGGTATCTCCGGCAATAACTTCAACGGCTACATATAAAAATATAGCAACTACACCAAGAGCTAGACGTGGATGAGATAAAGCTTCTTTGATGTGCTTTTTATCTGCACCTTCGCTATCTGACTCTTCTCTTTCTAACTCAGGTAAAGGCGATTTTTTAACTAAGAAACCTAATAAACCAATGAAAAGCGCCATACCTAAATAAGGGAAAACTAAGCTATCAGCCATAGTGTTAATTTGTGTTTGTGTTAACTCTGTACCAACAAGATCTTTAAAGCTATCTAAAATTAAGGCACTAAATACAATAGGAGCAACAACACCTGCGCCTTTATTTAGAATTCCCATAATACTTACGCGAGCAGCAGCAGACTCTTCAGGACCAATACGAACGACATAAGGATTAACGGCTGTTTGCAGTAAAGTTTGACCAGCGCCCATAACTAACTGTGCAAATAAGAACAAAGCAAAAACTTGGGTTTTAGCGGCAGGTATAAATAATAAACCCGCAATCATCATAACGGCCATACCAAGTGCCATACCATTCTTATAGCCTACTTTACGTATCACCCACGCCGATGGCAGTGCAGTGAAAGTAACGGATATATAGAAAGAGAATATGATCAAAGATGCTTGGAATGCATTTAAGTCTAGTATTTGTTTTAGGTATGGCATCAAAGAGCCATTTAGCCAAGTCGCAAAACCTAATATAAAAAACAAACCAGCGACAATTGCCATAGGCACTACACTGTTTTGTTGAGTTGATGTATCTGTTGAAGTAGTCATTTGCTCGCCTTTTGTGATCTGCTATCGTTTATTGGAGTTATTGTTATTATTTGTTGATCATACTAAATTATTTTTTGATAATTATTACAGGTTTGTAACTAATGTACTCGCTTTCCAGCGATCCAAGTTTGCGTTACGTTATAATCTGTATCTAACATGACAAAATCTGCACCATATCCTGGTTGTAAACGTCCTAGAGAGTTATCTAATTGTAAAAAACTCGCAGGATATAAAGCGGCCATACGCAAAGCTTCATCAGCTTCAATACCTATGTACTTAATGGTATTTATTACCGCACCAGCCATATCAAGACATGAACCTGCAAGTTCACCCGTTAATGCGTTCAATCTGTCGCCGGTACGGATAACTTTTGAATCAAAAAACGGGAAACTTTCATCTGTGGTACCAACTGGAGGCATAGCATCAGTTACTAACATCATCTTGCCTTTTTCTTTAGCTTTAATCGCGAGCTTTGCAGCATCGTAATGCACATGATGGCCATCAATAATAATGCCACACCAACTATTTTCATCGAGTAACGCAGCGCCAACCATACCTGGCTCTCTAGCTTGAAATGCCGACATTGCATTAAATAAGTGAGTAAAACCTGTAGCGCCAGCGCTTAATGCATTGCATACAGTGGTAAAATCAGCATTTGAATGACCAAGACAAACCCTAACCCCAGCATCAACAAGTGTTTTAATGTCCTCAACAGCAACATTTTCAGGGGCTAAAGTAACAATAACTTTGCCTAAATCTTGACGAGTAAATACCGCCATTTCTTCATCACTAATCTTGCGAATAAATTCAGGGCTATGCACACCCTTTTTAGGAATAGATAAATGTGGACCTTCAAAGTGCACACCAAGTACGCCTGGAGCATTTTCATTAATCGCTTGGCTTACTGCGTCAGCTGCTTTTTGCATAACTTCGACTTTATCAGTGATTAGCGTCGGTAAAAATCCGGTTGTACCAAATTGTGCATGAGCTGCGCCAATAGTTTTGATAGCGGCAACCGTAGGAGAGCTATTGAATAATGCCCCACCACCACCGTTAACCTGTACGTCAATGAAGCCAGGAGCCATTAGACCAGATATTTTTTCAGCTTGTTCATTACCAGCAGGAGCTACAGCAACAATTTTCCCATGCTCAATACTCACACATATATTTTGGCGAATACTTTGACCGTCAAAAAAGTGTTCTGGATGAAGGTGGCAGATCATAATTTATACCCTAATTACTTAGTCGAAATATACTTACAAATGGATGCAAACATTAGGTTTTATTTTCTTCATTTATCGCAAATAATACCGCACCAACCTCTGGTGGGTTTTGCGCATCAACGATATTTTCAGCAACCTCACTTGGCAGCCATTGAACTAATCGAGGCTTTAAACCACCAATTAATGATAAATTAACGTCGCCTTTGGATTTTAATTTATTGAATACACGAACAAAGTACTCACAACCTTCATTAATAATAGCTTTAGCAACATCATCACCAGCATCAGCGGCATCAAAAACGCTAATAGCTAAGCGGCCGTAATAAGTGGCACCATGACCCGCAATAGTTTCAACCAAAGTGTTTGAGTCGGTACAGTTAAGTTGCTCAAAGACTTTATCGGTAAGTAGAGTTGGTTCAATAATGCCATCATACGATAGTAAAACCTTTTCTACCGCTTGAAAGCCTAACCAAGCACCACTGCAGATATCACCATGAGGGAAACCATGACCGCCGATAATTAAAGAATCACCACCAACACTTACATAACCACAAGAGCCGGTGCCGGTGATCATAATAGCACCATCACTACCATTGTGTGCGCCAAGACAGGCAATATGTAAGTCTGTTGCTAAGTGCATACTTTTGAAAGGATGTTGCCATGCATTCATTAATTTAAAGTATTTAGGAAGATTAACACCCGCTAAACCAATACCTGCAATTAAATCACTTACTAAACTTTTATCTAGATTAGCATCATCTAAGGCCAATTCAGCTGCAGCGACAATAGAGCTTTGGGCTTTTTCTAAGCTATGAAATGGATTGGCTGCACCCGCAATGCCTTCACCAAGGATTTGCATATCTTTATTTAAGATAACGGCTTTGCATTTACTGCCACCACCATCAATACCTAAATAGAGCTGTTGTTGTTTGCTATCCATTAATGCCTCTTTATTCATAAACTGATGAAAACATTGTTACATCAACTTTTACTATACTTTGATATTACTAACAAATGACAGCGCTGTCATTATGTTTTTTATATTTTTTTTACTGGCCATTTACATCTGGCCAGTAAAAACCAATTATTTGTTTAAAAACAAGCTCCTACCAGCCCTTTTTAAATCTATAGAGCGTGCTCTGACTTCAACTTCACCATTAACCTTTACAGGTTTTGTCCACTGTTGCCACTCGCCCTGAGCAACTCGATACTCTAATGGCAAGCCAGTAAAGCTATTATTGATATGTAGCTCCCCTGCAATAACCTTTGCACCTACTGTAGGAATGCGATAGAAAATCTCAGCTTTATCTAACTTAGCCAACTCTTTATTGCTAATAACATTGGCAAAATTAGCCCATTGTTGATCACGAGCAGTGCGCATGTCTTTAGTAAAATTGTTTGATTCCTGGTTATAAATGTCACCGCTGTATTTATAGTCAACCGACCAATCGGCTTTATGCCAAGCTCGTTCAGCTAAAGAGAATAAACGTGGGAATATTTTGTATTCAGCTAAGTTATCGTTACGAGTATTCTCACTCCATAACTGCCCTTGTATTCCAACAAATTTATTTCCTGTTGCTAAAGGACCAGATTCGATGACGCCATCTTCTGAGATTTTTACGCTATCGTCGGCAATAAATGGCTTATCTTCACGATCTAACCAAATTTCTGCATGCACAGGTAAGTTATCAGGCATAAATTGAAACAGTTTTTCAGTGTTCGAATGACGAATCGCCCAATAGTAACCGTGCTCCTTAGGATCAGCTTCATATGGAAAATCAAAATAGGTAACATCAGGAGTTGAAACTACAACTTCCCAGTTTCGATTTGCCAATTCATGAGCAGCTTTATGCCCTTCCCACGACAAAACGCCCCATGAGTTTGCTTGTACAACTTTAGGCATATTGTCAGCATTAGTATGCATCATGCCATCGTTCCAGCCCGCAGTTTCAATGTTTCTGTCAGATAATATTTTTGCAACTCGCTCAATAAAATAGCTACCAAGTTGCTCAGCTTTGGTGATGCCTTGATCATTATTAGCTAAAAACTCTTTACATACCGGTGATTCAACCCATGCACCTGCAGTTTCATCGGCACCTATATGATAACGAGTTAATGGCTGACCAGCATCTACATGCATTGCTTTTACTTCATCCATAACTTTTGCAACAAAGTCATAAGACGATTCCATACAAGCATTAATGGTATTGTCATTGTAGTACTGTACTGATGAATAAACGGTTTTATCATTTTCATCGTGTAGCAAATACTGTTTTGCACCAATTTCATCGCCAGCAGCCATTAAGCGGTTATAACGAGCTTTCATCGCTACAATAGACGAGCGAGAATGTCCTGGCATATCTAATGAAGGAATCACTTGAATATGACGAGCACTAGCAAATTGTAAAATTTGTTTATAATCTTCTATTGAGTAATAACCATTTACCTTAGATGTCGGGTCTACACCTGCGCCTAACTGCGGTAGTAAACAGCTTTCTTCTTGTAAATCAAAACAGCGTTTGCTGCTTAGCTCTGTTAGCTCAGGAAGATCTTTGATCTCAAGACGCCAGCCTTCATCATCACCTAAATGTAAGTGCAGTTTATTTAGCTTATAGGCAGCCATTTGTTCCATTAAATCTAAAATAAACTGTTTTGAATGGAAATTTCTGGCTACATCAACGAGTAAACCACGGAATTGATAATGTGGAGCATCGATAACTTCTAACGTTGGTAGAGCTTTATCGTCAAGTGAAATTAAGCCACTTATCGATTGCAGAGCATAAAATGCGCCAGCATCATCAAAAGCGTCAATACTAATTAAATCAGGAGCAATAGAAAGTTGGTAACTACCCGGTAATGGGCTGATATTTGCTGATTTTGTGATAACAAGTTTGATGCCATTGTCATTTTGCTTAACGCCAAATTTTGCTAGGCGTGCAAAAGCAGCATTTAACCCACCAGTTGCAATACCATTAACTTCAACATTAATACCTTGCGCTAAATTAACGCTTTGCTTGGCATCAATAACTTTCAGTGATTGTGGTGTTGGTATTAATGAACTATTAAGCTGATTTGTGGCAGCACTATTTTTACTGTTGCGCTCAAATAAATACTCACTCGTTGCCCACTTAGTTTGATCGCTTGGCGTTCTTTTAAAGTGTTTTTCAACACTGCTAAAGTCACTAACAAACGGATATTCCTCTAAACCAGTTTCTTCATTAATAACTGTTTGAGTACTGGTAATAACTTGTGCAGGAGCCCCATCAGCTTTGAAAATGTAATTTGGCAGAGCATCGGTTTCAGATAAAGTCCAAAAGTCAACGCGATACGGCAAAGTGTATGTTTGACCAGCAACAAAACCTTTAAAGTTTTCGGTTGGAGTAATTTTATGCAAATCGCCATTTACATGGCTTATATCAAATTCATCACTTGCATCTGATTGTACAGGGTTAATTTGAGAGTAATAAATAGCCCAATCAGAGCTAGTAAAATCTTGTTCAGGGGTAAAACTCAATTCAACTAAAAAACAATTACCTTCTGCTCTTTGGGCATTACAGTTTTCATCGGCAATATTTGAAATGAGTTGATAATTAACTTTAAGTGAGTTTGAAAAATTAATTACTTGCTCTTGAGAGTTTGCACTCGATGTTGAAGCACTATCTGCAGAGTTATTGATGTCTGAGCAACCAGCCATCAACATTCCTGCGATACAAGCATTGGATAAAAATAATTTTTTGTTCATAGTGTTTCCATTAACTTAACTGTAAATATTTAAAGTGACGCAGTAATTAACGCTTCTGTAAACCAAAACGATGGATCTTATTAATAAGCTCTCGGTGCTTAGGTAATTTTGTAGTCAGCATATCTGCATGTTGCTTAATTTTGTTAAAAAATTCGGTTGCTTGTTTAGTATTTTGAAAGCGAAAATCCATTGACTCTATGTTGGTATTAAAATCCATACCGTATAGAACATATAAATAATTTTCTAAATTAAAAATTTCAAAACCACTCGCAAAGTCATAGGCACTTGGCACTTGATGCTGCCATAGTTGTAATCTTTCTTGTAATGTTTGCGAGCACTTAGTTATGTCGCGATTCTCTAGCCAAAAATCACTATCATCTCGCTTTGAAAGAACATAATGTAATTTAATAAAATCAATTACTTTCTCCCAACTTGAACTCACTCGTTCATTAAATTTTTTGGCGAGAATATCCATGTGCCCACGATTACTTGGAAATTGTTGTGCTAACATTTTCGCGGTAACGTCAAACACCAATAACCCTGTTGCTTCTAATGGTTCAACAAAACCTTGAGAGAGTCCGATTGCCACACAGTTTTTATGCCAAAATTTTTCCCGATAACCTATATTCATGGCTATTTTACGAGCTTCTAATGAATCTGCCGCAGGGCCTATATAGTCTCGAATAGTTTGTTCGGCTTCATCATGTGTTGTATGAGCGCTAGAATATACATAACCAGTACCACGGCGTTTAGTTAAGCCTATATCCCATATCCACCCAGCTTGTTTAGCCGTTGAAATTGTGAACGATGGTATATCCTGTTCGGGATCCTCATAAGGTACTTGCATAGCCATAGCGTGGTCAGCAAATAGAACGTCACTTTTATCGATAAATTTAACGTTTAACGCTTTGCCCAATAAAATGGAATCAAAGCCACTACAATCAACAAAAAGATCGGCACTAATAATACCTGCTACATCTGTGTGCAACGCTTTGATATCGCCATTAAGATGTAACTCAACATCATCTACTTGTGCCAAAATATGCTTAACACCTAAATTATTACAGGCGTGTTTAGTTAATAGCTTGGCAAATTTAGCTGCATCTAGATGGTAGGCATAACTATTATGGCCTTGATATTCAGCTTGCGTTATATCTTTAGGCGCTAGGCCAAAATCACAAATTTTCCCTTGAAAAGCGGTTGCATCAACAAAAGATGTATTTTCTCCTGCTAAGCCTTTTAACCAATAAGCGGTTAAGTGGTCAAACTCGTTAATTAGTGGGTAATCAAAAATATGATGATAATGATGAGGTTTGCCAGCGATAGGGTTATTTAACCAATCGACAAACTTTATACCTTGCTTAAAGGTAACATCACATTCTTTAATAAATTCTGACTCACTAATACCTAGCTCAGCTAAGCTTTTTCGTATTAAAGGTACAGTGCCTTCTCCTACCCCTATGGTAGGTATATTAGGTGATTCAATTAAAGTAATACTTATTTCATCGCAATGCTTAGCATTAAGCTGCTTAGCTAAATGGTTTGCTGTCAACCAACCTGCAGTGCCACCGCCAACAATGACAATATTACGGATAAGTTGAGTTGAATTATTTAATTGTTCACTTGCTTGCATTAATTTATCTCGACAGACTTAAGGCCTAAAATAGTTTTTAGGCTTTATTCATCATTATTGATACATTACTACCGGATTGAGCTGAGTGCAGAGTCTCTAAATATTTTTTATGAGACAAGCTCACTGATTTCGCTTTCTCTGCCATAAAAGAGAATCGATCAAAAATCTTCTTACATGAGCTCTCTTCATAAGGCATGTGTAACTCTGGTATATGTCCCATGCCATAGAGGATATAGCGATAATTTTCATCGGTAAAAGTAGTGGCATAGCCACCGGATAAATCCATAAACTCACAGGTTTTATGTTGCCATACAGCAAGTTGACTTTGTAATTCAGGGCAGTATTTCACGCTCTCTTGCGCTTGTTGCCAAAATTCAGTGTCGTTTCGATCAGTTAAGCAATAATGTAATACGATAAAACGTTTTAGATCATCATATACACCGTTCATTAAACGGTTATAAGAGTCTCTACTTGCTTGTTGTATTTGATTTGAAGATATATGAGTAGATAATAACTTTACTCCGACATTAATCAGATGTAGGCCCGTTGACTCAAGAGGTTCAATAAAACCACCAGCAAGTCCAATAGCGATACAATTACCAACCCAGAACTCTTTACGGCAACCAATCTTCATATTCAGGTGCAGGGTTTTTAATACATTTGCATCAGCCCCTAAATGCTGTTTCAGCTCTTCTTCAGCTTGTTCTTTAGTAAGCCTAGAGCCGTCATATACATAGCCAGTACCACGACGAGAAGTTAAATCAATCTCCCAAGCCCAACCATTAGATAAAGCGGTTGCTGTAGTATAACTACGAGGCACCTGTTGCTCTTTATATTCAACTTGCATAGCAACTGCTTTATTACATGGAAGCTCTTGCTCAAACGACTGCCAATTATCTTGTTTAATGGCGTCAATGAGCAAACCTTTAAAGCCGGTAGAGTCGATAAATATATCGGCACTAAATTCACCTTTATCGGTATTGATAGATACTATTTTATTATCGCTTACATTAACTTTGTCAACAGTGGCTTCAATGTGAGTTACGCCAGCTTGAGTCGCTTTTTTACGTAAAAACCTAGCCATTAAGGTAGCATCTAAATGATAACCATAAGGAACAATACCTTGATATGGTGCTGATGCTGGCATTTTAGGTGAAAGGTTATCAACCATTAAATGTGAAGATAAGCTAACGCCCTGATCGTAGCGCTCAAATAAGTGTCTTGAACTTAAAATCCAAGCAGAAGAGATATCAAGAATATTGCCTAAAGATTGATGTTCAAAAGGATGGAAATATTGATGTGTTTGTTGATTAACTGGTTTCATCCAGTTACGAAACATAATGCCAGTTTTAAGTGTGGCATTTGTTTCTTTTAATAGTTCATTTTCATCTAACCCCATAGCAGCGAAGAAAAAGCGAATAGAATGAACTGTCGCTTCTCCAACGCCAAGAATGCCAATATCTTTACTTTCAATTACTGTGATGTCTATATTGGCTTGGGTGTGGTTATATAGTTTATTTAAATATAACGCCGTCATCCATCCAGACGAACCACCACCAACGATAGTAATAGAATTAACATTCTTTTTTTTCATAAGGCCTTCTTAACTAGATGGGCAAGCAGCCTTAACTAGTTTATTTTGCAGCTAAAGCTGCCTTTTTTTGTATTAAACGATGCATCTGATGCATAGAGTTTAAATGCGCGTAAATAGGAGCTAAGAAGCCACGTTTACGTAACGCTAAGTAATCTTCATCAGATAATTCATTTAGCTTTTTCTCATCTACTAAATAAATACCATTAATGCCGATTTTTTCTTCACCAACATTAATATCAAGGTTTTGTTGAACTAGTAAATCTTTGTCAGCTAACTCTTTAGTAAAAGCACGAGTAATATGAGCGTGCTCATAATATGTACCTAATGCTTCTTTACGTTTTGCTAAGTACTCTGTTTCTTCGCCGTTTTCATCGAATAAAGCATTACCTTCTTCTTCATTAACGACTGCAGTTTCAGTTGCGATAACAACCATAAACTTATCATTTTCTGCACTTTCTGGTACTAGTGCTAAAGGAAATTGAGTTACCGATGCTGGAGCATAAGTACCTTCCCACTTCTCTGTTGCTGTATATAAATTTTCACCTGGCTTAACACCAAATAATGCTACAGCTTGGTAAACGCCTGTTTCAGCGTTTTTAACGAAAACTACTGGAAACTCAGCTGCTGCTCGTGAAAATTCATGAACCACTACTGGTGCTAAATGCTGACCTGCAGCGTGTTCGAAATTTTTAAGTGCTTTAATTTTTGTATTTGCATGTGCCGTTTTATTTAACGGTTGAATATTTTGTTGGCTCATTTTACTACTCCCAAAATGTAGGCCTGATTTATGAAGTTGATAGACTAAACTGAGGGATTAAACCATTACAAGTTAAAATTGAATTTATTTATAAAAAAGGGGAGAAAACTCCCCTTTTTTTTATAGTTTTGTTCAATATTAGAACTTAACGCTTGCACCTACACTAATGCGGCTAGCAGTTTCGTACTCGTATAAAGGGAAACCTTCAGTAAAGCCACTATAAGATGTTGGGTAATTATTGTTACCGAATTGCTTAGCTTCTTCTTCAAGTAAGTTAGTCGCATCAACTCGAATATCAACATTCTCTGTTAAATGATACGTAGCACTTAAATCTAAAGAGCCAAAGTCATCGTGTAAACGGTTACCGTAAGAGCCTGTCTCACGGATCATGTACTCACTACGCCAGTTATATGATAAACGCACAGATAACGCATCGTTTTCAAAGTAACCAGTTACATTGTACTGATCTTTAGATGAATCACTTAAGAATGGGTTACCATCAACATAAGTCGCTTCATCAGTTGAAGTATCAGTGTATGTGTAGTTAATTAGCGTACCAAAGCCATTACCAAAGTCTTGTTGGTATTGAAGCTCTAAACCTTCAATTTGTGCATCTTGGCCATTCGCTTTTTCTTGTACAGTCCAACCATTTGCATTTTCATCAACCGGTGTAGTTGGTAGAGGGAAATCAATGTCTGCTGCATCTGCTTTATATTCAGTGAAAGTTACAAAGTTTTTCACATCTTTCATGAATAAAGTCGCTGAAATTAATGATGAATCATCAAAGTACCATTCAACACCGATATCAAACATATCAGCAACGAAAGGCTTAAGACCAACATTACCTACAACCCAGTATTGGTTATCAGGTAAATCATCGTTAGCGCCAACTACATTAGGGTTAACGTACATATCAACGTACTGAGGACGAGCCATTGCACGAGAAGCCGCTACACGAACGATAACTTCATCTGAGATATCCATCGCTAAGTTGAAGCTAGGTAAGAATTCTGCATAATCAGCTTCAGTGCTAGTTTTTGCACCTTCAACATAGTAAATAGATTCAGCGTCAGTGCCCGCGTAACGAACACCAAAGTTACCACGCATACCTTCAGTTTCAAACGTTGCCATAACATAAGCAGCGTAGTTATCTTCTTCAATATGGCTGTAAGAACCTAAATCTTCAGTTTCGCCAATAATACTGTCTTTCGCCCAAGATTTTAATGCGTCTGCATCAAACTTCTTAATTGAATAGTCACCAGAGCCAACATCTAAATTACCATCTTGGATATCTGCAGTATTGATAACATTGTTAAAACCGTCAGCTTGAATGTATTCAAAACGACGAGAAGTTGTTTCATGTTGAGCAAACTTTAAACCGGTTTTGATCTCAGTGATCACACCTAAATCAACATTAAAGGTGATGTCACCTTGTAGGTATGATTCTTCATCTGTTTTAGGTGTGCGGTTAAAGTTTGGCCCTGTACCCATTGCAAGTGTGCCTGGGTCGTAAGTTGCCATATCAAAACCAGCTGGTAAATTCCAAGTTTGACCACCACCAGTAAAGTCATAAGTACCGCCGGCAATAGAAGGTACTAAACCATCATCAAGAACCATCTCAAAGTCAGTACCACCAGTTGATTCAGTTGAACCTACTTGTACCTTAACTTGATAATCATCACCACTGTAGTTAAATGTTAAATCTACAACATCTGAATCCATCGTCGCTTCACGTGGACGCATTTGATAAAAAGCAACGTTTAAAGGACCTGCAACTTGTGTACCTTGGTTAGTAATATTACCATCGGCATCTGTTTCTTGACCTAACCATGTAGTTTGATCAACAGGAACACCACCCCATGAGCTATCAGCCTGAGTTAACCAAAGTGCGTAGTTAGTGTTATCTGCTTCCATTTGCATATCCATAACATTTAACACGAAATCCATGTTATCTGTCGGCGCATATTGGAAAGTAGCGGTAATTGCTGAACGTTCACGTTCTTGTTCAAAGGCAACAGGACCTGCACCCCATTCCCAGAAAGCTTCATTACCTTGGCGTTGTAATGAACGCTCTTGCATAACACCAGAAACTAAGAAACCCATAGTTTCGGCTTCGTTTTTCCAGCTATACATAGCTGAAGCTTGTGGATCAGTTTCTTCTGAATCTGATTGGTAAGAGCCTTCAACTGATGCATAAATTGTATTTGCATCTAAATCTAATGGTTTACGAGTATTAACAATAACCGTACCACCGATACCGCCTTCTGCAAGGTCAGCTTGTGAAGTTTTATAAACTTCTAAATCGCCTACTAATTCTGAAGGAAGTAATTCGTAGTTGAAACTACGTTTAGCTGGCTCAAGTACGAACCAACCAGTTGAAGCAACGTTTTGGCCATTCAAAGTAGTCAATGTTAAATCTTGACCTGCACCACGAATTGAAACTGCTGCACCTTCACCGAATTGACGTTGAATAGTTACACCAGGAATACGTTGTAATGACTCAGCAACGTTCTTATCTGGGAACTTACCAATGTCTTCTGCGCTAATCGCATCAACACTTGCGTTTGAGAAACGTTTTGCATTTAAGTTTTTCTTGTTGCTTCCACGAATACCAGTAACTTCAATCACTTCGATATTTTCATCTGCATTAGCTGCTGCTTCTTCAGCGGCTACTGCTGATGCTGAAGCACCTGCTAATACCATTGCGATACTGCTAGCTAGTACATGTTTTTGGAATTTGAATGACGACATTTTATTTCCTACCCTTGCATTATATTTTTTAGTTTTCACTTTTGTTAGCCGTCATTGGAAACCACAACAAAGAAAAAAGTCTCTCTGTAAACCAAATTGACAGCGCTGTCATAAAGCTTGAGTAAAACCATACAATGATTTTTACATCTTGGCTACAAAAAATTACAAAAACCTGTAATTTTTAACAGATATTTATTAACAATAGCTTTACAATGCCCGAAATAAACCAAGTTTATCAGTTACTTATAGTTACAATATTTTTATCATTAAGTAGGTAAGTTTTTATTTTAAACAACATAAAAACCTTGTTTAAAATGAAAAATTAAGACTAACTAATTAAAATTTATAATATTTTTTAGGCAGATTTGCGAAAAGCAGACTAAATTGTATATAGACTTAAAGTACGAAGATTGATGTTGATTTATGATAAAAAACAAATTAAGTAACCGATTAATATCAATTACTTAAGTCCGTAACGTTATTGCTTTGTTAATAAAAATACACTCAAGTAATAACTCCATAAAATAAACATAGGAAATATATTATGGGTTTAACAAATAAATTAGCTGCCGAGTTTTTCGGTACATTTTGGCTAGTATTAGGCGGTTGTGGTAGTGCTGTTTTGGCTGCTGGTTACCCTGAATTGGGTATAGGTTTTGTAGGTGTTTCATTAGCCTTTGGTTTAACAGTTTTAACCATGGCTTATGCAATTGGTCATGTATCAGGTTGTCATTTAAACCCTGCCGTATCTTTTGGTTTATGGTCAGGCGGTCGTTTTCCTGCAAATGAATTAGTACCATACATTGTTGCACAAGTTGTTGGTGGTATTGCCGGCGCAGCTGTACTTTACTCGATTGCTAGTGGCGCTCCAGGCTTTGATGTAGCTGGTGGTTTTGCTTCTAATGGTTTTGGTGAGCATTCACCAGGTGGCTATTCAATGACAGCAGTGCTTATCTGTGAAGTGGTTATGACATTTATGTTCTTAATGGTAATTTTAGGTGCAACAGATAGCCGAGCTCCAGCAGGTTTTGCGCCAATCGCTATTGGTTTATGTTTAACCCTAATTCACTTAATCTCTATCCCAGTAAGTAACACGTCAGTTAACCCTGCACGTAGTACTGGTGTTGCAGTATTTGTTGGTGACTGGGCAACAAGCCAGCTTTGGTTATTCTGGGTTGCTCCAATTGTTGGCGCAATTCTAGCTGGTAAAGTTTATGCTTGGGTAAGTGCTGAGAAATAAGCGCAAGCTAGCAAAATTTAAAAAAGCTTAAAATAAAATGGCGAGTAATTAACTCGCTATTTTTGTATCTTGGTGCTTAACAAAGCAATTACAGTTGGGACGCCGCTTTATAAAACTCAATCAAATTACGAGTTGAGCTGTCATGGCTTGCACTTACCTTGTCAGATTCAAGCTCTTGTTGAATACTTTCAGCTAAGCCTTTGCCTAATTCAACGCCCCACTGATCAAATGAACAAATCTCTAAAATAATGCCCTGCACAAAGATTTTATGTTCATAAAGCGCAATTAACATGCCTAAGGTTTTTGGCGATATTTGCTTTAATAATAAGGTATTTGTTGGCCTATTGCCTTGATGAACTTTATGCGGAGCAAGCTTATCAATAACTTCTTGCGTGCGCCCTTTTGCTTTTAAATCTGCCCTTACTTGTTGTTCATTTACACCAGTCATTAACGCTTGTGTTTGCGCAAAGAAATTAGACATTAAGGTAGAGTGGTGCCCTGGCACTGGCGTTACACTTTTAACAGAGCCAATAAAGTCTGCTGGTACAACGTTATTACTTTGATGTAAGTATTGATAAAACGCATGTTGACCATTGATACCAAGCTCCCCCCAGATAGAAGGTACTGTAGGGTAAGATATTTGCTCTCCTTGCCACGAAACTGACTTACCGTTACTTTCCATTTCAGCTTGCTGTAAATAAGCACTAAGCATATGTAAGGTTTGATCGTAAGGTAATATAGCTTGCGATTTAGCACCTAAAAATGTGCAGTTCCACACACTTAGCAACGCCATAATAATCGGCGCATTTTCTGCCGATGGCGCTTGTTGGAAATGTAAATCCATTGCATGAGCACCTTCGAGTAATTCGATAAATTTATCAAAACCTAAATCTAATGCAATTGGCAAACCGATAGCTGACCATAAAGAGAATCGACCACCGACCCAATCCCACATAGAAAAGATATTATCAGGGTCAATACCAAATTCAGTGGCATTTTTAATATTGGCCGATACAGCAACAAAGTGTTTGGCAATGGCTGATTTATCTGGCGCCGATTTTAATAACCAATTAGTTGCGGTATTAGCATTGGTCATTGTTTCTTTGGTTGTAAAAGTTTTACTCGATACAATAAATAATACTTTTTCAGGGTTTAGTGGTGCTAAAACTTCAGTAATTTGGGCGCCATCAACATTAGATACATAATGAACATTTACACTTTGATCGCTGTAATGCTTTAGTGCTTCAGTGACCATTTGCGGGCCTAAGTTAGACCCACCTACTCCGATATTGACAATATCGGTAATGCGTTTACCACTATAACCTAGCCATTTACCTTGCCTAACCTGCTCTACAAATTCTTGCATTTTGGTCAATTGACTTTCGACTTCATTGGTAACATTTTCATTATTAAAATAAAGTGGGGTTTTACTGCGATTTCGTAGTGCGGTATGCAATACCGCCCTATCTTCAGTCATATTGATCCGCTCAGCATTAAACATTTTGTCACGCCAAGCGGGTAAATCAACATCATCAGTAAGCTGTAATAATGTATTGATGACAGTGTCATCAATTAAATTTTTAGAATAATCGAATAACAAGTCAGGTAACTTTAATGAAAATTTATTAAAGCGCTGAGGATCTGCAGCAAAAAGATCATTCATGTGTGTTTGTTTCATTTGCTCAGCTAGCTTTTCTAATGATTTCCAACTTGATAAATCAGTACGATTAGACATTTAAAACCTCAATTAGTGATGATATTTGTAATATTTTGATGTTAAGGTAAAGTTAAATGACAGCGCTGTCAATTTTGTTTTATGAAAAAAAATTCAAAAAAAATAGAAACTTTGTTACTAATTTTTAGGACAAATGCTTTATAGTGCGATAATAAAATGTCGATAGATAACCACGGACAAGGCAAAAAGATTAATATGAAAGTGACCATTAATGACGTTGCAGAGCTTTCTGGTGTTTCAATGAAGACGGTTTCAAGAGTCATCAATAACGAAGCTTCAGTGAGACAAGCAACCAGAGATAAAGTAATGGCAGCAGTTAAGGAGTTGAATTATCAACCTAACTTGGCCGCCCGCTCTCTTGCTGGCACAAAATCTTATACCATTGCCTATATTTACGATAACCCAAATGCTTATTATGTCATTGATATGCAAAATGGTATTTTGTCGGAATGTAAGAAACAAAACTTTGAACTTGTTATCCACCCATGTAATTCCAAAGCAGATGACATCATTGAAGAAATTACCAGCATGATCAAACACTCTCGAGTAGCAGGTGTTGTACTTACACCGCCATTTTCAGAGATGCCAAGTGTAACAGAGCGTTTAACAGACATAGGGGTTAAATTTGTCCGCATCATCTCAGGTCATAAAGTACCTGATGAAATTTCTCCGTGTATTATGGTAAATGACTTTGATGCAGCTGTTGAAATAACCCAACATTTGATTGATTTAGGCCATAAAGATATTGGCTTTATCAGTGGTGGCAAAGAGCATAAATCAACGTTCGAACGTATTGAAGGATACAAATCAACGCTAGTTAAGAATAATATTACCGTACAAGAAGATTTAATTATCGATGGTGAATATTCATTCGAGTCTGGCGTTAGTGGTGCCGATAAGTTATTGCAAAGACAAAATAGACCAACTGCAATATTTTCATGTAATGATGAGATTGCCGCTGGTGCCCTGTTTGCTTCACGATTACAACACGTAGCTATTCCTAAAGAGCTATCGATTGTTGGTTTTGAGAATTCCCCATTCTCAAGACAAACCTGGCCGAAGATCACTACTGCCGATCAGCCAAACCAAACCATAGCGCAAAATGCGACAGCCTTATTAATTAATGAAATTAGAGGGCAAAAAACCGATGAGATATGTGAGCAATTTACGCCGAAATTATTGGTTAGAGACTCAACCGCAAAGCACTAACTACTTTGCGGTTTAAAATATTTTATTAAAATTAAAGCCATAGCCCGTTAAAAATAGGTCTATGGTTTTTTCTATATACTGCGATATCTCAGAATCCGTTAACTGCATTTTTGTATTATATTCACGGCGCATCATAGCTTCGCCTTTGATCATAGATAAAAACTGAATAGCAGCCATATGAGGATCATTTATATTTAATAGTCCCTGCTCGGTATAATGCTTAAAGATATCACTCATTTCAGCAATGACAGGTTCAGGGCCAGCAGCAAAAAATAGCTGAGAAATCTCTGGGTTAGTTTGCGACTCAAAAATACAAATACGATGTATCGCAATACCTTCTTTAGATAAAATTAATTCAATAAAATTGTGTGAAAAAGCCAGTAAAGCTTTGCGTGGGTCATTCAGCATATCTTCTGGCATTGAAGACATTCTAAATAAATTACAACGTGAATTGATCGAGGCTTTAAACAAGTCTTCTTTATTACCAAAGTGACTATAAACCGTTTGTTTCGAAACTCCAGCCTGTTTAGCAATATGATCCATACTAGTTGCTAAAAAACCCTTATCACAAAATAGATCAGTGGCAGCGGTTAAAATTAACTGTCGCTTCTCTTCACTCTTACTGCGAGTTTTATTTGCTGTTTTAGCTGTTGTTTTTACTTCAGTTTCACTCATTAATAACCTTAACCTTACAACTATTTTGGTAACCAAACTGTACAGTTTGTGAATAACTTATATCTCAATTGTAACAAATCACACTAGACAGTCTAGTTTAAATTACCTAAACTAGACTACACCGTCCAGTTTTATTTATAAATATTTGGTACCGAAAAATTATTATGCTTACATTAAAGTCGTTTATTTCACCGTTGCAAAGACTCATACATTTACCTCGAAATGCATTTGCTTTTGCATTATTAGGCATGTCTATAACAGCTTGTTCGCCAGAACAAAATGCAGGCGCAAGCAATCCAGATAATTCTCACCAACCTTATTACCATAAGGTTAATTCAAAAGTATTAGAACAACTTGATGGCTACTCTGTATTACGTAAATTTTCAGGTACTGTAGTAAGTAAGCAAACAGCACAGCTTAACTTTGAAGTTGCTGGTCGTGTTGATAACATTGCCTTTTTTGAAGGTGATATGGTTAACAAGGGCGAAGTAATCGCAACTCTCAATACCGAATTACTTAATATTGAGAAGCAACAACTGTCAGCACAACTTAAACAAATTGATGCAGAAATAGTGTTAGCAAAAGCCAACCTAGAAAGAGTAAATTCATTAATAAACGACGGCTACGCTTCTAAGCAAAACTTAGATGAATTAAACGCACAACAACAAGTTCTTATTGCAACCCAACAGCAATTAGCTGCAACAATTAAAGCCAAGCAATATCAAATTAGTCATGCAGAAATTACCGCCCCATTCTCAGGTGTAATTAATCAACGAAATATTAATATTGGCGAAGTAATTAATAGTTCAAAAATTGCCTTTGAATTACAAAAACAGCAAGAAAGTGAATTAAAAGTTGGTGTGCCACAGCATCTGATCAGCCAGATTAGGCAACACCAAAAGTTTAATTTATTGATTAACAATACCAAGGTTAAAGTTAGCGAGCTTGCTATCAACTCTAGGGTTAACCTGCAAAACCGTACCATTCAATTGCGCTTCCCATTACCCAGTGAATTGACTTTATTTGATAATCAACTTGGCTATTTTGAATTTGAACAGTTTTATCCTCAAACCGGATTTTGGGTACCTATTACTGCGTTAACCGATGGTATACGCGGTACATGGAACGTCTACACTATCGAACCTAGCGACAATGAACAGCTTTATAAATTGGTCAATCATAGCGTTGAGGTTATTCATACAGAACAAGATACAGCATTTATTCGAGGCAACCTAAAATCAGGCCAACAGTTATTAGCTGATGGACTGCAAAGAGTAGTACCTGGCCAAATAGTAAAAATTGCAGAGTAAGTTGAGCCTATTATGATTGAATTATTCGTTAAAAATGGCCGCTTAATGATCTTAATGATCGCGCTTTTGATTGTTTCAGGTCTTGCATCCTTGCATAGCTTACCTCGAGCTGAAGACCCAACTATGGTCAATCGCTCAGCAAGTATTATTACTAAATATCCGGGTGCTAGTGCGGAGCGTGTCGAGGCTTTAGTTACAGAAGTACTTGAACAGAAAATCCGTAAGCTATCTGAAATTGATTATATTACTTCAAATTCACGTCCTGAAATTTCAGTCATAGTAATCAAGCTCAAAGGTGAGGTTACTGAGGAAGATCCTGTCTATTCAAGGATCCGTGATTTAATTGCCGATGTTGCAGACCAACTACCAGCTGAAGCTCTGCCTCCATATCTTGAAGACGAACGTAGTTTTGCTTTTACCCAATTAGTCGCCCTTAACTGGCAAGCAGACTCTGAGCCTGACTTAGTTATATTAGGGCGTTATGCCAAAGAGTTAAAATCGCAATTACGTTTAGTCCACAATACCGATATTGTTGAGATTTATGGTCAAAATCCAGAAGAAATATTAGTTCAAGTTAATCAAGACCAAGCCGCAATGGCAGGTATTTCTTTAAACCAGATAAGCCAAGCAATATTAAGCGCAGATGTAAAAATTCCGGCTGGTAAATTAGTCAATGACTATAACCAAATGCAAATAGAGCTCAGTGGCGCGCTCGACTCATTAGATAGGATCCGTAATATTCCTATCGTATCTAACAATAGTAGTTCATTAAAAGTTGGTGATATCGCTCTAGTTAAACGTCATATAAAACTTCCAATGACTGAAATGGCTATTGTAAATGGTAAGCCCGCTTTAGTTGTTGGTACTCGCATGATCCAAGATATTCGCGTAGATACTTGGACTAAAAACGTGCAAAAACAATTGGCTCTATTTGAACCAATACTGCCAAGTTCTATTAAGCTTGAGGTTTTATTTGATCAAAATGATTATACCGATAAGCGCTTAAATGGCTTGATAGAAAACATCTTTATTGGTTTTGCTATTATCGCTGTTGTATTGCTTTTTACTTTAGGGGTACGCTCAGCAGTTATCGTGGTTATATCATTACCTTTAACCGTATTTTTTACCCTTTCAGTAATGAATGTTTATGGCTTACCAATTCATCAAATTTCAGTAACAGGCTTAGTTGTTGCGCTAGGTATTATGGTTGATAACGCCATTGTTATGACCGATACCATTCAACAGAAAAAATTACAGGGTATTAATGGCCTAAAAGCTGTTGTCGATTCAGTTAAACATTTATGGCTGCCGCTACTAGGCTCTACTGCAACAACTGTACTTGCGTTTATGCCGATAGTTTTAATGCCAGGTGATGCTGGTGAATTTGTTGGCGGCATAGCACTTAGTGTTATATTTTCTTTAATTGGCTCTTACGTTATTTCACATACCATTGTCGCCGGTCTTGCTGGCCGCTTTATTAAAGTAAAACTTAATCAACAAGCTTGGTATCACAATGGTTTAAAATTTCCGCGTTTAGATAAGCTATTTAAAAAATCTTTAGCATTTACCTTTAACTGGCCAAGAACGACTATTGCATTAGTCTGTATTCTTCCTATAACCGGTTTTATCATGGCAAAACACCTTGACGAGCAGTTCTTCCCTGCCTCAGAAAGAGATATGTTTCAAATTGAATTATTTATGCCAGCCCAATCTAGCATTGTTGCTACCAAAGATATGACCGATAAAATATCTTCAACATTAAATAAGCATGAAGAGATTAAACATTTACGTTGGTTTATTGGTAAAAGCGCGCCCTCTTTTTATTACAACTTAATGAGTAATAAAGACGGCATGCAAAACTATGCACAAGCGATGATCACAGCAACTGATTTTACTGCGGCCAATAAGCTAATACCTAAATTGCAGCTGATTTTAGATGAAGAATATCCACAAGCTCAAATTATTGTACGTAAACTAGAGCAAGGCCCTCCATTTAATGCGCCAATAGAGATCCGTATTTTCGGACCTAACTTAGACACCCTGCAAGTTTTAGGTAATGAAGTTAGACGTGTATTTTCAGAAACTGAAGATATTATGCACTCAAGAGCAACTCTATTACCTGGAACGCCAAAAGTGTGGCTTGAAGCTGATGAAGACGCGGTAAACGCATTAAACTTAAACCTTGCAACCATTGCCAACCAATTACAAGTTGGTTTAGATGGCGCGGTTCAAGGTTCAATAATTGAAGCAACCGAGTCTATTGATGTGCGAGTAAAAACCGATAACAGCCAACGTACAGATGTGAACCATTTAAACAACTTCCCTGTTATTAACCAGCAAGACGGTCAATTTATTCCACTATCGGCAATAAGTAACGTTAAAGTAAGTCCAAGCCGAGGCGCTATTCCTCACCGCGATGGTAAACGAGTTAATGTTATTGAAGGTTATGTACGCTCGGGAGTGTTACCTTCTGTCGCTTTAAAAGATATTTTACTAAAACTTGAGCAACAAAACTTTGTATTGCCAAATGGCTATGAATTACAAGTTGGTGGTGAATCAGATGCACGAGACAATGCTGTAGGAAAATTGCTTAGTAGTGTAGGGATTATCTTAACCTTGCTTATAACTGTGGTAGTACTTTCATTTAACTCTTTTAGAGTATCAAGCATTATATTTATCTCCGCATTTATGTCGACGGGCTTAGGCCTACTGTGTGTTTATCTATTTAATTACTCTTTTGGATTTATTGTGATCATTGGCTTGCTTGGCTTAATGGGCCTAGCGATAAATTCAGCAATTGTGATTTTAGCTGAGCTAAAAGCCAATAACAGTGCCATTGTCGGTAATAAAGAAGCAATAACGACAGGCGTACTTAGTTGTACCCGTCACATTAGCTCAACCACAATCACAACCGTTGGTGGATTTTTACCATTAATATTATCTGGCGGTAAATTTTGGCCTCCATTTGCAGTAGCAATTGCCGGTGGCACAGTTTTAACTACTTTATTATCTTTTTATTTTGTACCCGCAGCATTTTATTTAATGGCAAAACGCAAAAAATTTCAAAAAACAGGACATGCTTAAACAAATGAGTTCTAGTTAATTTTGTAAGAAATAAATGTTTTCGATTTAAATTCGCTGAAAAATATTAATTTTAAGTTAAAATTTGTGTGATTTAACCTCAGATCGACGACTCTTTAAGCAAACGATCAAAAAGTCACGATTTTTTCGAAAAAAACAGTTGACGTGACCGAGGTAGATTTGCATAATACGCCGCACTTGCTTAGGGCGACTTAAGAAAGTAATGTTATGGCTACATAGCTCAGTTGGTTAGAGCACATCACTCATAATGATGGGGTCCCAGGTTCGAGTCCCGGTGTAGCCACCATAACATTTGCGGACGTGGCGGAATTGGTAGACGCGCTGGATTTAGGTTCCAGTATCTTGCGATGTGAGAGTTCAAGTCTCTCCGTCCGCACCATTTACATTGTTGGAGTATAGCCAAGCGGTAAGGCAGCGGGTTTTGATCCCGTCATTCCAAGGTTCAAATCCTTGTACTCCAGCCATTCTCTTTTAACTCCTAAAAGATTATGGGTTCAATGTAGGAAGCTATAAAGTTGGAGTATAGCCAAGCGGTAAGGCAGCGGGTTTTGATCCCGTCATTCCAAGGTTCAAATCCTTGTACTCCAGCCATTCTTCTTTCTTCCCCAAGACTCAAAAACTTCAAAAACTTCAAAAACTTCAAAAACTTCAAAAACTTCAAAAACTTCAAAAACTTCAAAAACTTCAAAAACTTCAAAAACTTCAAAAACTTCAAAACAATATATCCTAGCAAGCTTTAAACTGATTTGTATCTTAATTTTATTCTCGTTTTATATAGCAGCTTTTTCTATCTAATCAGCTTAGCAATATCCTTTTATTTTTCTCTTAACCTATACTCCATTGATTCATTTTAAAAATAAAATGTAAAAATAAATGACAGCGCTGTCATAATATTGTTATAGTTTGTTTATCAAGTTCAAATACTAAGTTTAGGATTTATTATGCAAGTGATAATTTATGATGATGCTCAACAAGTTGCACAAAGTGCCGCCGTTTGGGTAAAAACATTAATACAACAAAAGCCAGATACTGTTCTAGGCTTGGCTACAGGTAGCACCCCTATCAGTTTGTATAAAGAACTTGTTGATGAACACAAAAAAGGCAACCTTAGTTTTGCCAATGTTAAATCTTTTAATTTAGATGAATACCATCAAATTGAAGAAACTAACCCACAAAGCTACCGCAGCTTTATGAAACAGCATTTGTTTGACCATGTCGATATAGACCAATCAAACACTTACCTACCAACTTGTGCTATAGGTGAAAACCCAAGAGCACAGGGCTTAGCTTATGAAGAAAAAATTAAACAAGCTGGTGGTATCGATTTACAAATACTAGGTATTGGCGCTAATGGCCATATTGGTTTTAATGAACCGACATCAAGCTTAGTATCACGTACTCGCATTAAAACGTTAACAGAGCAAACAATCACCGATAACTCACGTTTATTTAGTGCTGATGAAGAACAACCAACTATGGCGATGACAATGGGCATAGGCACCATTATGGATTCTCGCTATGTATTGCTTATGGCAACAGGTAAAAACAAAGCGAAAGCAGTTTTAGATACAGTTGCAGGCCCATTATCAGCAATGTGCCCTGCTTCAGTATTACAAATGCATGAAAATGCGGTGATTTTATTGGATAAGGAAGCTGCTTCTGAGCTTGCCGATCATGAATACTTCCAATGGACAGATGAACAAAATAAAAAACTCAATGCCGAGTTTGGTTTGTTCCATAACTTCTAAAAATCAACAGGGTCAGATCAACTTGAAATTAACCTTGAGAAGCTATTCAAGTTGAGTTGTCCGACCTAATAAGTTTTAGCTTAATTAGGTAAGGTTAGTTTGTAATACTCCCCCTCTTACAAGTTAACCTTACCTATTAGCTTATTTTTCAACCTGATTTTTTTTATTTCTTCATTTTAATTAAATAACGCTTGCGCTTTATAATTCATTCTTTATAATTCGCTTCGGATTGCGGACGTGGCGGAATTGGTAGACGCGCTGGATTTAGGTTCCAGTATCTTGCGATGTGAGAGTTCAAGTCTCTCCGTCCGCACCATTTAAAACTCTAAAGTAAATTTTTTAAGTTTATTTTGGAGTTTTTTTATGTCCAAAATTTGGCGTGTGATGCCAACTTCACTTTATCTTCGAGTTCAAACTACATCTGACACCTAGCTCTTTTCAGTGAGATAAGCTAGAAAATGTAAAAATATTAACTCAGCTAAGAACTAATTGTGTAATTAGATAAAATCACTTTAAGATAAACCATTGTTTAAATAATTAAATTGAGACAAATATGATTAGAACACTACGAACGGAAGATCTAGATGACGCTGTAGGCATCTGGTTAAATGCATCAATTAAAGCACACAACTTCATTTCACAAGATTTTTGGGTTTCACAACACCAGAATATGCGTGATTTGTACTTACCTAATAGTGAATCTTGGGTTTATGAAGATGATGGCCGTATCCTTGGTTTTATTTCCTATTATGAAGGAACTATCCCCGCAATTTTTGTCGACCCAAAGTCTCAGTCTAAAGGAGTTGGAACTCAGTTATTAGAAAAATTAAAAGATAAATACCAAAACTTAACGTTAACTGTTTACTCAGAGAACCATAAAACCCATCAGTTTTATATACGTCAAGGTTTTACAGATGTTGGCAAATGTATTTGTGAACACACGGGTCATGAGCAGCATGAGATGCGTTGGGTAAGATAAGTACTGTAGCTAATCAACTAGAAAACTTATAACCTTCTTAACTACAAAGAACATAATTAAGAAGGCACTAGACTCACTAACGCTCATTAGAACGTTTTATAATTGAAAAATTTACTTCCAAGTTTGTTTATAAACTCGGGTTAAATTACCACCATATAGCTTTCTTAAGTCATCATCTGAATAACCCATTTTCCACAGTTCGTCTGTAACAGCCGCAAGGTGTTTTGATAACTCAGCACAGCCTGCTGCGCCTTTTTCAAAAGCGTCAATCATATAACCGTTATCTGCATATTTATCAGCATTCGCTATTGCAAACGGTACTACTTTGGCAGTAGTCATTAAATCATCTGTGCCAATGCCCACATGGTCTACACCGGCAACTTTTACTGCGCCATCAACCATCTCGGCAAATTGTTTTGGGCTAATATCATCTGGCCAAATACCATCCATCATAAACTCAGTCGCGGTTATTGCTACAACGCCCCCTAAAGACACTACTTTTTTAACCTGCTCATCAGACAGCAAACGATAACACGCAGCTAAACGATAATCAGCATCGCCTTTTTTCAAGCCATTTTTTTCCATTCGCGCTTGGGTTTCTTTAATCGTTTCATGTGGCTCACAATTATAAGTAGACGCTACTGGTGAGTGAGAGAAAATAGGCGGTACGCCTTTATGATTTTTCTCCATATAATTCATCATATCCATAGTGGTTTTATATGCCGTATGTGACATATCTACCGTGATACCATGTTTTACCATTTCATCAATGACTTCTTTACCAAAGTCAGTGAGGCCACCTTTATCACCGTTAAGGTACGATAAAACACCTACGCCAGCTTTTTCGGTTTCGTTATAGGTAAGCTGCATCGTTTTAATACCTAGTGCAGCTACATCTTTAACACGACTTGCATCGCCTTCAAGGATCATCGTGGTTTGGGATGCCCATTGCACTGCATATTCACCATTTTCTAAAGCTAGCTGAAAATCTTCTGGTTTGTTAACAAAGCGAATTGGCGTTTTTGCCTGTTTTGCGGCATCAGCCCAAGCTTTATGTTCGGCAACCAGAGTTTTAAAGTTCGGTGTATGTGGAGCGGCTATTGTTACAGAAGCTCCGGTAATTCCGCGAGATGCTGCTAAGTCAATATAATTAGCAACTTCAATAGGATCGTCCCAACCGGTTTTATAAGGAGATGCATAAAAATCAATGGCGATATTATCTTGAACGAACTTTTGTGCTTTTTCTGATGCGGTATTGTGCCAATCTCGGGTTTCGATTGAAGCATTAACAGAGGCTGTAAAACCTAGCGCTATACAAGCACTTAAAAGTGTTTTTTTTATCATAAAGCTTTCTCCCTAAAAATATATTAATCAACAGGTATGCCACTGCTATTTTATTTAACCTCACCGAAACAGTTAAAATATCTAGCAACATATCAAGTATATGGCATGTTTATAAATATTGGACTAAATCCAAAAAACATATAAAACTATAACGAGCCTCAATAAAGAAACTTTATATAATTTATATATTTAATAATAACTTACAATGATAGCACCACATTTTAATTACAAATGCAGCAGTTATCATTTCCCGACACCAATTTAGCCTTATAATTAAATTATTATCGTAGACTTAACTTTTAACCGTTTTTAGCAAGGAATTTTTAAACAGTGGCTATTAATATTTATGTTGTACGAGCGAGCCATATGCAGCCATTTTTCAGTGCGCTTGAAGCAATAAACCAACCCATTTCGCCTTTACTCGAGCAAGTAGGTTTAAGCACCGAACAATTTGATAATCCAGACAACTTAATTCCTGAAGCACCGCTTTGGGAGTTTATCGAACTCGCAAGCATTGCTTGTGATAAACCGCATTTTGGTTTCTTTGTCACTGAGCATACATGTTTAGATACTTATGGCGCATTTGGAGAGCATTTATGCCATCAAGATAACCTACTCATAGCACTTGAATCTTTTATCTCTGACTTACAAACTCATGCTAACTACATGAACTATTGGCTTGAGGAGAGTGATGAATATGTGTGGTTATGTCGTAAAGGCACACCTGGCATTGAAAAAGGCAAATGGCCCGTTGAACAACATGTTATCAGCCTTATGGCGGAACTCATTAAAGTCTACGCCGGTGCCAATTGGTGCCCCAAAGAGGTTAGATTTGCTAGTGAAACTGGGAATGGTATCGAATATGCCTACTATTTAAAAAATACTCAGCTCTCTTTTAATAACCCTTTTGGCGCAATTGCTATAGAAAAAGAAAAACTAACCAGCAGCTCTACCCTGAAAAAGAAAGAATCTAACCTTTCTGACATAGTGCCAAGTATCTTACCTGAAACATTAACGACGCTTATTGCTGAAAAATACTTCGGAACTCACCCTAGTGTAGAAACAATAGCCGCATCATTAAATATTAATCCTAGAACGCTTCAACGCTATTTATCAACAAACAATACCACGCTTAAAGCTATACTGGAGAGAGCTAAATATGCTCAGGCAAAGTCGCTTTTATCACAAGGGGACATTTCAATTCTACAGGTTGCAGACTTATTAGGTTACACAGCTGCCGCTAATTTTACTCGCGCATTTAAACGCTGGAGTGGATTAACCCCAAAACAATTTAAAAGCAACAAAGCCAATAACTAACAAAAAAGACAAAGTATTTACTAAAACGGGTACCTTTCCTCTGAACTTGCCCCAAAAGCACTCTTGTATGAGTCTTTTATTAAAATTAATAAGCTAATATTTATAGTCCGCAAGCATAAGCCAGCGCTTTTTCTTTAAGGATAGGTGCACGGTGAGCGGCGAACACTCCTATATTTCTTAGTAGTTTTAATGGCCCAGATTTATTTTTAAACGTACCATAAATTGCATCCATACCAGACATCATCAATAGATTGTCAGCTCTTCTAGAACGTTCATATCGTTTTAACACTTCTTCACTATCAAAGTTTTCACCAGAGCCTATCGCTTTGGCGATAACTTCTTGCAGTGCTTTGATGTCTTTAAAACCTAAGTTAACACCCTGCCCAGCTAATGGGTTTATGGTGTGAGCTGAATCACCAACTAAAATCACTCGCCCTTTTACGTATTGATTGGCATGACGACGTGTTAAATTAAACGCACCTTTAGCAACTACTTCAATGCCGCCAAGTCGTTTTGGAAAGGCTTGTGTAATTGCTTGAGTAAGTTGTACATTACTTAGCTTAGATAAGCGCTTAATTTCATCACGGCTATGGTACCAAACTAAAGAGCCGTTATTGCCTGGCATTGGCAAATAAGCAACCGGTCCTGTTGGGCTAAAGTGCTGCCAAGTAATATCTTGTTGTGGTAATTCGGTTTTTACATTGATTAGCATAGCTGATTGCTGATAATCCCAGCCCGTAGTGCCAATATTTGCTAGTGTACGAACTTGCGAATTAGCGCCATCGGCACCAATTAAAATGCGTGCTGTAACCGTTGAATTAGATAATTCAGCAACTACTTCATCTTTGGTTTGAGAGTAAGAAACTAATTGCTCTGGACATAACAAGTTAACATTAGGGTTTTGTTCTAGTTGCTGCCAAACCGAAAGCTGTATAAGGCGATTTTCAACAATATGACCTAAATGAGGCTGCTCAATTTCATCACTGTTAAATTCAGCGTAAGCAATATCATTTTCCCAAACACCTAGTCGCTTATATGGGCATGCTCGCCAATTTTCTACTTGCTGCCAAGCGCCTAATTGGTTTAATAACTGTTGCGAACCAAGAGATATCGCAGATACGCGCAGATCAAAGTCTTGCTCAGAAGAGAATTCTTTTGGTGCATATGCTTCAACAACAGCTACCTTCAAACCTAATTCAGCTAAGGCTAAGGCTGTCGTTGCGCCAACCATGCCACCACCAACTATTAAACAATCAACTTTTAACACTGGGATATCTCTTAATGATTACATTAGCTTTATTCTAGCTAACCAAATTAGATAAATCGTTAGTTATTTTACTCTTTTTATATTTTTATTATGTTTTATTGATTTTACTCATGATTTATCAAAAATCAGCATAGAAAACAGCAATTACAAAACCAACTTTCAAGCTAAGCCTTTGCTAATATTGATATTAATTTATCCACCTAAACTTATCTGCTGTTACTTGTTAATCAAATCAATTAATAAAAAACGCCTTACTTGTCTATTTTTTATTCTTGTTTACAAATTAATACTGGCTCTTTAGTAGCGTCAACTGTGAAGAAAGAGTAAAATACCGCTCTTTTTTTGGTTAATAAGATAATTTATATCGGTTTTTAACTGGTATTTGTTCAGTCACACGTTATAAACGAGGCTTGAACGATAATTAACCTAAGTGTTTTCGCGATATTATTGGGCAAATAAGCAATGAGTAAAAAGCTGTATATTAAAACCTGGGGCTGTCAAATGAACGAGTACGACTCGCAAAAGATGGCAGATTTATTAGACTCTACCCACGGCTTCACTGAAGTACATGAACCGGAAGAGGCAGATGTATTATTACTTAATACCTGTTCAATCAGGGAAAAGGCTCAGGAAAAAGTTTTCCATCAACTTGGTCGTTGGAAAAACTTCAAAAATGACAATCCAGATTTAATTATTGGTGTTGGTGGCTGTGTTGCTTCTCAAGAAGGTGACGCTATCCGTCAACGTGCACCATTTGTTGATATTGTATTTGGTCCGCAAACATTACACCGCTTACCAGAAATGATTAATCAGGTTAACAGCGATCACGACTCTTCTGTTGTTGATGTTAGTTTCCCTGAAATTGAAAAATTCGACCGTTTACCAGAGCCAAAAGCTGAAGGCCCAACAGCATTTGTTTCTATTATGGAAGGTTGTAGTAAATACTGTACTTTCTGTGTTGTACCATATACTCGCGGTGAAGAAGTTAGTCGTCCGTTAGATGACGTATTATACGAGATAGCTCAGCTTGCAGAGCAAGGCGTACGTGAAGTTAACCTATTAGGTCAAAACGTAAATGCTTACCGTGGTGATATGCACGATGGAAGTATTTGTCGTTTCTCTGAGTTACTGACCTTAGTAGCCACTATCGATGGTATCGACCGTATCCGTTATACCACTTCGCACCCGGTAGAATTTACTGAAGACTTAATTGAAGTTTACAAAGAAATTCCTGAATTAGTAAGTCACTTACACTTACCTGTACAAAGTGGTTCAGATCGTATTTTAAATATGATGAAGCGTGGTCACACTGCTATTGAATATAAATCAAAAGTACGTGCCCTTAAAAAAGCGCGCCCAGATATTTGTATGTCTTCAGATTTCATCATTGGTTACCCAGGTGAAACTGATGAAGATTTCGAAGCAACAATGAATCTTATCAAAGCCATTGATTTCGATTTAAGTTTTAGCTTTATCTACAGTGCTCGTCCTGGTACGCCAGCAGCCGATGCAATTGACGATGTTTCAGAAGAAACGAAAAAGCAACGTTTGCATATTTTACAAGATCGTATCAATGCGCAAGCACTATCAATTGCTCGTAAAATGTTAGGTACAGAGCAACGTATTCTGGTTGAAGGTCCTTCTAAGAAGAATCCTATGGAGTTACGTGGTCGTACTGAAAACAACCGTATCGTTAACTTTGAAGCACCACATACTGTGATTGGTCAATTTGTCGATATTGAAGTAACTGACGTTTACAGTAATTCATTACGTGGTAAATTAATTCGCACTGAAGATGAAATGGGCTTACGTATTGCACATTCTCCAGCTGATATTTTAGCAAACCAACATCACCAAGCGAAAAGAGCAGGTGTTGATGAGCTAGGTGTTGGCACATATACGCCTTAGTATTTTATATAAATTAAAGAGACACTGTCCTTGAGTAAAAAAATAATAAGCCAACAAATAACGCTAGAGCCTGAAGATAATAATCGCTTTGCTAATTTGTGTGGCCCGATGGATGACAATCTACGAAAAATTGAACGACGTTTAGGCGTTGAAATTAGTTATCGTGGTACTTTAGTTAAAATCGTTGGTAACCAAGCTCATTGTGATGCAACCATCGAATTATTAAAAAATCTATACGTTGAAACCGCTCCTGTGAAAGGTAAAGCCGGCATAGTTACTGCTGAAGCCATTCACTTAGCGATATTAGATTTAAATATTTTAGAGCAAGGCAGTGAAAATGAGTCAGCATTTGAAGAAATGGTGACCATTAAAACTAAGCGCGGCATAATTAAGCCGCGTAATGACAATCAAAGTACTTACGTACAAAATATCTTAACAAATGATATTAGCTTTGGCGTTGGTGTTGCCGGTACTGGTAAAACATACTTAGCTGTTGCCTGTGCTGTAGATGCCCTTGAACGTCAAGAAGTACGCCGTATACTACTTACCCGCCCTGCTGTTGAAGCAGGAGAAAAGTTAGGTTTTTTACCTGGTGACTTGTCACAAAAGGTTGACCCTTACCTGCGCCCTCTTTATGACGCTTTATTTGAAATGTTAGGTTTTGAGAAAGTTGAAAAGCTGATTGAGCGTAATGTGATTGAAGTAGCTCCCCTTGCCTATATGCGCGGGCGTACACTTAATGATGCCTATGTTATTTTAGATGAAAGCCAAAACACCACGGTTGAGCAAATGAAAATGTTCTTAACTCGTATTGGTTTTAATTCAAAGGCGGTTGTTACGGGTGATATTACGCAAGTAGATTTACCAAAAGGTCAGCGCTCGGGTTTACGCCACGCAATTGAAGTATTACAAGATATTAAAGGCGTTAGCTTTAACTTCTTCCAAGCAAAAGATGTTGTACGCCATGCCGTTGTTGGTCGTATTATTGAAGCTTATGAGCGTCACGACACTGACAGCCTGCACCGCTAATTAATAAAATTAAACTCATATGACTCAAGCTCAAATTACATTAGATGTGCAAATTGCCTGTGATAACCCTCAACTACCTAGTGTTGAGCAATTACAATTATGGGCAGAAACAGCACTATTACCATACGGTAAAAACTTTGAGCTTACCGCTCGCATCGTTGAAGTAGCCGAATCACAACAATTAAACCATCAATATCGCGGTAAAGACAAACCAACTAACGTGCTATCTTTTCCTTTTGAGGTGCCTGAAGGTGTTGAATTAGATTTATTGGGTGATTTAATCATTTGTGCGAACGTCGTTGAAAATGAAGCAATTGAACAAAATAAAGCATTAAATGCCCATTGGGCGCATATGATTATACATGGATGCTTGCATTTATTAGGTTATGATCATATAAGTGAAGAAGAAGCAGTTGAAATGGAAACCATTGAGATTAAATTAATGGCTTCACTTGGGTTTTCTAACCCTTACATCGACTGTACAGATTAACTAACTTTAAAGGTATAAAACAAGCTCTATGAGCGAAGACAACCCCCAATCTGGAAACGGTTCTTCTAAAACATTTATGGAAAAAATAGTCCAAGTGTTTACTGGAGAACCGCAAAATAAAGAACAACTGGTTGAAGTATTAAATGATGCCGAAGACCGAGAACTGATAAAACCATCTACCAAACTAATGCTCGAAGGCGTATTAGAAGTATCTGATATGCGTGTTCGTGACATTATGATCCCACGCTCGCAAATGATCACCATCGACATAGAGCAAACAGTTGAAGAGTTTCTACCAACCGTTTTAGAGTCGGGCCATTCAAGATTTCCAGTAATCAATGATGATATTGATCATATTGAAGGTGTTTTACTGGCAAAAGATCTTTTAGCCCATGCGTTTACTAAAGATTCTACTCAGTTCACTTTAAAAGACATTATTCGCCCGGCGAATATTATTCCAGAAAGCAAGCGCGTTGAACCTTTATTAAAAGAGTTCAGACAAGAGCGTTACCACATGGCCGTTGTTGTAGATGAATACGGTGGTGTTTCGGGTATAGTTACCATTGAAGATATTATTGAGCTTATCGTTGGTGAAATTGAAGATGAGCACGATGACTTAATTGAACAAGATATACGTCATTTAAGCGGCAATGTTTATCAAGTAAAAGCATTAACCGACCTTGAAGATTTCGATGAATACTTTAACTGTGAATTTGATAATGAAGAAGCCGATACTATCGGCGGTATTATTATTCATGAATTTGGCCATATGCCGAGTAAAGATGAATGTATTGAAATCAATGACTTTCATTTTAAAGTTGAAAAAGCCGACAAACGTCGAATCTTACAACTTCAAGTAACGGTTGCTAAAGATCACGAAATCACAGGTAAAATCACCGATTAAAGCGGTTCAAAGAAAATAGCTCAACAACTAAAAGAATAATAGAATGCGCACATCAAAAGGATTTAACCTGCAAATCAACAACAGCGGTTATTCATACCTTGTCAGTTTTTTTGCCGGACTAAGCTTAGTTTTTGCTTATGCGCCATTCTCACTTTGGCCAATAGCACTATTGGCTCTATTAGTTTGGTTTACCCAGTTAGATCAGCGCTCACCAAAGCAAGCATTTTATCAAGGTCTAGCCTTTGGTTTTGGCTGGTTTGGCGCGGGCATCAGTTGGGTGCACGTTAGTATTGAACAGTTTGGCGGCATGCCGCTGTTCGTGTCCGTTCTGCTAATGATTTTACTCTGCGGCTATCTCGCCCTATACCCTGCTTTAGCGGCATGGCTTAGTGCCAAGTTATCAATTAATAAAACCGTTAATTTATACTTCTTACCTTTTGTTTGGCTTTTAAGTGAATACTTAAGAGCGCACATGCTTACCGGTTTCCCTTGGCTTGCGTTAGGTTATAGCCAGATTGATGGACCTTTTGCAGCACTCGCTCCTTTTATTGGAGAGGTGGGTATTGGTTTTGTTTTACTCTACTTTGCAGTAGCCGCATTTAAACGAATTAAGCGTAAACAAATTAGATTAACTCGAATTATTTTACTCTCTAGTATTGTTGCCATCACCCTTACACATAATGTCAGTAATATTGAAGAAACTGGTGAAAATATTAATGTCGCTTTGGTGCAAGGTAACATAAAGCAAGAATTACGTTGGGACGAAGCTCAAGAGCAAAACATAATAAATAGCTATATTGATGACAGTAAAGGTTTGTACCAAAGTCATGACTTAGTTATTTGGCCTGAGGCGGCAATTCCAAGAATAGAGCCTCTTGCCCAAGAGTATTTACAGCAACTAGATGAGCAAGCATTTGAGCAAAACTCAGCATTAATCACAGGCATTATTAACTACGATCCGGACAGCCGCAGCTTTTTTAATCGTTTAGTTATGCTAGGTAAAAAGCAAGATGGCGATAAGCTTGGTGATTACTATTACCGTAACTCAAACCATTACGACAAGCATCATTTACTGCCTATTGGCGAATTTGTGCCATTTGCTAGCTTATTAAGGCCATTAGCACCATTTTTCAATTTACCAATGTCGTCATTTAGCCGTGGAGACTATGTACAGAAGAACTTACTGGCTAATAATCTAAATATTGCGCCACTAATATGTTTTGAAATTGTATTTCCTAAACAGTTAGCAGCAAATATGAACCAACAAACCGATTTACTCTTAACTGTGAGTAATGATGCTTGGTTTGGCGACTCGCATGGCCCACATCAACATCTAGAAATTGCACGTATGCGTGCCTTAGAGTTTGGTCGCCCCATGCTAAGATCTACAAACAATGGCATTACCGCAGTAATAAACCATAATGGTGAGATTATTGCTGATATTCCACAGTTCACCAAAACAACGTTAAGTACGCAGGTGCCGTTAGTTAGCGGAGCAACTTTTTACAGCCAGTATGCGCTGCATTTAGATAAGCTTTTATTTTTGATTTTCTTAATCTCTTTGATCTGGCATAAGTTTTCATTTAAAAAAAGCAATAAATACTCTTAAATTTCAACATAGTAAAAATTCGTTGTTATAATTTTAATAAGCTAACTAGCCGTACTAGTTAGCGTGTTACCTTGTTAAATAAAACGATTAGGACTGTGTTATGAAAATTGATGTTGAAATGCTTGCTGGTCAGCAGTTAAAAGCAAAATTTGGTGATTATGAAGTCATTAGCGATCAAAATAAATCTGTTGGTGGCAACGAAGAATATCCTGAGCCTTTTGATTACTTTTTAGCAAGTATGGCCCTATGTGCAGGCTTTTATATTCGTAAGTTTTGCCATACTAGAGATATTTCTACAGATGGTATTGTGATCAGTCAAACTAATCAGGCTATTGGCGATGATCACTATAAAAAGAAATTCAATATCTCTGTTACTCTACCCGACAGCTTTCCTAAAAAGTACCGTAAAGCGGTATTAAGTGCTGCAAACTCATGTACCGTAAAAAAAGTAATTCAAGCTTTGCCAGAGTTTGAAATATCGCTTGCCGAATAAAGACAAATTAAATATTTTGGCATTATTACATTGCTAATAATGCCAACACTCCCCCTTGCTCGCCATCATAGTTAATTAAATGTAAATTTATTTAAACCTTTTTCCCCTTACTTGCTACTTACTTAAAAGAATAGCAAATGATTGTAATTAAAATTCGGGGGAATTTTATGAAAATAGCAGATACCAGCAACCAAGATGTGGTTGTTGCAACGAAAAACTCTAAGCGTAAATCAATACTGATTACTGCGCTAATAGTAAGTACTCTGGCCATTTCAATATGGCAACTTGCACCGGCGGCAAGCAGATGGAGCCAAGCTGAAAAGTCAGTTCCGATGTCTCGAGTACGTATAGCAGAAATCAATCGTAGTGACTTTATACGTGATATCTCAGTACAAGGACGCGTGGTTGCAGCTGTAAGCCCAACTGTTTACAGCCCTGCAGAAGGTACTATAACTTTTAGTATTGAAGCTGGTAGTGAAGTTACTGAAGGCACTGAGCTTGCGGTAATTGAAAGTCCAGAGCTCACGAGTCGGCTCGACCAAGAGTTATCCACTCTAGAAAACCTTAATACCGGATTTAAGCGTCAAGAAATACAAGCGAAGAAGCAACTGTTAATTGATCAAAAAGCCGTTGATTTAGCGCAAGTAGCATTAACCACTGCTGCACGAGAAAAACGCCGAAGCGATCAAGCCTTTGCTAAAAATGCAATCAGCCAAATCGATTTCGAAAAGGCACAAGACGATTTAGCAAATGCAAAATTGCAATATGATCACGCCGTTGCAGATGCCGCCCTTGAACAAGAGAGCCTTAATTTTGATTTACAGTCACTCGGCTTGCAAATACAGCGACAAAAGCTTTTAGTTAAAGATTTACAACGCCAAGTTGACTCACTAACAGTTATTTCTCCGGTAAACGGTATTGTGGGCAATTTAAATGTTGAAAATAAAACTTACCTAAGTAAAAACCAAGCAATATTAATGGTGGTCGATTTATCTCAATTCGAAGTTGAAGTAGATATTCCAGAGAGTTACGCCGATGACTTAGCGATAGGAATGGATGTAGACATTAGCTTTGATCAACAACGGTTTAGTGCTCGTCTAGTAACAATTTCCCCCGAAATACTGAACAATCAGGTTACTGGACGAGTACGCTTCGAACAAAAAACACCAGCCAGTTTGCGCCAGAATCAACGCCTGAATACTCGAATCTTATTAGAGTCTAGAGAAGATGTATTACAGGTTAAACGAGGACAGTTCCTAGACAGTAGTAACGGCCGTTTTGCTTATGTTGTTAGTGACGGTATGGCAAAGAAGACCATGATTAATGTTGGCGCTAGAAGTTTAAGTAGTGTCGAGATTTTATCGGGATTAAAGGAAGGTGAGCGAATTATTATTTCAGGCACCGATATATTTGAAAGCGCAGAGCAAGTGCTACTTACCCAATAACAAACAAAATAATTTAATAAGCGAACGCTTTATTTAACTAAATAATATTAAGAATTCAGTAAGGAATAACCCATGTTAACGATGAAAAATGTAAGCAAAGTATTTAAGACCGATAATATTCAAACTCACGCATTACGTGATTTTAGTTTAACCGTAAATGAAGGTGACTTTGTTAGTGTCACCGGACCTTCCGGTTCAGGTAAGACAACCTTTTTAAACATTGCAGGTTTATTAGAAACATTTAGCAGTGGCGATTTTTTATTAGATGATATTAGTATTCAACAATTAAACGATCGCCAACGTTCAAAAATCCGCAATGAAAAAATTGGCTTTATTTTTCAAAGTTTTAACCTAATTCCAGATCTAAATTTATTCGACAATGTTGATGTGCCGTTAAGATATAGAGGCTTTAATGCCAAAGAGCGCAAACAACGGATAGAACATAATTTAGATATGGTGGGTTTAGCCTCGCGCATGAAGCATTTACCAAGTCAACTTTCAGGTGGGCAACAGCAACGAGTAGCCATAGCAAGAGCACTCGCTACCGACCCTAGATTTTTATTAGCCGATGAGCCAACAGGTAATTTAGACACCCAAATGGCGCAAAGTGTAATGAGTTTATTAGAAGATATTAATAAACAAGGCACCACAATCGTTATGGTAACTCATGATAATGACCTGGCAAATCGAGCTTCTCGTAAGATTCAAATAAAAGATGGCCGTGTTAGTGAGCTTGATGTGGTTGTTGCTAATTCACAAGCAATTGCTTAGGGGTTGATTATGTTTTTCTATTACCTAAGACTGGCACGGATCAGCATTGTTAAACATTGGGGTTTAAGTTTATTGATGATAGTCGCTATTGGTTTAGGGATCGGCGCATCAATGACTACCGTGACAGTTAATTATTTGATGTCAGCAAACCCAATTCCGCATAAAAGTAGCCAATTATATAATGTGCAACTTGATAGTTGGGATATAAACGAACCTTATAATGATGATGGTACGCCGCCAGAGCAACTAACTTACCGAGATGGCACCAACCTTTTAAATGCCAATAAAGCGTTCAGACATAGCTTACAAGCGCAAGCAAATGGTGTAATTGAACCAGAAGGCAAAGATAGTTTACCTTTTATGGTTTCAGCCAGAGCTAATACGGCAGACTTTTTCACTATGTTTGATCTGCCGTTTATTTACGGTGGTGGCTGGGATAGCGCTGCAGATCTAAATAAGCAACAAGTGGTGGTTATTAATTCCGAAACTAACCAAAGAGTATTTGGCGGTGAAAACTCAGTAGGTCGAGACCTAAAAATTAATGGTAACTATTTTAAAGTCGTTGGCGTAATTGATTACTGGGATCCTAAGCCAAGGTTTTATGATATCAGTACAGGTGCTTTTAATGACGCAGAAGAAATTTTCGTCCCATTTGCAATGATAGCAGAAGAAAAAATAGGCCGTTCAGGTAACACCAACTGTTGGAAAACACCTGAAGGCGAAGGTTTTGAAGGCTTTTTAAACTCAGAGTGTGTGTGGCTACAGTTTTGGGTAGAGTTGCCAAATCAGCAAGATAAAGAAGATTATTTAAGCTTTCTTAACGCCTACGTTGAAGAGCAAAAAGCATTCGGTCGATTCGAACGCCCATTAAACAATAAATTACTAAATGTTATGCAGTGGTTAGAGCAACAACAAGTGGTTGAAGATGATGCCATTATGATGATGGCTATGTCACTTATGTTTTTAATTGTTTGTTTACTTAATACCGTTGGCTTATTACTAGCGAAATCCCTTGGTAAAGCACCAGAAATCGGCTTACGCCAAGCATTGGGCGCTAGCAGAAGAACCTTATTCGCTCAGTACATTATAGAGTCTGCTTGTATAGGTATAGCAGGAGGAATACTTGGTTTATGTTTCGCCTGGTTAGGGCTGCAAGGCATTGGAGCTTTATATGGCGATATGCTCAAAGGCTTAACTAGCTTAGATACAAACATGGTAGCAAGTGCTATAGCGCTAGCCATTGTAAGCAGTATTTTGGCAGGCCTTTACCCCACTTGGCGAGCATGTAATGTTCAGCCTTCTCAACAACTTAAAAGCCAATAGGAGAGCATAATGCTAGAGTTAGGATTGATATTTCGCGCATTATTGCGCAACAAAGTAGGTGCTTTACTCATTGGTCTACAAATAGCACTAACGTTAACTATCATGACCAATGCAATTTTCATGATGCAAGAACGTAATGCTCAAATGGATAGACCAAGTGGGCTAGATGAAGCAAATTTATTCTTTGTAAATAACACCATTTTTGCCACTGACTACAACCAACAAGTTGCCTTAGAAGAAGATTTAACATTGTTACGTAATACCGAAGGTGTTGTCGATGCCATTCAAATTAATGCTATACCAATGAGTGGGGGCGGTTGGTCAATGGGCTTACAAACAGAGTCTGGAGTAGGTAAGGATAGTGTTGGCGTTGCTGTTTACATGGTTGATGACCATGCTATTAACACTTTAGGTTTAGAGCTTATCGCAGGTGAAAACTTTTCGATAAATGATATCCAATGGCGAGAATCATCGCAAACAACCTGGCCAGCTAAAACTATTATAACCCAAGCAATGGCTGAAAGTTTATTTGCTGATGATTGGCACTCTGCAGTAGGTAAAACAGCTTACATATCGCAAGAACAACCTATGCAAATAATAGGTATTGTCAAAACATTACAAGCACCATGGAATGGTTGGGATGGCGTCGAACGCAGCATGCTTGTGCCTTTTAAAATGGAAACAATGGGCAGCCGCTATATGATAAAAACCGAACCAGGCCGCCGAGATGAATTAATGCCTATTATTGAAAAAGCATTAGCTGATAGTAACAAAGGCCGAATCATCCGCCGAGTCACTACCATGGATGATATACGAGAGCGCAGTTATCGTGGTCACAATGCGGTAAATAAAATCCTATCAACGGTAATTGTTGTTCTAACCTTGATCACTGGCTTTGGTATTGTCGGTTTGGCAATGTTCAGTATTAATCGTCGTACTAAACAAATAGGCACACGCCGAGCTTTAGGTGCAAGTAAAGGCCAAATAATGAGTTACTTTATGATTGAAAACATAATGATTTCAAGCTTTGGTATTGTGTTAGGCATAGCAGGTGCAATAGGCTTAAATATATGGTTAGTAAATACATTGTCTATGTCGCCAATCAATATTGAGATTATTGTCTTTGGTGTAATTGTTTTATATTTTGTTGGCCAACTTGCCGTGCTTTATCCAGCTCGAAAAGCTGCAAATATTCCGCCAGCTACCGCAACAAGGACAGCCTAAAGCAAGTATTTTTTATAATCAAAAGGGCCTAACGGCCCTTTTTCAATTCTAGCTATTGCTGTTAATTTCAATATTGATACTATAACGACACAATAACTAAAATTTAAAATATCTATGAAACATTTAAAGATTACTAGCGCAATTATTGCCACCCTACTTTCACCAAACCTACTCGCAGCAACAACCTTAATCGAGAATATTCAAGGTTACTCGCATAACGGCGAGCAATTACAACAGTTCAAAGCGGTACAATTTAGTGATGACAAGATTGACAAAGTCTTTTTTAGCTCGGATAAATTACCAACAAATTCTGATATCAAACGAATTGATGGACAAGGTAAAACCTTATTACCAGGCTTAATTGATGCACACGGTCATGTGCTTAGTTACGGGTTAAGTCTAACAAGCGCAGAGCTATATTCCACTTCTTCAGAGCAAGATGCTGTGCAGCAAGTAGTCGAGTTTAATAAAGCCAACCCAAGTAATGGCTGGATAAAAGGCCGTGGTTGGAACCAAGTTCAGTGGCAAAACAAACAATTTCCAACCGCGAAAAGCTTAGATAAGTATTTTAAAGATACCCCTGTTGTCCTTGATAGGGTTGATGGTCATGCCTTATGGGTAAATAGCAAAACGTTAGAATTAGCAGGCATTAATAAAGATACTAAAGAAGTTGATGGCGGCCAAATAATACGTGACGAGCAAGGTAACCCAACAGGCGTATTAGTTGATAATGCCATGAACCTTGTTTTCGCTAAAATTCCAGCATTAACACCACAACAAACAAAAGAAGCATTATCACTTGCGATGAAGTCTCTAGCTAAAGTTGGGCTAACTAGTGTTCATGATGCAGGTATTGAAACAGCAAACATTGATGCCTTTAAAGCAATGAGTGCTAATGATGAAATGCTCATTCGTATAAATGCCATGCTTGGCGCTTGGGATCCTGAATTTAGTAAGCAACTTGCTAAAGGTCATTTCAATTCAGAAGACGATATGCTGTTAATTAACTCGGTTAAAATTTCTGCTGATGGCGCTTTAGGTAGCCGCGGTGCTGCTCTAATTGAAGACTATTCAGATATGCCTCATCATAAGGGCTTATTACTTTATAGTAACGAAGAGCTGACCGCAGTAATGAAGCAATCTATGCAAGCAGGGTTCCAAGTGAACACTCATGCCATAGGTGATAATGCCAATAAAATAGTTATCGATAATTATGAGCAGTTAATTAAACAAACCAAAACAAAAGATTTACGTCATCGCGTTGAGCATGCGCAAATTTTGCAACTATCAGACATTCCTCGCTTCCACCAGTTAGGTATTATCGCATCAATGCAGGCAACTCATGCGACAAGCGATAAAAATATGGCCGAAGACAGGGTTGGTAGCGAACGTATTAAAGGAGCCTATGCATGGCGCTCATTATTAGAGGCTAAAGCTGTAATAGCAGCTGGCTCTGACTTCCCTGTTGAATACCCTAACCCATTTTTTGGTTTACATTCATCGGTAACAAGACAAGATCAACAAAATCAGCCTGAAAATGGTTGGTATAGCAATGAAGCAATGACCATAGCTGAAGCATTTAAATCTTTTACCATAGATGCAGCTTACGCTGGCCATCAAGAGAAAATCATTGGCTCGATTGAAACCGGTAAAAAAGCCGACTTTATTTTAATTGATCAAAATATATTTACTATCGATGCTAAAGAGATTTGGAAAACCAAGGTAATTAATACTTGGGTAAATGGTAAAAAAGTTGAGTTTTAAGTTAAAACTCGAAGATATCACTTTCACCAAAGTGATATTTTAACTACCATTACCTCAATATTTTATAATAAGTAGAACTATGAAGAAATTACTCACACTATGTATGGCTACAGCAATCAGCTTTAGCGCAATTGCCGCTGACGGTATTAAACAAACTACAGGCTTAGTAGTTGCTGGTGGTAAACCAATTACTCTGCTTGGCAAACAAGTATATGTTGGCTCTCAAGCACCTAATTTTAGAGTGGTAAATGAGCGTTTCAGCCCAGTAAAGCTAAGTGATTTTGCCGGCAAAACAGTAATGCTGTCGGTGGTGCCAAGTTTAGATACTGGTGTTTGTTCACTGCAAACTAAACGCTTCAATGAAGAAGTTGCCAACCTTCCAGATTCAGTTGCTATGTTAACTATTAGTAATGATTTACCGTTTGCCCAAAAACGTTTTTGTACTACAGAAACCGTTGAAGATATTACCGTTTTATCTGATTCGGTATGGCGTGATTTTGGTGAAAAATACGGTTTGCTGATTAAAGATATGGGCTTACTTAGCCGAGCTATCTTTGTTATTGATGGCAGTGGAAAAATCACCTACAAAGAGTTAGTTGCCGACATATCAATGCACCCTGATTATGATGCAGCAATAGAGGCTGTTAAAGAAGCAGCTAATATTGCTGTTGAAGTAACTACAGAGCACGAAGTTACACAAAGTAATTAAAAAATATAAGTGACAATATCGGTCAAGCAACTAATTTAAATTAGGTTATTAACTAGAATTAAGTTGTTTGACCAAAATTAACGCCGGTTTTTAAAAACTGCAACTCAGCATCACTAGATTCCCTTCCCAATACTTCATTGCGATATGGAAAACGTCCATATTGTGCGATTATCTGCTCGTGCTGCTTAGCAAAACTCAAAGAATGTCTAATTAGTTCTTGATGAGACTCATCTGTATAAACTTGCTGTAAACTTTGAAAGTGACTCACACATTGTTGTTGCAGTGCTAAATCTTCTGCATGCTCTAAAGGGTGATAAAAAAACACCCGCTCAATTAATGCCAGTTGTTTGTCATACCCTTTCTCAATCCCTTGTAAGCAATATTTAAGTGCTAAGTGATCACTTAAAAACGCTTGCTCAGTGCCGCGAAACATATTTCTGGGCATTTGATCTAATAAAACAATTAGGGCCATTGCGCCTTTAGCAGAAGACATCCAATATTCTAATGAACCATTTAATGCCTGTAGATAGAGATGTTCAAATTTTTGTAAAATAAAAGCATCATCATCAGTGGTTGCACTATACCAAATTCGCTGATTTTGAGCTGGTGATAGTTGGTTATCTAACTTACCAAACCAAAAATCAATTACTTCATCAATATTCCCGCTCATTAATTATCCTTATATATCAAAGCGTTAAATTACAAAATAAAATTTTATTAAAATTAATTTAATTTTATCCTTGAAAATAAAACCAACGTTCCCATCTTTATATTGTAGTCGCCATAAAGGGTCTACACACATCAAGTCTAAATGTTGTCGATTGATAACTTGATTATAGAATCAAATGTCATAACAACAAGATTGGTAAATTAAACGCCTGTTCCTCGGAAAGGCACATTATTAACATATTGCTAAATAGCTAGGATATGACTATGCGTACACTTACAAAAGATTTTTCACCATTATACCGTTCATTCATTGGTGCTGAGCACTTAGCCTCATTAATGGACAAAGCAAATAAAGCAGAAAAACAACCTGCTTATCCTCCATACAACATCATTTCAATAGCCGAAGATAAATATCGAATTACTATGGCTGTTGCAGGATTCGTTGACTCTGAATTAGATATCGAATCGAAAGAGAATTCATTAGTAGTTACTGGTACTAAGGTAGCTAAAGAAGAAGATACTAACGTAACTTACCTTTATCAAGGAATTGCCGAACGCAACTTTGAAAGAAAATTCCAACTAGCAGATCATGTAAAAGTTATCTCTGCCCATATGGAAAATGGTTTATTACATATAGATCTATTAAGAGAAATCCCTGAAGCCTTAAAACCTCGTAAAATTGCCATTAACGGTAAAAGTTTACTTGAAGGAGAATCTAATTAAGGCTTGATTTGCTCGCGCAAAATGCCAATTTTAATTAATTGGCAACAACTCTCCCTATTTTTTAGCCCGACTTTGTCGGGTTTTTTTATGCTTTTTTATATTTTATTTAAAGTAAATCTTTACAACATTATAAACAAACAAGCTCGAACCTATATTGTTTGCGATTATTTTTAAACAGTTATCCCGCAAAGACTTAGCTCAATTTATAGCCACACCTGAATCATCACAAAAACCAGAGATTATTGTACAAACCAACAATAGCAAGACTTTCAAGCCAACTAACCATGTAGTTAGAGCTATTTACATCTGAGAAAATATAGGCATACTGCTAGCCTCTAAAAACAAATTAACATTTTATTTACAGCTAAAGGTAATGGATGTCCTGATTAAGTATTACAGAGAATTATCACCATGAAAATTTCATTATCATTACTGCAACGATTACCCCTTTTGGTTTTATTTAGCATTACCTTCATCGTATTTTATTTAGCGCTGACGACAGAAAAAGTTGCAGCACCTATATTTAACGATGCTCGTTTGATTTTGTTTTTGTTATTACTACCCATGTTATTTAGGTATGTATTACAGTTATTACTACTACCAATCTACTCCGTTTTGTCTAGAAAGATCAGCGCTAACGTTAATAAGATAGAGCCTTTGTCAGTAACAGTTTTAATACCGGCTTACAATGAAGAAGTGGGTATCATCAAAACCCTACAATCGGTTATCGACACTCAATACCCAAAACTTGAAATCATTGTTATTAATGATGGTTCAACTGACAAGACTCATCAGTTAATGACAAACTATATTGAGCATCAAACGCCAAGTTTAAACTCGAATATACAGCTACACTACCTTGCACTTACTAATGGTGGTAAATCTAATGCATTGAACCAAGCGTTAAAGGTTGCCTCAAATGACATTGTTATGACCATAGATGGCGATTGTATTATGGACCCAAATGCCATTAAAAATACCGTTAAGCAATTTAGTTGTGACAAGGTTGGCGCTGTCGCTGGCAACGTCGTTATCGGCAATAAAAGTAAGCCTATTGAGGTTATTCAGCAATTAGAATACTTATGTGGCTTCTTTTTAAGACGTGCTGATTCAGTATTAAATTCGGTATTCATTATTGGCGGCGCCGCAGCGGCTTATCGCAGAAAAGTGCTAACAGAAGTAGGTTTTTTCAATAGCGAGATAGTTACCGAAGATATTGAAATGTCGACAAGGATCTTAGCTGCAGGTTATAAAACCAAATTTGCCAGTGATGCCATTACTTATACTGAAGGACCATCAAGTTGGAAGGGGCTATTTGAGCAAAGGCTTCGTTGGAAGTTTGGCCGTTTTCAAACATTTATTAAATACAAAGAGTTATTCTTTAGTAAGCAAAAGCATCATAGTAAATATCTGACTTGGTTAGTATTTCCGGTAGCGGTATACGCAGAGTTTATTTTATTACTTGAAGCTTTAATTGTGGTCGCTTTTTTTGCTATTACCTTTTATAGCAATGATTACTTACCGTTAGCGCTACTAATCTCGTTTATGACGGTAATGATCACGATACAAGTACATGCGCACTATAAAAGCCGATTCCATCGAAATTTGTTATTACTAGCGCCTGTAGCTTGGTTATTATTTTATGTTGTTGAAGTTGTAGAGTTTCAAGCGCTTTGCCGAAGCATAAAACGTTTAGTGAAAAAACAAAGCTTACAATGGCAAAAGTGGGTTAGAGTCGGCCTTTAGCTAACCCCCTTTAAACTATCGAATCGATAAACTGTTCAATCTTATTAGCTATGTCATTAGCATGACTAATTGGTGCCATGTGGCCAGCATCAAACTCTGTCAGGCTCGATCCTGTTATATTGTTTTGTAAAATACTGATCAATGTTTTACTTATGTCAGGGCTTTGTGTACCACACATTAAGTTTACCAAACAGGTGATTTTATCCAAATCTTGAGCCGTATAGTTTTCCGAAATTAACCCTTTAAAATCTAGGTTTACTTTATCAATATCTTGCGCCATCAAACGCTGCATTTTTATCGGTAATTGATCGAAAAATCCGGGTTTATTCCAAGTATTGGTAAAAATTCTCGCGCCCTCTTCATTTGAGCTAATAGCAACATTGTGGGCAAACTCATCAACTTGCTTGCGAACCTCACTACCTTTTTCAAGCAAATGAAAAGCAACAGGTTCAAACAAACTTAAACTTAGTAATCTATCAGGGTTTTCAACAGAGATTTTTAATGCATTAGCACCACCAAACGAATGCCCTACCAAATGAAAACCTTGTGTGCCGATGACATGATTCACGATCGACATTACCCGTTCCACTTCAGTATTGAGGGAGTAATTAACTGCATCAATAACCTCTGGAGCACTGCCGTAGCCTAATAAATCAATGTTAATACAAAGGTAGTTTTTACTAAGCATGGAAACTAATAGTCGCCATTGCTTAGAGCTACTCAAAGAGCTGTGCAATAAAACTACGGCTGGACCACTTCCTGAAACAGTTGCCCCCTGCATTAAATCTTCATTAACTAACATCCAAACAAGCCTTTAATGGATAATACTAATTTATAATTCGCCTATCTTAGCTTAATCATAAATTGAATAGTATTACTGTGGCCTAATTTATATAATGAAATCTTGTTAATCACTCACTCTAATTGATTATGGCCAAACCAAATAAAAAGTTGCCCACTAAAAGCGTAGATATTTTATGCAGGCAATGTAAAAGCGTATTATTTAAGTATAAAAAAGGTGGAAAAGGTGCGTTATTAAAATGCTTTAAAGAGCGTATTACCCAAGACTTTACTAAGCAGTCATGCCAGTGCCCAAACTGTGATAGTATTTTTGCTCGTGATGTTTTAGTAAATGGCACACCAGCATTTAAAATCATCGGTAACAAAGCTTTTGCCAAATAAACATGATATAAATTAAGCAATAATAAATCAGTTAAATGGAGTTGTTAACCAGTGATAATTTATGGTGATAGAAAATCAGGCAACTGCTATAAATTGCAGTTATTGTGCGCAAATTTAAATATTGAACACCAATGGATAGAAGTAGATATTTTAAATAAAGAGACGCAATCCAGTGATTTTTTAGCTAAAAACCCTAACGGCAAAATTCCTGTTTTAGAACTCGACTCTGGTGAGTTCTTAACTGAATCAAATGCTATTTTAAATTACCTTGCGCAAAATTCGCCTCTACTCGCAAATGACCTCTATCATCAAGCAAAAATACTGCAATGGCAATTCTTCGAACAATACTCCCACGAACCTTTCATAGCTGTGGCTCGTTTTATTGAAAAATACTTAGGCTTACCAGCAGAGCGTTTAGAGGAATATAAGCAAAAACAGCAAGGTGCATATAAAGCTTTAGATGTAATGGAAAACCACTTATCAACTAATAGTTTTTTTGTTAGTAATCAATACAGTATTGCCGATATATCACTCTATGCTTACACTCATGTAGCCGATGAAGGTGGCATAAGTCTTGTTAACTACCCTAATATAAATGCTTGGTTAGTACGGGTAGAACAACAACCGGGCTATTGTAAAATAGCGCAATAAGATCATTAATTTCTGGATTACCAATGAGCCGTTCTGAAAAAGACAAAATGCTTAATTGTGAGCAATATAACCCGCTTGATCGTGAACTATCTAAAGAACGCGAAGATTGCGCCCTACTTTGTAAAGAGTTTAATGATTCATCACCTCAAGATACCAAACAGCGCCAAGCACTACTCAAATCTTTATTCGGGCAAAAGTATCAAATATGGATTGAACCACCATTTCATTGTGATTACGGCCAAAATATAACGCTAGGCAAACAAGTTTTCTTCAATTATAACTGCGTTGTCTTAGATGCGGCTAAAGTGACTATAGGAAACCATGTTTTTATTGGGCCTGGCGTACAAATATACACATCCACTCATCCTAAAGATCCAGCAATAAGAAGAAAGTTCTTTGAATCAGCCTTGCCAATAACAATAGGCAATGATGTGTGGATTGGCGGTAACGCGATTATTTTACCGGGAGTAACTATCGGCAATAGAAGCATTATAGGCGCAGGTAGTGTAGTAACAAAAGATGTACCAGATGACGTAACAGTAGGCGGTAATCCCGCTAAAATTATTAGCTCGAACAAATAAATATAAACCTAAACAAACTGAAAATTATGACACCAAAACTAAAACAACTTTCCGAAATCATTGCTGCAGCTAATGACAAGTTCTTTCACCTATATACCAACATAAATACTTCAATAGGCATTATGGATAAAGTACTGCGCCAACAAGGTATGAACTCAGACGCTGTGATTATTAACTGCATTAGTAACAACAAAAAGATTGTGTTCTTACTACACGACGAAAAGCCTGAAACAGTGGATATTGCATTAGGCACAAATGATGGCGATGTAGAAACATCAAACCAATACCAACTAGCAGAACTTGATGTTGATAAGACATTAGAAATAATGACAGAGAACTTAGTCAAGTAATCAAAGCATTACCACATCATAAGTAGAAAAAGAGCACCGTCATCGTGGCGAAGGCCACGACCTCATTGAACGTGCCGTGGGTCCGGTTTGTGCCAGCTGCCTCTATACGATATTAGAAAAAATACTCCGTCATTCCGTTGCGCTTTTGAACGGAATCTTCTCCAGTTATACGGTGACTTTGAACGGCAATTCAGTGCCAACTAGAGTCATTCACAACATAAGAAAAAGAGCATCGTCATTCCATCGTGTTTTTGGATGGAATCTCCTCCAGTTTCAAAGTGGCTCGACCGGCTGAAAAGTGCCATTTTGAGCCGTTCAATTTATTTAATCTCTTTATAAGGTTACGAATAAAACACGCTCACCTCTTCTGATTATTGAATACTGATACTTAATGATGTCTAAACGAAACCATTAAAGTTCAGTAACGTTAGTTGCCACCATGCTGTAACCCATAGTGATATCACGTTTACCATCGACAATATGCAGGTTTTCGGTGTGTAAATTAGCATTTAACTTGCCTTCCACCCAAATAGGTTCCTTAACTGTTTTAATACTGTAGCCTTGTGGAAATGATACTCGAATAATTTGGTTCGCTGGTGGTGGTGGCATGTGTACACAGGCGCCTGCTGTGGGTACAAGCAAAAACTCTGTTGTTACCATATCGCCTTTAAAAGCAACAGGTAGTAAAAAGCCTGCCATGCGAATATCTTTACCATCAAGTTGATGATTTAGCGATTCTACTTCCTCCTGCTTTTGCACCATGTACTCTTCACGAATTCGAAACATTTCATCAGCATCAATGCCTTCTTGTTTTAATTCTGCTTTAATCTTGTCAATTTCTGAATGTGTGTCGCGATCATGCGTGTGCATAAGTGAGAAAATTTCTTGAATCTTGCCTAATTGTTCTTTGGTCAACTCTGGCAAAACGATATTTTTTTCAGGAAGATCAGGTTGTAATGTATTCCATTCAACAACTTCAGAAGCAAGAGAAGCATTAATGATACTTACACACAATAAAAAAACTACACTTAATTTTACGAACATAGGGACTCAACATGGATATGAAAAAACTTGAACATTAAAAAGGATCAACGCTTGAGATTAACGTTGATCCTAGTTTTACTTAAAGTGTATTTTTGTAAATAACACCATCTTTCATGATTAACTTGATTGTTTCAGGGCTGTCTGAACGTTTTTCAGCACCAAACCATTTATCGCCAGTACCAACAATAGAAAAGTCTTTTAATGGATTGCCGTCTAATAAAAGAATATCGGCATAAGCACCAACTTCAATCACACCAAGTTTACCTTCTGGATAAGGGTTCCAGTAATCGCCCGTTAATGCGGCAATTTCTCCCCCAACAGATGTTAATGTTTTTAAAGATTCAAATGGTCCGAAGAATTGATTGTTCAGGTGTTTCTCATATGCAATTTGAATATTACATGCGTCAACAGAGCCTACGCAATCAGTTTGAAAGCCGCGTGGTGCAGGACACTCTTTTGTCATACTAGGCATATACGTTTTAAATGCTTCTGTAGCCGATTTTGCTTTACGTAAACTTGAAGGCACATTTTTAACTGCGGGAATATCTAATAAGCCAGGGTCAAAAGCGGTAATATTAGTTGTAATATAAGCCCCTTTCTCTTTCATTAGTTCAGATATTTCACAATCAAACATAAAACCATGCTCAATAGTTTTAACGCCAGCATTTAAGGCTGCAATAATGGCCTCTTTACGATATGAATGGGCCATAACATATGAACCGTAGCTATCCGCCACACCTACAGCAGCTTCTAACTCTTCTTTAGATCCCGCGAGTAATTGCCATGGGTCAAAAGCTGATGTAACGCCACCTGATTGCATATACTTTAATTGTGTTGCCCCCATACGCATATTATTACGTGCATACTTTTTAATTTCGGCAACACTGTCAGCTTCTTGCGCTAAATTTAATCGCCCCATGTTGGTTTCAGCCCCAACGGGTGAAGAGTAGTTGGCGAAATCAGCATGACCACCTCTTGCACTTAAAAAAGCACCTGAAGGGTAAAAACGTGGCCCTTTAATTTGACCAGCATCAATTGCCCTACGTAAACCACCATTGGCTCCACCAGCGTCACGCACTGTGGTAAAGCCTTGCATTAAATACATTTCAGCCATACGAGTACCGTGTATAGCAAAATCTTCCCAAGTTGCATTAGACTCCATTGCTGGTAGTGTTGGCCCCATTAACATTAGGTGAGCATGATTTTCGATAAAACCAGGTGTTAACGTTTTTCCTGTACCGTCTATCACTGTCGCTTCGCTATCAGCTTTAATCGACTTTGCCGAAATACGCTTAATTTTATTATCTTCAACTAGTACAAAATGATCTTCATACAGTTTATTTTCTGTACCATTAAAAATATCAACATTTTTGAAAAGCACTTGTCCTGCCGATGCTGCGCCAGTTACAAGTGCGGAACAAACTACCGCTATCGTTTTTAATTTCAAAGCTTTCATATACTTACCTTATTTTTGTTAAATTTAACCATTTATCCATGTATTAAAAACATTTTCGACTACTGGAGTGATAGTAAAAGTCACCATAAAATCAGGACCAAAATCATCGTCTTTTTCCACGTAGTAATCTATTTCAAAACCAAATTTCCATGGACGAGAGCCTAAGATTGCCGTCTTACTGATGTTAATATTTAAAGGAATTGTCCATTCATTATCAGCTTCATGATTGTACTCAACTTTAGGTGCTGAGCCCTAAGTCCAGCCGCCAGAGGCAAAGTTAATCCACATTAATTGCGATGACGTCACGCTTAGTTTACCTGCATCACCTAAGTCACCTTCATCGGTACTTTGAATATGAGAAGTGTATGCCCCTATTAAGCCTTGCTTGTCCATTTTTCCGTAAAACAAGCTAGGACCAATAGCCGTAACTTCACCGCCACCAACTTTGTCATCACCCGTTGGCATTGAACCAACCATACCTAAGGCAAACAATGTTCCCGGCGTTGTATCACCAAATGCGTAAACTAAATCAAAACTGATATCGGCTAAGCCTGATTCCTCATTTCTACTATCGTAGACTATAGGTAGAGCAGGTCTGAATATAATTTTATTACCGCCATCAAGCAGAAAAGGCAAAACTGGTTGGAATAATGTTTGGGTAAGCTCTGTATCATCCTCAAATGATTTGAATTGATTTTTGAAAGCTAGACTTGCAAAAGCAGTATTTGGGTTGGCAAGTTCTTTAGCGGCTTCATCAGCAGAAGCCCCTTTATCGGCCATTGCGAATGAACTTAAGCACAATGCACCTAAAGAAATGGCATTAAAAATAAGACGTTGAAGCTGAACCATATAGAAGCCAATTAGTTGATAACTATTAAATTTAAATCAAAGTATAGTTGTAGAATCAATTTAATACATATAATATTTACCATAATACGCCACATTAGTTAATAAGTTGTAAAATTGCTTTCATTTACTACAACCTCATCAGAAATTTTTGCTTACTTCATTCACTATTTAAAAACTAAAAATATAGATGTCGATACTTACCTAGCTCAACACTTCTTACCCAAAAAGAGCGTAATCCAATGCAAAAACATAGCCATTTCAACACCATTAATTTATGAAATGTTTACGGATATTTGCTGTAAAGAAAACTTAAATGGATTTGGCTGGTATGCTGGGCTAAACGCGGGCATAAATGGATTGGCAAATTTAAGCCTTCTGGCAGTTGAAGAGAGTACTTTAGAAAATATACTTAATAGCTTCATTAAGCATTCACAACTTGGCTCCTCTAACGCTAACTTTTTTATTGTAGAGCATCAACAAACTATTCAATTTTGCCATAAAGGTGGATTAAACACTCCTAACCAGGGTTATTTTGAAGTCGAATTATATTTATTAAGCTTTTTTCAAGAGTTAGTAAAGAAAGTTACAGGTGAGAACTTTAAAATTGATTACGCAACTGTTAGGAGTAATGCCACGGTCAACATACCGATAAATAAGGTTGATGATAACCAAGCTTATTTTTCCTTTTTAATACCTAAAAGTTTATTGAAATGCCCTAATCAACTGCTTAAAACAGCCTGTACTTTTAAAGAGTTTGGCAATATTGGTACAAGCGCTTTTTTAAGAAAAAACGTTGATGATCCTGTATCAAGGTTAAAGTCTATTTTAATGGTTTACGATATTAATGAGCTTCCAACAGCTAAAGCCGTTGCGCTAATGGCTCAATGTTCCTTAAGAACATTACAAAGAAATTTATGGCAACTTAATTCTTCATATGTAGACATAATTCAAGAACTAAAAATGAAGCAAGCATCAAGGCTGCTAAAAGATAGCGCAATGTCGATTGAAGATATTGCACGTTCTATACATTATAAAAACACCGGACATTTTAGCCGAGCTTTTAAAAAAAGTTATGGACAGACGCCGTCCTCATACCGAAAGGTAGAGTAACGTTACCTATCAACTTCGAGACAATGATAACTATAGGGCTTTGTACAACGCCCTATAAGCTTATAGCTATTTACGATAAAAAGGTGGAGTTACATAAGACCCTTTTTGTAGAAGCGAATCAATGTAGCTTTATTACTGTGAACGTCCGTTGTTCGCTCTTTGCTGCCTGTGGGTTTTAGATTAATTTTAAAATCTACTTCTCTAAGTACGCTTGTATTTGAACTTGGTTGACATGACAAATGCCTTCAGATACTTCAATGTTTGAACTATACCAGTTTTGATACCCTTCTTTTTCAATAGTGACATTGTAAATACCAGCTCTTTCAGGTGCAGCTCCGACACCGATTATAAAATCACCATCCCCTGCCGCACTAGATCCGCCCATACAATCAATGAGCTCTTCTATATAATCGCCATCTTCAATTGTGATTGTGGCATCACAATGAAGTCGCTCTCCTGTTTCTTTATCAAATAATTCAAACCATAGTCCAGATTCTATATTGTCAGTACAGGCCACGCCTTGATCTTCTGGAGATATTTTTTCTAGATAGGCTTGTATATTTACCGTGTTTACGTGGCATTCATTTTCAGATACTACTACGTTGTAGGTATTCCATTCGTAGTAACCTTCTTTAGAAATGCTAATGTCGTAGTTACCTGCACGCTCATCCGCAGCCCCTAAAATAATGGAATCATCACAGTTCGTTTCTGGAGTGTTTTCTACTTCTTGGGTAAATGTACCATCCTGTATAGTCGCTTTTGCTCCACAGGATATGGGTAACTGGGTTGCACTATCAAAAACTTCAATTTCAATAGCTGGCTCTTCTGAATCATTGCAAAAAAAATCATCCTCATCCCCGCCGCATGAAAATAAGAATATTGGCATAATGGTGGCTATAAATTTCTTCAAAAATTCTTCCTTAAATTTATTTTTTTATTAAACATCCGTGCTGATGTAAATTTGTGACGGTCTCTTTATCGCTCTTTTTTGTCGTTGACTTATTCTTTTGACAGCTTCAACTTGGACTCTATATTGGATAAGCCCTCAGGTTCAAGTAATGCCAACAAAGCACTAAACCGAGAATTTACATGCAAACTAATCTGTATGAATAATCCAACGACTAAACCAAGAGTTGCATGTTGAATTGAAAGGTCGCTAAATGCGTACATAAGAATTTGAAATATATTAATTACACCCATCATGATTTCAGGGATAGAGAATGATGTCCCTTTTAATATATTAACTAATCTTTTTTTATCATCTGGTGCTAAGTACATATAAAAATCCTTTTATTAGCTTGGTCAATGACGGTTCATCGCTCAAAGCGGAAGTACATCAACCGCTCACCTAACTTATCCTATCTTAACCCATGAACAAGTCAAATATTCAATATTGTGAATAAAAATTCGAGGACTATGCCTCGAATTTTTTAGTGTCCCCACTTAAGGTTAATGCCTTGGATATTAATCACTAGGGCTTTAAAGGTGAACTTTTATAAAGGTCTCAGGTTGAACTCTTATGAACCCGTGATTAGGTATGAAAACCCGTCAATTTTTAAGAATAAATTATCATGATATTCCCAGTGATAAAGATCATCGTCGCAAGGCTCTCCATAAGGAACATCGTAACAACTATCAGTTGGGCCGATATATATCTCAGAACCTTCAAGTGTTTCGTGATTGTATATTACTTTCGCTTGGCGACCTGAAGACGCAACTGGGCGCTTCACAATAATTCTCTTGTCTCTATCGTCTTGATGATAAGCTATTTGCCAAAGGTTACCCTCAAGATCTAGCTTACTTGTATCAATATCAGCATTGTAGCCAGAAGGCATGTCAGAAAAATACCCATCTTCTAATACTTCCATAGTGGATAAGTTAATAGTAAGTCTTATTGAGTCGTTTACATTGGTATTTGATTTATAATATGCCAACCAGACTTTTGTATCGCCTGACTCAGGGGCGATAAACTGTCGAGCGCCGCTGTAATATGTCCAATCATAAGCATAGGGCATATTTAACACTGTTTCGTCAAGATTCGCATCAACGTAAATAATCCCTTTTTCAGCAGTAAACACCAAAAGGCCACCATCTGGAAATACTGCTAACAGGCGATTAATACTGGTAGTGCCCGTATCATAAATCTCATTTCCCGTTTGATCATAGAACGTCCTATTGGGGCATGAGTATACAAGCTCTTCAATACCTGGTACCACCAACATCCGACTAAAACCACAACCTTCTGCTTTTGCTGTATGGATAATTACCTCATCGGAAAGATTTGCATCTGGGTATACCCAATAGCCATTATCATCACGACTTATCTCTTGATACATAAATGCATAAAAATTTTTGTTAGGGAAACCAGAATCTGAATATAAGTAGCGACCAGTGCTAGCAATTTGTCCTTCAATCAAATGATCTTTAATTAAGCCAACACAAAAATCGTGAGGATTGCTCGGGTCAACAATTCCATAGTAACGGGTGTTTTCTTGAAGCGTTCCTAGTAGGTAAATTTTATTTGGGTCTAATGCGTTACAGTCAAGCGTTTGTTGCTCAGCATTTATCAATACCGAATCCGTCAGACTATAATCCTTGCCATCAAATACCTTTAATTCAATCTCATATTGACCAACTACATCAGCAGTAAAATTTGGATTAAAGCGAGCATCACCGTTGAGCAATAAATCACTATATTGAGGCTGACGTACAACACTCCACTGGTAGGAAAGTGAGTCATTGTCATCATCATAGCTGCTGCTGCCATCCAACTGAATATAAGTCTCAATATTCGCGTTAATATCTATGCCCGCATCAGCAACAGGCATACTGTTAGGTACTGGTTGTGGCGTTGGTTGTGGCGCTGGTTGTGGCGCTGGTTGTGGCGCTGGTTGTGGCGTTGGAGTAGTCTCTGTGCTTCCTCCTGAATCGCCGCAGCCACTTAATAGCAGCAACGTCAATGCAAAAAGGCTTTTATTGTTCCATTTTTTTTGTATTTTCATTTATTAAAATTAATATCCATATACTTTTGTAGTACCATATTCTTACCTATTCTAGGTAAAAAAGAAACCTTACTTTAAAAATGAAAGGCAGTACATGGCACAATTTGTACGATCACAGTATATAGCGTAAGTTATTGACAACAAACGGCTCTGATGAGCGAATTATAGTCATTCACACCTTTTATATTCATAGATTATATTTATAAGTTACGTACTTGCTGTCTACGAATAATGAGCGAGCATATCTAAAGAAGTGATTAAGTCCTCAGTGTTCAATACCTATAACAAAGTTATTCTTGTTTTTGTTATTTGGTTTCTTCCTGTTGTAGGTTTTTTAGTTGCAAAGCTTAGCCTACCATCTAAACCGAAGTATTTAGGCGACAAAAATAATTCTTTTATTGGTCAAGACTACACTAATGGCGGGGACAGTTAATAAACCAATAGAAAACTGTTCGAGATGACGTTCACTGTCCCTAATTGGCACTAAGTTACCGTTCATAAATTCCGAATAACTAATACTCTAATTTAAACAATAATTCAGAAAGATCTGGCTGCCATTGAAATTCTTTGAGTTTAATTCGGCCATTCAGAACCACTACTTGTTCTGTTTGCAGTAAGCCTTTTTGTTGTTCAAAGTGCTCACTGCCAATAGGAAAAGATATTTTACCTTGCGAGTTAATCACTCTGTGCCAAGGTACTTTTATTGATTTAGGAGCAAAACCTAGTGCACGTCCTACTAACCTTGCTTTGCCTGGCAGGCCAGCTAAATCGGCGATCTGGCCATAGCTTGCTACTTTCCCTTTTGGAATAAGCAAAACGGTTGCCCAAATCCTTTTATAGTTTGGATTTTCAGGTTTATCTGACACTTATTTAACCTGTAAAACTAACAATTTATTGTGTCTTTTAGCGCCATCTTCACTGTCATAGCGAATGATGATTTCATCTTTACCATCTAAGTTAATATCATCTGAGCTAAGTAATTTACCATTTTTGGGTAAACGAATTTCAAGGCTTTGTGAGCGAGTAGATACTAATTGCTTGTTAACATCTCCTGGGTAAATATTTAACGAGGTTTCCGACTCTGATAAAATCAACTCTTTAATACCATCTCCGTCTAAATCAGCTAATTTGACCACTGGAGAGCCACTTTTCCCCGAAGATAAGCTAAATTTAAGCTGAACTTGTTCACTTACTCTTTGTTGATATTTTTGTTGGTTGTCTAATGAAAAGATTAAAACATCTTGGTCAACACTGCCTGATAACAGCGCACTTATTATTTGTGACACAGAAATATCAAAAGATGAAACTAATATCTCTTTACGTTGGTCATTGTTTAAATCAATAAACTCGAACCCTGCTAGAGTTCCCTCCCCTTTAACCAATGAACTAGCTTGGTTAGGGTAACTTAATTTTCCTTGATTTATTTGCCCTAAATAAATTTCATAGTCATTACTCTTATCTAGCACACCAGAGCTTTGAGTATATGCAACCACCATATCAGGTAGTAAATCACCATTAATATCTTCTAACTCTTCTACCGTTCGATATTGTAAATTACTTTGATCTAAGCTTTTACCATCCGCTCCACGAGCATCCCACCACTTTAAGCTTTGCACTTCTTTGCGCACAGAAATACTTGTAGGTTTAGTCGCAAACTTTCCACCCGGAGCTTGCATAAATGCCAACAATTCGGCATCACCAGATAAGACAATATCTGTTTTATTATCTTGGTTCATATCGACTAAATAATAAGGTCTCTCAGTATAGCTAACACTATTGTCATAAAGCTCAACAGTAGGTGCAATAGGCAATTCCTGTTTTACAAAAACATTTGCACCTTGGTTTAAATAAATATTTAAGTTACGAAAATCTGACAAAATAATATCGTTTAAACCATCTTCATTTAGGTCATTAATAAACTCTGCAGACTTAAGGTAGGTTGCGTTATCGTTGATATAAATTGAATCTACCTTAGCAACTGCAACAAATGGCTGTGCTAATTTGGCGTTGAAATATAAAACGTGATTACTTGCTAAGAAATACAAAGACTGTGAATTGTCTTCTTTAGGTTCGGTTACATCAAAACGAAATACATCTTTAGGGATATCAATAATCAGCACTTGCTGATAACTTTGTTTTTCATCGTCAAATGCAAAGAGTGTTAATTTAGATTGACCGTTGTCATTACCAATAAAAATAAGCTCTTTGCCTTTATTTTCAAGTAAATCTACGCGGATCACATCTTGAGCAATATTAAATGGTGCTACAACTTCAAAATGGCTAAATTCATACTCTTGAGCACTCACCTTTGATAGCTCAGCAAATAGAAGTATTAATATGCCACTAACTTTAGCAAGCTTTAACCAAGCTAATATTTGTAAATGATTATTCATTTATATTCCTAATTACCAAGGTAAAATTTGACCGTTTGAATGATAAAAAACACCGGTATTGGCTAACGATAGATCATCAATTAAGTTAACTAAACGACCAGCAGCAACGTCAGCAGAAATGTCACCGTTGTGATTTACCATATCAGTTTGCACGTAGCCGGGATGATATATTCCTGTTGCAATGTCACGATTAGCTAAATCAACCGCTAAAGATTTTCCCGCTGCATTTAACGCTGCTTTTGACATTCGATAGCCATAACGACCTCCAGAATCATTATCAGCAATAGACCCCATTCTTGAGGTAATTAGGGCAACTTTACTGCCTGAGCTTAGGTTTTTCTGCAATCGTTGACATACATTGATCGGGGCTAACGCATTAACCATAAATTGCTCAATAATGGTTTGGTTATTAAAGTTAGACAGGTTCTCGTCTCGTAAAATACCAGCATTGTTGATTAAAATATCAATAGTAATACCGGCAAGTGCTGTCATCATTTTGGCTAAACCAGCATCACTTGCTACATCAATATCAGTAACAACCGTTCCCCCTAATTGCTCAAGCTCTGGCGAGCTTTGGCGACATAGCGCAATAACATTATCGCCATTTTGCTTATATATTTTCGTAAAAGCCAAACCTATACCTCGGTTTGCTCCGGTGATTACAATTGTACGGCTCATCACTTTTCCATTTGATAAAATTTCATATGTTAACAGTATGTATAATTATCGAGTTAAGATCACAATTAATTTGTAACTTTTTATTCTTTTTTTTGATAAAAAAAAGGCCATAAGTAAACTTATGGCCTGATGACAAAAATAGTATTAAATTTTATTTAGTTCTTGAAAGCATATATTTAGCAACGGCTAAACGAGTTTCTTCGTCTAAATAATTTTGCGGTGGCATTTCAGGATAGTCATCACGCTTTTTGGTTGGTTTTGCGATGTAGTCAGCAATGCCTTGTGGGTTATCCATATATAACGCTTGAATAATACTAACTGGTGGTCCAATCATGCGGTCACTATAGGTATGACAACCAGTACAAACGCCTAAATAAGCAATTTTACCGGTTTCAGATTTATCAATAACACGAGGCGGAACAGGTGTGTCTAATAAGTAAGTATCAATATCTTTGGTATTAGTAAAGTCACACTCTTTCCAAGAGCTAACACCCGAGGTGATGTAACGATGACGATTAATGATACAGCTATCTACACCACCACCAACTTTAATAATATCGGCTTTATTAGTGTCTTTAAATTCGGCTAATAATAAGGCTTTTACTTCATCGATAGTATCGTAGCCATTATTTAGCATAAAGTTATCTAAAATCATGGTACGGTCTGAATTTGGCTCTGATTCAGGATCGTTCGAACCCGAACCAAAATCATCATGACCAGCAATTAAAATACCTGCCGTTTTGTTGTTAGTAATAATATTACCTTCAACAATAACGTCATCGCCAGCCCAGATAACAATACCAGATCCGGCTGGGATCATGCTCACCATCGAGCCTGGTATAGCAAAGTTTTTATGATTATTATCGACAACAAAGTTATTACGGATAATAACATCGTAAGTGGTTTTAATCGGTAAACCAGGGGTAACAAACGCTAAGATGCCACCAGTGTTATTATGCACGTAATTGTTTTCAACAATAGCGTGGCGAGAATTTTCAATTTCAATTCCAGCAACACTTTCAAATACGTCGTTGTATGCCACTTGAATATTGTCACTCATCCCCACATAAATCGCAGCATCTTCAATACCCGATACGATGTTGTGCTCAACAATACCGTTTTTACCTAACTGTGGAAAAATGCCGTAAATACCCGTATCAACAATTAAGTTATTACGAATAATAAAGTTATTACCGGCTTGGCCCATAATGCCGTTGCCTTTGTAACCAGTAATTTTCATGTTTTCAATAACAAAATTATTACCTGAATATAAAACCGCGTCATTTAACACGCCTTTACCATCCATAGTGGCACGCTCGCCTTCTTTAACCACGCCGATAATTGAGATGTTTTCTTTATCTACGTACACAGTTTCATGGTAAGTACCAGGCATTACTTGGATAGTATCACCAGGATTTGCAGCTTTTACCGCTTCCATAATCGACTCGCCATCATTGACGGTGATTACTTCACCTTTTACTACTTCAATTGCGCCTGCACTGGCATCAGCATCTTTTGATGCATCATAGCCGCCACTGAAACTTGCGCCACTACTGCTTGATGTTATGACTGCGTCTTTATTTAAGCCGCCCCAATAACTACCGGCAGCAAAAGCCCCTGCAATTAATACTGCGCCTATAATTTTGCCTTTACTCATCTTCTTCTCCACTTGCTGTATTATTATATTTATTTGTTATTATTTTTTCTTTCTTATTCGCCTTTGCATAGTTTGCATCAATCACCGGTAGACCTGACGGTAAATGAGTTGGTAATTGCGGCGTTAAACTTTCATCGGTTAGGGTTTGTAAAAACTCAACAATAAGGTCTATTTCAGCATCTTGTAAATTAGGCTCCCAAATATGCCAATGAATCAATAATTCTTCACCTTCAGGGATTGCGTGACCTCGGCCTTTATTATAAAACTCAGTTGCCTCACGTAAATCCTTCATACCACCAGAATGCATGTAAGGTGCTGTTTTTGCAATATTTCTAAGTGTTGGAACCTTAAAGCCACCACGGTTCTTTTTATTATTGAAGGTTTTTTCAGCGCCAACATCAAATGGAATCCCCTCTGGTTCAGGCGTGCCAATTACTGCAATTTGGTTATTGGTAAATAACGGTGGTTGATGACATTCAGCACAACGCGCAACAAAAGAGCGGAATATATTTAAACCTTTAATTTCATTTTCAGATAAGGCTTGATGATAGCCATGGGCATATTGATCGTAACGTGAATTCAAGGAAATCAAGCTAGTCTGAAAAGCAGTTAGCGCAATAGTAATATCTTCAACAGTTAACCTACTTGAGTTTGGAAAAGCCACTTTAAACATCTGCTGATATTGTTCAATACTGCTTAACGTTTTCACTAAATGTTCAGGCGTATTACCCATTTCGTTAGGATCAAACAATGGACCTAATGCTTGCTCTTCTAGGGAATTGCTACGCGCATCCCAAAAGAACTTATCTAAAAAGGCCACATTCCAAAGTGTTGGTGCACTACGAGCAACCTTTTCTCCGGTAATACCTACACTTCTGTCTAAATCATCACTAAAGCCTTTATCGGGCTGATGACAGCTACCGCACGATAAGCTGTTATCTTTTGATAACGCAGGATCAAAAAATAAATAACGGCCTAAATCAATTTGCTCTGGTGTAAAGCCATCTCGATATTTAGGTAATGAGGTTTGCGTGCCACCTAAGCCTCTATTTTGCACTGAATTATAAAACTGGTACATATTGCGCAATTCACACACACCAGCGTTTGTTTTTTCAAAGCTTGGTGGGCATTGCGTGCTTAGTACAAAGTCAGTTTTATTAGAGGGATTATTGTTTTGAGCAACGACTTGTGTGCTTGCCAAAAATGCTACAACAATGGTGAGAAACAATAAACGCATTACTTGTCTGATTGCTTTGATTTAATAAAAGCAATAATGTCGATTAAATCTTTTTCACTGCGCACCATACCCGCCATCATTTTCATTTGGCGACCTAATTTATCGTCAGCGTGGTAGCCGCGAATGCCAGCTTTATAATTATTAACTTGCGTGGTTAAATATTGCGAAGACAAGATAGTTAAATTTGGTGCTTTTAGGCTTTCATTGCCATTAGCTGTTGGGCCATGACAGGCACCACAAACTGCATTGTATTTATTATCACCGTTTCGAGCATCGCCCTCTATTGCTATAGCCTCAACCTGTGATGGTAATGAGGCGAGATAAGCACTTACATTGTTAACCGCTTGCTCATTGGCTAAAACCTTTGCCATAGCAGCCATTTGTTGACCGCTAACATCGTCAGCATGAGTGCCACGCTTACCCGATTTAAAATTATTGAGTTGCGTTGCTAAATACCAATCGTATTGACCTGCTAAACTTGGCGATTTTAATGCATCATTACCTTGAGCCTTATCGCCATGACAACTAATACAAGTTTGATACAAGGCTTTACCAGCATTTATATCAGCAGTTGCCTTCTCAGTATTTGCTATTGATGAATTGGAGAAAGTGAAAAGCAAGCTCAGAGCAGTAATTTTAATTAGTAACGTAGAGAGAAAATTCATAAGCACTCATGATTAGTTAAAAACAGTAAATACTATACTATTATTTATTCACAAAATGCTTACGTATTTTTAAAAAATGCTGACGGATTATTAAAATTATCGATTAAATAATCAATTAAGCTGACTGATTCTTACGGTATTCGCTAGGTGTAGCGTTATGGGTCATTTTAAACGCTCTGTTGAAAGAGCTTAGTGAACGAAAGCCTGCTTCCATTGCTAAACTTAATATCGGGGTCGTTTTATGCTCATTGGTAAGTAATTTTTCACTGACATATTGAATGCGATAGTAGTTTAAAAAATCATTAAAATTGCGATAACCGAGCTCGGTATTAATTAACACTCTTAATTTATGCTCAGCAATACCTATACTTTTTGATAATTGTGAAATAGTTAAACCTTCTTGTTTATATAAAGACTCATCTAACATTGTTTGCTTTAAGCTTTGCAATGCGGCATCTTCCACAGGTAAGGCTTCATTTACCTCAGTATTAACAGGCTTTGCAAATAAACTATCAGGTTTAACACGGAACATATAAAAATTTAAGCCCGTCATCAGTAAAGCCAACAAAGCCATTTCCAGTGGATTTAACCAAGACCAGTTTACCTGCACTACTTGTCCTAACAAGATCACTAAAATAATATAAGTTGCAGCTATGCTAATAACACCGCCACGAACTATACGGCGATCAGCAACTAAGTCGTTGCGCCAGCTTTTTATAGCAACAAAAAGTGCATAACAAGCTAAGCCTAAATCTAAAATTAAAACAAAGACTTTACTCGGATATAAAATAGCTGAATCACTTTCTAAATTTAAATTAATCTGCACCATCTGCGCCACAAGTAAAATAATAGCCGGTGTTGTAGCAAGTGAAAATTGCCAAGACTTAAGCTTTACTTGTTCACGAAATAAACTTACACAGACTAAATAAAACACTCCAGGTAATAAATTTCCCGCGATAAATATTAACCAAGCGAATAAGTTATCAAGGGTAAAGCTACCAAAGATGTTAGGTAACAAATAAAGGCTGGCACAAACAACCAGAGAGCAATACAGACGGACTTGTTGACTGTTGGCTAAAAGAGGTAATAGTAAAAGAATGGCTATAACCATTTGAGCAAAAGCAAACTGAGCAAAAAAATGGCTTATCTGGTCCATCATAAAATACAAACTTGGGAAATTATTAGATTCTAAAGATTATCATTCCCGGTAACGAATACCAAGATTAATAAAATGTATAGCGTAAAAATGCCACCTTGATTTAGGTGGCTATTGTTAATAATTAACGCTGCAGAAATTAGAATGAATATTGAATATCAATACCGGCTTCTAAACCACGGTTAACACTAGTGTAGCCAGTACCTAATATATCTTTAGTACGACCACCTGGAGCGCCACTGTAACGGTTATCCATTAAGTTTTTACCCCAAATACCAATTTCTATCGCATCGCTTTCGCTGATCCAAGAAATACGCGCATTAAGTAGTTCGGTATCGTCAAAATAATGAGGGATTTCATTAACCCACTCATCTTCACCAATAATTGCACCACGATCGTTTTCTCTAAATACATAATCAAGATGCACAACTGTGGTGCCAAAACCTAAGTCTGGCATCCAATCGGCTTTAAGGGTGTAAGATGTATTGGTGTCACTTGAGCTGCTACCGGCAGGAATTAAGGTACCAACATCATTATAAAACTCTTCAGTTTCAATATCAGTGCTTCTAACTTCGGTAACAAAACCAGTTACAAAAGTATCGGTTACTTGCCAGTCCATACCAAGCTCAAAACCATCAATTTCCATATCTTCATTAACAATGGTAGGTAAAGCTTGTGCTTGATCCGGTTGCTTAGAGTTTTTACTGGTTTGTCTGTCATCTAAGATATTGTGGAATATAGCAAACGTTGTACGTACGCTATCAAATAATACCCCTTTATAGCCAATTTCAAAGTTTACCGATTCTTCCGGTTCAAATGAAACATCAACCGGCTCACCAGTTGCAGGATCAATAATAATTGAACCATCCGCTTCACTATGAGGCGAATTTAATGAATCAAAACCACCTGATTTATAACCTGTGGCAACCGATGCAAAAACCATATGGTCGTCGTTTATCTGATAGCCAGTACCTAAACGACCAGTTGTTTTACTCCAAGTTTTTGACTGCCACAGCTCCTCTCTTGGTGGGAATAAAACATTGCTTACCCCAGGTCTTACTTGGGCAAACTGAGTTTCACTTACTTCCCATGAAAAATCTTTTTCATCTTCAGAGTAACGTAAGCCAAAGAATACATTCCATTTATCAGTTAACTGGAAATCAAAATCAGAATAAATACCATAGCTGGTAAATTCACCATTATTGATGAAATTTTCTGACCACATCATGCCTGAAAAACTTGGACCAAAGATTAAAGCTTCGCCAAATTCAAGCGCGGCTAAATCATAAGTTAAGTCACCTGTTTGTCGAACAAAATCGGCATCAACTCCCATGCCCATAGCCATTAAGGTATTGGCCCATTCATCGGCATTCCAAATATGATCCATTTCTAAACCAGAATCGTCATAAGCTTGGTTTACTACATCATCAAATGATACTTGACCAATACAAGCAGTAGGATCTGGAGCACCTTGAAGAGTACACGCATACAATGCAGCTGCAGTATCAACATCACCGCCCGCCATATCAATTAAACCGGCCTGATCAAGACCATTATAAACCTCGCCTTCGACAACGCCTTTAACTTGACCATTAAGATCACCTGTAACTAAGCGAGCAACGGTATCCGTTGTCACATTAATATAAGTTGTTTGATGAACATCTTCTTTTGAGTAAGTAATACCGCCCACATAGTTAAACTTGTCACTGTTATAGTTAACCTGTAACTCGTTATAAAAAATATCTGAATCTTCGTGGTTATCGGTATCAAGATAGCGAGTAATGTCTTGCGTACCATCTTCATCTATACGGTTATTCGTTTCCCATTCACGGTAACTTGTGGTGAACATCATTGACCATTGGTCATTAAATTCATGTTCAAATTTTAAGGTGGTTGCCGTCATATCTCGGCTTTCACCGCCATTAACAACATCATTAGCAAAAGTATCGGCAAACGGGTCACGTGGATTTTCAGCGTATTCACTTAAACCAATTGCAGCACCAGGAGCTTGATCTAACTTATCCCAATCGTAAGACAATAAAATATTAGTTTTATCTGAAACATCCCACTTAAGTGCAACACGAGCGGCTTGGTGGTCTTTTTCACCAGCATCCCATACCTTTTCACCCATATTTAATGGTGAATCCGCAACATTATCAATATAGCCATCTTGTGTGTTGTTTAAGGCATTTATTCTCAGGTAAACATTATCTGTGATACCAAAGTTAACCATACCTTCAAGGCGCTGTAGATTATCGGTACCAAAGCTACCTTTGATAAAGCCTTCGAATTCTTCTTGTGGCGCATTAGGGATCATATTTACAACCCCCATGGCAGCGTTTTTACCAAATAATGTACCTTGCGGACCTTTTAATACTTCAACTCGCTGCATATCTGAAAATAAAACATTTTGCGCAGCACGCGGTAAATACACACCATCAAAAAAAGTTGCCGTTGAAGGATCTCCACCGACACTTATATTTGGACTTGATACACCGCGCATAGTAACACCGGCTTGGGTAACATCGCCGTCACTAAAATCAAACCCTGGAATAAACTTATCGATATCACTCAACATAATTGAGCCACTTTGCTTAATTGTTTCTGCAGAGATACTGTCGACAGTTACCGGCACTTTCATCACGTTTTGCGAACGTTTTTGCGCGGTTACCACAATAACATCATCGATGTTTGCTTTATCTTCTTCGCTTTCTTCTGCTGCATAGCCAACAAGTGGCGTAGCAATTAATGCCGCGGCAATTGTTTTAGCAAGGAATTTTTTCTTTAACTTAGTCGCTGAACTATTTTGAATAGATTGAAATGACACGAATTTTCCCCAATAAACTTATTTTTATTATTTTTTACGTTATTCCTTAACGTGTTTTTTATTAGACTTTCCATGCCTTTATCATATACTCCCTTTATTGTTAATATATGTAAAGCAATTTGTTAAAAACTAGTAACCACAAATAAAAAATAATAATCAATGAATAAACCTAACCCTCTATTTTTAATTACCTTTTTTCTTGTATTGTGTTTAGTACAATCATGCAATAACGCTAAATTATCGCCATTGCCATATTCGGCTAAAATATTAGCTTTTGGTGATAGCCTAACCTTTGGTAAAGGTGTTAATAAAAATCAAAGCTACCCAACAGTACTAGCAGATTTAACTGGATTAACCGTAATTAATGCTGGAGTTTCAGGTGAAACAACGGAGCAAGGCTTATTAAGGCTTCCTGGTTTATTAGATAAACACCAACCAGATTTAGTCATTTTATTAGAGGGAGGGAATGATATTTTACGAAACATTAATTTATCAAAAACCAAAACTAATTTAGCTTTAATGATTGAATCAATGCATGCAAGAGGGATAGAGGTAGTATTAATTGGCGTACCTCAGAAAAGCTTATTTTCTAGCAGTGCCGATTTATATCAAGAGTTAGCCGATGAATATCAACTAGTGTTTGATAAAAATATAATTTCTTCACTGCTAAAAACTCCGGCTTTAAAGTCAGATTCAGTGCATTTTAACCAACAGGGTTACCGAAAACTTGCTGAACGAGTATCTGAAATATTACAAGATAATGGCGCAATATAAGGCGTTTATACTGTTTTGTACAAAATAGTACAATTTAATACGCCATTAACTTTTCATTAAAAACTACTTTACCAATAAACACTTACAAGCTTTACTTAACCACACTTAACAACTGTACACTTTTTGTACTGTTGCCATATTTAAAAATTATAGGTAATCTAGCCGACCTTTCAATAACTATGTATCTAAGAGGCAGTATGGGCTTAGCTTGTGGTAACCGTAGACAGTTTTTTCGCCAAGTAAGTGCGGTAGTAGCATTAGGAGCGACAACACCTTTAATTGCAACTAAAGCACAGGCAAGTTTAGGGCAAAAATCGGTACGTCGTTTAGCGTTATATAATCGCCATACTAATGAAAGAGTAGAAGGTGTTTATTGGGCTAACAATTCATTTCAAACTGATGTTGTTAATGCTTTTGAGCATAACCTTAGAGATCATAGACAAAATGAAGCTGCGCCAATGGATAGACGTTTATACGATTTCCTGCATCAAATACAACAGCGCTTAGTAACGGATAAAGAAATTCATATAATTTCAGGCTTCCGCTCTGAAAAAACCAACAATATGTTAGCTAGTCGCAGCAATGGTGTTGCCAAAAAAAGTTTTCATATGAAAGGCATGGCTATCGACTTTACCATTCCAGGTATTGATCTTAAATTAATCCGCGATACAGCTAAGTCACTTAAACTAGGCGGTGTTGGTTACTACCCTAACTCTGGATTTATCCATATAGATACCGGTTGGGTTCGTAGCTGGTAATTTCTACATTGAAACCTTGTGACATTAGTTTTGACTAATGTCGGGTTTTCGCGAGAATAACTTTATCTAATGTCGTATGATGAACTCAATTAAATTTTGAGTTCTGTATGTTATGCAATTAGATCCGACAATATGTAATCGAGCCAGACTTTCTCGTGATGAACGTTTCGACGGTCAATTTTATACAGCAGTAATTACTACTGGAATATATTGCCGTCCGACTTGCCCTGCCGGCCCAGCAAAAGAAGAAAACGTGCGTTACTATCAAAGCGCTACTCATGCAGAGTTTAATGGTTTTCAGCCCTGTAAACGTTGCAAACCGGAGTTAGCGCCTGGGCAAAAATTACCTTCCATATTAGATCAAGCGCTAGAGTATTTAACGTATCAGCCACAACTATCTGTTTTACAACTTGCTCAAAAATTAGCAATAAGCGAGAGGCAATTACAACGCCTGTTTATTGAAAAAATAGGGTTAAAACCGAAACAATTTATTAATCAAAAAAGGCAAATTAATGCCCGTAATTTATTACTTACTACCTCATTACAATTAAATGATATAGCGATAATTAGTGGCTTTGGCAGCTTACGTAGTTTTAACGAGCAAATAAAAGCGCAGTATGGCATAACCCCTTTGGCTATTCGCAAAAGTAGTAAAGCTAAACTTACTGATAATTTATCTATAAAGTTGAATTATAAAGGAGAGCTCAATTGGCCATTAATGCTCGATTTTTTAGCAAATAGAAAAATTCCAAATATCGAGTTTATTGAGCACAGTTACCAACGCACTATAAATATAGATAACAGCACTGGTTGGCTGGAAGTATCAAAACCAACAAAACAAAATTATTTGCTACTGAATATTAATTTAGATAATTATTGTGCATTACCAAAAGTAATCTACCGCATTCGTAAAATGTTTGATTTAGATTGCGACTTACTCTCAATACAAACTCAGCTTAAAAAAGATGCTGATTTAGCTAAAGTAATAGACAAGGTAAATGGATTAAGGCTACCGGGATGTTGGGATATTTTTGAGTTTTCTATCCGAGCTATCTTAGGCCAACAAATATCAGTTAAAGCGGCAACAACTCTTGCCGGTAGAATTGCCGAAAAATATGGCACAGCAGTACAAAGCCAAGGAGCCAGTGCAGGTAAGACAATAGACAATACGTTTCCAGAGCAATTAAGTTTATATTTTCCTACCTATCAACAATTACTGAAAGCTGAATTTAGCGATATCGGTATTACCAATACACGACAACAAACATTAAAAACTTGGGTTAATTTTTACAGTGAAAATATAGAATTGTTCGCCCAAGCTCAAGACAGTGACTCTTTTGAGCAGAAACTTTGTCAGGTTAAAGGTATTGGTCCTTGGACAGCTAACTATTTAGCGATGCGTGGTTTAGGATTACCTGATGCATTTCCGGCTGCCGATTTAGGTATTATTAAAGCATTAGCAAAAAATAAAAATACAGAAGATGAACAACGACCAACCACTAAAGAAATACTTAGTAGAGCAGAGAGCTGGCGACCTTGGAGAGCTTATGCAGCTATCTACTTGTGGTATTCACTTTCTTTGTAACAATACATACGAGACTTATAGATTATGATTTACTGTCACATTTTAACTAGCCAATGCGGCGACGTAGCAATTTTAGCAAGCGATGAAGGCATTACTGAAGTTGCTTTTCAGCAAGGTAAAGTTGCCGTTGATGTGTTAACCGAATACTGCCGTGATGAGCAACAATACCCACAACACTTGCATGATGCAATAGAGCAATTAACGCAATACTTTGCCGGCCAAAGAACTCAGTTTAATTTACCACTAAGCCAGACTGGAACAACATTTCAAATGAATGTTTGGCATGCCTTAACAAAAATACCGTCAGGAAAAACCATAAGTTACGGTCAGCTTGCTAAAAACATCAACAAACCTGCTGCTGTTCGTGCTGTAGGCAGTGCAAACGGAGCTAATAAAATTGCCATTATTGTGCCTTGCCATCGAGTGATAGGCGCAGATAAAAAGCTTACCGGTTATGCCGGCGGTATGGGAATAAAAGCAAAACTACTTATGTTAGAAGGAGCTAACTTTAGGGTGTAATAGCAATTTTTATTAATTAGAAATTAGCACGTGAGTTCTTCTAACTCTATTGGTAAACTAGCCCTGAATTTTAGCCACAAAAATACTGAAATATATGTCCGAAGCTATCGCCATACTTGCTACTCTCATTTTAATTTGGATGATGTGGCGACTGTATCAAGCAAAACAATATAATGCTTTTATCGATTGGTTAAGGTTAGATATTGCCGAAAAAGTAGCGGCTGATTTAGAAGCAAAGCTAATTGAGCAACGCTCGCCAGAAAACCCAAATAATCAAGCTCATATTGAAGCGACGCAATTGTTTTACCAACAAGCTCCAGTTCGCATATTTGAATATGCCGTAACACATCAAATTATTTCGAGCCAATGGCTAGAGAAAAAAAGTAACAAACGCCATGCTTCACATTTACTGTTTGTACAAAGCCAATTCAGAACTAGCCATTGTAAGAACCTATTACCACCTGAGTAAATAGAAGTAATAGGTTCTATTAAAAACTAGATCCTAGCGGCTAGTTCAGCCCCTTGACGTATTGCACGTTTAGCATCAAGCTCTGCAGCAACATCTGCGCCGCCAATTAAATGTACGTTTTTATCGCTGTCTTCAAGACCATTGTATAAATCTCTTAATGGATTTTGCCCAGCACACAAAATAATATTATCAACATCAAGAACTTGTGTTTTGCCATCAATACTAATATGTAAGCCTTGATCGTCAATCTTGTCATAGCTCACATTGTTGATCATTTGCACTTGTTTTTGCTTTAAGGTAGCACGATGGATCCAGCCAGTAGTTTTACCTAAGCCTTTACCTATTTTAGTCTTTTTACGTTGTAATAAGAAAACTTCGCGAGGTGACTCGTCAATCTGCATTGGCATTAAACCGCCATTGTTACTAAAGGTTTTATCAATGCCCCAGTTTTTCAGCCATTTTTCAGGATCAACGGTTAAGCTATGCTCTTCAACTAAAAACTCGGCAACGTCAAAGCCAATACCACCTGCGCCAATAATGGCTACACGTTTACCAACTTCAACTTTATCTCTTAGCACATCTAAGTAACTTAATACTTTGCTATGTTCAACACCTTCAATCGCTGGTGTTCTTGGCGCAATACCGGTAGCAACAACAACATCGTCAAAGTCAGATTCTTTTAATGATTGAGCGCTTTGTTCACTATTTAAATGCAGTTGTACACCCATCAATTTTATTTGATTGTTAAAATATCTAAGCGTTTCAAAAAACTCTTCTTTACCTGGTACTTGTTTGGCGTAATTAAACTGGCCGCCGATCTCAGCAGCTTTATCAAATAAGTGCACTTCGTGGCCACGCTCGGCGGCGTAACAAGAAAATGCTAATCCTGCAGGTCCTGCCCCAATAACGGCTATTTTCTTTTTATTAGGCGCAGCTTCAAAGTTTAATTCCGTTTCATAACAAGCCCTTGGATTAACTAAACAAGACGCTCGTTTCTTTTGGAAAATATGATCTAAACACGCTTGGTTACAGCCAATACAGGTATTAATATTTTCCGATTTATTAGCTGCGGCTTTGTTAACAAAGTCAGCATCAGCTAAAAATGGACGTGCCATTGACACCATATCAGCATGGCCATCGGCTAGTACTTGCTCTGCAACTTCAGGGGTATTTATACGGTTTGAAGTAATTAAAGGAATAGAAACTTCCTTTTTCATACGCTCAGTGATCCAAGTAAATGCCGCTCGAGGCACAGATGTAGCAATCGTTGGTACACGCGCTTCATGCCAGCCAATACCTGTGTTGATTATGGTTGCACCTGCTTTTTCAATCTCTTTAGCAAGATATACAACTTCATCCCAACTTGCGCCGCCTTCAACTAAATCGATCATAGATAAGCGATAGATTAAAATGAATTTTTCACCAACTCTTTCTCTGGTCTTTTTAACGGTTTCAATGGCAAGTCGTGCTCGATTTTCTAAGCTACCGCCCCACTCATCTGTTCTGTGGTTGGTGCGCTCACAAAAGAATTGGTTAATTAGATAACCTTCAGAGCCCATAATTTCCACGCCATCGTAGCCGGCAAGTTGTGCCATAGCTGCTGAATTGGCGTAATCATCAATCGTTTTCCATACCTTTTTAGAACTTAATGCGCGAGGTTTAAATGGATTGATTGGCGCTTGAATTTTTGAAGGTGCAACACTAAAAGGATGGTAGCCATAACGACCGGTATGCAATATTTGCATACAGATTACACCGCCTTCTTTGTGTACTGCCTCAGTAACAACTTTATGGTGCTTGGCATGGCGCTTTGAGCTCATTCGGCCACCAAACGGCATAACCCAACCTGCAACATTTGGCGCAATGCCTCCGGTAACTATAATACCTGCACCACCACGAGCGCGTTCAGCATAAAATGCCGCCATTTTTTCCATACCACCTTTTTCCTCTTCAAGGCCTATATGCATAGAGCCCATCAAGGTACGGTTTCTAATTTTAATAAAGCCTAAATCAAGTGGCTCTAATAAATGAGGAAATGGAGAAGTAGTAGCAGTCATTTTATTACCTTTTAAATTCTTTTATGGATATTTGCCACATCCATATTAATCTTGACATCGTCAAGTTACCTAGGTATTTTGACATTGTCAAGATTGAATCAATATTAAGATTAACAATAAGTTTAGAAACCTATGGCCAAATCATTAAAATCTGAAAAAACGGGTAATAATTATCATCATGGTGAATTAAGAGCGACCTTACTCAAAGAAGCCACCAAAATGGTCAAAGATTTAGGTATCCAGTCATTGTCTATGCGCGCTTTAGGTGAAAGTATCGGCGTGTCCCGTACTGCTTTGTATCATCATTTTAAAAATAAAAATGATTTACTTAGCGCTATTGCAGAGTCTGGTTTTACAACCTGGCAGGATATCGTTAGCTCGATAATAAGTGACGATAAAGCAACACAAAAGCAGATCCTTCACCGTTACATCAAAGGTTATATCGAATTCTCAACCGATAACGCCTTTATCTATGAGTTAATGTTTGGCTCTGCATTATGGAAAGAGCAAGCAAGCTCAGAATCTTTAAAATCAACGGCCTATAAAAGCTTTCAATTCCATTTAAGTTTAATTGAACGCTGGCAAAAGCAAGGCCTTTTAAATTCAGATGTAGATACATTAAGGTTGGCGCAAGTAACATGGGGAACGTTACATGGCATTTGTAAGCTGATTATTGATGGTATTTATGCTGACAATAAAAATATCGACCATTTAGTCGATACCATCATCGCCAGCCAAACCCACTAACATATCAAGGTGTCATATCAAGGTGTCAGACACCTTGATGGTTTAGCGCTGTTATTTAGCGTTAAAGGTTACCGAGTATTTACCAAGGTTTTGATATGCTATTTCAGTTAGTTTTTCAAAATCCACTTCAACAATACCAGCATATGAAGCCGTGATAATTGCTTGTCCTGCTTTGAAACTAACACCGCGCTTGCCTAAATAATTTATCATCCAATACAGTGGTTTTATTGGCGATTGATTCGGATGTTTACCTGAAAACTCTTGAACATTGTCACCTTGGCTAAAGCTGATATTAATTGTTGCGGCTTTATAAGCTTGCTCTAAATTAATTTCTGGACCTAAAAATATGCCTTGATTTAGTAAGCAATCAGCTAATCTTTCAAAGTAATCAACACCACAATCGCTGATAAATCTGTCTTGCATAAGCTCAAGAGCCATATGAGCACTGCCTATTGCTTGGTCAATTTCAGACTCTGAATAATCGGTATCTTGAGCGGGTAAATCTTTTGCTAAGACAAAGGCTATTTCGGGCTCTAATCTTGCCATGCAGTTATCAGCAAATAACTCACAGTTATCGCCAGATTCAATACTAGATTTTAATATTGGAGCAACAATAACTTGCTCATCATTAGGTGGTAATAAACACTTCCAACCACCAATAGAGTCTTTACTTTGTTTTACCGTTTCCATTTGAATTGCTAATCCATCTTCAATAGAGATAGGACGAACATTGTCTTCTAAACGAAAAGACTTATTCATCGCGCTGCGACGATTTAATAACTCTTTTGCAGCTAAGTTAATGGAACTTTCAGGAAGCATAATAAAACCTATTTTTATTCTGTTTAATGGCTACTGTGTCGAGCAATGACACATACTTGTTTATATAAAAAAGGGAATATAAATATTCCCTAAATGTATTACTAAGCAATCAAGGTGTCTGACACCTTGATATTTATTTACGTTGGCGACGCGTTGTTGTCGCGGCGGCTTGGCGCCGTTGCTGATGTTTTTTTACATTTTTACGAATTTTTCGACTTTGGGTATTATCGATTTTTTTCGCATCTACTTTGACTTTCGATTTCGTTTCTGGTTTTAATTCAACCAATTTACGATAGTAGTTAACATCACCTAAGCCTAGCTCAATCCAACCACCTAGTGGCAATCGGCGTTCCATTGAAAAGTCACCATAGCGTACACGGATCAAACGACTCACCTGTACACCTTGGCTTTCCCATAAACGACGAACTTCACGGTTACGACCTTCAGTAAGTACAACATGGAACCAATGGTTTCGTCCTTCACCGCCTTTATAAGTTAGCTTATTGAATTTGGCCATGCCATCTTCAAGCTTAACGCCGTGGCGTAGTGTTTGTAGCATAGCTTCGTTTATTTCACCAAAAACACGTACCGCATATTCACGTTCAACTTCGTGTGAGGGGTGCATTAAGCGGTTAGCTAGTTCGCCATCGTTAGTAAAAAGTAACATACCTGAGGTATTAATATCTAAGCGGCCAACGGCTATCCAGCGGCTGCCTTCAATAGGAGGTAAGCGGTCAAATACGGTTGGGCGGCCTTCAGGGTCTTTACGGGTACACATCTCACCTTCAGGCTTGTTGTATACAAGTACGCGACATGCTTCATCTTCATTTTGAGCAATTTTAACCGCATGACCATCAAGGCGAATTTGTTCGGTGCCATCAACACGGTCACCTAAAAAGGCAACTTTACCGTCAACACTTACTCGACCACTACTGATCACAGCTTCCATCTCACGACGAGAGCCTTTACCAGCTCGGGCTAATACTTTCTGTAATTTTTCAGACATTTAATAAACTCATTCTGTTTCGACAGCATTATTGCTTGTCGATGGGGCTTCACCCTTCTCAGGGTTAAGATCTAACTGATTAACCTGCATAAGCTCTGGTAATTCAGCTAGCGATTTTAAAGAGAAATAATCTAAGAATTCATTGGTGGTGGCAAACAGCCCCGGACGTCCAGGAACTTCTTTGTGACCAACTACATGGATCCAATCTCTTTCTTGTAATGTTTTAATTATATAACTACTTACTGCCACTCCGCGAATATCTTCTATTTCACCACGGGTAATTGGTTGACGATAAGCAATCAATGCTAATGTTTCCATTAAAGCTCGCGAATAACGCGGTGCTTTTTCCTTAAATAATAAGGCGATCAACTCACTGTATTCATTCTTTGCTTGGAAACGATAACCAGAAGCAACTTCAATTAATTCAATACCGCGCTGATCATAGTCTTTTTCTAGGTCTTGTAAAGCAACAAGTATGCGTTTTTTTGTTAATGTTATCTCTTCTGCCAATGTTTTTTGTATATCTTTTACTTTCAGCGGCACAGCCGATACAAATAGCATAGCTTCAATTAATGATTTTAGTTGTTGTTCAGATAGTTTTTTCATTATTGTATTGTCGCCAACTTCACTTGTATTTGACCAAACACCTGCGCTTGCACAAATTCAATTAAGTTTTCTTTTAATAACTCTAGTATTGCCAAAAAGGTTACCACAACACCGCCTCGCCCTTCTTCTAGCACAAACAAGGTACTAAATTCTTTATAGCTGTCATGCTCCAGTGTGGCTAATATTTGGCTCATGCGCTCACGGGTTGATAAATTTTCTCGTTTAATATGGTGATGTTCAAATGCTTCGACACGCTTTATTACCCCTTGTAGTGCTTGCACTAAATCATCAAGGCTAACATCGGCTTCAACAAACCTAGGCTTATAATTTTCAGGTAAACTCGCTCTTCCCTCAAAGTTATCACGCTCTAGGCGCGGGATGGTATCCAGTTTATTGGCAGCATCTTTAATTACTTCGTATTCTTGTAAACGCCTAACTAACTCAGCTCTTGGGTCTTCTTCGTCATCAACAACGTCAGTTTTTGGCAGTAATAAGCGTGATTTTATTTCCGCTAAAATTGCCGCCATCACTAAATATTCGGCGGCCAATTCAATTTTAACGTCTTTCATCAATTCAACATATTCCATGTATTGATGGGTAATTTCAGCGATCGGTAAATCAACAATATCAAATTTTTGTTTGCGAATAAGATAGAGTAATAAATCGAGAGGACCTTCAAAAGAATCAAGAATAATTTCTAACGCATCAGGAGGAATAAATAAATCAAGTGGTTGCTTAACGAGGGCTTCACCGCGCACCATAGCAAGAGGCAAGACTTGTTGTACCATGTCTTGCATCGTTGTTTTATTATTAGAATTTTTCACTGCGCTGCTGATATTAATACTCACTGTAGCGTTTGATTAAGTTTGAGCTTATTCAAATGGTGTAGGATCGCCCTCACCCACTCGAATAATATCGGCAAAACCCTCAGAAAAATCGACTACTGTAGTTGGCTTTTCGCCTAGGTAGCCACCATTTAAAATTAAATCCACTTGTTTTTCTAAGTTATCGCGAATAATTTCAGGATCAAACTCAGCCATATCATTACCCGGTAACAGTAAGGTTGTGGACATCAACGGTTCACCTAATTCTTCAAGCAAAGCCATGGCTATATTGTTGTCAGGAATGCGAATGCCTATGGTTTTCTTTTTTGGGTTAAGTAAACGCTTAGGGACTTCTTTAGTGCCTTTAAAAACGAATGTATAAGCGCCTGGAGTATTATTTTTTAATAAACGAAAATTTGCATTATCGACTCGAGCATAAACAGATAACTCAGATAAATCTCGACACAATAAAGTAAAATTGTGATCTTTGCTGATATCGCGAATTTGGCAAATTCTATCAAGTGCTTTTTTATCTCCAGTATGGCAACCAAGAGCATAACCAGAGTCAGTCGGATAAACCACAACTCCGCCTTGGTGGATAATTTCAACCGCTTGTTTAATTAAGCGTGCTTGCGGATTATCTGGGTGCATGTAAAAAAATTGACTCATAATCGTATCCCTAATTATTCATACTAAGTTTAGTCGGGTTAATTCCAATGCTGCCACACTACCGATGTATTTTCCGGTAATGCTAAATTTTTACCTAAATCACTCCAGCGGTTAGGAAAATGAAAGTCAGATCCAACCGATGCTTCTAAATGGTACTCATTACACAACTCTATAAGAAAGTCTCGTTGCTGGTCGTTACGTTGCCCAGAAACGACTTCCATTGCGTGACCATTTGCTTGTTTAAAGTCATTAATTAAGCGGCGTAACCATTTAGTTGATAAATCGTATTTCTTTGGGTGGGCGATAACACTATGTCCGCCAGCCTTTGCAATTACTTCAATCGCTTCGTCTAAGCTACACCATAATGGTTTAACGTAAGCTCTATTGCCTTTGCCAATATATTTATCAAAGGCTTTTTGTAATGTACTCACCACACCGCGATTAAATAATACCCGCGCAAAGTGAGAGCGAGTAATTGAACCGCCTTTAGCTAAAAGCTTGGCATCTTGGTAACAATTTTCAAAACCGGCCTTAGCTAACTTTTCAGCCATAAGCAGAGCTCGTTGCTCTCGCCCTTCTTGCTGGCTTTTAATTAAGGCGAGAAGTTCAGGGCTATTACAATCTATATTTAAGCCTACCACATGAATTTCAAAGTTTTGCCACATAGTTGAAAATTCAATACCCGATACTAAACGTATTTTCAATTGCTGCTCTGCAATATGCTGTTGCGCAATGCTGATAGCACTAATTGTGTCATGATCAGTTATGGCAATTTGGTCAATTTGATAATTACTTGCCCTGTCGATAATTTCACTCGGCGTTAAGTGCCCGTCCGAGCAAGTAGTATGACAATGAAAGTCAACTCGTAATGAATTGTTAATTTTGCCGTTTTTTTCTTCAAGATCTGTTGACATCATTCTCAAATTGCGGTCTTCTATAGGTATACTTATTAGTGTACTTAGATGCGAGAGTAATTGATAGCCATTTAGTTTACCTAAAGAGCCATATTCGGTGCGTTTAATTACCTTATTATAATTTAAAGAATAGATAAAATATGCATATACAACAGCAAGCTAGCTTAAACATTTGGTGGTGGCATAACTCTACATAGTGGGTTGTGACATTTGCTGTTAGCAAAAAGTTTATTAAACCCGCTTATTCAAGGCGGGTTTTTTCGTTTTAATTAACATTAAAGTTGCCTTATACCAATTCCATTAATTAAGTGATCTACTTTTTTATGAGGAAAAAGGGATAAATACAAGGCATAAAATTTAGTAAGTAGTTATTCTACTTATAAATTTTATAACGCAGTAGTTATTCATTTTAACCATTAAAAATGAGCGGTTAATTAATGGACTTGGTATTATAAATAAGAACAAGCAATTAAGCATAAGATAGAAGAAACAATCACTAAACACAGTGCACAAACAACTTTAATATAGAGTAAATAATGTTTTTAAAGAATTGCAATAATAAGCAGTTAATGAGTTCGATCTTAACCATGAATACCCTTAACGTGCAGCGCAAAAATAACCTAACTAAGGAAGGTTAGAAATGATCCAAACTAATTTACAGTCCCCTGGTTTTGTTGCCAGTACTATTATTGATGCAAAGTATCAAGACGATCCATTGGCTCTTTATAAAAGTTTAACTGAAAATAAAACTAATACCCTATTATTAGAGTCTGCCGAAATTAGTGATAAAAGAGCTCTTAAAAGCTTGTTGTTAGTTGATGCTGCGGTAAAAGTTGAATGCTCGGGTTTTAATGTAACGGTAAGTGCAAAATCTTTAAATGGACAATCTGTGCTTGAGTTATTAGCAGATAGATTCTCACAAGATAAATATCAATCTAGCGTTACTATCAACAAGCAATCCGAGCAATTTTTATCGTTAACGTTTATCGAAAATAACGAACAGCAAGATGAACTGAGCCGTTTATTAACCGTTAACCCAATGCAGGTTTTACGAGAGTTACAAACGATTGAAAGTATTGAGCAGCATCCATTTGCAGTATTTATTGGCGGTGCTTTCGCTTTTGATTTAATTACTATCAGTGAGCAACTACCTGAGGTAGATGAAAGCACAAACACTTGCCCAGATTACGTTTATTACTTAGCTGAAACATTAATTATTATTGATCATCAAAAGCAAAATACTGAGATCATCGGTAATGTATTTAGTGGCAAGGAGCAAGCTCAAAGTCAAAACCAAATATTAAAACGCATTGAGCAACTTAAAGATTACTGTGAGCAACCTTTGCTATCTAATGATATTAAACTTGACGTGGCAATGAACTCTGCCGATGTAAAAGTAAATATTACTGATAGTGAATTTTGTCAGCAAGTTGATGACTTAAAAGAGCACATCCGCGCAGGTGATATTTTTCAGGTTGTGCCATCAAGAACATTTTCACTACCTTGTACCGACCCTATCTCAGCATACCAAGCGTTGAAGCTAACCAACCCAAGTCCGTATATGTTTTTCTTAAAAGACGATGACTTTTGTTTATTTGGCGCGTCACCAGAGTCGGCATTAAAGTTCTCTAGCGATAATCGCCAAGTAGAATTATACCCAATTGCCGGTACTCGCCCTCGTGGCTTTAATTTAGCTGGTGAATATTCTCCCGATTTGGATGGCCGAATTGAACTTGAATTACGCAACGATGAAAAAGAAAAAGCCGAGCATTTAATGTTAGTTGATTTGGCTCGTAATGATATTGCCAGAGTATCTGAAGGCGGTACTCGTTATGTGGCAGAATTGCTAAAAGTAGATCGTTATTCACAAGTGATGCATTTAGTTTCTCGAGTATGTGGCACTTTATCACAAGACCTTGATGCCCTGCATGCGTATCAAGCTTGTATGAATATGGGCACGCTATCTGGTGCGCCAAAAGTTAAAGCGACACAACTAATTCGCCAAATAGAAGGCAGTCGCCGTGGCAGTTATGGCGGCGCAGTTGGTTACTTAAACGGTGAAGGTGATATGGATACCTGTATTGTTATTCGCTCTGCTTTTGTTAAATCAAGCATTGCTTATGTGCAAGCTGGCGCTGGAGTCGTATATGACTCTGACCCACAAAGTGAAGCAGATGAAACCAGACAAAAAGCGCAAGCGGTGATTAAAGCAGTACAAATTGCCAATGCTGCTGAAAATCTTTTAACTAAATAATAGGAGTCTAAAATGCAAACAAAACTATATATGTTAGATAACTTAGATTCTTTTACTTACAACTTAGTTGATGAATTTAAAACCTTAGGCTTTGAGCCAGTAATTTACCGAAACACCGTATCGGCAGAATTTATCATTGATAAAATGAATGCTGAAACTTGCCCTGTTATTTTAGTGCTGTCGCCAGGCCCTGGCGATCCTAAAGGTGCAGGTTGCTTAATGCAATTAATCTCTTTAGCTGTAGGCAAATACCCTATTCTAGGCATTTGCTTGGGACATCAAGCGTTAGTTGAACACTACGGCGGTAAAGTTGATAGAGCCGGAGAAATTGTTCATGGTAAAGCATCTCTTATTGAGCATAACCAATTAGGTCCTTTTGCTAACTTACCTTCTCCGCTACCTGTTGCTCGTTACCATTCATTAGTCGCAACGATAATGCCAAAAGGCCTAGAGTTACTTGCCTACTATAATGATTTACCTATGGCGGTGGCTAATCCATTAGATAAAACTTTAGGTTTTCAGTTTCATCCAGAATCACTATTAACATCAAAAGGTAGCCAATTATTAAAACAAAGTTTTGATTACCTTTTACAAGAAACGCAAATGCAAGGAAATGCTAATGAGTAAAATACTTGACCAATTAATTGCAGGCACTGACTTAAGCCCTGTTGATGCCAATGAGTTTTTTAGCCAAGTGGTTAACGGCGAAGTTGAGCCAGCACTTATGGCCTCAGTATTAACCGCATTAAAAATCAAAGGTGAAACACCGGCAGAAATAGCCGGTGCAGCCCTTGCCATTCGTAATGCGGCAACACCATTTCCTGAAATTGATACACCATTGGTAGATTGTGTTGGTACTGGTGGTGACGGTGCAAATACCATAAACATTTCAACAACTGCGGCAATAGTTGCAGCAGCCTGTGGTTTAAATGTAGCAAAGCATGGTAACCGTAGTGTATCGAGCAAATCAGGCTCCGCCGATTTATTAGAGGCGTTTGGCGTCAACTTAACGATGGAACCTGAAACCGCAGCAGAGTGTATCGCGCAAAGTGGTTTATGTTTTTTATTCGCGCCAAAATATCACAGTGGTTTTCGCCATGCCGCGCCAGTGCGAAAAGCAATGGGCGTACGCACCTTGTTTAATATTTTAGGGCCGCTTGTTAATCCGGCGAAACCATCAATAATGCTTTTAGGTGTATATACTCCAGAATTACTTATGCCAATGGCAAAAGCCCTGCAGCTTACAGGAGTCAAACGCGCTTGGGTTGTACATGGTAGCGGTTTAGATGAAGTCGCCATTCATGGTGAAACCCAGATAATAGAAATTGATGGCGATGAGTTAATCAAACGAGATGTTATTCCTGCCGATTTTGGTTTAGACACTCATACATTAGCAAGCATAAAAGGTGGCAAGCCTGCTGAAAACGCAGCCTATACCATGGCGGTTCTGCAAGGCCAAGGTCAACAAGCTCATAAAGATGCGGTAATTATAAATACTGCTGCATTATTATACCTAAGCGGTGTTGCTAATAACTTAAGAGACGCTAGCGATAAAGTAAAACAGGTTTTAGCTTCTGGCCAAGCAGCTAAAACGTTGGCCAAAATGGTTGAGGTAAGTAATGGCTAATATACTAGAAAAAATTGTTGCCGATAAACGTATTGAGGTTGAACAATTAAAGCAAGATATTCCGCTAGCAAGCTTTATAGATGATTTAAAGCCAACGCAAAAAGATATGTACGCAGCGCTTGCGCAACCTAACGCAGGTTTTATTTTTGAGTGTAAAAAAGCATCACCTTCAAAAGGCTTAATTCGCCCTGTATTTGACGTACTAGAAATAAGCTCGGTTTATAAAAAATACGCCAGTGCAATTTCAGTATTAACCGATGCAAAATATTTTCAAGGTAATCATGATTATCTTAAAGCAGTATCTGAAAACGTCGATTGCCCGGTATTAAATAAAGACTTCTTTGTTGATAGCTATCAAATTCATCTTGGCCGCTATTATGGCGCTGATGCCATATTATTGATGTTAAGCGTATTAACTGATGAGGAATACATTGAATTAGCTAACGTTGCTAATAGCTATAACATGGCTATTTTAACGGAAGTATCAAACGTTGAAGAAACCGTGCGCGCGATTGATTTAGGTGCAAAATTAATTGGTATTAATAATCGTAACTTACGTGATCTTTCCACCGACTTAACTCGTACTTTTGAATTAGCACCAATGATCCCTGATGATCGTTTGATCATTTCAGAATCAGGTATCTACACCAATAAGCAAGTACGTGAATTAGCACCTGCAGTAAACGGCTTTTTAGTAGGTAGCTCAATTATGTCTGAGGATGATATCGACCTAGCTTGTAGGCAAGTAGTATATGGCAGTCACAAAGTTTGTGGCTTAACTAAGGCTAGTGATGTGGTTAATGTGATTAATGCAGGGGCTTGTTTTGCCGGCTTAATTTTTGCAGATAAATCGCCACGTTGTGTCACCTTAGAGCAAGCACAAGATATCATTAATGAAGTTAATAACAGTGTATCAGCAAGCATTAACTATGTTGGTGTGTTTGCCAATGAACACTTAGAAGTAGTTGCAAAAACGGCAAACAAATTAAATTTAGCGGCGGTGCAATTACATGGCAGTGAAGATGGTGATTACATCAGTGAGCTACGCAAGTTATTGGATTCAAACACTTCTATCGTAAAAGCCATTAGTGTTAAAGACGATATTGCACCTTTAGATTTAGGCGCAGACTCTTATTTACTCGACAGTAAACAAGGTGGTAGCGGCGAAGCCTTTAACTGGCAATTGTTAGCCGAGTGTGAGCAAGACTTATCCAAGACTATGTTAGCCGGTGGCTTAAATACCGAGAACTTAGCAGACGCAATAAGATTAATGAACGATACTGATATTAGCGGTTTAGACATAAATTCAGGCATTGAAATATCACCGGGCATTAAAGATAAAACAAAACTCGAGCAAGCATTTAGCTTGCTTAGACACTATTAAATAGAAATAGATTAAGCTCTCTGAGCAAAGGTAGATAAATGACTCAAGATACCTCAAAAAATATCAGTCCATATTTTGGCGACTTCGGTGGTATGTACGTAAGCGAACTATTAGTTCCGGCACTAGAACAACTCGAAGCGGCCTTTATTGACTCGCAAAATGACGCAGAGTTTCAAGCTGAATTCGATAAATTATTACAGTCTTATGCTGGTCGTCCAACGCCGCTAACTCTATGTCGTAATTTAGTTAAAAATCCATTAGCTAAAATTTATTTAAAGCGTGAAGACTTACTGCACGGCGGCGCTCATAAAACTAACCAAGTACTTGGCCAAGCTTTACTAGCAAAACGTATGGGCAAAACAGAAATCATTGCCGAAACAGGCGCTGGACAACATGGTGTTGCCACTGCCCTAGCCTGTGCATTATTAGGTTTAAAATGTAAAGTTTATATGGGTCAAGTGGACTGTGAACGTCAACAACCTAACGTATTTCGTATGGAATTAATGGGCGCCGAAGTAATTCCAGTAACTGCCGGCTCGGGTACATTAAAAGATGCGGTAAATGAAGCATTGCGTGATTGGTCTGCAAACTATGAAAATGCGCATTATTTACTAGGTACAGCTGCAGGTCCACACCCGTTCCCTACCATAGTACGTGAATTTCAAAAAATGATCGGTATTGAAGCTAAACAGCAAATTTTAGCAGAGCAAGGTAGCTTACCTGATTACGTTATTGCCTGTGTTGGTGGAGGCTCAAATGCCATCGGTATGTTCCATGACTTTATCGAAGAAACGGATGTTAAGCTTATTGGCGTTGAAGCTGGTGGTAAAGGTATTAACACAGACCGCCATGGTGCAACATTAGTTGCCGGCACAAAAGGCATGTTACATGGCGCTTACACTTACATAATGCAAGATAAGTACGGCCAAATAGAAGAGTCGTACTCTGTTTCAGCGGGTCTTGATTACCCTGGTGTTGGCCCACAACATTCATTATTAAAAGAAAGCGGTCGCGCAACTTATGTTGCGATTAACGATGATGAGGCTATAGCAGCGTTTCAAGCGCTATCTCGCTCTGAAGGTATCATTCCTGCATTGGAGTCATCTCATGCACTAGCACAGGCGCTTAAAATGGCAGATGCGGCTACCGAAGAAACGGTAATTTTAGTGAACCTATCGGGTCGTGGCGACAAAGATTTAACCCATGTTCATAGTATTTTAAATGGTGAAAACTACCGGGAGAACAAATAATGACACAGTTAAAATCGGCTAGTGCCAACCGCTATGAGCAAAGTTTTAATAACTTAAAAGCAAAGCAACAAGGGGCTTTTATTCCTTTTGTAACTATTGGCGATCCTAATGCAGAGCAATCATTTGAAATAATTAAAACCTTAATTGACAATGGCGCAGATGCATTAGAGCTTGGCATTCCTTTTTCAGATCCAAGTGCGGATGGCCTAACCATTCAATATGCAGCACAGCGTGCGTTAGCTGCCAACATCAATACCGATGTATGTATCGAGATAATAAAAAAAGTGCGCGACTATAATGCCGATATTCCTATTGGTTTATTGCTTTACGCTAACTTGGTATTCGCCCGTGGCATAGACGTATTTTATCGCGACATGAGCGATGCTGGCGTAGATTCAGTACTTATTGCCGATGTGCCAATTCGTGAAGGTGAAAAATTCAGAAATGCAGCAATTGCAAACAACATTGCGCCTATCTTTATTGCACCGCCAAATGCTTCAAATGTAACCTTAGAAAAAGTTGCTACATTAGGGCAAGGCTATACTTATGTATTAAGCCGTGCGGGTGTTACAGGAACTGAAGTTGTTGCTAATATGCCAGGTAAAGATCTTATTGATACATTAAATCAATATAACGCACCGGCACCGGTATTAGGTTTTGGTATTTCAACGCCTGAGCACGTAAAAGAAGCTATAGCCAATGGAGCTAAAGGCGCTATTAGCGGTAGTGCCGTGGTTAAAATTATCGAGAATAATCTTGATAATAACCAGCAAATGCTGATTGAATTAGGTGATTTTGTTCGAGCTATGAAAGCAGCTACATAAACGCTACACTGTTATCTATAGACTAAAAGGAATGCTAAGCATTCCTTTTTTATTACAAGAGTTATCGAGGGCTAAATGTCTTTAACAAGTTGGTTATTAATTATCTTTATTCTACTGTTCATTGTCAGTGGTATTTATATGCTTTATAAAAGCGCGCGCAAATTTAACCTGACACCCGAACAGCTTCAAAAAATAAAACAACGTAATAAAGAGCTCGAGCAAGAAGAAGAGTAATACCACTTTTATTATATATTGATTACACTGTAGTTATTGATACAGTGCTTTACACCAAAGGAAAACTTCAATTACATGACGTTATTAATTGTTTATCTATGCATTGCCATAGGCGTATCTTTTTTATGTTCAATCTTAGAGGCAGTGCTATTATCAATAACCCCAAGTTATATTGCCCAAGTAAACAAAAGTGGCAATAGCGGTGGTAAGGTCCTCACCCAAGTAAAATCTAATTTAGACCAATCTATTGCTAGTATTCTGATCTTAAATACTTTTGCTCATACCATGGGTGCAGCTGGTGTTGGCGCACAAGCTATTAGAGTTTTTGGTGAAAAATGGGAAACCTTAATTGCCTTTTTGCTAACTCTAGCAATCTTATATTTATCTGAAATTATTCCTAAAACCATCGGTGCTACATTTTGGCGCAGTCTTGCTATTCCAAGTGCCTACGTTATAAGAACCTTAGTAAAAGTAGTCTTCCCTTTAGTATGGTTATCAACCCATTTAACCAAGTTGTTTTCGTCAAAACATAGCAGTGAAACATCAAGAGAAGAAGTGTTAGCTGTTGCTTCGTTGAGCTATAAAGATGGCGCTATCGTTAGCCAAGAAAACCAGCTAGTTGAAAATATTTTAAAGATGAGAGATGCCGATACAAAAGACATACTCACACCAAGAAGTGTTGTACATGCTTTTGATGAAAACATGAAAATAGTTGATGCCCTAAATGCACAAGAAACCGAAAACTTTACTCGCATACCCGTTTACAAAGACAGTATCGACAATATCACCGGCATAATTAATAAAAATAACCTTTATCAACATGAACGCCAAGGTAACGGCGACTCTTGTTTAAAAGATATAGCCAACCCTTTGTTTAGGATCTCAGAAAGCTTCCCTGTATTAAACTTACTCGATTTGTTCATTAAACGCAGTGAACACATATTTTTAGTTACTGATGAGTTTGGCCAAACAGCAGGTATTGTTACCTTAGAAGATGCGATAGAAACATTTTTAGGCCAAGAAATTGTTGATGAGAGTGACAAAGTTGCCGATATGCAAAAATTAGCGAAAGCCAAATACAGAGACAGGTTAAGAAAGACTTCAAATAGCGATAAAACCAAATAGTGTTAGTGCCACTACTTGGTTGTAATGCTAGGTTGTGATACTAAGTTCGATATAGAGTTTTAATTATGTGATAACCAAACTTAGTTTTTACTATTGTCGGGGTTAGTATTTCGCCTTTGAACACAAACTTATCAAAGGCTGGAACCATTTGACCTTGTCTAAACTCACCTAAATCGCCACCTTTTTTGCCTGATGGGCAGGTTGAATATTTCTTAGCTAACGTTTGAAACTTAGCGCCTTTTTTTAACTGCTTTAGAATATCTTCGGCTTTATCTAAGTGTTTAACAAGAATGTGTAATGCGTGTGCTGAGCTAGCCATTTTAAAAACCTATTTGGTAGAGTTAACGATAAAACTTTCTAGTTATAGATTATAAACTAAAACCTCTTTACAAGATCACTGCTTTTTCAGACAATAGCTAAAATTTTAACAAGAAATCAATATTTATGCCTGTATTATCACAATTATTCGAACACAATAAAGCCTGGGCTGACAAAATAACTAAAGAACAGCCTGATTTTTTTGATAAATTATCACAACAACAATCTCCGGAATATTTATGGATTGGTTGTTCTGATTCCCGCGTACCAGCAAATGAATTGCTCGGTATGATGCCAGGTGAAATTTTCGTACACCGTAACATAGCTAACCAAGTAATACACACTGACTTAAACTGTTTATCAGTAATTCAATACGCTGTTGAAATGCTAAAAGTTAAGCACATTATCGTCTGTGGTCACTATGGCTGTGGCGGGGTTGCGGCATCACTTGATGACAACCAACATGGTCTGATTGACAACTGGTTACGCCACATTAGCGATGTGCATAGATTCCATAAAGATGAATTAGCTAAGCTATCTGGTGATGAATTAACCGATCGTTTATGTGAATTGAACGTAGTGGAACAAGTAGCTAACGTTGCCAACACAACAACACTTATTAATGCTTGGCAATCAGGTCAAGAGTTAAGTATTCATGGTTTTGTCTACAACTTAAAAGACGGCATTTTAAAAGATCTTGGTGTAAGTATTAAAGGCCCACAAGCCTAATTATTTATAATCTTAATAAAATGCTAGGGATCTTTATGGTCCCTTTTTTATTCCTCTATTACGTCTTTTTAAAACCTTCATCATAAATTAACCATTTCTTTCCTACTCAACTATTTTTATTATCAAACTATTGACCTGTCTATAGCTTTATAGTTTAAAGTAATACCAAGTCCATTAATTATTATCATTAAGACTGTGAGCAGAATATGTATCGAATATCTGAGTTAGCTTCTAAAGTTGGTTTGTCACGAACAGCTATACTCTATTACGAGAAGCAACAGCTGATCAAAGGTAAAAGATTAGACAATGGTTATCGTGTATACAGCGATAAAGACCTACAACGTATTCGCTTAATTCAACAACTACAAGCTGGTGGGCTAAGCCTTAAAGAGTGTAAAGCCTGTGTTGAAGAGAAAATTGATCGAGTCACTCTGAATAAACGACTGCGCATACTTGATGATGAAATTAAACACAAACAAGAAGCACGTAAGCTTCTTAATGCCTTGCTAGGTGATGGCGACCTTAAGGTGTGGCATGAAACTGTAGATAAAATTGCCCCAGATGCACATTTACATTGGTTATTTAAGCAAGGTTTTGATGAAAAAGAAGCGTTGCGATTAAAATGGTTAACAAAAGATATGAACAAACACGACGAATATATGGCTGACTTTATGAAGGTATTTTCAACACTTGAACGTTGGGGACCTGGTAGTCAATCAGAAACTAAAAAAGCATTATCATCTTTACCACAATTACCTAAAAACATTTTAGAAATTGGTTGTGGTAAAGGTATAGCGACAAATGTATTAGCCCAAAATACAACGGCCAATATCACCACTGTAGACAATGAAGAGTCAGCAATAGCTTATATTAATGACAAGATTGCAAGTGGTGATTTATCATCGCGTGTAACTCCTGTTTGCGCCAGCATGACAGAGTTACCTTTTGCAGATAAGAGTTTTGACCTTATCTGGTCGGAAGCAAGTGCTTATATAATGGGGGTATCAAAAGCTCTTACCCAATGGAAAGCGCTACTGAGTGACGATGGTATTTTGATGATAAGTGACTTAGTTTGGTTAACGCCAAACCCAAGTGATGCTGCTGTTGAATTTTGGAATAAAAACTATCCAGACATTGTTCATGTAAATACTCGTATCAAGCAAATGCAAGACGCTGGTTATGAAATAGTAGAGAGTTTCACATTAAGTGAGCAAGCTTGGGAAAACTATTGCCTGCCTCTGAAAAATCGTGTTGAAGAGCTACAGCACGAAATGCAAGGCTCACAAGCATTACAAGATATTCACCACGAGTTAGATATTTATAACCAATTTCTTGGAGAATTTGGCTATCAGATGTTTATACTTAAAAAGTAAATTATTAAAATTCTATAGATAATTATGCCAGATACTCGGTCAGTATCTGGCATACTTATTTATTATTTACTTGAAACATAAATAACTTTAACTGTTTGAGGTAAAGCAGGAGTATAAGCTAAATCTGTAATTGTCACATTATCGAGATCCATTTTATATTGTTTAGGAGCGTGTCGGTTTAAGTATTCAGCAGTCACTTGTGCATTATATTTTGCCGAAAAACCAGTCACATTCTCACCATTGCAAGTTAAGTTTCTGGTTATATCTCTCACACCAAACTTATCTCGAATTACCAATTTTTTTACTTTAACTAAATCATTATTTGCTGAGGCCACACATAACTGAGTTGCATTGGAGTTATCCGTTGCTTTAAAAACATACTTTATGTTTTGATCTGCCATTGTTTGCCAAGAAGTTGCGGTAACCAGAAGTGTTAAAGGCATTAGATAATTAAATTTCATAAATCCTCCTAGATTGAAAGCCTAGTGAGTTAACTCTAGCCTTTATATCTGGAGGTGCCATGAATAAAAAATCATTATTTCATTAAAGATTTATGATGCTTTACTATAAATTTTATCTAAAAAGTTAGTTGTTTCTTATTATTTCTTATAAAAGGTTATCTAAGTAAAGATGTTTAAATTACTTACCAATAAAGCCCATTCTATAATTCATGCGTAAATAAATTTCACGTTTACTAGTAAAGTCATCACCGATTTCATTATCTTTTTCACGGGTATATTTAAGGCCGGATAATAAGGTTAAATTTTTACTATATTCCAGTGAATAAGTTAACTCTGCTTCCACTTCACGTTCAAATGATAGCTCATCACCGCGCCATCTATTGATATCTCTATCAGTATCATCGTACTTGACTAAAAATCTTAAAACCCGCTTATCATCAGGACGCCAGTTCACTGTATATGTACTGAAATTCTCCTTATAAAGCATGGAGTCTTCATAATCAAAATTACGATAAGTATGTTGCACACTAAAATTAAAATCGCCAATTTGATAGCGGATCCTAGGCTTTAACTCCTGCATATCACCAAGGACAATATTTTCTGCATCAGCAATTTCGCCGTATTTACCATCTAAATTAAACGTCCAAGCAGGAAATGGAGATGTTTCTAGATACCACTGAAAATACTGCTCATCAAATTTAGGTGCATTAGCTTTTAAATCCAAAGTATTTTGCTGTATTCGATTAACCGCTCGTTCTTTAATACGAAAGCCTGGTCTAAATACCGTTTGGTATGAGCCTCTAAATTCAGCCCATAAATCATAGCCTGTTTCTATCTTTTCACCTTTTTGCGATTCGACTTGAGTGGCAACAAGGTAAACCCTGCCTCGCGATTTACCACCGTCTCCACTAAGTGTTTCAAAGTACCAATTACGACCGTAAGCAATATTATATAATTTATAATCGGTTCGTTTAACAAAACCCAAATCTGCTCTAAAGTCTTTGCCCACATCAAAATAATTAGCCCAGAATAAAGATTTTGGCCCGGTATGTTTATATTTTACCTGAATCGCGTAATCTTCTAATGTTTCATCCGTTGGTGCTCTCAGTACTGATGTATTCGTATCACAATACCCTAATTCACAATTATCATTTTCAGTGATATCTAAACAGTCATCTCCGTCACATAAATCTTGGGCAAAATTAATAGGATATTCAGTTTGAGAAAACATAACTTGGTAACGCAACTTATCATCGATGCCCAAATTAACTAAGCTATCAAAAGCAATAACACCATTTTTATAATCATCCGCTGTTCTTACTGTGCCTAAAACGCCATAAGCACTTCCCCCACCTGCGGTTACATAGCGAGCGGCCATTGATTCATTTTCAAGCCCGGTGATCTCTACTTTCTCAGAGCCTAAATTATCCGGCATAATAACTTCAGTATCAGTATCTCTTGCCCAAAAAGAGCCTGACGCTGATTCTTTTGTTTCATGAGATACACTAACGCCTAAGTCGGGGTTAATAATATTTCGTGTGTAAACTAATGGCATTAGAGTGGAATATAAGTCCATATCTTCTTGGAAGAAGCGACGTTTTTCAGGTTGAAAAACATTGAATGGGTTGTTGATACTATCTCGGGCAATATCGGCTTCAACTTCAGTAAAGTTGGGATTGATTGTTGCAGAGATCTTAGTTGCCGAATCTATGGTTAAACTCAGATCCATACCTGCTTCGGTTTCTTCAATTTCTTCATCTTGCTCAAAACTGGCTTTATATTTTCTCTTTTCAGCAGGATGCCATATAGCATACGGGTGCAACTCTAAGTTTTGGGTAACATCTTCTTCAACCTGCCCTTGTTCATTAGTAGTAACAATCCGCTCTTTAGCTGCAGGATTTGGCGGTGTAATTAAATAAATTCCCCCCATAGTCCTATCTATTTGTCTTGGGTAACTGCGCTTTAAAATAACTGCCCATTGATTTTTTTCATCGCCATCAACTGAAGGTTGCTTGAGTGAGTCAATAGGAATAGCCATTTCAACCAACCATCCCTTTTCGGTTATTTGTGCTGCAGCTTCCCACGAAGTATCCCAATCATAGATATAACGGTCACTAACCGTGTTTTGTAATACATCGGATTTACTACCACTTGGGTTAACTCTAAATTCGTATTTACGGCGTAAATTACCAGTGGGGTCGATAACAACAGAAACGTAATCATCATCTTTAACGCCGTCTTCATCTCGAACCGCAGTTCTTAATTTAGATAAATCATTGTCATAGGCATTAAATGCAAAGTATACGTGGGTTTGAGTTACACCAATTAAAGCATCGGTTGCAACTTTCGCTTTGGCAAAGCGTTCAGGGTACATTTCTAAATCAATGCTAAGAATACTCGATGATGCCCAAAACTTATCAGTTAAGTTACCATCAATCGTTGGAGGAGACTCTAGTACTCGCAGTTCAAGCGCTTTGATCATATCCATAGAAAATTCACTTGCTGCTTTATCAACAGCTTCTAAATCTTCATCGGGAGACTCTTCAAGATCTTGTGCGAAGGCAAATACATGTGTTTGAAATAAAGATAAAAACAGAAAAATAAATACGGATAAAGTGTTTTTTTTATTATAAAACATTACTTAACGTCAATTTTTAATTGAATATATGCTTTAAGCATAGCTTCTTTACAATGTAAGTGTAATGTTTTTTAAGTGTTTTATGTCATTAAATGATAATTCAATAAAAGGTTAATGCAGGAGCAATTACCGAGGATGTAATGTCATACCTACATCCTGTAGGCAACCGATACTTCGCTAATTTACAGGACGTAATGAATGCAGAATTTACAGGGATGTTAAAAATTCTGTCCCGGCGGTATCGGATTACGACCATCTAGTTACAAATTTAACGCCATGACGTACAAGGATGTACTAATGCCATGATCGCATGGATGCGAAGGAATGGTCCATGTAAGCTACCGAAACTACACCATGACGTACACGGAAGTACTAATGCCACGGTCGCAGGGATGCGAATGAGTGGTCCATGGTGTTTCGGCATACCCCACGTCCTGTGGGGCAACCGATACTTCGCTCTCGGCGGTATCGGATTACGACCATCTAGTTACAAATTTAACGCCATCATGTAAGCTACCGAAACTACACCCTCCATGGTGTTTCGGCATACCCCACATCCTGTGGGGCAAAAAAAAAGAGAAGCAAAGCTTCTCTTTTTATTGGTAAATAACTAGTTATTAGTTATGACGTGCAGGACGGTCGTTACGACGGTCATTGCGAGGACGGTCGTTACGAGGACGACGAGTCTGTGTTTCAACTTTTGCATCAGATACTGAAATATCTAATTGTTGACGACGAACACGTACATTACGTAATTTTTCAAACGCGTCTTTTGGCATGCCTTTAGGTAACTGTACAATAGTATGGTTATCTTGTAGGTTTATTTGACCAATGTAAGCACTGTCTAATGAAATTTCATTCGCGATTGCGCCAACGATATCACCAGGACGTGCGCCATGCTCTTTACCTACCTCAATGCGGTATGCTTGCCAATCGATGTCTGAACGAGCGCCTGAAGACTGTTTACGTTCACGTTGTGGACGTTCACCACGGTTGCCTCTGTCATCACGGCCTCTGCCACGAGTATCTCGAGAATCACGAGAATCTCGAGAATCACGACCACGACTATCACGCTCAGAACGCTCACGACGAGGTTTTGGATCTTCTTTTGGCTCAAACGGTTGCTTAATTTGTTTTTCAAACAATAAAGCAGCAGCTAAATCTTCAATAGATACTTCTGAATCAGCAGCCATTTTTTCTAATGCGGCACGCATTGTTGTTAAATCTTTGTTTTGCGCAGTTTCAACTAACGACTTACGACAACGCTCGATACGAATAGCACCAAGCTCACTTACTGTTGGTAATTCAAATGTCTTAATGGTACCAGCAGTTAAACGCTCGTAATGACGGATATTGTACATTTCACGAGGACGGATAAACGTAATCGCAGTACCTTCACGACCAGCACGACCAGTACGACCAATACGGTGTACATATGATTCATGATCGCCAGGAATATCGTAGTTTAATACTAAGTCTATACGAGGAATATCTAAACCACGAGCTACAACATCAGTTGCTACTACAATAGAAACTTTACCATTTTTAAGTTGCTCAACCGTACGTTCACGTTGGGCTTGGTTTAAATCACCATTTAAAGCTGCACATGGGTAACCTAAGCGTTCAATTTGCTCTGAGATAGTGATGGTATCGTTACGAGTTCGTACGAAAATAATCATCGCTTCATAGTCAAATGTTTCAACTATACGCTCAATCGCAGTATTTTTGTTAATACCAGTAACTTTCCACGCTAACTGAGTAATGTTTGCTTTCGCTTTTGTTACTGCAGCTACTTTAATATGTACTGGGTCAACTAAGAAACGGTTAGCAACTTTACGAATAGCTGGTGGCATAGTTGCTGAGAATAACGCCATTTGCGCTTCGTTAGGTAAGTGCTCAAGAATCCATTCAATATCTTCTAAGAAGCCCATGTTTAACATTTCGTCAGCTTCATCAAGAGCACAGAATGTTAAGCTATCAAGCTTTAACGTTTTGCGACGTAAATGGTCCATTAAACGACCCGGAGTACCAACAACAACTTGAGCACCGCGCTCTAATTGAGATAGCTGAGGACCGTAAGATTGACCACCGTAAAGGGTTGCTACACGTAAGCCTTTCATGTCTTTACCGAAAGACTCTATCGCTTCAGCTACTTGCATTGCTAATTCACGAGTTGGTGCTAACACCATCATTTGTGGCTTACGAATGCTCATATCTAGTTTAGCTAATGCAGGTAAACCAAAAGCAGCCGTTTTACCAGTACCAGTTTGCGCTTCACCTAAAACATGCTTACCTTCTAATAAAGGTGGGATAGTTTGTGCTTGGATTGGTGTAGGCTTCTCAAAACCCATTTTTGTTAGGGTGTTAAAGATAAAATCAGGCAAGCCTAATGCGTCAAAACCAGGAACGGTATTGTTTAATTCAGTCATTTATTTGTTTTCTCAATAGGCAGAAAAATACAAAAACAGAAATTTTGTCTGTCGATGGTATAAAACTGCGAAAAATTTCGAGTTAACCACCGGGAGACTCATGGCACGATCAAAACTCTATTTGATCTAAAGCTAATCTGGAAATTAGCTGGGCAAGTCAGTTGGCGGAAGTAACCCCACTCATGTAGCAAGTTTAATTGTAACTTGTTACGATTCAATCGCTCTCGAGAATTCTGTCTCGGAACTTGAAAGTTGGCGCATGATACCCTTTTGTAAAAATAATGCAAGTAACATAGTGTAATAATTAACCAACATTACGTAAATGGGCACGGTTTTTGCTTTTCGGTTCATAAACTTAGCTAACGTTACATAAATTTCACATATCACAATCACGGCGCTTGCTATTTCAATATAGCTCGTCCAATTGTATTTGCATCACTGCCAAACCATATTGCATCACTTGCTTGGTGATAATACATATAACGAATTGACCCACCACCACTTGGTATATCTTGTGAGGTAATAAAGCCTTTACTATTACTATCAAATACTCTGAGTTTATTTGGCTTAACGCCAGTAAGTGCAAGCCAAACTCTATCGTTATCATCTATAGCTGAGCCGTAAAGTTTCGCTTTATCAATTTCAGGCATGAGCCAACGTTCCAATATTTTAGTATCAGGATTAAACTTTCCTAAATAGCCTAGCTTATGGTCTAAATAAAAAATGCCATTATTCTGACTTATCTCTAACCTCCTTGGTCGCTCCTGAACATCTAATAGATCAATAATTTCAAGACTCAAACTTGCTACATTTACTTTAGCTATTTTATTAGTGCCAAACAGTACTACCCAAGGTACATCATCATAATCAACTTTAATGCCGTATGGCCTAGCCCTTTCTACGCCAACATCAATCAACTTAACTTGTTTAGTTTCGGTATCTAAAAAACCAATCTTATTACCCCATTGTGCAGTAAACCAAATATCTTGTTGGGAGTTAAATACCAAAGTATGCGGATCGATGGGCGTATCAACAGGCATAGCTATTTTTTCAATAGTACCAGTTTTAGGATCTAATAAACCTATATGGCTATTTCGATTGCCGGCATACCAGATTCTATCTTTGCTATCGATAATTAGATTATGGGGATGAGTATTATCACTTAACTCGAAACGTTTGAATTTTCCTGTATTAGGGTCTAGATTGGCAATATAATTTCCTGATTGCCCACAAAACCAAACTATTCCGCTAGAATCTATTGCAGGATCTCTAGGACGAGTGTTAGGCCAAGGCACTTGCCACTCTTTTATTTCAATAGTAGCAATTTTTTGCTCAGCTAATAGGTTTGAGCTAAACAAACAGATAAATAAACAGATAAATAAAATAAATAATATCAGTAGCAGCTTTTTCAATTTTTATACCTATCATCACAACGCTTATATAAAATATAGACAATAGATGACCACTACTCAAAATATAGTATTAGAATTTAGCTCGTTCACTTTTAACTCTTTAGGTAAATGCTAAAAAGGCAAAAGCCCTAAACATACAAATATACGTTTAGGGCTATTACAGAAATCAGAGAGTGATTGACAGATCAGGCCTCTAATTAACTAATACCAAGTGAAATAACAATATAAAACTTAGTTTAACTATCGATATTAAATTCACCTTTAACATCTTTTACTTTTAAACCGCCAGAGCCACTTTCTGTGATAGTTAATCCACCAGCATCAGATAAATCAATATCACCAGAGCCATCATCTATAGTGACGCTGCCACCAATATGATGAATGTTCATATCACCAGAGCCATCAACGACTTTCACTGAGCCACTAATATCAGCGATAGACATCTCACCTGAACCATCATCAATATCTACATTGCCACTAACATTACTTACTTGTAACTCTCCTGAGCCGTCTTCTATGGTTACATCGCCTTGGATGTTCTTAACCAACAAACTACCTGAGCCATCGTCAATGGTTACTTTATTATTGATGTTTTTTACTTCAATAGGACCTGAGCCATCATCAATATCTAATGCTAATGATTTAGGTACTGTAACGTGCAGGTCAATGCTTGGAGAATTTCCATTCCAAAAACCACTAGTAGAATTATTTTTTGCCACTAATACTGCACGAGAGCCAACTTTTTTAAGACTTAAATCATAATTTTTATCGTTGTCAGTATAGATGTCCGCTTTAACGGTAATTTCAGTAACATTATCCGAGCCAGTGATTACTAGCTCACCTGAACCAGATTCAACTTCTAGCATATTTAATTGCTCACTAGTTATTGTTAATGATTCTTGTAAATGGATGTCTGCAGAACGCGCATTACTTGAACCCACATGAAAAACACAGCCGCTTAAAGTAATAGCAGCAGTTAGTAAGGCAATTGATTTGATTAATTTCATTTTTCGATATCCCTGATAAAATTGGTAAATTCTAATAATTTAACTACTAACCTACAAGATACACGCCAACTTTATAACGTATTGTTTTTATTGAATTTACCAAAACAAATCAAAACTAGCAAAATAACAAAATAGTCAATTAAACTATTTATTAGTATTTTTAATCATTGATTAATGCGGTTTCTACAAATCAATTATAAAAAAATGTAAATATCAGGATAGATGCCAAACGCGAGCAAAATCATAGTTAACGAAAATAATAAAATATGGGATAAGCTACTATTTATAGATAAGTCATAAGCATTAGCGCCATTTGGTATATGTTTAGCAAACATAATAAAAATAATACGCAAATAGTAATACAAGCCAATAGAGCTGCCGACAACTAAGCTTGCTAGCAATAACCAGCTTTGATTTGTCAAAGCAGAAGTAATTAAATAAAACTTACCAATAAAGCCCATGCTAAGAGGAATACCAGCTAAAGATAGCAGCGCTAATATAATCGCACTCGCTTGTATTGGTGACAGCCAAAAGAGGCCTTGCCAATTGTGCCAATTATCTAGGTCAGAGCTTGAGTTAGATTTTGATGTTTCAGCTATAAAGGTAAACAGTATCAATGTAGCTACAGCATATGCGGTGAGGTAAAACAGTACACTTTGCTTAGCAAACTCTATTGATGAAGTTGATAGCACCGGTAAAATAATAAGTAAATAACCCATATGAGCAATAGATGAGTAAGCAAGTAAACGCTTAATATTATTTTGTTTCAAGGCTAATAAATTACCAACTAGCATAGATGCTACTGCGATCAGGCTGATAATAGTCAGCATTACCTGATCAAGAAACTGCTCTGATAAAAACCAAAACTTAATTAATACACTAAACATAGCGATTTTAGATACTGTAGCTAAAAGCATGGTCACAGGTGCAGGCGCACCTTGGTATACATCGGGAGTCCAAAAATGAAATGGTGCAAGAGATAATTTAAATGCTATACCAACCAGTAATAAGATACTTCCTGCTTGAGCAAATAACTTCGAATTAGCTGTGGAGTTGTCTAGGTTAGCCTCAATATAAGTAAAGCTCATATCGCCACTGTAAGCATAAAGCATTGCCATTCCTAACAATAAAATACTCGATGCGGTGGCGCTTAAGATTAAATACTTAAAGCTTGCTTCTAGGGTTTGCCTGCGGTCTCTTAAATAACCGACAAGACCAATAACAGCAATACTTAACAGCTCTAATCCTAAAAATACACTGGCGAAATGATCGCTTATGCTTAAAATCAAAGCACCTAAAGTTACTAACATCACTAGCAAATAATATTCATCATGGACTTCATGACTAATTGTTAAATAGTTACCGCTAACTAAAACCACCATTGCCGAACAAAATAAAATCGTATTAACAATCGAAAATGAAAATCCGTCTAAATAAAACAACAAGGTTATTTGGCTATTTAACGCAGGTAGAGAAAATACCGATGAAGCGATAGCCAATAAGATACAGATAAAAGTAAAGCTTTGAATTAAACGTGTTGATCGCTTAAAAGCAATTAACAGCATTTGTAATACTATTGCTAAAGAAATAATTAGCTGTGGAGATATGGCTAATAGCTCAAAACTACTCATGACATTACCTCAATAGATAGCTTGTCTATTGTTATCAGGTTTATATTAGTGTGTAGGCTATACTCGGTAAAATGATTAAGAATCAACTCGGGGAACAAGCCAAATAAAACTAGTAAAAACAATAAGCTACTACAAACCAACAACTCCCGATGGGTTAAATCAATGATCTGATGTTGTACTTTTCCTTGAAAGCTTTGTCCAAATAAATAGATACCATAAATTGCCGAGCCAATTAACCCTAAAGCCCCTAAAACAACTTGCAGCGGGTAAACCTTAAACGCCCCCGTTAAACTTAAGAATTCACCAACAAAGTTTACTAATCCAGGTAAACCAAAAGCGGCAGCAACAAAGGCTAAAAGCATCCCCCCCATTACAGGTGCGCTACTAAACAAGCCGCCCATAATTTCAAGGTCACGTGAATGTAACCTTGAATACATCATACCCGCCACGGCAAATAACGCCGCGCTACTTAAACCATGAGCAACAATGGTTAATAGTGCGCCATGGTAAGCAATTTGCTCGAAGGAAAATAACGCCAACATTACAAACCCCATATGAGAGATAGAGCTGTAAGCTACTAAACGTTTAAAGTCTGTTTGTGCAAAGGCCAATTTTGCGCCATATAATATACTGATCACGCCAAGCCAAACGGCAATGTTCGCAAACTCTAAACTCGCCTCGGGAAACAAACCTAACACAAAGCGAATAAGGCCGTATGCACCAGTTTTTAACAATACACCAGCAAGTAAGACACTACCGGCTGTTGGCGCTTGTGTATGAGCATCAGGCAACCAGGTATGAAATGGAAAGGATGGTAGCTTAACCGCAAAAGCAATAAAGAAACCGAGCATCAAATAATATTGTGTTTGGCTTGATATTGTGAGTTTTTGCAGCTCAAAATAATCAAAACTCCATATTCCAGTATGCTGTTGATTTATTAATGCTAAAACAATAATAGCAAGCAGCATGAGTAAGCTACTTACTTGGGTAAAAATAAAGAACTTTATCGCAGCATAATGCCTGTGTTCATGACCCCAAATAGCAATTAGAGCCGTCATAGGAAGTAACATTACCTCCCAAAAAAAGAAGAACAGAAATAAATCAGTTGCACTAAAAACGCCAACTATACCAGCAAGACTGGCCAGTAAATTAAAGTAATAAAAGCCGATATTATCAGTAATTTCTTGCCAAGAAACGAGTACGCAAACTACGCCAAGTAACAAGGTTAAAGCAATCAAAATAAAGCTTAGGCTATCTATGCCCATTGCATAGTTAATACCAAATTTATTAATCCAAGGGATCTGGCTAATTTTTACATATTGATAAAAAATATCGTGGTTATCATTAGCAAATGAGATTAATAATGCCAAGCTAAAGCCTATGGCGATAAGACTTAACCACTTAGCACTTTGCGGCCGCTGTAATTCAACGCGCCATGCAACAAAACCACCAATAAAAAGTACCAGAATGATTTGCGTTAAGATCATGCCAGCTCTCCTGAAGTTTGCCCTAACAGGACTGCAAGCAGGATGATTACCCCTAAAGCAAGCATGGCCAAATACCACCTTAGGCTAGCAGTTTGTGTTGCTTTTAGTACTTCATGCCAAGTAACAACATTCCAACTTATGGCTTTAATCAACAGCTCAACAACATCATTTTTATTGCATTTACTCAGAAATAAAAATGGCTTCACCAACAACAGAGAATAAAGGCCATTAAAACCAAGACCATTTTGTATAAATAAAGTCAGTTTCGACTTACTTTCACGGATAGTTTTGCCAGCATGAGGGAAATAAATTAAATAGGCTATAACAATGCCGATAAAAGGTGTTGCCACAGCAACACTGTGTAGCCAGCTAGGCTCTGTCGATATATCAATAACATTAACGTCAAATAAAGCGGTTAAATCTAAAGTTATCAAACCGCCGGCTAGCGCTAATACCGCCAGTAAAAACAACGGCATAATTAATAAATAATGGCTTGGTTTGGTAATTTCAGCACAGCCTCGATATTGCCCAAAGAAGGTCAGAAACACCATTCTAAAACTATAAACACTAGTAATTAATGCGCCAACAATAGCGGCCCACCAAAACCAAGGACCAGCGGTTTTAGAAGAGTAAAGCTCGGCAATAATAGCCTCTTTCGAAACAAAACCAGAGGTTCCTGGTAGTGCAATGAGCGCTGCCACACCAATAAAAAATAAGCTACTTATCACAGGCAGTTTTTTCAGCAAGCCGCCCATTTTGAACATATTTTGTTGATGATGCAGAGCTAATATAATTGCGCCAGCGGTTAAAAATAATAACGCTTTAAAAAATGCATGTGTCATTAAATGCATCACCCCTGCACTAAATGCACCAGCGCCTAAGCCTAACATCATATAACCAATTTGACTCATGGTAGAGTATGCCAAAACTCGCTTGATATCGCTTTGAGCCAGTGCGGCAATACCGGCAAGTAATAAGGTAAGTGCGCCGATGATAGCCACAATAGTCATCACCTGTGGCGTGAGTAAAAATAAATTGTTCATCCGCGCAATTAAATAAACGCCTGCAGTTACCATAGTCGCCGCATGAATTAGCGCACTTACTGGTGTTGGGCCAGCCATAGCATCCGGCAACCAGGTTTGCAGCGGTAACTGCGCCGATTTCCCTACTGCGCCGCCAACAAATAATAAACAAATCCAAAATGCCATATTATTATCAACTAATAAGCCCAGCTCATTACTTGTCATAATATCCGTTATCGTTAAGCTACCCACTTCCCTAAAGAGTAAGAATAATCCTATGGCAAAAAAAGTATCGCCAACTCTGGTCACAATAAAAGCTTTTTTGGCGGCCTTAGCATTAGCCGGTTCTTGATACCAAAAACCGATAAGTAAGAAGCTGCATAAACCGACACCTTCCCAGCCCAAATAAAGTAAAACCAAATTGTCAGCAAGAACCAGTAACAACATGGCGCTAATAAACAAATTCATATAAGCCATAAAACGGCTAAAATTTTCATCACCTTTCATGTACGCAGCGGCAAAAACATGAATTAAAAATCCAACTCCGGTAACGACACCGAGCATAACCGCGGAGAGACTATCTAAGCGCAAAGCAAAGTTAACAGCCGCATCACCTAGCTTAAACCACTGCCATAAATGCACAGCAACAACACTGTCAGCTGAGATCATAAAATTATGTATTAAGTAACCTGCCGATAATGCACTTAAGCCTACGGAGCTAACAGAAATAATACTTGCCTGTAGCCAAGTTAGATTTTTACTCAGCATGATTAACAATAAGAAACTTAGCAAAGGATAAAAAGGTAAATAAGCCAGTACTTGCATGCTATTCCCTCAGCTCATTAAGTGCGTCAATATCTAAGCATTGACGCTGTTGTTGCAAGCGAATAAGTAAGGCAAGACCTACCGCTACTTCAGCGGCAGCTAAGGTTAAGATCAATATAAACATTACTTGCCCGTCGGCTTCAACCCAAGCACTACCAGCACCAATAAATGCTAGGCCAACAGCATTTAGCATTACTTCTAGGCTCATCAACATAAACAAGGTATTACGACGAGCTATCACCCCAATAAAACCTATAACAAAAAGAATGATGGCAAAGATAAAAACATGATTTAATGGAATTTGACTCATCGGCTAACTCCCGGCATCAGGTTTAGCAAAATGATAACCCGCAACTAACCCTGCGAGTAATAAAAACGAAGCTATCTCAACGGCAAGTAGGTATGGACCATAAAGTAAAATACCAACTTGTTTTGCTTCAACAATATTAGATACATACAGTTGCTTTGAATCGCTAACAACGATTATATATACGAGCTCGAACAGTAATAATAATGCTAAAATACTGGGCCCAAACCATGCAGAAAACCAAGCTGAATTCCCTTCTCGGCCAAAATGTTTAGGCTCATCATCACCTTGCAAATCGAACATCATCACCGCAAAAACAAAGAGCACTAAGATAGCTCCGGCATAAACAATCACTTCTAACCCTGCGGCAAATGGTGCACCGATAAAATAAAAGCACACTGCAACGGCAAGTAAAGAAACCACTAAATACAACAAAGCATGAATCGCATTACTACCCGTTACTACTCGTAAACTAGCAATAATTGCAATTGTTGCTGCAAAGTAAAATGGTACTTCTACACTCATCACGTTCCCTTTTTTGTTTTAACACTCTGAACTCATCGTTCTTTCTCGAGCAAAATACCGACACAGTAAAAATTATTATGGCATCAGGTCTTTCACATTAACCGGTTGCTGCTCATGCTCACCTTGGCCTTTATTTTTAACATCAGTTTGCACCCCTGATTGTTTATAAAAGTTATAATCTGGATATTTACCAGGGCCATTAATTAATAAATTTTCTTTTTCATAGACTAAATTTTTTCTGTCATATTCAGCAAGTTCTACATCAGGTGTTAACTGAATAGCATAAGTTGGGCATGCCTCCTCACAAAAACCGCACAAGATACAGCGAGAAAAGTTAATTCGGAAAAATTCCGCTCGTTTGCGGCCATCATCATCAATTGTTTGCTGCAATGAAATACAGTCCACCGGACATGCCACCGCACATAAATTACATGCAACACATCGTTCACTACCGTCGGGATCTCTGGTTAATACAATTCGCCCCCGATAGCGTGGTGCTAAATACGGTTTTTGCTCTGGGTATTGCACCGTATCGGCCTTGCTAAAGGTATGCTTTAACACCAACCATATGGTTCTAAATTGGCTATAGAATAATTTAACCATAACTGATATCACCTGCACCGGAGATCACGCCAGTTAATCTAAGTATGGCGGTAAGTAATAAATTAAATAATGCTAGCGGTAACATGACTTTCCAACCAAACGCTAGCAGCTGATCAAATCGGGCACGAGGCAGAGATGTGCGCAGTAAAATAAAGAATAAGATCAAAAGCAAGACTTTGCCGGTAAACCAAACAAGACCAGGGATCATTGCTCCAACAGCTTCAGGTAAAAAACTAGGTGCTAAATACCCGCCAAAAAATAAGGTGACTGCCATAGCTGAAATTAATGTTACTCCTAAATATTCACCTAAGAAAAATAATGCAAATTTTAAACCTGAATATTCGGTATGAAAGCCAGCGGTAAGTTCAGTTTCAGCCTCGGGTAAATCAAAAGGTAAACGATGGCTCTCAGCAATACCGGCAATGAGAAAAACAACAAAGCCTAAAATTTGCGAAGTTATAAACCAATGTTCTTGCTGGGCAAGTACAATATCTCGTAAGTTGAAACTGCCAGTTAAAAGCACAACGCCCATTAATGACAATCCCATAAACACTTCATAACTTATCGTTTGTGCCGCAGCGCGCATACTACCTAACAGAGCGTATTTATTTTTAGATGCCCAACCAGCAAGTACCACGCCATAAACCGCTAAAGAAGTCATGGCCAAAAAGAACAATAAACCTATGTTTAAATTTGATACGCCGATAGTGTCGGAGAAAGGAATAACAACAAAACTCATTAATACGGTTACAGCGGCAATAATAGGTGCTGCAATAAAGATAAATTTATCGGCAAATTGGGGAATAAATTCATCTTTGCCTAAAATTTTTAATAAATCAGCAAGTGACTGTAAAACTCCTCCAGGGCCAACACGGTTTGGACCATGTCGGTCTTGCCATATACCTATCATTCGTCTTTCAACCCAAACTAGCATTGCCGCAATAGGAATAAGCAAAGCTAAGATCACAGCAATTTCGATTAATTTAAATAGCACTTGGGGGTTGATTAAATCAGCCATCATCTAATCCTCCCGCCATTAAGCGAATAGGAATAAACTGATCTTGCTGTTTTAGTCTTCGCAGTTGCTGTTGCTTAGCTTGGTTAATTTGTTCTATTTGCTCATGCAGTTGCTTATCAAAGGCATGAATTTTTTCACTAATAGCTGGTTTTATAATAATTGAGGAATAGTCAAACTGACGTAAAACCTGCTCGTTTAAAAATAAAGTAGCGCAATATTTAGCATGTGCCGCATTTATCTTAACCTGCACAGTAAATTCTTCACCGGCGATGACAATACACGCATGAGAAGATTGAACTAATTTGTATTTATCAGCATCATTAGGGGTTAATTCAATAAATGGAATTGGCTTAGTGAGTTTAAATTCGCTAGTTTTTATTCCTAAATAATCATTAGCAAAAATATGCTTAGCAGGATAAACCTTCAATTCATCATCGCTGCTTTTTACCTCAGAATTAATGGCTGCCTGAATAGACAAATCTTGCTCGTTGTTAGGGTCAAAGATCTGAACGATTGCAGGTGACTTACTAAGTTTACCGCCAACAAACTCTTGATATTTAGAAATCGATTGATTTGAATTCCAACCTGGAGCCCAAGTAAATGGCATTGCCGAGCTATTATTTGCTCGCCCACCTTCCATTGAAAAATTAAATGGTGAGTTATCATCAAGTGTCGTTTTAGCTTCATGTACAGATTGATTTGCCGTCATTGCAGTCCGGCCAGATGAACGATGAGTTTGCCTTGCTGTTTTAAGTAAGAATTGTTCTGCTAAAAACTTAAAAGTATCTGGAAAGTGGCTTTCCAGTTGCGATAATGATGTTCTAAAATCATTTAGATTATCACCACAATCTGCCAGTTTACCTTGCCCTAAAATACCATCTAACATTTGTATGTAGCGCCAACTTGGCAGGATTGGCAACTTGGCATTTAATGCCGAATAAAAACATTGCACACTGCCAGTATAATTAACCACTAAACCTTGTGACTCAGCAAAGCATGCTACAGGTAAAATAACATCAGCATGCGCACAAACAACACTTTGACTATGCTCTAAAGCAATAATAGTTGCAGCACTAGATAGTAGTTGCTGTTGTCCTTCGTTAGTTAAATTCGACAATTCATTTTCAGCAATAATAAGGCTAGTCTCTTGCTCACCTTGCAATTGAGTTATAACTTGCTCGAGTGATAATGTTTGCTGATCAATTAAACTGGCCAAACCTAAGCTATTTACACTGCTTGGCATAATGGCAAAACCAAATTTACCTTGATGATTTTCAGCTAATGCTAAACATTGCTGGAGGATTTGCACATTAGCTAAACTATGACCACTAACAATCAAAGGATTTTGTGCTTGTTGAAGAGCCTTAGTTGCACTTGCAACGAAGTGTTTTTGCTGAGGTTCTAAATAATTAATGTCAGCATCAGGGGCTGTTAACTTGGCATTAATTGCTTGTGTAATAAGGGCTATATCATCCGCATTAGAATAGTTAATTTCTTGAGCAACATCATCAAGTTTACTTTGACTTACCTGAGCGATAAAAAGCGGTGATAAAGTTTTACCTGCCGCAGTGCGCACAGCTTCATCTTGCCAGCGAGGAATTCGCAACCTATCAGCAATGGCCAATCCTGCATTACGAACTGACTGCCTTAAAGCCAGTGCGATACGAGGCGCTGTTTGAGTTACATCTTCACCTAAAATAAGCACGAAATCGGCTTGTTCTATGGCATCGATATCGACACAGTGATGTTGCTTGATTAACTTCTGGTGCAATTGCAACATAAGCATTTGCGTTTGAGTTAACCCTGCACAAAAGTTATCGGCTCCCAAGAGTTGCTTTAATGCGGTATTAGTTTCTAAAGAAGCACGAGATGAGCCAATGGCAATAAACTTTTCAGCTTTATATTTTGCTAAAGAAATATGAATGTCTTTAACACTCGGACTTTCCCCCGAAAATTTAATGCCCTTGCAAGCAGTTAGCCTATCGTCGCTATTAATATAACCAAAACCAAAGCGACCTCGATCGCAAAGAAAGTATCCGTTAATGCTATCGTTATAGCGATTGACGATACGGCGCACGCTACCATATCGCTCACCAATACTTATATTGCAACCCACAGAGCAACCTTGGCAAATAGATGGGGCTGATTGTAAGTCCCATTTCCTTGCATAGTGCGCCGAAAATGGTTTATCAGTAAAGACCCCAGTTGGACAAACTTCGACTAAATTACCAGAGAATTCACTTTCTAAAACACCATCTTGTTGCCGTCCAAAACAAACCTTATTACGTGAACCAAACACTCCAAAATCTGTGCCTCCTGCATAGTCCTTATAATATCTTACGCAGCGATAACAAGTGATGCAGCGATTCATCTCATGACCAATGTAAGGTCCTAAATCTTGATTTTCAAATGTGCGTTTATCGCCTTTATAATCTCGAACACTATGACCTGTCATCACCGTCATATCTTGCAAGTGACACTCACCGCCCTCAGCGCACACAGGACAATCATGCGGGTGATTGGTCATCATGGCACTGATCACCTGCTCTCTAAAAACAGTTGAATACTCATCACCTAAACCAATATACATACCATCAGTTACAGGCGTCATACATGCCATTGCTATTCGGCCTCGAGTCTGACTTTCATCATCAAAAATTGTGACTGCACATTGGCGACATGCACCTATCGATCCCATCGAAGGATGCCAACAAAAATAAGGGAGATTAAGTTTGTTAGATAATACGCCTGCGAGTAAATTATCTTCTGGGTCAACTTGTAATTTAACACCATCAACATAAATGTTAATGGTATTACGCTCGTCTATAGTCACTTTACTCATGTTTAACCCCATTAACGGCTGCGGGGGGATTTTTTGTAAGGTGATTTTGCTTAAGTCCGACACCTATGTGATCTTTTTTTAAGGGGCAACAACCTTGCTCAATGTGCTGAAGAAAGTCATCTTGAAAATACTTTAAACCACTTCTTAGCGGCTCTACGGCACCGGGAGCTAATGCACAATGAGTTTTACCTAACCACATAAAATCACATAACTTATTTAAGCTATCTATATCATCAATACTGCCTTGTCCGTTTTCAATGCGAGTTAATATTTCAACCACCCAAGGGGTACCATCACGACATGGCGTACAATACCCACAGGACTCTTGAGCGAAAAATTTTAATAGATTAAGGATCATACCTACCGGACAATTTTGCGAGTCCAAAACAATAATGCCAGCAGTACCTAATCGGCTGCCTACCTTAGAAATATTGTCGTAATCCATAGGCACATCAAGATGTTCACTGGTTAAGAAATCGGTTGAGGCACCTCCAGGTAAAAAGCCTCGAAGTTCAAGACCATCTTGCAAACCTCCTGCTTTGCCGTAAAGCACATCACGTATGGTCATACCCATCGGCATTTCCCAAAGCCCAGTTGTTTTTACTCGACCGCTGACACCGTATATTTTTGTACCAGGATCGCTATTTGGAGAAAGTGCCTTAAACCATTCGGCCCCATGCTTTAAAATATGAGGTAAGTTACTTAATGTTTCGACATTATTAACTATGGTTGGTTTACCAAATAAGCCACTAACTTGTGGAAATGGCGGTTTAGCTCTAGGATTAGCACGCTTGCCTTCTAAGGCATTAATTAATGCAGTTTCTTCACCGCAAATATAACGTCCTGCACTAGTATGTAGATATAAATCTAAGTGGTAATTACTACCTTGAATGTTACTGCCAAGCCAACCGTTTTCATAAGCTTGCTCAATGGCGCACTGCAAACGCTTAGCACATAAAAAATATTCACCTCTAAGAAAAATATAAGCCTTGTTGGCATTAATGGTATAGGCGGCAATGATCATCGCCTCCACCAACTGATGAGGTACGCCCTCAAGTAGAAAACGGTCTTTAAAAGTCCCCGGCTCCATTTCATCAGCATTACAAACAAGGTACTTATTATCTGGTTTATGCTCGTCATCATCAGCAAACATGGGCACGAAACTCCATTTCATCCCAGTGGGAAAACCAGCACCACCTCGCCCTTTAAGGCCTGAATCTTTAACTAGCTCTAACACATCACTAGGCTGCATTTCTAAAATAGCTTTACCTGCACCTTGATAACCGCCAGCAGCAACATAGCCTTGAAAATCGAGTGGTTTATCTAAATTAACTAGAGCCGTTAAAGGCATCGCATTAGGATCGTAGCTAGGCATTATTGCTCACCTTCCGTCAGTCCATTGGCACTATTGGTAAGTTCAACCAATATTGTTTGCACCGCATCAACCGTTAGGTGCTGATAATGCTTGCCATCAATCATCATTGTAGGGCCTTTATCACATCCTCCTAAACATGCATTAGTTAATAAGGTGAATAAACCATCCGAACTTGTTTGACCAAAGCCTATGCCTAATTCTTGCTGTAGATAGTCAGCAATTGTTTCAAAGCCTGTTAAATAACAACTAATACTATCGCACAAGTGAATGACATATTTGCCAACAGGTTGGCGATAAATCAGATTATAAAAAGTTGCCACGCCTTCTAACTGACTCACCGGCATTTGTAATAAGTTAGCAATAGCAAACAAGCTATCATCAGAGATCCAGCCTCGATTGTTCTGGACAATTTTTAATGCTTCAATACCTGCGGCTTCTCGATATTCTAAGAGAGTAGTTTCATGCTCAATAGCGGCAATTTCGCCTGCACTAAGGTAAGTTCGATAATCAATATTTACCGTGTTAATTTGCTGATATTTTAAAGAAGCTAGAGTCATAATTATCTACCTATCTACATCAGCCATTACGTAGTCAATACTACCTAATGTGGCAATTAAGTCTGCGACCATCTGGCCTTGTGAAATCAAAGGCAGCATTTGTAAATGCGCAAATGATGGCGTGCGAATGCGGGTGCGATAACTCATGGTACTGCCATCACTTATCAAGTGATAAGCCATGATTCCTTTGGTAGCTTCAACGCTAACCGATACTTCACCAGCGGGGATTACTGGCCCCCATGAGACATTAACAAAGTGAGGGATCAAGCTGTCGATATCCATCATGGTTTTGCTTTTATCTGGCGGTGTGGTTTGCGGATGTTCGGCTTTATAAGGACCTTCAGGCATATTATTTAAGCATTGCTCAATAATGCGAATACTTTGGCGCATTTCCTCAACACGAACCATACAGCGATCATAGCAATCACCGTTATGGCCAACAGGAACTTCAAAATCAAATTGATCGTAGCCAGCATATGGCCTTTGTTTGCGTAAATCCCATGAATAGCCAGTAGCCCGTAAGCCTGGACCTGTGACGCCCCATTCTATCGCCTCACTTGACGAGTAAGCACCAACGCCAACAGTCCTAGCTTTAAGCAAGCTATTTTGCATAACCATTTTTTCATATTCATCGAGGCGTTTAGGTAAGTAGTTGACGTATTCACGCACTAAGCTATGCCAACCTTTAGGTAAATCTTGGGCGACACCACCAATGCGAAAATAACTTGGGTGCATACGCGCGCCAGTAAATGCTTCGACAATAGCAAATAGCTTTTCTCTATCGACAAACATATAGAAGATTGGTGACAACGCGCCGACATCTTGCGCAAACGTGCCGTAAAATAACAAATGACTTAAAATACGAAACATTTCTGCCGTCATAATACGAATGGTTTTGGCTCGATCAGGAACAGTAATGCCAGCAAGTTTTTCAACCGCCATAACATAAGGAAAGTTATTCATTACTCCGCCGAGGTAATCAATCCTGTCGGTATAAGGAATATAACTGTGCCAAGATTGTCTCTCACCCATTTTCTCAGCACCACGATGGTGATAGCCAATGTCAGGTACACAATCAATTATTTCTTCACCTTCCATTTGCAACACAATGCGAAACGCACCATGTACACTTGGATGGTTTGGCCCTAAATTTAAAAAACTAAAATCACTGGTTTTACTTTGCCGTTTCATCCCCCACTCTTCGGGCTTAAATTGCAGGGCTTCTTGCTCTATATCTTGTTGGCTGTCAGGTAAGGTAAATGGTTCCATCTCTGTAGCACGAGCTGGATGATCTTTTAACAGTGGGTGACCAATCCATGTTGGCGGCATAAGAATACGAGTTAAGTGCGGATGATCATTAAATGTTATGCCAAACATATCCCACACTTCCCGCTCGTACCAATTAGCATTTGGCCAAATTGAGCTAATGCTATCTAGGCTTTTATCACTTGTACAAAGTGCAACTTTTATACGTACATCACGATTACGAAAATAACTGCGTAAGTGATAAATAACCGTAAAATCTTGTACTTGCGAAGCTAATTTATTTTCTCGTACTCGCTCATCTACGGCGGTTAAATCGAAACATAAATCAAAGCCATGCATTAATTCAAAGCGTAAAATATGCATCAACATAACCAGATGCTTTTTATCGATCCAGTAAGTTTCGATGGCATCGATAAGTACTTGCTGCTCTAACTTTAAATCCGCATTAATGGCATGAATTTCATCAATAAGAGGAAAAGGCGCTTGAACTTGCCACTCTTTAGATTTATGTAAAAAAGACGCCGCCATTAGACACTATCCGGTTCATCTAAAAAGGTGGTAGCAATACGACTTTGTTGTTTAATATCTCGCAATGAAGGCTGGGTAATAGCGCTTGTGGATTGCTCGCCAACAATCCAACTTAGAGGACGAGGTTGATTGGCTATTTTTGTTTGCAGTAATAACAAGCCTTCTAATAATGCTTCTGGTCGTGGTGGACAGCCAGGAACATAAACATCAACAGGAATAAATTTATCAACCCCTTGCACAACAGAGTAAATATCATACATGCCCCCAGAATTTGCACATGAACCCATCGAGATTATCCATTTAGGCTCAAGCAATTGATCGTATAAATGACGGATCACTGGCGCCATTTTTCTAAAACAAGTCCCAGAAATCACCATTAAATCTGCTTGCCTTGGTGTGGCTCTAATAACTTCAGCACCAAAGCGGGCAATATCATGACGAGAGGTAAAGCTGGTTGCCATTTCAACGTAACAACATGACAGACCAAAATTAAATGGCCAAATTGAATTTTTTCTGCCCCAATTCACCATATCGTCTAGTTTGGCAAACAATACATTACGTTTTAGCTCATCTTCACTTATATTTTTCGACGCCAACATTTCTTTATCGATCGCGGCTTTGGTTATTGACCATTCCATATTAATGATGCTCCCGAGATTGGGTGCGTTTAGATAAATGCTTACGTGGAATTTCTAACCCGCCGATGCGCCAAACATAGATCAGCGCAACCAATAAAATAGTAATAAATATTGTCGCTTCAATAAATCCGGCAAGGCCCACCTCTTCAAACGCAATTACCCAAGCAAATAAGAAAATAGTTTCTAAATCGAAAATCACGAAGAAAATAGCATATAAGAAAAAGTGATTGCTGAATCTAGCTTTACCGGATTTAACAGCAACAATTCCTGATTCATAAGGAGTATGAGTTTTTCTAGCTCGAGTTTTAGGTCCGAGCACATAGGAAAGCGCCAACATAATGGCTAATAAAATAATGAGTAATACAAAATAAGCCGCAATGGGCCAAAGTTCAGTTAAGTTTTGTACATTTGCCTGTGGTAACTGATTCATTGCTTTTGAGCAACTCCCCATGATTACCGATAGAAAACAATGTCTGTACAGCAAATACCAAGGTTAGATAAAGTTGGTATAACAGCATACTTACCAGTTTCAATTACGAAATTTTCTTAGAACAAATTATTTAAGCTTAACGACGCAATTTGGTTCTGTTTTTAAGAGAATTATGTAACTAAATAAGCTTTTGTTATTAGTACAAATAATAGCCAAGATTTAGAGGAAAGCAATTCGCATAAACAGTTATTTAAAATTTATGCGAACTGTATTTAGATAGGGTAATTTATCGAATAGTTAGAAAGCGAAACGTACGCCAGCACCAACAAGTTCAGATTCAACTTCGTTGTCAAATACTAAGTATTCAACATAAACATCAATGGTATCTAAAATATCAAGAGATGCACCAACACCACCGAATGCTTCTTCGCCATCAACGTCTTGTTTTAAGCCATTGATAGTTACATCACCAGATGTTGAAGACACACCCGCTTTTGCATAAACTTCAAAAATAGGACCAATTGGTAAGTAAGCAACGCCTGCAAGAGTAACGGCTTCTACCTCTGATGATGCAGTGTTACCGTTAACAGAAACGCTGTAGTCACCTAAGTCATAGTAACCAGCTTCCACTGAGAACATAAAAATATTAGTGTCGATAAAATTATAGCCTACGAAAAAAGCAGGCACAGTATCATCTGTGCTAACTTCATCGTTGTCAGATTCGTATACACCAGCACCAATGTATAAATTTGCCATTGCAGTACTTGGCAAAGCAAGTGATAAAGCAAACGCTGTTGCTAATAAAGACTTTTTCATATGTATTTCCTTGTAAGATTCTTATGAGAATGAAGTGATTTTATTTATTATTGATATAAGTTTAGTTTAAATTTGTTATAAACGCTGTAATTAAACGCGTTAAAATGTATTTTTTGCTTATATTTTATGCACATAGGTTATAGCTTTGACAATAATTTTTCCACTTTAAGTTAAGCCTTCAATCTGTCATCATTATCAAACTTATTTTATTAATCGATTTAAAGTAACCCAATGGCTATCACTGCAAAACAATTTCATTACTTAAATACTATGGGAGTTAGCCTTTGGCAACGCCGTGATGGCATTTATGCAGATGAAAAAACTACTGCAGATAAAACAACCGAGGTAACTAAAGCGCAAGCAATAACGCCAGAAAAGTCGCCAGCAGCAAAAGTTGTAAAACAAACAGAAACAACTGCAGTGAACGATTCGATTTCTGTCACTATTGATGAGTTACTTAATAAACCAATGTTTATTGATATATTAAAAGCTCTTAATATAGCTGCCAAAGATTTAGTCGAAGATGCATCGGGGTTAAATTTAGATAATTTTTATTGGTTATTTAGCCAAGAGCAAAACATTCAATACCAGGATAAAAAGCTTATCACGCCAACAATAGAAGTAATATCTCAAAACTCTCAGTTAAAACAAGAGCTTTGGAATGTTTTTACCGACTTATTGAATGCTAAAACAGATTCAACCGACTCCTAATTTAATCGATAATAAATATGCCTCAAACACAAATTACAACTTTTTGCGACAATGAAATAGATAGTATTTATCAAATAGAATGTGCTGCAAATCCATTTCCATGGACATTAAAAACACTACAAAGCTGCATTGGTGGACGTTACGTAACTAAGCAGTTACTTGTTGATGGTAAAGCGGTCGGCTTTTATGTTGGTGATTTGGTTATTGATGAATTAACTTTAATGGAAATTTGTGTTCACCCGGACCACCAAGGCAAAGGTTATGGTCAGTTATTAGTTGATGATTTTCTCAAATTTGCCAAAAATAATGACGTAGTAAAATGTCATTTAGAAGTTCGCGCTAAAAATATCTCGGCACAAATGCTCTATATCAAAAATGGCTTTATGCAAATTCATCGTCGCACCGGATATTATCCGGCAAAATTTGGCTATGAAGATGCCTTAGTCATGTCATTAAGCCTTTAGCTATTTAATTCAATAAGCTTGATTAACATAGCAAAATGCCTATAGCTGCGTTTTTTTGGATAACTTCGCGCCCTATCCCCTTCTGTATAAATATTTTTAACAATAAACTGCACCTTAACTACTGCTTATATCTACGTATTTCTGTATAATGTCGATTTTTTATGCCTGTATACTTTTCAAACACAGGCAACACGAAATAATCAATTTAGCAGCGAGTAATTGTAAAACATGACAATTCAACAGCAGGAAGTCAATAAACGTAGGACTTTCGCCATTATATCGCATCCCGATGCGGGTAAAACGACCATCACTGAAAAGGTATTACTTTTTGGTCAAGCTTTACAAAAAGCAGGTACGGTTAAAGGCAAAAAGTCAGGGCAACATGCCAAATCAGATTGGATGGAAATGGAAAAAGACCGTGGTATTTCGATCACTACCTCGGTTATGCAATTCCCATACAATGACTGCTTGGTAAATCTTCTCGATACTCCTGGGCATGAAGACTTCTCTGAAGATACTTACCGAACACTTACCGCTGTTGATTCATGTTTAATGGTTATTGATACCGCAAAGGGTGTAGAGGATCGAACCATTAAATTAATGGAAGTAACTCGTCTGCGTGATACACCAATCATTACCTTCATGAATAAAATGGATCGTGATGTACGTGATCCTGTTGAAGTTATGGACGAAGTAGAAGACATTTTAAAAATAAAATGTTCGCCTATTACTTGGCCTATTGGTATGGGTAAAGAATTTAAAGGTGTGTACAACATCTTAAATGACGAAGTTATTTTATATCAGACAGGTCAAGGTCATACTATTCAAGACCGTGTTGTAATTAAGGGGATTGATAACCCTGAATTAGATACAGTGCTTGGCGCTTTTGCTGAAGATTTACGAGATGAACTTGAGCTTGTTGTCGGCGCTTGTCATGAGTTTAATCATGAAGAGTTCCTTAACGGTGAGCTAACCCCGGTATATTTTGGTACGGCATTAGGTAACTTTGGCGTCGATCATATGCTTGATGGTTTAACCCAGTGGGCACCAAAACCTTTACCACGCGTTACCGATTTAAGAGAAATCAAAGCGGAAGAAGAAAAGTTCTCAGGCTTTGTATTTAAGATCCAAGCAAACATGGATCCTAAGCATCGTGACCGTATTGCATTTATGCGTATTTGTTCAGGCAAATACACTAAAGGCATGAAGATGAAACAAGTACGTATTGGTAAAGATGTAAAAATTGCTGATGCGGTAACCTTTATGGCTGGCGATCGTTCTAACGTTGAAGAAGCTTATGCCGGAGATATCATCGGTTTGCATAACCATGGTTCGATTCAAATTGGTGACACATTTACTGCTGGTGAAAACTTTAAGTTTAAAGGTATTCCTAACTTTGCGCCTGAAATGTTCCGCCGTATCCGCCTACGCGATCCACTAAAAGCTAAGCAGCTACAAAAAGGCCTTATCCAGTTATCAGAAGAAGGTGCTGTACAGGTATTTAGACCACTTAGTAATAACGACATGATTGTTGGCGCTGTTGGTGTTCTACAATTTGAAGTAGTAGTTCATCGCTTGAAAAATGAATATAACGTTGATGCATTATACGAGCCTATTTCGGTAGCAACTGCTCGTTGGGTAACCTGTAGCGACGAAAGAAAATTAGCTGAATTTCAAAAGAAAGCTTTTGATAATGTAGCACTAGATGGCGGTGATAGCTTAACTTACATTGCGCCAACTATGGTAAACCTTAACTTAATGCAAGAACGTTACCCGGATATTGAGTTCCACAAAACGCGTGAACATTAAGAATAAAACTGTATTTATATTAAGCCCTTTAATGGGCTTGTATTAACATTGATAAACACAATTAGACCGAAGACATTATGAATATTCGTCACATTTTAAGTGAAAAAGTAAAAGCAGCTATGGTTGCTGCAGGACTGCCAGAAGATACGAACCCAGCGGTAAGTGCTTCTACTCGTGCAAATTTTGGTGATTACCAAGCTAATGGTGTTATGGGAGCAGCTAAAAAATTAAAGACTAATCCAAGAGCATTAGCACAAACAGTGGTTGATAATCTTGATTTAGATGGCATTGCCGATTTAGTTGAATTAGCAGGTCCAGGCTTTATTAACATTCACTTAGATAAAGCATGGTTGGGCAAACAATTAGAAGTGGCTAATAGCGATGAAAAATTAAATGTAAGCCAAAATGCTAAGCCACAAACCGTGGTAGTTGATTATTCAGCGCCAAACTTAGCAAAAGAAATGCATGTAGGTCATTTGCGCTCTACTATCATTGGTGATGCTGTTGTTCGCGCATTAGAGTTTCGCGGTGAAAAAGTTATTCGTCAAAATCACATGGGAGATTGGGGCACACAATTTGGTATGTTACTTGCGCACTTAAATGACAAGTTAAACAGTAACGAAGTAGCTGAAACAGCGTTAGCTGATTTAGAAAACTTCTACCGTGAAGCTAAAATTCGCTTTGACGAAGAAGAAGGCTTTGCTGATCGAGCTCGTGACTTTGTGGTTAAACTACAAGGTGGCGATAGCGAATGTTTAGTGCTTTGGAAGTTATTTATTGATATCTCAATTAAGCACAGCGAAGAAATTTACGATAAATTAAACGTAACATTAACTCGTGACGATATCATGGGTGAAAGTGCTTATAATCCAGATTTGAGTAATGTTATTGATGAATTAATGGCAAAACATATTGCCGTTGAAGATCAAGGTGCGAAAGTTGTATTTATTCAAGAGATGGCTAACAAAGATGGTGAGCCTTCAGTATTTATCGTACAAAAATCAGGTGGCGGGTACTTATACGCAACCACAGATTTATCAGCATGTCGTTACCGCACAAATGAGCTAGGCGCTGATCGCATCATAATTTTCACCGATGCACGTCAAGCTTTACACTTTAAACAAGTTGAAATTACAGCTCGTAATGCAGGCTTTTTGCCAGAGACTACTGCATACGATCACTGCCCTTTCGGTATGATGATGGGTGATGATGGTAAACCATTTAAAACTCGTACAGGTGGCACCGTTAAGTTAGCCGAGTTACTTGAAGAAGCGGTAAAACGTGCTGAACAATTAATGGCTGAAAAAATTGCTGACTTCTCAGCAGAAGAACGTTCTGAAATCGCTCGAAAAGTTGGTATAGGCGCAGTTAAATATGCCGATTTATCGAAAAACCGTACTAGTGACTACATCTTCAACTGGAAGTCGATGCTGAGCTTTGAAGGCGCTACAGCCCCTTACTTACAATACGCTTATACTCGTATTCAAAGTATCTTTAAAAAGTCAGGTATTGATTTAAATACGCAAGCACAATCAATAGTAATTAATGAGCCGCAAGAAAAGGCCCTTGCCGTTAAATTAATGCAATTTGAAGAAGTTCTTGATGCGGTGATCAGTGAGTGTACGCCTAACTTATTGTGTAATTACTTATACGAACTGGCCAGCTTATACATGACCTTCTACGAAGCATGCCCTATTTTAAAAGAAGGCATTGATGGCGAAGTTAAAGTGTCACGTTTACAGCTTTGTACTTTAATTGCTAAAACACTACAGCAAGGTCTTGATTTGCTGGGTATTGAAGTAATGGATCGTATGTAACACCAAAAACATTAACTCGCTTTATATAAACTAATAAAGCGAGTTAATTCCGATTAAGAGAACTGTGGTTAAAAAACATTATTGTACAAATATAAAATTTAAACTGGCATGTTTGGATAAATATTATACAATAATAATATTACTTAGAATTTTAGAATTCTCAACCTTTTAGAACATGGATGTATAAATGGCTTCAGAACAATTTGGAAAGTTTTTTCTCTACAGTATTATTTCACTGTTTTTATCCCTAACCATAAGCTACTACGTATTCTACTTTGATGAGTTTATGCAAGTCTCTAAATTACAAGGCATAAGCTTACTTTTAATGCTTATATTTACGACGGTTTTCTTCATTTATTATACAATCGATTTTATCAAAGACTCCGATTCATGGCAGAATAAACGTGATTAATAAGCCCCAATTTATACCAAATTTAACTAGCTTACATTTACCTTTCTTAGAAAACATTTACTGCCGTGCTGTTCACTGATAGTCATTGTCATATAGACTTTATCGAATTTGAACAAAGTAGAAATGAGCTTCTACAGGCATGCAACAACGCCAATATTCACCGTATTATCGTACCAGGTATAACCGCAAAGTCTTGGCCAAGATTATTACAAACTTGCCAATCGTCCCCTAGCCTATTCCCTTGCCTTGGGCTTCATCCTTGGTGGATTAATAAGGCAAACAACTTAGATTTAGATACACTAGAGCAGCATTTATGCCAACAAAAGTTAATTGCACTTGGTGAGATTGGCATTGATGGTGGCATTGCCGATATTGGTAAGCAAACCCATTTTTTTGATCTACAACTCGACTTAGCACAACAATTTAACTTGCCTGTGCTTGTTCATCATCGTAAAAGCCATCATTTAATAGTGCCTATATTAAAGCAAAAAAAATTAGCTAATGGCGGAGTTATTCATGCTTTTTCAGGGAGTTATCAACAAGCTAAAGCCTATATTGATTTAGGCTTTAAGTTAGGGATCGGCGGCACAATCACATATGAACGGGCGAATAAAACCCGAGAAGCAATCAAAAAAATCCCTGTCGAAAGTATTTTATTAGAAACTGATGCACCAGCGATGCCTCTTGCAGGACATCAAGGACAGGATAACTCGCCTTTAATGCTACTCAATATCTTTGCCCAGCTTTGTAAATTACGTTGTGAAAATGCAGAAATCTTAGCGGATAAGATTGAGCAAAATATTGAGCAGTTATTTTTTCTTAGCAAGCCTTAGGCCTTGACGTGAAAATCGGCTAGATCCTCGAGTAAGTAAGAAGCCAGCGGCAACAGCAAATATTAACATGATCCTAAATAACTCATTTTGTGAAAACAGCTGTTTTTCAAGTGGCTTGATGAGCACTTCTCTAACCACATTTAAACGTAAATAACCTTGTAGCTCTTGGTCTCTAATTTCATGAGTAAAAGCAACATAATCATTCGATGTATCTTTACTTCCTTGAGCAATACCATAAAGCTCATTAACTGAGCTAAAATTTTCTGAATGCGCAATAAGTTGACCACTGGAGTCATATAACAAGGCCTCGGCAACCGCATCAGATTCAGTTAATCCTTGCATTAGCTGTTGCTGCTGTTGCTTATTCTTACTTGCTAAGATAATTTTACTGGTATTGACTGCTTGCCTAACAAAAGCATCAGAGACATCGTTAAAGTGCTCCTCAAGTTGTACTTTACTGTCACTCGCGTTCATCACCGAAAGGTTCAAAATTAAAAATAACAAAATAACTCCAACACCAATTTGTAAGAGCTTATTGTAGATTGAAGTAACCTGCGGATATAAAATTTCGTTTGGATCTGTCATATGAAAAAAAAATCGTTGAAATCTATATACACTATAGAGGGTTATTTGCCATTATAGAATCAATTTTTTAACATCTGATCTAACAAGCGATCTAACAAGCCTTTTTTTGGCTCAAACTACTGCAGGAATTTATTGTGTTGCCATCTTCTCAAACCTTATCAGCGAATGACTTAAACTCTAGCATTGGCGAATATTTCAGCCCTTACCTAACGCAATTACCTGTACAAATTGAAGTTTCTACGCAAACTGTTGCTCTACAACAAGCCAATCAAGAATTATCTAGCACAACTGAACTGATATTATTTACTGATTGTTCTATGCAGCAACTTGTTGAGTTAGCAACAACAATGCAAGCACAGATAACTGGCATAGTTCAACATACAGACAGAATGGGTAAACAAAGCCTTAGATTTAGTGTTGAGTGTACAAATCTAGATGCATGTAAAACCCAAGTAAACGATTTTGCTCTACAAAATAATACTGAGGCGGCTTTAATAAAAGATGCCCCTTCATTATCGACCCCAGGTTTGTTAGTGATGGATATGGACTCTACTACCATTGAAATTGAGTGCATTGACGAGATAGCTAAACTTGCAGGTGTAGGCGAGCAAGTAAGTGCTGTAACAGAGCGAGCGATGCAAGGCGAATTAGACTTTGCCGAAAGTTTACGCGAGCGAGTGGGCACACTCAAAGATGCACCTGAAAGCATCTTATCTTCTGTAGGTGAAAACTTACCTTTAATGCCAGGCTTAGAAACATTAGTAAAAACATTGCATCAAAACAATTGGAAAATAGCTGTCGCATCGGGTGGCTTTACTTATTTCACCCAAATATTAAAAGAGCAACTTAACCTTGATGCTACACAAGCAAACGTTTTAGAAATTATCGATGGTAAACTAACAGGCAAGGTCATCGGCGATATAACGGATGCGCAAGTTAAAGCAGATACCTTACTTAGATTAGCCGATGAGTTTTTCACACCACAAGGCCAAATGGTTGCTATGGGTGACGGTGCTAATGATTTAGCTATGCTGGCAGTAGCCGATTTAGGCGTTGCTTATAAAGCTAAACCCGTTGTACTGCAGCAAGCACAATCGAGTATTAATTTTTCAGGTTTAGATTGCCTACTACACTGGCTAAAATAATTACCGGTAATAGCAAATAAAATCCTTTCTTGATTTAATTAAATTAGATGATCTACTTGCTAGATCATCGCCTCAACAATATACTGTATATTCATACATAACTCGTAAGAATTCTTTATGGCCAAAACAAAATCTAAAATTACTTTTATCTGTAACGACTGTGGCGCTGACTTTTCTAGATGGCAGGGCCAATGTAGTGAATGTAAAGAATGGAATACTATAAAAGAATTTAAGGAAGCTGCGCCAACTAATAAAGCGGTAGCAACATTAAATAAAGGCTATTCAGTTCAAGACAGTGGCGTTGAGAAATTATCGGCAGTGTCTGAGCAAAAACTCACTCGCTTTAAAACCGGAAGTCTTGAGTTAGATAGAGTATTAGGTGATGGATTAGTGCAAGGCTCAGTGGTGTTGCTATCCGGAGCACCAGGTGCTGGTAAATCAACCTTACTTATCGAAGTAATGGCAAACTTATCAAAAACATCACCTGCACTTTATGTTTCAGGCGAAGAAAGTAAAATTCAAATCAAAGATCGTGGTGAACGACTTGGTTTGGATTTAACCAACATTGATATTATGACCTCTGGCAATATCGAATTAATTTGTCAAACCATGTTAAAGCATGGCCATAAATTTGCCATTATTGACTCAATCCAAACCATGTTTTTAGAAAGCATTGATGGCTCCCCAGGTAATGTTACTCAGGTAAGAGAGTCAGCTGCCTACTTAAACCGTACAGCAAAAGAGCATGGTTTAACTTTAATTTTAGTTGTGCACGAATCAAAATCAGGTGCAGTAGCTGGCCCGCAAACCTTATCCCATATTGGCGATTGTACTTTAAAGCTAAGCCGTGAATCAGACAGTAAATACCGTACCCTGCGAGCTTTAAAAAACCGATTTGGTAGTGCCGAAGAAATAGGCACCTTTGCCATGATGGCAAACGGCATGAAGTCAGTCACTAATCCTTCGGCAATATTTTTACAACTATCTATAGAAGCTTCAGGAAACATCGCTTATGCCTCTTATGAGGGAGGCCGAACTCTGCTAGTAAATATGCAAGCATTAGTCGATACAAGTATGGCTGAGCAGCCACAGCGAGCAGTTGTTGGCGTTGATCCCCGCCGACTTTCCATGTTACTTGCTGTGATCAATAAGCGCATGAACATTACTATTAGCGACCAAGATATCTATATCAATGTTGTTGGTGGTTTAAAATTAAATGATGAAACCGGTAGCGACTTACCTATGGTTTTAGCTATTTTGTCATCATTTAGAAATGTGACCTTACCGGCAACAACAATTGCATTAGGTGAAATAGGTTTAGGAGGTGAAATTCGAGCCGTACCTATGGGACAAGAGCGAATAAAAGAAGCCGCACGCAATGGCTTTGATACCATAATAGTACCAAGAGCAAACGCCCCTACTAAGCAAAGCAATTCAAAGGTAAAAATTATTGCAGTAGATAACGTTAACGATCTTTTGCAGTTCTTTTAAACTCAGCTTTCAAATTCAAAAAAGCCAGATTTATAATCTGGCTTTGTTTATTCTAGATGTCGATGCAATACTTACTTTCTTAAATCAGCAGTTAAGGTTTTTATCCAACGTTCTTCGGTAATAAAGTTCCACGACCATGATTTATATTTGTCACCAATACCTGCTTTTAAAATTTGCTCATCGCTATTTCCCGCTTTAATTGCTTTTTCGATATGCTCTACCGAATACTCAATCATAGCAATAAACTCAGCTAAACCTGCCATATCAGTTAACACACCATGGCCAGGAATAATTTTGATGTCTTTAGGGTAGCTACTCGCTACTTTTTTAATATTTGCTAAATAACCTTTAACCGTACCGCCTGCTTTTAAATCAATGTAAGGGAAACGACCTTGAAAGAATAAATCTCCCATATGAATCACGTTAGCTTGCTTGAAATAAACAACGCTATCACCATCGGTATGGCCACTTGGCAAATGCAATAATTGGATTTTTTCATTGGCCAAATGAATCGTTACTCCTTGCTCATAAGTAACTACAGGTAAGTCAGCGCCCGACTTTTTGTTATCTTGTTCAACACGTTTACGTACATTGCTATGGGCAAATATTGGCGCATGCTTAGCGAAATGGGCATTACTGCCTGTGTGGTCACCATGGTAATGAGTATTGACAACATACTTTAACGGAGCTGATTTGATAGACGTCATAGCTTGTTCTATTTTTGTCGCTAATGGTGCAAATTTATCATCAACCAGTAATAAGCCTTCATCGGTTGCTAGCACGCCAATATTACCACCAGGGCCTTCTAACATGTATACATCACCGGAGACTTGTTTGGCTTTAATTTCGGCCTTAGAAAAATCTTGGGCGGCGTTAACCTTAATGCCAGTAGTTATAAGGAGCATGGAGAGTAGTAATAGTTTTTTCATAATTTATCTTTTTTATAAGTTATTGATTGTTAATAATATGATATATAACTAATTAAATTACCAGCAAGAGCAGTAGTTTATTTATTCTTATAGAGAAAAAGATAATTGGCTGACGTGCTCATCAGCAGCCTGCTTTGGTTTAAAACCTAAGGTTAAACCAATTAAACGCACTCGTTTTCCTTCGCCCCTTTGTAGAGCCTGCTCAACTAAATGCTTAATTAAACCTGTATCAAAGCTATCACTTTTTTGCTCAACTGTAGTTTGGCTAAAATCTGAAAACTTAATTTTAACCCCTTGGCGAACAATGGCTAAATCTGAGATTTTTTCTAATCGTTGATTAAATTTAGGCAATAAAGTTTGTATTACATCAAGACAGCCATCTAACTGATTTTTGCTAATATCCTCAGCTAATGTGGTCTCTATCGCTAATGATTTACGGATCCTACTCGGCTCTACTTTACGGTTATCTTCACCAAAGCTTCGGGTGTAAATTACAGCGCCAAATTTACCCATTAACTGCACCATTTTATCTATTGTACTGGCACGCACATCAGCGCAAGTAAAAAAACCATGTGCTTTTAGTTTCTCTAGAGTTTTTGGACCAACACCTGGGATTTTTTTTAATGGCATATGCTCAATAAAATCGGTAACTTTATTTGGCGAAACCACACATTGGCCATTAGGCTTATTTTCATCAGATGCAATTTTGGCTAAAAATTTATTTGGTGCAACTCCTGCAGAAGCGGTAAGGTTAAGCTCTTTAAAAATATCGAATCGTATTTTTTCAGCAATCAAAGTAGCACTGCCTTGGTATAACTGACAATCAGTTACATCTAGGTATGCCTCATCTAAAGACAGAGGTTCAATTAAATTAGTATAGCGGGAAAATATTTCTCGGATGTGGGCTGATATTTCTTTGTAAACACTCATCCGTCCGGGCACAAGCTCAAGATGAGGGCAAAGTTTTAGCGCTTGAGTAACTGACATTGCAGAGCGAACCCCATACTCACGAGCTAAGTAGTTACACGTAGAAACTACACTTCTTGCACTGCGCCCTGCGATTGCGATAGGTATATTGTTAAGTGCTGGATTATCTCGCATTTCTACAGCTGCGAAATAACAGTCCATATCTATATGAATTATTTTTCGCATAAAATCATCACCAAACCAAACACTGTATATAAAAACAGTTTAATATAATAAAAATAGAAAGGCTAGTAACGGGAATAGAATTTTAGACAAAAAAATAGCGCTTTACAGCGCTATTTAAGATTTATCTACATAGTTAAATTAAAACTTGTAGCTAACACCAGCACCAGGACCAGTGATTTCTAAGTCATATACAAAGTCATTATCAGCATAATCAACTTTCATATAACGGTAGAAGTATTTAAGTGCCCACTTATCGTTTATTTTGTGATTTAGCGTAAGGTTTGCCATGTAAGACTCTTCAGAGCCAACACCAAAGCCACCTGCTTCAACACGACCTTGAAGTGCAAAGGTATCATTCATTGTGTATTTGGCGTGTAAACCAACTTGTGGTTCAACCCAGTCATCACCAGTACTTACCGGACCAAGATCAACCATAACTTCCATGAAACGCACACCACCGTAACCGTAAAGTTCAAACTTATCTTGTTCAACTAAACGGTAACCAGCACCAAGGTCAACAACATAACCATCAATATCAATTGCAACGGTTGTGCTTAAATTACCACGAGGACCTGTTACTCGGTAATCATCAGATGCTACTAGGTAAGTAACTTCTGAATACATTAAAATATCATCTTTAGTCGCAGTAAAGTTACCCATAGTACCGAAATCTAAATGATCCATTAACGTACCAAAATCGATATCTACATGGCCAACACCTGGGCCATTTTTATCTTGTCCGACACCTGAGTTACCGTGGTTTCTTGCACCCCAAATGTATGGAGTAAATTCAAATGACCATTCGTCAGCTGAAGCTGCAACAGCAGTTTCTTCAACAACAGTATTTGTTGAAGAAGTTTTTTCTACAGCAACTTCATCAGCATAAGAAGAGTTGCTTAGTAAAGCGAGTGATGCAACAGCTGCACCTGTGATTAAAGTTACTTTATTCATGTGAATACCTACATACATAGTAATAATTTGGGAGCTAGATTTAGCTATAAATTTCAATGTTTGCAGAATATGCTCATTTGTACCATTGTACAAATGATTTAGGCGCAATAAGGTTATGATTTTATTGCATATGTTAAGAGAGGAAACCAGAGGTTTCTAGATGTAACCGAGTTCATTCGCTGCACATAAAAAAACACCCAAGAGGGTGTTAAATTTAATAGCTATTTATAGATATCTTAGAAAATATAGCTTGCACCAATACCTGGTCCAGTTACTTCCATATCATAAATAAAACCATTGTCTTGATAATCAATATTCATTACACGATAAAAGTATTTAAGTGACCATTTATCATTAAGTTTATGATCAAGAGTTACGTTAACTAAAGTGTTTTCACTTGGTTGATCGTCAAAACCGCCTACTTCAACACGCCCTTGTAACGTGAAAGTATCGTTAATACGCCATTTACCATGTAAGCCTACTAATGGATCAATAAATTCATCACCTGTTGTGCCACTTGCATTTAATATAACTGAGTCACCTGAGTCTAAATCTAACGTAACTTCTAAATTAAAGTATCGAGCTCCAACATAACCATAAAGATCAAAATTATCACGAGCCATTAATTGATAACCAACGGCTAAATCTACAATCTCACCGCCAATTTCTATATTTATATCAGTATTAATATCACCAAACCTAGTTGGAGTTGTTGCGCTCGCAATCTTAGTTTCAGGAACATTTAATACGGTAATTTCAGAATACGCCAACCATTTGCCTTTAGTCGCTGAAAAATTAAACATGGTACCAAAATCTAATTTTTCCGCTAAATCACCAAAGCTAATATCAACCGGAGCATCTAAAGGTACCTCTGTACCATCAGCTAGTGTAAGAATAGGACCCGAGCTACCTTCATTCGCAGCAGCCCAAATATAAGGGGTAAATTCAAATTGCCATTCCTCGGCTTGTACGGTACCTTGCACCATGGCACATGAAACTAATGCGATTAAACTTTTTGATAATGTTCTCATACAACACTGTCCTTTTATGAGTATTACTTTTGATGAGTTAGCGTAAGTTAAGTATCTGTAACGATATTGTTTTTTATTTAAATAAGTATTAATCAATATTAGCTTTTTTCAAGAAATTAAAGCCAATAAATATTAACATTATATTAACCACGCAGGTTACTGATAATAAATTAGTTAGTCAATAAGGCATATAGTTTGTTTAGTTATTTAAAGTTACTTTTTAAGCGCACACAAAAAAGTCCAATCGCGTGTTTCGAGCAATACAACCATGCTATTGTTATTTCCCCAAAGAAGGTAAAGGCTTTTCGGCAATTATTTGCTCTTAACAAGTCGCAAAAGTTACCTCCTAGTTATGCTTTTATTGCTGCTTTCCCTTATCTTATAAAAATGTTTGCTGATAAACGCTTTGCATACTCCCCTTTAGGTTTAATTCATTTAAGCAGTGAATTTATTGAGCATCAAGCAATCAACTATTCGGCTCCAATTTCAATAAAAATTGAACTTAAACAAAATATAAATGATCAACGTGGCAAGCTAATTCATATCGAAACCAGTATTTATCAAAATGAAATTTTGTCGTTAATTAACAACAATATAATGCTGAAAAAAATAAAAACAAAAGCAGCAACAAGAAGTGTAAAGTCACAGCAGAAATATAATTTTACCGGCGAGTTATTAGAAGTAATCAAGCAAGCTAAAATAATTAACTACTGTAAGGCTTCTGGTGATTTTAATCCTATCCACATAAATACTTTCATGGCCAAGCTGTTTGGCTTCCCTAAGCCCATCGCTCATGGCATGTATTTACTCAATGCAGCTATAGCTAAAACCAATATAGAACCCTCTTATGTTAAAGCGCAATTTAAAAAGCCCTGCTTTATCAACACTACTGCTGAAATAAATATAAATAGAGGAAAAATTAATGTCTTTTCAGAGCGAGATAAGTTGCATCTAGATATAGCGTTTAGAGATTAATGAGCTATATATTTAACTAGAGTAAATAAACAGAGGCTTTTATGAAAACAATAAAACATATCCTTTTAGTGCTTACAATTACAGTTACAGCAAACGCTTGTACAAGTACCAGTGTTACTGTCGATTACGATCCCGAAACTAATTTTAAGCAATTATCGTCTTATCAAATGGTAGCGACTAAAGAAAAAAATGCAGAAGTTGATCAACTTACTGCAGATAGGATCGTTGCTGCAATAGAAGCTGAGTTAGATAAAAAGGCTATTAATAAAGCCAGCAGTGATGCAGCTATGCAAATAAGTTATTACACAGTATTAGAACAACGAGAAAAGAAATCGTCTTTTAGTATTGGCATAGGTGGAAGTAATCGAAGTGGTAGCTCTTCAACAGGTGTTGGTTTAGGGACAACAATACCACTGGATAGTAATTTTAATGTTTACACACAAATTACCATAGATATTTACCAACAAGATAAATTAATATGGCGCGGTTATGATGGTTTTGAAGCAGAGCAAACTATTAGTCCGCAGGAAAAAACACAAAAAATTAATGAGCTAGTTGCCAGTATCCTTAGCCAATTTCCACCAGCCAAAAAATAATAATAAAAACGGGGGCAATATAGCCCCCGTCATCTAATATCAAATCATCAATCGGTAAAGTAATAGCAAGTTAATTGACTAACTTGCTATTAAATGTTCTTAATATCGATAGAGTTTTCTTTTAATGCTGCTTTACGCTCACGCTCTTTGCGCTTTTCACAAGGGTTATCGCAGTTACATGCCTTTTCAATACCTATGCTACCTAAACCGCCACAGCTGCCTGCTAATGTTTTTTGCTGGATAATATAACCTACTCCCATCGCGATAAACATAACGATGAAAAAACCAAAGGTTAAAATAAAAATATTCATAACTTACTCTTTAAAAAGACTATTTAGCAATCAATTGCTTGAATTGGTCTGTACTACGTTCAATAAATCCATTCTCGGATTTACTAATTAAATAAACGGCGAAGTTATTTGCTTTAGCAAACTCAAAGCCTTTGTTTGGTCCCATAACTTCAATCGCAGTGGCTAAACCATCGGCAATCATTGAAGACGGGTGCACTACAGTTACTGAAACAAGCTTATGACTAATAGGCCAACCGGTCTCAGGATCTATAGTATGAGAATAACGAACGCCATTCTCTTCAAAATAATTTCGATAATCACCCGATGTGGCAACGGCGTTATCTCCTGGTATTATAACCTTTTGCACAGCTCTTTCGCCAGCAATAGGTTTTTCAACAGCAATACGCCATTGCTGGCCATTTGTTTTTTTACCTTTAAGACGCATTTCACCACCAATATCAACAAGATAGTCATGGTAACCATTATTTTCTAATAGCTCTGCGACTTTATCGACAGCGAAGCCTTTCGCAATAGCAGATAAATCAACATAAACTTTGGCATCAGACTTTGACAACATGCCATCGGCTAGCGCTATTTTATTGATGCCAATATGCTGCTTAGTTTGAGTAATCAATTCAGTACTAGGAACTTGCTCGGCACGATTTTCTGGGCCAAAACTCCATAAATTAACTAGCGGCCCTACAGTAACATCTAATGCCCCATTGGTAAGTTTAGCTAACCTTATGGACTCATTAAGTACTTGCGCTAGTTCCACAGATGTTTTGCGTGGTTCACTGCCTGTGTATTGATTAAATAGAGATAGCTCTGACTGTTTATCATAAGTCGACATTTGCGCATTAATTTTAATTAATAAATCATCAACTTGTTTAGCTAATTTTTGTTGTTCAACTGTACTTTCACTGGCAACTAATTTTACCGTGTAAACAATCGGCCCCATAGTATAACCAGTAAGTTGCAGTTCTTTTAGCTCATTAACGCTTGCTTGTTCAGCCTCGGAACAGGAAAAGGTTAATGTTAACGCACAAAGAATAACAATACTTTTAAAAAGCTTAGCAATCATAAATACACACCTGTTGAAAAATCACGCGCATTATAAACTAAAGTATTCAAGGTGTCAGAGATCTTGAAATAATTTATTGGTAATTATTGGATCCCCGCCTTCGCGGGGACGACGAATAGAGGTTTTCATCAAAGGATTATATAAATATTCCAAAAACAAAAAAGACGACCTAAGTCGTCTTTTGTTTTATATGCATATAATAGCTATATACATAAATTTGAATGATTAACGCTGAGTATCGTCTCTATTTCAAGGCGGTAGCACGGAGCTTACTATTGTAAGTGAGTACTACCAACGCCGAAATGGTGGCGATAATCAAGTTAAGCGTCAAATTTTAGCCACCGAAGTCATCTAGTAAGATGTTTTCATCTTCTACACCTAGGTCTTTCAGCATACCAATAACAGCAGCGTTCATCATAGGTGGACCACACATGTAGTATTCACAATCTTCTGGTGCTTCATGATCTTTCAGGTAGTTTTCATACAATACGTTATGAATGAAACCAGTCATACCTTCCCAGTTATCTTCTGGTTGTGGATCTGAAAGTGCTACATGCCACTCGAAGTTGTCGTTATCAGCCGCTAAGCCGTTGTAATCATCTTCGTAGAACATTTCACGTTTAGAACGTGCACCGTACCAGAAGCTCATCTTACGCTTAGATTTAAGACGCTTAAGTTGGTCGAAAATGTGAGAACGCATTGGCGCCATACCAGCACCACCACCGATGAATACCATTTCATTATCAGTTTCTTTAGCGAAGAACTCACCAAATGGACCAGAAATCGTAACTTTATCACCTGGCTTAAGGCTAAAGATGAATGAAGACATTTTACCAGCTGGTAAGTGTAAACGTCCTGGAGGCGGCGTAGCAATACGCACGTTAAGCATGATAATGCCTTCTTCTTCAGGGTAGTTTGCCATTGAGTAAGCACGTAATGTGTCTTCTTCAACTTTAGACTCTACATCGAAGAAACCAAAATGGTTCCAGTCGCCACGGTACTGCTCGTCAATATCGAAATCTTTGTATTTAACGTGATGCGCAGGCGCTTCAATTTGAATGTAACCACCAGCACGGAAAGGTACAGATTCGCCATTTGGTATTTTAAGCTTAAGCTCTTTAATGAAGGTTGCTTTGTTATCGTTAGAGATAACTTCACATTCCCATTGTTGAACACCGAAGATTTCATCTTCTACTTCAATTTCCATGTCTTGCTTAACAGCAACTTGACATGCTAAACGACAACCTTCTTTCGCTTCACGCTTAGTGATGTGACCTTCTTCTGTAGGAAGAATGTCGCCGCCACCTGAGTGAACTTCAACACGACATTGGCCACAAGTACCACCGCCACCACAGGCAGATGGAATGAAAATACCTTGGTCAGCTAATGCACCAAGTAATTTACCGCCAGCGGCAGTAGTAACGGCTTTCTCTGGATCGCCGTTAATTGAAATTGTCACGTCACCATCGGCTACTAATTTAGATTTAGCGAATAAAATCACTAATACTAAAGCAACAACGATTGCGGTGAACATGCCTACGCCTAGAATAATCTCTTGCATAGTATTTTCCTTTATACTTCTGCACTAAGGGCTAAACCCTTAGTGCACATTAACTTTATAACGAGATACCACCGAAAGAAAGAAAGCCAAATGCCATCAATCCTGCAGTAATAAACGTAATACCTAAACCTTTCAAGCCTTCTGGTACGTCAGAATACTTCATTTTCTCACGGATACCCGCAAGTAAAACAATTGCTAACGCCCAACCAATACCTGAACCGATACCGTAAACTACTGACTCACCAAGAGTTAAGTTTTTAGCTACCATGAAAGATACCGCACCAAAGATTGCACAGTTAACTGTGATCAATGGTAAGAAGATACCTAAAGCTTGGTATAAAGCTGGGAAGAACTTATCAAGAACCATTTCTAGTATTTGTACTAATGCGGCAATAACACCGATAAAAGTAATAAAAGAAAGGAAACTTAAATCGATTGATTGTGCAGGGTCTGTAATGCCCATAACACTATCAAGTGCACCTGGCGCTAATACCAATTGATAAATCACTTGGTTAGCCGGTACTGCAATACCTAATACAACAACTACTGCAACACCAAGGCCGATAGCTGTATCTACTTTTTTAGATACCGCTAAGAATGTACACATACCTAAGAAGAAGCTTAGTGCGATATTCTCAATGAAAATCGTTTTTACGAATAAACTAATATAATGTTCCATGACTTCCTAATCCTTCTCTACTTGTTCTGGTTTCCACTGGCGAATAGCCCAGATAACTAAACCAATAATAAAGAATGAACTGAACGGTAATACTAGAAGACCATTCGCTTGGTACCAACCATCGTTTTGGATAAGAGGTAGTATTTCGATACCAAATAATGTACCAAAACCGAATAGCTCACGGAAAAATGCAACAACAATTAAGATTGCGCCGTAACCTAAACCATTACCAATACCATCCATAAAACTAACTACAGGCTTTTCTTTCATTGCAAATGCTTCAGCACGGCCCATAACAATACAGTTAGTAATGATTAGGCCAACGAATACAGAAAGCTCTTTTGATAACTGGTAAGAGAAAGCTTTTAACACTTGGTCTACCACGATAACTAAAGATGCAATGATTGCCATTTGTACGATAATACGAACACTAGATGGAATGTGATTACGAATAATCGAAATAAATAAGTTCGAAAACGCTGTAACTAATACAACCGCTATCGTCATTACTAAAGCATTTGCCATTGAACTAGTAACCGCTAGTGCAGAACAAATACCAAGTACTTGTAATGCAATCGGGTTATTATCAACGATAGGTTGCGTTAATACCTTTTTAGCTGAATTATCACTCATTAGTTAAGCTCCTTTGCGCGAGTAGCTTTGATGAACGGGCCGTAACCTTCGTCACCTAACCAAAAATGAATCGTGCGCTCAACACCATTACTGGTTAATGTAGCACCAGATAATGCGTCAACACCGTGAACATCACCTGCTTTAGCGCCGCCTTTAACGATTGCAATAGCGATATCACCTTGCTCGTTAAACATTTTCTTACCTGGCCATAAAGCTTTCCACTTAGGGTTAAGTACTTCAGCACCTAGTCCAGGAGTTTCCTTATGATCAGAGTAAACAACACTTTTAACTGTATTCAAATCAGCTTCTAAACCGATGAAACCATACATTAAGTCCCATAAACCAGAACCAACGATAGGTAAGATAACAGTATCAACTTCACCTGCACCGTTACGTACAAAGTACACAACAGCAGTTTTAGCTTGACGGTTAATACCAGCAATATCATTTTCTGGTTTAACTGATTTAGCAGGGTCACGAGCATCGCGACGCTCATCAAACATATCAGGGTTACCGTCAATGTACTGACCCGTTGCTAAGTCGATCATTTTAGCTTCTACAAACTTATTGTAAGTAGGAACGATACCGTCTTTAGCGCCAATTTCTAATAAACCAGCAGCTTCTAAGATTTTAGTTTGCTTATCGAGTAACTTGTTTGCTGTTTGTAGTGGCTTTAATTGTACTGCTGAAACAGATACAAGTGCAGCACAGACTAAACATACAACAACAACGAACCCAAGCGTTTTGCCAAATGTTTCTTTATTACTAGACATTACGAGCAAGCCTCCGTTTGATGTTTGACTTAACTACGAAATAATCAAATAGTGGAGCAAACAGGTTGGCAAATAAAATTGCTAACATCATACCTTCAGGGAAAGCAGGGTTAACAACACGAACAAGAACTACCATAAGGCCGATTAATGCGCCGAAGAAGTACTTACCAGTATTCGTAAATGATGCAGACACAGGGTCAGTCGCCATAAAGATCATACCGAATGCAAAGCCACCAACAACTAAGTGCCAGTACCAAGGCATAGCAAACATCATATTTGTGTCGCTGCCAATTGCATTGAATAAGAAAGATGTTGCAACCATACCACCAAACACACCTAACACGATGCGCCATGATGCAATGCCTTTATAAAGGATATAAGCACCACCTAACAAGATAGCAAAAGTTGAAACTTCACCAACAGAACCAGGAACAAAGCCCCAGAAAGCATCCCACCATGCAGCGTTCATTGCGTAATCAACGTTACCAGCAAGTGCAGCACTCAAAGCAGTAGCACCAGAGAAACCATCAACAGCAACCCATACTGCATCACCTGAGATTTCTGCAGGGTATGCGAAGAATAAGAATGCACGACCAGCTAATGCCGGGTTTAAGAAGTTCTTACCTGTACCACCAAAAATTTCTTTTGCAATTACGATACCGAAAGTAATACCTAAGGCTGCTTGCCATAAAGGAATAGTAGCAGGCAAGATAAGAGCAAAAAGAATCGATGATACGAAGAAACCTTCGTTCACTTCATGCTTACGTACAGCAGCGAATAGCACTTCCCAGAAACCACCAACAATAAATACTGTTGCGTAGATAGGTAGGAAGAAGAATGCACCGTAGAGCATCATGCTAAACCAACCAGAATCAGTAGTTAATTCGCCACCAACCATATGGAATAAACCAACCTGCCAAGAATCAGCTAACGCGTAGCCTGCTGATAATGCATCAACGGCTTGGTAACCAATGTTGTACATACCAAAGAACATAGCTGGGAATACAGCTAACCAAACAGTGATCATAATACGTTTAAGATCAATACTGTCACGGATGTGAGTTTTACCCTTAGTTACGTAACCAGGAGTAAATAAGCCCGTAGCAATGGCTTCGTATAATGCGAACCATTTCTCGTGCTTGCCGCCTTTCTCAAAATGCGGCTCGATATCTTCAATAAACTTTTTCAAGCCCATGTCTAACCTTCCTTCTCAATAGTCGTTAGGCAATCACGAAGGAGAACGCCGTAATCATATTTACCTGGACATACGAAAGTACAAAGTGCTAAATCTTCTTCGTCTAGCTCTAATGCACCTAATAATTGTGCGCCGTCTGTATCGCCAGCACATAAGTCACGTAATAATAAGGTAGGTAATATATCTAAAGGCATAACGCGCTCGTAGTTACCAATTGGTACCATTGCACGTGAACTACCATTAGTTGTAGTGGTCATGTTAAATACTTTGTTACGGAAAAAGTGCGATAAGTAAGCACGAGTAACAGAGAATTTGTTTGCACCTGGCATCATGTAACCAATAAATTCTTTCTCACGACCTTCAAGTAACGCTGTTACTTGAGTATGGAAACGACCTAAGTAGGCATGAACCATTTTCGCAGTAGAACCTAATAAAGGTGAACCAGAAATAACACGAACTTCACCGTCAGTTAATTCATTAGCAACTAACTCATCAGTGCTTGCACCTAAGATAGTACGAACTAAACGCGGGTTATTTACAGCAGGACCGGCAACAGAAACAACTCGAGTTGTATCTAGCTTACCAGTAGTAAATAAAGTACCTACAGCAATAACGTCTTGGTAACCGATGTGCCATACAATGTTAGTTAGCGATACTGGCGCTAAGAAATGAATGTGAGTACCAACAAGACCCGCAGGGTGCTTACCAGCAAATTCATTTACTTGTACGTTATCAGCAACAGGGATATTAGCTCCTGGTGCTTTTGACACAAATACGTTACCAGTAGTAAGTTTAGCAAGAACAGCTAGGCCGTTTTTAAATGCTTCACTTTGTTCACCAATAATAACTTCAGGGTTCGCTGATAATGGATTAGTATCCATAGCGCTTACAAAAATGTGAGCGGCTTCGCTACCTAATTCAGGTGACTTACTGTATGGGCGAGTTCTTAGAGCAGTCCATAAACCTGAGTTAACAAGGTTAGACTCAACATCATCACGAGATAATGATGCTAATTGCTCAGCTGAATAAGCGTTGAATGTTTCTTCTTCCGTGCCATCGATTTCGATAACTACAGATTGTAAAACACGCTTTTCACCACGGTTAATTTCTTTAACAATACCGGCTGCAGAGGCTGTGAATTTAACGCCAGGATTCTTTTTGTCTTCAAAAAGTGCCTGACCTTTTTTAACGCGATCACCTGCTTTTACAAACATGGTAGGACGCATTCCCACAAACTCTTCACCTAGCGTTGCTACGGTTTTGATGGTCGAACCATCATGGATTACTTGCTGGGGAGCACCTTTAACAGGAACATCCAGACCTTTTTTTATTGTAATCATACACACTTGCGCTACTTTGATGGGAGTATTACAAACCAAAAACTTCAATTGAGCGGTTAATGATCCAGTGTTTACCTAAGATTTATAAATACGCAAAACACACATATTTATACCTAGGATTTAAGGTTGAATAATTTTCTGGCGCGAATTTTAACATAATACCCTTACCAATTTCTACGTTATGAGTAACATTTAATAACAATTCTGATAAAAATATCTGTTTGCATCAATCACCGTAAATAAAAGGCAATAAAAACAAGGAGTAAAGAAGGCTTAAAAGTGTAACAACTTTGTAAGATGGGGAGAGAAATTTAGTCTAAAGCCTATAGAAACATAAGCTTTAGACTAATGTATTAGATAAAGCTTAGTTTTATGTAACTAAGTTGTTAATAGTCGCTAGAGGGCTAACTTCGGCATCATAATCGACACCATCAACGCTAAAACCAAACAAGCGTAAAAACTCGTTATGGTAACCAACATAATCGGTTAACTCATCAATGGTTTCAGTAGTAACTTTTTCCCATAAATCAGTAACACGGTCTTGTACAGAATCATCTAATTCTTTTAAGTTTTGCATGATACGATTATGCTCATCTAAAGAACGTTCAGTAGAGTATAAGTTGTCGCGGAATAAGCCTTGGATCTGTTGGATTGGCCCTTCATAAGTACCATCGCCTTTCATCACTTTAAACATACTTGAGATATATAAAGGCATAATTGGAATAGCAGAACTTGCTTGCGTAACAACAGCATTTAATGAAGTAACAAAGGCTTCACCATTTAAATCACTCGTTACTTTACGAATTTCTGTTGCGGCGCGATCTAAGTCTTCTTTAGCACGGCCGATTGTCGCTTTACCGTATAATGGCCAAGTTAACTTTTTACCGATATAAGTATAGGCAACTGTTTTACAACCTTGAGCAAGAACACCAGCTTCAGCTAAAGCATTCATCCATAATTCCCAATCTTCGCCGCCCATAACTTTGATGGTGCCAGCGATTTCTTCTTCAGTAGCGGCTTCAACAGCAACTTCTTCAATTTCACGCTTAGAAGTGTTTAAACTCTTAGTTGAGAAACCGTTACCAATTGGTTTAAGCGCAGATGCGTAAACTTCACCAGTATTTGGATCAGTTCGACGTGGAGATGCTAAAGAGTAAACAACTAAATCAATTTGACCAAGATCTGCTTTGATGGTTTCAATCGCTTTGGCTTTGATTTCATTTGAGAAAGCATCACCATTGATGTTTTTCGAATAAATACCCGCTTCATCTGCAGCTTTTTGAAATGCCGCTGTGTTATACCAACCTGCAGAGCCAGTACGTTTTTCTGAAGGTTCTTTTTCAAAAAACACACCAAGAGTTTGTGCACCGCTGCCAAAAGTAGCAGTGATACGTGAAGCTAAACCGTAACCAGTTGAAGCACCAATAACTAAAACATTTTTTGGTTTAGCATCGGCTTGTGGTTGTGATTTAACATAAGCAATTTGCTCGTTTACATGAGCTTCACAGCCTGTTGGGTGTGCATTAGTACAAATAAAACCACGGATCTTTGGTTTGATAACCATATTAAAACCTTACTTTTTTGTTAATTAAGCCACTAAATTATCGACAACTTAGCGGTATTCTATCTTTTAATGGCGCTATTCTAACCTCTATTGCTTACCAATGAGGTCAGAGCAGCTAGTTTTTGTTTATCTAGTTAGTAATTTATCGATTTTCCATATAAGCGTTTTCGGTAATTTGATGATAGGCGCGTACATCATCATAGAATGCTTTGTATGATGCCCAAACTTTTGCTGAAGTAGGGTCATTTTCAGCCATAGAGTTAATAACCTTAACACTTTCAGCTTTTAACGCTTGCATCACTGGCTCAGGGAAAGTGCGAACTTGTACGCCATGTTCTTCCACTAAGGTATTAAGCGCTGAACTATTACGAGCAGTATATTCACTTAACATATCGTCATTAACAGCACGGGCGGCAACAAGAACGATTTGCTGCAAATCTTCCGGCAGAGCATTAAACGCTTTTTCATTAATCAAAAACTCTAAAGTAGCTGTTGGCTCTTGCCATGCTGAAGAATAATAATACTTACTGGTTTTATAAAAACCAAAAGCTAAATCATTGTATGGACCAACCCACTCAGATGCATCAATAAGGCCACCTTGTAGCGCTGAAAAAATCTCTCCACCTGGTATTTGTAATGCCATACCGCCAACGCGATTAAACACATCACCGCCAATACCACCAATGCGCATGCGAAGTCCTTTAAGATCTTCTAGGCTATTGATTTCTTTGTTAAACCAACCTGCAAACTGTACACCTGAGTTACCACCAGCTACGGGGATAATACCAAATGGTTTATAAAGCTCCTGCCAAAGCTCTAGACCTCCGCCATAGTGTAACCATGCATTAGTTTCTTGAGCATTCATACCAAAAGGTACTGCGGTAAAGAAAGGAGCTGCAGGCATCTTACCTTGCCAGTAGTATGCGCCACTGTGCCCCATTTCAACAGCCCCAGACGATACGCTGTCAAACACTTCAAAGCCAGGAACTAGCTCGCCAGCACCGTAAACTTTTATCGTTAAGCGGCCACCACTCATTGCTTCAACTTGAGTAGCAAATTTTTCCGGTGCAGCGCCTAAGCCAGGAAAATTTTTCGGCCATGAAGTAACCATTTTCCAAAAAAAGTTCTGTTTAAACTGCGCACTTTCATCAATAGTTTTTTCTGGAGCCTCTTTACAAGCGCTAAGAAAAAACGGTATTGAAATAGATAAAATCAGTATTTTTATTATTTTATTCATCGATTTAAGCCATTGTTAAGTAAATATATTATTTTTATTAGGTAGTTATTTAACCATAAATTTTATCAGGTAGCCATGTTACCAGCTCAGGCCAAATAGATAAAACCACCATTAATAGTAATTGTAATGCGATAAATGGCATAACACCCTTATAAATCTCACTAGTTTTAATAATTTTATCGGCCACACCACGCAAGTAAAATAGGGCAAAACCAAATGGTGGGGTTAAGAAAGATGTTTGTAAATTAATCGCTATCATAATACCAAGCCATAGTGGGTCAACGCCCATAATAAATAATATAGGAGCTACAATAGGCACCACAACAAAGGTAATTTCAATAAAATCTAAAATAAAGCCAAGTAAGAATATTACCAACATAACTATAAGCGTTGCCGTAATTACCCCACCTGGTAATTCAATAAAGAAATGCTTAATTAATTCTTCACCGCCAAGCCCTCTAAATACCAAAGAGAATATGCTTGCACCAATGAGTATAAGAAAAACCATTGAGGTCACTTTAGTAGTGCTGGTCATAACCGCACGTAAATTGTCTAAGTTCAATTGACCATTTAATTTAGCAAGAACTAAAGCGCCAAAGGCCCCTACTCCAGCAGCTTCGGTTGGTGTAGCAAAGCCAAGTAATATAGAACCAAGTACTAAACTGACTAAAATAACCGGTGGTAATAAGGCCTGAATAAATACCGATAATTGAAAGCTAGTTTCTACTTCGTCTTTATTGGCTACTTTTTCTGGTTTAATAAAGGTAATAACAATGCAATAGATAATGTAGAAAGCAACTAACATTAAGCCAGGGATCACCGCGCCAGCAAATAGGTCTCCAACGCTAATGGTTTCTGGGCTGAAGTTACCCATATCAAGCTGTGCACGTTGATATGAATTTGAAAGAACATCACCTAAAAGTACTAAGGCGATCGAAGGTGGAATAATTTGCCCAAGCGTACCAGTTGCACAAATAAGGCCTGACGAAAATGCTCTATCGTATCCGTTTTTTAACATTGTCGGTAAAGACAATAAGCCCATAGTAACAACTGTTGCGCCAACAATACCGGTACTTGCGGCTAACAACATACCAACGATAGTCACTGAAATAGCTAAGCCACCTCGAAACTGACCAAATAACTGTGCCATCGACACAAGTAAGTTCTCAGCTATTTTAGCTTTCTCAAGAACATTGCCCATAAACACAAATAATGGCACCGCAAGTAAGGTTTGATTATTCACAATGCCATATATTCGACTCGGCAGCGTACTCATAAATGTTGGTTCAAAAGCGCCAAAAAAAGTTGCTATGCCTGCAAAAAGTAATGACGTTCCTGCTAATGTTAAAGCAACCGGATAACCGAACAATAACACCACGCAAATACAAATAAACATCAATAAAGAAAGGTATTCCATTAGTTAACTCCTTTCTTAGCCGGCAAACATACCAGCAAATTTCGAGCTATTTCGGCAATGCCTTGTAAAACTAAAGTCCCCACTAAGGCAAGCACTAATGATTTGTTGATGAATACTAAAGGAAGTCCTCCTGGCTCTTGAGATTTTTCTAGAATTTGCCAAGACAATAAAACGTAATCGATGCTTACATAAAAAATAAAGATACAAACTGGTAATAGTAGCAAGACTGCACCTATAAGATTAACTAGTGCTTTGCTTTTATCTGAAAAGTTTTGATAGAAGATATCAACACGCACATGGTCGTCATGTTTAAGAGTATAGCCAGCGCCAAGTAAAATAACCGCAGCATGAAAATATAGAACAGACTCTTGCAGGGCAACGGAGCCTATTTCAAACCCATAACGAAGTAACACTACTGCAAAAGTAAGGCAAACCAATACTAAGGTAAACCATGAAATTATTTTACCTAAATATTCAGTAAGTGTATCAATAATAGCAACGACTCGTGCTAACGTTTGGTTGAGCATTGTTCCCTCTTAGTTTTATTATTATTTTTGTTAGTTAACTTATAGCAATTTGTAGACTATTTACCTCCACCCATACAATTAGGTGATTGTGGTACTTGTTGCTCAGTCATTGTCTGCCACTGCTCTGGCGTATACGTGTGCATTGCTAGCGCGTGGATATGGTGTTCTAATTCTTCAGCTAAAACCGCATTAACTTGACGATGACGACCAATTAAACGTTGGCCTGTAAACTTTTCACTTACTATGGTTACCTTAAAGTGTGATTCACTGCCTTCTGGGACATTATGCTTATAACTTTCATTAATTACTTCAAGATGTAAAGGAGTAAATTCATCGGTTAATTTTTGGGTGATCACTGCGGCTATGGTCATGGGGAAATTCCTGTAATGGTTCGAAACGTTAAGTTAATTCGCTTGTCTATTATTTTTTTAGTCTTAGGGATACTGTGTTGCCAATCCTGTTGCAAATTGCCATGCATAATAAGCAAACTACCTGATTGTAAAATTAAATCTATTTTTTCACCACTGCTTTTATGCTTTATTGAGAATTTCCGCTCTTGGCCTAATGACACCGATGCTATGATTGGTTGTTCACCTAACTGTTTTTCATTATCACTGTGCCAGCCCATAGAATCTTGGCCATTTCTATATAGATTAGCTAAAACTGAGTTAAACGTCGTTGATATTTGCTGTTCTACATCAGTTTTAATTTGCATTAAGGTGGCAGTCCAAGGTAGCGGCGTCAAAGATAAGCCAGAGTATTGATAATGCGCATCTTTATCACCATACCAAGCTTGTACTCTAGGTATTAATACCGACTTACCAAATAAGCGGATTGTTTCCTGACGCCAAACTAACTCAACCTCTAATGCTTGGCATAACTGCTCAGACTGAGCAGCTTGATAAAAGTTAGCAATATAAATTAAGTCACCCGAGCAAAAATACTCCGCGCTTAGTTTTTGAGATAATTTCATAAATGTAAAAATCGTTTTAGCAATGGTAAAAACAGTCCATTTTTGCGACAATGTCGCGCATACATACTCTCTTTTTTGATATTTTATATTCTATGCAAAGTCCATTTATTCACAATGAACGTCCTATTGAACTCGATAGATTTCCTTTTGCCCAAGTAAATCGCAGTCTACAGGCTTGGGATGCAAGTGACGAATACATTATTAACTACATCAATGAACATGAGCTGTTAAAAACAGACCCTAGCATAGCGGTATTTAATGACAGTTTTGGCGCGATTGCAGTTAACCTGTATGAATATAATGTGCAACTCATCAGCGATTCTTATATTTCAGAGCAAGGAATTAAAGAAAATTTTCAAAATAACTTTATTCCACAAGAAAATCTAACCTACCTTGATAGTGTTAGTGAGATCAATGGGGCCGTGGATTTAATTATTTTAAAACTACCTAAAAGTAATGCCTACCTTGAGTATCAATTACAACAAATACAAAAGATCGCTCACAAAGATAGTGTCGTTATTGCTGCAGCTAGAGCAAAGGATATTCATACCTCAACCTTAAAGCTTTTTGAAAAGCATTTAGGTGAAACGAAAACATCTTTAGCGGTAAAAAAAGCACGCCTAATTTTTGCAAATGTTGATGCGCAGAAAAAGCGCGATCTATCAATGGAGAAAGTGTGGCAACTCGACGGTAAAAAATATGGCATTGCTGATCTAACTATTGCTAATAAAGCCAATGTATTCTCTAGAGATAGTTTAGATATAGGTGGTCGATATTTATTAGAGCAATTACCTGATGTAGCTAAAAATAGACGTGTTGCAGATTTAGGCTGTGGTAATGGCGTTATAGGCCTAACCATGTTGGCAAAAAATCCAAGCCTAGAAATTCATTTCTATGATGAATCTTATATGGCTATCGCATCAACTAAACAGAACGTAGAAACGAACCTACCCGAGCAGCTACAACAATGCCATTTTCATGTAAATGACTGTCTAACTGACGTTGCCGAAAACAGTTTAGATCTAATCCTATGTAATCCTCCATTTCACCAACAACAAGCTGTCACTGACCATATTGCTTGGCAAATGTTTAAACAAAGTTATAAAACTTTGAAAACTGGTGGTGAATTAAGGATAATAGGTAATCAGCAACTTGCTTATCATATCAAGTTGCAACGTTTATTTGGCAACTGTAAAACTATTGCCAGTAACAAAAAATTTGTCGTTCTCTCAGCTAAGAAGTAACCATGCTATATAAAATGTTTAATAAAGTTTTTTTCATTTGCTCAATTTTTCTAATCACGGCCTGTGCCAATGAGCCAACAGCAATCAAATTACAGCCGCAAGTTGTAAATAATCAAAGTAAAGTATATCAAAGTCAGGCTGCGACTATTGCCGTAGCAGACAAACGAAATAGTGTTCATTTAGTTGAAGTCTTAACAAATAATGAAGAGTCAAAACTAATCAAGAGTACAGCTCCTTTAAAAAGCGTGTTAAATACTCAGTTTAGAAAAGAGTTAGCCTCGCAAGGGCTACAATTTAAAAAAGATGCACCTGTTGCCTTACAATTTAATGTCGAGCGCGCGCGAACATATATTAATCAAGACGTTTTTGATTATCGCGCTAATACCATCATAAAATTAAAAGTGAATGTGGAAAATCCAAAACAGACGCTATCAAAAACATTCACCTTACGTGCAACTAGCCGTGGCCCACTAACTGCTGATATTGAAGAGATCCAGCAAGACTTTAACACCCAACTTGCCAAAATAATTGTGCAAGTTTTAGAAGACGAACAGTTGCAGAATTTTATTAAAGGCTGAAAATGAAAGCGATAAATGCATTATTCTTAACTCTGCTTTTGCTCAGCGCCAATGCTTTTGCAAAGCAGAAGATTATTGACCCCAACAATCTCTACCCACAAGTAAAGATGGAAACCTCGATGGGCGTAATAATCGTTGAGCTTGATCGAGTAAAGGCTCCTATCGCCGTGAATAATTTTTTACACTATGTGATCTCAGCTGAATATAACAATACAGTTTTTCATCGTGTAATTGCTGATTTTATTGTGCAAGGCGGCGGCTATGATGCTGACTATATACCGCGGAAAGTTGGTGAGCCGATTTTCAATGAATCGGGTAATGGTTTGAAAAATGAATTTGCCACCATAGCCATGGCAAGAGAGCGAGACCCGCACAGTTCTACTCGTCAATTTTATTTCAATGCAGGTGACAATACCAATTTAGATCCAGGCAGAGACTGGGGTTATACCGTATTTGGCAGTATAACTTTTGGTGAAGATGTACTTGAGAAAATGTCTGCAGTTGAAACCGATTTCAATGAAGAAGTAAGCTGGCCAGACGTTCCTGTTGAGCCAATCATTTTAATTAAGGCAACCTTAATGCCTGACGATTATGTTCATCCCATTCCAGTAGAAGATTAATCTAGCCACTCTTACATGATAAAATTAAGCGAATTTATTTCGCTTTTTTTACATTGCTCATCTAACCTTTGTAATGAATATCAAACAAAATGATAGTTAAACTCTAGTGAGGATGATTTGCATATCGAAAATTTTATCAATGATAAAATTTCACAGTTGATGTACATATTAACGGCTCTCATGAAAAAGTCAGTGCATCCAACAGAAGTGGATATATTTATTTGGGACTGCTTCGAGGAGTGGGCCCAATTAAATGTAACTGATGAAATGCCAAGTAGCGCTCAAGAGCGGGTTTTCTGGCATTTAATTCATGAATTAAAATTAGGCTCTTTAGCAAATTTAGACAGTGACGTATCGTTAATTAGTGAGATTGAGGTTTGCTTAGACTTTCTTAAAGGTACAGGTAATTACCCAATCCATTGCGTCGGTTGGAGACCTGTAGCTTAATTAATGCAATTTTCACTTCGAATAAAAATTATTTAATAAACCTCCTTAACCATCCTGAAATATCTTCTTTTATACCCATTTTATTTATTATGTGTTCTACTTTTTAATGTGGAAAAAGGGATAAATACACAGGTTATACGTTCCAAACATAACCTAAGTACCTACTTCCATGTAGGCAAGGCATAAAATTTAATAAGTAGTTATTCTACTTATAAATTTTTATAACGCGGTAGTTATTCATTTTAACCATTAAAAATGAGCAGATAATTAATGAACTTGGTATTACTACCTTTATTTTGATAGCCTAGCCATAATATAATTGTTACTACTTAAGTTTATCCTCAATGTCATCCATTTCTCTTTGAGTCCTGATGCAATTAACTTTAAAGGTTAGAATCGCTGCCTAATTTAATTTAGCCAGCCTATTTAAGAGAGCCCATGTTAAATAAAATAGATACTCAACATAGTTGGAAAGAAAGCCTCAACGCATTAATGAAAAAAGATGTCTTGTATATGCTGCTATTAGGTTTTTCAGCAGGCCTGCCTTTATTATTAATATTTTCATCATTATCTCTATGGCTAGGTGAAGCAGGAATTGAAAAGTCTGCGGTTACTTACTTTAGTTGGGCTGCACTAGGATATTCATTTAAATTTGTATGGGCTCCGCTCGTCGACTGTTTACCTATTCCTATACTCACGCGATTATTAGGCTTACGTCGCTCTTGGTTATTGGTGTCACAACTTTCGATTGTATTGGCTATAACTATAATGGCCATGACAAACCCCGCGATAGAAAGCCAATTAGTTTATATGGCGCTAGGGGCTGTTTTATTAGGATTTAGCTCGGCAACACAAGATATATCTATTGACGCCTACCGAATAGAATCTATAACCGCTGATATGCAGGCAATTGCTAGCTCTAGTTATATTGCTGGTTATCGCATAGGGATGATTGCATCAGGGGCAGGCGCATTATACTTAGCGAGTTATTTCGGCACTACAACTGAAAATTACCAATACTTAGCTTGGAAAAACACTTACCACTTGATGTCACTTTTTATGTTAGTTGGCATCATTGGGACACTGTTAATTACCGAGCCTATCCAGCGTAAAAAAGAGTTTTCATATCATCCTAAAGAGTACATGGGGTTATTGTTGACGTTTACTATTTCCGTATGTGTATTCGTTTCTTGGTTTGTATTAACATCAGATATCAGTAGCTTAGCTAAAAATAATTTTACCGAAATACTGCACAGTAAAAATTTATCTGGCTTTTTAATCGAGTCTCTCAGGCTTATTATAGCAATCGTGCTCGCAGTGATTACAGCTAAGTTCATCATTAAAAGTAGATTAGTCAGCAATGAACTAATCACCCACAGCTATGTTTCTCCGGTAAAACAATTTTTTGATGATTATGGCAAATCCACTGCTTTACTATTGCTAGCTTTAATTGGCTTATACCGAATTAGTGACATCGTATTAGGTGTTATATCTAATGTTTTTTATCAAGATATGGGCTTTAGTAAAACGGAAATAGCCGATGCGGTTAAGTTATTTGGTTTACTGATGACACTTTTCGGTGGCTTTGTTGGTGGTGTACTAGCCATGCGCTTAGGTGTTATGCGTGTTTTATTTTTAGGTGCTTTACTCGTTGTACTCACCAACTTATTGTTTATTACCTTAGTATATTCTGGCCATAGCTTACCGGTTTTATATTCAGTTGTTGCCATGGATAACTTAGTTGCAGGAATATCTAGTGCTGCATTTGTCGCATTTCTATCAAGCCTAATTAACGTTCAATTTACGGCGATGCAGTATGCAATATTTTCATCCTTAATGACTTTAATACCTAAAGCACTTGCGGGGTATTCAGGGAGCATAGTTGATAGTTTGGGATACGTACCATTTTTTATAATTGCTTCATCTATTGGTATACCAATACTAGGATTAGTTTATCTAGCAAATAAAAAACTTAAATTGCGCTCTTTATAAATTGATTATAAGCAAGCTAAGCTTTTATACCTAACAAGTAGAGGATAAAATATTTTCGAAGCTAGTTATGTTATTACTATTTAAAGTGGCTCTTTGGATTGAAAAATAACCCGAGAAAATATCAATAACATCAGCTAGAATAATTAAATATGTTATTAAATAAAAATAAATAAAAAGAAAGGCTTATTAAATGTTACTGCGATTGTTTTTCATTGTACCAATCATTATGTGTTTGATTTGGACTTGGTATTTAAAAAAACACAATTACACAGCAAAACAAGGCTTAAAAGGTTTTGCTTATATTTTTGCTTTTAACGGTATCATCATTGGATTCTTTAGTTTAATGATTTATATCACTAGTGAGTAAGGCCTCAAAGCTGATCTCCCCCTAATAAATAAGCAAGCACAGCACTTTTCTCTGTGGTGTAGAGTTGAAAATTTAATCAATGATTTGTATGTAAAGCTACTATACTGTACTATGCGCCGCCGGCACCTTTGCCCTGAAATACCAATTTGATTACTTAACTTGGTATAAGCACACCCATTTGATTAATGAGACTTTTCTATGAGCTTTGACTCCCTAGGTTTATCCACTAAAATTTTATCTGCTGTTGCAGAGCAAGGTTACGACACACCATCTCCAATTCAAGCACAAGCAATCCCAGCTGTACTTGCAGGTAAAGATGTTATGGCCGCAGCTCAAACAGGTACAGGAAAAACCGCTGGTTTTACCCTACCTATTTTAGAAAAGCTTAGCAAAGGTGAACGAGTACGCTCTAACAGTATTCGCGCTTTAGTATTAACGCCTACTCGCGAGCTTGCCGCCCAAGTAGGTGAAAACGTAGCTGCATACGGTAAGAACTTAGATCTAAGCTCATATATTGTTTATGGCGGCGTCAAAATAAACCCACAGATGCAACAGCTACGCCGTGGGGTAGATATTCTAGTTGCAACACCGGGTCGCTTATTAGATTTATTTAACCAAAATGCCGTTAAATTTAACCAAGTTGAAATATTGGTATTAGATGAAGCCGATAGAATGCTTGATATGGGTTTTATCCGTGACATAAAAAAAATCTTGGCGTTACTACCAAAAAAACGTCAAAACTTATTATTTTCGGCAACTTTCTCAGACGACATTCGCGCACTTGCTAAAGGTTTAGTTAATGATCCCGTTGAGATCTCAGTAACCCCACGCAATGCAACAGCACCTACAGTTGAGCAAGTCGTTTACACAACAGATAAAAACAAAAAACCACGACTACTTTCTTATTTAATTGGCCACAATAATTGGCAACAAGTTTTAGTATTTTGTAAAACTAAGCATGGCGCAAACCGCTTAACCAAGCATTTAGAAGCCGATGGCATTAAAGCTATGGCGATTCATGGTAATAAAAGTCAAGGTGCTCGAACTAAAGCATTAGCTGAATTTAAAGCCGGCTCAATAAGAGCTTTAGTGGCAACAGATATTGCCGCTCGTGGTATTGATATAGACCAACTACCACAAGTAGTTAACTTTGAGTTACCACATGTAGCAGAAGATTATGTGCATCGTATTGGCCGTACCGGCCGTGCAGGCGCCACAGGCCATGCAATATCATTAGTTTGTGCAGATGAATTTAAACTCTTGGTTGCTATTGAACGCCTAACGCAAAAGCTGATTGAGCGTAAACAAGAAGAGGGTTTCGAAGCGGCTAACCCAGTACCTGTTTCTAAAGACGTGCGCCCTTTTAAAGCCAGTAAACCGAAAAAGCCAAAGATTGAACACAAAGATGGGCAACGTAGCGGTGAAAATGCTTCTGGCCATAAACCAGCAAGTAAAAGAAGGCGTCCTAGTAATACTAACCCTTACGCTAAAAATACTAGTGGTAAACCTTCAGGTAACAGGCGACCAGCTAGAGGGCCTAAGCCAGCTGGCAGTGGTGGCAACAAACCATCAGGTAATAGACGTCCTCGCTAAGCACCTATAAAAGTAAAAACGCTCATCATGAGCGTTTTTTTATGACCACAATAAATTGTTTTATTTATCCGACCAGACAGCTAGCTCGTTACCGCTTGGGTCGGTAAAATGAAAACGACGTCCACCAGGAAATTCAAATATAGGCTTTACTATTTTGCCTTGGTTATTCAGCACTTTTGCCGCTGTTTCTTCTAAATGATTAGAGTAAAAAACTATCAGTATACTGCCCTGCTCATAGCTACTATTTACATCTGCTTTATAAAACCCGCCATTAATAGTGCCATCGCTAAAAGAACAATAATCAGGTCCATAGTCAACTAACTGCCAAGCAAATACTTTACTGTAAAACGTTTTCGCAGCTTGCATATCTTTAGCAGGAAATTCTAAGTAGTTTATTTTTTCATGTTGTGACATTTTCATTCCCTAAGAGTACCTATGCTTATTACCTTACCCTTATTTTAGTTATAAAAAAACCAGAGCAAGCTCTGGTTTTTAAAATTAGTTTAGCTTAAATGATTATTAACCAACAAGTGCAAGCAAAACACCTGCAGCAACAGCTGAACCAAGTACACCAGCAACGTTAGGGCCCATTGCATGCATTAGTAAGAAGTTATGTGGGTTAGACTCTAATCCAACTTTATTTACTACACGTGCAGCCATAGGTACGGCAGAAACACCTGCTGCGCCAACTAACGGGTTAATAGGGTCTTTAGAGAACTTACCTAATAATTTAGCCATTAATACACCCGCACCAGTACCAATTGAGAATGCCACAGCACCTAAACCTAAAATACCTAATGTTTCAACATTCAAGAATGCTTCAGAGCTTAACTTTGAGCCAACACCTAGGCCTAAGAAAATGGTCACAATATTAATCAGTTCATTTTGCGCAGTATTACTTAAACGGTCAACTACACCACACTCACGCATTAAGTTACCTAAACAGAACATGCCTACAAGAGGAGAAGCCGCAGGTAAGAAGAAAATAGCCATTAATAAAACAGCAAGAGGGAAAACCATCTTTTCTATCTTAGTTACGTGGCGTAATTGCTTCATTTCAATTTTACGCTCAGCCTCGTTAGTTAACGCTTTCATAATTGGCGGTTGAATAATCGGTACCAATGCCATGTATGAATATGCTGCGACTGCAATCGCACCTAATAAATCTGGTGCTAATTTAGAAGCTAAGAAAATAGCAGTAGGACCATCAGCACCACCGATAATGGCAATGGCAGATGCATCTTGTAAGCTAAAATCAAAACCTGGAATAGCATTTAAGGCAATAGCGCCAAATAATGTGGCAAATATACCAAACTGAGCAGCCGCGCCTAATAACAACATTCTAGGATTTGCTATTAGTGCACCGAAGTCGGTCATCGCACCTACACCCATAAATATTAATAATGGAAAAATACCAGTATCGATACCCGCATAATAAATATAATGTAAGAGGCCACCCACTTCTGAAAAACCAGCTACTGGGATATTCGTTAAGATTGCACCAAAACCTATAGGTAATAAAAGCAATGGTTCAAAACCACGAGCGATGGCTAGGTATAATAAACCTAAGCCAACAAGCATCATTACAATCTGCCCTACTTCAAAATTTGCGAGGCCAGTTGATGCCCAAAGGATCTCTAATGATTCCATTTACTTATCCTTTTAAAGAGTTAGTAACACATCGCCAACTGCGACTGCATCACCTTCTTTAACTAATATTGAGCTGACAGAGCCTGACTCAGTAGCACGGATTTCGGTTTCCATTTTCATCGCTTCCATGATGATCACAACATCACCAGCTGCAACAGTATCACCTTCATGAACAAGGACTTTGAATATATTACCGGCTAATGGAGCATTTAATGGCGCACCACCACTTGCAGCAGGAGCTGCTGGAGCTGACGCTGCAGGGCCTTTATTACTAGCAACAGCTATATTTTCAATTTTTCCACCTTGAGCAACTACAACATCATAGACCTTACCATCAACGCTTACAGAGTAACTCTCTGGAGCATCTGCCGCTTGTTCAGCTTTAGGTGCAGCAGGCGCTACATCATCTTTACTTGGCATAGGTTCAAATGCATCTGGGTTATTACGATTCTCTAAGAATTTTAAACCGATTTGCGGGAACAACGCATAAGTTAATACATCATCAATCACTTCATCAGCAAGAGTGATGTTTTTCTCTGCAGCTAGTTCACCTAATTCTTTAGTTAATTTCTCAACTTCTGGCTCAAGTAAATCAGCGGGGCGACAAGTGATAGCTTCGGAGCCAGCAAGTACTTTAGCTTGTAAGTCTGCATCAACATCAGCAGGAGTAACACCGTATTCACCTTTAAGTACACCAGCCGTCTCTTTAGTAATAGACTTATAGCGTTCGCCAGTTAGTACGTTAAGTACCGATTGCGTGCCTACAATTTGCGATGTTGGCGTTACTAAAGGAATATAACCTAATTCTTTACGAACACGAGGGATCTCTTTAAGTACTTCATCAAACTTATCTGCAGCACCTTGCTCTTTTAATTGGCCTTCCATATTGGTTAGCATGCCACCAGGAACTTGCGCTAATAAAATACGAGAATCTACGCCTTTTAAGCTGCCTTCAAATTTGGCATATTTTTCACGAACACCTCTAAAGTAAGCTGCTACTTCGGCAAGTTTGACTAAATCTAAACCAGAGTCACGTTCTTGGCCTTCAACAATAGAAACAATAGATTCTGTTGGTGAGTGACCGTATGTCATACTCATTGACGAAATAGAAGTATCAATAACATCAACACCGGCATCAATTGCTTTCATGTGAGTTGCCATACTTAAACCTGTTGTAGCATGACAGTGAAGAGCTATTGGTAAATCAACGGTTTGTTTAAGTTGAGCAATTAACTCTTGTGCATCGTATGGTTTAAGTAAACCAGACATGTCTTTAATACATAAAGAGTGTGCCCCCATATCCTCTAATTTCTTAGCCATGGTCAACCATGTCTCTAAGGTATGAACTGGGCTTTCTGTGTATGAAAGAGTACCTTGTGCATGCGCTCCTACTTTAACTGCTGCTTTAATAGCAGTTTCAAGATTGCGAGTATCATTCATTGCATCAAAGATTCTAAATACATCTACGCCATTTACATGCGCACGCTCAACAAACTTTTCAACAAGATCATCGGCATAATGACGGTAACCTAAAATATTTTGGCCGCGAAACAGCATTTGCTGTTTAGTGTTTGGCATTGCTTTCTTAAGGGCGCGAATACGCTCCCATGGATCTTCACCTAAGTAGCGGATACAAGAGTCGAATGTAGCTCCTCCCCAAGACTCTATTGACCAATAGCCTATTTCATCTAATGTCTTGGCAATAGGTAGCATATCTTCTAAACGCAAACGAGTTGCTAATAGTGATTGGTGACCATCTCTTAATACGACTTCAGTAATTCCTAGTGGGCTTGTCATATTCAACTCCTAATTTTTTATTTTGTTTTTACGGTACTGCGCGACAGCAGTACTGATTGCGGCTACAACACTTGGCGACACAGCGCCAGAGTCAACATTGGCAACCGTCTTAGGTCGTCTTACTTGCGGAACAGGGTCCGGGAATTTAATCGAAAGTTTCGCAAGTATATTAATTGCTACAATTAAAATACTCAAAAAGGCAAAAACGAACCCCATACCAACAATCATTAAGATCCCCGCTTCAGCGAAGACCGAGCTTAAATTTTCCATAGCCTAACTCTTTAAGTTAAAAGAAATAGAATAATCACTCGAATTTATTTAATCAACAAAATTTGACATAATTTATGTAAATAAATTATGTCAATAGAGAAAACAGACTTATTTGATGTTATTTAGAATAAATATTCACTAAAAGTGACAAAATGCAGGATTAGTCGTGACAACTATGCATTTTTATGATTTTAGTTAGTTAACTACCATCTCCGAATAGAGATTTTAAGCTATTTGCAAAGCCGATTAATTTTTCTTTTGTTGTACGCTTAACTTCAATATTCATCGCCCCCATAATCACTTTACCTCGAATAGTGATTGTTGGTGCCTGTCTATTAGCAAGAGAGGGTGACTTGTTTTCAACAGAACTCATCACACTATACATTTTAGTGACAACATTCACGTTTTCAGGGACAAAAATATCTTCTGATCCCATAACACACATAACATTTACCACGACATTTTGATGCTGAAATATTGCGTCGGTAAAATCTAGTGTTGTTGAACCCATAACATCTAAAACATTAATTTCTTTTGGCACCAGCCATTGACCACTGCGTTCATTGCTACCAAGAATGCTTCTTAGCTTAACGTCATCATCGCTAACATTATGGCTATAGTTAGGTGTAAATTTTGATTCTTTTTCGCTCTGATAATGTTTATCTGTATTTAAGGGTAAGTCTGCAACTAAGGCAACGATTTCATGAGGGTTATCACTTTGCATCGCTTGATCGAGCCTATGCTCAAAAGCCTCTGCAGATATAACTAAATGGCTGTAGTTATAAATCAATTGATCTATGGTTTCTTCCCTTACCTGCTCAATAGGTCGGTCTTCAAGTTTAACTTCCACGTAATACCCCTTAAATTGGCTAAATTTACAAACACTGTACTTAAGCAATATTCACACCATAAAATATCACCATACTTTTCAGTAGGTTGCAAAAACCATAAATAATAAAACTGGTTAAATTAACTAAATTATAACAATATTTACTATTAAGATGTCGGAAGAAATTTTCAAAAAAAAAGCCCAACCTTTCGGTTGGGCTTTCTCTAATGTGGCGGACGCGGCAGGAGTCGAACCTGCGACCGCCTGGTTCGTAGCCAGGTACTCTATCCAGCTGAGCTACGCGTCCGCATTGTTATCCTTAAGGTGATAACCTCACCCTCAATTATTTAACTACTCTGAGTAAAGTAGTAACAAGCACTAAATGATTTAATCATATCAGCATTGTTAGCACAAATTGCTTACCACCTCAAAAGAAGTGGCGGACGCGGCAGGAGTCGAACCTGCGACCGCCTGGTTCGTAGCCAGGTACTCTATCCAGCTGAGCTACGCGTCCGCAATCATATTGTAAACTTCGTTTACGCCATTCAAGCAAATAAAGAATGGCGGTGAGGGAGGGATTCGAACCCTCGATAGGGTATAAAGCCTATACTCCCTTAGCAGGGGAGCGCCTTCAGCCTCTCGGCCACCTCACCAATGGCGTGCATATTAATGGATTCGAAAAATAAGTCAAACACTTTTTTCGACTTTTTATCTGTTTGTTGGTATTTCAAACAAGATGGTCGTTTTTCACTCCAAAAATAGCCGAAGTTTACTTTAACTTAACAACAGTTATTGATTACCTGCTGTATCTTCATCGGTACCCTTTTCTGCTTGTATACGCATGTAAATTTCTTCACGATGCACAGAAACTTCTTTTGGTGCATTTACACCAATTCGAACTTGGTTCCCTTTTACCCCTAATACGGTAACAGTTACTTCGTCACCTACCATAAGAGTTTCACCAACTCTACGTGTTAATATAAGCATCCTAATGCTCCCCTTTATATAGAAATCAAATTTACGCAATACTAACTTACATCCTAGAAATTAATATTGCGCGATTATGTTATCAAACTTACACCCAAAAATAACCAATTATCTGATAGTTAACATAACACTATAAAAAATATAGCAAACTTTTAAATAAAAGCTGTTACAAAGTGTTATTTTTACTGTTCAAGTTTAAATTTTTTATGTAAAGCTTTAACCAATGAGTCATGAACATGTGGTTTTACTAGAAATGAAATTTTTATTTCGCTGCTCGACATTAAAAATAATTCAACGTTATTTTCATGCAAGCAATCAAATAACAGCCTATTTATTGAAGTATTAGCACGAATGCCTCGGCCAATAAGAGATAGCTTTACTAACTCGCTGTCACCAATATAATCTTCTATTAAATTAGAACGTATAAGCTGAGAAATAATTTCACTTGCACTTGAGTAATCATTACGATGCAAAGTAAAGCTAAGATCATTTGATGAGTGGTTAACAACCGACTGCTGTAGCATATCAACTTCAATATCTGCCTCAGCCAGAGCCAAAAACAATTCTTTATGTAATAATTTAAAGTCTTTAATACCAAGCAAAGTAAACATTGCTTCATCTTTTTGTGAAGCAATGGCTGTAACGGGGTTATTTGTTAGGTTAGCTTCGTTGAAAGTGATCTTAGTACCAGTTCCAGAATTAAAGCTTGATAGCACTCGCAATGGCATTTGATGAGCCCCTGCGAACTCAACGGAGCGGCTATGTAAGACTTTAGCCCCCGAACTTGCCATTTCTAGCATCTCGTCAAAACTGACTTGTTCTAGCTTTTTAGCTTGAGCTTCAATTCTAGGATCTGTGGTATAAACACCATCGACATCAGTAAAAATTTGGCACTCTTTTGCTTGTAAAGATGCTGCAATAGCAACAGCTGAGGTATCAGATCCTCCTCGTCCAAGAGTGGTGATATTACCTTCATCATCACAGCCCTGAAACCCAGCTACAATAACTACGTGCCCCTGCTGTAACTCAGTTAACATGCGAGTGTTGTCGATGTACTTAATACGTGCTTTATTAAAGCGATTATTAGTTCTTAGGCCTATCTGATTGGCCAATAATGAAACCGCAGAATAACCTCGTTTGATCAGTGCTATAGCCAATAAAGAGATAGATACTTGTTCACCACTAGCAAGTAGCATGTCAAGTTCACGGGGAGAAGGTTTAGCATCAATTTGATGAGCTAAATCAAGTAAGCGGTTAGTTTCACCGCTCATTGCTGATAAAACCGCGACCACTTGATGGCCCCGGTTTTTAGTTTGGATTATTTGTTCGGCAACCGCTTCAATACGCTCAAGGGAACCAACAGAGGTTCCCCCAAACTTTTGCACGATAATAGCCATTAGCTAACAGTAACTCTTAAAGTTTTTCTGCTAACCAAGGTTGAACACTTGCCAAGGCAGCATCAATGTTTTCAGGTTGGGTGCCACCAGCTTGTGCCATATCTGGACGACCACCGCCTTTACCACCAACTTGTTGGGCAACCATACTAACTAATTCGCCAGCTTTTACTTTACCGATTAAATCTCTTGTTACACCGGCAATTAAACTTACCTTAGGACCGTTAGCTAAACCAAGCATTACAATACCTGAGCCCAGTTTATTTTTCAGATCATCAACCATATCACGAAGTGCTTTAGGATCTGTGCCTTCAACGTTAGCAATTAATGCTTTAATACCATTAACTTCTACCGCTTGATTGACTAAATCAGCGCCTGCTTGCGATGCTAGTTTTTGTTTAAGCTGAGTGATTTCTTTTTCAAGTTGTTTCGAGCGAGATATTAATTGCTCAACTTTACTTAGTGTATTTGCAGTGTCTGACTTAACTAAGCCAGCAATTGAAACAAGTTTGTCTGCTTGCTCATCAATAAAGCTAAGAGCGCCTTCACCTGTTACCGCTTCAATTCGACGAGTACCTGCGGCGATACCTGCTTCAGAAGTGATTTTCAATAAGCCAATATCACCAGTACGTTCAACATGAACACCACCACATAATTCGGTTGAAAACTCACCTAATGTTACAACACGAACTTCTTCATCGTATTTTTCACCAAACAATGCCATAGCACCTTTTGCTTTGGCTTCATCGATATTCATTAGAGCAGTTTCACGTTGATAATTAGCGCGAATTTTTTCATTAACCATTTGCTCAACAATTCGTAATTCAGATGCTTTTACACCTTCAAAGTGAGAAAAATCGAAACGTAACTTATCAGCATCACATAAAGAACCTTTTTGCGTAACATGCTCGCCTAACACTTCTCGAAGTGCGGCATGTAATAAATGCGTTGCTGAATGGTTTTTAATAATATTTGCACGACGTGCAACGTCAATTTCGGCATGAACACGGCCATTTAATTGCATATCAGCCTTAGCAAAACCATGGTGAGCGAATGCGTTACCTAGCTTTACTGTGTCCGTTACAACAAACTCACCTTCATCGCTAGTAATGACTCCGCTATCGCCAACTTGACCACCAGATTCAGCATAAAATGGCGTGTTATCAAGAACAACAACACCTTTTTCGCCAGCTTTTAATACTGAAACAGAGCCTGCTTCGTCAAATAGCTCGATAATAGTCGATGACAGGTTGTGGTTAGTGTAGCCCTTAAATTGCGTGCTTTTAGCTGACTTTAATTGTTCGTTATAATCAGTACCAAACTTACTCGCTTTTTGCGCACGTTGACGCTGTGCTTGCATTTCTGAATCGAAACCATCTTGGTCAATGGTTAAGTTATTTTCGCGTGCAATGTCAGCCGTTAAATCAGCAGGGAAACCATAAGTATCATATAATTTAAATACCGCTTCACCCGGAATAACATTACCTTCAAGCGTACTTAACGTTTCATTTAATAATGCTAAACCACGATCAAGTGTTAAACCGAACTGCTCTTCTTCAATACGTAAAATCTTTTCAATAACTGCTTGTTGATTTACTAGTTCAGGGTAAGCTGCACCCATTTGTTCAACTAAAGCGGCAACTAATTTATGGAAAAAATGACCTTTTGCTGCAAGTTTATTACCATGGCGTACAGCGCGGCGAATAATACGACGCAGTACAAAACCACGACCAACATTTGATGGCATCACACCATCAGCAATCATAAAGCTACAAGAGCGAATATGGTCGGCAATAACGCGCAATGATTTATGTTCTAAATCAGTACAACCTACTAATTGTGCAGCAGCTTTAATAAGGCCTTGGAAAATATCAATTTCGTAGTTGCTGTGTACATCTTGCATGATGGCCGAGATACGCTCTAAGCCCATACCTGTATCAACAGATGGTTTTGGTAAATTAAGCATAGTACCGTCGGCTTGACGGTTAAATTGCATAAATACTAAATTCCAAATTTCAATGAAACGGTCGCCATCTTCTTCAGGAGAACCTGGAGGACCACCCCAAATTTCTTCACCGTGATCGTAAAAGATTTCAGAACATGGACCACATGGTCCGGTATCACCCATAGACCAGAAGTTATCTGAGTCGTATTTTTTATCAGGCGCTTTATCACCAATACGAATAATCTTTTCTACTGGAACGCCAATGTTGTTTGCCCAAAAATCAAAAGCTTCGTTATCGGTTTCATAAACAGTTACTAATAACTTTTCTTTCGGTAACATCAATACTTCAGTTAAGAAAGTCCAAGCGTAAGTAATTGCATCTTCTTTAAAGTAATCACCAAAACTAAAGTTACCTAACATTTCAAAGAAAGTATGGTGACGAGCTGTATAACCAACATTTTCTAAATCATTATGTTTACCACCAGCACGCACACATCGTTGTGAAGACGTTGCTCGGGTATAACTGCGTTGCTCTGCACCTAAGAAAACATCTTTAAAAGGCACCATACCGGCATTGGTAAAAAGCAATGTTGCGTCATTACCAGGAACAAGTGAGCTACTAGGTACCACTTGATGTTGTTGCGCTTTAAAGTAATCTAAAAATGCTTGTCTTATTTCAGCAGTCGATTTGATCATCTTGGTCATCTAAAGTTATCTCTTTAATCTAAATTTAATGCCGCGGATATTTGCTCAAAGTCAAACCCGCGGTATTGTAAAAATCTTATTCGTTTCGCTTTATCTTTTTGATCGTAAATTTTAGGATCTGGAAAGCGTTTTTGATAGGCATTTTTAGCCTGTTCAAACCAATCAATTGATTGTGTTTGCTCTACTTGTGCAATAATATCACTTGCTAAACCTTTTTGCTTTAATTCTGCACAAATATAACTCCAACCATAGCCTTTCGTTAGTCGAGTGCGAAGCAAGCTTTCTCCAAAACGTAAATCACTTTGAATGTCTTGCTCAGCTAAGGCCGATAAAACAGGTTCGATATCTGCAACTTGATACTCTCTTAAAACCAGCTTTTCTTTTAACTCTTTTGCTGAGTGCTCTCGCCTAGATAATAAAGAATACGCCGCTTTTTTTACATCCTTATTATACATATTCGGGTCCTATTTTAGAGAGTTGGTATTCTACCTGTATTGTTTTAAATTTACACCCCAGAAAATCTTAAGCAATGAAAGATAACGTTATATTTGGTGAGTCACGACACTTAAATCATCTTTTACCGCAAAATAAGGGATATCTAATTGCTTTAACCAATCACAACCTTGTTGCTCTTTTAACATGGCAATCGTGGCCAAAGTACCAGCTAAAATACAATTAGATTGCCATACACTGACACTAAGCAAACCAGATACTGGGTAACCTGTTTTAGGGCTTATCACATGAGAATAACGCTTATTATCGATAATAATATAGCGCTCATAATCGCCGCTCGTAGCAACACCTCCCGAGATCAATGGAATATTAGCGATTGCTTGCTGAGCATTGTTTGGATCGGTAATCCCTACTTGCCACACTTTCGGCTTTTGTTGATTGCTTACTATGGCAATATCACCACCTAAGTTAATTAAACCAGAGAGTGAAGAAAACTTAGATAATATATTGGCAATGCTATCAGCGGCGTACTCTTTTACAATACCGCCAAGATCTATCTGCATGTTTGGTTCCGGCACATAGATGCAATTTTGACTAAAATCGATTTTTTCAAAGCCGACATAATTTAGCCAATAATCGATTTTGCTAGTATCAGGTTTTGCTGATGAGTTCATATCCCAAACGTTACGCATGACACCGGAGGTAACATCGAATAAGCCATCACTTAAATCATAAGCTTGCTTGGCATAAGAAAATAAAGCCTGCGATTCACTATCTAAGTCAATTGCTTGTTTACCTGCTTGTTGATTGATTTGACTGAGAAAACTTGTTGTTTGATAGCGAGAGTATTTTTGTTCTAAACGAGCGACTTCACTTTTACCTAATTCAAAGGCTTCATCAATTAAGGCTTCTGTTGGCCCTATCAAGCGAAACTCACAAGGTGAGCCCATACCTTTAAACTGATAGGTTTTACTGATTAAATCCATAAATGCAGGGTAAGCTTTAATTATTCGATATTAAGTAATATCTATAGTAAAGAATCTTCCCGCCAGATCCAAGGAGGAATACGTTGATACTCAGGTAAAGACCAAAGCATTATTTTATTATCTTGAACTCGTTTAAAATCTTGTAGATACGTTTGCGGTAGTTGCTTTGTTTCACTATCAAGCCAAGCATAACCTAAAACAACTAAAGTTCGATTAAGGTTAACGCCATCAGCTAGCAAAACAACTTTAGTACTATTTGCAACCGCTCTTATTTCAACGAATGAATTGTTGCCTGTAATTTGCTCTAACAACCATTTCTTAGCTTCAATGCCAAATTGTTGGTCAAGCTCGGGGGTATCAATATAAGCAAGTTCAACCACTCGATGACTGTCTTTATCAGCAATCATCACTGAGTCACCATCGAGCACCTTAACGACTTTATATTGCACTACAGGAGTTGTCTCTTGGTCATAATTAATAATAATTACCACCAAAATGATTAACGCCGCTAGGATAGAGTATTTCTTCATTGGCTAATTAAAAGAGTAATAAAAACCAAGACTTAAAATATCAAAGTCAACTAAGCCGGGGTTGTCTTGATTTTCACTCTCTAAGCCGTAACTGCCATCAGAGCGATAGCTTTCATAACTAATATTTAGCAACCAATCATCAATTTTAGTTTCAACTTTTAAGCCAAGTGTGATCGCGCCATAAGAAGATAAACGGTAGTCATTAGAGTAATACTTTTGCGGGCGATCACTTTCATAGTAAGTTTGATAAAAGTCAGTTGCCGTTTGCGTATAATATCGAAATGAAGGGATTAAACGCCAATCTTTGGCAATAGTTTGCAACCATTTAAGCTCAATAGTATGTGAACTCAAATCCCAGTTATCTTGGTAGTATCTGTAATCAACATGAGCAGCAGCTTGCATGCTTTCAACATAATTACGAGTACTTGAAGTAAAAAGCCAAGCAAAGCGATCTTTAGGGCGTTGATCGTTAATTAATATTCGCTGTGAATTATCAACCGGGTCAACAATATCGACTAATTTATAAGGGTCTGATAAATAGCCTTCTTTTTCAATAAAACCAGCACTTACTTGCCAAAGCATATTGCGGTTAATAACTTGTGTTGTTGATAGCATTAAAGATAAAGAGTTTTTATCTTGCTCGTCTACTCGCTGTGGAGTAAAGGCATCTTTATCAACCGGGTCGACTGTATCATCAGAGTAATCAACGCTAATGCCATAAGTTTGCATTTTATCATCAGTTGTATGACTGTACGAAGCAAACACACTATTAGCATCGTAATCATCTTCACTCGAGTTAGCGACACCTAAGGTTAATGTGGAATTTTGCGTATAAGTCGATAAAGAAACTTTAATGTCATCACGTGTATCTTTAATCGATGCGCCACTCATTACCTGACGAACCGTTCCATCACCTGCTTTATATGTATACCAAGGCGATGCGCCACTCATGGTTTCGGTTTGATAATCAAAATTTAGTTGATACTTATCACTAAGCGGTAAGAGTAATTGAAATTGGTTTACATCAATCTCGTAGCGTTCAACCTTTTGATTACCAGTTTGTGTAGCACTTGCATCTTTTTCGGTGTACTTATGATGCTTATAACCTATTACAATAGATTCTGCAGGTGAGTCAGCTTGGGCAATATTTGGTAAAACAGCAGCTGTTGCGGCTAAAGCACTTAAAGCTTTTTTAGAATCAATTAAGTTCATTAATTACACCCACATCCGCCACCAGCACCGCTACTTGAGCCTGAGGTTGATTCTTTAGATGTATAGACATGCTGACTAAAAGCGGCTTGCATAGGATCGCTGTTTATTGCCATTTCATTTTTTGCAAGATTGGCTCTTTCCCAAGGCTGAACAGTAGTACAAGCAGAAGAAAATAAAGCAATTAAGCTCACTATCAAAATTTTACATATCGGTTTATTTATTATCATTATTGTTACCTAATTAATTATTCGCGCAGCTAATATTTAACCTAAGCCAAAGATATCGACTTCATCACCCGCATCTATTTTTAAAGGAAATGCTGTTGCTACAGGTGATTGATCTATCCCGAGTTGTTTACGCATTGCTTGCATAACATGTTTAGGCTCAAGCATAACGCCATTGGCATCATGACTTGTAGAAGGAGCCGCACGATTAACTTTTTGTGCATTAAGGTTAGCATCTGTAGAGCCAACAACTTTACCTGCCCAAGGCGCATTTTTTTTCATGATCAGGTTACTACCTACAGCCCAATGATCTTTACCTAAATTGTTGTTGTAAAACGGCGTGCGACCAAAGTCAGAGGCGACATAGACATTGAGTCTATCGGCTATACCTAGCTCTTCAGCAAGAACCCAAATATAATCTAAAGTTGAAGCTAAGTCTGACATTGCAATTGCTTGCTTATTATCATGGTCACTATGGCTATCAAATCCTGTGGCAACAATATCTGCAGATACAGATAAACCTGAAGCAAATGCTAATAATGAAAATTTAGCTTGTTTTAATACCTTATTTTCATAGTTATAACTACGTCCATTTGCATGTGGCGTAGTTTCTTTTGCCTCCACCTGAGTCAATAGTGGTTTGAAATTACTAAATGCAGCTGATGGCTGGATTGACTTATCGTAATCAGCAAGTGCGATTTTTTCTTTCGGTAGAGTATTTTCAACACCTAATTGGTTATTGCTACGGCGTTGATTAAACTGTTGAATTAGAGAGTACTGCTCTTGCTTTAAGAAAGGCTTATTATTATTGGTTGGTTTTTCATTTTCCAATATCTGCAAAAACGGGGTTGCGTTATTACCTAATTTACTCGCTGCGACTATGCCTTGTGTAAAAAAGTCACCACCATTAAAAATAACAGGAATAGGTACACGGGCCCCTTTTTCAGCAGCAAATAATGCCGATAAAGATGGGTAGCCACCACCATTAAAGCCGGTAAATGAATATAAACGTCCAGCACTATGTGAGTTAGTGAATGAATTCACGCCGTTAACGACCAACATTTTATCATGGTGATTTTCAAATAATGGCCCATTATTAGCAAACGGGGCATACTTGATATTACCTGCGGTTTTTATAGTATCTGTTGCAGCCCAAGTATTTATATCGGCATCTTGTTTAGGGTCACAAAAACTTGCGACATCCCAACCAGCAAATACTTGTACTTGCAATAAGAATTCACCTGTATAACCAGGATCGGCTGCCCAAGTAACATTAGACATTATCGCGTTACTAGCTAAAGCTGCTGTCGAGTATTTTAAAAAATTGCGTCTATTCATCATTATTCCTTATTCATACAAGTATGAATAGTCAGAAAGTAAGGCAGTTAAGACCACTTTCCAGGCACTAAAGGTTTGTTCTGGGTCACCATTAGTTTTGTTTGTTAATGTATTACCATTAAAGCTTTCACAGCGCTCATATGATTTAAGTATATTTTTTTCATTACTGGCAATAACAGAGTTTTGAGCATCAATAAACAGCTGATAGGCCGCATTAATTTCTGCTGAATCATTACCATAAGTTTCGCCAAGTAACCTTTCATACAAAGTTACTAGTTGCGCTTTGATTAATGATTCTGAAGTGTCAGATAAATTTACTACGGTGAATAACTTGCGGTTATTTTTGCTCTTTTCAAAATCTTTACCCGCAATTAAACAACTGTATTTATTGGCTTGTAATTTAGCCACATTAAATAAAGGTGAACTCATTCTACGTACGCGTTTAGTTACTTGCTCAGAATCAATACCACCATAAAATGCTTGATAGGTAGTGTTATATTCAAGCTCAAAGCCAGTAAGCGATTTGCTTTTAGCTGATATTTCTTCAGGTGTTAATAAACGCTTACCACCTCGATATATCACTAAATCTTGTTCTTCTACAGCTTGCTTGCTGGCGCTAGCTCTAAACCAATCCGATAAAATCAATTGCGCCAACATACGCTTTAAGTTTTGATGTTGAGCAAAATTTGCTGCGACCGATTTTATAAATTGTTGCTGAGCCAAAATACGGCTATCTAGATCATTTTCTAAAAGATCTTCACCAAAAATTGCTGGCCACCAAAATTGCACGCTAGCAGCTGCAAATCTATCATCAGCAATAATTTTTTTAGCTAAGAAAGCTAATGAAGTATCAGGAGTATCAACAGGCTCGTCACCAAAGCCAGCAGGTAGCATATCTCTATACCATAGGTCACCAGATTGGAATGTATAAAGGCCTTCTTTATTTTTTCTATAGCCTTCATCTAGAGTATGCTCGCCATTATAGCCATCTCGATAAATACCATCCTCACCAAAGTTTTGAAAGGTTCCTGCGATAGGATCCATAACCACATGACAAACAATACAGTTGGGGTTTTCTAAGGTTGGATAATCAAACTGTAAATCACCATCAACTAATCTTGGTGATGATTTTTCAATATCAAAACCTAAGAAAAATTTATTGGTCCATCGTGAACGCATACGGTTACGATTTGTCGCAGTGGTAAAGTACTTATTTAAATAGCTATAATTCGATAACACTCCTGCATTAGGTAAAGATACGTATGTACCTGTTGCCGTGTAAATATCATCAGAATCTTTTAGAGAGCCAGATTCAATAGCACCTTTATCCCAGACTACAGGCTTTTTATTGTTATCATTTTTGATTTGCTGGCCTAGATTGTTAGCTGTTCTTACATATTCTCCATAATTAGGGCTAAGGTTTGTTTTAAAAATCTGCGCTGTTAATTCAGACACCATAGTGTAATCGGCGGTAAGGATCTCACTATAAGGCTTGTTGTTTTGTACTACATAATTAATCAGTTCAAGTGGCGCTTCAGCTAACTCATTTGCAACAGCGTTTCTAAATGTACTAACGCTGTTACCCGCATTAACTGATGCCACATGCATTGTGCCGTATTCTGGATACCAAAAACGCCAAACTTGGTGTACTTTTTGAAAAGGATTTACATTAATCGCTCGTACTAACAGTTGATCATTGGCACCATTTTTAATAAATTGTTTAAAGCCTTCACCCTGCATAAGATTAATAATTTCTAATTCAAATTCAGCATCTGATAAAGTATTTTGTCTTTGCAGTTCAGCTTTAGTTGGCACATTACCTGTAAGGATTACCGATGCACGACGGTAAGTTTGGCTTTTTAATTCTTTATTAAAATTTTGAGGGTAAGAGCCAAGCTCATCATCTAGCTCTAATAAAGCAATTAACTCTTCTAAATACCCGTATTCAACACTGCCAGGGGAAAATAATTTTCCTCCGGTGTGATTAAGCAGGCCTTGTACTTTTTGTAGTAAAGTTTCAGCTTTTGAGCTATCTGATAGATAAGTGGTTAACACATCAATATTGGTTACTTGATTATCAACTTGGTTACTATCGACAAAAACTAAACCACTATTGTTTGCTTGACCAGAAGTCGTGTGACATGCAATACACTTGGCTAAAATAACTTGATCATTAATTAATTTAGCTAGACTACTATCTATAGGTTGCTCTGGCTCTTCTGGCTCAATAACAACATCACGCTTCGGGAAGGTATCATCAACATCTTTTATGCCATCACCATCATCATCAGGATCTAATGCGTCATAAACACCATCGCCATCAGTATCTATTGCCTTTGCAGTCCATGTTTGAACTAATTCAATTGTGGCAATGTACTGTTCAAGATTAGCGTACTCTTGAGTATCAGAAGCAACAACTTCGCCGCCATTATGGGGAACTGATTTACTGACTTTATCAAGTAATTTAACGCCATTATGTAGGGCATAGCTATCAAATACTGATTGATAAAAATTACTATCTCCAAACACTAATGGAGTGCGCTGGGCGGTATTACCCGATGAGTGACATGAAATACATCGGTTATTAATAATATCAGTTGCTATAGCAGGATCGAATAAATCAATATCACCTTGTGGTTTATTAGAAAAAGTTACATCGTCTTGATAGACCACATTACCATTTTCTTGGATTTCAACTACAACTCGCTCTACAGGCTCTGTTTGATCAACAGGATCATCATTGTCATCAGGAGTTTCTGCATCAGGATCATTAGTTTCAGGTTCAGTTGTATCTGGCTGATTAACTAATGGTTGCGGGTCAACATCAAAGTTATCTGCAGAGCCTTCTCCACCACATGAGGCTAGGAAAATCACACTGAAAAACAAAATGATAAATAATTTAAAATTGTTCACATTGATCTCTACGGTTAGTAAATATGTCGAGTTAAGAACATCTGTAACTAGGAATAATTGATAACGTTATCAAATGTTATACAGGGGAACAAGTATTTAATATTGCAATAAAAAGCCAGCTCTAAAAGTAGCTGGCTAACTATATGATTTAACATACTAAAAATAATAGATACTTAATCTGGATCGTAATCTAGATTAGGCGCTAACCATCTCTCAGCTTCAGCTATACTAATATTTTTTCGTTGAGCATAGCTTTCAACTTGTTCTCTGTCGATTTTAGCCACAGCAAAATATTTACTATCGGGGTGAGCAAAGTACCAACCACTTACTGCTGCACCTGGCCACATCGCGTAACTTGATGTTAAGTCCATTTGAATGTTTTCATGAACATTTAATAAATCCCAAAGCGTGCCTTTTTCAGTATGCTCTGGACAAGCAGGGTAACCAGGAGCCGGGCGTATACCTTGGTATTGCTCACGAATAAGGTTGTCATTATCTAAGTTTTCATCGCTCGCATAGCCCCAATATTCTTTTCGAACTCGTTCATGCAAATACTCAGCAGTAGCTTCGGCTAACCTATCGGCAACAGCTTTTAATAAAATAGAATTGTATGCATCATGCTCAGCGTCAAATTTTGCCACTAATTCATCAGCGCCGAAACCTGCAGATACAGCAAACGCACCAACGTAATCATTTATGCCAGAGTCTTTGTCTGCAACGTAATCACTTAAACAACGATTATACTGGCCAGCTGGCTTTTTCGTTTGTTGCCTTAATTGATGCAAGGTTTCTAATACGTTTTCTCGACTCTCATCTTCAAAAACAATAATGTCGTCACCATCTCGTTGTGCCGGGAATAAACCAAATACGGCTTTTGCTTGTAAGGTATTATTTGCAATAACATCATCAAGCATGGCATTAGCATCATTAAACAAGTTTTGCGCTTCTTGCCCAATTAACTCATGCTCTAGAATTTTTGGGTATTTACCGGATAACTGCCAAGTTAGGAAAAATGGCGTCCAATCAATATAGTTACGTACTTGGTTTAAATCTAGATTATCAAGAACAGTCACACCCAGCTTATTAGGCACTGTCGGTGTGTAATTTTCAAACGATAATGGAAACGCATTAGCCCTTGACTCTTTTAGTCCAAGTAAACTCGTTCTAGGTCCTTTATTAGCATAACGCTGTCTAACCGTTTCATATTCTTTTTCAGTACGTGCAACCAATTCATCTTTTAGTGATGGCGTGAGTAATGAGTTAACAACAGATACAGAGCGGGATGCATTAGGCACATAAATCACCGGGTGATCATATTTTTGCTCTATCTTAACTGCCGTATGTGCTTTTGATGTTGTGGCGCCGCCAATTAATAACGGCAAGTCAAAATCAAGGCGCTGCATTTCTTTAGCAACATGCACCATTTCATCTAATGAAGGCGTGATTAAACCTGATAAACCAATAACATCAACATTTTCATCTCTGGCAACTTGTAATATTTTATCGCAAGATACCATCACGCCTAAGTCAATTACATCGTAGTTATTACACTGCAGCACAACGCCAACAATGTTTTTACCTATATCATGAACATCACCTTTTACCGTTGCTAATAACACTTTACCATTAGTGCTTGCTTCGGTTTTTTCAAGTTCAATAAATGGTTGTAAATGGGCAACCGCTTGTTTCATTACACGAGCAGATTTAACTACTTGTGGTAAGAACATTTGCCCTTCACCAAATAAGTCACCGACAACATTCATGCCATCCATTAATGGCCCCTCTATCACATCAAGCGGCCTTTGTGCAGCTAATCTAGCTTCTTCCGTATCTTCAACAATGAATTCATTAATGCCTTTAACTAAAGCATGCTCTAAGCGCTGCGTAACAGGAAGCTCTCGCCATGACATGTCAGCAGAACGACCTTTTTTATTTCCAGTACCACGATATTCTTCGGCAACTTCTAGTAATCGTTCGGTGCCCTCGATGTCAACGTTTTGAATAACATCTTCAACCGCTTTTAATAGATCGTCAGGGATATCTTGATAAATAGCTAGTTGACCAGCATTAACAATTCCCATATCCATACCATTTTTTATCGCGTGGTATAAAAACACCGCATGGATTGCTTCACGAACAGGGTTATTGCCTCTGAAAGAGAAAGATACATTTGAGACCCCACCTGAAACCATTGCATATGGCAGAGTTTCTTTGATCACTTTAGTCGCTTCAATAAAATCAACTGCGTAATTGTTATGCTCTTCAATACCTGTTGCTACCGCAAAGATATTTGGATCAAAAATAATATCTTCTGCTGGGAACCCAATTTCATCGACAAGAATTCGATAAGCTCTAGTACAAATTTCAACTTTACGGTCTTTAGTGTCTGCTTGCCCTACTTCATCAAACGCCATAACAATAACAGCCGCGCCATATCGGCGAACTATTTCAGCTTGACTACGAAAAGCCTGCTCGCCCTCTTTCAAGCTGATAGAGTTAACAACACCTTTACCTTGAATACATTTTAAGCCTGCTTCTAAAATATCCCACTTGGAAGAATCTAGCATCACTGGCACTTTGGCGATATCAGGCTCACCGGCAATTAAATTTAGATAGCGAACCATGGCTGCTTTTGAATCAAGCATGCCTTCGTCCATGTTAATATCTATAATTTGCGCACCGTTTTCTACTTGTTGAAGAGCAACAGCGATAGCTTCATCGTATTTTTCTTCAGTGATTAAGCGTTTAAAAATTGCCGAACCGGTAACATTAGTTCGCTCACCAACATTAACAAATAAACTTGTTTGATCTAAATTAAGCGCTTCTAAACCAGATAAACGACAGGCTACTTTTCTTGGCTCAACTTTACGAGGTTTAACATTAGCAACTGAATCAGCAATACCTTTAATATGTTCAGGAGTTGTACCACAACAACCACCGACAATATTTAAAAATCCAGATTGCGCCCATTCAATAATATGCTCATTCATATCTTCGACTGAAAAATCATATTCGCCAAAGGCATTAGGTAAACCAGCATTTGGATGAGCCGATACCGCACAATCAGAGATTCGAGATAACTCTTCCACATATTGGCGAAGCTCAACCGGGCCTAAAGCACAGTTTAAGCCAAATGAAATTGGTTTAGCGTGGCGTAGCGAGTTATAAAATGCTTCGGTCGTTTGTCCGGATAAAGTACGCCCTGAAGCATCAGTGATGGTTCCAGAGATCATAATAGGTAAGCGTTCACCATTAGTTTCAAACACTTCTTCAACTGCAACAATCGCAGCCTTGGCATTAAGCGTATCAAAGATTGTTTCGAGCATAATGATATCTGCGCCGCCATCAATCAACGCTTGCGTTGATTCAATATAGGCATCTTTAAGTTCGTCAAAACTTACATTACGAAATGCAGGGTTATTAACATCGGGAGAAATAGAACAGGTTCTATTTGTTGGCCCTAAAACACCTGCCACAAATCTAGGCTTATCAGGCTGTTTAGCTGTGATTTCATCTGCTACTTGGCGCGCAATTTGGGCAGCAACTAAATTGATTTCAGCACTTAATGCTTCCATGTCATAATCTGCCATGGCGATCGTTGTTGCATTAAAGGTATTGGTTTCGATGATATCAGCACCGGCAAGAAGATATTGACGATGTATATCTTTAATTACGTCCGCTTGCGATAAAACTAATAAGTCATTATTACCTTTAACATCACAATGCCAATCACTAAACCTTTCACCGCGGTAATCATTTTCTTCAAACTTCTGCTGTTGGATCATAGTCCCCATTGCACCATCGAGTACTAAAATTCGCTCTGATAATTGTTGTTCTAATAAAATAGTTTTTGCTGATTTCACTTTAATACTTCCTAATTCGGTGTAACCCAAATAGTTTAAGGTTTAATTCTGTTCTAATTGATACGGCGTTTCTTGATAAACATAGTAATTTAGCCAATTGCTAAATAGTAAACATCCATGGCTGCGCCAGCTGTTTTTGGGTGAATTATTTATATCATTATCTAATAAATAATTTGCTGGAATAACTGATTCTACGCCCGCCTTTATATCGCGTTCATACTCATCTTTTAGTGTCGTTGCATCATATTCAGGATGGCCAGTAACAAAAACATGCTTTTTATCTTTAGTTGCCACTAAATAAACACCGGCATCACTCGATTCTGCCAATATATTTAATTGCGGCTGATTTTCATATACAGATTTTTTCACTTCACCATAGCGTGAGTGTGGGACTTTGAACTCTTCATCAAAGCCGCGCGTTAATGGTTCCATAGGATCTTTCGTTTGATGCTCGTACACACCAGAAAGCTTTTGCTCTCTTAAGTCTCGACTAATACCATAAAAATGGTAAAGAGCGGCATGAACAGCCCAACATGAATACATAGTTGATGTTACATTTGACTGAGCCCAATCAAATACTTCAGTAATCTTATTCCAGTAGCTAACTTGTTCATAATCAATTTGTCCAAGTGGTGCACCTGTAACAATAAGGCCATCGTAATGCTTATGTTTAATTTCATCAAACAAATAATAGAATGAATCTAAATGCTCTTTAGGAGTGTTTTTTGATTCATTCAAATTTAAACGCACAAACTCAATATTTATTTGTAATGGCGTGTTAGATAGCATACGTAAAATTTGAATTTCTGCTTCTATCTTATTAGGCATCAAATTTAAAATAGCCACCTGCATCGGTCTAATCTCTTGATTTATAGCTCGATTTTCTGACATAACGAATATATTCTCATTCGCTAGAACACTTAAAGCAGGTAATTGATCAGGTATTTTGATTGGCATAATAAACTAGTAACAAATAATCATTTGTACCAATACTACTTGACCATCTAGATTTGTCAACTTCTAAACGTTTAGATGGCTAAACATTTATTATAATTTAGATACCCAACAGCAATTTAAGCTAAATAACGAAACTTGCAGTGATAAAGCTGTTATTTAGACCACAATGGATGATTCAATTTATGAATGTCAGACTGAGAGGAATATGCTCTGGTAAAGTAAATCTTATTCTCGCCAATTGCCACAGAGCTTTGGTCTGTCATAGATTTCTTCGGTAACTTAAATACCGCTTTACGCGTTTTATCACTCAGGTTTATAGAATAAATAACCTCAGCATCATCATCTTCTTGATTAAAAAAGACAGTATTATTGTGGTATACCCATGAATAGGTGGCATTAAATGAGTCTGTTGCCAACAACAATTGGGTTTGCTCTAAATCATTTAGAGAGGTTAGATAAAGGCCTCCTGATAATGGCGCAAAAATTAGCTCTTCCTGGTTTATCATTTGCCCAAATCTGCCACCACTAAAAGTAAGGCGCAGCCCATTTTTTTGGTCAATTGAAAACTTAAAAAGATCAACAAACCTTTCATCATAAACTGCAGAAATTATATGTTTATCATCTAATGTCCACGTTGGGTTATTGTGCTGCGAATAATCAGTCTCAACTTTAGATACTTTCTTTGTGTGAAAATCAACAATATAAATATTGTCTCCACTACCATCAGGAGAGCTCGCTAAGAAAGCAACTTTACTGCCATCATGTGACCATTTAGGCGAACTAGCAAATTGGTTAAGTGAGGTTAATCTTTCTCTATTACTACCATCTGTTTTTGCAGTCCATACTTCATAACTCCCTGATTCATTAGAAATATAAGCAAGTCGATTTTGCTCTTTACTATAATCTGGTTGTAGATGATTAAATTTAGAATGCAAAACAGGAAAAGTACCACTAGCCACTACACTATCTAAGGCAACGCTAGATACTTCATAGTTCTCAACCCGTTGCTGAAAAAACAATTCTCCAGTTATGCTAGAAAATTCAGGGTAACTAAAACCATTTATGTCTAAGGATATTCTTTTCTTTAACTCTAGATCATAAATAAATCCATGACGTTGATCTGATCTCTGAGTAGCATAAACGATATAACGCCCTTCAGGGTGCCATGTTAAACCAACTATATCAGCCTCATTAAAGGTAATTTGTTGTTCTGAATTATCGGCTATATTAATCAAGTAAATATTTTCATCGAACCGATGAGCACGTCGAGTAACCGCTAAAGTTTTTCCATCGGGAGAAAAGGTCATGTCTCGATCTCGATATTGACAATTCTGTGAGCATGAAAACCGCGTAGATTTAAATTCAGGATCGGTTAAATCAATGAAAGATATACCTTTACTTTCACCACTATCAAGATAAGCAAGTCTAGTGTTATCAGGAGATAATGCAATATAATAATAGCGACCTGAACGTGCGCACTTGCCAATTGAAAGCTCTGTTTTTAAGCTAACGTCTAAGCGAATAATTTCACACTGTTTAGGCTTTGATGTTTTTCGAGCAAAATATAAATACTTACTATCATTGCTCCACACCGAAAATCCTTCTAGAGCGCTATCAAAGGTTAATTGCTCTGGGGGTAATGATGGCTGCAGGCGATCGGTTACATATAAATTGTAATCTTCATTCTCCCTACTCCATTGATAAACAACATATCGACCATCGGGTGATGGAGCACTAAATAATTCACTACCCGGTTCTTTAGTGATTTGCTCAATCTGCATGGCTTGAAGTGAGTTATCTTCGTTATAAAGATGCAAAGATAGATATACAGCAACAATTAAAAATAATACATATGGAAAATAGCTTTTAAATTGGACAAAGCCAGAGTTAATTTGGGGCTGTGAGCTATTAGAAATACGGATGTGTTCTTGGTTAGGAATCGTTGTGATTGTTTGATCACTATTATCCTTTACCCATTTAGGTTCAATAACTAGCTGATATCCAGCTTTACGTATGGTTTTTATGGTTTCAGAACTATTGTCTGTATGTAATGTTTTACGTAAATGCCAAATGGTATTAGTGAGAGCCTTTTCACCAACATAACTATTTTCCCCCCAGACTTTATCGATAATTTCTTGTCGTTCTACTACACGGGGAAATTGATTAGCTAAATAGCAAAGTACTTCAATAAATTTTGGCTGAAGAGATGACTTTTCTTGGTCATTGATCTGAACCGAGTGGTCAGCGGGATCAACAAATACACTATCAAGATAAAATGCTCGTAAATCCTTCACCTAAATAGCTACCTTTATTTTTATTATTAAATTAGTTGCCATATTAATATTAATTAGCGCCAAATTAAAGAGTTTAATTTTTACAAAAAGTATGAACTTGGATAAATAAAAACAACAATAACAAATAAGATAACCCTTTGTTTTAAAAAACTTTCAACCAAAAAAGATGTTAAATAGATGTAAAAACGAGCTGTAGAAGGTTTGCTATTTTTTGTTATCCGCTAAGTTAAATTTGAAGTAACAGATTTAACTGAACATTTTTTAAGTCGCAAACTAGATAATTCGAAAGCGAACTAAAAAACTTTATAAAAATCAGTTGCCGATAAAAAAACAATGCAGTTCAAAAATACTTTGAAACTGTAAAATAATATCAGGGACTCATCATGCAGAAAAAACAGATAACGTTAGCTGTGAAAGCCGCTTTATTTGGTGGCTTATCATTAACATTTAATAGTGCATTTGCTGCCGAAGAAGAAAATATAACGGCTGTAAATTCACAAACCGCTCCAGTTGAAGAAGTTCAACAAGAAGAAGTCGAAAAAATTACCGTTACGGGCTCTCGTCTTAGACGGGATAGTTTTAGTGTTGCGACCCCATTAGTAACTATGGATAAAGAAGCCATAGAAGATACAGGCTTAGGTTCATTATCAGAGATCTTAATTAATGAAATGCCGCAAGTATCTATGGGTAGCAGTAATACAAACTCACAATCAAGTGTATCTACAACAGGCCTTTCAACTATTGACTTACGTGGTCTAGGCACAAACCGCACCCTTACTCTTATTGATGGTCGTCGTGTTGTTTCAAATAGTTACTCTGGTAACTATGTGAGTTTATCAACTATACCATCAGGTATGGTAGAAAAAGTTGAAATTATTACCGGTGGTGCTTCTGCAGCTTACGGCTCTGATGCCGTTGCAGGTGTGGTAAATATCATAACTAAGAAAGACCAAGAAGGCTTTTCATTTAAAGCGAAAGTTGGTGAAAGTGATGAAGGTGGTGGTGAAGAATATACTTTTGACATGGATTACGGTACGGAATTCTCTGATGGTAGAGGTTACCTATTCATGGCAGGTAGTTACAATGAAGAAAAGGGTTTAACCTTTTACGATCGTAAACGTGCTCAGCAACAGGATTCGTGGGATTACGATACAGATGAAATGTGTAACGTAATGCAAACAGAAAGTGGCGACCAATGTATGCGAGATATCACTAAGGCAGACTGGCGCAGTTTAAGCGACTCGATCCCTGGTGGTGTTTTCGACGAAAAAAGTAGCTCTCGTCCAGATGCTGGCTTTTGGTATGACAGTAATGGGCTTCGTAATGACTGGCATGAAGAGCGTTATGGTATCAATACTAATCAATTCGTAATGCTTAAAGTGCCAGATGAAGCTTATACAGGTGCAATCAAAGTAGATTATGAGTTAACCGATGATATTAATAGCTATTTTCAAGTGCAATACAGCGTTAATAAATCTTTAAACAACAAAGCACCAGAAAGTGAAGATGAATGTGATGACGTACTTACGTATGAACCTTCAGACGGTTCTTTTGATACTGCATGTATTGGTAGAATTCCAACAGACAACCCTTATGTACCTGCAGAAATTGCCGCTGACGCAAGTAGTAAAGGTATAAAGTGGGATCGTAACTTTGCTGAAGTTGGCAACATTATGACCGACAATGAACGCACAACTGTACGTAGCTGGGCTGGTTTACAAGGTGTGATGTTTGATGGCGATTGGGATTGGGATGTTTCTGTAGGTTACGGTAAATTTAAACAAGAACAACTACGTTTAAATGAAATTAACGTTTTTAGAGCTGCAAGTGCATTAGACGCAGAATATGCTGACGATGGCGTAACTGTTCAATGTGCTGATGCTGACGCTCGCGCCGATGGTTGTGTTCCATTAAACTTATTTGGTGAAGGTTCAATTACAGCTGAAGCTGCTGATTACATCCGTGCTAATCCAACAATTACAACAGATATTGAGCAAATTAATGTTCTAGCGTATATGACAGGTGACTTATTTGATATGCCAGCGGGCCCTGTGGCTTCAGCTTTTGGTGTTGAATATAGACGCGATGATCAAGAAGTTGCTACTGGTGGTGGTGCTGAAGTTGGTGGCGTAACATTTAACTATGTACCAACATTTAGTGGTGATGTAGAAGTGTATGAAGCTTTTGCTGAGGCAGCTTTTCCATTATTAAAAGATGCTCCAGGTGCAAAAAGCCTTACAGCTGAAGTTTCAGCACGTGTAGCTGACTACTCTTGGTCTAACATTGACTTAGTTGGAAGTTATAAAACAGGTTTAATTTGGGAGCCAATCTCAGGTTATGCTCTTCGAGCAAACTGGGCAAGAGCGCAGCGAGCACCAACAATTACCGAAGCTCTTTCTCCACCTCGAGGTGACTACGATAGCTTTGACGATCTTTGTGATGGTACTACTGCAACTTCAACTGAACCTGGCCACGATAATTGTCGAATGGAACCAACAATTGCAAGTGTTATAGCTACAGATGGCGAGTTTGAAGATGAAAACTCAGGCTACTCTCCAAATGTTGGTAATAAAGACCTTACCGAAGAGACCGCTGATACTTATACTTTCGGTTTAACAATGGCACCAAGCTTCATCGATGGCTTACGTGTTGCGGTTGATTATTACGAAATCACTATTGAAGATGCTATTTCATACTTCGATAATGAAGATATCATCCAATATTGTTATGACTCTTCTTTAGAGTATGGTGAAAATAATACATTCTGTAATGACATTACTCGTAATAGTGAAGGTAGTATTCAAGAGATAATGCAACGTAACTATAACGTTGATGAAATAACTACAAAAGGTTATGACATTGCAGCTGCTTATGAATTTGATTTAAATGATTTTGGTGCGCTTAAATTTAAAGCGGACTGGATGCATGTTATCGAATACTCACAAACAGTTCAGTCACCAGAAGGTGCTGCTACAACAAATTATGAAGGCTATTTATCATCAGATATTTTTGAAGATAAAGCATCTGCCTCAGTAACTTGGTATAAAGGTGGTTTACGTGCGCGTTGGAGCACGAGTTATAAGAGTGCAGTAACAGCGAGTAGAAGCCGAACAGAAGATTGGCAGGAAGCGATACAAGATAATAACGAGAACTGTGCAAATGGCTCTGATGATTGTATAGAAAACCCTGAATCACTGAAGTTCAATGATATTGGTTCTTACATTAAACATAACCTTTCATTGTCATATACAACAGATATAACCGATAAAACAGAAATGCGCTTTTTCGGTGGTGTTAACAATGTATTTGACGAGCGTGGTGAGTTTATCTTAGGCGGTAAAGGTAACTACGATAGTTCTTACGGCGGCGGTATGGGTAGATTCTTATACTTAGGTGCTGAAATCAAAATGTAACAAAACTCCCTGTTATAGAGGCACAGGGATGTGCCTCTACTTTTATCAAATAAAATGTCTTTCTTACATTTAACTTCCTAATAAATTAAACGCATAATTTACTAATTATGTTGGCGCTTTATAAAATGAACTTTATTTCACAAAAAATAATCCCCTCTGTATTGTTATTGGTTTGCACAACAACTGTAGCTTTAGCTGCTACAACAAATACAATTTCCGATGGTCCATACATTAGTTACGCTGATAGTAAACTTGCTGTTAATGCAATTTGTAACGGGGCTGTTGTTAAAAATTCACTACTTAAAAGTTTAGATACTAATCGTTGTTTTAATCAGTTTAATAAAACTACATCAGTTTTATCGGAACATGTTAGATCCCCCCTAATTTATCAAGGCAACTTTGATGTGATTGCAGTAAGTGACTTTCACGGCCAATATGATTTAATGTTGGATTTATTAGTTAATAATAATGTTATTGATCAAGAATATAACTGGAATTTTGGTAATGGTCATTTAGTCATTACTGGAGATGTATTCGACCGTGGCGACAAAGTCACGGAGATATTATGGTTACTCTATAAGCTTGAACAACAAGCTAAAAAAGCCAGTGGTAATATTCATTTACTTTTAGGTAACCATGAAGTTATGGTGCTAAACGGGGACCTTAGATATCTGCATAATAAATATGAAAAAGTTTCAGTGATGCTAAACACCCCCTTTGCAAAACTTTACAGCAAAGACAGCGTTTTAGGGCAATGGTTACGAAGTAAAAATGTACTAGTAAAAATTAATTCTCAATTATTTGCTCATGGTGGATTTCATCCAGACCTTGTTCAGCAGAAATTAACACTTGCACAAGTAAATGAAGTTTTCGTTAACAATTTAGTTAAAAATGAATTGGCAAATGATCGTTCTGAACTAGCAACTTATTTACATAAAACTAATGGACCTATTTGGTATCGAGGTTACTTTAGAGAGCCGAAAGCGAGCGTTGCACAAATAGATTCTTTATTAAAACATTTTTCAGTGAGTAGCATAATTGTTGGACATACTTCTATGCCACAAATAGAAAGTCACTTTAATGGTAAAGTTATTGCCATAGACAGCTCAATTAAAAAGGGAGTTTATGGTGAGTTATTACTTATTCAAGGGGATAAAAAATCACGTTTAACTTTATCTGGTGAACAATTACCACTTAAACAAATTTAAAGTCCCCTATAAAAATAAAAAACCGCTTATTTATCATAAGCGGTTTTATTATTTTAAAGCTTGTATGCATTCTACTAAAGTAAATTAAATTATTACTTCTCTGCTTCTAATTCAGCTTCATCTGCCTCAGATGTTACTGTCGCCGAAGTTAATAATAAACCTCTTAAACGTGTATCTAAGTCTTTCGCCATTTCAGGATGTTCAGCAAGGTATTTACTTGCATTCGCTTTACCTTGACCAATACGCTCTTTACCACAGCTGTACCAAGCACCGGCTTTTTCAACTAATTTGTGCTTAACGCCTAAGTCAATTAACTCGCCTAAGCTATTGATGCCTTGACCGTAAAGTATTTGGAATTCAGCTTGTTTAAATGGTGGTGCAATTTTGTTTTTAACAACTTTAACGCGTGTTTCGTTACCAGTGATCTCATCACCTTCTTTCACTGCGCCAATACGACGTATATCTAAACGTACCGATGCGTAGAATTTAAGAGCGTTACCACCAGTTGTCGTTTCTGGGTTACCAAACATAACACCAATTTTCATACGAATTTGGTTGATAAAAATAAGCATAGTATTTGTTTGCTTAAGATTACCGGTTAATTTACGCATTGCTTGTGACAACATACGAGCTTGTAAACCCATATGGCTATCGCCCATGTCACCTTCAATTTCAGCTTTCGGTGTAAGTGCCGCTACAGAGTCAACAACGATAACATCTACAGCGCCAGAGCGGCTTAACATGTCAACAATTTCAAGTGCTTGCTCACCAGTATCTGGTTGCGACACTAATAATTCATTAATGTTAACACCTAGCTTTTCTGCATAAATAGGGTCTAAAGCGTGCTCTGCATCAACGAAGGCACAAACTTTACCATTACGTTGCGCTTCAGCGATTACTTCTAATGTAAGTGTTGTTTTACCACTTGATTCTGGTCCGTATATTTCAACAACACGACCCATTGGTAAACCGCCAGCACCTAAGGCAACATCTAATGCAAGAGAGCCTGTTGAGATTGTTTCAACATCCATGCTGCGGTTATCACCTAACTTCATGATTGAACCTTTACCAAATTGTCTTTCGATTTGGCCTAGGGCTGCTGATAACGCCTTTTCTTTGTTCGCGTCCATTTGTTTCTCCAGAATCTTGCTTAGTTATATTGTTTTGATGAGCTAAGTATACTGTATAATCGTACAGTATCAATACCTGTTAATTATTTTTTTTATAAAAAAACAAAATAAATACATTAACTAATTGATAAATAAAGAATATATTTTTTAAAATTTTTATATACCATAGTTTAAATATTGAACTAAACAGTACTTATACAGTAGTTTTTATTTATTTTATCACGCCTTTATACAGTAGTTTTTCTAGGTAAAATACTTTTATTAATTGCAACACTCTTTGCCTAATCAATGATATTATTTTACCATCAATTTCTTAGATAATTTTAGCTAACTAGAAATAGAGTTCACTTAGCTAAAATTCAATATATTAAAAATATAAATAATTAAGTTAATCAATGACAAACGATCTTCTAGCACAATCAGCTCACACACCAATGATGCGTCAGTATCTAAAAATTAAAGCTGAATTCCCACATACTTTATTATTTTATCGAATGGGTGATTTTTACGAACTATTTTTTGATGATGCTAAAAAAGCATCGGATCTACTCGATATATCATTAACAGCCAGAGGCAAAAGCGGTGGTAATGCGATTCCAATGGCTGGCGTACCTTATCATGCTGTCGAGAATTATTTAGCCCGCTTAGTGCAAATGGGTGAGTCAGTTGCTCTTTGTGAACAAATTGGTGACCCTGCAACAAGTAAAGGGCCTGTAGAGCGTAAAGTTGTACGAGTGATCACCCCTGGAACAGTATCTGATGAAGCTTTACTTAATGATAGGCAAGATAACTTACTAGTAAGCGTTTATCAGCACAAAGAAGGCTTCGGTATTGCTTATTTAGATATGAGTAGTGGTCGTTTTATTATTTGCCAACCAAATACTGTTGAGCAACTGCAAGCAGAGTTACAAAGATTATCGCCTGCCGAGCTGTTATATCCTGAATCTTTTGAACATATTGATTTATTAGCGCCTTATAAGGGTACAAGAAGACGACCTGATTGGGAGTTTGATTTAGCGACCTCAATTAAATTACTTAATACTCAGTTCGGTACCAAAGAACTTACCGGTTTTGGTGTCGATGACCTACCACTAGGTCTTTGTGCAGCGGGTTGTTTAATACAATATGTAAAAGATACACAGCGTAGTGCCCTACCGCATATTCGCAACATTAAAGCTCAAGCATATGCAGAAGGAGTAATACTTGATGCTGCGACTCGCAGAAATTTAGAAATCACCCAAAACCTTGCTGGCGGTTATGAAAATACTTTAGCCTCTGTACTTGATAAAACAGCAGCTCCAATGGGCTCTCGTTTATTAAAGCGTTGGTTGCATTTCCCACTAAGAAATATTGAAGAATTATCTAATCGTCAAAATGCAATCTCAGCAATAATTGATGAAGATCTTCATCAAGATTTACATGATTTAATTAAAACTATTGGCGATATCGAACGTATCATCGCCCGTATCGCATTGCGCAGTGCCAGACCAAGAGATTTTGCTCGTCTTCGTAATGCCTTAACGCAATTACCTGAGCTACAAAATTTATTAGGTCTTACCACGCAGCCATATATTGCAGAGTTAGCTAATCAAAGCTTACCTATGCCAGAACTACAATTATTGCTCAGTACAGCAATCGTTGATAATCCGCCGGTATTGATCAGAGATGGTGGCGTATTAGCTCCTGGTTATAATGCAGAGCTTGATGAGTTACGTGATTTAAGCCAAGGTGCCAGCAACTTTTTAGCAGAGTTAGAGCAACGAGAGCGTGACAAAACAGGAATATCTTCTTTAAAAGTCGGTTATAACAAAGTTCATGGCTTCTTTATTGAAATGAGTCGCAGTGCCGCAGTTGATGTTCCAGCTGAATATATTCGTCGTCAGACTTTAAAAAATAATGAGCGTTTTATCACCGAGGAATTAAAGTCGCATGAAGAAAAAGTGCTTTCAGCGCAAAGTAAATACCTAGCTCTTGAAAAGCGTTTATACGAACAACTATTTGATCTATTAGCGCCAAGCATTGAAGCATTGCAAGTTTGTTCTGATGCTATTGCAACGATTGATGTATTAAATTGTCTTGCCGAAAGAGCTTTAACGCTAAATTATCAAAAGCCTAAATTAACTAAAACACCTGGCATACATATTTCAGCAGGTAGACACCCTGTGGTAGAGCAAGTTACTGATTCAGCATTTATAGCCAACCCGGTTGAGTTATCAGATAAAAGAAAAATGTTGATAATAACTGGGCCTAATATGGGTGGTAAATCAACCTATATGAGGCAAACAGCTTTAATCACTTTACTTGCCCATATTGGTAGTTTTGTTCCGGTAGAAAGCGCCGAAATAGGAATTGTCGATAGAATCTTTACCCGTATTGGTGCGTCTGATGACTTAGCTAGCGGTCGCTCAACTTTTATGGTGGAAATGACCGAAACAGCAAATATCTTACATAATGCAACAGCAAACTCATTAGTATTACTTGATGAAATTGGCCGTGGTACTAGTACCTATGATGGTTTATCACTTGCATGGGCTTGCGCAGAATATTTAGCAACTAAAACCAATGCATTTACCTTATTCGCTACTCATTACTTTGAAATGACTGCCCTTGCAGAGCAAATGCCGACATTAGCCAACGTCCACTTAGATGCGATAGAGCATGATGATACGATAGTGTTTATGCATGCAGTACAAGAAGGTGCGGCAAGTAAGAGCTTTGGTTTACAAGTGGCTCAATTAGCCGGTGTTCCTAAATCCGTTATTAATCGTGCTAAACACCGATTATCAGAGCTAGAAAACAATCAGAGCCCTACAATTGTTAACCCTGTAGCAGCTGTTGAGCAAATAGACTTATTTCATAGCGATCATCCAGTAGTTGAGCAATTAAAATCTATTGATGAGAATGATTTAAGCGCAAAACAAGCCTTAGATTTATTATTTAAATTAAAGCAGCAGCTCTAGTTTTCTAGTTTTCTAGTTTCACTGTTACTTAAAAAATATTTAAACCATAAAAAAACCAGCTAATGTTAGCTGGTTTTTTAATTCTAATTAATAAATTATTACGCTTGGAATAACGCTTCAATCGATAAGTTTTGTGCTGATAAAATATCACGTAAGCGTTTTAACGCTTCTACTTGAATTTGTCTAACACGTTCACGGGTTAAGCCAATTTCGGTGCCAACATCTTCTAATGTTGCAGGTTCATAGCCAAGTAAGCCAAAGCGACGTGCAAGAACCTCACGCTGCTTAGAATTTAACTCATTTAACCAGTGCACAATATTTTGCTTAATATCACCGTTTTGTAAGTCTGACTCTGGACCTTTACTCTTTTCATCGGCAATAACATCTAATAATGCTTTTTCAGAATCGCCGGCAAAAGGGGTATCAACAGAAGTGATACGCTCATTCAATTTAAGCATTTTGCTTACATCAGCTACAGGCACATCAAGCTTTTTGGCAATATCATCTGCGGTAGGTTCATGATCAAGTGTTTGTATCAGCTCACGAGCTGCTCGTAAGTAAACATTTAATTCTTTAACTACATGGATAGGTAAACGAATGGTGCGTGTTTGATTCATAATGGCACGTTCAATAGTTTGACGAATCCACCATGTTGCATAGGTTGAAAATCTAAAACCACGTTCTGGGTCAAATTTCTCTACGGCTCTGATCAGGCCTAGATTGCCTTCTTCGATTAAGTCTAGTAATGGTAAACCACGATTATTGTATCTTCGTGCAATTTTAACAACAAGCCTTAGGTTACTTTCGATCATTCTCGATCGAGATGCTTCACAACCTTTTAATGCTTTTCGTGAAAAATATACTTCTTCTTCGGCAGTTAACAATGGTGAAAATCCAATCTCACTTAAATACATTTGAGTAGCATCTAAGTTTGATGTTGTCTCTTCAGAAATAACAGCATCTACATTTTCTTTAGTGTCTACTGCTGTGTTACCAGGTACAACTGCTTCTTTTATTTTATCCATACATATCTCCCAATACTAACCGGAACTTTTTATCGAATTATCACGTACACGCCTCTTTACTAAAATTAATTATCACTACGGTAAATACCTTTTTGGATTTACCGATTTACCCCTAAATCGTATTTCAAAGTGCAACATAGTCCTGTTGGTACCTGTGTTGCCCATTTTTGCTATTACTTGGTTTGCTTTAACGGTTTGCTGCTCTTTTACCAGCAATGTATCGTTATGAGCATAAGCACTTAGATAATCATCATTATGCTTTATTATTATTAAATTTCCGTAACCACGTAATGCATTACCAGCGTAAACAATTAAGCCATCTGCTGCGGCTTTTATTGATGTGCCTTTATTACCAGCAATATCAATACCTTTATTACCCTGGGCTGCGCTAGAAAAATTAGATATGATTTTGCCTTTTACTGGCCACACCCACTTTTTCACTTTTTGTGTCAGAGAAGGCACCTTTACACCGGTGAATTTTCCGCCACTATCTTCACCATACTCCTGTGTTTTTTGTTTTGCAACATTTTTGCTACCACTTTTTTGAGTATTTTTTACACTATTATTAGTGCTTTTATTCTGTTTTGGGCTAGAGCTCGCAGTTTTAGTAACTTTAGGTTTTAACTGCAAAGTTTGTCCCACAAAAATTTTATATGGTGGTTTTAAATTATTAAGGTTTGCTAACGTTCTTGTGTCTTGTCCTGAACGCCAAGCTATTGAATATAATGTTTCACCGGATTTAACTTTATAGCTACTACCTGAGATTGTAGTTTTGCTTGGTGAATAATTACTCGATGAGTTAGTTAAAGAAACGACAGGGGCTGGCTTACTGCGCTCTGCACAGCCAGTTAGTATTAATGCGATTAACATTAATACTATAATTTTAAATTTGCCCTTCCCTATAGTCGATTCCATTGATTTATATAATATTTTTACTTATAGATAACATACAATATGGCGATTAGTACAACAATCGCCCAGCCGATAATATCAACACTGCTTCTGATCTTCTTCTCCATTGGCGCACCACCCCATTTGATCAGGCCTGCTACTAAAAAGAACCTAAGTCCACGCCCAATAGTAGATGCAATTAAAAATGGAATAAATAGCATATGTAAGAATCCAGCGCTTAAGGTAAACACCTTATACGGAATAGGTGAAAAGCCAGCAATAAATACTACCCACACACCATATTCGTTAAACCAAGCCATGGCATGCTCAAATTTATCCATATAGTTAAATTCAATTAAAAGCGGCTGGATAACGGGTTCAAACATCCAATAACCTAACAAATAGCCCACTACACCACCGATAACGGATGAAACCGTCGTTAGTGTCGCTAATTGCCAAGCACGTTGTGGCTTTGAAAGTACCATAGGTGCCAATAAAACATCTGGCGGGATTGGAAAGAAAACAGATTCAGCAAATGTTAATACTGCTAATACTGCAGGTGCAAATTTATGCTCTGCCCATTCCATTGTCCATACATATAATTTGCTAAAGATTTTCACAATAATTCACCTGGCACTAATGGAACAAAACGTACTGCTTCAATTCTTTCTTTAATAAAACTATCACCTTGACGGCGAATAAGCTTTAATACTTGCGACTGCTCGCCCACCGGGATAATTAATTTGCCACCTTCATCTAACTGATTTAATAATTCTTGCGGTATTTCACTCGCTGCAGCAGTAACAATAATAGCTTGGTAAGGCCCTTTATTGGCCCAACCTTTCCAACCATCGCCATGCTTCATCGAAATGTTATGAAGATCTATTTTTTGTAAACGTCTTTTCGCCTGCCACTGCAAAGACTTTATCCGCTCAACGGTATAAACCTTATTAAATAGCTGGGCTAAAATTGATGTTTGATAGCCAGATCCTGTACCAATTTCTAAAACGTTGTCATTGCTGTTATCAGCAAGAATAAGCTCGGTCATCTTAGCTACAATATAAGGCTGTGAGATGGTTTGTCCCTGACCTATAGGTAATGCGGTATTATCGTATGCTTTATGTGCCAAGATTTCTGGTACAAAAGTATGTCTAGGTGTATTAGCAATTGCTTGTAATACTTTTACATCTCTTATGCCACTTGCGTATAGCTGTTGTGCTAATAACTCACCACTGCGTTGTGATTTGCCACTAATACTTTGTCCTAATCTCATAATACGAGTTCACTCATCCATTCTTTCATTTGCCCCATACTATTATATGCGGTCATATCTACGGTTAGTGGCGTTACTGATGCGTAGCCATTGCTTATTGCGTGAAAGTCTGTGCCTTCACCGCTATCTTGTTCACTTCCTAAGGTGCCATACCAATAAATATCTCGGCCCCAAGGATCGCTGGTTTTAGTCATTGTTTCTGCTTTATGACGGTTACCTAAGCGTGTTACTAAAATCCCTTTTAACTCTTCGATAGGTAAATCAGGAACATTAATATTTAATATTTGATCACTAGGTAAAGGATGACTTTGCAGCCTTGCTATCACTTTTGCTGTAACCATTGCAGCGGTATTGTAATGCACACAATCTTTACTAACTAGTGATACCGCGATTGCAGGTAATCCCATATGACGCCCTTCCGTTGCTGCAGCGACGGTACCTGAATATAAAACGTCATCGCCTAAATTGGCACCTTTATTAATACCGGCAACAACTAGATCCGGTGTGCCATCGAATAATTGACTTATGCCCAAATGAACACAGTCTGTTGGCGTACCATTAACTGATACAAAACCATTTTCAAGAGTTTCAATACGTAGCGGATTAGTTAATGTTAATGAGTTACTTGCACCACTGCAGTTTCTATCAGGTGCAATAACCAAAGTGCTAGCAAGTTTTTGTAATTCATCATTAAGTACTTTTATACCTAAAGCATTAACCCCGTCATCGTTACTTACTAAAATTTTCATATAAATTAGCTCGCTACAACAGGTTGTGAATTATCGGTATAATCGATTAATTCTTTAAGAACTGTGGTTGCGAAACAACCAGCGGGTAAGAAAAAGCTAATAATAGCTGTATCACCTTCAATTTGTAAACGAGCTTCGCTTATTTGCAAACTGACTTTACGGCGTTCTTGTTTTAAGCCAAAACGTCCTAAACCTGTGGCTAAATCATCATATTTACTAGCAATAGATTGCTCCAGAGCTAATGCCTGATCTTTTGCTAAAGACTCTCCCGCTCCCCAAAGTGGCGCGCTGATATCAATATCTTTAGTCGCTAATCGGTTAAGGATCTCATCATCAATAACCTCTGATTGGAAAACCGATCGGCTACCCGCTAGCATAAACACATCACCAGCTAGAGGCTGAGCAAATTTCTTTAATGCAATTCTTTCAGCAACAATTGCATTAAATATGAATGAGCGAGCTGCAGACAGATAAAAACCTCTTTTCTTTTTATCTTTAATCTTTTTACCTGCAAATAATTCCTTTGCAGCAAGAATATTATTGCCATCGATACCAAAGCGCTGTTCACCAAAGTAATTAGGTACGCCTTGCTCTACCACATCGACAAAACGTCTACGTAAAGCTTCTGGCTCAGTAACCTCTCGTAGGGTTAATTCAAAATAATTGCCGGTTAATGCGCCATTTTTCAATTTTTTATTGTGACGCTGATAACTGAGAACTTCGACACCTTCGATGGCTAAATCAGATAAGTCATATTCTGTTTTACCTGGGACATGAATACCAAAATATTGCTCTGTTACCGCGTTTCTATCTTTTAAGCCTGCATATGAAACTAATGCTTCTTTAACTTTAAAGTATTTAGCTAATTGCCTAGCAACAAATAAAGTATTTGCACCGGTTTTACGGATATGAATAATTAAATGCTCACCTTCACCACTTGGCTCAAAGGGTAGCTTTTCAAATACTTTAAAATCTTCTACCTTACTTCTTAGTAAGCCTTTACTCACAGGCTTACCATGTAGGTAGGGTAATTCAGTCATCGCTATAGTCATTAATTATTAGCCTGTTTAAGTAATGCCACCGCATGGACAGAAACGCCCTCTTTACGACCTTCAAAGCCGAGTTTTTCTGTGGTGGTTGCCTTAACATTAACGTTGTCGATACTGGTTTGTAAATCTTGCGCGAGTATCTCACGCATACTAAACAAATATGGGGCAACTTTAGGCGCTTGGGCTACGATAGTGATATCAACATTGCCAATTTCATGATTACGCTTGTGCATTAAATCAACAACGTGCCCGAGTAATATCCGGCTAGAAATATTTTCATAGTCAGCATCAGTATCAGGAAAGTGATTACCAATATCGGCCAAACACAACGCGCCAAGAATCGCATCGCATAATGCATGAATGGCCACATCCCCATCAGAATGCGCGATAAATCCTTGAGGATGCTCTATTTCAACGCCAGCAAGGACAATTGGCCCATTGCCACCAAACTTATGTACGTCAAAACCATGACCTATACGCATGAGATTTCCTTTTGTTGCTCAAGAATAAACGCCGCTAAATTCAAATCAGATGGGCGGGTTATTTTGATGTTATCTTCTCTACCTTCAACCACATAACTTGGCGCACCAGAGTTTTCTATAGCAGATGCTTCATCGGTGATAGCAATGTTATTAGCCAGCGCTTGCTCTAGTGATGATTGTAATTGTGCATGGTTAAACATTTGTGGTGTTTGCGCATGCCACAGGTTATCTCTATTTTCAGTATGCTGTATTTGGCCACTAGTTGAGGTACGTTTCATAGTATCTCTCACCGGAGTAGCAAGTATTGCACCTTTGTCATTATCAATACAAAACGTTATTAGTTGATTGATATCGGCATGGGTAATACAAGGGCGTGCGGCATCATGAACTAACACCCAGTTTTCATTATTAATCGCACGTAAGCCAGCAAGTACCGAATCACTTCGCTCTTTACCGCCAACCACAGACTTTACATTTGGATTATTTGCTATCGCTAGCTTTGCAAATACATTGTCATGCTCAGCTAATGCGACAATCACATTTTTAATTTTCGGGTGCGATAACAGTCGGCTTATGGTGTGTTCAATAATGCACTTTGTGCCAATTTTTAAATATTGTTTTGGGCAATCTGTTTGCATCCGCTTACCAATTCCAGCAGCAGGAACTACAACAGAAAATTGCTGTGTTGAAGAGTCAAAGTCTGGTTTATTCGTCATTAGGGATCACACGGAAAAAAGTTTCATTTTCTTTTATCATACCTAATTCATTTCTCGCTCTTTCTTCAACGGCTTGTAAGCCATTTTTGAGATCGTGAATATCTGCATAAATTAACTTATTACGCTGCTGAAGTTTTTCATTTTGGGTAAGTTGCAAAGCGACGTTTTCTTTTAGGGCGAAATAGTCAGGCACACTGTTTTTGCCAAACCACAGACGATACTGTAGCAGGACTAAAAACACTATTAAGATGACCGTAATGATCCGCATGGTTAAGAATACTTTTTAGTTATTATAATTTATAGCAGCGCTTATACACAGGCTATTGTTTATACCAATTTAATTAGTTAATCATTCAACTTGGTATACTCTATTCTATTTAAAAAACACTAACATTTAAAGGGATAGGTGCGCGTAAATTACGCCAATTGATCTGACAGGACAATAAAAGCTCCCTTAATGACAGAGTAATTGGTTGCGTTTTATTATTACCTTGCCACTGGTGCCCGCTACAAGCTGCTGTTAATACTTTTTTATTAGGCTTTAAAAGTATAATACTTTTGTCATCGTTCATACTGTCTTGCTGATAATTAAACCAGCCACAATAATTAGTCCGAAAACGTGAGTTATCGATATCTACGCGATCAACACAATCAATGATAATCCTTGACGTTGCGCCATTCTTAACAAGCACAGGTACGATTAAACCTAGTACAGGTGGATTTTTCATATACCAGTTTTGTACTTCTATAGTAGCTTGTTCTGCAATGGGTAATTGCTTAGCTTGCTTCATCGTCCAGCTCGCATTTTGTAAATCTAACAACAAAGGAGACTCTAACGCTAACATAGAAGTCGCAGTGCGCTTGATATAATGAGACAGGCTTTTTAGCCTATTTTGAATTTGTTTTACATCACTAAAATTAGCATTTGCCAAAAGCATTACTTCCCTTTCATACATAGCATTGCACAGCTCAGAGAACTGTGTTGATTGCATAGATGAATGTGAAAGTAAATCGTGAGCCATTAGGGTAATACAAAGTCCGTAATAAACAAAAAATAGCCAATATGGTTAAATAATAACATAAAAAAAGCCACTCGAAAGAGTGGCTTTTATAATTTTATGTTTTTACTCAGATACTTGTGTAACTAAAGTTTATTGGCCTTTGATTTCACTACGACCATTGTAAACAGCTTTGTCACCTAAGAACTCTTCAATACGTAATAATTGATTGTACTTAGATACACGGTCAGAACGACATAATGAACCCGTTTTAATTTGGCCTGCAGCAGTACCAACCGCTAAATCAGCAATTGTTGCATCTTCAGTCTCACCACTACGGTGAGAGATAACCGCTGTGTAGCCAGCTTCTTTCGCCATGCGTATTGCGTTTAATGTTTCAGTTAAAGAACCGATTTGGTTAAACTTGATTAAGATAGAATTAGCAATACCGTTATCAATACCACGTTGTAAAATCTTAGTATTAGTTACGAATAAGTCATCACCAACGATTTGAACCTTGTCACCTAATAAATCAGTTTGGTATTTGAAACCATCCCAATCTGACTCATCTAAACCATCTTCAATTGATACAATTGGATATTCTTTACATAGCTCACCTAAGAAATCAGAGAAGCCATTTGATGTAAACTGCTTACCTTCACCTTTAAGGTCGTAGATGTTTTTATCTGCATCATAAAACTCAGAAGCCGCACAATCCATCGCTAAGGTAATGTCTTTGCCAAGCTCGTAACCAGAAGCTGCAACCGCTTCTTTAATAACAGCTAATGCATCAGCATTTGATTCTAAGTTAGGTGCAAAACCACCTTCATCGCCAACAGCAGTATTTAAGCCCTTAGCTGATAATACTTTTTTAAGTGCGTGGAAAATCTCAGCACCCATACGAAGTGCTTCGCTAAAGTTAGGAGCGCCAACTGGTTGGATCATGAATTCTTGAATATCAACATTGTTGTCTGCATGCTCACCACCATTGATGATATTCATCATAGGTACAGGCAAGCTGTAAACACCAGGAGTACCATTTAAATCAGCAATGTGTTCGTAAAGCTCAACGCCTTTTGCATTAGCAGCAGCTTTAGCTACAGCAAGAGACACGGCTAAAATAGCATTAGCACCAAATTTTTCTTTATTTTCTGTGCCATCAAGGTCAATCATAAGTTGATCAAGTTCAGCTTGCTCTAGTGCATTTTTACCGATAAGAGCTGGGGCGATAGTATCATTCACAGCAGCCACGGCATTTAAAACACCTTTACCTAGATAACGAGCTTTATCACCATCACGTAACTCAAGTGCTTCGCGAGAGCCTGTTGATGCACCAGATGGAGCACAAGCACGACCGAAAGCACCGCCAGCAAGACGAACATCTACTTCAACTGTAGGGTTACCACGAGAATCCATAATTTCACGTGCGATGATTTTAACTATTTCTGACATATCAACCTCAAAATTTTATTTTAAATAACTAACTTATTAATTAACGAACTGAATATATTGGCCCTATCTTAAATTGAAAAAAGATAAAAATCTTTTAAAAATTGCATGTTGCTACAATGTTTTTTTTCATCTTTATGATCAGTTTTAAAAGATACGATTGTATTAAAAATAAAGCCGTAAAAATAATAAAGCCGCAACAAACGGTTGCGGCTTCAAAATTTGATTATTTGCTTTGTAACTTTTGGTGCTCAAACGCAGCAGCAACAAAACTTTCAAATAAAGGGTGTCCATCACGAGGAGTCGAATTGAACTCAGGGTGGAACTGACCAGCAACAAACCATAAGTGCTCTGGGATTTCGATCATCTCTACTAATTTTTTATCCGCAGATAAACCAGAGAATACTAAACCAGCATCAGATAACTGTTGGCGATAGTTGTTGTTTACTTCGTAACGGTGACGGTGACGCTCAAATACACTTTCGCCGCCATAAATTTCTGCTGCTTTAGTACCTGCAACTAGATGACATTGCTGTGAACCTAAACGCATTGTGCCGCCTAAATCTGAGTTAGCATCACGCATTTCGATTTGGCCGTCTTCATCTAACCATTCTTCAATTAAACCAACTACCGGGTGCTGTGTTTCTTCATTGAATTCTGTTGAATGAGCATCAGCCATGTTGGCAACGTTACGAGCGTATTCGATTAACGCCACTTGCATGCCTAAACAAATACCAAAATATGGCACATTATTTTCACGAGCATATTGAGCCGTTAAAATTTTACCTTCAACGCCACGCTCACCAAAACCACCAGGAACTAATAACGCATCAACACCTTGTAGTGCTTCCTCGCCCTTTGTTTCCACGCTTTGTGAATCAATGTACTTAATATTTACAGTCAGCTGATTTTGAATACCGGCATGTTTTAATGCCTCGTTAACCGATTTATAAGCATCAGGTAATTCAATGTACTTACCAACCATACCTATAGTTACTTCGCCCATAGGGTTTGCTTCTTTAAATAATACCGTTTCCCACTCATGTAAGTCAGCTACAGGCGCATCAATGCCAAAGCGTTTACAAACGATTTCGTCGGTACCTTGAGCAACAAGCATTGCTGGAATTTTATAGATGCTGTTTACGTCACGCATTGACACAACAGCTTTCTCTTCTACATTACAGAATAAAGCAATCTTTGCTTTTTCATTTGCAGGAATAGGCCCTTCACTACGACATACAAGAATGTCTGGGAAGATACCAATTGAACGTAATTCTTTAACAGAATGCTGAGTTGGTTTAGTTTTAATTTCACCCGACGCAGCTAAGTAAGGAACAAGCGTTAAGTGCATGAACATAGCACGTTCACGGCCAACTTCTACACCAAGTTGACGAATAGCTTCTAAGAATGGTTGTGACTCGATGTCACCTACTGTACCACCAATTTCTACCATGGCTACATCGTAACCTTCAGCGCCTTCGATTACTCGACGTTTAATATCATTAGTAATATGAGGAATAACTTGAATTGTTGCGCCAAGAAACTCACCACGACGCTCGCGTGCAAGAATACCTTGATAAATTCGGCCAGTAGTAAAGTTGTTTTTCTTGGTCATTTTGGTGCGAATAAATCGCTCGTAGTGACCTAAATCTAAGTCAGTTTCAGCACCGTCATTAGTAACAAATACTTCACCATGCTGAATTGGGCTCATGGTACCAGGATCAACATTGATATAAGGATCAAGTTTTAGCATGGTTACTTTTAAACCACGGGCTTCTAAAATAGCGGCCATTGAAGCTGCAGCTATGCCTTTACCAAGGGATGATACAACCCCACCAGTTACAAAAATATATCTTGTTGTCATTTGATGCCCAAAAATAAGGAATTAACAGAAAATTGTGTTTGCTATCAGTGTAGCAGGACGGGGCGCAATTGTAGCAAAAACAGACACAAACGACAATAAGCAATTGCCCCATCGCTTTAAGAATATGTTATAAATTAAATAGTGTATGGCTAGGTATAGGGAAAGTGAAAAAATATGTTTTATCAACAACAAGTTATAGTAAAATCTAAGAGTAGAGGCTTTCATTTAATTACTGATGAGATAAAAAGCCAACTCCCTCATATAAGTAAAATTGAAACCGGCCTAATGCATTTATTTTTGCAGCATACTTCAGCCTCAATAACCATTAATGAAAATGCAGATCCTACTGTACGTTATGATATGGAACAGCATTTTAATCGTTTTGTGCCCGAAAACGCTCCTTATTATCAACATGATTATGAAGGGCCTGACGATATGCCTGCTCATATTAAAAGCTCAATACTAGGTTGCCAACTAACTGTTCCTATCACCAACGGTCAGCTTGCACTTGGCACATGGCAAGGAATTTACTTAGGTGAACACCGAGATCATGCTAGCGCAAGAAGATTAATCGCTACAATTCAAAGTTAAAGCTCATTGTCGCTGTCAATATTAGGAAGATAATACATTAAGTGTTGGTGGAACCTTAACGTTATTGTATCTTTTTCTTTTGAATAGCCTAGTTCACGGCAAAGCTCTTTTAATACCTGAGTTAGGTGATTAACGAAGCGTCCATAGCCACGGCGATTAGCATTGTTCGCTGTCGCTATAAATACTAATTTAATGGTATCGACTAAGTTTTTACTATCCCATTGACTCACATAAAGCCCACCACTACCTTCAGTTTTAAAACCTAGGTTAACAATCTCCCCTTGTGGTAATACATAGTTTTCATTGTCTTGTCGAATAATAGGTACTTTGCCATTAGCAACTAACGCTAACTGATTTAAATTATAATTTTTTGCTATTTTTACAAATAAATCACTTACGTAAGTATAAAGCGGATTATATGGGTCATCGGCACTCTCATCTATTTCACAACTTTGTAAAAGTAGCTTATTAATCGGTAAACTTGCTACTGCAAATGTCATATCATTTTTACTTTCCGGCATTAGCAGAGCTTGTTGTTGATAGCGAGTATTTATCGGCCTAAAGCCATGTGTAATTGTATTTTTATTGCCTTTATTATTAGCAAAAATATCATAGGTCAGATGCTGGTGGTCACGTATTTTAAATGAGCCAACATCTAACTTAAGCTGCTTAGCTAGTGCATTCATCAAATTACTTACACGTAAGTGAAAGTTTGGCGCTTGAGCTCGAATATCGTCACCTGTGGCTAAAAATAATAATTCAATCTTATCTGCTAATAAATCGGGATTAAAAAACGTTCTTAAACCTGTATGGATTTTAGGGTTATACATAAACAGTAACTGCTGCTTTGTTTCAAGCACATTTTGCTCTTCACAAAACATAACCCTAACCAATTTGTTTTTTGCAATAAAACTCACATTCGCTAAATCAAAACGCTCACATAAATCAAAAAATAGATGACTTAAATGGCGATAAAAATCAGCAAAATACACATCAGATGAATTACCTTTAGTAAGTAATTCAACTAATGCTAAGCTAGGTTTGAATTCAACCAATAGATATTGGTTTTCGCGGGCATTGCTTGGCACGTAAACTTTATGTGCTGCACTTCTTTTTCGAATCAGATTGATTCGAGAATTAGTTTTTAACATCATATTACTCCTTTAAGTTGTGCTTAAGAGTAATATCGGTTTATGACTTAGCTATGACGCTTGAGTTAAGCTTTTGTGACAGGGACTAGCAATATCAACCCAGGCAGTATTGATATTGCTTAATGTGACTAGTTATAAAGACAGTGTTATAAAACTAACAGTAAAATAACAATTAAAGGCACCACAATAAACACAGTATATAAAAAAGCATTATCGGCAAATTTCGCTTCTTTCTTAACAGCTTTATGTTTTACTGGTTTTTTCTTAGGTTTTCTTATTTTTTGCGTCATAAATTCGTCCTTTTATTATTTTTATAACAAGCTCAATTGTAAAAAACAATACCTTTATCGGCCCAATTAATCTTTATAACCCCAAGGCGCTTTAGGTGGTGTTATGCTTTTAGTTAAATCAAAATCTACCCTAAATTCGCGCCCTTCTCTAACCATACGATAAGTGAACACTTCCGGATAAATATACATTTGCCATGTATTACCATTTGATTGTGGGATACCTAAACGCACAAACAGCTCTTTTGAATATTGATCGGCAGGGAATGATTGTACTTGCGGCCAACCGGCATCTAGCGTGTGTCCACCGTACATAGTTGATTCATCGCTAGTACCATCTTTGTGGCGATGATCGTGCTTTAATGACAAACCACTACCAGTTTTGGTTATTATCCATGTTCGCGATGAATCATCACCAACATGAAAAGGGATTTGCAATTCACTGTCACTACACTTACGTACATGCATGATTAAGGCTTTATCACTAAAGCTACTTGATGGCGCATTATCAACGGTTATTTTACCAGCAAAAGCTTTACCGCAATATTGCTTAATATTATTGAAATAAGCATCTTGAGCGGTGATTGAAACTAGCGGAGCTTCATTGGCAACACTCGCTTGCGAGCTAAGCAGTATCCCTAACGCACTTACTTTAATTATGTTTTTGATTCTGAAAATCATGGTTTTCCCTTAAAAATAAAATTTTATTGTGCTTTTGCTTTAAGCCAAAGCGATTCTAGATACTCAATTGAAGATTGCTTGATATCAAGGTTTTGCTGAAAATGGTGTTGCTCTATATATTGAAAACGTTTAGTAAATTTGCGACTTGCTTGGCGCAATAATTTTTCAGGGTCTTGTTTAGCATGACGAGCTAAGTTAACCACCGCAAATAGTAAATCACCAATTTCTTCGTTAACTAATTTTTGATTCACCGTTGCTGCATTTAACTCTACTTCAACTTCATTGACCTCTTCTTTTACTTTAGCCAATACATCAATAATATTATCCCAGTCAAAACCGACATGGGCACAACGTTTTTGGATTTTAGCAGCTTGCGATAAAGCAGGTAATGCCTTTGGAATATCATCTAACACACTACGTTGTTGATTCTTGGCAAGGCGTTCTTTGGCTTTTTCATTTTCCCAATTAACTAAAACTTCCGCTTCGTTAGCAAAACTTTCTTCAGCAAATATATGGGGATGACGACGCATAAGCTTTTCACAAATAGCGCTTACTACATCGCTAAAATCAAAACGGTTTTGCTCTTGTCCTAAACGAGCATAAAACACTATTTGAAACAACAAGTCACCGAGTTCTTGTTCAAGCTCTTGATAGTCATTAGTTTCAATTGCCTCTGCCACTTCATACGCTTCTTCAAGCGTATGAGGTACTATGGATTGAAAGTTTTGTTTCAAATCCCAAGGACAACCTTGCTTTGGATCACGTAATTTACTCATGATCCAAACCAGTTTATCTATCGATGCCGGTGCGTCTTTCATCACTTATATCAATCCTGATTCACTGTTAACTACGAATACGAGTTACACTCATAATTTCATCAATTTGATTAATTTTATTTATTAATCGCTCAAGAATTTCATTATTTGCTACCTCCAATTTAAACTCCATTATGTATAGATGATGCTTGTTATCTAAACGAGAAGACATATCTAATACATTGGTTTTTTCATTGGCAATAATGGTCGTTACATCACGTAATAAACCTTGGCGATCACCCGCTGTGATTTGAATAGCCGCTTGATAAACATGCTTATGAATATTACCCCATTGCACTTCAACTAAGCGCTCAGGAGACTGTGATAATAAATTTTGTAATTGGTCACAGTCTTTACGATGAATTGAAATGCCACGCCCTTGAGTAATGAAGCCTTCAATAGTATCTCCTGGCACAGGTTGGCAACATTTAGCCATATGGGTAAGTAAATTACCAACACCCGAGACTGTAATACCATTACTGTCAACATGCTGTTTTTCAGCTTGTTGACGAATAACTAATTTAGGATCAATTTCTGCAACTGGCTTAGATTTTTCTAACTGGAATTGTAATTGATTTACCACTTGTGCAAGCTTAACTGAGCCATTACCTATTGCAGCGTGTAACTCTGTTATGTTATTTGCATTAAAGCGTTTAAACATTGCTGGAGTAAAATCTACACCACTTAAATCTAAGCGTTGAATTTCACTATCAAGTTGCTCTTTACCCGTTTGTATGTGCTTGTCTTTATCTAATAATTTAAAAAAGTGCTGTACTTTAGAGCGCGCTCTTGCTGTAAAAATGTAGCCTAAATTAGGATTTAACCAATCACGCCCTGGCTTGCTATTTTTACTAGTTAATATTTCTAACTGCTCACCAGTTTTAAGCTTATAAGTAAAAGGTACAATACGACCATCTACTTTAGCACCAGTACAACGATTACCAACGTTGGAGTGAATATAATAAGCAAAATCTAATGGCGTCGAGCCATTAGGTAAATCAATTACATCGCCATTTGGGGTAAACACATAAATACGATCTTCAAAGACTTCATTACGTAATTCATCAACCAACTCATCCGAGTCGCTAACATCTTCTTGCCATTGCAGTAACTTACGTAACCAATTTATTTTTTCATCAAAGCCGCCCACTTTGCCAGATGCAGAGCCTTCTTTGTAACGCCAGTGTGCAGCAACACCTAGCTCGGCATCATCATCCATTTGTTGAGTACGTATTTGTATTTCAACCGACTTACCTTCCGGCCCAAGTACTACGGTATGAATAGACTGATAGCCATTTGGCTTAGGAGTGGCAACGTAATCATCAAACTCACTCGGTAAATGCTTCCAATTAGTATGAACAATACCTAATGCACCGTAACAGTCTTGTAATTGTTCAACCACGATTCGCATTGCTCGAACGTCATAAAGCTGAGTAAAGTCGAGTGACTTTTGCTGCATTTTTTTCCAAATGCTGTAGATATGCTTTGGTCTGCCATAAACTTTACCTTTAATACCTAACTCGTCCAGTTTATCTTGAATAGACTGCACAAAATTAAGCATGTATTGCTCACGATCGAGACGTTTTTCATCGAGTAATTTAGCAATATTTTTATAGGTAACTGGGTGTAAGTAGCGAAACGAGATATCTTCAAGTTCCCACTTTAACTGACCAATACCTAAGCGATTAGCAAGCGGAGCGTAAATGGCTGCAGTTTCTTTGGCGGCAAGAACACGAGTTTCTTCATCGGCATCTTTAACGGCAATTAAGTTGCACACACGCTCGGCAAGTTTAATTACCACAGCACGCACGTCTTCCACCATTGAAAGTAACATGCGACGCAGGTTATCGATTTGTCCAGAGGCAAATTTAGTACCACTTGGTTGCTGTAAACTTCTAATAGCATCCATTTGATGAACGCCTTTAACCAAGGTAAAAATGGCTTTACCATGATTTTCTTCAATAGAGTCTAATGCTATTACTTCATTTTCAATTAAAGGGACTAGCATTGCAGCGCATAAAGACTCTCGATCTAAATTTAAACTAGCAAGGATCTCGACCATTTCTAAGGCTTTCTTCTCTGCTGCGTAATTATCTGCAAAAACGTCTTTTAATGAATTCCATAACGCTTCTATTGCTTGGCTTTTATGTGCAGATAAATCTAAGTCTGCTAACCAATTCTCAAAACTTTCTGACGACATCTGGTGAGATTTTCTCACTGAAACCATGTTGTTACCTATTCTAAACTTTAATTTTTAATTCTATGCTTGAAACTTATTTACGAGTAAAAAGTGCCATTGTTTCTACATGGCGGGTTTGTGCAAACATATCCATCAAACCTAATTTTTCTAATCTATAGCCGTTGTCAATTAAGACTTTTGCATCACGAGCCATAGTTGCCGGATCACAGGATATATAGAGTATCGTTTTTATATTTAGTTCGACAATGTTTTTAACCGCATTAAGAGCACCAGCTCTAGCTGGGTCGAGTAAGACTTTATTTATATTTTCATTAAACCATGGCCAATCAGATTGCTCAGCATTAAGATCCGCTTGGTAAAACTTAGTATTGGTTAATGCATTAATTCCACTATTTGTTGTTGCTCGCTCAACCATAGCATCAACCCCTTCGACGCCGATAACAGAGTTAACTTGCAAAGCAATCGGTAAGCTGAAGTTACCTAAACCACAAAATAAATCTAACACATTATCTTCAGCGCTTAACTCTAACCACTGGCAAGCTTGTTCAATCATTAGTTGATTTAAATTAGCATTGACTTGCACAAAATCAGTCTCACTAAATGAAAACTTACACCCAGCTGCTTGATAAGTTAGTGCTTGCGTTGCTTGTTTATTTAAATCAACAATACTATCTTCGTTTTGCAAGACTAGTTGATAGTCTTTGTCTTGAGTAAAGTCAGTTAATAACTGTACATCTGCTTTTGCTAAATCTCGTATATGGCGAAAAATAACTCTTGGCTGATCTGCTGCGATAACTTCAATATGTGAAATCGCTTTTTTGGCCGATAAGGCATTAATAACCGCTGTAAACTCACTAAATTCTTGGCTAAAAGTAGAAGTTAAAATTGGACATGACTTAATTGCTGTTAATGTATTTGAATTTTTTTGTCTAAAACCAACAATAGCCTGAGCGTGCTTATTATATTGCACCCCAATACGAGCCTTACGGCGATACCCTAATGAAGGCGATGTTAATGGTTCACACCAAGGTAAATCTATAAGCTCAGCATTACGGCGAAGTAACTCAGCTACTTTATTTTGCTTATAAGAAAGCTGTGCCTGAGTTTGCATATGCTGTAAGTCACAGCCGCCACACTGATAAAAATGTTTACACTCTGGCTGCGCTCTTTGCGAGGATAAATTAGTTAACTTTATTACTTTTGCACGTAAATATTTTGATTTTTCTTCAATAACTTTAACCGTCGCCTGCTCACCGGGTAATGCTCCACTGACAAAAACAGGCTTTTTGTTGAGTCTTGCAACACCATCACCATTGATATCTAAGCGTTCAATATCTATAGTAAAGGTCTGATTCAAGTTGTTTTTTTTAGCACTCGGTTTATAAAAATTAACCATTTATATGTTGACCTTCGACAAGCTTGTGAGATGATGATACTAATACCAAGTTATTAAATGAGTTGGCTTGGTATAATCAATAATTCAATAATAACACGGATTTCTACTCAAAGATGAATAAAGTATCCCTAAGAGAATGGATATTATTTCTTACCCTTTTCCCTACAGTTATCGTTGGGGTATTACTCGGTATTCTATTTGCTAGTGATAGAACCAGTGATTTAAAACAAGGCATTGAAGAGAAAACTCAAATTATTGCAGAAGCTATTTCTCAATCGACTGCCCATGCGATAGAAATTCAAAATTTCCAAGGCATCAATATCTTTGCCAACTTACTGCACAATGATAATTCAGAAATAGTTCGTACCGTATTTGTCTACGACATCGACAACAAATCAATTTTAAGTACATCACAACGTTATTCTCCGCGCAGCTTTCGATATGAAGATGGCCCAATTGATACCATGGTCCAACATAAAAAAATTATCGATGGTGGTTATGCGCTTTATAAACCAATCAGACATTTACGACCGTCCATAGATGGCATGCCTTCTTTTGAAAGGTTATACGGTTACTTGGTAATAAATGTTACCGAAAGAACCATTGCCGCCAAACAGCTAGACATGCTATTTAGTTCTCTCGTATCTTTAATGTTAGCTTCTATTATTTGTAGCTTATTTAGTCGTAAATTAATGCGCATGTTATCTGTGCCAATTAAAGACATGAATAAAACCGTATTAAGCATAAGAGAAGGAATACTGTCGGCTCGAGCTGAGAAAGTTTGTGAGGGAGAGATTGAATTCCTACGCATTGGCATTAATAACATGGCGCAAGCCATTCAAGACTACCAATTAGATCTTGAGGAAAATATTGATCAAGCCACTTTAGATATGCGTGAAACCTTAGAACGTTTTGAGGCACAAAACGTAGAATTAGATCTAGAAAGAAAAAATGCTCAGCAAGCGAGCCAAGTAAAATCAGAATTTTTAGCTAATATGAGTCACGAGTTACGTACTCCGCTAAATGGTGTGATCGGCTTTACCAAACAAGTATTAAAAACACCTCTGAGCGATAATCAACGTGAATTTTTAACTACGATTGATGGCTCAGCAAACAATCTGCTAAGTATCATTAATGACATTCTTGATTTTTCAAAGTTAGACTCTGGACATATGGTTATTGAAAAAATTCCATTCTCGTTCAGAAATTCAATTGATGAAGTCATTATTTTACTTTCCCAGCAAGCACATCAAAAGAACTTGGAGTTATCTGTAAATATCAATGCTGATATTCCAAATTCACTTATCGGTGATGCGATGCGTGTGAAACAAGTGGTGATTAACCTATTAGGTAATGCCATTAAGTTTACTGAAAAGGGCAGCATCACAGTTGATATCAACTATGAGTTATTAGAAGATTTAAATGTAGAAATAACAATTATCGTTACCGATACAGGTATCGGAATTAACGAGGCGCAACAAGAAAGTTTATTTGAAGCATTTGGCCAAGCGGATAAAAGTATCACCAGATTATACGGCGGTACTGGTTTAGGGTTAATTATTGCTAAACACTTAGCACAAGAAATGTCTGGTGATATTAGCTTTAATTCACAACAAAATCATGGTTCAGAATTTACCTTCAAATTTCAATGTGAACTTAATCAACTACCTATTGATGATATTATTTTACCGACAGATCTTATTAATAAAAGCATTCTTTATTATGAGCCGCACCCACACAGTCGCTTAGCTACAATAGATATTCTTAACTCATGGAAAATGCAAGTAACCGCGGTCACCTCTCTGCAAGATTTAACTCTTAAGCAGCATCTTAAAAATTATGACTTTGCTTTACTCGGTTTTACTGTAACAGCGACAAACATCGATGATATAAAAAATATTATCCAAGCATTAAAACCATCAGTTGAGCAAATACATATTGCCATAAACAATAGCTCGTTAAATTTAAAAGATACCTTTATTAACGCAGGCGCTAGCTCTTGTATTAGTAAACCAATTACGTCAACTATTTTAGACAAATACCTTTCAACTAAAACCAAAAAGCTAATCAGTAAAAATAAGGCCGCGTTTACACCTGAAAAACTACCTATAAAAGTACTCGCTGTTGATGACAACGAAGCTAATTTAAAATTGATGACTACCTTGCTGGCAGAAAAAGTAGAACATATTGTCACCGCAACCAATGGTAGAGAAGCTTTACTACTGTGCCAAAAAGAAACTTTTGCCATCATTTTTATGGATGTACAAATGCCAATCATGGATGGGGTAACGGCAACGCAAAAAATTAAATTAGATTCAATGAACCTTGATACAAGCATTATCGCAGTTACAGCCCACGCTATGCCGGGAGAGAAAAACAACTTAATTGAATCTGGATTTGATGGTTATATGACAAAACCTGTTGATGAAACGATGCTTACCCACCTTATTTATGAGCATACCAATATAGAACTACCTCACCAGGGCTTAGTTGACAGTCATTCACAATTAGTCGCGGTGCAAACTGAATCAGAGTTCATCGGCATATTCGATTGGAACCTTGCATTATCAAGGGCGGCAAATAAACCTGAGCTGGCCGCTGAAATGCTGACTATGTTAGTAGCCTCTCTACCAGCAACTAAATCATTGATTGAACAAAATATGAAACAAGCTGACTTACCTAGCTTAGGAAGTGAAATTCATAAACTCAATGGTGCATGTTGTTATAACGGGGTGCCTAGTTTAGAGAAAATTAGCCTGCAAATAGAATCAAATATTAAAAGTGGTTTTAGTTGTGATGATATTGAGCCTGAGTTGTTAGAGCTGTTTGATGAAATAGATAAGATCCTTGAATCAGCTGATGCATTTTTTCAGCAGAACCACATACAAGAGCTAATAGAGAATTAGAAACTTAAAGGTCAGAGTTAGTGATTATTTATCTGATTAACGGGATAACACCACAAAAGCTAAAGCGTACTCTTTCTCATCAGATAAGCTAATATGAAAATGTTGAGCTTGCATTTGCTTTGCTATTTCAAGCGCTCTTCCAGTTAAAGTTAGGATCGGTTGACCACTTTCTAAATTACTAATTTCAAAGTGTTGAAACGATATGCCATCGGCAATGCCCCTGCCAAGAGCTTTTGCTGCGGCTTCTTTCCCAGCCCAGCGCTTTGCTAAAAAACTAACCGCTTGTTTGCTATTTTGATAGGTTTGATATTCAAGCTCTGTTAAAACTCTTATAGCCAAACGCTCTCTGGCTTTTTCAGCCATGGCTTTAATACGCCCTATTTCAACAATATCATTGCCAATACCTACAACAGACATAGCTCTCTCTTAGTTATACCAATATAAAGTTTTTATGCATGACCAACGTCAGAAGATAAATGGCCGAGATCTATACCCAGCTTTTCTGCAGCTTTCTGCCATCTTAGTTCAATTGGTGTATCAAATAATATTTCTGCATCAGCGGGGATATTTAACCAAGAATTTTGCTGAATTTCAGCTTCTAATTGCCCAGGTGACCACCCAGCATAACCTAAAGCAACCATAAATTTCTCAGGGGCATCATCAGTACCTAGCGCAGCTAAAATATCTTTTGATGTCGTGATCATAATATCTTTACCTAGCTCTAAAGAACTATCCCAGCCAGCTTGACTACTATGTAAAACAAAACCACGATCAGGAGCAACAGGACCGCCAGCTAATACTCGTTGACTTAATGATTCGACGTTATCGTCCTCACTGCTCTCTTTAAATTGAGAAAGTAATTCTTTTAAGCTAATGCGCACAGGAATATTAATCACTAACCCCATAGCACCACTATCATTATGTTCACAAATATAGGTAACCGTTTTATGAAAATAAGGATCGTTCAAGCTAGGCATGGCTATCAAAAATTGATTTTCTAAACTATCCATAAACGCTCCTTACTCACTTTGATAAATAACTACTTAGTTTGCAATTGCTCTTCAATTGCATCCATTAACTTGCCACTAATATTAATTGGGAATGCCGCTTCTATTTCTCTGATACAAGTTGGGCTAGTAACATTAATCTCAGTAACTTTATCTCCAATTACATCTAAGCCAACAAAGTATAAGCCTCGCTTTTTAAGCTCAGGTGCAATAGTTTCTGCGATTAATCTATCACTTGCAGATAATGGACGAGCTTCGCCACGACCACCTGCGGCTAAGTTGCCACGCGTTTCACCTTGAGCAGGAATACGCGCTAAGCAATATGGCATTGGTTCACCATTAACAATCAATATTCGCTTATCACCTTCAAGGATCTCTGGCATATACTCTTGCACCATGGCATACATACTGCCGTGATTTGTTAATGTTTCAATAATAACGCCAACGTTCGATTCACCTGGTCCCATTCTAAATATCGAAGAGCCCCCCATACCATCGAGTGGCTTTATAATGATATCTTTATGTTCACTGTGAAAATCACGAATACGCTGGGCACTACGAGTAACTAATGTGCGCGGGGTTAAGTCTGCAAACCACGCGGTAAATAATTTTTCATTACAATCACGTAAGCTTTGTGGCTTGTTCACCATTAGCGTACCTTTTAATTCAGCGCGCTCTAACATGTAAGTGGCGTAAATGTACTCAGTATCAAAAGGTGGATCTTTACGCATTAAAACAGCATCTAAACTAGCCACTTCAATATCTTGCTTTTCTTCTAGCTCGTACCACTTTTGTGGGTTATCAAAAACGGTAACTTTTGCGGCTGTAGCACGACACTCACCTTGATCTAAATAAAGATCCTTCATTTCCATATAATAAATTTCATAACCACGCTTTTGCGCTTCTAACATCATCGCCATACTTGAATCTTTAACTACATTTACTGTAGAGATTGGATCCATAATTACGCCAAGTTTAATTGCCATTTTATTTTCCTAAATTTATTTTTTGCATCTAAGCTAATCACTATTATTGATATTAGCTCAAGTCACCAAATTTACATTGTAATGCAGTAATTGCTGTTAAAGCCGCAGTTTCTGTTCTAAGCACTCGTGGCCCGAGTAAAACTTCAGTATAGTTGCCGTTACTGGCTAATTCGATTTCTTCATCTGTTAATCCCCCCTCCGGGCCGATCAACAAACGAACACGTTTAGAGCTTAATGGTAATCCCATTATCGAATGCTCAGCTCTTGGGTGTAAATTAATTTTTAATGCTTGAGTTTCTTCATCAAGCCATTCTTGCAATGCCATAGGCGCTCTTACCTGTGGAACAACCGCTCGTCCACTTTGTTCACAAGCACTTATGACTATTTTTTGCCATTGCTGTCGCTTTTTTTCTAAACGCTCGGCGTTTAATTTTACTCCACAACGTTCAGTAAATAGAGGAGTAATAGTATTTACCCCCAGCTCAACCGATTTTTGTAAAGTAAAGTCCATGCGATCACCACGTGATATCCCCTGACCTAAATGGATATTAAGTGGTGATTCATTGCCAATTGCAACGCCAGATTTCACTTCAGCCTTAGCATTTTTTTTATTCACTTCGGTTAAAATGGCTGGATAATCACTGCCATCACCATTAAAAAAGGTAAGCTCATCACCCACCTTTAAGCGCAAAACGCGGATAACATGACCAAAAGCATCATCAGATAATGCTGTTTCATTACCTACCGTAAATTCTGTTTCCTGAAAAATTCTAGGATTACTCATATAGCGAAATCACTCATATAAATCATTACCTTAAAGATAAGGGCTAAGTTATTAATAAACAATAGTTAACTACAATTAATACCAAGTTGAATAAACATTCGATCATTTTGTATCGTCTAACGACCACCTCTGATGGAGCTAATAAAATAGCTATAACAACAAAAAGGCCAAGTATTAACTTGGCCTTAAAAATAATTTATTAACTGTCTATTATTGAGTTTAGCTTATAAACCAGCAGCTGCTCTTAGTGCGTCCGCTTTATCAGTTTTTTCCCAAGTAAATGCAGTAAAGGTATCATTGCCCACTGTCACTTCAAATGGCTCACGACCAAAGTGACCGTAAGCTGCAGTAAGCTGATACATAGGGTGTAATAAATCTAGCATCTTAGTGATACCGTATGGACGTAAATCGAAATTTTCACGAACGATTTCTACTAACTTTTCTTCGCTAACTTTACCTGTACCAAAGGTTTCGATAGAGATAGACGTTGGCTCTGCAACACCGATAGCATATGAAACTTGGATTTCACAACGATCGGCAAGACCAGCTGCAACAATGTTTTTAGCAACATAACGACCCGCGTACGCTGCACTACGGTCTACTTTTGATGGATCTTTACCAGAGAAAGCACCACCACCGTGACGAGCCATACCACCATAAGTATCAACAATAATCTTACGACCAGTTAAACCACAATCGCCAACAGGACCGCCAATCACAAAACGACCAGTTGGGTTAATGTGGTACTTTGTATCAGCAGTTAATAATTCTTCTGGTAATGTGTGCTTGATAATATTTTCCATTACCGCTGTGTGTAAATCTTCTTGTGAAATATCAGGGTTATGCTGAGTTGATAAAACTACTGTATCGATTGCTACCGGCTTATTATTTTCATAAATAAAGGTAACTTGTGATTTAGCATCTGGGCGTAACCATGGTAGTACACCAGATTTACGAGCTTCAGCTTGACGCTCTACTAAACGATGAGAATAGTATAAAGGCGCCGGCATAAGAGTTTCAGTTTCATTGGTTGCATAACCAAACATTAAACCTTGATCACCTGCACCTTGCTCTTCAGGGCTTGTTCTATCAACACCTTGCGCAATCTCTGGTGACTGTTGACCAATTAAATTCATGATGCCACAAGTTTCACCGTCAAAGCCTACATCTGATGATGTATAACCAATATCACTGATAACATTACGAGTGATGGTTTCTAAATCAACCCAAGCTTTAGTTGTAACTTCACCTGAGATAATTGCCACGCCAGTTTTAACCATGGTCTCACACGCAACACGTGCATTTTTATCTTCAGCAATAATAGCATCAAGTACGGCATCAGAGATTTGATCTGCGATTTTATCTGGGTGACCTTCAGATACTGATTCTGAAGTGAAATAATGTTTAGTCATAATGTCTCTTAATCTTTAATAAATTCACAAATAGATACGAATGAACAGCAAAATTAGCCCACTAATAAATCTATTTATTGATAATGGCGAGAATTCTACCCTGATTAAAAAAATAAATCTACCTTTTTACGTCTAGACGGCTAAACGTTTTTTAAATAAAAAAAAGCCAACACTAAAGTTGGCTTTTAAAGAGCATTATTAATCGCTGTTAAGCCTATTAATCTAATCCATCCAATGTTGCACCTTTAAGTGCACCAACGCCACCTTGATCATTACTGCGGAGTTTGATCATTAAGCGTAAATCGTTCGGAGAATCAGCATTATGTAATGCGTCTGTGTAACTAATATCACCAGACTCATATAAATCAAATAAGGCTTGGTCAAAGGTTTGCATGCCAAGCTCACGCGATTTAGCCATAACTTCTTTGATGTCGCCAACCGCACCTTTTTTAATTAACTCTCCAACATAAGGGGAATTAAGTAAAATTTCGATTGCCGCTTTACGGCCTTCACCATCACGAGTCGGCACTAGTTGTTGCGCGATAATACCGCGTAAGTTTAAGGCCAAATCAAATAATAACTTACCATGTTGATCAGCTGGTACTAAATGCATAATACGGTCAATTGCTTGGTTGGCATTGTTAGCATGCAGAGTAGCAATACATAAATGCCCGGTTTCAGCAAAACTTAATGCATGTTCCATGATCTCTTGTGAGCGGATCTCACCAATTAAGATAACATCAGGCGCTTGACGAAGAGAACTTTTAAGTGCGGCATCAAATGACTCGGTATCCATGCCAACTTCACGCTGAGTGATCATTGACTTGCCATGCTCATGCACAAACTCTACAGGGTCCTCGATGGTTAAAATATGGCCACGAGCATTACGGTTACGATAGCCAATTAATGAAGCCATCGATGTTGATTTACCTGTACCGGTACCACCAACAAAAAGCACTAAGCCTTTTTTCGACATAACCACATCTTTTAATACCGGAGGTAAGCCAAGCTTATCAACATCAGGAATATCGGTAACAATCCTACGTACAACCATTCCAGGCATTTCACGCTGCCAAAATGCAGAAACACGGAAACGACCAATGCCTTCAACAAAAATCGCATAGTTACATTCTAAAGATTGATGGTATTCTTTAATTTGCTTCTCTGTCATCGAGCCTTCAACGATTTCTAAAGCATCTTCTTTCGTTAAAATCTTGTCATCAATAGCGGTTAGCTCACCATTGATTTTTGCACTCGGCGACATTTTCACTGTAATGAATAAATCAGATGCGTTCTGACTCACCATAGTTCTTAATAAATCATGAAAATACATAGTTATTCTCTAATTAGTAAGTTTTAAATTGGTTCTTATCTGCTGCTTTTGACATAGCATCTTCACGAGTAATAAGACCTCGACTCATTAGATTTTGCAAACATTGATCCATGGTTTGCATACCGTGTGACATACCAGTTTGGATGGCTGAATACATTTGTGCAATTTTATCTTCACGGATCAAGTTACGGATCGCCGGCACACCAATCATAATTTCATGAGCAGCAACTCGACCACCACCAATTTTTTTAATTAGCGTTTGTGAAATAACAGCGCGTAGTGACTCTGATAACATTGAGCGCACCATAGATTTTTCTTCTGCTGGGAATACATCAACAATACGGTCAATGGTTTTAGGTGCAGAAGTGGTATGTAAGGTACCAAATACTAAGTGACCAGTTTCGGCTGCGGTCATCGCTAAACGAATGGTTTCTAAATCACGCATCTCACCAACTAGAATAACATCGGGATCTTCACGAAGCGCTGAACGTAATGCTGCATTAAAGCTTAGTGTGTCACGGTGAACTTCACGTTGGTTAATTAAACATTGCTTGTTTTCGTGCACGAATTCGATTGGATCTTCGATGGTTAGGATATGGTCACGTTTATTTTCATTAATATAATCAACCATAGCGGCTAAGGTAGTTGATTTACCCGAACCCGTTGGACCAGTAACGAGAACCAAACCACGAGGGTTTTCAGAAATTTGACGGAAAATATCCGGACAGCCTAAATCATCTAATGATAAAATTTTACTCGGAATGGTACGAAATACCGCTGCCGGCCCACGATTTTGATTAAACGCGTTTACCCTGAAGCGAGCTAGATTAGGTACTTCAAAAGAAAAATCGACTTCTAAGTTTTCTTCGTATTCTTTGCGTTGACGATCAGTCATAATGTCATACACTAAAGCATTAACTTCTTTGTCTTCTAACGCAGGAATGTTAACTTTACGTATATCGCCATCAACACGAATTGCCGGAGGCATGCCTGTTGATAAATGTAAATCGGATGCATTGTGTTCAACACTAAATGCTAATAACTCAGTAATATCCATAATATCCCTAATTTATATATGTTGTAGAATAAAAATGATTAATATCGCCGCTAACCTCACTAAAATTAATGAGGAAATAGAAATTGCCAGCAATAAAGCCAATCGCTCATCTGCAACCGTGAGCTTGTTGGCTGTAAGTAAAACTAAACCTTCTCAATTAGTTCAGCAAGGCTATGACGCCGGGCAACGTCAATTTGGTGAGAACTATGTTCAAGAAGCCGTAGATAAAATCCACGAACTTGCACACCTAACTGACATTTGTTGGCACTTTATCGGACCAATTCAATCAAATAAAACCCGACTCATTGCAGAAAATGTATCCTGGGTACACAGTGTCGACAGAATAAAAATTGCAAAACGCCTTAATGAACAACGTGATAACAACATTACCCCGCTAAACGTTTGTTTACAAGTGAATATTAGTGGTGAGCAGAGCAAATCAGGCGCCTTGATTAATGAAGTAGCTGAATTAGCAGATTATATAAACAATTGTGAAAATTTAACCTTACGCGGACTTATGGCGATCCCAGAAAACAGTAAAGATGAAGCCGTCACTCGTAAACGATTTAAACAGATGCAGACCTTGTTTAATCAATTACAGCACCAATATCCTAGTGTAGATACCCTTTCTATGGGCATGAGTGGTGATTTAGCCATAGCGATTGAATGCGGAAGTACGATGATCAGAGTAGGTACGGCTATTTTCGGCAGCAGAAGTTAGAAAAGTTGACCATAGAAGCTAAGATTAAACGAATAAAAAATGTAGGTATAACAATGAGTAAAGTTGCATTTATTGGTGCAGGTAACATGAGTAAAGCCATTATCGTTGGCTTAATTGAGCAAGGTTTTAGTGCCAGTAATATCATGGTCAGTAACCCGAGTGCACCTAAAAGAGAAGCTCTCGCCAAACAATATGGCCTTAAACATACCGATGATAATATCGAAGCGGCTAATTTCTGTGACACAATTGTATTATCAGTAAAACCGCATTTAATTAAACAAGTTTGCCAACAACTTGCAAGCAAAATAGACATCAGCAACAAGTGCTTTATTAGCTTAGCTGCCGGTATCACTATCGAACAAATTCAATCGGCACTTGCTCAGCAAGCGCCAGTAGTAAGATGTATGCCTAACACGCCATCGCAAGTAGGTTTAGGCATGACAGGAATGTTTGCAAGCTCAGAGGTAACTCAAGTCCAACATCAGTTTTCAAATGATTTGCTAGCTGCGGTAGGAAAAGTTATGTGGCTAGAAAGCGAAGCTAAAATCGATGATTTACTTACGGCATCTGGCTCAGGCCCTGCTTATTTCTTTGCGTTTATGGAAGCAATGCAAAAGCAAGCACTCGCTTTTGGTTTTAGCCAAGAAGAGGCTCGCGAGTTAATACAACAAACAGCGATTGGCGCTGCGACTATGGTGGTTGAAAATGCTGATACCGACATAGCGACATTGCGAGAGAATGTGACATCTAAAGGTGGTACCACGCAAGCGGCTCTTAAAGTATTTAGCGATGGTAAGTTAGACGACTTAGTAAGCCGTGCAATGATCCGAGCCAAAGCACGATCAATTGAAATATCAGAAAGTAATTAATTGAATCAATTATTTAACTCTTTGTACTTACTATTTTTAACTTATCTTTTTATTTAGTTAAGTTATTATAATACCAAGTTAATTAATGAACTTGGTATAAACCAAACCATTTTCCGGAGTATTCATGGAAGCTGTAAATTATATTTTAAATTTTGTTTTTGACACCTACCTTTTGGTTTTATTACTTAGGGTATGGTTGCAGGCTGCACGAGCTGATTTTTACAACCCATTTAGTCAATTCGTAGTAAAAATCACTAACCCAGTAGTCATTCCATTTAGACGAGTAATTCCAGGTATTGCCGGCATTGATATGGCAACCTTAGTTGTCGCCTTAATTATCGCTTGTGCTAAATTTGCCGTTTTATCGTCACTTAACGGTCAGCCTGTTGATTTAGTTTCTGTGCTAATTATTGGTGCATTGTTCTTTACTAAACAAATTGGTTATTTAGTGTTTATGGTTATGTTGATCATGGCATTAATGAGCTGGGTTGTACAAAGCCGCAGTCCGGTGCAATTAGTATTTCAACAATTAACAGAGCCTTTACTGCGCCCTATTAGACGTCTATTACCGGATCTTGGCGGCATTGATTTATCTGTTCTAATCGCTTTTTTACTGTTAAACGTAATTAACATCGGCATTGGTAGTGTGTTACCTATTTGGCGAATCTTATAAACTTAATCGCCGACAAAGATACTTAGTCGATTAAATTTACCATTAGCCGCTATAATTAAGTAATGGCTTATAAACAAGCGATACAAGAGAGGTAATTATGTTTACTCTAACGGTGCAAAAATTCTATAAATCAGTAGCAATATGTTTATCTTTACTGTGTTTTTCATCTTTTAGTAACGCTGAAAATATGAAAATGCTAGATCAATTAGAAGTACACTATATTGGTTTATCAACTTCAATTTTACAGCCTGAAATAGCCAAACAATACAATATTGAGCGCAGCCGTTATCGTGGTTTCGTTAATATTTCCATACTCGATACGAGTAAAGAAGGTAAGCCGGCAATAACCGCTGGTCTTTCAGGCTCTGCAACCAACTTAGTTGGCCAACGTATGCAATTAGAGTTTGAACAGATCAAAGAAGGTAGTGCAATTTATTATATTGCGATAGTTAAATATCCAAATGATGAAACTTATAATTTTGATATAACCATCAACAATAACGGCAAAGAGCACAAGCTCAAATTTCAACAAAAATTTTATATTGAACAGTAATATCAATAATATTGAGTTGGCAGGACTAACTCGACTTATAATTTAAACTAAAAGAAAAACTATGAGCAAAATTGTTTTAGCCACTGGTAATCCAGGTAAAGTAAAAGAACTTTCACACTTATTAGGTCAATATAATATAGAGATCGTGCCGCAAAGTGATTTTAACGTTATTGACGCAGAAGAAACAGGTACAACCTTCGTTGAAAATGCAATAATTAAAGCGCGTCACGCGGCTAAAATCACTGGCTTACCTGCGATTGCTGATGATTCAGGTTTAGAGGTCGATTATTTAAACGGCGCACCCGGTATATACTCATCTCGCTACGCAGGAGCCGGCTGTAATGATAACGACAATAACGAAAAGCTACTGTCGGCATTAGCTGGTGTTGAACGTAAATTACGCACCGCAAGATTTCAATGTGTACTTGTGTATATGCGTCACGCTGACGATCCTACGCCAATAATCTGTCAAGGTACTTGGGAAGGTGAAATAGACATTGCCAGACATGGCGAACAAGGTTTTGGTTACGACCCAATTTTTTGGTTAGAACAACAAAACATGTCTTCAGCACAATTACCAAGAGACTTAAAAAACCAATTAAGTCACCGTGGCAAAGCGTTAGCTAAACTAGTCCAACACTTTAGTTAACGTTTTGATCAAGTTGTTCAATTCACCTTAGTTTGCTCATACCATATATAAGAGATCTAATTTGCTTACATTACCTCCTTTATCACTCTATATTCATATCCCTTGGTGTGTGCAAAAGTGTCCTTATTGCGACTTTAATTCTCATGCACTCAAAAGTGATATTGATGAGCAAAAATATATTGAGCACTTACTTAGCGATTTAGATAGCGACATAGCTCGTTTTGGTATCACAAGAGCTTTACATTCCATTTTTATTGGCGGCGGCACCCCAAGTTTATTTTCAGCCCCAGCAATAAAGCTATTACTTGATGGAGTTAAGCAACGCTTTGCTGATAATCCAGAGATAGAAATTACCTTAGAAGCTAATCCTGGCACTGTTGAAGCAGATAAGTTTAAAGGCTTTAGTGACGCTGGGGTTAATCGCCTATCGGTTGGCGTGCAAAGCTTTGCTTCAGACAAATTAATTAAACTTGGTCGAATTCATGATAGTGAGCAAGCGATCCGCGCAGCAGAAATAGCAAACTCATGTGGCGTTAAAAGCTTTAATTTAGATTTAATGCACGGACTAGAGAATCAAACCATTGAGCATGCGCTTGATGATTTACGCCAAGCTATCGCCCTAAAACCTAAACATTTATCTTGGTATCAATTAACAATTGAACCAAACACCGCATTTCATTCAAAACCTCCAAAGTTGCCACAAGATGACACCCTTTGGGCAATTCAAGAACAAGGTTTTGAGCTATTAGCACAGGCGGGCTATCAGCAATATGAAGTTTCAGCGTTTAGCCAGAGTGAAGAATTTCAATCAAAACATAATATAAATTATTGGCAAAATGGTGATTACCTAGGAATAGGTTGTGGTGCCCATGGCAAGATAACATCCGTTGATGAAAATAAAATATATCGCACTGTTAAGGTAAAACACCCAAAAGGTTATATGGATACAGAGCGAGTACATTTAGATCATTTAACACAGGTGAGCGAAGCTGAGCGCCCGTTCGAATACATGATGAATCGCTTAAGGTTGTTTAAACCATTTAGCTTACAAGATTTTGAGCGCTCTACAGGATTATCTGCCGCTCATATTCACCAACAATTACGCACAGCCCAAAATAAACAGCTACTTAGCGAACAGCAAGGCCAGTGGCAAACGACCTTACTTGGCCGTCGCTACCTCAATGACCTGTTAGAGCTATTTATTTAAAAAAACATGAGCCAAAGTATGAATATTACTAATGTAGAAGCTAACTTTACTGAGCAAGACCATAAGTTTATGCGTTTAGCAATAGAGCTTGCCGATAAAGCAGAAAGTCAGGGAGAGATACCTGTTGGCGCCGTGTTGGTTTGCGACAATAAGGTTATCGCGCAAGGTTGGAATCAGTCGATTCAATTACACGACCCATCCGCACATGCAGAAATGATTGCAATAAGACAAGCTGGTAATACCGTAGAAAATTATCGCATGCTCGATTGCACGCTGTACGTTACATTGGAGCCTTGCCCAATGTGTGCTGGATTATTAGTACACAGCAGGATAAAAAAATTAATCTATGCTGCAGCTGATTTAAAAACCGGCTCAGCAGGAAGTGTGTTTAACTTAACGGCAAATGATAAGTTAAATCATCAATTAGAAGTACAATCTGGCTTGTTAGCCGATGAATGCAGCACAAAGTTATCGGCATTTTTTAAACGCCGCAGAGCAGAGAAAAAAGCATTAAAACAAAAAGTTCAAGCGAATAAACAACAGTAATTCTAGTTATCGCTTTCTTGCTCAGATTCTTGTTTATTCATTAATACCACACGAAAATACACTCTATATCGGCCATTCACCTTACGATGTGAAGCTTTTAGCTGACGTCGTCTTTGATTACTTTTACAGGTACGGTTTCTGATAATAACTCCAAGCCATTATGGCTGCTCTATAAGTTTTTAAATTCACAATTTTAATACCACACTGAGCTTACCTTGTTAATATGACATTAGTATGACAAACCTAACCTTAAACTATTGCTCTGAAGGTACTATAGTGCTTTGCTGTTTTTCATCAATAAACACCAAGGTATCGTAATAACCTCTGATATTTTCAACATAACGCACTGGCTCATCACCTCGAGCATAACCATATTTAGTATTTTTATAGTATTTGCGCTGTTTTAATAAAGGTAAATATTCTTTCACATCAACCCAACGATCTGGATCGCCACCTAGCTGCTGCGTAATAACACGGGCATCTTCCATGTGACCCCAGCCCACATTGTAAGCCGCTAATGCAAACCAACGGCGATCCGGATTTTTAATTCTGGCCGGGATACGGTTGATTAGTTTCTGAAAATATTTTGCGCCGCCACGTATACTCTGCTCTGCGTCAATACGACTGGTAACTCCCATTTGTTTAGCCGTTGGTAGGGTAAGCATCATCATGCCACGAACACCTGTAAATGAGCGAGCTCTTGGCTCCCAATGTGATTCTTGATAGCTGATAGCGGCTAAAAAGCGCCAATCCATATCACTACCATAGCGCTGAAATAATTCTTTGTATTTAGGCAGTTTACTATCGATAGCTCGAATAAAAGTTCGAGTATCTACGTAATCAAACTTTTTAATATGGCCATAATATTTTTCATTTAGAGTAAGCAGAGTACCGTCATGATGAACTTCACCAAAAAACTCTATCAGAGACGAGAATAACGAATCATCACCTTTTTTACTTAACACCCAAGCAATAGGTTTAGGCTCTTGAATGGTAAAGCCAACGCTAATTTCTGGATAATAACGACGGTTAATCGCTAACGAGTTACTGTCAGCAATAGTAAAATCAATTCGTTCATCTAATACTTCTAGCAATAATTCATCACTATCAAACTCATCTGTTTCAGTCCAGATTAAGCCAGGATAATCTTGCTTTAGTTGTTGCAAATTTTCGGCATGACTTGAGTGCGCAGAAACCTGTAACTTGCCGTCTAAATCTTTTAAATTTCGCGGCCAAGGCTTGCCTTGTTTGAACACTAACTTTTGGCTAATTTCAGTATAGCTTGGAGAAAATCGGTAATTTTTTAAACGCTCAGGAGTAACCGACAAGCCAGCGGCAAGAATATCGACTTCACCATTATCGATTTTTGGGAATAATTCTTTAAGGGTATAACTAGGTACAATTTCTAGTTGCACGCCAATTGAATCAGCATACTTTTGTGCTAACTCAAACTCAAAACCTTTTGGGCCTTGCGCGCCTATATAATAAGTATTAGGCCCAAATAGAGTACCAACACGTAACGTACCTCGCTTTACAATTTCTTGTAAATCAGCAGGTTGCTCGCTTTCATTACAAGCAGACAAAAAACTTGTACTGACTAATAGCAATAAACAAAGTTTAACGAAACGGCGATTGAATTTATTTATAATTTTTTTCATATGAAATTCATTGTGTCGTCATTTTCATTATTTTTACAGTCTTTTTTTAAGTTCTTGCAATTTAAATTTGTAATCGAGGTGTTTTTAACTTACTAAAGCATGTTTTTTCTTTTATAATGCGCGCGAAAAACCAAGATAATATTAATTCCATTACGTTTCGAAATACGCCAACGGTATTTAATGGAATTGATATTAATTTAAACTATGGTGATTACACTTATGGAAATCTTACGCGGCGCACCTGCGCTTTCTGATTTCAGAACTAACAAGCTCCTTGCTCAATGTGAGCAGTTAGGCCTGCCTGTGACTGAGATTTATGCTGAGTTCATGCATTTCTCTCACAATAGCGATTCATTAACTCCCGATGAATTAACTAAACTTGAAAAACTTCTAACCTACGGTCCAACTATCGAAGAACATGACCCAGTAGGCACATTATTACTTGTAACACCTCGTCCTGGCACCATTTCTCCTTGGTCATCAAAGTCGACTGATATTGCTCACAATTGTGGTTTAAATAAAATCATCCGTTTAGAGCGTGGTATTGCTTACTACGTGCAAACGAGTGTTGAATTAACCACTGAGCAAACTACGCAGTTAGCAGGTTTAATTCATGACCGTATGATGGAAGTGATCTTTACTGATATCAACGATGCCAACAGCTTATTTGCTTCAGCTGAGCCGGGTAAATTAACCGCTATTGATATCATTGGCGGCGGACGTAAAGCACTTGAAGAAGCTAACGTTAATTTAGGTTTAGCGATTTCAGATGATGAAATCACTTACCTTTTCGATAACTTCTCAACGTTGGGTCGCAATCCTCGTGACATTGAGCTTTACATGTTTGCACAAGCAAACTCTGAGCATTGTCGTCATAAAATCTTCAATGCAGATTGGACTATTGACGGTCAAAAACAACCAAAATCATTATTTAAAATGATCCGTAACACCCATGAATTAAATGGCGATTACGTACTAAGCGCATACAAAGATAATGCTGCGGTTATGGTTGGCTCTGAAGGCGGTCGTTTCTTCGCTAACCCTGAATCAAAAGTTTATGAGTACACCCAAGAAGATATTCAAATCTTAATGAAAGTTGAAACTCATAACCACCCTACTGCTATTTCACCATACCCTGGAGCAGCAACTGGCTCAGGTGGTGAGATCCGTGATGAAGGCGCAACAGGTATTGGCTCTAAACCAAAAGCTGGTTTAGTTGGTTTTACGGTATCTAACTTACGTATTCCTGGTTTTGAACAACCTTGGGAAACTGATTTTGGTAAGCCTGAGCGCATCGTTAATGCCTTCGATATTATGATGGAAGGCCCATTAGGTGGCGCAGCATTTAACAATGAGTTTGGTCGCCCTGCTATTACTGGTTATTTCCGTACTTACGAAGAAGAAGTAAATTCATTCAACGGTGTTGAAGTTCGTGGTTACCACAAGCCAATCATGATTGCAGGTGGTTTAGGTAACATTCGTGATGAACACGTACAAAAAGGTGAGATTGTTGTTGGTGCAAGCTTAATCGCTTTAGGCGGCCCAGCAATGAACATTGGTTTAGGCGGCGGTGCGGCATCAAGTATGGCATCGGGTCAATCAACTGAAAACTTAGACTTTGCATCTGTACAACGTGAAAACCCAGAAATGGAACGTCGTTGTCAGGAAGTAATTGACCGTTGTTGGCAACTTGGCTCTGATAACCCAATCCTATTTATTCACGATGTAGGCGCTGGTGGTTTATCAAACGCATTCCCTGAATTAGTTTCAGACGGTGGCCGTGGTGGTAAGTTTGAAATTCGTAATATTCCAAATGATGAGCGTAGCATGGCGCCACACGAAATTTGGTGTAACGAATCACAAGAGCGTTACGTTCTTGCTGTAGCACCTGAGCGTATGGAAGAATTCACTGCGATTTGTGAACGTGAACGCGCGCCATTTGCTGTTGTTGGTTATGCAACAGAAGAAGAGCACTTAACGCTTACCGATAGCCATTTTGCCGACGATGAAGCATTAAACACACCAATTGATTTATCTCTTGATATCTTACTAGGTAAAACCCCTAAAATTATCAAAGACGTTGAGCGTAAAACTCAAGCAGGCGATGAGTTAAATCTTACTGATGTTAGCTTAGCTGATGCAGCGGATCGTTTATTGCGCTTACCAACAATTGCAGAAAAAACATTCCTTATTACTATTGGCGATCGCTCAGTAACGGGTATGGTTAATCGCGACCAAATGGTTGGTCCTTGGCAAGTACCTGTAGCTGACTGTGGTGTAACGGCAGCAGCACTTGATAGCTACCACGGTGAAGCAATGGCTATGGGTGAACGCACACCGGTTGCATTACTTAACTTTGCCGCTTCTGCCCGTTTAGCTGTAGCAGAATCATTAACTAACATCGCAGGTACAGATATTGGCGATTTAAATCGCATTAAATTATCTGCTAACTGGATGTCGGCAGCGGGTCACCCTGGTGAAGATGCTGGTTTATATGACGCTGTTCACGCAATTGGCGAAGAGTTATGTCCGGCATTAGGTTTAACGATTCCAGTTGGTAAAGACTCTATGAGTATGAAAACCAAATGGAATGAAAACGGCGAAGAAAAAGCAGTTACTGCACCTCTTTCATTAATTATCACCGCATTTGGCCGTGTTGAAGATATCCGCAAAACGGTAACTCCAGAGCTACGCACTGATAAAGGCGACAGCCGCATTGTTGCTATCGACTTATCTAACGGTAAAAACCGTTTAGGTGGTTCATGTTTAGCACAGGTTTACAAGCAACTTGGCAGTGAAACACCTGACGTTGATAGCCCAGAAATATTAAAAGGCTTCTTCAACGCTATGCAACGTTTAGTAAGTGAAGAAAAACTATTGGCTTATCATGACCGCAGCGATGGTGGCTTATTTACCTCGGTAGTTGAAATGGCATTTGCCGGTCATACTGGTGTTGATATTGATATTTCAAAACTTGCTGGTGATGACTTAAGCGTATTGTTTAGCGAAGAGCTCGGCGCGGTAATTCAAATTCGTGAAGACGATGTTGATGCAGTGCATGCAATCTTAAGTGAATTTGGCATTTTAGATTTATGTACTGATGTGGGTCGTATTAATAACGAAGACACAATCCGCTTTAGCCGTGATGGTGAAGTTGTACTTGAGAACTCTCGTACTTACTACCGCACAGTATGGGCAGAAACAACGTTTAAAATGCAATCTCTACGTGACAATTCAGAATGTGCAGAGCAAGAACATGCACTGAAATTTGACACTGAAGATCCAGGATTAAATACACACCTAACGTTTGATATTAACGAAGATATCGTCGCGGCTAACATTGCCGCAGATGCTGAAAACGAAACTAACCCTAAAGTTGCTATTTTACGTGAGCAAGGTGTTAACTCACACGTAGAAATGGCTGCTGCATTTGACCGCGCTGGTTTCTTTGCCGTAGATATTCACATGACCGACGTATTAGCAGGCCGTGTTGACTTAAACGACTATAAAGGCTTAGTTGCTTGTGGTGGTTTCTCATACGGTGACGTACTTGGTGCTGGTGAAGGTTGGGCGAAATCAATCTTATTCAATGATAATGCTCGCGAAATGTTCCGTGAATTCTTCCACCGTGAAGACACGTTCTCACTAGGTGTTTGTAATGGTTGTCAGATGCTTTCTAACTTAAAAGAAATCATCCCAGGTGCCGACTTATGGCCACACTTTGTACAAAACAAATCTGAGCGTTTTGAAGCACGTTTCTCTTTAGTTGAAATTCAAGAGTCACCATCTATCTTCTTTAAAGGTATGGAAGGCTCGCGTATGCCAATTGCTGTTTCGCACGGTGAAGGTCATGCAGAATTTAAATCTGAAGATGCTATTGCGGCAGCAAATGATTCAGGCACAGTATCGGTTCGTTATGTAGATAACTACGGTCAAGTAACTGAAACATATCCATCTAACCCGAACGGTTCACCTGATGGTATTACGTCACTAACTACAACGGATGGTCGTGTAACAATCATGATGCCACACCCTGAACGTGTATTTAGAACGGTTGCTAATTCATGGCATCCGGACGAATGGTTAGAAGATTCTCCATGGGTGAGAATGTTCCGCAACGCTCGTAAGTTCGTAGGCTAATCCCCAAACGAAAACTTAAAAACAAAAAAACGCCGAAAGGCGTTTTTTTATGCTCCAAATAAAGTAAATATCAAGGTGTCAGACACCTTGATTAATTTATAATTAGAATTGAAAGCTTAGTCCTAAGCCTTGGCTTGAGTAATCTCTTCCACCATTTAACGCAAAAAATGTTTCTCTATGATAGGCATTAACTAAGAGTTGTTGAGTTACTTTAATGTCTACACCAAGCTCAGCAGATACACCAATATGAAACTCATGTTCACAATCTTCACAGTCTAGGTTATCTCCACTTGCTGCAATAAACATAAATGCAAACAAATCAGAGAAAACGCCTAAACCGAAATAGGGAGTAAATACACTAGAGTTTTGTAAATAATATTGCGCAGATAATTCAATACTAATGTTGTCTTCAGGCTTTTGGGAAGAAAAGTAATTTACATTATATGTTGGGTAATATTCATTATTATGTTGTTCAAATAGCGGGTCATTATTCACCCAAAAAGTAACAGTCGCTGAAAAGTCATCCCTTTTATCGAACACTTTAGCACCTACACGATAGCCATCTATATCCTTATCTGCTGAATGGTCATAAGCAACAAAAAAATATGTATCCCCCAAAGAATCATCACTCGCTAAGCACGAAAAAATGGGAAAAAATAGTATCAACAAAATGCTTATCTTCATATTATGTCTTATATTTCATTAACTTGTAATGATTTATCATGGCACATATATTAGACAACAGCCAATTTAATGGATAATTGATTTAAGTTTAAATAAGCTAATAACAGTTGTTGAAGCTATATCAAGGTGTCTGACACCTTGATATTGATTTAGTTAATCGCTTCGGCGTGCATCTTTTTGTAGCTGTCAGTGTTTACCCACTGGCTAGCAATAAGCGAACATAGCGCAATACCTGCGCCAGCAAAGAACACCCATGATGGTTGATATAACCAAAGCATGCCAAATAACACAGGAATAAACACTGCTGCAATGTGGTTAATAGTAAAACTAACGCCAGCATTAGATGCTATATCTTGTGGGTCAGCTATTTTTTGGAAGTAAGTTTTAATAGCAATGGCCATAGCAAAGAATAAGTGATCTATAACATACAAAGCGGCTGCAATATCGGCATTTTCAACTAAAGCATAGCCACTAAAAACAAGGATCAAGCCGATGTATTCTAGGGTTAATGCTTTGCGCTCCCCTACTCTACCAATCCAATTACCAATTTTGGGAGCAATATAAATATTCAGCAGGTGGTTAAGCATATACAGCATTGAGATATCAGCCACTGAATAGCCAAACTTTTCAACCATCATAAAGCCAGCAAACACTACGAATATTTGTCGGCGAGCACCACTTAAAAAAGTTAACAAGTAATAGAGTGAGTAACGTTTACGAATAACAAGATGTTTATGCTGTATTACTTTTTGCGGAAATACTGGCATAAACAACCATAGCCAAAGTGTGATGGCTAAACCTAAGCCGCCAAGTATTAAATAAGCATGTTTAAACTGCATATCAAAGTAGCTAAAGGCAATCCAAATAAAACCATAAACTACCAATGCACCTATGGACTTAATTGATAGCAGTTTACCTAATTTGCTCGGCGCTTCTTCTTTAGTAAACCACTGCAGGCTTAACGACTGATTAATAGTTTCATAATAATGAAAGCCTGTAGACATAATAACTGTGGTTGCATATAAACCGTATTCAAAAGGGAAAAAGCCTGTAGCTGCGACACCAACCGTGAGTAATGCTAACGATATTAAAGCAAAATGCTGCTCTTTAACTATTAATAGAATAAACACCGCGGTAAAGGCAAGAAACCCAGGAACTTCGCGTAATGATTGCAGCATGCCAATTTCGGCACCACTAAAGTTCGCCGCTTCAATGGTAAAGTTATTTAACAGTGCCATCCAGCCAGAAAAACTCAATGTCATGATCAACGTAGATAACGCCAAGAACACAAAAGGAGTTCTTAATGGATGTTCTGGTTTTGATAGCACTTGGCTTTCGCTCATGTCATTACTCATGCTTTACTGCTTAGGTTATATAGTATTAGATTAGCAACAATAATCCCCCAAATACACCTTTGTTATAAGTAAATCACTTGAAGTTTAGAATAAACTATCGGTATGCTAATAAAAAAGTAAACCATTAAGGTCGTTATGCAAGATCACAAAAACCACCCATTAACAGATTTTATTGAATACCCTGAAGCCGAAATGCTCAAACGCTCCGAACAGTTTTATCAAGATATTAAGCGTCGTCATTCTATTCGTAAATTCAGCGATAGAGCTGTTGATAAGCGTATTATTGAAAACTGTATTAAAGCAGCTGCAACGGCGCCAAGCGGAGCTAACCATCAGCCTTGGCAATTTGTTGCCATTAATAGTCCTGATGTGAAGAAGCAAATCAGAGAGCAGGCTGAGCTACACGAGCAAGGCTTTTATCAAGGGCGAGCAGGTGAAGAATGGCTAGAAGCCCTTAAACCTTTAGGAACTGATGCTAACAAGCCGTATTTAGAACATGCCCCATGGTTAATTGCTATTTTTAGTCAAAAACGCGGCGGCTTGAATATTGAAGATAAAAACACTAACTATTACGTACATGAATCTGTTGGAATTGCTACTGGCTTTTTAATAAACGCTCTGCATTCTTCTGGATTAGCGACTTTAACTCATACTCCTAAGCCAATGTCATTTTTAAACAAAATTTGTAATAGAGGCGATAATGACAGAGCGTATATGTTACTTATTGCTGGTTACCCAAGTGAAGATGCCACCATACCTGAGCACGCATTAACTAAAAAAGCTTTTAGTGATATTGCTACGTTTTTATAACGTAGCAATATTAAATGAGGGGATTATTTAATGGAGATAGAAGCGAGTTTAATTTTTAACTCTTCTTTTGGCTTACCACTTTGACTACCCGATTGCTCAAGCATTTCGAGTGTGTCTAAACCTTCAACTACTTTACCAAATACGGTATGACGCCCGTCTAAAAATCGGGTTTCTTTAAAGGTAATAAAAAATTGCGAGCCATCGGTGTTTGGCCCCGCATTAGCCATACTCAGCATACCTGGTTCATTGTGGCTAGCATCCGGATGGTACTCACCTGCATACTTGTAACCAGGGTTGCCACGTCCAGTACCCTCGGGATCACCACCTTGAGCCATGAAACCTGGAATAACACGATGAAATAATAAGTTATCGTAAAAACCTAGCTCAGTAAGGTACATAGTACTAGATACATGCATAGGTGCGTATTGAGGATATAGCTCAATTACGATTTTACCTTTACTGGTAACAAGCTCCCAAAAATATTCTTTATTGGCAGCAAATTCAAATTGTGGCGGTTTAACTAGCTTATGTTTCCAACGTGGGTCTTGCTTATCAATGTTTTGCTGGGCGATAAATTGCTCAACACCTTTTAAAGCAGGATCACTATCTACGGCAGAGCCAATAAACAAAGCACCTAATGACACTACATAAACAACTAATAATTTTTTAATAAATGAGTTCATAATAAACGTAAATTTTCCAAATTTGCCGTAAGTATAAAGCAATCTATAACAGAGTAGAATATAAACTATTGGCTATAATGACTGTTAAATGCATTAACAATGAATGAGTTGATTTAAATCATCTCTACTTTAGATTGTTCAACATGATCTTGTAATTGTGGAAAAAACTCTAAAAACACGTGTTCATACTCATCATAATTAGCTTTAACTTCAACAATTGCGCCTGCCAAGTTGTTTTTAAATCGTATTCGCTTTGACAATGAATCAATCGCTTGGCCGGTGACATCAATACTTTTATAGCTACTGAGCCAGTTTTGACTAGCCATACGTTGCACTACAAACTGCATACGCTCGGGCATATGATGCTGAGCTTGTAAAAGCTTTTGATAACTCGTTTCAACAAACTCATCAAAATTTAGTTCACTAAATTTATGCCAATGTATTGCTAAAAAATGATCAAAAACTACATCCGAAATAATAAAAGAAAAACGCTTGCGCTCAACTGAAAGCGGAAGTTTTAATGACCTAACTAAATCATGCTGATCGGTAAATTTATCAACCAAGCGATGATTCTCAACACCTTTATAAATCTCTAGCGGCAGTTTTTTTAAATCAACGCCTTTAGTAAAATCTCCCATTAAATTACCGGTTAACGATAATGCGGTATCTTGCGCAAAAAACAAATGGGCTAAGTAATTCATAATGGCTAGTAATTTATCTAAGCGTTAAAACAAGGGTTGCATGATCAGCAATACCGGGCAGTGTAGACTTTTGCTTGCGGTGCTCTATAAAACCCAGTGATTCATATAACTTTCGCGCCCCAGGGTTACTTTGAGCAACATCTAATGAAACAGATTGGTAGCCCTGAATTTTGGCTTTTTCAATAGCCCAGTTTATTAGTTGTGTGCCAATACCACGATTTTGCAAGGCTTTAGATACACCTAAGTGAGCTATACATAAACTATGCTTAATTGGTTTTGGCACGATACGCTCAAATCGTAGGCCTTTTATCGCGCTTCCCCAAAAGTTCCAACCTAAGTGTTTAGCCATATCCATTATGCAGCTTAGTTCCATTATTTTTGCTTGATGCCGGTCAAAACAGGCAATAGTTGCCACAACTTGTCCATCTAATATAGCAAGGTAATGATTGTTGAAACCAAATTGACTTTGGCCTTTATTGAAACTGTATTTAAGGAAACGGCTGGGATTGGGAAATATATAATTGAACGCAGCAGGGCCAGAGCTAAAAATTAATGGCGTAGCTTGATTGCAGTCACTCGCGCTAGCTTGACGAATATCAATTTGCATTAACTAATATCAAGCTCAATACTTGTGCAGCCTTTAGGGCAATAAATGCCAGGCACACCGGCTTGTTTAGGGTGAATAACGCTAAGTAATAAATTACAGGTTTTGCATTTTATTTCGCGACCTAAAAGCACTTTTTTAATCAGCGCCTTTTGATCGTTAAATGATTTAGCCGTTACTTTATTTAATTTAGAAAAATCTACTGCTGACATGATTTTATCTCAAGCTTTAATAATTGATGTATTTACATTAATAATATCTATATTAACGTACTTGCCTCGGACAATACCAGCCATCATAAATACCATCATATTGTTTGGCTTGCCCTTCTAACAGCATTTGATAACTAATAATATTTTCATAGCTTGCCGGCATCTCTGGGTACGTTGTTATTTCCCAAGGGTGTTCAGGGTTTTCTAGATAAGGACAAAATGAAAGCTTTTGGTTGTTCGCCAACAGCACACGACCAAACTTTAAGGCTTTGTCTTGATCAGGAAATATAACTGAAAATTGAATTTCTCTTGCACAATCTAAGTTATCGCCCTCGAGCTCCATTGACCATAAGGTGTCACCGTTAGGATCAATAGGAAATTTAGTAAAATCTCTATTCACAATATTTCACCTACATTTTCAAAAATTAAATTTCAACCTTAAGCTCTTGATTTTAAATGTTATCAAACAAAGAAAAGTAAATAAGAGCTAACTAATATTAAGTTTAGCAGAAATATTAATTTTGTTTAGAGTCAGTCAAAACCTTGAATAAAGTGTATTTTTCGCCCGTAACTACATGCTCGTAAGTAAAGCGTTCGGCACTTAAATGTAATACTTTATAGGCATGATAATTATCAGCTTCAGTGGGCTCTGCCACATAATGAGTTTCATTCTCAACTTCACCCTTAGTGATGGTAAAATGAATATCGCCCACTAAGCCCCAATCGCCAAGCTCAGTAATTTCATCAATAATGGTGCCATCGGGAGTATAAGTATAAAAACTGAAAGAGAAGCTACCATCATCATTCATTTGGGCTAATTCATTGGTGTTTTGTGCACCATTTTGCTCTGATCGATGCCACTGACCAATAAGTTGATTTCGGTGATACATATTTTATCCACACAAATGTTGCAGCGATTTATCGCTAATTAACAAATAATATAGTGTTATCTGATAAAAATCGCGTAAATAATTCGATAGCTATTGATTTGCACTAGTGAAGACAGTGATAATTAGAGCAAATTTTTTACACAAAATAACACTATGAAAACTAAGCTTGCGTTTAACCCCTTTTGCATTTTCGCATTAATGCTGACATGTCTTTTGACCGTACTGCCTGCCCAAGCAGAAAAAGTACCATTAAAAATCACTGACATTATGAAATTTCGCTCAATTGTGTCTCCGCAATTAAGCGACAATGGTAAGTGGCTAGCCTACAGCGCACAACCAGATCGTGGTAATAGCACTTATCACGTACAATCAATTGATGGCGACATTACTTATCAAGTGAACTTTGGTACTTCGGGCACATTCAGTGAAGATGGTAAATACATTGCCATCATGGTTGATGTTGACTTATTAACCAAAGAGCAAACCGCCAAAAAAGATAAGAAAAAGCTTAAAAAGAGTTTAGAGATCATTGAACTTGCTAGTGGAAAACGTGTTACCTATAAAAATATTGAAAGCTTTGCCTTAAGTGATAACAGCAGCTTTTTAGCATTTTTAACGGCAAACAAAGAAGATAAATCTAAAGATAAAAAATCTGATGACACTGCAACTAAATCTGTTGATAACAAAGAAAATGCAACAACTAAGACTGCGCAAGTTATCACTAAAAGTTCAGATCAAGAAGTTACTGCTAAAGCAGCAGAAAAAGCGGATGAAGATAGTGCCAAATTATTCAATAAAAAGCGCATAAAAAACACATTAACATTAGTTAATTTAAATACCTTTGATAAGCAACAAATCAATAACGTTGATAGTTTCGCTTTCTCACCGAAAAAGCCTGTTTTGGTTTATAGCCTTTCCACCGAAGATGGTAAAGCTAATGCGTTAAAGTCGATTAACTTAACCAATGCCAAAACCACATCTATTATAACTAAAGAAAACGCCAGCTTTAATAATTTCAGCTGGGACTCTAAAGGTGAAAGAGTCGCGTTTACCCAAGGTGATTTTAGTGAAAAAATTGCTAAAAGAGCACACCAACTTAACGTTTGGCAAGCTAAGTCAAATAAACTAATCAAGGTAAAATCTGACGACGCTAAATGGTTTATCAGTGATTACAATGAACTAACTTGGAGTAAAGATGACGAGCGTTTATTTTTTGGCTTTAAGCTAGTTGATACCACAACGCCAAGAATAGATACAAAACCTGAGTCACGTTCTGACTTGTACAATAAAGATAAATTAACCGCAGGTAGAAGTTTACAAATTTGGCATGGCGATGATGCATTAATTAAAACCAATGAAAAATACCAGTTAAATAAAGATAAAAAACATTTGTACACTGCGGTTTATCATGTCGATGACAAAGATCTAGTTCGCCTTGCTAATGAAGAAGTTATTTATGTTAAAGCAACCAATAATGAACATGCTGTAATTGCTAAAACTGATCTAAAATACCGCAAATTAAGAACGTGGGAAGGCTTCTTCAGTGATTACTACATTATTGATTTAGAAAGTGGCAAACAGTCTTTAATTGCGCAAAAGCTTAGTAGCTACACCAACGTAGAGCTAAGTGAATCTGGTCGTTATGCTACTTATTATAGCGAAGGGCACTATTGGTTATTTGATCGCAAGAAAAATAAAACAACTAATTTAACTAAAGGTTTAGCAACATCTTTTGCTGATGAAGATCATGACTATCCAAGTAAAGTACCAGGTTATGGTATTGCGGGTTGGCTTGAAGATGATGAAGGCGTTTTAGTATATGACAAATTTGATATTTGGTTACTTACTTTAAACGCTAAAGACAGCAAGTGTTTAACATGCGAGCAAGGTCGTCCTAACTCATTACAGTTTCGTGTAAACCAGTTAGATAAAGAGCGTGATTACTTCAAACTTGAAGAGCAGCTACTTTTAACTAGTTATAACGATGACCACAAAAACTATGGTTTTTACCAACTTAGTTTAAAAGATAAAACCTTAACTAAGTCTCGTGAAGAGAAGAAGAAATTCAAATTTATCAGTAAAGCTAAAAATGCCGATAAAATATTATTCTCGCGTGAAGACTTTAATGAATTCCCTGATTTGTGGGTATCTGATTTAAACCCTGCTAATGGTAAAAAATTAACAGATGTTAACCCACAAAAAGAACATTTCTTATGGGGTGAGCCAGAATTAGTTGAGTGGAACTCAACTATGGGTGAAAAACATCAAGGCATCTTAATTAAGCCGGCAAACTACGTTGAAGGTATGCAATACCCTGTTGTTGTGTATTACTACCGACTGTTTTCACAACGTATGTACGAATTTAATGCGATGAAAGTAAACCATCGCCCTAACTTCCCGTACTACACGTCAAATGGTTATGCTATTTTCTTACCAGATGTACATTTTGAAGTAGGAACTCCTGGTCATTCAACCAATAAGTCGATATTACCTGGTATTCAAAAAATTATAGATATGGGCGTAGCGGATAAAAATGCTATCGGCTTACATGGCCATAGTTGGAGTGGTTATCAAACTCTGCATTCTATTACCCAAACAGATATGTTTGCTGCCGCTGTTTCAGGTGCTCCGGTATCTAATATGACAAGTGCATACTCTGGCATACGTTTAGGTACAGGTTTAGCTCGCCAATTCCAATACGAGCAAGGTCAGTCACGTATCGGTGCTAGCTTATTTGAACGTCGCGATTTATACATTGAAAACTCACCAGTATTTTTTGCCGACAGAATTAATACCCCGCTATTAATGCAATTTGGTGACATTGATGATGCAGTTCCATGGCAACAAGGTATTGAGATGTATTTAGCCATGCGCCGTTTAGATAAAAATGTAATTTTACTGCAATACGAAGGTGAGCCTCATCATCTGAAAAAATACCCTAACAAGGTAGATTACACTATTAAGATGAAGCAGTATTTTGACCATTACTTAAAAGGTAAACCAGCTCCAACGTGGATGGTTGAAGGCGAAGCTTACCAACAGAAAGAAAAAGATTAATACTCTAGTTAGTATCACCAATAAAAAAGGCTGCAGTTGCAGCCTTTTTCGTATCTTAATCACGGGTTATAAAGTGTATTAATCTTCATCTCGCACAAATTTTATTTCGGTAAAGCCCATACGCTCAAACTCCTTTTGACGAAAGTTTTTCACAATCCCTTGGCCTCGACTGGTCATTTCGAGTTGCTGCTCCATAGCTAAAAAGCTTTTAATATCTACATTTTCAGCGGCAGCAGCGGCTTCATATAAATCGCGGAATAAACCATATGAAAAAGGTATTGTTTTGCGCTTACCTTTAAATACGTAGGTTACTTGTCTAGCCATAATGTTACCTTTAAAAATAATTTAGAAATCGAGAGCTACTTATTAGCTTAGACGCTCAATTAACCATTGTGAAATATCGGCTACTTGCTCGGCACAAACAGAGTGAGGCATTGGGTAAGTTTTATAACTTGGCGAATAGCCCATGTTTTCTAAAGACTTAACCGCTTGCTCGCCTAATACAGGGCTAACCACAGGATCTTGACTACCATGCATTACCGCAATCGCAATATCTTGGTTAGCAGCATTGGTAGTGATCGAATCTTTAGTGGCAAAATAAGTCGACATTGTCATTAATCCACCTAGTTTTTCTGGGTAAGTTAAAGCAGCCTGATAAGCAACCGCCCCGCCTTGTGAAAAACCAGCAACAATAATACGATTTGCAGGCACGCCGCGATCGATTTCACGGGCAATCAGCTTTTGCACTTCATCACTAGATGCAATTAATTGCGCCGCATCGACTTTACGTTCAATACTCATATCTAAAATGTCATACCAAGCAGGCATCACCATACCACCATTGATGGTTACTGGGATTTTAGGTGAATGAGGAAAAACGAAACGCACTGCCATATCTTGTGGCAGTCGTAATTCGGGAACAATAGGTTCAAAATCATGACCATCGGCACCTAAACCGTGTAACCAAATTACACTGGCCGTTGCGGCTGTTTTTGGCTCAACTTCAACACAAGCTAAATGACTCATTTTAATTAACACTCTTATCTATAAAATTTTATAGGCGCATTATATACAGGTTACTTAAAATAATCTTTGTTTTAAGATTGCTCTTTTTCTAACAACTCCAACCTAGAAAGATAATCATGTTAACGTGACCAATGTTAAACCAAACCACACTTGAGAGTATTAAGCATATAAAGTAATCTATTCAACGGTCTATGACCCTTAATGATGAGAATAGACTCACTCACTAATTTACTACGAGGTCTATATGATAAGTAATAAATGGATAATCTTTATTTTACTTTTCCTTTCTGTAAGTTTATTAGGGTGTGTAGCAAACAAAAGCACTAAAGAAGTCCCATCTGAAGCTGTATATGAAATAATATCTCCTACTGAAATCAATAGTTATAGCTTACCTTACAAATCAAAAATTAAGTTATTTACTAATGAATGGTCACAGGTATTAACTGTAAAAAGCGTAAATAATAAAAATATAATAGATGAAAGCGACCACGAATTTCTCATTTCTGAAATAAAAAAAATAAAAGTACTAAGCTGGGGAGAGTTTTCGAATCAAGTACCTAAAAAAGTATACACATTTCATCAATATGATATTACAAATAAAGATTTTTTTAATATAAATGCATTGCCTATTAATTCCAATGTAATATTACACTTAACAGATACAAAGCACGACATTATCATAAAAGATATTAATGAATACTTTATTATTTCTGAAAATAATCACGACTACTCTATCGCTGAAGTAAATAGAATTACAGTGCTTTCTCTTGGTTCTATGGAAAAGGTAGAAAAAGAAATACCTGAGAATGAAAACTCTCGCTCATTCATCGGAGTTATAGGTCATATACTAGCTAACATAGGTAAGTTTGTTCTTTGCGGACTTGCAATTTTATCAGGAGGCGGAACTTGCTAATTAAATATTGAATTAAACTAATTGATAGATTAATTACAAAGCATTGTTAACTCCTGACAATGGCACGAAGAGCCAAAAAAACACCTAAAATTGGATGAATTCAGGGGCTACTTAAAAAATTGGGTGGGATAATGGTTTATTTTATCTGCTTCTACTCTTGGAACTTCGCAGTTATAAAACTAAAAAACCAAGTTATTTATAAATTACTTGGTTTTTATTACATTCAACTTAGCCCTATTTAAAGAGCTTCGTTTTATTATTTTCTCAAGATTTTAACTGAGCCATTAACGCTTTCAAGTTCAATTTCGCTGCTACCGTCACCAAAAGAGCCCTTTAAATCAGTACCGTAATAAGCGCCTTTAGTACCCGATAAACCATAGTCAGTTTTAATTGAACCATTACCCGTACTCACTTCTACTTGTGCGCCAAAATCATCAGGAAGATACAAACGAATACCGCCATTTACTGTATCAACACTTATATCTAGGTTTTTAGCACTATCAGCAAAGCTCAGCTCTACTGCGCCATTTACAGAATCAACTTCAACATCAGCTGCTAAGCCAGTTGCTTCAACAGAACCATTAACTACATCGGCATTTAGCTCGCCAGAAACGTTTTCAATATTTAAAGAGCCGTTTACCAGTTCAATATCACGTAAATCGATGTTAGCTGGTACCATCACGGTATAATCGACGCTACCGCTACTGCCATTATTACTCCAACCTGAACGACCTTCAGAGTAGTCAGTTTCAACTGAAACTCGATTACCCGATTGCTTCATATTTACTTCAATACGGTCTAAGTCTTCTTGCGTTTTTGCTTGTAGCTCGGCTGTTACCTTAATTGAGTTTTGCTGCCAAGACTCAATATTTACATCGCCATTCACATTTTCTAAAACAAGTTGTCCCTGAGCAGTTAATTCAAATGTTTTTTCAATCGTACTCTCAACTTTTGCACTAGCATTAAAAGCACATGTTGCAAGCAAAGCTAAGGTAAGTTTATTTAGTGTTTTCATGATGATTCCTTCACTACTTTTGTTATTTATTTTCATGCCTAAACATGATTCTTGTAAGTAAGATGCGCAACATTTGCAAAAGGTTTAAAGATAAAATAAAAATATTCTAATATCTTCTATTAAATCCAACGGGTTAACAAGCTATGATGTAAGTCTATTAATAATAAGAGTAGCCAATAGATGTTAAATATTCAGTTATTACTTACCGGTAATGAGTTAATGAGCGGTGATATCACCGATACAAATTCTGTATACATTGCCCAAGAATTAAAAACCTTAGGTATAGAAGTTGAGCGTAAAGTAACGGTTGGCGATAACTTAGATTTGCTTGTTGCTGAAATGGATAACTTGAGCCAGTCTGCAGACATCATTATAGTGAATGGCGGATTAGGACCAACAGTAGATGATATGACAGCACAAGCTCTTGCCCAATTAGCTGGCGTGTCTTTAACGATTCATCCAACGGCTCTTGAACAAGTTAAAGCTTGGTGTGTAAAACGTGGCTTTAATCTTACTGGTCCAAATATGAAGCAGGCTTTGTTACCTACAAATTGCGCTGTAGTAACCAACCCTATAGGCAGTGCCCCTGGCTTTTCTGTTACTCATAATAACTGTCAAATAATTTGTACTCCTGGCGTTCCGGTAGAATTAAAAGCAATGATGCAGCAAGAGATCATTCCCGATATAGCTAAGCAATTACCTGAAGATTTGCAAACAGTAACTGAAAAACTTACCTGCTTTGGTATTGGTGAGTCAGGCTTACAAAAAATGATTGATGAGCAATTTCCCGACTGGCCTGCAGAGATAGAATTAGGTTTTAGGGCTATTATGCCTTTATTAGAAGTTAAATTAACCAGTCGTTCATCAACTTCGAGTGAGCTACGCAATACCTGGTTTGCTAAAATAAAACAGTTACTGGGGCAGCATATCGTTTCAGATAAAGGTGAGTCACTAGCAACAACCATAGTGAATGAGTTAACTAGGCAAGGCAAAAGCATCACTACCGCAGAGTCTTGTACTGGTGGCATGATTGCATCGCTTTTAACCAATGTTCCAGGCTCTTCGCAAGTGTTTGAAGCTGGCTTTGTTACCTACTCTAACCGCATAAAGTCAAAACTTGTTAATGTAAGTGAACATACACTTACTACACATGGTGCGGTAAGTGAAGCTGTAGTAAAAGAGATGGCGGCAGGCGCACTAAAGGAAAGTGGCGCAGATTACGCGATAGCTATTTCAGGTATTGCCGGCCCAGATGGTGGCTCAGAAGAAAAACCCGTTGGTACGGTATGGATTGCATGGGGAGATAAAGACGACATTCGAGCCCAGCATTTATACTTTCCCGCTCACCGAGTGTACTTTCAATCATTTATGGCGAGTGCTGGCTTAGATTTAATTAGGCGAATGATCTTTAACTACGAAGATGTGCCAAGATACTTTATTGAAAGGCAGCGCCAAATAAAATAATAGTGATGTGTAAATGGCGAATATTAAATAAATGTTAGCGAAAAACACTAACCTTTATGTTTTTCATCACCCTATCAAAGCCAATAAAAACATGTAAGCACTTGATAAGTAAAAACAAACAAACAATGGCAAGGCTTTTGCTTTATTTATACTAAGTAATTTAATCAATTTAGTTAATGGAACAAATAATGAAAAAACTATTATTAGCAGGATTAACCGCCACTTTATTAAGCAGCCAAGTAATGGCACATGATAACGATCACCATTCGTTTAGCAGTGATAACTGTGCTATAGATTTTAATTACAGCGTGATTGTAGAAGATAAAAGCATTCGTTTTTTACAAGATAAAAATACTTACGTACAAATCAATAACCAACAACAATTATTTGTTAAAGGTAAAGAAGTTGACCTTAACGATCAGCAACAAAAATTATTAAATGAATATGCGCAAGGTGTACATCAACAGGTACCAGAAATTGTTGATATTGCCTTAGATGCAGTTGAGATAGCATTTTCAGCCGTATCTCATGTTGTTAAAGGTTTTAGTGGTGAAGATGCAAAAGCAAATCAGAGAATTGAGAGTATTTTCACAAAAATTACAGAAAAAGTTCATACTCGCTTTAACAATGAAGACGGTTATTACTTTTTAGCTGAGCAAGACTTTAATGAAGTTGATCAGTTTATTGAAGATGAGCTAGAACAAGAAATAGAAGCAGTAGTAACTAACTCAATTGGCGATTTATTAACTGCTGTAGGTTCAGCGATGAATAGTGAAGAAGGTAACTTTGAAGAAAATATGGAAGCCTTTGGTGAGCGTATGGAACGTATGGGCGATGACATTGAAGCTGAAGTTGAAGATAAAGCACAAGAGTTAGGCGCTAAAGCAGAGCTTGTTTGCACAAATTTAAAAACTCTTGATAAAGTTGAATCTGAGTTAACCGATAGCGTTGCAGAGTTAGAAAACTTCAATTTGATCAGTGTTACCGAATAATCAGTAATATTCATCTACTAAAATGGGGCTTGTGCCCCATTTTGTTATAGTAAGTCTATTAGTTTTGTTCTACTAATCTCTCGGGTCGGTTGCAACCACCTCTTCGCGGTTATTATTCTTCTGCCAAAACTTAATTAGTTCAGGGTAATCACTAAAATCAACCATTTCTCTAAATTGTGCCCAGTCAATTAAGCAATACAAACAAATACTCGGATAATGCCAATCATCAAAGCTTCCTTGTTCACACTCCTTTTCAAGTGCGGCTAATACATTAGCTGTACGTTGATGTTGTAGTTTGAAAAAGAGCTTGTCGGCTGATGTATCAAAGTCACTCTTTGTTAATAAAAACATAGCGACTAGAGTGTCGCTTACGGAGTCAATTAAAGTTAACGTATTTTCTTGTTTCCAACTAAGCGACGTCAGTTCAAACTTTTCACTAATGTAGCGATGGATCACTCGTGAATCGAAAACACTCACCTCGTCATCAACTAAAAATGGCACTTTCAATGTTGGGTTTTGCGCGATTAATTTTTTACGGTCCTGCGCAGCAAAAATATCCATCACTCTGAATTCTAGCGGAATAGCTTGGGTAAATATGCGAATACGTCGAACAAATGGAGAAGTTGTAGAGCCATATAAAATCATTGATGAGTTCCTTTTTACTTAATCAAAAACTAGTTTACAAACAAACTTAGAATATTAACAGCAAGTTGCTCTAAATAGATTTTATCATTTAGCTATGTTCGCGGTATAATCGCGCTATGAACTTAACTAATACCATTTTATAAATTGGTATGTAACATGGTTATTCTGAATATTAATACAGAGTAAGCAATAGAGAACATTATGAGCAGCAACGAAAACGACAATATCAACCAAGGCGCAGCAAGCGAAGATCTAGAGAAGTGGGAAAAGATCTCACGTGAACGTGTTGGCGATGAAAAAGTTGATGAACGTCTTGAGCAATTAGCAAAATTAAGCATGGAAGAAACGTTAGAGCTAAAAGCACAAGCAGATGAATTAAACTTGGTTATGGCTAAAACTTTAGGTATGGATATTACCAGCGATGAAGTACAAGCTGTTGTTAAGCAATATTTAGATTATACCGAAATGGCATTATCTAAGTTACAAAACAAAGAAGTAGTCGTTGATTACGACAGGTTTATTGCTTTTGCCAACAGCATTGCTAATGACGACGAAAAAAGAGCGGCATTTGAGTTTGTAGCTACAGGTTTAGCTGACCATTTCAGTAAAGCTATGCTGCACTATGCAGAGCAAAACTTAAAATAAAGCCTCAATCAAAGGCAAAGCTAAGCTGTTACACTTTGTTACCAGCAAATACTTGAGTAAATTACTTGGTTATTATACTTTAACTGCATCAAGCAATTTATATCCAAGGATACCTATGTCTATTTTAGATATGTTTAAAAACAAGCAAACTGTAGAAACTGAGCAAGATTCAAAAACAACCGAAGCTAAAGCAAGTGAAGAACAAGCTCAAGCTAAACCAAAGCACGGTGAAGACGGTGTTTGTTGTGGTGGTTGCCACTAATCAGGTTAATTTTACTATTTTCTGATTTAAATTTATTAAAGCGATGTACTGAAAAGTACATCGCTTTTTTGTGCCAAATGATTACTTTAATGCGATATTTTAGTCTATGTTTGGAAGATTAAGATTCAATAAATAATTAATATTGAAAATTTCCCGTTTACTCCTATTGAAAATACATAAAAATATTTAGTTCTTGTTCCCCCTTTCATTGATACAGGGTATATTGTTGTTAGCGCTTAAAAAAATAACAATACTATGGAATAGTGATGGCAAAATTCTCCCCTTATATATCAATAGCTAGCCTTTTACTCTTATCTGCTTGTGGCGGCGGTGGTGGCGGTAGTAATAGTGAACCGCAACCGATAGGTCCTTTTGATTTTTCATTATCTAGTGTTTTGAAAAATGATTGTGGTGTTGAGTCACCTTACACTGCAGTTGAACTTGTCTTACAAGATCAAAATTGGCAAACCGTTAGTACTCATAAACCTAATGCCGAAGGAATTATTGAGTTAACCACTAATGACCCTAAAATTAATTACACCCTTATTGCTACAATTAAAAAGCAAGGTGAAGATGAAGGTATAGAAGCGGTAAGTTTTAATGGCGTTGACTCAGCCAGCTCAGCGAAATTTTATGCCACAAATTCAGCACAACTCAACAATGCAAGTTGTGAATGTAAAACCAATGATTTGGTATTTATCCATAATCAATTAGATCAACTAAATGCAGCATATAGCTCGGCAACATTTGCTAGTTTTGAAAGAATAGATAGTAATCAAACCAAATTTATCGGCGTTAAAACCTGCCGCAATATTGAAGAAGAATGGGCAGAACACTCTTTTAGTGTTGAAGGGCCAAGTGGCAATTACCCTCTTGTCGGCTTATCTGGTTTTGGCACAGGCCATGAAGATTTATACGACCTTTATCAAGCTTTTAATTACAATGATTTAAGCGATAAAAACCCTGAGCTTACTTTTAGCCAATTCTTTAATGGTCTGCGTCATTTTGAAACAGAAGTGGCTGAGCGCGCCGGCACTGTTTTAGTTTTTGACAACCATAAATATACTGATACAACCATGTACAATGCCTTTGGTACATATACATTTGATGAAACAAGTTCAGGTCCGCTGACACAAACCACCTTAAATTCTGAACACGAAACATATAACAGCGATTATCGTGTTGCACTGCAGATAAGCCCTAGTACTAATAAACCTAATATCGATTTAGAGTACCTATCTGAAATTCAAGATAATGGTGAGTATAACTTTAACGTTGTAAATAATTACAATATGGCAATTATTCGCTTTGATTACTTAGCAAAAGATCCTGACACCCAGCTCGATATGCCTGCAACTTGGACTGTATATGGACCAATAGAGGGAAGCCTGCCAACCATATATGGACTACCAGGTTATGAAGATATAATCAGCTCAGATACCAGCATTAAAGGTACACGAGTAAGGTTAGTACAAAGTGCTGCGACAAGAGATTATAACAAGTATATCCAATATTATGCTCAAGCAATGGAGTCTGCAGCAGATAAATCAGCAACTGAATTTGCTCAAGAACGCCGATTCTACAACATCAATGTTGAACTAAAATAACAGAAAATAAAAAGCCGTTAAATTTTCATTTAACGGCTTTTTAAATTCATAATTGTTTTTTATTACAAACGGTTAAGGAAAGTAAACGCTGTTTGGAATGCACCTTCTTGGAACTGTTTTAAACCTGTATCTCTAAAATCAATAGTAATTTGAGTGCGGTGTAAACAATCTTTAATATCGCTTGGGCGAATTAAATCAACACGCACATCTTCAATTAATTGTAATGCTGCTTCAATTTTAAAACTTTGTGAACCGCCAGCAAACTTACCTTTAGTCATACGCTCTTTAATTGCGATAGCGTCAATTTTGTAATCTTCGATAAACTTCTTAATAGTAAATTGAAATTTACGGATATGATCCGATTCAACACCTTTACTTAATGCAATTTTCGGCACTCGAGCATGCGGAATATCATACATACTATTTTCTAGCGACATTATACAAATAATTGCGTCATCGCCTTTGATTTCAATACCACAAACTCTCATGGTGTCTCCTTAATAATTAATTGACCTTATTATAAGCAAATTTACGCAAAGGTGATATAAACAAATTGCAAATGATGCTTTGCTTGAACAAATAAATGGTTACAAATGATAGACATAATTAAATTTGCATAACTCAATACATATTGGCAATGTAGAGCAATAAAATAAAAAATGAATAATTTAAAATTAATTTTATCCCTAAAATAATTCAACATCTTGGTATTAATATGAAAAAACATATACTGGCATTATCAATCATTGCATCGCTTGCTGCGTGTTCACCTGCAGAAAAACAAGAACCAACAGCACAAACTAAAAAGCAACCAACTTTAGAAAAAGAAGCGAGTGACAAAGCAGGTGTCGCCCCGGTAGAAAAAAATGAAGGCCAAGCTAAAGCGGTTGATAAACAAGAAACTGTCGTTAAAGTTTATGATGAAAAACTTAATGCTGAATTTACCAAATTCACTGCAGATTTAATTGAACAGTTTTGGCAAAAAAATCCTGGCTACGCGGTGTATGTTGGCTACTATAAATATGATGACCAACTAAGCATTCCTGACGCTGCAGGATTAGCAGCAGAAATCGCTTTTACCAAAGAGCAGTTAGCATTACTGCAAGCTTTTGATGTTAAAGAGTTAACGCCAAACAACGCCAGTGATTACTACATATTGCAAAACCAGATGCAATCGAGTTTATTTAATGTTGAAGAACTTAAATCACACCAATGGAACCCATCTATATATAATATTGCCGGCGTCTTTGGTGTTATTTTAAATACCGATTACAAAGCAAAGGATGAGCGTTTACGTACCATTTTCAAACGTATGGAGTTTGTTCCTGAGTATTATCAAGCAGCAAAAGCAAATATCACCACACCAACCATTACTCATACTAAGCTTGCTATACAGCAAAACCAAGGTGCTCTAGGTTTATTTACTGGTGCGGTACATGCGGCAATGTCTGAGTCAAACTTAACCACTCAAGAAAAAACTGACTTTAATTTTAGAATTGCCAAAACAACGTCCGCCATAAAAGATTACATCGCTTGGTTAGAAGATAAGCTTAAGCAATTAGAAGCGAGTAACTCAGGTAAAGATTTTCGTATTGGCGAAGCTTTATACGAGAAAAAGTTTGCTTTAGATATATACTCAAGTCTCACGGCAAAGCAGCTATTTGATAAAGCAGAACAAGAGAAAGATAGAATTCACGGCGAAATGAGTAAACTTGCTGATAAGTTGTGGCCTAAGTATTTTGCAGATAAAGAAATGCCAAAAAACAAACTTGTCGCAATCAAAGCTTTAATTGACCATATTTCAGTAAAGCATGTAGAGCGAGAAAATTTTGTAGCAAGCATTAAAGCTCAGATCCCAGAGCTAGAAAAGTTTGTAAGTGAGAAAAACTTACTCGAAATGGATGCTAACAAACCTTTAGTGGTAAGAGAAACACCTAAATACCAACGCGGTTTTGCCGGTGCATCAATTAATGCACCAGGGCCTTACGATGCAGGTGCAAATACTTACTATAATGTTACCCCGCTTGATGCCTTTGATGATGAACAAGCCGAGAGCTATTTACGCGAGTATAACCATTGGATATTACAAATTTTAAATATCCACGAAGCTGTACCAGGACATTACACTCAGTTAGTACATTCAAATAAATCTAAGTCATTGGTTAAATCGATTTTTGGTAATGGCGCTATGGTTGAAGGCTGGGCAGTATATACTGAGCGTATGATGCTTGAAGAAGGCTATGGCGAATTTGAGCCTGAGCTGTGGCTTATGTATTACAAGTGGAACCTGCGTGTGATCATGAACTCTATCATTGACTACTCTATTCAAGTAAAAGGTCTATCAGAGCAAGGCGCTCTTGATTTAATGATGAATCAAGCCTTCCAAGAAGAAGCTGAAGCTAGAGGTAAATGGCGCAGAGCGACGTTATCACAAGTACAATTAACCAGTTACTTTACCGGTTACTCTGAAATTTACGCACTGCGTGAAGAGTTAAAAGCAAAACTTGGTGATAAATTTAACTTAACAGATTTTCATAATCAGTTCTTAAGTTATGGTAGTGCACCAGTGCCGATTATTAGAAAAATGATGCTAGATACTAACAGCATTAACTAGTTTCATCTTTATAAAGTGTAATGATTAATTAAATCAGCGGGAATGAATCTAATTTCATTCCCGTTTTTGTATTTATAATTTTATTTCTACAATTTAATTACACGAAAAAGTTAACCTAATTTAAAAAATAGGAGTAAAATTAGAGGCATATAATAAATTTTTAACTGACGAGCTAGGCCATTAGTTGATGCTACCTGATTCATTTACACAAAAACGCCACTTTATAATTACTTTAGGAAAGTTATTACATAAATTTGGCGCAACAACCTATCGACTAGAAAATCATTTAACTAATGTTTCTCGATTTTTGGCGATCCCAGGCCAATTTATTATCACCCCAACGTCAATGACCTTTGTTTTATATAACAGTGAAGATCAACTCGAACATAACTTCATTGTGAGAGTACCTCCTGGTGATATTGACCTAGGGGCATTAGCGAGAGCGAACGAACTTGTAGATGAATTAAGTACAGGCCAACGCAGTTTATCTGAGGCAATAGAGCGTTTAGAAGAAATTAAAAACAAACCAGCGCCCTATTCAAATATTCTAATATTTTTAGCATTTGGCGCATCATCAGGTGCATTTGCTATGCTAATGCGAACCAGTTGGCATGACGTATTCTGGTCTTGCGTACTTGGTTTTATGGTTTACTTATTGGTGTTATGGTCCGAGCGTTCTAAAAGTGTCGCCAATATGCTCGAGCCATTATCATCGATACTTGCTGCTATTGCTGCAAGTGCAATTACCCTTTTCGATCCATTAATTAATGTGCCCTTGGTGATCCTCTCAAGTATCATTGTGTTTATTCCCGGGCTTACCTTAACAACTGGCCTCAGTGAGCTTGCCGAGCGGCACTTAATGTCGGGCACAGCGAAAGTTATGGATGCTTCCATGACTATGTTTAAACTGTATTTTGGCGCTGTTTTAGGCATGACCATTAGCAGTTTATTTTGGCAGCCAGTTGAATTTGTTCCGACCGAGCTTGTACCACAATGGACAGCTTGGCTTGCGGTATTAATTTTATCTTTGTCTTTAGTTATTGTCTTTAAAGCACGAAAAAGACATGCTTTTTGGGGCGTACTTTCAGGGTTTATTGCGTTCTCATCAAGTTATTGGGCTGCAGATTACTTAGGCGTTGCACTAGGTGCTTTTGCAGGTGCCTTTGCAATAGGTATTTACTCAAATTTATTTGCCCGATTCTTAAAAGCACCAGCTACAGTAGTAATGCTGCAAGGTCTGGTTGTATTAGTACCGGGGTCAAAAGTTTATATCGGCTTAAATTCAATAATCACTGGCTCAGATATGATCCATGCTGACCAGATAGGCTCACAGACATTTTTAATATTTATGTCACTTGTAGCCGGTCTAATTTTTGCAAATGTTGCCGTAAGACCACGTAATTCTCTCTAGTTATGTGTATCTTATTCATCGCCATTAATCAGCATAAAGATTATCCATTAATCATTGGCGCTAATCGTGATGAATTTCATTTAAGGCCTACAAAATCAGCTCACTTTTGGCCGGGTAGTGACAAAATTTTAGCCGGTTTAGACCTGCAAGCTGGCGGTACTTGGTTAGGAGTTAACGGCAAAGGAGAATTCTCTGCTTTAACTAATATACGTAGTGGCAAAGCAGAGCCTGCAGCACAATCTAGAGGCGAGCTAGTAACTAAAGCTCTTCAAAGCCCCGCTTTAATCGATTTAAATTGGCTCAAACAACACAGTAATAATTACAACCCATTCAACCTAATTTACAGTCAAAATCAGCAGTTATTTTGTTATAACAGCCAAAGCCAAAAACAGAGTCCTCTGGGTGACGGTTTTCATGCTATTTGTAATGGAGCCCTTGATGACGTTTGGCCTAAAATGGCAAAGGGAGAGCGCTTGCTAGAACAACTAATCAGCGAGCAAAAAACACTTAACCCTGAGCATATTTTTGCCATTATGAAAGATCAAACCCAAGCCCCTGATGAATTATTACCTAACACTGGGGTAGGTATTGAATGGGAGCGGTTATTGTCGAGTATTTTTATCCAATCAACAGATTATGGCACTCGCTCTACTACGGTTATTATGCAACACCACTCAGGCAGCATTGACTTTTACGAGCAAAGTTATACAACTGATGGTAGTATTTTTAACAAACAGCAATTTGCTTTAGCCAAGAGCTAAAATTAAAACAATATAAGTGAAAATAAATGAGTAAAATATGTGTAGTTACAGGTGGCTCTTCTGGCATTGGTTATGCCTTAGTCAGTAAATTTATTGAAGCTGGCTACCAAGTATTTAATTTAGATATACAAGGTTCACAGCTAGGTAATTATATTGAATGTGATGTAGCTAATGTTACCCAAGTTAAACAAGCTATTGCACAAATCATCGAGCAAACTGGTAAGGTTGATGTGCTAGTATCTAACGCTGGTATTCATCTATCTGCCAATATTGAAAATACGAATGAAGAGTTACTCGATAAAGTTTTTGCCATCAATGTAAAAGGCGCATACGCGGCAACTCAAGCTGTATTGCCAGTAATGCAACAACAAAAAAGTGGTAGCATTATCTATATTGCTTCTGATCAGGCTTTAATTGCTAAAACGAATTCTTTTGCTTATAACTTATCAAAACATGCATTAGCTTCGATGGCTAAAACCACGGCGCTAGATTATGCCGCATTTAATATACGCGCTAATGCTCTTTGCCCTGGCACAATTGAAACGCCGCTATATCATAAAGCTATCGACAGCTATTGCCTTAAAAGTGGTGCCGATAAAAAACAAATACACCATGAAGAAGAACAACTGCAACCATTAGGGCGATTAGGTCAACCAGACGAAGTGGCTGAGTATGCACTGTTTTTAGCAAGTGACAAAGCAAGCTTCATTACCGGTAGTTTGCAGGTAATTGATGGCGGCTATACCACCGCATAATTATATACTTATGGATATTATCGATCCCCACCTACATTTATTTGACCTAAAAAGAGGTGATTACCATTGGCTTAAAAGCAGTGAGCCACCCTTTTGGCCAGACAAAAGTATACTCCAGCAAAACTTTTCTGAACATGACTTAACTCTTGCTAGCAACATTAATCTAGTGGGTTTTGTACATATAGAAGCCGGTTTTGATAATAAGCAGCCTCATCGTGAGCTTGAGTGGCTAGAGCAAACATGCAGCTTGGCTTTTAAATCAATAGCTTTTGCAGAACTTAGCGCTAATGACTTTGCCTTGCAGCTAGATAAACTTGAACAATTTGAATCGTTTGCCGGTATTAGGCATATTCTTGATGAGCAGCTACAACAGATATTACAACAGCCTAACACGCTAGCTAATTTACAACTATTAGCCGATAAAGGTTTGATCTTTGAAGCACAATTTGATGTGACCAACTATCAGCATAGCCAGTTATTTTATAATACCATTAAGCAATGCCCTAACTTAAAAGTAGTCATTAATCATGCAGGTTTCCCTGCGCATAATAAAGCCGATGAACAATACAGCAACTCACTTAGCATGCTGGCATCATTAGATAATTGCGCAATTAAATGCTCTGGCTGGGAAATGCAAAACAGGCAATGGCAAATAAGCGAAGTTAGTAACCTTATAAACCTAGTTATATCAGTTTTCGGTATAGATAGAGTGATGCTTGCAAGTAACTTTCCTGTAAGTAACTTATCTACTAGCTACAATCAACTATGGCAAAGCTATTGCTTTGATTTATTAAAGCCCTTTTCTACTGATGAAAAAAAACAGCTTAGCGCAAATAACGCTAAGCTGTTTTATGGATTAGTTCTAAGCTAAATAAGTGCTAGTGCAAACTAGTCTTGCTTATCCATCTCTAACATTACTTTGGCTTGGTCCATGTTTACGTATTTGCTAGAGCCTTTACCAAAACGTTTTAAACTACCAAGTACGCCAATAAAATTATCATTAATTGGTTCGATGCGCTCAGCATTTACAAAAGAGATGCCACCAGAGCGAGGGTCCGGAGAGCCAGGGAAAAATACCACAACTAAATCTTCTGTTGTACGCTCAACTTCATAACCGATTTGCAGTTGATCATCAAAACGAACCATAACAGGTTTTAATGCATTAGTTTCATCTGATGCACCTGCAACGCCTTCGGTAACGCTTTTAAGGTATGCATAACCTGGTATTACAAGCATTAACTTATCATCTAATGCTGAGAAAAGTTTTTTACCTAATTTGCTGCTAGCAAATAAACCAGCAATAAAACATATTAATACAATAGCAATATCTGCAATGATGTTAGCAACGGCAACACCACCTACCGCTTCAATTGGTACTAAATTACCTAAAGGCTCTGCCACTTTAAGCATAAGCTCATAAGCTTTGCCTAAGATCATCACAAAAATGATCACTGGGATCAAAAATAAAAAACCGCCTTTAATGGTATTTTTCAAAAAATCTAACATGTATTCACTTCCAATAATAAGTATGTTGCAATTGATATTGCTTTGATTGGAAGGATTATATAAGGCGCTGTAAAGGCAAACTGTAATACTTTGAGAAACTTTTGTTACGCAATTGTAAGGCGCAAGTTAATATAACGAAAAAAGGCACCCCTTAGGTTGCCTTTATATAACTTAGTACGCAATGACTTAGTTTAGTTCAAATTATTTTACCGTAACGTGTGGCGATCTCATTACAACGTCATCATTTAACTCGATTCCTATGCCTGGCTCTTCAGATACTTCAAAGAAACCATTTACCGGTTGCGGATCTTGAATACATAATTCACGGTTCCACGACTTAATCGCATAAGTATGGTGTTCATGAATTAAGAAGTTTGGAATTGCTGTTTCTAAATGCAATGAAGCTGCTGTTGCAACCGGGCCGCCACACACATGTGCTTGAATACGAATATCGTATACATCAGCATAATCACATACTTTTTTCGCTTCAGTAAAGCCGCCACATAAGCCAACATCAGGTTGCAAAACATCAATACTTTGATCTTCAAAATATGGGCGCACATCCCAACGATGATATAAACGTTCGCCGCCAGCAATCGGCACATTTACGTTATCCGACACTTTTTTATGCACCGCTGAATTTAAATAATTCACCGGCTCTTCGTACATCATACAGTCAACTTCTTCGATAATTTTACCCATTTGAATCGCTGATGCTGCGCCCATTAAAGAGTGCGACTCGAAAATAATATCAACATCATCACCAACAGCAGTACGAATAGCTCTTAGTCTATCACCAAATAAACGCATTTGCGGTTTGGTAAATAACTTGGTGCGATCAAAAGCAGAGCTGCCATCATGGTTATATACGATAGGATCAACTTTAACTGCATCATAGCCCTCGCTAACAGCTTTTAAAGCAGCTTCAGCATATTCTTCTGGCTGAATAAGTTTTTTACATTCCTTATCCCAGTCAAATTGTAATTGGCTAGCATAAGTGCGTAATTTACCATTAACTTTACCACCAAGTAGTTGATAAACAGGAACCCCTAAAGCCTTACCTTTTATATCCCAAAGCGCAGTATCTATTGCACTCATCGCAGAATATAACACTGGACCGCCACCTAATCCCCAAAAGCTCTCTCTTAACATTCGCGACCATAACAACTCAGTTTGAAATGGGTTGTAACCAATAAGCACAGCTTCTGCAATCTCTTTGATCATCGCCGCCGCAGCACTGTGGCCCCAATCATAAGCAAGACCCGCTTCCCCCACACCTGTTATGCCTTCATCGGTATGAATACGAATAAAAACAGGGTTCCAAGGTGGTCGCTCAGGACAATGGATATCAAATATTTCAACGTGGGTGATTTTCATTTTTATATGGGTTCCGTATTTATTTTTATATGTTGAATAGTTCTAACAATCTATGTAGCAATCTATGTGGCAAAACTTGGATCTAAACGATATGCTTTGCGGATCATCGCTGGCCAAGACTTTTGTCCACCAGTGCTTCCAGTATGTACTATCTTAGCTTGGGCAAAGATATTATCGACAATTGCCTGTGGGATACTTATGGTATCTTGCCCTGCGGCTTGTAACATTAATTGAATCTCACAGGCTCTGTTTAAATCATACATACGCATAAACGCATCACCAATAGTAGCGCCTAATGTTAAACCACCATGGTTGCGCAACAATAAATGATTATTCGTACCTAAGTTTTGCTGTAAGCGTTTTTTCTCATCCGGATTAACTGCTAATCCTTCATAGTCGTGATAGCTCATCGATGCCATAGAAAACATCGAGTACTGACTCAATGGCAACAAGCCTTGCTTTTGAGAAGCGACAGCGATAGTAGAGTTTGTATGTAAATGCATTACACATTGTGCATCGTGACGTACTTGATGAATGGCACTATGGATTGTGAATCCAGCAGGATTTATCTCAAACTCACCACCATCAAGTACATTGCCATCAATATCTATTTTAACTAAATTTGAGGCCGTAACTTCATCAAATGCAACGCCAAATGCATTTATCAAAAAATGTTCTGTACCTTCGATACGAGCCGAAATATGGGTGTAAATAAGATCATCCCAACCAAAATCAGCAACCAAACGATAACAGGCGGCTAAGTCGACACGAGTTTGCCACTCTATTTCTGAAACCTTTTCTTTTAAATTTCTTTCAAGTAATTCGTACACTTACTTTTCCTATAATTGATTATTAAAACAGTATAACCATTATTTAATCTCTAGTAATCAATGTTACAGCAGAGTACACTTATTTCAGTATATTTTTTAACAATGGACTAATGAATGTTGAATAAAGTATTCTCAACAATTCTATACATATACAGTTTGATTTTAGTCAATCAGATGGCTTTCGCTCTGGAATATAAACTACCAGAGGATAATAGTCGGTTAATTGGTGAAATAACTAAACATACTGTAGTCAAAGGAGAATTTTTTCAACAACTAGCACAGCGCTATAACGTTGGCTTGTTAGCATTGATGGAAGCTAACCCTGGCGTAGACCCTCTTCTTCCAAAAGAAGGTACTGAACTTGTTATACCTACCCAAATGATTTTGCCTTATGGCAAGCATGAAGGCATCGTTATTAACTTATCTGAATTACGTCTTTATTACTTTGATAATGCTAAACAAACAGTAAATGTATTTCCTGTAGGTATCGGCAAAATAGGTAATGCAACGCCTAAATTAATTAGTGAAATTACAGAAAAACGTACTAACCCCAACTGGTTCCCTACCGTTGATAAACGCAAAGAGCACTTTGCCACACATGGTGTTGAGTTACCAAGAATGGTTAAAGCGGGTCCAAATAACCCTTTGGGTGATTATGCTATGCGTATTGGTCGAAGTACTTATTTAATCCATGGAACTAATCAACGCTTTGGTATTGGTATGCGTGCAAGTTCAGGTTGTATACGTATGAATCCCGAAGATATTGAATGGTTGTTTAAACAAGCCGACTCAGGAACTAAGGTTAAAATTATAGATCAGCCAATAAAGATGACTTATTTAACTCCAAGTCAGCGCATGATAGAAATACATTCGCCATTATCGTTAAGTGAAGATGATAAGCCTAGCCTCTACCCTTTAAGCTCAGGCGTAAAAAGCTTTATAGGTGATAACCCTAAAGACCTTGAAGCATTAGATAAAATAATTAAACAACCTAAAGGCCTACCAGTTAAATTTTAATCCTAGTTTAACAGGCATAAAAAAACCGAGTTGCCTCGGTTTTTAAGATTAAATAATTAATTTGCAGTTATTTTTTATAGCTACTTACTACATTATCAACTCGTTCATTAGCTTGAGATGCTTTTGCCTGTGCATCTGCTGCCATTTCTTTAGCAGCTTGGGCATCGGCAGCACTTTGCTCTTGCGATGCTTTAAGTTGACCAACCTCACCAGATAGGCTTTCTACTTGGCTCGATAAGCTATCAATTTTAGAATTTAAATCTGCAACATTTTGCTCCATTGCATCATTATTAGCACACCCTGCTAAACCAAATGTAAAACATACTGCAGCTAGAGTAATTATTTTCTTGTTCATCCTGACACTCCAAAGTTTATTTTATGTAAATAACAAGTATTCGTTCTTGCCTACTTTCAGTATGGCATAAAAAATTACTAAACTCATAATAATGTTAAATATAAGTTACTTAGAGTGTGTTCTAAACTTCTAATATAGGTAAACCTAAATCTTCTTTCACATTTTCCATAACCACATAAGTATGAGTTTGTGAAACAGCAGGTAAGTTAACTATATAGCCAAGCACCTCTCGGTAGTTTTTCATGTCAGCTACTCTGATCTTAACTAAGTAGTCAAAACCACCAGCAACCATATGGCATTCTGCGACCTCGTGAATATTAACCACTTTGTCGCGAAACTGGTCAAATACATCAGCCGTGGTTCGATCTAAAGTTACCTGTATAAATGCTGACATGCCCATATTAAGCTTTTCAGCATCTAATACGGCCCCGTAACGCTTGATAAAACCTTCGGCTTCAAGCTTTTTTACTCTATCTAAACATGGACTTGCACTTAAATTGACCTGCTTTGCTAGCTCGACATTAGAGATCCGCCCTTGCTTTTGCAAAGTGTCTAAAATTGTTAAATCTATCCTATCAAGTGTTCTACTTTTGTAACTCATGCAGTATTTTCTATGGTATTTGATTACAATTGCATCATATTACACTGAAATTAACTGAATTTCATTAACACATTCTGCGAGTATTTATATAACATTCGCACCATATTATTTTGTATTTATCTAGGCTGATATCATGCTTTTTAACGGAAACTTAATTACTAATGACCCTATTCGCCAGCAAATTCGCGATCATTACCGAGCTGACGAAAATGAGGTATTAAACAACCTGATCCCACTAGCTGAAATTGGTGCCAATGCACGTTCAAGAGCTTGGGAACGCGCCAGACAAATGGTTGTTCAAATTCGAAAAGATCAAACAGGCAAAGGCGGTGTTGACGCACTGTTAAACGAGTTCTCATTATCAAGTGAAGAAGGCGTAGTGTTAATGTGTTTAGCCGAAGCATTACTGCGAGTTCCTGATAAATTAACAGCAGATAACTTAATTCGCGATAAATTAGCAGAAGGTGATTGGAGTTCGCATTTAGGCAATAGTGACTCTATTTTTGTTAACGCATCATCTTGGGGTCTATTATTTACCGGTAAATTAGTTAATTACACTGATGAAAATAAAAAACAACAATTTGGTCTGTTAAAGAAAACTATCGGCCGCTTAGGTGAGCCAGTTATCCGTAAAGCTGTACGCTATGCCATGAAGATCATGGGCACACAATTTGTTATGGGTCACACTATCGATTCTGCAGTCGAGCGAGCAGTAGATACCGAAGCAAAAGGTTATACCTACTCTTACGATATGCTAGGTGAAGGTGCTCGTACTATGGCTGATGCAGACCGCTACTTTGATAGTTACGTTAAGGCTATTGATGTTATCGGTAAAGCAGCAAAAGGCCGAGGCCCGCAAAAAAGCCCTGGCATTTCAATAAAGTTATCTGCGATACACCCACGCTATGAATTTACCCATCGTGAGCGTGTTATTGCTGAATTAATCCCTCGCTTAAAACACTTAGCTCTAGCAGCAAAATCATACAACATTGGCTTTACTGTCGACGCCGAAGAAGCTGATCGCTTAGATATATCTCTAGATGTTATCGGCGCAGTATTTTTAGATGAAGACTTAGCTGGTTGGGATGGTTTTGGTATTGCATTACAAGCTTATCAAAAACGCGCTTTATATGTTGTTGAGTGGGTACGCGAGCAAACATTAAAAGCAGGTCGTCAAATGATGGTGCGCTTAGTAAAAGGCGCTTACTGGGATGCGGAAATAAAAATTAGCCAAGTAGAAGGTTACAACGACTTCCCGGTATTTAGCAGAAAACCATCGACCGATGTCTCATATCATGCCTGTGCTAAAAAATTATTAAGCTACCGCGACAGTATTTACCCACAGTTTGCGACTCATAATGCCTACACAGTTGCTACTATTTTAGAAATGACTGATGACTATGAAGGTTTTGAATTCCAACGTTTACACGGTATGGGTGAGTCACTTTACGACCAAGTTGTTGTTAACGATAACGTACCTTGTCGTGTTTACGCGCCTGTTGGTCATCACGAAGATTTACTTGCTTATTTAGTACGTCGTTTACTTGAAAACGGTGCTAACAGCTCATTTGTAAACAACATTGTCGATGAAAATATTCCTGTTGAATCATTACTAACCGATCCAGTTGAGCTTGTTCAGAGCTGGCAAAATAAGTACAACCCACAAATCCCTCAATCTATTGAGATGTTTGGCAGCGAGCGTGCAAATTCTAAAGGCTTAGATTTAACCACCATAGATCAAATAACGCCTATGCGTGATAACTTAAATGCTTGGTTTGAAAAAGCAACGGCTACACAAGCTGTTGCCGATGCTGAAGCTGTTATTAACCCAGCAAATCACAATGAAGTTATTGGCTATATAAAACATGCCGATAGCAAGGCAATGCAAAACATCTTAGCGAGTGCCCATACGGCATTTACTCAGTGGAGCCAAACAGACGTTAATGTTAGAGCCGAGTTGTTATTAAAAACAGCAGATGCGCTTGAAGCAAATCAAGACGAGTTAATTGCTCTTTGTATAAAAGAAGCAGGTAAAATTCCAGCCGATGGTGTTGCAGAAGTTCGTGAAGCGGTAGATTTTTGTCGTTATTACGCAGCTCGTGCGCCAGAATTAATGGCTGATAAAAACTTACAGTCTCGCGGCGTGGTACTTTGTATTAGCCCGTGGAACTTCCCATTAGCAATATTCTTAGGACAAGTTGCAGCAGCAATCGTAACCGGTAATACCGTTGTAGCAAAACCGGCTGAACAAACCAGCTTAATTGCCCTGCGTACTATTGAATTAATGACAGAATGTGGTTTACCAGAAGGTGTTGTTGTACCAGTAATTGCTCGAGGTAGTGAAGTTGGTGCACACATTGTTCCTGATGAACGCATTCAGGCAGTTATGTTTACAGGTTCAACTGAGACAGGTACATGGATTTCACAAAAACTGGCAGAGCGTCAAGGTGAACAAGTTCCTCTGATCGCCGAAACTGGTGGCCAAAACTGTATGATAGTTGACTCAACTGCGCTTCCTGAGCAAGTAGTTGATGATGTGGTAACTTCAGGGTTCCAAAGTGCAGGTCAACGCTGTTCAGCATTACGAGTTCTATTTGTGCAAGAAGATGTTGCCGACAAAGTTATCTCTATGATCAAAGGTGCAATGGCTGAATTACATGTTGGCGACCCGGCATTTTTAAGTACTGATGTTGGCCCTGTTATTGATAACAAAGCATTTACCGCACTTAATGATCATGTAAGTTATTTAGAAGGTAAATCAACTTTACATTACCAATGTAAGCTGCCTGAGATGGGAGACACTGGTAACTATTTCTTTGCCCCAAGACTTTACGAAATCAGCGACTTATCTGTACTTAAAAAAGAAGTATTCGGTCCTTGTGTTCACGTTATTCGCTTTAAAGCGGCAGATATTGAAAATGTTATTGAGCAAATTAACGGTACTGGTTTTGGTTTAACTATGGGTATTCATACTCGTATTGAAGAGAAAAGTGAATACTTATCTAAGCGCTCTCGTGCAGGTAATGTCTATGTTAACCGTAACATGATTGGTGCGGTTGTTGGTGTACAACCTTTTGGTGGTCGAGGCTTATCAGGCACTGGCCCTAAAGCAGGTGGCCCAATGTACTTAACTAGGTTAGTTAAAGAAATTAACACCAGTGCAGAAAATACATTAACTAGTGAGCAAAAAGATTTACTACAGGCACAATTTAATGAACATGCAGCAGATGCATGGAAAATTGGCGCTAAATTACAATCAGCTAAAAATGATGAGTTAAACTGGCGTGACACAGCAGTAGGTGTACGAGTATCCATTGTTCGTCAGTTATTAGCTAAGATTGCCGATCACAAACTATTTATTTCACAAGAGTCTGAATTAGAAAGTGCATTAATTGCCGCGCGTCAGCAACTATCAGTTATTGAGAAAGCGCTAGCTAATCCAACTACCTTACCGGGTCCTACAGGTGAGTCGAATAAACTTTACTTGGAATCTCGTGGTATTTTAGCGTCAATTGGTGATAGCGATACTAGCTTCGAATTTTGGTTAGTTGCGATTGCTTCAGCTCTTGCTAGTGGTAATCCTGTTATCGCTTTAGTTAATGAAGAGTTTTTAGATGAAGCAATTGCCTGTGAAGAAGTACTTGCCCAATTAGGTTTAGTACCAGGAATTTTCCAAGCAGTATCTCTTAACTTCTTACCAAGTGTGTTAGAGCATGATTATATATCTGGCGCTATTGTGGAAAATAACAGCGCACTTAAACAATGGATTGGTGAGCTATTAGCAGCTAGAACTGGCGCAATCCTGCCAGTACTTACTGCGCAAAGTCATCAAGCACTATTTAAACGCTTAGTAACTGAAAAAACAGTAACTATAGATACCACAGCAGCTGGCGGTAATGCGTCACTAATGACTATGGAATTAACTGATTAATCGCGTTATCAAGTAAGCAATAAAAAGGGAACCAATGGTTCCCTTTTCACTATCTAGGCTTTGTCATATTAAAACTAAGTTTGACTTGCTGGCAACAATGCCGACTTCTTTAGCAATAAACTTGCTAAAAAGCCCGTTATTGCCAAGGTCCAAACTATGGTTGAGCCACTTGGTAAATCCCATAAAGCAGAAGCAATTAACCCCATAAGGTAAGCTATAAAGCCAATTATGTAAGCGATTCTATGGTTATATTTAATCAGTTTAACCGTTGCTAAAGCAGGAATAATTAGCGTACTAAAGACTAAATAAACTCCCACCATTTGCACCGAGCTAGTGATAGCGACAGCAAAGATAAAATAGAACCACTTACCATTAAGTAAGCCTGGTTTTAGCAGGATAAGCCCCATCAATACTGCATACAAAGCCATATGCAAATATAAATCATTAAAGGTAACCCACAAAATTTGCCCTGATAATACTTGCTTTAGTAAATCACCACCGTGTGGGTCATTGGCCAAAAGTATATAAGCGCCTGTTGCCGACAATACATATAAACAACCGATCAAAGCCTCTAAATTATCTTTAGAATAGCGTTCAAATAAAGCAATTATACTTGCCCCAGACAAAGCAAATACAGCGGCAACAATATAGGTTGCTCCAGGTAAGTGATGCTCTAAATCTAACGTCGTTACTAGAACCGCACCAACCCCAGCAATTTGAGCTATGGCTAAATCAATAAAGATAATGCCTCGCTTTAACACTTGAAAGCCCAGTGGCACATGTGTGATCAGCACTAACAATCCAGCAACTAAGGCCGGCAATAAAATATCGATTAACTCAAACATATTGATTCATCTGCTTTATTTAATTAACTCTTACGCTCTATTGCGCTGCGAGTGCACCTTTAATAAGTGCAATGTGCTGACTCATCATCGAAAATAAATCAGTTGCTTGCTCATTACCACCTACAGTATAAGGTAACTGCACACTATTAATATCGGTTTTATCTTGTAACCAGTGCGCTGCTTTCTCGTCTTGATATCCGGTATAAACCACTAACTTAACTTGCTGCTTTTCAACAATATCTAATACCGTCATCAAATGTGATGTGGTTGGTGGCAAACCTGGTTTAGGCTCTAAGTCACCCACTTGCTGCATTCCTAAAAACTCAAATAAGTAGCGAAACGACGAGTGATAAGCAATAACTTTTGTACCTTTTAGCTCTTGTGCTTGCCCTTGCCACTGAGTTGTAGCTTGCTGCCAACGAGTTAAAAAATCAGTTAATTTACTCTGATATATAGCACTGTTTTCACTATCAAGTTGCGACAACTTATTACTAAGAGCTTTCGCTAACTGAGTAATACGTGTTGGGTCAAGATGCACATGCGGATTTCCCAGAGAATGTACATCTCCCATAGATCTATCAACGCTAACCGGGATATCTAAGTTTTGTACATGATCAGAAGCATAAAACAAGCCTTTATCAGCTGATTGTACATCACGGTTATTAGATTTCATTTGCAACATTGGCAACCAACCAATTTCTAAATCAGCACCAGCACAAACAACTAAGTCTGCACGGCGCATTTTAGCAATCAAACTTGGACGAGCTTGGATAAAATGCGGATCTTGCTGTGCTGTCGTAGCACTATAGATAGTTACTTTATCACCAGCTAATTCTTGCGTAAGAGCTGCATATTCAGGTTCACAAGCAAAAACATTTAACTCCGCCTTAGCCGGCAAAGTAATTATAGCGGCTAAGCTCGCTAAACAAATTAAAACACTGTTAAAATTGATGCGCACCGTGAGCTCCTAATGCCATGCTAAATTGCAAAGTAATTTGATCGTCAGTCACTTCTTCAACTGATTTATCTTGATTGTATTGCAAACGCACTGTAGAAAAATGTGAATGGCGATATTCAACCATAGCGGTTGAAACCTCTGGCTTAAACCCATCAGAGTATGGCTCATCAAAATCAATTTGCGAATAACGCAAACCTGCAGCCCAGTTAGGGGTGAACTGATAAACAGCGCTCACATAAAAACCTTGATGACTGGTATCAATGTGATCTAGATGTTCTTCAGCTAGGCTAGTTAGGTGTTCCTCGTGCTCTTCATGTTCCTCATGCTCTTCTTCATGGTGCAGACCACCTTCTTCTTCAACAAAAAAGTACTCAGTCGCTAAGGTAAAGTTTTGGTACTTATAATTGCCGTTAGGTGCCCACTTCCATACTGCATCAATAATATAATAATCTTTGCTACCACTAAAATCACACACACCAAAAGCTTCATGAGCATGCTCTTCTTCATGCTCTTCATGCTCATCACCGTGATCTTCTTCATGAGAGTGACTACTACATGAGCCTTCATCGTTATCAAAACCTAGATATGACACACCAAGTTGCCAGCTATTTTCAATATTAAAGTCGCCACCAGTTTTAACATAAGCAGAATAAGCGCCAATGCCATCACCTTCAGCGTAGGCAGGCATAGTGCCACCTTTTAATAATTCAGTACCTAGCTCTAAGTACATATCGGTTGGAGCTAACCAAGATAAGCGAGCACCATCATCGTAATAATGGCCATTTAAAAAAGCGCGGTAAACTAATGGGCGGTCGGCAAAGCTATCGGTATGATCATGCTTACCATTTAAATAACCAATATTAGATAGAAAGCGTCCGAATCTAAGCGATAAATCATAAGGTAATGCAGTGGTTTGGATAAACGCTTCTTCTAGCTCAACTTCGGTTTCACCTTCATGTTCATCGAGTACTATGGTCAGTTTGCCGGTAAACATATCATCAATAGGCGCACTAATAGCTAGCTCAGTATGATCCGTCCAAAAGCCCTGTTTTAACCCAGAGCCATGTTCATCGACACCATAACCTGCGATGCCTGAGAAGTCTTCGCGGTCAGTGTAACCAACATTAACAATAGCACTAATATTTAACTGATCTTGTGCAAGAGCAGCGCCTGAAAAACTTGCCGCTAAAACAACGGCTGAGGTATTAACTAATTTCATTATAATTTTCCTGAATACAACTAAAACCAAGTTGAATAAACATTCGATCATTTTGTCTCGTCTAGCGACTCATCATACTGGAGTTGCTAAAATGAATTTTAACTGCTTGAAATTTAATGGATATAGAATGACTATAACCATCAAATTGTCACTTGTTAAAATCAATTTCCTCTAACTCAAAAGTGACCTAATCCTTAATCAAATTGGTATATATACCCTTTGTTTAATACAAAGAGAATGTGAATGATGTTTGTGATTAAAGAAAATTACGTGGAGGTGCTCTGCTTAAATACTGTTTAGTAAATCGCCCATAAAAGGCCGCTTCAACAGCAACGATTACATCTGATTTATAATCAATTATTGCGATATCGGAAGCTGGAGATGGTAAATCAAAGTCATCTAATGCAGATGAAGAACAAGTTTTACAATGAACTTCGTGGATACTAACATCATGATCGGCTAAATGAACTGCTTTTGCCAGAGGCATAAACAACAAAAAAGACACCATTGCTATTAAAGCAATAATGTTGTGTTGTTTAAATTTTGGCTGCTGAAACATTTTACTAAACTGACTTAATTGTAATTTTTGGTAATGTTATAATATAACATTAATTATAGCAAACTAATCATAGTAATGCCGTGATATTAAATTTATAGTTAACCTAGACTTAAAGAAGCTAAACAATAATAAGACGGATTACACATGCCAAAATCTCCTGTTACTGTCAGTATAGAAAACAACATTGCTTTAGTAACTCTTAATAAAGCAGAAAAAAGAAATGCGCTTGATATCCCTATGTTCAAAGCTTTAGACAAAGTGAGTAAGGAGCTAAAACAAAATCGCGCTATTAGAGCTGTTATAGTAAATGCCAAAGGCGAAGATTTTTGTAGCGGTTTGGATATAAAGTCTGTGCTCAGTAATAAATCATCTGCCCTTTCCCTTCTTTTTAAGTGGCTACCAGGCCAAGCAAACTTAGCCCAAAGAGTATCGTATAATTGGCGTAAAATACCTGTCCCAGTCATCATGGCCATTCATGGTAGATGTTGGGGCGGTGGCTTACAAATCGCTCTTGGCGCCGACTTTAGAATAGCTCACGAGCAGGCAAGTTTTTCCGTAATGGAAGGTAAATGGGGCTTAATACCTGACATGGCTGGTAACTTAGTCTTACGTGAAATATTAGCTAAAGATATAGCGTTAAAGCTGACAATGACAGCAGAGATTATTAGTGCCAAACAAGCATTAAATTACGGTTTAATTACTGAGCTAAGTGATGAGCCTTTGCAATCAGCTTATGACTTGGCCAAGCAAGTAAGTGAGCGTTCACCTGATAGTGTTGCGGCAGTAAAAAAACTATTCCATAACAACTGGTTTAAAGCAGACTGGGTTATGTTAGCCAAAGAAAGCTATTACCAAATAAAAATATTACTTACTAAAAACCAAAAAATCGCAGTCAAAAAACAACTTAAACCAGAGCAGGCGCCAGACTATACTAAAAGGAATAATTGGTAAGAGTAGATTTAAGCAATTGAACTTTTTATCTATAGAACTAAATAAGCGGCAAAAATAGCCCATGAAGCAACTAACAAAACCCAAGGTAAAATATTTTGCTTTGCACTATTATCTCCAACTGATTGCGGTTGTAATTGAGCGCTAGGCGTAGCTTTGTTTTTAAGTTTTTTCTTAGCTTTATCTGCTTCTCTAGCCTTGGCTTTGTGCTGTTTTTTATAAAGCTCAATGCCCTTTTGAATGCCTTGCTCTATCAGCTTAGTTTGCTCTTTGCTTTGACCTGGTTTCTTAATGCCATTAGCTATAGTTGTAGCCGCTTGTTGAGTTTCAACAGAGGGCTTTGCAGCTTTTGAGGTAGTTGCAGGGTTTGTTTTTTTGTTGCTTTTGGCATAAGTTAAAAATTCGATTAATTGCTAATAGTGAAATAATTGGTAAATAGCTTATACAGCTCAGTACCTTGATGCACACTCGCTGAAGCAAAGTGCAATATTGGCAAAACATCTTCTTCAAGGGTTAGGTAATGTAATGCATCACCATCGCCGTAATTATCCATGCGTAAAATACGGGCTAAAGGCTCACCTTTGGCTAACGGTTTACCAAATTCAGCAAGGTAATCTACCATACCGCCCATAGGCGAATAATATTGCTTATAATCTTTTAAATAACAGGCATAGCGTGTCATTTTTTCGGGCTGATAGTTATTTGAACTCAGCACATTTTTGTATTGTAAATAAGATAAAATACTTTGCGCATCGATTAATGCTTCATCTAAATCGATTAATTCCTGCGAGCCCAGCTCAACAGTAAAGCTTTCTTTGTCAAAGTTTAACTCTCTGCCTTGTTTGGCAAAGGCATCTGTTAAATACCACCAAGGGCAAAATGTTGCTTCATCCATCGCGCCAGCAAAGCCATTGGGAATAAAAATAGTGTGAGCAATATTAAAGTAATTAGCACTATCTTTGGCGTATTCTGGGCAATATAAGTGCTTAGATGAAACAGGACCAGTATGTAAGTCTAAAACAATATCTGCTTGATGAGCCATTTCTTGTAATTGATAAGCAATGCGCCTGCCTGTAGTTAAACCATAATTGTTATGATTTAGCTTATCTTGAATATCGCTTAGCATTTTTTGTTTAAATGCACTCTTTATAACTTCTATATCAGCATCAGCGAATTCTTTGGCAAAAGGTTCAATAATCGATTGCTCAAAATGATACATGCGGTTCCAATTAACCCCAGTGATTGGATCAAATCGGCCTAAGGTGTATTCACCATTTTTATGATTACAACCAATTGGGTTGGCATACGGAACTAAGGTTATATCACCCGCCAAAGTTTCCTTTTGTAGCAGCTCTAATAGCTGATAAATAACGGCATTACCTTGAACTTCGGCGCCATGGATATTGGCTTGAATGTATACTGAAGGTCCCTTACCGCTACCCGCTAAACGATAAACAGGGATCGTTAACGAAACGCCGCTGGCCATTTCGCCAACGGTTAACAATTCTTTTGAAAAATTATTCATTTAGGTTAATTACTTAACAGCACGTAAATGAGATCTACTTTGACATAACCAATCGGTAATAGCCGCGTCAGCCGCAAGGATCCCTTGGTCATTAGTTAATTCTAAATGCGTTAAAGGAGCGCGTAAAACTGGCGTGTTTAGCACGCTTTGCTTGTGCATCAATACTTTTACAGGAATAGGATTGGCTACTTCAAATAATGCATTGGTAGCATCAAACCAAACACTAGCAAGCCCCTTGGTTTCACCATTTAAACATTTTTGTACGTATAAATTAGTTGCTTCAGGCCAAGCATTTGCACAAACCGATACTAAGCCAACAGCACCTGCGCCAGCTAAAAGAGGCATTAACGGATCATCACCTGAGTACATTTTCATTGTAGGTGCCGCTTTTTGGTATGCTAAAAATTGGCTAACATCACCACTTGCTTCTTTCATTGCCCATAAATTTTTATGGTCAGCAATATTCTTAATTGTTTGTACTGGGATACTAACAGCACTTCGGCCTGGCACATTATAAATCATACAAGGATGCTCGGCTGCATCAAGTAACGCTTCAAACCACTGGGTTTGACCAACCACACCTGGCTTGGCATACATTGGCGTGCCAAGTAAAAAACTATGTATAGGCAGGCTATTACACTGCTTTATCCAAGCAATCTGAGTTGATAAGTTAGCACCTCCAACAGCAACCATTAGCGGTACATTTGGTTTTAAGTCACAAATGTACTGTACAATTTTTAACTGCTCGTCCAATTCAATGGCTAAACCTTCACCGGTACTGCCACAAATTAGGATACCATTACCGGCTTGTTGTTGGTCATCAACCAATTTATCTAAACAGCTATAATCGACTTCACCGTGTTGGTCAAATGGCGTAACTAAAGCTGTCCATAAAGGAAAATTGTTCAGGTTATTTTGCGAACTTGTCATTTTAAATCTCATCACTTGATAATAATGCAGCTATAACACTGTTTATTAATTTAAACAGTATAGCAATATCTAAGCTTAATATAGGCAATGGCATGATTAGGAATTCGTACAAATAAATGCACAAAGACCAGAAGCGCTCCACTATATAAGCATGTGGCAGCCGAAGGGATTCAACCCAATCGTCCGATACAAGCAAGACCAAACTAACTTGTACCTCGGCATTAATCCCCCTCGTTATTTGTCATTGGAGTTTGATCTCCTCAAAATAACTACCTGGTTAATGCTCCTCTTCTGGCCCTCAATATAAGGGCAGTAATAAAATATTTTCATATTCTAAGAATGTCGCTATTTAACCACTTCATCATAAGTTTTTCAATATCATAAACGCATAGTTTGCAACTAAATGGTTATTTGTCAGTAAATATTATCTTTTTAACGTCTATATTTAGTAAAAAGCGTATTTAATCGTTTACTAAAGTCACACAAACGATGAAAATAGCGCCACTATATTGTTAGCCATTAAAAAGAGCATTTTGCATGTCATTATCGAACCCTTCACAACTGTTACTTCGAAATAGTGAATTACTAAAGAGTAATCACCCACTAGTCGTCGGCTGCCCTGATAATGAATTTTTAGCAGAGTTAATTAGCATTAACCCACAAGCACAAATAACAAGTTATCAAACTCACTTTGGCTTTTATCAAAATACAAAAGCAAGATATCAAGATTCGGTAACAAGCTGCTTTGCTGCAAGTTATGAAAATCCAACGTCTAACAAGCACGACTTAGCTATTATTTATTTTCCAAAATCAAAACCTGAGTACCAATTTTTATTGGCAATGTTAGCGCCTCACATGGCTGAGGGAGCAAACATTTTAGTGGTGGGTGAAAATAAAGGCGGAGTTAAATCTTGCGAGAAGTTAAGCACAAAATACTCTAGCTGTTCAAACAAGATAGACTCAGCTCGGCACTGCTCTTTGTTCTCTGTAGAATTTAATAACCAAGACTTTAGCTTTGATATTAATGACTTTTACAAAGAGTTTAATATCGACGTAGCAGGTATTAAGCTGAAAGTTGCTTCACTACCTGGTGTATTTAGTAGCGGTTCACTAGATAATGGTACACGCATCTTATTAGAAAATTTACCATCGCAAATCACCGGTTCAGTATTAGACTTTGGCTGTGGAGCTGGGATCATTGGTGCATTTATTAATAAAACTGATCCAACAACTAAAGTTGACCTAGTTGATGTAAGTGCCCTTGCAATTGCAAGCTCAATAAAAACATTAGAATTAAATCAACTTAAAGGTAAAGTATTTGCCTCTGACGCATTATCTAATGTTAGCGCTCAGTACAACAGCGTAATATCAAATCCTCCGTTTCACCAAGGTATTAAAACCAACTACCATGCAACAGAGTCTTTCTTGAAATATATTAAGCAGCATATGACTAAAAATGCCAACTTAACTATTGTGGCCAATAACTTTCTTAAATATGCGCCAATATTAAAGGCTGAAATCGCCGAGCCAGAACTTCTTATTAACAGCAAAGGTTTCGCCGTTCACTACTGTAAAAAGTAATTATGTTGGATTTTTGAACTAAAAGATAAACCTAGTGTTCACCCCAAGTTAAATTGATGTTAGCGCAACACCAATTTAACTTGTTGATCATCTATTTTTTCGATAATTAATGACATCCTTACCTCAATTTTCCTTAAAAATTACAATTTGTTTCATTTTTACTTTTAACACAAACGTCCAAATAAAATAATCATAACCATACAAATCAACAAGATAGCATTAAATAACAGCTATTTTAGTTGCTCATAAATCTTACATTTTTACAACAATTTCACCATTGTTTACTTTTTAACTTGCTCTATCATATACATCATTAATTTAAAGGCAGAATTTATATCGCGAATGTGAAGCGTATAAGTTTTAACCGACTTGCTAACTATATAGAGGTTAGCTATCAGTTTTTTATCGAGGTATATATGACAAACCAAGCACAGATTTTAATTGTTGAAGACGAAGAAGTAACACGCTTAAATTTAAAGAACTTGTTTGAAGCAGAAGGCTACACAACATTCGTAGCAGCTAACGGCGACAGCATGGCAGAGAAACTTCAAAGCAACAAAATAGATTTAGTGTTAATGGACATTAATCTACCTGGTAAGAACGGCTTATTATTAGCACGTGAATTATTAGAGAAAAACAGCACAGGTCTTATGTTTATCACTGGTCGCGATAGCGATGTTGATAAAGTATTAGGCTTAGAGATTGGTGCTGATGACTACGTTACTAAACCATTTAACCCTCGCGAGTTAACTATTCGTGTTCGTAATTTATTAAAACGTATTCAACAAACAGATGTAAACACACCTGTTGCTGATACTGCTATGATCCAATTTAACAACTGGAACTTAGATCCAAACTCTCGTCGTATGACGTCTCCACAAGGTGAAACTTTCCCAATCCCTCGTGGTGAATACCGTGCATTACGTTTATTAATGGCTAACAGTGGTAAAATCGTAACTCGTCAACAGCTTATCCAAGAAATGACTGGTCGTGATTTACGTGAAAATGACCGTACTGTAGACGTTACTATTCGTCGCTTACGTAAGCACTTTGAAACTGACAATACTAACTCAGAATTTATCAATACGATCCACGGTGAAGGTTACCGTTTCGTAGGAACTTTAGAAGCTTAATAAGCCCTAACGTTCAAACTAAATAGATAGAAATGGCTAACCTTGTGTTAGCCATTTTTTTATTGCCTGAATACTTTCTTTATTCAACGATTCTAACTTTTCTAAAGCTACACTTAACACTGCAAAATCATCTTTACTGTACTCTAACTCTTTCACTTGGTTAAATACCTGCTTCAGACCAGTATTACCCGAAGCGCTTTTTAAAATGTGACAGCTTTCTTGCCAATTGGCATAGTTTTGCTCGGCAACAGCTTGCTTTAATTTATCTATATATAATTGCGACTGTTCAACATAAAGGTCTACTGTTTCGCTAAATACTTCGATGCCTAATACATCTTTGTATTGACCGGCGATTTCTAAATCTAATAATTCCATATGCATACCATTTTAATGAACATCCTATTGGCAACATAGCATGAAAAATCGGCTATTGACGAATGAAATATTCAATTTTTAAGCAATAACACAAAGAAGAAACCAACACCTTACAAACCATTAACTTATGCACCACCTTAATTAACATAAGTCATCAACACAGCGCGAAAACATTGATTTTGCCTTGATATTACTGCAGAATAGCCGACCAATTTACTAGGTCTTTAGTTTTTTTGTTTTAATTTTTGCTAAAACAGAAATAAAAGTAAAACTTTATCTGCAAATTAGTTAGAATACGCGCCTTAAAAACTAAGTAGTACCTACAAAACTAAGTACTACTTACTAGTAAAACTCATTAATCAGTAACGATAAAGTAAGCGGAGCACTAATGCCGACATCAATGCCAGATATAGCCAACCACACTACGGCACAAACCGAAGGTACTCTAGACAGGGTAGGTATGGGCAACATTGAAATGCCAATAATGGTTTCAGCCAAAGATGAAGCTGAAAAAATGGTTTCTGCTCACATTGACGCTTTTGTAAATTTAAATGATGCACAGGCGAAAGGCATTCACATGTCTCGCTTGTACTTATTACTTGATGACCTTTCAAGTGGCAACACATTAAACTATCAATCACTAATCGAGCTATTAAATGAATTTATCAGCTCGCATCATGATTTAAGTGATACTGCTTATGTAAAATTTAGCTTTGACTACCCGATGCGCCGTAAAGCATTAGTAAGTGGTAAGTTAGGCTGGAGAGTTTACCCGGTAACTATTGTTGGTAAATTAGAAAAAGGCGTATTTGATATTGAGCTATGTGTAGATATTGCTTATTCATCAACATGTCCATGTTCAGCAGCTTTAGCTCGCCAATTAATTCAAAAAGCATTTACTGAAAAATTTGCCGAGCAAGACAGTGTAGCCAAAGAAGATATCCACCAATGGCTTGGCACTTCAGAAGGTATTGTGGCTACGCCGCACAGCCAACGTTCAATCGCTGAAATTAAAGTTAAACTAAATGAATCAGTAAGCTCATTCCCTATCACTGATGTGGTAGATACGGTAGAAACTGCATTACAAACGCCAGTACAAGCTGCGGTTAAACGTGAAGATGAGCAAGAGTTTGCTCGTTTAAATGGTCAAAACCTAATGTTTTGTGAAGATGCCGCTCGCCGCGTACAACACGCGATGAACTTAGTACAAGGTTATGATGATTTCTGGGTTAAGATAAACCACTTAGAATCATTACACGCCCACGATGCTGTTGCAGTAACAACCAAAGGTTTAGCAAACGGTTATAAAGCATAGCTTCAAATATTAAAAAGATAAGCCAGCATTAAGCTGGCTTTTTTGAAAAAATAGAACGCTATGAATTACCAAAGCGCTTAACAATCAGTAGCTAAAAGTCATTTACTGCTTCTATTTAAAAGTAGCATTGCGTTTTTCGGATAAGCTTTTCTTTCCTTCAAGATTTAATAAACCGTAATCATTCGTATTTTTCCAAGCATCTTGATGGTTACTTAAATCAAAAAGACTTACATGATTAATTCTAGGATAAATAAAGGCCCCTATCTCATCTTCCGTAACCATAAAGTCATTATTCTGATCATAGCCCAAAGTAGAATATTCCATAACTAACGCTTTACCGTTATCATCAACAGAAATCACTTCCCAAGTACGGTGACGCCTAAGGCCGTCATCATTAAACCTTAAGTTGATAATATTTTCACTCTTATCCCAGGTCCAACGATTATCACCTAAATTATAATGGTCAACATCAATATCATCGTAATTTTCTCCAGCTAAGATACCTGAAACACCACGTCTTAATGTGCCATCTTCTTTAAATTGATATCCCCAAATAGCATCTAAAGTGGGTAAATCACCCTGCCAATTTCCTTCTAAATAGCCATTAATATTGGCTAGTTGTATTTGTGGTAATTCAGTTACTAAATTATTAACTAACTTAAGGTATGTATTATCAAACTTTGCCATTTGAGCTACGAATAGGGATTTAACTTGATTATCTACAAGCTCCTCTGTGTAGGCTAAATATAGGTTATCTTCTTTTTGAATTGGTTTTATAACAAACTTTAAATTATCTGATGTTAAATTAATAGAGCCATTTTCTAAGCTATAATCGTAAGTAACACCACTTTCTCTTGCTATCGCCTTACCATTTGAAAATGTTAAAACTTGAGCTATAAATGATTCTGTCGATTCTTGTAAATTACTGTAATCATAAACCTCTGCATTAAAGTGCAGAACCCAATCCCCCTCAATATTATCAGCAGTTATAGTATCTAAAGAAACCTCGGCTGTAGGTAATAAATTTAATGTTGCTGTCGTTGCTTCTGTAGCGATAGGGTTTTCACTGTTCCAACCGATTCCATCAGGCATAATAAGTTGACGTTGGTATTCACCCTCGACGAATACTTTATATGTCTCAGGCGTCTTACTTAATATGGTATATTTTTTATTATCAAACCCGTATCTCATTTCAAACTGTAAGTCCGATGGTAACTTACCTGAATCTACGGCGTTAACCAAAGCAGTTTGTACTTCATTATTAAAGCCATTTGAAATTAAATTATCGAACGGATAACTTGAATATTCAAAATATACGCCCTCATATGAATTCATTTCAACATTAAGCTTCCCATCTATGATTTTCCAATCAAAACCTTGTTTACTAGATGTTCCGCGATAGATAGTTTTATGTTCAGTGCCAATTGCGTTCGCTGAAAAATGTAAAATATCACCAACAAAATCCACCCAACCAGCTTTCGTATCATTCAATACTGCAAGAGATTGATTCACAAGAATTTCTTCAGTGAATGCAAGTACTACTTTTGGATCTGCAATTGTTTCTTTTATTGCAACATCTAAATCTTGTAAGAATGAATCACTTTTTTTACCTGTTTCATCTACATTGTTCGTTGAGGTGAGATATGCATCTATAGCAACCTCAGTGTTAGACTCTCCTTGCTCAGGGTCTAGCAATGAAACAATAGTTTCACCTTCAGGAATTTCGTAGGCAGGGTTGTCAACGAGTAACTTGATTAACGCTGATGTTTCTATTAACTTTTCAGTATCAATATTTTTAGTTAGTTCTGAAAACTCTTCAAAATTTGAAAACTCATTATCATCATTTAGATCTTTTGCTAATAAGTACAGAGCTGTGGAAACATGTGTCACGTTAGTAGATAGAAGCTCATTATCTACTTGATGTAGTTCATTTGTTTGCTCTAATAATTCAGAGCTATTACCTAAAAACAAGAGTAATTCAACATTATCTTGATTGTTTAGTGCATTACCTTGGGCTGTTAGTATGATGCTTTTATTAATTTCTTTAATTAATAAATCAATAGAATAAAAGCCATCCTGGTCAGCGGTAGTAGTAAATTTATCACCTCCTATCTTAACGACAACTGTAGCGTTAGCTATTGGCGAGTCTGTAACTTGTCCTTGCACTGTAAGTTCATGATTAACATCGATGGTCACAATAGAAGAAACAGTTTCATTGCCATCAGAGATTTGGTAACTAAAACTATCTACTCCAGCAAAGCCGTTAAGAGGAGTATAAACGACTTGATTACCATCAATAACTGCAGAACCATTTTTTGGTAGCTCTGGTAAATCACTTATAGTTAAAGTATCGCCATCAGCATCAATATCATTATTAAGTACGTCAATATTTACAGTATTGCCATTTAAACTTACTACTTGATCAGGCTCTGCGGTAGGAGCAGTATTAACAACAGGTTGAGTATCAGGAGCATTTGTTACTTCAGAGTTAGAAGAGCTCCCCCCACATGCAGTCAAAGCTAAGGAGAGAAAACTTAAAGGCAAAAGGTTATAATTTTTCATAAAGATCCTATTTATTAGAAATATTAATATACAAGATTAAATTTATATATATTTCATATACTTCCTTGTATATATCAACGCTAACATTAACCATTCACAATGTAAACAGCAGGTAACCAAGGGTTTAGCAAACGGCTATAAAGCGTAAAACAAATCAATTTTGTAATTAAGCCAACATTTGTTGGCTTTTTTTATGGCAAAAATATAAATAAATTGAAATAAACCCAAGAAAACCGCTAATAATGAAATTTTATTTCATATTTTTTTTAAGCATATGAAAATAAAACCGTAAGTTTACAGATTTTACAACAACTCCCTCTATACCTTGAATTTATTGAGTTTGTTAAAAAGTCATTTTTATACACTTTTTAACATGTGTTAAAACTTTAGTATTAATACTAAGAGTAATAACTCTATTTTTGATTGACCTTTGTATAACATAGCTATATCTTACAAGGTTCCCCCAGTTTGATATTGCAATATTTATTCAGTTTTCAACTATTATTATTCGCCTTTGCAAATCAACAAAACTGGTCAGAATACAGGAGAATTATGCATGCAACTTTACGATCCCAATTATCAAAAAGACAATTGTGGTTTTGGTCTTATCGCTCATCAAGAAGGCGAGACAAGTCATAAACTGATCAAAACTGCTATTTCAGCACTGGATCGCATGCAACATCGTGGTGGTATTGCTGCCGACGGAAAAACCGGCGATGGTTGTGGCTTACTTATGCAAAAGCCTGATAGCTTCTTTAGAGCTATTGCAACAGAGAACGATTGGAATTTAGGTAACAAATATGCCGTTGGTACGGTATTCTTAAATCCAGATCCAGTACAAGCTGAATTATCAAAAAAAATATTAGAAGAAGAACTATCTCAAGAAACACTAGAAGTTGTGGGCTGGCGTGTAGTTCCTGTTGATGTAAATGTACTTGGCCCTATTGCTAAGGGTAATTTACCTGCCATTGAGCAAATTTTTGTAAATGGCCCTTCTGGTTGGTTAAATAAAGATATTGAACGCCGCTTATATATGGCGCGCCGTCGTGCTGAAAAACGCATTACTGATGAACGTTTTTATGTTGCCAGCTTATCTTGTGGGGTAACCATCTACAAAGGTTTGGTTATGCCTGCTGATCTACCTAATTTTTATTTAGATTTAGCCGATATTCGCTTACAGTCTTCGATTTGTGTATTCCATCAACGTTTCTCAACAAACACTTCTCCACAATGGCATTTAGCACAGCCATTTAGATACTTAGCTCACAACGGTGAAATCAATACTATTCGTGGTAATCGCCAATGGAGCCGTGCTCGTACTTATCGTTTTAAAACGCCGTTAATGCCAGATCTAATCGATGCGGCACCATTTGTTAATGAAAGCGGTTCAGATTCATCATCACTAGATAATATGCTTGAGCTATTTATGGCTGGTGGTATGGATGTATACCGAGGCATGCGTTTATTAATGCCGCCAGCATGGCAAAACAATCCAGCAATGGATGAAGATTTAAAAGCATTTTATGAGTTTAACTCTATGCACATGGAACCTTGGGATGGCCCTGCTGGTGTTGTTTTAACTGATGGACGCCATGTAGCATGTAACTTAGATAGAAACGGTCTACGCCCTGCCCGTTATGTTATTACTCGTAATGGTTTTATTACCCTTGCTTCTGAAGTTGGTATTTGGGAATACGGCGAAGACGAAGTTGTTGAAAAAGGTCGTGTAGGACCAGGTGAAATGCTTTCAGTTGATACCTATACAGGTAAAGTTCTGAAATCTGCCGATATTGATAATGATTTAAAATCTCGCCATCCATACAAAGAGTGGTTAGATAATAATATTCGCCGTCTAGTGCCGTTTGATCAATTGGATGCGCAATTAGTTGGTAAGCGCGCATTTAATGACGAGCAAATGAACCAGTATCAAAAATTATTTAATTACTCTTATGAAGAAATTCAGCAAGTAATTAAAGTAATGGCTGAAAATGGTCAAGAAGCTACAGGCTCAATGGGTGATGATACACCTATGGCTGTATTATCAAGTCAGTCACGTACATTATATGATTATTTCCGCCAGCAATTTGCACAAGTAACTAACCCGCCAATCGATCCATTACGTGAGCGTTACGTAATGTCGCTTGGTACTTGTATTGGCCGCGAGCACAATGTATTTAACGAAGCTACAGGCCATGCCGATCGTATTATGTTTGAAACACCTGTACTTATGTATACCGGTTTAAAACAATTACGTGAGTTAGATCCGGTAAATTACCGCAGCGAAGTTATTAACCTTAATTACGATATAAGTGAAGGTTTAGAAGCCGCAGTAAAACGCGTATGTGAAGAAGCTGTAGCAACGGTTCGTGATAACAATACTGTTATCTTGATCTTAAGTGATCGCCAGATTGATAAGACTAAATTACCTATTCCTGCTGCTATGGCTGTTGGCGCGGTGCAAAATCGCTTAGTTAACGAAAACCTACGTTGTGATTCAAACATTGTTGTTGAAACTGCATCTGTTCGTGACCCGCATCAATTTGCTGTTTTATTTGGTTTAGGCGCAACCGCTATCTATCCATTTATGGCATACGAAACCATTGAAGTGTTAGCTGAAACAGGTCAAATTTCATTGTCTCCGCGTGAGGCACTATCAAACTATCGTAATGCCATTAACAAAGGCTTGTTAAAGATCTTATCTAAGATGGGTATTTCAACCATTGCTAGTTACCGTTGTGCTGGTTTGTTTGAAATCATTGGTTTGTCAAAAGAAATCATGGAACTTTGTTTCCCAGGCATTCCAAGTCGTATTCAAGGTGCTGAATTTACCGATATTGAGCAAGACAATATTAATCTGGCTCGTAAAGCTTGGATGCCTCATCAAAAACTTAGTCATGGCGGCTTATTAAAGTACGTTCATGGTGGTGAGTACCATGCCTTCAACCCTACCGTAGTTAAGAGCTTACAAGACTCAGTACAAACGGGTAAGTATGAGCAGTATAAAGTGTATGCCGATGAAGTTAATCAGCGTCCACCAGCAACATTACGTGATTTAGTGACCTTTACCGATGAAGTTAATGCGATTGACATTGATAGTGTTGAACCTGAAACAGAAATGTTTAAGCGTTTTGACAGTGCGGCTATGTCAATTGGAGCATTAAGTCCTGAAGCGCATGAAGCATTAGCAATTGCGATGAACCGTTTAGGTGGTTTTTCAAATTCAGGTGAAGGTGGTGAAGATGCCAACCGTTTTGGTACGGTTCGTAATTCTCGCATCAAACAAATCGCTTCTGGCCGCTTTGGCGTTACGCCGCATTACTTAGTTAATGCCGACGTACTACAAATTAAAGTAGCGCAAGGTGCAAAACCTGGCGAAGGTGGTCAATTACCTGGTGATAAAGTAACGCCACTTATCGCTAAACTTCGTTATTCTGTGCCGGGTGTGACTTTAATATCACCACCGCCACATCACGATATTTATTCGATTGAAGATCTAGCACAATTAATTTTCGATTTAAAACAAGTAAACCCTAAATGTATTGTTTCAGTTAAATTAGTATCTGGCCCAGGCGTTGGTACTATTGCTTCAGGTGTAGCTAAAGCTTACGCTGATTTCATTACCATTTCTGGTTATGACGGCGGTACGGGTGCAAGTCCACTTACCTCTGTTAAATACGCAGGTTGTCCTTGGGAGCTTGGTTTAGCTGAAGCGCATCAATCATTAGTTGCTAATGGCCTACGCCATAAAGTTCGCTTACAAGTTGATGGCGGCTTAAAAACTGGTGTAGATATTGTTAAAGCGGCTATTTTAGGTGCTGAAAGCTTTGGTTTTGGTACTGCGCCTATGGTTGCTTTAGGTTGTAAATTCTTACGAATTTGTCACTTAAATAACTGTGCAACCGGTATTGCAACACAAGACCAATTATTACGTGATGAATACTTTAAAGGCTTGCCTGATCAAGTAATGAATTACTTCCGCTTTGTTGCGCAAGAAGTTCGTGAAATATTAGCATCTTTAGGCGTACCTTCATTACAAGACTTAATTGGTCGTACCGACTTATTAGTTACCTTAAAAGGTATTACAGCTAAACAATCTAAACTTGATCTATCTAGCATAATCGCGCCAGTTGTTGCTGGTGAGCATACTGCACTTTATCAAACAGAGCCAAATCCAGCTTACGATAAAGCGCCATTAAACAATGCCATATTAGCGCAAGTACAAGACGCAATCCTTAATAAGTCAGGTGGCGACTTCCACTTTACTGCGAAAAATACAGATCGCTCTGTTGGCGCATTAATTTCAGGTGAAATCGCACGTCATCATGGCAATCAAGGCATGAGCGCTAACCCTATTCACCTACATTTAACTGGTACTGTGGGTCAATCTTTTGCTTGTTGGAATGCTGGCGGTTTAGATATTACCTTAATTGGTGATGCTAACGATTACGTTGGTAAAGGCATGGCTGGCGGTAAGATCACAATTATGCCTCCTAAAGGCGTAAATTATGAATCGCACTTAACACCAATTATGGGTAACACTTGTTTATATGGTGCTACTGGTGGTCGTTTATACGCATCAGGTTGTGCGGGCGAGCGCTTTGCTGTACGTAACTCTGGTTGTAACGCAGTTATTGAAGGCGCAGGCGATCATGCATGTGAATACATGACAGGTGGTATCGTAGCTATATTAGGTGAAACAGGTCTTAACTTCGGTGCAGGTATGACCGGTGGTTTTGCTTACGTATTAGACGAAGCAGACGACATCGATGCACGCTTAAATGGCGAGTCAATTGAAACTGTTGATTTAGCTGACCTAGTAATTCATCAAGAACATTTACGTGGCATGATTAACCACCACGTTGAAGAAACTGGCAGTCCACGTGCTCAGTACATCCTTGAAAATTTCTCTGAATTTTTAACTAAATTCAAATTAATTAAACCAAAAGCGACCGATGTTAAAACTCTATTGGGTCATCGTAGTCGTTCATCGGCAGAGTTAAGAGTTCAGGCGCAGTAGGAATTTATTATGAGTAAGAATGTTTATCAATTTATTGATGTAAAAAGAATCGACCCGCCGAAAAAGGCGATAAGCGAGCGTACAGAAAATTTTGTTGAAATTTATCAACCATTAAGTAGCGATCAAAGTGCTGGTCAAGCCGATCGTTGTTTAGATTGTGGTAACCCTTATTGTGAATGGAAATGTCCAGTACATAACTACATTCCACAATGGTTAGAGTTAGTTACTGAAGGTAAAATTTTAGAAGCGGCAGAGCTTTGTCATGAAACTAATTCGCTACCAGAAATGTGTGGCCGTGTTTGTCCTCAAGATAGACTTTGTGAATCCGCGTGTACGCTAAACGATGAGTTTGGCGCAGTAACTATCGGTAACATTGAAAAATACATTACCGACACCGCCTTTGCTCAAGGCTGGAAGCCTGATTTAAGTAAAGTAGTATCAACAGGTAAAACAGTGGCTGTTATTGGCGCTGGACCTGCTGGTCTTGCTTGTGCTGATGTATTAACACGTAATGGCGTAAAAGCGGTTGTATATGACAAACAAGCTCAAATTGGTGGCCTATTAACGTTTGGTATTCCATCATTCAAACTTGAAAAAGATGTTATTCAAAAACGTCGTGAAATATTTGAAGGTATGGGCATCGAATTTAAGCTAAATACCAATGTTGGTACTGATATTAGCTTTAGCGAAATAAGCGAGCAATACGACGCCGTATTCTTAGGTTTAGGTACTTACACAGATATGACTGGTGGTTTCGATAATGAAGATGCACCAGGCGTTTATAGTGCCCTCGATTACTTAATTGCCAATACCCAACATACTATGGGGATTACTGAAAACGTAAAACCTTACACTAGCTTTGATGGTAAGAAAGTTGTAGTACTTGGTGGTGGTGATACTGCTATGGATTGTGTTCGTACAGCGGTTCGACAAGGGGCTACAGATGTTACTTGTGCTTATCGCCGTGACAAAGCCAACATGCCGGGCTCTCCACGCGAAGTGCAAAATGCAACAGAGGAAGGTGTTAACTTTCAATTTAACATTCAGCCACTAGACATTGCTGTAGACGATTCAGGTAAAGCTATTGGTGTTAAGTTTGTTAAAACTCAACTAGGCCAAGCCGATGCTAACGGTCGCCGTTCACCTGAGCCTATTGAAGGCAGTGAATTTGTGATGGAAGCTGATGCTGTTGTTATTGCTTTTGGTTTCTTACCAAGTCCACCACAGTGGATGAAAGATGCTGGCGTTGAAGTTGACAGTCGTGGTCGAGTAATTGCAACCGAAAGCTCAAGCTTTGCTATGCAAACAACTAAGCAAAACATCTTTGCTGGTGGTGATATGGTACGAGGCTCTGATCTTGTAGTTACCGCAGTAGATGAAGGCCGTAAAGCTGCATTAGGTATTTTAGATTTTGTTTTAGCTGAAAACTTAATTCAAATTCAGCAAGCATAGACAAACTTTTTCACTTATAAAAACCAGAGCTTGTCTCTGGTTTTTTGTGTCTTATATCTTTTATAAACTATAGATAATAGCAATTTACTTAAATTACTTTTACCTTGTTATCACAAAAACGCACCACGATAGAACATCAAAATAGCACTTCTGTACAATGCACCACAAAGGTGCAAAATAGATTAATTTTAGGCATATAGTTATTGTTCAAGATAATAAAAACAAAACATCCCCTTAAATAACAATAACTTAACTTATTGGTATGTAAGTTGCTCTATTCCTATACATATAAGCAAAATGTATAAAGGAAATAATAGTGGATAACAAATACATCATCTCTACAGATTTAGACGGTACGTTACTTGATCATAACACCTATAAATATCATAAAGCTGCGCCAGCTTTAGAGTATTGCGATGATATGCAAATCCCTATTATTTTCAATACCAGCAAAACCTTTGCCGAAACAGATAAACTAAGAAAGCAACTCAATAACAATCATCCTTTTATTATTGAAAATGGCGCTGCTGTTTATATTCCAAAAGAGTACTTTGACTTACCAGAACAAGGTTCAATACCAAGATTTGACGCTGGTGAATATTGGATATACAAATTCGGTATTAACCGCTCTGAAATCCTATCTAGATTAACCACCTTATGTGCAAGCCACCCATACAAGTACAAGGGATTTAACTCAACATCAACAAGAGATCTTTCACGTGATACAGGCCTTAGCCTAGAGCAATCTGCAGCCGCGCAAGAACGCCAATTTTCAGAGCCGGTTGCCTGGCTAGATAAAAAAGAAAAACTTAGTGAGTTTAGCAAACACTTAAACCTTTTCGGCTTAAACTGCATCAAAGGCGGACGTTACTCACATGTTATAGGGCAAACCAATAAAGCCAAACCACTGTTATTCTTAAAAGCTCTTTATGAACAAAAACATAACGTTGCTCAGACATTAATTTCACTAGGCGATAGCCCAAATGATAGAGAGATGTTGGAGTGTGCCGACATAGCAGTAGTAATTGAGTCACCGAGTCATCAAGATCCTGTTGTAAGTAATCATCCACACCTTATTCGTTCGCGCTTTCAAGGGCCTTTAGGCTGGAATGAATCAATGCTAAACATATTACAAGTAAATCAAGAAAGTTCAGCTGTACAGGTATAAAAAGCAAAGTAAGAAAACGAATTAACATTAAAAATGACTAAATATTAGGAGTACATTATGGGCGATTTTTATCAAAATGGCATCATCACCACCTTACACAATTTATCTAAACGTCCGGTTGAAGATATGGAAAAGGAGCTACTAGATTTTAGTAAAAAGCGCCCTATGGGCTTAGTTTTGCCTTCGCTTTATTCTGAATTAGATACCAAAGCCCTACCTAATATTGTCAAAGAATTGACCAAAGTCCCTTACCTTTCACAAATTGTTATTGGTTTAGACAGAGCTAATGAAGACGAATACCGTCATGCATTAGAGTTTTTCTCGCAGTTACCACAAAATCATCAAGTACTTTGGAATGATGGGCCAAGATTAAAGGCATTAGATAAAGAACTACGCGAGCTTGGTTTAGCGCCAGAGCATATGGGTAAAGGTCGCAATGTTTGGTATTGTTTTGGCTATACCTTAGCTTGTAATAATGTTGAGTCAGTTGCCTTACACGATTGTGACATATTGACTTATGAGCGTGATTTATTAGCTCGTTTGATATACCCAGTAGCTAACCCAAAATTCAACTACGAATTTTGTAAAGGCTTCTATTCAAGAATAGCCAATGGCACACTCAATGGTCGCGTTAGCCGTTTACTGGTAACGCCACTTATTAGAGCACTAAAAAAACAAGCCAAAGATACCGAGTATTTAGATTATCTTGACAGCTTTCGCTACGCTTTAGCTGGAGAATTCTCATTCCGCATTGATGTTCTTAACGATTTGCGCATTCCAAGTGATTGGGGCTTAGAAATTGGTGTGTTATCAGAAATGAAACGCAACTATGCAACCAACCGTATTTGCCAAGTAGATATTGCCGATGTTTACGACCATAAACATCAAGTATTATCAGAAGATAATGAAGAAGGTGGCTTGTCAAAAATGTCCATCGATATTGCCAAAGCCTTATTTAGAAAACTTGCTATTCAAGGTACAGTATTTGATAGTGGTACTTTCAGAACAATTAAAGCTACTTACTACCGAATGGCACTAGACTTTATTGAAACTTATAAGAATGATGCAATTATCAATGGCTTAGACCTTGATGTTCACAAAGAAGAACAAGCGGTTGAGTTATTTGCCGAAAATATAATTAAAGCTGGTGAAAAGTTTTTAGACGACCCAATGGAAACACCATTTATTCCAAGTTGGAACCGAGTGACTAACGCAATGCCAGATGTTTTCGAGCGTTTAAAGAAAGCTGTAGAAGAAGATAACCTAGAGTTTTCACAACCGAAAAAAAGTTTAAAAACAGCTTAACAGTAACGTTATTTGAGTAAAGGTTAAAAAGATGAATGATAGCGATCCTATGTTAAATGAAAACCACGTATTGCATGACTTACTATGCAAAACTGTTGCTCATTTAGATACACTCTATATTGATAATGACAACTTAACGTTGGCAAAACATTTACTAGCCGTTATGGATATTAGCGATGGTGGCATCGCTCCTACTCCTCATAGCAACAATTGGGATGAGTCAGATGTATATTTGATTTCTTATGCAGATTCAGTGATCGCCCAAGATCAAACCCCATTAAATACTCTGCATCACTTTTTAACTAATTACTTAAAAGATAATGTTAGCTCAGTACATTTACTGCCATTTTACCCTTATAGCTCTGACGATGGCTTTTCTGTTATCGATTACTATCAAGTAAATCAATCTGTTGGTGACTGGCCAGATATTCAAAGTATTGCCTGCGACTACAAGGTGATGGCTGATGTAGTAATTAATCATTGCTCAGCACGTAGTGGTTGGTTTGAAAATTTTAAACAGCAAAAACATCCGGGCAAGGATTTCTTCTTTTTAGCATCGCCAGATGATGACACCTCCCAAGTAGTTCGTCCTCGTACCCATGATTTATTAAAAGAAGTAGAAACGGTCGATGGTACTAAACACGTTTGGTGTACCTTTAGCCACGATCAGGTAGATTTTGACTTCACCAACCCTGAAGTCTTAATTGAATTTGTTAGCATATTAAAGTTTTACTTAGATAAAGGCATAACCATTTTTAGGTTCGATGCTGTCGCTTTTTTATGGAAGATAGTTGGCTCTACAAGTATTAATTTACCACAAACTCATGAAGTGGTGCGCTTATTACGCTTGTTAGTTGAGCACAACAACCCAAAGGCAGTAATCATTACTGAAACCAATGTGCCAAATCGTCAAAACTTGATGTATTTCGGCAATGCCAACGAAGCTCATGCCATCTATAATTTTTCATTACCACCGTTACTAATAAATACTTTAGTGACCGGTGATTGTACTCATTTAAAAACCTGGTTAATGTCTTTGCCTCCAGCGCAAAATGGCACAACCTATTTTAACTTTATCGCATCACATGACGGCATTGGATTGCGTCCAGTTGAAGGGATATTAAGCGAACAGGAAACTGACGAATTAATTAACTCAATGATTAATTTTGGTGGCCGTATTTCTTGGCGAGCATTAAAAGGTGGCAAAAACCAAGCTTATGAAATTAACATCAGCTTAATTGATGCTTTATCGGGTACGGTAAAAGGGCAAGATTCGCTACAAATACAACGTTTTATTTGTGCACATGCAATTATGCTTGCTATTGAAGGTATTCCAGCAATTTATATTCACAGCTTCCTTGGAACACAAAACGATCATGACAAAGTAAAACGTACCAACCAAAATCGCAGTATCAATCGTCATAAGTGGGACTACCCTGCCTTGCAAAAACAGCTAGATAACCCATTTAGTCATCATGCCAAAGTGTTCCATGAACTGAGTAAACTAATACAAATTAGAAAATATCAACCGGCATTTCACCCCAACGCAACGCAATTTACTTTACATTTAGGGGTTAAGTTATTTGCCTTTTGGCGTCAAAGCCCAGATCGAACGCAAAGTATATTCTCCATCAACAATATAACCGATACAGAGCAAACCTTGCCTTTATCGGATCTAAATTTGATAGAGTTAGACAGTTGGACAGACTTGATCAGTGGCCACACCTTTGATGATGTAAATGAGATCATTAAATTGCAGCCATACCAATCATTATGGCTAACCAATAAAGTACAATAATACCAATCCCATTAAGTTTCTGCTCATGGCTAGCATTTATAAAAACAAAAATGCTAGTCAGAGGCAATGGTATAAAAGTTTATTAGGCAAGCCTATATTTCGGGTATACTGAGTAAAAATAAATTACTACTGAGAGCCCTTTTGATTAAATTTACTCGTAGCCAAAATGACGCTATGGTAGCGAAAATACAACGCTACTTTATTAACGAATTAGACCAAGATATCGGCCAGTTTGATGCCGAATTTTTAATAGATTTTTTTGCCAAAGAAATGGGTAACGCCTTTTACAATAAAGGCTTACTCGATGCGCAAGCAATAGTTAATGAAAAAGTTCTCACCATTAGCGACGCCATTTATGAAATTGAACAGCCGAGTGATATTTAATGTCTGATGTTAATATATGGGTCGATGCCGATGCCTGCCCGGTAGTAATTAAAGAAATTTTATTTAAAGCCGCCGATAGAACGCAAACTAATACCGTATTATTTGCTAACCATTACTTAAAAACACCACCGTCAAAATTCATTAGCTTTGTCCAGGTTTCAAGCGGCTTTGATGTTGCCGATGACGAAATTGTTAAACGAGTTAACTCTGGTGATTTAGTCGTAACACAAGACATTCCCCTTGCCGCAGAAGTTATTGAAAAAGGTGCTCTTGCATTAAACCCAAGAGGCGAGCTTTATACTCTAAGTAATATCCGCTCACGCTTAAATATGCGTGACTTTATGGATACTATGCGTGCTAGTGGTGTGCAAACTGGAGGGCCTCCAGCATTAAACCATGGTGATAGACAAAACTTTGCTAATAACCTTGATAAGTATTTGACCGCCGTTAAAAAGTAGCTATCAAAAGTAGTGCTAAAAGCTTTTTTCTGGCAAAATAGCGCCATCAAAAAATATCTAAAAAACAAAATAATTTAAGGTCGACTATGTCTGATTTATCCACCGCAATTAAACAAATCCAACAAATGCTTACTATGCAAGATGCGATGAATTCACGCGTAAGTGATACGTGGCGTGAAAATAACTTCCAATGGTATCGCGCCATTTGGGTTGAGTGTGCAGAAATGCTTGATCACCACGGTTGGAAATGGTGGAAACATCAAGAATGTGATGTACCACAAGTACAATTAGAGTTAGTCGATATTTTTCACTTTGGCTTAAGCTTACGTTTAATGAACGAGAGCAATACCGATGTAATTGCCGAGCAGCTTGCAAACGAATTACAACTTAGCGTTGAACATACAGATTTCAAACTTGCCTTAGAAGACCTAGCGTCAGCAGCCGTAACCAATAAAGCATTTGATGGCAAAAGCTTTACCGCGTGTATGCAGTTGATGAATATGGACTTAGACGAGCTGTTTCGCCAATACGTTGGCAAAAATACCCTTAACTTCTTCCGCCAAGACTTTGGTTACAAAGAAGGTACTTATATCAAAGTATGGAATGGCAAAGAAGATAACGAAGTTCTTGCTGATTTAGTGACCTCATTAGATACATCAGCAAACGACTTCCAAACACAAGTTTACAACGGCTTAAAAGCGGCTTACCCAGCCTAGCTTATATATCAAGGTGTCAGACACCTTGATTTAGTTTTAACTAATAGAAAAGGTTTATTATGAAAGCAGGCATTATTGGCGCAATGGAGCCAGAAGTTGCTATTTTAAAAAGCAAACTTGAAAACTTAACTGAGCAAACAATCGCCGGTTACACATTTTACTCAGGTCAAATTGATGGCAGCGAAGTAGTATTAGTTCAATCTGGCATTGGTAAAGTTGCTTCTGCGCTTGCTACCGTTTTAATGATTGATAAATTCCAGCCGGATTATGTAGTTAATACTGGATCTGCTGGTGGCTTTGAGCAATCACTAAAAGTTGGTGACATTGTCATTAGCTCTGAAGTTCGTCATCACGATGCCGACGTAACTGCGTTTGGCTACGAAATTGGCCAATTACCAGGTATGCCAGCAGCATTTATACCACACCCTACTCTAGTAACTGCAGCGCAAGCAGGTATTGATAAGCTTGACGGTATTAAAACATTAACGGGTCTTATCACCACTGGTGATACCTTCATGACTAAAGACGATGACATTGCTAAAGCTCGCGCTAACTTCCCAACAATGGCGGCTGTTGAGATGGAAGGTGCAGCAATTGCACAAACTTGTCATCAAATGAATGTACCGTTTGTGGTTATTCGCTCGATGAGTGATATTGCCGGTAAAGAATCACCAACATCGTTTGAAGAATACTTAGAGACAGCTTCGGTTAATTCTTCTGAGTTGGTAATGAATATGCTAAATGAGTTAAAAGGTACAAACCTAAATTAACTCGGCTAAGGCTTTCTGCAATTAAATGGATTTATACCAAGTTAATTAACTTGGTATTATTCAGCTTTCCAAATACTCAATGAGAAAATTATGTTTCGTCATTTAATCGGTTTCATTCTTTTAATAAGTTTAATGGTTACGCCAAAGTTAGCATTTGCCAAAGATACACCTATCAACTCAGGGCTTAAAGCAGGGATCATTGGTGCGATGGAACCTGAAGTCGCCATTTTAAAAAGTAAAATCAAAGGTTTGTCAGAGACTAAAATTGCTGGTTATGTTTTTTACTCTGGAAAAATTGATGGCAGTGAAGTGGTATTAGTTCAGTCGGGGATTGGTAAAGTTGCAGCGACAATTGCAACGGTTTTAATGATAGATAAGTTTCAACCTGACTATATAGTTAATACCGGCTCTGCTGGTGGTTTTGAGCAATCACTTAAAGTTGGTGATATTGTCATTAGCTCTGAAGTTCGTCATCACGATGCCGACGTAACTGCGTTTGGTTACGAGATTGGCCAATTACCTGGTATGCCCGCTGCGTTTATACCGCACCCAACTCTAGTAACTGCGGCGCAAGCTGGTATTGATAAGCTTGATGGCATTAAAACGTTAACGGGTCTTATCACCACAGGTGATACTTTTATGACTAAAGACGATGACATAGCTAAAGCTCGCGCTAACTTCCCAACAATGGCTGCTGTTGAGATGGAAGGTGCGGCAATTGCACAAACTTGTCATCAAATGAATGTACCGTTTGTGGTTATTCGCTCGATGAGTGATATTGCCGGTAAAGAATCACCAACATCGTTTGAAGAATATTTAGAGACAGCTTCAGTTAATTCATCTAAGTTAGTGATGAATATGCTAAATGAGTTAAAAGGTACAAACTTAAATTAAAAAACATTTAAATATCTGAAATAAAGTCCTGATGTTTATTTCAGGATTTTATTGGCTTTTATAATAATGATTAAATGCTACTATTGGTTTATATAATACTAATTTTAATGATAAATTATACCAATTCCATTAATTAAGTGATCTACTTTTTCATGAGGAAAAAGGGATAAATACAAGGCATAAAATTTAGTAAGTAGTTATTCTACTTATAAATTTTATAACGCAGTAGTTATTCATTTTAACCATTAAAAATGAGCTGTTAATTAATGGACTTGGTATTAGTCAAATTGCTGTAATGGAGAGTTGCTGTGTTTCGAATATTTATTATTTTTAGTCTAATCGCGTTTACTAGTGCATGCGGTAACTTTGGCAAGTTTGAGAAGCCACCAGAGGTTATGGCAAAATTATCTGGCGAGGTTAGTCAGCAACAACTGTTAGACATGCAAAGTACTAATGAAAACTTTTTATTGTTAGATGTGCGAACCCCCGAAGAATTTGCTGCTGCTCATATCCCTGGCGCCGTAAACATTAGTCATGACGAATTAGTCAGCAACCTTAATAATGTATTTACCTATAAAGATAAAAACATTGTTGTTTATTGCCGCTCTGGCAAACGAGCTGGCATTGCTATCGATATTTTAAAAGAGAATGGCTTTCGCCAAGCGCATCATTTAAGCGGAGATATGAATGGCTGGCAAGCTGCTGGCTTAAAAGTAGTAACCGAGTAATATCAGTGGATCCGATCGAAAACCAAATCAGTACATTCCTCTATTACGCCGATATTTTTGGTGTCATCGTATTTGCCTTATCGGGAGCACTCGTTGCCGGTCGTTATCGACTAGATCCTTTCGGAGTTATGGTTCTTGCTGCAGTAACAGCCGTTGGTGGTGGTACGATCCGCGATATCATACTTGGCGTACCAGTTTTTTGGACCGTGCAAGTTGAATACATAATAATTATATTTTTCACCTCGATATTCACCATTTTTCTAATTCGTGAACCAAGATTAGTACCCAGACGATTTATGTTAATAGCCGATGCATTCGGCTTAGCATTGTTCGCAGTGTTAGGAACACATAAAGCATTAATAAACGATCAAACAATACTAACCGCAATCATTATGGGTACCATTACTGGCGTAGCAGGCGGTATGATCAGGGATATTATCTGTAACCAAATCCCTCTTATTTTGCGCAAAGAAATTTATGCCACCGCGGCATTATTAGGCGGTTCATTATATGTCGCATTAAGCTATATTGGTTGGTCTGAATATCTGGCAGGATTAGTAGCAATGCTAGGTGCATTGATTTTACGCTTAGTGGGTATTTATTGGAATGTTTCACTACCAGCCTTTAAGTTCGATGATGAACTCAATGGCTGATAGTTAGTTAAGGTTGATTAAGTTAATCAACCTTAATATTAATCGTCAACGGCAATGCCCCAACCATCGTTATAACCATCAAACTTACGTGCAAGCTTTTCAAACATAGCTTCTTTACTTACTATATTTTCATAACTTGGCAGTATTTCAATACAGCAATCAACATCCCAAACCCCAGAAGTTTTATCGGGATGGACTTCAACATCGATCGCTATTTTTTCAGTTTCAAGATGCTCAGCCATTGCGCGAGCATTTTTTTCATCTTCAAATAATTGAAAAAACTTAACCGTAGTTACCTTAGTTAAATCTACGCCAGCTTGGTGCATTTCATTTAACACTGAGCCATTTTCATCATTTGGAAAGTTCATATTATTGCCTATAAAGCACTGTAAAAATAATTATCGGCATTATAACCAATTTCCACACAATACCGATATAAATTACCGGTATTAGTTTAAATTAGTCATTTAGCTTATTAATTGCTATTAGCTGCGGGGTTATTGGCGACAGGAAAGTTAGCTAAAACATTTCTAACCGCTTCTTTAATCACTGCGTTGTTTTCATCACTAGTGTCTTTTTCATCGAGTTTCATATCAACAAAGCTTCTATATATAGAACGTTTTTTTTCATTGCCAAGCACATCGACGATCAGCATAGAGGTTTTAATGTCTTTATTTAACTGTTTTTGCTGATTATCAGAACAACCTAAACAGGCACCAACGCCTTTATTATATGCTTTTAATTCTTTTAAACTGCGCTCAACAAAAAAATAGCTAACCACAACATCGGCCTCTTCAAAGTCTTTATAGACTAAGGCAAAACGTTCCATTTCTTCTTCAATCGTTAATTCGATACGATTACGCTCGAAGTCACTTAACTGCTGAATAGAGCTAAATTTAGACTCACGAGGAAAAAGGCTATAACTCTTAATTTGGCTAAAATCATATTCTTCATTAAAGCGATACTCAGGAGACACGCTGCAACCAGAAAGCGTTAAAATGAAACACAAAAAAGAAGCTGCAATAGTTTTGTATTTAATACTTATCATAATGATTCTATATTCTTATTTTAATGATAGTGTTGTTTAAACCGTTTACTTAATGCTAGTCAATAAGCAGAAAATTAATAGGATTGCTATTATCTCTTACTTTACGTTAACCCCATAAAAAAGCCAGTCAAATGACTGGCTATTTATAAGTTTATAACGAGGTGTTAATTAGCTTAATGTTACCTTGGCAAATTTACGCTTACCTACTTGGTATATTGCTGTTGTACCAGCATCGCAAGCAAGTTTATTGTCAGTGATCTTTTCACCATCAATTTTTACGGCGCCTTGTTTAATCATTCGCATTGCTTCAGAAGTACTGGCAACTAAGCCAGCTTCTTTTAATAAATTAGCAATCGCTATGGTGCCATTTTCAGTGCTTACTGACTTTTCTTCAATTTCATCTGGCATCGCACCTTTTTGGAAGCGATTAATAAACTCATTGTGAGCAGCTTGCGCAGCATCTTCATTATGAAAACGAGCTATTAATTCTTTCGCTAAAGCAATTTTAACGTCACGTGGGTTATCACCATTTGCGATACCATCTTTATAAGCTTGAATTTCGCTAAGCGGCTTAAAGCTTAATAAGTCGTAGTAACGCCACATTAGGTCGTCAGAAATAGACATCACTTTACCAAACATCTCTGTTGCTGTGTCGGTAATACCTATGTAGTTATTTAATGATTTAGACATTTTTTGTACGCCGTCTAAACCTTCAAGTAATGGCATCATTAACACAGTTTGTGGACGTTGCCCTTCACTCTTTTGTAACTCACGTCCCATTAATAAGTTGAACTTTTGATCGGTACCACCTAATTCAACATCAGACTCTAACGCAACACTATCCCAGCCTTGTACAAGCGGGTACATAAATTCGTGAATAGCAATGGCTTGCCCTTCTTTATAGCGTTTTTTAAAGTCATCACGTTCCATCATACGAGCAACGGTTTGACGAGAGGCAAGCTTTAACATACCTGCAGCGCCTAATTTAGACATCCAAGTAGAGTTAAATTCAACACGGGTTTTAGCAGGATCTAAAATTTTAAATACTTGCTCTTTGTATGTTTCAGCATTGGCTAATACATCCGCTTCAGTTAAAGGCTTACGGGTAACGTTTTTACCTGTTGGATCACCAATCATGCCAGTGAAATCACCAATTAGAAAAATAACTTCATGGCCTAACTGTTGGAATTGACGCATTTTATTAATTAAAACAGTGTGGCCTAAGTGTAAATCAGGTGCCGTTGGATCGAAGCCAGCTTTGATTCTTAAAGGCTCGCCTTTCTTCAATTTTTCAAGAAGTTCATCTTCTACTAAGATTTCTTCAGCGCCACGTTTGATCTCTGCAAACGCCTGCATTACATCCGTCATTAACTTGCCCTATATTGCTGTTGTTAACTGGCCAAGAATCAATTAAATCATTCTAACTGATGCCAGTTTTAATTTTATTTCAAAGTTACCGAATTCTACTTTAAAGTCGCTATAGATTAAAGCAAGAAATCAACTGAGATTGTATCAAAAATGTACAATTACTAGCGTTTGCCGATAAATAATAATAGCAAGTTGATTTTTAACATTTTTTTCACCTAGCAATTAAACAAATTATTTACTAATTTCGTCGATAACACCTTAATATTGCTCAATTATAGGGGGCTAAATTACATTTTGATCTATCAATGTCCTTGTTAGTAAAATGTATAATTTGTTATAGTTAAGGTTATACAGGCTTAATTTTTCTCTTAGGATTCGGTAACACATTGATTAAATTGAAAAACATATTTTTAGAACTTCCAAAAAAGCATCAGCTATTAATTAGCGGGTGTAGTATTTTTGTGCTTTTTTTATTGCTTTTACCGTCTGAACAAGCTTCAGCAAGCCGTCAAAGTGAGAAATCTGCTGTAGAAGTTGGTAAAAGATATCAATTAGAAATCCCTGAAGAAACCCAACAAGCTTTGCGTAAAGCAAGTAAGAAAAAACCGAGTAATATTTCATGGCAAACGGCCACAGTAAAAAGTGGAGATACTTTTGGTAATATCTTAGCTGACTTTGGCTTTTCAGCGAATACCACCTACCAATTAACCAGTAGCGAGCACGGTAAAAGATTAGTCAATTTAAACATTGGCGATAAACTTGAGCTTGCAAGTAACGATGAAGGTGAATTAACAGCCTTACATTACCCTATATCTATTACTGAAACCTTAAAGTTCAAGTTAACAGAAGACGGTTTTACCAGTGATATTGATGTCAAAAAAGTTGAAAAAAGACTGAACTACGCACAAGCAGAAATTAAAACAAACTTCTGGAGTGCATCTTTAGGTGCAGGTCTTAACAACAACCAAACCATGAACTTAGCTAATATTTTTGGTTGGGATGTCGATTTTGCTTTAGATATTCGTGAAGGTGATAGCTTTAATGTTATTTATGAAAACGAATATATCGATGGCGAATTTGTCGGTAACGGTAATATTTTAGCCGCTGAATTTATTAACCAGGGTGAAACTTTCCAAGCGATCCGCTTTAAAGATGGTGAGTTTTACGCGCCAAATGGCGATAGCATGCGCAAATCATTTTTACGTGCGCCAGTTAGTTTCCAATATATTAGTTCTAGCTTTAAGCCAAAACGTTACCATCCAATCCTTAAACGAGTTAAAGCTCATAACGGTGTAGATTATCGAGCGCCAACAGGCACACCAGTTAAGGCTGCAGGTAATGGTCGCGTAATAGCTTCAACTTATAACAAGTACAATGGTAACTATGTATTTATCCAACACGCGAATAACATAGTAACTAAATACCTACACTTTTCTAAACGTGCAGTTAAAAAAGGTGCGCGAGTAAAACAAGGTCAAGTTATTGGTTACGTTGGCTCAACCGGTTTATCGCAAGCACCACATTTACATTATGAATTCTTATTAAACGGTGTGCACCGTAATCCACGTACGGTTAAATTACCGGACGCTGAGCCAATTAATAAGAAATATAAAGCCGAATTTGCGCAAGTGGCAAATGAGTTATTAACTAAATTAGAAGGCTCAAAACGCGCCTTATTAGCGGCAACCGATGACGCACCAAGAGCAATCGCCGATTAAACTTTATATAGGTTTAATGTCAGGAACCAGTGCTGACGGAATTGATTTAGCACTGGTAGATTTTACTAACACTCCCCATCAGCTTATTGCATCATATTATCAAGCATATGATGAACAAACGCGCGCGCAAATTACTAGCTTGTATACCCCAAATACTAATGAAATAGATCGCGCAGGCGCGTTAGATAAAGTTTTAGCTCAGCAATTTGCTGATGCAATTAAACAATTTTTGCTCAATGAAAAACTAAAGCCAGAAGATATTTGCGCTATAGGTAACCATGGACAAACCATTCGTCACAGGCCAATAACAAAGCAACCTTTTACCTTACAAATAGGCTGTAATCAAACTCTTGCATGTCTAACTGGCATTAAGGTAATTGGTAAGTTCCGTGACAAAGATATAGCCCTTGGCGGTCAAGGAGCCCCTTTGGTGCCAGCTTATCATCAAGAAATATTTAAAGATGAGAATAAAGATGTTTGCATAGTTAATATCGGCGGCATCAGTAATATAACCTACCTACCAGTTAACCAAGAAAATAAGATATTAGGGTTTGATACAGGACCAGGCAATGCATTACTCGACGACTGGTATCGTCTGCACTTTCCTGATTGCCCTAAAGGCATCGATTTAGATGGTAAATGGAGCGCAACCGGCGTGGTTAACCAAGCGCTTCTAGATGCCATGCTAACTGATCCCTTCTTTGCCCTACCAGCTCCGAAAAGCACGGGTCGTGAATATTTTCATATAAAATGGTTACGCTCACACTTGCATGCTTTTACTGCTGCTGACATTGAGCTGCATGCCGAAGATATTCAAGCGACTTTACTAGCTTTAACCTGCCACAGTATTGCTAAGACCATTAATCAACTAAGTAAGCATGGTGATATTATTTTATGCGGTGGCGGTGCTAATAACCCACTATTAACAAAACTCATTCGCCAGCTTTGTCCTAGCCATAATGTTTGTAGTGCACAAGATAAAGGCGTTGATAACGACAGCTTAGAAGCATTAGTTTTTGCTTGGCTCGCATACGCTTATGACTACAACATTAACGGTAACTTACCTGCTGTAACAGGTGCAAGTAAAGCAACCCGCCTTGGTCTTAAGTTTTATCCCTAACCTTACACCTTTCCTTCTTGTCTATTTTCCATACTGAACTTTATTGACTATAATTTGTCCAACTTTCACAACTTGCTAGATTTATACCAAGTTCATTAATTGGTGTTATGGCAGCTGTAGATGTATTTCCATTAGTAAAATTTATAAAAGGGGAATAATTATGGATCTTGATAAAGTACGTATTGGTATGTCATGCGCCAGCCACAAAGGCTGTGGCACAGTCACTTGGGTAGATGGTGCAACTCAAACTGTCTATTTAACTGATTTAGTTGATAACCATAGCTTTGATGTTGGTATTGAAGATATAGTAGATGATCCACAAATTCATAATCGTGAAGACAATTATTATTAAGCGCGAGTAAAATCATACCAACCGAAAAATCACTTAAACCTGTGTTTTGTTAATTCAACTGCACAGGTTTTTATTAAGATCGATTTAAATCATACCCCCGCATCATACTTTTAGTTATTATCATTATAAATAACTAAACTAAGTCCCCTTTATGCGTTCTCGAATACCTACAGGCAATGAGCCAGATCATTTTAACTGGCAAATAATCAAACAAGTTATTCCTTATTTATTTGAATTTAAGCATCGAGTCTTTTTAGCCTTGGCCTTTATGGTTTTCGCTAAACTAGCCAGTGTCGGTTTACCTTTTATTTTAAAATACATCGTTGATGACTTAACCGCCATTGATGCCGATTCAATCAACTTAGTTGCTGCCCCTATCGCTTTAGTTATTGCTTACGGGTTTGTGCGTTTTTCCAATGTCCTTTTTGGTGAAATTCGAGATACTTTATTTGGTCGAGTCACTGAGCGCGCCATCCGCCGTATCGGCTTAAAAGTGTTTAAACACTTACACTTACTTGATTTAGAGTTTCATCTTAATCGCCGCACCGGTGGTTTATCTAGAGACATAGATAGAGGCACATCTGGCATTAATTTTTTAATGCGCTTTATGGTGTTTAATATTATCCCTACCCTACTTGAAATTGGCTTAGTGGTTTTTATTTTATTTTTTAATTATGGCTTTAGCTTCGCAGCGATAACCCTAATATCAATTGTGGCTTATGTTGGTTACTCCATTAAAGCAACAGAGTGGCGTACAACCTATGTGCGTCAAGCAAATAAAGCTGACTCGGCCAGTAATTCACAAGCGATAGATAGCCTAATTAATTACGAAACAACAAAATATTTTACCGCTGAAGATTACGAGGCTAATCGTTACGACGCTGAATTAAAAGACTGGGAAATGGCCAAACGTAAGAATCGTTTATCATTGTTTGTATTAAATGGTGGTCAGGCTTTCATTATTGCCGCGTCGATGACTGCAATGATGGCCCTTGCCGCGCAACAGGTTACTGAAGGTGTTATGACCATAGGTGATTTTGTATTGATTAACGCATTTATGATGCAAATATTTTTACCACTAAATTTTCTTGGTTTTGTCTACCGTGAGATGAAGGGCTCATTGGCCAATATCGAATTAATGTTTAACTTATTAACGATAAAGTCAAAAACGGTTGAAAGCCCTCAAGCAACCACATTAAAAATAAAGCATGGGCAAGTGGAGTTTAATAATGTCTGTTTCAACTATCACCAAGATAGAAGTATTTTAAAAGATATAAACTTTAGTATTTTGCCTGGAGAAAAAGTAGCTGTCGTTGGTGCAAGTGGTAGTGGTAAGTCAACTTTAGTTAAGCTGCTATTTAGGTTTTATGACCTTAATAAAGGCAACATTTGTATCGACGGCCAAGATATTAGCCAATTAACGTTTAAGTCTTTACGCTCAGCTATCGGTATAGTGCCGCAAGATACCGTACTCTTTAATGACAATATTTTAGAAAATGTTCGTTACGGTAGGCTCGATGCAACAGATGAAGAAGTACTCGCGGCAATCAAGCTTGCTCATTTAGATGCGTTTATTCAAGCATTGCCTGACGGAGTAAATACTATGGTTGGTGAGCGCGGATTAAAATTATCTGGCGGTGAAAAACAGCGTGTCGCCATTGCTCGTACCATACTTAAAAAGCCATCAATTCTAGTATTTGATGAAGCAACATCGTCACTCGACAGTGAATCTGAACAAGCGATAATGAATGCCTTAAAAGAGATCTCCGATGGCGTTACCAGTTTGGTTATAGCCCATCGCTTATCAACTATTATTGATGCTGATAAAATTGTTGTTATGGATAAAGGCAAAATAGTTGAAATAGGCAGCCATGACACCTTAATAAATACTAAAGGGACTTACGCTAAGCTTTGGCAAATACAACAGTCGAATAGTGAAAAATAATCAAAGTAGGCAAAATATAACTCTGCTTAAAACAAAAAACTCAGCAAAGGCTGAGTTTTTTTTATCCAATAATCTAGAGCGCTTGCCTAGAAAGGAATATCGTCATCAAAATCCATAACAGGCTCTTGTGGATTTACTTTAGGTGCCTGTTGAGGTTGTTGCTGCTGGTAACCACCTTGCTGAGGCGCTTGTTGTTGGTAACCACCTTGCTGAGGAGCTTGTTGCTGATAGCCACCTTGCTGCTGAGCTTGAGGAGCTTGTTGATAGCCGCCTTGTTGCATAGCAGGTTTTGCTGCAGCTTGTGGTTTAAATCCACCTTGCTGTGGTTGTTGATATGCTTGTTGACCGCCGCCCATAGGTGCACCAGTATTTTGTCCAGCGCCACGCGAGTCTAACATTTGCATTTCATTAGCACGAATTTCTGTAGTGTATTGATCAACACCTTGAGCATTTTGCCATTTACGCGTTTGTAGACGACCTTCTACATAAACTTTTGAACCTTTCTTCAAGTATTCAGCAGCAATTTCAGCTAAACGGTTGTTAAATACAACACGGTGCCATTCAGTGATCTCTTTTGGTTCACCTGTTTGCTTGTCTTTCCAACTTTCAGAAGTAGCGATAGTTACATTACAAACTGAACCACCACTTGGGAAGAATTTAACTTCTGGATCTTGTCCTAAGTTACCTACGATTATTACTTTATTTACACCACGACTGGCCATGAAAAATCCTGTTCTTTCTATTTTATTTTATGTTAATAACTCGACGATAAGGAGTGTGAACGAGCTACGTTATGTTATTCAGTTTTTGCGAGGATATTTTTATCCCTCGACTAAATAAGAGAGTCAGTGTAGCACCGAAAATTAATTTAAAAAAGCGTTTATAGCGATCAAAAGCTCGATATTTTTAAGCAAATAAAAAAGCCTTAATAAGATCAATTATTAAGGCTTGATTTAAATTTTATTTTTTAATAATTAAATTATTTTTCAAAATAAAATGGCTTACGTTTGTTATCGTAATTACCAATCTCATTCATGCTGTCGCCATCATAAATGCGGCCATTAATCATGATATGAGATACTTTATCACTCTCGCGGATATCATTAGCTACATCACCATCAATCACGATAATATCGGCTAACTTACCCGCTTTTAATGAGCCAATGTGAGCATCTAAACCTAAATGCTTAGCAGGGTCGATAGTCGCAGTGCGAAGTGCTTGTAAAGGCGTCATACCACCTTGCGCCATCATCCACATTTCCCAATGTGCCGCTAAGCCTTCACGCTGACCATGTGCACCAATACCAACTAGTACGCCCATGTCTTGCATTTCTTTGGCAATGCTAGCAACGCTTTTGTGATTATAGTGATGCTCTGGTGCTGTAGTTCTACGCATAGAGCGTGGCGCTAAAACGTTACTTGGTACGTACTTGCTTAAACGCGGGTGTTTCCACACTTCGGTTTTATCATACCAGTAATGCTCTCCAGAGATACCACCATAAGCAACTACAAGAGTTGGAACATATGCCGTTTCTGATTGCTGCCAAAATTGACGAATATCATCATAAATTGTCGCCGTTGAAATCGAATGCTCTAACGATGTGTGACCATCGGCAACCATAGATAGGTTATGTTGTAGTAATGAACCACCTTCAGGTACAACCATCACACCTAACTCACGGCCAGCTTGGATTATTTGCTGACGTTGGTTACGGCGAGGTTGGTTATATGATTTAACACTAAATGCACCTACTTTTTGTAAGCGTTCTAGTTGAAATCTAGCATCGTCTAAACTATCAACGTGCGAAGTATAACCTGCTGCTGATGCACCGTATAAAATACTACCGGTAGAGAAGATACGAGGTGCAACAATGTCACCTGCTTTTTGTAACTCACTAGCGGCAAATATTTCAGTGGTATCGTTTGAAGGGTCATGAATTGTCGTTACACCTAAAGAAAGCGTGGCGTAGTTTTTCCAGTTTTGCTGAGGAATGATCTCATTTGATCCTTGCGGCCCATGAGCGTGAGCATCAACTAAACCAGGCATTACCGTTTTGCCTGTAACATCAATAATTTCAGCACCCGATGGGATCTTAACATCACTACGACTACCAACAGCTTTAATGTGTTTACCATCAACAAGCACAACACCGTCATTGATAATTTCTTCGCCTTCCATGGTTAGCACTTTACCGCCAACTAATGCCACTAAACCTTGCGGAGCATCGGCTTTTTTACTAAAACCAAGGGAAGTTACTTTTGGTGTTAACTCTTCATCAGCTTTGTAGCCAATATCAAACATACCATTTAAGCTAGCTTGGTATAAATCAGGCCCTAAGCTCCAGTAAATTTCATCACTAGTAGAGTTAAAGCTGATACTTTCACCGGCACGAGTTGATAATTTACGTACTGGGATATTTTTTGCGCTAGGACCAATGTGGATCACATCACCGCGTTCAACTAGTGGCGTAACAAACACTTTAAAGCGTTCAGCAAAAGCTAGGTATTTGCCATTTGGGGCTACTTTAAATTCAGTTGCGTATTTACCTGTGTATAACGTTTTTTCGTTTTGTCCGTCTAAATCAACACGGGCAAACTCTGGCATCTCACCGTAACGTTGTACATAAATGCGGTCATTGCGATCAGCAAACTGTGGCGCGCTACCATTTTCAGTAACAAGTGTGGCTTTACCACCTTTAACTGATACTTGATAAATACCTGAGTTTAACCCCCATTTAGGATCGGTGATATAACCACCCGATACCTTTCTAAATACTACAGTTTTACCGTTTGGCGAAAACGTTGCTTCAATGTACTTACCAGGCTCTGATAGTAAGTTTTTACCACGACCGGTTCTTGCAGATACAACGCGGATGTTACCTTGTTTTTTATCATCCCAAGTTGAATAAACAATGCTGTTACCATCTCGAGAAAAACTTGGGTTTAATTCAAAATGATCAGTTTGCTTAGTTAAACGTTTAGGCTTACCGTCAGGTAATGTGCGCGTATAAATATGACCTAAAGCTTCAAAAACAACTTTTTTGCCATTTGGTGAAATTTCAACATCACGCAGCATTTTCACGTCAAAATTATCAACATCAATATTTTGTGCAAAACGTAGTGTTTTTTGAATTTTCTTTTCAGCAGTAACGTTAAATTCGATAACTTCTGTTTCATTATCTTCAAGGTTTAACTTGTTAATTTTACCGCCAGCCCAAAAGATAATTTCTTCATTATCTGGTGTCCAAGCCATTGTTGGATAAACACCATGAATAGCCCAAGTCTCTTGCATATCACGATCAAGTTTGTCGTATACAGGTGTTTTACTACCGGTTTCTAAATCGTAAATAAATAATGTCGATTGAAAATCAACACGAGAGATATAAGCTAACTTCTTGCCGTCAGGTGATGGTGTTGGACGAATTGCACCGCCGCGACCAGATAGAATAACTTCAATCTCACCAGTTTCACGATCTAAACGCTTAATTTTGTAAATACCTTTTTCACTATCTTTTGAGTAGTGGAAAGTTTTACCTGGGGTAGCATCTTGTGAGAAGTAAACATAACGACCGTCAGCAGAAAAAGCTGGTTCACCTAAATCTTTTTGTTGATTAGGACGCTTAGTCAGCATCATGCCATCGCCGCCAGTTTTATGGTACATCCATACTTCGCCAGCACCTAGTGAGCGACTACCAGTAAAGTGTTTACGAGCAACGATGTAGTCACCATCAGGACTCCAAGCAGGAGAGTTGATTAAGCGAAACGTTTCTTTCGTAACCGCGGTTTGGTTTGAACCATCTGCGTCCATTACCCAAATATTGTCGCCGCCGCCTTGGTCCGATGTAAACGCAATATGTTTACCATCAGGAGAGAATGTTGGTTGCATTTGCCAAGCGATATCGGAAGTTAACACTTTGGCTTCACCGCCGCTTACCGGCATAGTGTAAATATCACCTAATAAATCAAATACGATAGTTTTACCGTCAGGTGAAATATCAACGTTCATCCAAGTACCTTGGTTAACGTTAATTTTAGCTGTAGTAAATTCACCTTGAGGCTCATCTACCGACCATTCTTTTTTCTCTTCTTTTACTGCATCAGTAACCGTTGCATTTTCAGCATAAACTGATGTTGACGCTAACATTACACCTAACGTTGCAGCAACAATTGAAGGTTTAGTTTTCATTTTCAAAAATGACATGTATCTGCCCTATTTCGTTCTTATTTAACTAGCCCACATTGACTAGTTTTTTTAATTGCACAAAATAGAACACATTGAGGACAAGGTGTAAAGAAAGGTTACAAATTGATAACCAACTTTAAGGTGAATAACGTAGTTTTAACGATAGATAGCAGCTAAATACAACTGAAAAATAAATGGACATATTTTTTCAGTTATATTTATTTAAGAGTAATTATTTAGAATATCCCCATCTTGGCATCATTGTTTGTTCAATACCTAAATGGTCAAGCATTCTGCCCACCATAAAATCGATTAAGTCATTGATACTTGTTGGGTTGTGATAAAAACCTGGGGCTGCTGGCATTATAGTTACCCCCATTTGAGACAAGCTGTGCATATTGGCTAAGTGGATAGTTGAAAATGGCGTTTCTCTTGGCACCATAATAAGTTGGCCGCGCTCTTTAATGACTACATCAGCAGCACGTTCAATTAAATTATCACTCATGCCTTGGCTAATAGCCGCCAGCGTTCCAGTTGAACATGGGCATACCACCATTTGTTTTGGCGCAGCTGAACCTGAAGCTACCGGCGAGAACCATTGCTCTTTGCCAAACACGGTTATTTGCTCAGGCTTCGCTTGGTATTTATCAATAAGTACTTGGCTCGCTTTTTCAGGATTAGACGGAAGCTTTAAACCTACTTCAGTATCAAGTACCACACGGGCTGCACTTGAGATAAGTACATAGACTTGATAATTAGCAGCAACTAAGCACTCTAATAAACGCAGCGCATATAAAGAGCCAGAAGCACCGGTAATTGCTAGCGTTATTTTGCTTTCAAAATCTGAAGTTGTAGTTAGGTTTGTCATCTTTACTCGTTCTTATTTATTTTTTAATGCGGCGATAAGTTTTTTATGAAAACTACCAAAGCCACCATTACTCATTACCACGATATGATCATTTTCTTGCGCGTTGCTACTAACCATTTGCACTAAATTATCGATATCGTCTGCACAAAACGTAGGTGCTTTGGTGTCATTAATCAAATCACTAACCGACCATTTTACATTTTCATCTTGATATAAATAAACTACATCGGCATCATCAAGTGACTTTGCTAGTGTGTCTTTATGTACACCTGACTTCATGGTATTCGATCTTGGCTCTAGCACTGCAAGTATGCGCTCACTACCAACCCTAGCTCTAAATCCTTGTAAGTTTTTACTTATAGCTGTTGGGTGATGAGCAAAGTCATCATAAACTTTAACGCCATTAACATCTCCTACTAGCTCTTGGCGACGTTTGGTATTAATAAACTCGCCTAATGCATCACAGGCAATATGACTCGGCACGCCAGCGTGGCGAGCAGCGGCTATAGCCATTAAGGCGTTGTCTATATTAAAATCGCCTAACAGGTTCCACTTAACCGTGCCCTGTACTTGTTGATTGAACAATACTTTGAATTCGCTACCATCTGGATTTAATTTTTCAGCAGTCCAACCACTATTATCGCCAGCGTATTCGATGGGCGTCCAACTACCCATAGCAATGGTTTGTGCAAGATAATCATCATGCTTAGGCGCAAGTAATAAACCATTATTAGGTACCATACGCACAACATGATGAAACTGCTTTTGAATATCTTTAATCGAGTCAAAAATATCGGCATGGTCAAACTCTAAATTATTCATGATTAATGTACGCGGACGGTAATGCACAAACTTAGAGCGTTTATCAAAAAATGCGGTGTCGTATTCATCGGCTTCAATAACAAAAAATGGTGAGTTACCAAGCCTTGCAGAAGTATCAAAATTTTGCGGTACACCACCAATTAAATAACCAGGAGTTAATAAGCCGTATTCTAAGATCCAAGCAAGCATCGAGCTCGTTGTGGTTTTGCCATGGGTGCCAGCAACAGCGAGTACCCATCTGTCTTTTAACACGTTTTCTAACAACCATTGCGGCCCTGAAATATATGGGATATTACGAGCCATAACATACTCAACCATAGGGTTGCCACGAGACATAGCATTGCCAACAATAACCATGTCAGGTTCGTCGGCTAAATGCTTAGTGTCATAACCTTGCATCAGCTCAATGCCAAGCTCTTCAAGCTGAGTGCTCATTGGCGGATAAACATTGGCATCACAACCGGAAACTCGAAAGCCAAGTTGTTTCGCTATGGCAGCAATGCCTCCCATGAAGGTACCGCAAATACCTAGTATATGAACATGTTTTGTCATTTATCCGTATCTTTCCTAGTTAGTAGTTAGAGCATAATCTACAAATTAGAGCCAATTGGCGAACCCGGCGGTAAGCTTACCGGTGCAGGAGTTTGAATCACTTTACCCTGCTCTAAACTAAATTGAATTTGTTTGCTTAATAATTGGTATTGAGCGTATAAAGGGTTCGATTTTTGGTGATAGTTAGACATCGACTTTAACCATTTATCTAAGCTAAGTAATTGCCCATAAACCGTAGTTTTAACTTCCGCCACCACGCTATTACTGTGATAAAGCGCTAATACACTATCGAGCACTTGTTGATTAACTCGTTGCTGTACTAATAGCTTTAACTCGGTTTGTGCTGGCTGTTTTATTGTTGTAGCAAATAACTCGGTAATTAACTGGGCAACTGATAACTGTTGTTTATCCATAGCATGTTGCTGGGCTAAACGCGCAAGGCGCTGCTCATTAAGTAATAATGACAAGCTATGCTTAGCACTGGCCTGCGCCGCGGTTATAGGATCAAACGTTAAACCGGTATTTGAGCTGAAACTTTCTCGGTCACGATAAAAGCCATAAGCCTTAGGCGGAATTATTGAAATAATATCATCTGATAGCGTTAAAATATCGCTCGATAATGTATTTAAAAGTGCGTCTAACGCGGCTTTTTGCTGCTTGGCAATCACCGTTTTTTGCGGCTGTGCATCTTCACCTTTTATTGCATAAGAGTAGTCGACACCGGCAATTAGCTTAGCCACAGCTTCAACTTGGTAACGATGAAAGTTATAAATAGGTACTAAACTTTTTTCCAGTTCAGAATATGGCGTGCCATCTGCAATTGAATTGCGACCAAAATTATTAAGCGCTTTAGCTCGAACGGCCAAAACATTATCTAACTCAATAATGGCATCACTACCATTGTCCCATAAGTGTCCATGACCATCCGCGCCTGATTTAGGACGAGCATCAGGATCTGACATATACAGCAATCCTTTAGCTTTAGTATCTTTTATTAATGCGGCTAATTGCTCAGATTCATTATTACCATACTCACCATACGCATAAGCAATAACGTGTTTATCCCAGTCGCCAATATCTTTGCTATAGGCGTCAGATAAGTCGATTTCGCCATTAGTAATTTTTACTAGAGGGTGTGGATAATCCATAACCGAGGCGCGATTATTAACACTAGCAGAGAAATTATGGGCTATGCCAAGGGTATGCCCCACTTCATGTGCAGACAGTTGACGAATACGGGCAAGTGCCATTTCTTTTTGTGCGCTAGTATCGGTGTTTGCATTAGTAAATGGTGAGGTTAGACCTAACGCAATAAGGTAGTCCTGACGCACTCGCAGAGAGCCTAGCGTTACATGGCCTTTTAATATTTCACCAGTTCTAGGGTCAATCACAGAAGAGCCATACGACCAACCGCGAGTTGCTCTGTGTACCCATTGAATTACGTTATAACGCACATCCATAGGGTCGGCATCTGCTGGCAGCATTTTTACTTGAAACGCATCTTTATAACCAATAGCAGCAAATGCTTGATCCCACCAAGCTGCGCCATCAAGTAAAGCAGAGCGAACAGGCTCCGGCACACCAGGATCTAAATAATAAATAATTGGCTCCACTGCTTCACTAATTGCGGCACTAGGATCTTTTTTGTTTAAACGATGCCTTGGGATCACACGTTGTATAAGTGACTCATCAATGGCACTCGCGTAGTCAGCATATTCTACCGACCACATACCTGAGTAAGGATGGAATTTTCGCGTTTTATAGTTGTTATCAGGTAGGCGGATTAACGAGTGGTGCATATTAACGGTAACTGCGCTAGCATCAGGCGTAACAGAGCGAAGGTATTGACCAGCTCCTGTACCTTTAAAGGTAATAATGGCCTCTAGTTCGGTATTATCGACAAATGCTTTACTGCGCTTTGCGTATAAGCCACTGCGGGTTGCATCAATAGCAAAGTTACCTTGTTTACTATCTTTTAACCGTAACGCTAAATTATGAATATCAGATAATAAAAACGGCGTGTAATCTATGTATACTTTGCCATTAATTACCTGTTCAACTTTAAAGCCCCAAATAATTGAACTTGCAAATGCTTCATCAATGGCTTGGCGCTCTAACTCATTTTGACTGTCGGCGCGATAATAGCTATTTTTTTGACGTAAAAAAACTTTATTACCAACTCGTTCAAATTGCACTAAGCGAGTATCGCCTAGCTGGCCTCTATCAATACCAATATCATTTGAGCCAATACCGTGTGGCAAACTACTTTGAAATAAAAATTCTTGATTAAAATTAGTTAGCTCAAGAAATACTTTGCCAGTTTCTTCGTCAATGTAGAAAGGAATATAACCTTGATGTAGGGTTTTATTGTCAAAAAATTTATCCCCAGCAAAGCTATTAAAAGAAAACAAAAGGCTTGTTAAGAGTAGAAAAATTGATATTTTAGCGGTGTTCATTTGATTCAATCCAAATTTGAATATTTATAATTATTATCTGCCACTAAATATACAATATTTATAGGTGAATTAGTTTAACTTATATGAAATATTTTTATTCACTATCAAATTAACTATTTTCCTTAGTGTTCTTTAGATTTTTTTAGTACAATGTTTGCTCTAATTCCTTATAAAATTACAAAACCTTAGGTATTACAATGCAACGAATTGCACCAGCCCTACGCGAAGACAATGTTCCTCTAGACCTTATTTCTCTTATCAAAACCATCCTTGCCGCCACCAAAGAAATCTCTTTCCGTGTTGGTCAAGGTCAATTAAGTGGGGTATTAGGTTCCACTTTAGATGAAAATATTCAAGGTGAGATACAAAAGCAGTTAGATGTGGTATCTAACCAATTGTTCAAAGATATCACTTTAGAATCTGGTTTTGTAAAAGCAATTTCATCAGAAGAAGAAGAAACTTCAGTAGCAGGACACGAAACAGGAAAATATATTGTTTCATTTGATCCTCTTGATGGTAGCTCGAACATCGAGATTAACTCATTAATTGGCACTATCTTTTCTATTATGGAAGCGCCTGAAGGCATGAAAGCTGCTGATCCTGATATGTTTAAACAACCTGGTACTAAACAAGTATGTGCCGGTTATGTTTTATATGGTCCATCAACAGTGTTAGCGCTTACTACGGGTAAAGGTACTCATTTTTATACCTTAGATAAAACTCACGGTAGTTACATGCTTACTGAACGTAACGTTAAAATACCTGAAGATACAGCAGAGTTTGCTATTAATATGTCAAACCAGCGTAGTTGGCAGCAACCAATGAAAAATTACATCGCTGATTTATTATTAGGTAAAGAAGGTCCGCGAGAGAAAAACTTTAACATGCGCTGGATTGCGGCTATGGTTGGTGATGTACATAGACTATTAGTTCGTGGCGGTATATTTACTTACCCAAGTGATAACAGAGATCCTAATAAGCCATATAAGCTACGTTTAATGTACGAAGCAAACCCAATGAGCTTCTTAGTTGAGCAAGCGGGTGGTTTAAGTGTTACCAGCACAGGACGAATCATGGAAATAGAGCCTACTGACATCCATCAGCGTGTTGAGGTAATTCTTGGCTCTAAAAACGAAGTTGAAAAGTGTTTAAGCTATTATAAATAAAAACACTAATTAAAATTTCTTCTAAAAACTCGGTTATACCGAGTTTTTTTATGCCTAAAATTCACTCATCCAAACTCTAAGCCACTGTAGCGCATAACATTTTACTAACAAATTTTACATGTTCTAACTAGATAAATTAGCCATATAAACCATAATGTGAACATAGAAGAAATGTCTAAGAGATTTATATGATTGTAAATAAGGTTAAAAAGACCTACTTATCAGCTCTATCGGTAAGCAGTTTAATGTTAGTACTAATGTTAAATGTTTTTGCTGCGCCACAAGTATTAGCTGAAGAAAACATTGCGCCAGAGACTGAAGTTACAAGTAGTGAAACGGCTACCCAAGAGACTGTTGCTGTTCAAAATGAAAGCTCTAATGCCCAAACATCTGAAGGAGCACCTGAAAAAGCACCTACAGAGTCCAATACACAAGACAAGTCAGCCGATGATGCTTTATTGGAAGTAACTCCTGAGCAAGAGGCAAATGAAAATGCCGTCGTTGAAGAGCCTGTCACTGCCAATGAAGCGGAGCCTGTTGATTTAACTTTATTAGAAGAGAACAGCCTTGAGAGCTTTGAAGCCGAGTTTTACGACTTAAAAGATAAAATCGCTAGCCTAAGTCGTAGTGCTGATGACTACGAAGAGTTATATGCTCGTTTACGACCGGTGCTTACCCAAAAGACCGAGCAGCTATACGCCATAATGAACAGCGATGGTGTTGACTTAAAACTAATGAGTCAAATGCAAAATGATGCGCAATTTCAAGATATCTTCAGCCGCGTACGTGAAATCAAAAACTTCTATCTACTGCGCCAACAAATTTTTAATGAAGCAACCGAAGAATTCAGAGCATTACTTACCAGCAGTAAGTTAAATGGTATAACCGAAGCTAAGTTAGAAGCAAGCTATGTACAACTACAATTATTAATTATTACTAAAGCGACATTTCAACGTACCTTAGAGATCCCTGCTCGCTTTGAAGTAGCGCCATTAGATATAGTTATTAATATCGGCTTTTTACTGTTTGCCATTATTGTATTTAGGCTATGGCGTAAGTGGGCAAAAACTGGTTTAGCAGAACAACGCCAAAAGATCATGTCATCGCGCCCTCGTTCAGCTTTAAAAATGAAGGCTGCTCGTGCTATATGGTACTTCGAACACACTCGCAAGCCATTAGAATGGTTATTATTTATTAACTTTATTTTGGCTAATATCGACATTCTACAAATCCCAATTATTATTGAAGTAGTTGGTACTGTCGCCCTTTGGTTATCACTTACCTTCTTTGCTTTTACCTTCGTTAGTAAGATGATTGAACGCGGTAAGCAAAATGTCCTTAAAGGCATCAGTAAAAAACAATCAGCATCGTTAAAGTGGGTTATTTGGTGGTGCGGTTGGTATAAGCTTTCGTTCGAGTTAACCGCAATATTTATTGCCAACGGCACCATATTTAGCTGGTTAGAAACTATTTTCTTAATCTTATTATTGCCTGTTTACGTATTCTTTATTTTTCAATGGCGCCAAGACTGCTTTACTTATGCCGATGAAGAAAGAGATACACCTAACTTTATCCGTAAACTTATTGAAGTTCGCACCGGCTCGCGTGGCTTTATCAATGCCAACATTGCCCTATTGTTCGTGATCTACTTCTTTTTAACTAAGTTTTTCTTAAGCTTAATTTCAAAAGTTGAATCGGGCCGTAGGATCACAGCCGAGATTTACCGTAAAAAGCTACTTAACGACAACAGTGAATTACTTGAGAAAAGTAAAGACTTAGCCAGCTTAGATGATGACAAACGCAAAATATTCATTGATGGTTTAGGCACTCAAATTGACTCTGTTTTTGAAGGCCCGGTTGAGTCTATTGTTAAAATGGCAAACTCAGATGAGCGTAGCCATATTGCCGTTATTGGTGAACGTGGTATAGGTAAAACTCATTTACTTAAGGAAATTACTCAACAATACCCTAAATCGCTAGTGGTTAACTGTAATGAAGACTTTGATGATGTAATTAAGTCAGTTAAAGAGCAGCTTGGTATTGACAGTGAAAACGTAAAAACTTCTGAAATTATCAAGGCACTACAAGAGCAAGAGATTGACCTATTCTTACTTGATAATTGTCACCGTATGCTTACCCCTGATACCAGTGGTCAACGAGAAATCCGCCGCTTATTTGGTTGGGTTAATGAACTCAAAGGTCTGGGCTTATGGGTAATGACATACACTAGTAGCTCGTGGAAGTTATTCAACGCTTTAGGTATTGCTACAGGTTTCTTTGCTAAGAAAATTGAATTGAAAAAATGGTCTGAAGAGCAAATTTGTCAATTATTTGATAAACGCTGTCTGGAGGCTGAAATTGAAATTGATTACAGTAATTTAATCATTCCAAGACAACTGGCCGATATTGAAGACGGTACCATAGAGCAACGTAATAAGGCGGGCGTATACCGTATTATTTGGGGTTATGCTGATGGTAATCCGGCAATCGCTTGTCGTACTTTAGCTGACTCATTAATCATAGATAATGACAAACTCATTGCTAAGCTACCTTCATACCCTGACAGCCATATAATTGAAGCATTCGAAATTAACACCTTGTTAGTCCTGCGCGTTATTAGTCAATTTGGTCGATGTGGTGTGCAAGACATTATTCAAAACCTACGTTTACATGGCTTAGTGGTAAATAGTGCCATTGCCGCTTGTGTAGCCCAAGGCATCATTGAACAAGTTAATGGTCGTTATCAAGTCAGCTGGCTGTGGTATCGCACTGTGTCTAAATACCTTGCTCGTCAAAACTTACTTACCCGCTAGAGGACTGCATTCATGTTAGCTAATAAAATAAAATTTATTAAAGCCTTTTTCCTAGTTCTCACAACTTGGATGGTTTCAAACCCTGCACTTGCACAAATTCCAAATCAGGAAGAATTGCAAGTGATCACAACCCTTGCACAAGTGGTAAAACCGGCTGGTTTATTTATGTCGGTTATCCTATTTATTGTGGTTTGGGCGGTATTAAAGGTAACTAAAACCATAGTAAATGACTTAAGTGAAGTATTTGCTGAACGCCGTTTACTATTACAAAAAGCCTTAGTGTTTTTCCAATTCCTCAGCTATTTCTTTGCCATTACAACCGCGGTAATGATGAGTTTTGAGTTTAGTAAAGAATTGCTGGCAATCCTTGGTGGTACTTTAGCGGTAGCCTTTGGTTTTGCCATGAAAGATTTAGCCGCGTCAGTGGTAGCCGGCATAATCATCATGTTCGATAGACCATTTCAGGTGGGCGATAGAGTGTTATTTTCTGGGGAGTACGGCGATGTTACCTCTATTGGTTTACGTTCGGTAAAAATGACTACCTTAGATGATAATGTCATTACTATTCCAAACAACACGTTTTTAACGCAATTAACTTCATGTGGTAACTATGGTGAGTTAGATATGCAAGTGGCGATTAATTTTCATATTGGTATTGATGAAGACTTAGAGCAAGCGCAATCGACCATTCGTGAATGTGCGGCATTAAGTAAATTTGCTTATTTAAACAAACCAATCAATGTATTAATTACCCAGGTATTAACCAATAACTTTATTGCTTACAAGCTTACTTTAAAAGTTTATGTACTTGATACTAAATACGAGAAAGCACTAGAAACAGATATTACTTTAAGAGTAAATAAAGAGTTTAGAAAACATGGTATTAAAGCACCTACCATGATGGTGACAAATTCGGTGAGCAGAGCACCTAGTTAATATACACAAATATAATTTAAAAAGTTATAAGCTACTGTTCATAACTCTGTAGTTAAATAAACCCCAAATAAAAACCCCATCAAATGATGGGGTTTGTTAATTTGTATTTAATAAATTATCAAGCTATTAAGGTTGACATATATCGTCTTCACACTCTACAGGTGTTGAACGTTCAGAAAATGGAACTATTCTAATTTTACTAAAATCAACTTCAAAGCTTTGACTATCATCTAACTCTGGGATCACACCATTATATGCAGCATTAAGCAATGCATCAGGAGATGCGCCCGGAGTACAAGTTGCGATTGAACTACCAGCTTGAGCACTACAACGAGGGAAGTGAGCATTTGGGAAGTCTTGTACCCAACTAATTTCACCCTCGAAGTGATCGCCTGTAATAGTACATTGATATTGTCCTTCACCAATTGATGGACATACATCAAATTCATCACCGTTGCCATTGTATATACGAGCATAGTCTGTATGTAAGATAGTTAAGATTAAACGTCTTTCAAAGCTATCTCTGAACACATTACCTGCTGGAATTGAGCTATCAAACTCTAATGACCATTCAGCAATCTTCCATTTTTTACCCGAGTTTACAGGGTATTCATATAGATCCCAACCAGTATCCTTACAAATCATCTGTGTTGCATTTTCTTCTGCACTACAAACAGGTGTATTAGATGTTGCTGAATTTGACTCCCAACATAGAGGATAACCATTCCACATTGCGCCAATACAGGCTACCATATCAATTTCACCTAAATTGGTTGAACCGCCAGAGCGCGATAAATTAAGAACTTCTCTTTTGAAAATAGCTGACACTGGTTTATTAGTAATCGCATCTCGTAACACAGGCTCCTTACATTCTTCGTTGCCCACAAAATCACTAACCAAAGACAATGATTCTGCTTTTTCCTTTAACCAGTTATTCTGCTCACATGAATGTGGGTTACCAGCAATGTGTAATGTAAGTGGTAAAGTAGTCGCTTCAAGTAAATCAGTAAGGTCACTTATATTATTTGCATTTAAATACAATCTTTCTAAAGCGGCCATAGAAGCTACAGCAGAAACTTCAACGATTTCATTAGCTGACAGGTTTAGTCTTTGTAAGTTAATCAGTGTGTTTAAACTATTAAAATTATCAATGGTATTATTATTGGCTAACAGGGTTGTTAAGTTAGTGTGCACAGCCAAAGGTGAAACATCTGTCAAAGAAGAAATCACAGTAACAGTTTCTTCTTGTGTTTGTGGATCAACTTCTGTTTCAACTATAGTGTTATTTGAAACGTCTAAGTAAGTTAATGCAGTGCTAGCTTCGATGATACTTAAATCAGATACGCCAGTTTCAGAGAGGTTTAGAGCTTCAAGCTTAGTTAAAGATGAAAGAGCACTAAAATCTGTAATAGGGTTAATATTTAAACTTAACGAAGTTAACTCTGTAAGAGCTTCAATGCCTGCCAATGAATTAATATCATTATCACTTAAATTCAACGTTTGTAAGCTAGTTAAAGATGACAAAGGATTAAGGTTTTTAATCTTATTTCCGTGTAAATCTAATGAAGTGAAAGCGACTAAGTTTGCAAGTGGCGAGATATCAACAATATTATTATCATAAAAACTTACATCATTTAATTTAACTAATTTAGTGAAATCAGGAAGTGTTTGTACATTTGAGTTATGTGCATACAAAGAGCTTAAGTTAGTCATTGATTCTGTAAATGTTAAATCTGAAACTTGTGTGTATGACACATCTAAGCTATTTAAATTAACTAAGCTAGATAAGCTCGTTAAATCACTCACTAATGCACCATTCAAATTTAAGTTACTAAGTTTTGTTAAACCAACTAAAGCACCAAGATTATTAAACTTTGACCCTGTTAGATCTAATTTTTCCAAATTAGTTAAGTTTGTTAAAAAATCAAAATTTACTAATTCAGGCATATTTTGAATTGACAAGCTTTTCAGGTTTGTTAATTCTGCTAACACGCTAAGGTCTGTAAGTTGAGCATTTTTGAAGCTAATAGAGTTCAGGTGTGTAAAATATTGTAGATTATCTGTATGAGTCATTTCTTTAAACTCACTACAATCTAGATCTTTAATTTCTAGAATAGAAGTATCATCTAGATCGGAACCATCGACACCATAAACCACATTAGCCGTATAAGTAATACAGTGTCTAAATCTAGATGAATTTCTCCCAGGATCTGGTCTAAAGGTTAGCGCGCCAATAGTTGGTGCATATTTATTCTTATCAAGAGGGTAAAAATCAACTTCATTTAAATAACCATCATTATCAAAATCAGGATCACAAGTATTTGGTGTTGGGTTAGCTGGATCACAAATATTTAAAATACCGTCGCCGTCTGTGTCAGGAAACTCAACTAAATCGTGGTCACCCCAAATCTCAAGAATAGTAGTTGCTATAAGCTCTGGATCACTATTAATTTCACTTAAAACTTGAGTATAAACTTCATTGTTGTTCAACAACTCCAAAGTATCAGAAACTGCTTCAGGTAAATCGTAATCTGGGTTATCAATAACTACCTTTAGAACTGAAGCTAACTCTTGTATTTGTTTAAAATCAGCAGCAAGTAGCTGTTGAAGTTCATGTAAACGTGCTTCAGTAGTTATTTCGTTGCCATTGTTTAATCTTTTTAATAGCACATATTCAGCGGTAGTTACGTTAGTAACATTTACACCAAAATAGTTATTAGCAAGAACAAATTCTTGAGACGTTTCACTTGCTTTTACTGTATTAAAACTTTCAAGCAATGAAATCAGTTTAACACCTGCATGCTTATCTTCAGTACCTAATGCGGTAATTTTAACTAAATTGTCGAAGTTGCGTTCATCAACTTCTAAGTCAATAGAATATGTACCTTGGCTGTCAGCTCTTACATTAAACGACTCATCACCAATTTCAAGAGTTACATCTGCATAGGTAATTTTTTCATCTTTAACTAAACCTTGGATAAAAAGGCTCTTTTTAATTGGCTTACTGGTAAAGACTAATGAACTTGTAGCTGTTGCACCATCATCATCGGTAACAGTAAGCGTTATAACAAATTCCAAATTTTCTTCGACACTTGGAGCTACAAAGCTAATATTGGCAGAGTCTGCACCAGTTAACTCGACTGCAGGATTATCTACAGACCAAGAAAAGCTTGCGATTGTACCATCTAGATCACTAGCATTTGCTGCCATTTCGATAGTTTTCTTTTCAAGCGACTGGTTAGCTCCTGCAATAGCTACAGTAGGAGCAACATTAGCTGGTGCCTCAGGCGTAGCAGAGCCACCGCCACCACCGCCGCCACAGCCGGTTAATAATGTAGTAGCAACTAAACCACTACCGTATATCAATTTTCTTAATTTTGGAGTCAAACTCATTTCTCTTCCTACTTTGCTAATGACGTTTCTTATTATTGTTCGTCTGGGTTATTAACTTAATTACCCGCGCTAACGCGAGCTTAAATTTTTTCTTACCCTATAATTAAAGGACTTTAACCACCACTGCAATCTAGTTACTCTCAAATAAACATTTATAAATCTTCTATTAATTATCTATTCCCTTTAAATACAACAACATAGGCAGATTACAAACATTACATATCACTTACCTAAACACCTTTATTTCACACAAAAAAAGCAGCCATTAGGCTGCTTTTTATACGTTCACCGTTCGTTTAGAACG
>NZ_VKDD01000030.1 GCF_007097525.1 Thalassomonas sp. M1454
CCGGGGCTTTCACATCTTGCTTAACAAACCGCCTACGCACGCTTTACGCCCAGTAATTCCGATTAACGCTCGCACCCTCCGTATTACCGCGGCTGCTGGCACGGAGTTAGCCGGTGCTTCTTCTGTTGCTAACGTCACAGCTAGCAGTTATTAACTACTAACCTTTCCTCACAACTGAAAGTGCTTTACAACCCGAAGGCCTTCTTCACACACGCGGCATGGCTGCATCAGGCTTTCGCCCATTGTGCAATATTCCCCACTGCTGCCTCCCGTAGGAGTCTGGGCCGTGTCTCAGTCCCA
>NZ_VKDD01000031.1 GCF_007097525.1 Thalassomonas sp. M1454
GGTAGATCGCCGGGTTTCGGGTCTATGCCCTGCAACTAAACGCGCAGTTAACACTCGCTTTCGCTACGGCTCCCCTATTCGGTTAACCTTGCTACAGAACATAAGTCGCTGACCCATTATACAAAAGGTACGCAGGCACCGGACTAAATCCGGCTTCCACTGCTTGTACGTATGCGGTTTCAGGTTCTATTTCACTCCCCTCACAGGGGTTCTTTTCGCCTTTCCCTCACGGTACTGGTTCACTATCGGTCAGTTAGGAGTATTTAGCCTTGGAGGATGGTCCCCCCATATTCAGTCAAGATTTCTCGTGTCCCGACCTACTCGATTTCACGGTAAGTTTATTTTCGTGTACGGGGCTATCACCCTGTATCGCTGTGCTTTCCAGCACATTCCACTAATGTACAAACCGCTTAAGGGCTAATTCCCGTTCGCTCGCCGCTACTAAGGAAATCTCGGTTGATTTCTTTTCCTCGGGGTACTTAGATGTTTCAGTTCTCCCGGTTCGCCTCCTAACGCTATGTATTCAC
>NZ_VKDD01000032.1 GCF_007097525.1 Thalassomonas sp. M1454
GGACAGGAAACCTTGGTCTTTCGGCGGGGGAGTTTTTCACTCCCCTTATCGTTACTCATGTCAGCATTCGCACTTCTGATACCTCCAGCAAACCTTACGATTCACCTTCAACGGCTTACAGAACGCTCCCCTACCACTCATCCTAAGATGAATCCGCAGCTTCGGTGCATAGTTTAGCCCCGTTACATCTTCCGCGCAGACCGACTCGACTAGTGAGCTATTACGCTTTCTTTAAAGGGTGGCTGCTTCTAAGCCAACCTCCTAGCTGTCTATGCCTTTCCACATCGT
>NZ_VKDD01000033.1 GCF_007097525.1 Thalassomonas sp. M1454
AACGAACGTTTATAACCTCTTTAACAATTAGTTATCATGCAATTTGTGTGGGCACTCACATTGATGTTGATTTTACATAGCTACTTAGTAGCAAATTAACTTAATGATGAATGAACACACAAAACGACTTAATTAGTCTTCGGATTAATTATGGTTTTATGTAAAAAGTCTTAATCTTCGGATTAAGCAAATTCAGAATTCATTGAGCCGAATCACTTGTTGATTCAAAAACACTTTTTAATTGAAGAGTTTGATCATGGCTCAGATTGAACGCTGGCGGCAGG
>NZ_VKDD01000034.1 GCF_007097525.1 Thalassomonas sp. M1454
CGCCTTAGTATTCTCTACCTAACCACCTGTGTCGGTTTGGGGTACGGTTCCTATATATCTGAAGCTTAGAAGCTTTTCCTGGAAGTATGGCATCAACAACTTCAGCTCCGTAGAGCCTCGTCTCGTATCTCAGTCTTAGGAGTCCGGATTTACCTAAACTCCCAACCTACATACTTTCACATGGACAACCAGCGCCATGCTTGCTTAGCCTTCTCCGTCCCTCCTTCGCAATATATAGAAGTACAGAAATATTAATCTGTTTCCCATCGACTACGCGTTTCC
>NZ_VKDD01000035.1 GCF_007097525.1 Thalassomonas sp. M1454
GCCGCCAGCGTTCAATCTGAGCCATGATCAAACTCTTCAATTAAAAAGTGTTTTTGAATCAACAAGTGATTCGGCTCAATGAATTCTGAATTTGCTTAATCCGAAGATTAAGACTTTTTACATAAAACCATAATTAATCCTAAGACTAATTAAGTCGTTTTGTGTGTTCATTCATCATTAAGTTAATTTGCTACTAAGTAGCTATGTAAAATCAACATCAATGTGAGTGCCCACACAAATTGCATGATAACTAATTGTTAAAGAGGTTATAAACGTTCGTT
>NZ_VKDD01000004.1 GCF_007097525.1 Thalassomonas sp. M1454
CACTGGGACTTTGAGTCCCCTAAAGGGTCGTTGGAGACTACAACGTTGATAGGTCAGGTGTGTAAGTCCTGTGAGGGATTGAGCTAACTGATACTAATTGCCCGTGAGGCTTAACCATACAACACCCAAGCGGTTTTCGTTTGAGGCTGTATGGTCTGACAAAGAAAATGTGGAAACACATTCACGCATTAAAGAATACGACTTGAGTAAGTCATTAATACAGCTTTCAAAATTGTACATGTTTTTGTCTAGCGACAATAGCACTGTGGAACCACCTGATCCCATGCCGAACTCAGAAGTGAAACGCAGTAGCGCCGATGGTAGTGTGGGGGTTCCCATGTGAGAGTAGGTCATCGCTAGGCTCCTATTTCGAAATAACGCATTGCGTATTTCATTGGAGGGGTTCCCGAGTGGCCAAAGGGATCAGATTGTAAATCTGACGGCTCAGCCTTCGGTGGTTCGAATCCACCTCCCTCCACCATCATTATTAAAGCCTGCTTTCGAGCAGGCTTTTTTGTTTTCTAAATTTAATATTTGTATCAATCAAGAGGGTCAGATCAACTTGATTAGTGGGTACCGTCCCAAAAAGTGTGTCTGCCCTAATTTAATTCAAATAGTTTTACCCCATTAATTAAACAGTTCACTTGTAATAATTCAATTTATATTTTTGTAGGTTATTGGGTATAACTATGATTATATTTGTGAGACATTGACCATTGTTTTAATGGTGAATAACTAATCTATATAGTGTAAAGATAATTAAATCAATAGGTTATCTATGTGTTGTGTGATTTATTTATAAAATGTAATTTTAGTACATTGTAACTATTTGTAACTAAAGTAGAATTAATTTCAGTTACAGGATGTAGCTTTATATAGAAATCAAATTAACATATGGAATATCAAGTACGGACGCTAAATGGATTGCACAATGGAGTGCTAGTAAAAGGTTAGGATAACCTTAATACATTGGATAGTATGCCTTAACGGGCTTTATGGATAGACAATAAGGTGTCAGGAAGACCGAAAATAAAAAACAAAGTATGGAAACGTATCAAACGATAGGGATAGTGTGCAAGGATAGGTTCAGGGCTGGATATACCAGAACATAGACAAAAGAATTTGTCGAAGAAAGAGAGCATTTATTGCTCTCTTTTTTTTTGTTTATTTTTCTTGTAAGAATTTGATCAATAACTAACAGTTTTCCTTATTTTTAGCGTAAAATATAAGCAATTATATGTAACTTAAGAAAACCTATGTCACGCAAAAAAAAATCTCGTAAGCCAGGTTGGATAAACCTACCTAAAGCTGATAAAACTACAGTTGAAGAGAGAACTCCTAGAGCTCGTAAAAGTACGGGTAATAAAGCGGGTACTCGTCAGCAAGTAGCAAACAAGCCTCGTGTAGTTGTAGAAAATACACAACCTAAAGATCCGCGCATTGGTAGTAAGAAGCCAATTGATTTAGGTATAGCTACAAAGCCTGTTAAGAAAGAAAAAAAGCAGCCTAAAGATTCTCGTCCTTTAGTTGCGCCAATTAAAGTTGCTGATGATACAGAATTATTTGAGCAGGAACTATTAGCCATTGAGAATAATACAGAGCTGCAGCTTTTAGCTGAACGTCAAGAAGATGGTGAAGTGCTATCTGCAGAAGAGCAAGCAATGCTAACAGCTAGTTTAGAGCGTTATCAAGAGCTGATAAGCAAACTTGGTCTTGAAGATGAAGAAGAGATTGTTCAAGAAAGTGATGATGAAGATGAGCTTTGGAGCCACTTAGATAAAGATGACTTTTCAGATTTTAAAGAATAGGTACTAGTTTAATGGTTTGGTTTATTCTTGCTTCCATTATAATTTTTGTTCTTGCAGCTTATGCGGCATTTTTAATGTTCAAGTTACGTGAACAAAACCGTGTGCAACAGCTTATTAAAGATCAGCAAGAGCAAAAACAATTAACTCGAGACCTTAAGACAATCGATAGTATTGTGCTTATTAGTAAGGCCGTTAATGAGCAACAATGCGAGATCTCTGAAGGCTGTTGGCGTTTATCTGTTCTTATTGATTCAATGCCTGAGCATAAAGAAATTATGAACAGCAAATTTCCTGCTATATTTAAGTTATATAACGAAATCAGCCATATGCCGATTCTTGAGGCGAGAAAAGCCTTATCTAAAAAAGAGCGATTAAAGTTAGATTTAGAAAGAATGGGTATAGAGCAAGAATTAGAAGCACAGGTCTTAGCTGATGCAAAGCTGTTAGTTACTTATGCCAGCTCCATTAAAGAAGACTTAGAGCAAAAACAAAAATAAGCAATATAGAGGTAATTTATGTCTGAGCAATTAAAAAAAGAGTTTACCAATAGAATAATTGAATTACAGGCACGAGTTAGTTCTATTCACGGCGATTTTGCGCAAGGACGTGATGCTGACTGGGCAGAGCAAGCGAGAGAGCGTGAAAATGATGAGGTTTTAAACGCTCTAGAATCGGAAGCAAAAGTTGAGATACAAATGCTATCGAATGCTATTACTCGTATAGATAATGGTAGTTACGGTATTTGTGATACTTGTGGTGAAGATATTGCTGTTGCTCGCCTTAAAGTCCAACCAGCAGCCTTAAAATGTATTCAATGTGCTGACTAGAGCTGCTTTATTTTTGCCCGCCAATTGTTAACTGATTGCTAAATCATTGCGCCTGATCAAACTTTATTAGGCGCATTCTTTTATACTTGCTAGCTTAAGTTTAAAAGGCTCTTAATATGTCACAAATTCATCAACACTCTGAAATGTTTTCTCCAGAATTGCTAAACAAATATAATGTTAGCGGTCCTAGGTACACATCGTACCCTACAGCATTAGAGTTTAACGAAAACTTTTCTAATTCAGACTTGCTAGAAGCGATTGAGCAGTCTAACAATAAAGACCTTTCGTTGTATGTACATATCCCTTTTTGTCATAGTCTGTGCTACTACTGTGGCTGTAATAAGATAGTTACTAGGCACTCAGAAAAAGCTGATGAGTATCTGCAATATTTATTTAAAGAAATAGAGTTAAGAGCTAAATCATTTCAAGGCCATAATGTTAAGCAGTTGCACTGGGGCGGTGGTACACCAACGTTTTTAACTAAACAGCAAATTAGCTTATTAGTTAATAAACTTAAATCGGTATTCACATTTTCAGAGCAAGTGGAAATGAGTATTGAAGTGGACCCAAGAGAAATTGAGCTTGATTTAATGGACCACCTGGTAAATGAAGGATTTAATCGCCTAAGTATTGGCGTTCAAGATATCGATAGCAAGGTACAAAAAGCAATTAACCGTGAGCAATCGACAGAGTTCATCACCGACTTAGTAAAACGTGCACGTGAAGTTGGCTTTAAGTCAATTAACCTAGATTTAATTTACGGCTTACCTCACCAAACGGTTGCTACTTTCACTAATACCATGAAAGCGGTAAAGATTATGGATCCAGACCGTATATCTTTATTTAGCTACGCCCATATGCCAAGTCGTTTTGCCGCGCAACGTAAAATAAGAGATGAATGGCTACCTAATGCCGAGCAGAAATTTGAATTGATGCAATATGCAATAGAATCGTTTATTGAGCATGGTTATGATTTTATTGGTATGGATCATTTTGCCAAACCAACTGATGAATTAGCTATAGCTCAAAAAGAGGGCACTCTGCACCGTAACTTCCAGGGTTATACAACCTTAGGTGATTGTGATCTATTAGCTTTAGGCGTCTCATCAATCAGTGCAATTGGGCAAAGCTTCAGTCAAAATAGTAAAACCTTAAAAGAGTATTACCAAGCTGTAAGTGAGAAAGGTCATGCCCTTGAAAAAGGAATTGTGACTACTCAAGATGATGTTATTAGAGCCACAGTGATTAAAGATCTTATGTGTAACTTTAAGCTAGATAAACGTGCAATCGAGAAGCAATACGATATTAACTTTGCACAATATTTTGCTCAGGATTTAGCAAGTTTAGATACTTTTAAGCAGGATGGTTTATTAACCGATACTGATGATGAGATAGTTGTTGCTGCTAAAGGCCGTTTATTAATACGAAATATCTGTATGTCATTCGATATCTATATGAAGAGCAAACTTAATCAACAACGCTTTTCTCGAGTTATTTAATCGCTATAACGACCGATAATAAAATCTTGACCAGCACTAGTGAGTATTAATTGCTTTTGTTGGTCGCGGCTTTCTTCCTTAGCTATATCAACCCACTGATAAAACACATTACGATGCACACTGGCAAACAAGTTACGTCGTATTTTTACCGACAAATTTCCTTCACTATCGCATTCCAGTGGATGTTCATCACATAATAAAATTGAATCACCGAGATTAGTGGTTAACTTGATCGTAGCAGGACTTAAATCTTCGAGCCATTGCCAATTGGTAATAACAAAAGGTTTGTCTTCGACCTTTATTTTGATTTTTTCAACAGGGGTTACTAAAAAATAATCCTCCTCTTCTTTTTTGATCACAGAAGCGAATAGCTTAACTAATCTGAGGCGGCTGATAATGGAGCCATTATAAAACCAATCACCATTGGCTTTTATGACAATATCCATTTCTCCACAATAAGGAGGATCCCACAACTCAACAGGAGGGATTGATTGGTTTAATGATTTTAATTGTTTCGTAATGGCTTCTAGAGACATAACCAAGTCACTATTCGGTAAATAATCTAGCTACAACTATAGCCTACGCAGCGTAATGAGTAACTTTGTTTTTACCCTGAGTTTTAGAAATATACATAGCTTCATCTGATTTTTTAATGACAGCCTCTAAGTCATCACCATCAACCACTTCGGCAATACCAACACTTACCGTTGTTGAAAACTCAAAGTCATCAAACTTTATAACACAATCTTCAATCGACTTGCGTAAGCGCTCCGCTAAGTAATGCGCATCGCCAATGCGATTATTATGACAGCCAATCATAAACTCTTCGCCGCCAATTCGGCCACAAAAATCACTAGCGCGGATGATTTCTCGAGTAAGCTCAGCAAAAACCTTTAAGGTTTCATCACCAGCAGGGTGACCATACTGATCGTTGATTTGCTTAAAGTTATCGATATCAAAAGCTATAAAAGATAAAGGCTTATTTTGGCGAGATGCTTGAGCTATGGCCATCTTAGCAAGGTTCATGAAAGCTCGACGATTTGGCAAATGCGTAAGCATATCGGTTCTGGCTTCAAACTCTGCTTGCTCTTTCGCTGTTTTGAGCATTTGATTTTGCTCTTTAACTTGTTCTTGTAGCGCGTAAGCCTGTTGGTAAGCATCTGTGATTGTATTTTGATCTTCTAGTGAGCCTTCAAAATAATGAGTACGAGCTTTGCAATACATAGCCCAAATTAAACAAGTTAACTGTGCAACCATACCAATTGTAGGCAAGAAGACTAGGCCGTAAGTTGGCTTTATCCAACCCCAAGCTTGTAAGTTAGTCACCATTAGTGTGATAAAAAATAATATTTTTGCCAACACCATAGTCGACATTTGCTTTTCGCCTAATACACCACAATAAATTGCTGTAATGATTGCAACAGGGAAAATAAATATTGCTAACTGTTGTATTTGCATCGCTAAATCATGGAAACCAATAATTGCTAATGGTAAAGCGGCTAATACCAAAGTTAGGGTTAAATGCAGTAGCTTGTCGGCTTTAATTGAATGATAAGCAGCGTTACTATATGCACGTATAAATTGCACACCTGCTGCCATCATTACCACCATCGAAATAGTACCTAAAGGATGGTAATCAAGATTCGGAACATATAAGTTTAAAATGCCCGTAGTTAAACCTAAAACCGGTATAGAACTTACGGCAAATAAGCTATACCAAATAAAGAACTTTTCTTTTAAAAATCTATATAAAACTATACTTGCAATGGCTGAAAGCAGGGTAAAGCTAATCACCATACCAAAAATTATGTGCTCTATATTTGATGCTTTTACTAATGATTTAGTCGACCAAATACGAAAAGATGAAAACCTTGGTGTTGCAATATCGCTGAAGGTTTCAAGGAGCACTTCTTTACTTTCACCTGGCTGCAAACTTAAAGGTATGCTTAAACGTGGGGTTGCTATTGCGCGGTTATTGCTAGTTTTTCTAATATCAGATTCTTTGGTGATAAATTTATTGTTACTTAAAAAAGTTCTTGCATGTAAGTACACAGTAGAAGGTTGAATAAAAGGATATTCAAAATTCACTTCGATGGCTTGCTGTGTTGGGTTCTTAAGGATCACTCGAGTCCATACCGACCCTTCTACCTTTCCTAGCCATGAGTTTTCATTATTTAAATCTGAAACCGATTTAAAAGCGTGAGATTGAGAAACTTGTAATACACTTAATTCAGAATCCTTATCTACTAAATATTGAATAGATTGATGAATTGAAGTGCCATCTTCACTGCCATCTACAAGTACTGTTTTTACATTAGATTCAGCCAAACTAGCATTAGAAACTAACGTTAAGATGAAAAAAGAGAGTAGTGTTGTTATGTTTTTGAAAAATGTCATATTAGTTTATAAATCTTCCAATTAAAGGCAAATTCCATCTGCAACCTATTACTTTAAGCAAGTAACTATCCTTAATTCTTTTATTATTTTTTTTGATTTGTCCAATTTAGCAGATTTTTTAACAAAAATGTAACTAACTATAAGAACATAATTGATTTTTTTACTATAGTTAACTTTAGGGGAAGGAATGCATTTCCTGAATACCAATATACTTATGCAAGGATGAGCATGAAGAATAATGCCTTAAAAATATTTCTGCTATTTATTTTAGCTACTTCACTCAATGGTTGTGGTGGAGGTAGTTCAAGTAAACCTGAAGTCATGGTTGCTGATCTTGATGGCGACGGTATTGCAGATGATATCGATCCAGATATAGACGGCGACAATGTTAATAATGACGATGACGCTTTCCCTTTGGATAGTAGTGAAACCTCAGATTTAGACGACGATGGTGTAGGTGATAATTCTGACCCAGATATTGACGGCGATGGTGCTGATAATGAAGATGATATGGACCCCCTTGACCCAAACTTCATTGCACATAAATTGAATTCAATAACTTTTTCAGATAGTAATTTAACCGATTGCTTAGCTCTTACTTATCCAGGGGACACATTAATTAATGAGATTAAAGTTGTTGATTGTCCAAATAAAAACATTAACTCTTTAGATGGTATTGATGAACTTGTTTTTATTGAAAACCTAATGATTTATAACAATGGGTTAAACGATCTGACTCCTATATCAAGTCTTAATAAATTAACCTTGTTATACATAGGTAATGCAGAGTTTGGCGGAGTGAAAAGTAATATTACAGATTTAACTCCTTTATCCAACCTCCACGCTCTAATAGAACTCAGATTTACTTATAGTGACGTTACTTCTATAACTGCACTTAAAAACCTTACTAAATTACAAATTTTATTTTTAAATAAAAATAAAATCAGCGACATTTCGCCACTATCTGATTTACAGCAACTACAACAATTGTTTATCAATGAAAATGTAATTGCGGATCTTACTCCCTTATCAAATTTAGCTAATTTGAATGTTTTAGAGTTTAGTCAAAATTTAGTAAACGACTTAACTCCGCTCTCTGGCTTAACATCATTAGTAAATTTAAACGTGAAAGAAAATAATATTACCGATGTTAGCACTATACTAAATTGGCCCAAGCTTCCGACAAAACTTAACTTAGAAGGGAATATAATTGCTTGTGCTGATGATCAAGCCTTGATAGATAAAGCAAATACCCAAGGAACTACTTATATAGCTGCAACATTTACATGTACTTAACGCTAAATAAGATTAGATTTCAACATTGCATTAACATTGAGTTGTTCCAAATCAGAGCGAAACCATAGCAGCAGATAATTCTTGAATTATTTATAATAATTATGCAAATTCATCTTGAAATGATCGCTATATCTAATATAAAATCCGCGCACTGTTTCAAATTGAGGCGGTAAACACGCAACACCCGTATGTATTGCTATACATATATCAGTGGTGGCTATAGCTCAGTTGGTAGAGCCCCGGATTGTGATTCCGGTTGTCGTGGGTTCAAGTCCCATTAGCCACCCCATTTTTCAAACACCTTAGTAGGTGTTTTTTTATGCCTGATTTTTATTGAAAGCACGACCGAATCACTAGTGATTCCGACTCTTGTTAACCGTGAGGTTCAAGTCCCATTAGCCACTTCAACTTCCCTAGTTTCAAAAATATGAGCTTATACTTATCAATTATTTCTTTAATTAACATAAAGTTATTAACTATGGTTATGGCAGATGTAGGTTGCGTGTCAGATTAACCATATGATATTTTTTAATAATATCTATAAAAATAATAAGAGAAAATATTTAATGTTAAAGTCGAATTTTCTAAATCTGGCTACAAAACTTATTGCTATATCAGTAGTCTTTTTTAGCTGTTTTTCTGCTGTAGCGCTTGAGCAAGAATCTAAAAAATTAAATTTTCTGGTATTTTTAGTCGATGATTTAGGGAAGATGGATTTAGGTATAGAAGGAAGTAATTTCTATGAAACTCCACATATAGATAAGCTTGCAACTAAAAGTATGCGCTTTACAAATGGTTATGCAGCGGCACCTGTGTGTTCACCATCAAGAGCATCTATTTTATTAGGTACTTATCCGGTTCGTCATGGTATTACAGATTATCTTGGTGTTAAAACAGGCACTAATTGGAAAAGGAATACTAAATTACTTCCTCCTAGTATTAGTAGTGGTTTACCCAAAAATGACATCTCTATTGCAGAAGCTATGCAACAAGGCGGTTATAAAACATTTTTTGCTGGTAAATGGCATCTTGGTAAGAAAGGCTCTCTGCCAGAAGATAGTGGCTTTGATATCAACATTGGTGGCCATCATCGGGGCTCGCCTCCTGGTGGTTACTATTCGCCTTATAAAAACCCTAAAATGAAAAATGGTAAATTGGGAGAATCACTAACATTAAGGTTAGCTCAAGAAACTGCAGACTTTATTGAGCAAAATAAAACCCAACCTTTTTTTGCTTATCTCTCTTTTTATGCTGTCCATGGCCCAATACAATCAACAGAACCGTTATGGAAAAAATATCAAAATAAAGCGGTAAAACAAGGGTTACATGAAAAGCGGTTTAAGTTTGATCGAACTAAAAGCGTACGACAAGTCCAAGATAACCCTATTTATGCAGGCATGATGGAAACCCTCGATAATGCTGTTGGTTTAGTTTTAAATAAATTAAAAGAAACGGGCCAAGATAAAAATACGGTAATTATTTTTACCAGTGACAATGGCGGTGTTTCATCGGGAGATGCATTTGCCACATCATCATTACCATATCGCGGTGGTAAAGGGCGTCAATGGGAAGGAGGAATACGTGAACCGTTTTATATTTATACTCCGCAGCTAACCAAGAAAAATCAATTATCTGATGTGCCAGTAATTGCTACAGACATTTATCCTACCATTCTCGACTTAGCAAAACTGCCTTTATTACCTAACCAGCATAAAGATGGCTTAAGTTTGCTACCTTTGTTAAACAATCAAAAATCTTTAGGCAAATTAAATGAACGTAATTTATTTTGGCATTATCCTCATTATGGTAATCAAGGTGGTGAACCATCAAGCATAATTCGTTCAGGGAATTGGAAGCTAATTCACTATTATGAAGATGGTCGTGATGAGCTTTATAATCTTGAACAGGATATTTCAGAGCAAAATGATCTTGTTGCTATTCAAACCGAAAAAGCTCAAGAATTGCGAATGCTATTAGATGGCTGGCTAAAAGAAACGGGTGCACTTACTCCTGTGATAAACCCTAATTTTGATGCTGAAAAACATGCCAAAGAATTGCATCAAGCAGAAACTTCGAAGATGAAGTGGCTCGAATCTAAACATGCAAAATATTTAAAAGCGGATTATATTCCTAATAAAACATGGTGGGATAGCAAGATCCCTAAAGACTGATAAATGTCTTTAAATTGCACAATCTTGAATAAAACTAGAGTTTTAATTGCTATAGGATTATATTAGTCATATCAATAACTTATTTTAAAATAACTTAAAGTTGGTACGGATGCCTATATTTTGAATATTTCGTTTCTTAAAAACCTGAACTTTCGTAATAAAATTGTCTTAGGGCTTGCTCTGCCTTTGATCCTCATATCGGCGGTTTCACTTTTTGTTTATAACAGCATAAATAAGCAAGCAGAGACTGCTGATTGGGTTGAGCATACGCACCGAGCAATTGCCGATGGCCGTGAAATTCTTACATTGCTTATCGATATGGAAACCGGTGAACGAGGATTTTTAATCACAGGTAATGAGGACTTTTTAGAGCCTTTTTACCGTGCCCAAAAAGAATGGGATAAAAAATTAACAAGCCTAAAGCAACACGTTAGTGATAACCCTTCACAGGTGAAGCGTTTGGATGAAATTGCTCTGTTAAAAGTTCAATGGATTGATCAAGCTGCCAATATAGAAATAACTGCACGAAGACAAGCGAGTAATGAGCAACAGATTGCAGACATTATTGCCCTTATTGAAAATAAAACAGGTAAAAAAATAATAGATCAAATAAGGTCTATCCAGAAGCAATTCATAGTTGAAGAGCAATCTTTAATGGCCAAGCGCCAACAAGAGGCTAATCAGGCCAAAAACCTAACATTAGCAGCGATAATAGTCGGTACATTATTAACCCTAATTATTGCGGTATTTTTTGCTTATTTATTGGCATCTGGCATTCTTCATAATTTAAATAAATTAATTACTGGTACAAAAGAAATATCTGCAGGTTACTTAGATACTCAGATCAGGGTTACCTCAAAAGATGAATTTTTTATATTAGCAAATGCATTCAATAAGATGACAGCGTCGCTAAAAGCATCAATCAAAGAAGTTGAAGCCTCAGCGCAAGTCAAAGCCGATTTTTTAGCAAATATGAGTCATGAAATACGAACCCCAATGAACGCCATTGTGGGAATGAGTTATTTGGCTTTACAAACCAATTTAAATCCCAAACAAGCCGACTATGTAAATAAGATCCATAGCTCAGCAAATGCTCTGCTAGGTATTATCAATGACATTTTAGACTTGTCAAAAATAGAGGCAGGTAAACTTGAAATTGAAGCTGAGCCATTTTTCTTGGATGAAACATTAAAGCTATTAGTACAAACCATTTCTCATAAAAGCGAGGAAAAGGGGTTAGAAGTGCTAATTGATTTAGATTCAGAGCTACCTCAGGAACTCATTGGCGACTCTCTTCGTTTAGGCCAAATACTCATTAATCTCACCAATAACTCTATTAAATTTACCGAACAAGGAGAGGTAATCATAAGAGTTAAGGAGCTTAGTCGAGATGATAAAAATATCACTGTAGAGTTTTCTGTTTGTGACACCGGCATAGGTATGACTGAAGAGCAACTAGGCCGTTTATTTCAATCCTTTAGTCAAGCAGATGCTTCGACGACAAGAAAGTACGGCGGTACAGGTTTAGGATTAGCTATTAGTAAAACCTTAACTAATATGATGCAAGGTGATATTTGGGTTGAAAGTACTTATGGAGAAGGTAGCCAATTCTACTTTACTGCAACGTTTGGATTAACAAATGAAAGTAATAGCCTAACCAATACCCTAAAAGAGAACCTAATAGACTTACCTGTACTAATTGTTGATGACAGTGTTGCTGCTAGGGAAATTCTGTTTAATCTTACCGAGAGTTTAGGATTTAAGCCTGAACTCGCTTCATCAGGCAAAGAGGCGTTAGAAAAGCTTACTATTGCAGAAAAGCATAATACCCCATTTAAACTGGTCTTTGCTGATTGGAAAATGCCAAACATGGACGGTATTCAATTAGGTGAGATAGTCACTAGCGATGACTTTTTAGCTACACCTCCTAAATTTGTCATCATCACAGCTTATGATCGTGACGTGATGCTAAAAAACGCAGGACATATTAAATTAGATGGCTCTTTGACTAAGCCTGTATCAGCATCTACCTTACTCGACACCACATTGAAAGTGCTCGGTCAGAAAGGCCTTCTGCTTGATAATAACCAAGTAGGGCAGTTAGATCTGAATGTAGTACAAGACATTATAGGCGCTGATATTTTATTGGTAGAAGATAATGAGATTAACCAACAAATTGCTGTTGAATTATTAGAAATGGCAGAGTTGATTGTTACTGTTGCAGATAACGGCAAAATAGCGGTAGAAGAAGTTGAAAGCAATGCTTTTGATGCGGTTTTGATGGATATTCAAATGCCGGTTATGGATGGTTACACAGCAACTAAAGAAATTAGAAAGAATGAAAAAAATGCCTCTCTACCTATTATCGCAATGACAGCTAATGCAATGAGTGGCGATAGAGAAAAGTGCATTGCTGCAGGTATGAATGAGCATTTAGCTAAGCCTATTAATCCACAAGAGATGTACCAAACTCTTGCAAAGTGGGTTAAACCTACAGGTAAAAGAAGCTCGCAAGATATAGCACCACAAACTGATACTGAACAAGTAGACTTATCGTCATTATCAGAGTTTGATGTTGAGAGTGCACTTTTAAGAGTGGCTGGCAATGTGCAAGCCTATAGAAAAATCCTTAAAAAAGTGGTTAATTCAGAAGCCGACGCCGTTGTACGTATCCGCCAGGCTCTTGCAGAACAAGATTATGATACAGCTATTTTAATCGCTCATAGCTTGAAAGGTTTAGCTGGTAATATTGGTGCTACTTTTGTAGTGCCTAGTGCACAACAGTTAGAGTTACTATTTAAAGCTAAGATTGAGCAAGATAGCGAGTTAGTCATAGATGAAGTTGAAGAACTCCTAGTTGAATGTGAGACTCAATTAAATGTTATGGTAAGCGCCATAGAGAACGACCAACAACAATTACAAGCGCCGGTTAAAACAAAAACATTTGATGCTGATGTTATTGCTCAATTACTTAATCAATTGAAGGGAAAAATTGCTAGCTTTGACTCATCGGCAGGAGAGACCTTGCAAGAGATTCTCAGTTATCTTGATGCCGAGCAGATATCGGATGTGGCAACGAAACTAACCAATGCGTTAGAGGCTTATGACTTTGATGCTGCAGTGCAGCTAGAGCAAGAATTTGAACAAGAGTTAAGTGCTAAATAACACAAATAAAATAGCCACTAAAAATAGGTCTTTAGTGGCTAAGAATATTAAATCAATCAGTTTTACTTTAAGCTTTTAAAGCGTCAGCCATTGATTTTTCAGCTACTTGCTCTAACCAAGCAAAATCGATTGTTTGATGAGCTTCACAAATAAACCAAGGTTCGCGAGAATCAGGCTCTAACATAACCCCATTTTCAATTAGATTCATTGCAAAGGCGGTATACAATTCACTGTCAGTGCGTTTCCAGTCTCGATAGTTTTGTGGCACTGTACTACCTAAATGCACACCAAACATTGAATCAGGTCCGGCAAAGCAATGCTCAATATTAAACTTATTAAATACGCGAGATAGTAATGCTTGGATATCTTTACCAACTCGGTTAATTGTTGCTAGTGCATCAGTCTCTTTTAACACGGTAAGAGTTGCTTTAGCTGCGCTTAATGCAATCATGTTTGCCGTATAAGTACCGCCATGAGTTACGCCATCGCTGGCGAAAGAAATTGTATCCATAACTTTGGCCTTACCACCAAATGCGGCAACAGGGTAACCATTACCAATTGCTTTTGCATAAGTCGTTAAGTCTGCGTAAATACCATACAACTCTTGTGCACCGCCTTTGGCAACACGGAAGCCAGTTTTAACTTCATCAAGTATTAATAATGAGTTGTTAGCGTCACATATATCACGTAACTTTTGCATGTACTCTTGAGTTGAAGCGATTGAACCACAGTTACCCATGATCGGCTCAATTAGAATAGCAGCAATATCATCGCCGTACTGTGCAAATACAGCATCTAGAGCGGCAAAGTCATTTAGTGGAATGCTTACTTGATTAGCTCGGGTGTTTGCTGGAATACCACCGCCAAATGAAATGATATCTGGAGATTGTTCGCTATCTGCATCCCAATTATCTACATCAGACTTCCACATAACTTCATCATGTAAACCGTGGAAACCACCTTCAACAACAACAATTTTATTACGCTTAGTGTAGCCGCGAGCAGTTCGAACTGCGCCAATTACAGCTTCTGTACCTGAGTTGGCAAAACGCATTTTTTCAATATTAGGGCACATCGACTTAACTAGCTCAACTACATCAGAGTCTAACCCAGTTGAGAAACCAGAAATAGCTCCAACGTTAGTAATGGCATCAATAACGGCGTTGTCGATACGCTGATCACGATAACCAAGGATCACTGGACCATACGCTATACGGAAATCGACAAATGTTTGGCCATCACAATCGGTAATAGTGCAACCTTTCATGCTGCTTAAAAATACCGTGTTTTCTTCACCCCAGTAGCGGTAGCTGTCTGCTACACCTAATGGCATGTTTTCATGGGCTCTTTTCAACATAGCTTTACTGTTGGGTTTGTTTATTGTCATGGGTTCCACCTAATCTAATAGTGATATTCACACTTACTGTTAATATCGAATTGCCTAACTGCCCCAAAGGGGAAATTTGATGGCTTATCATACCGAATAAGGCAATGGTTAAACGTAGTTTAATGTTATGTATTTGTTAACCAGCTAAAGTGACGCTACTTTATTAGTTAGTTAAATTAATTTTATCAAAATCTATTTTGTTGGCTTTGGGTGAAGCTGTAATAGCTTTAACCTGTGCGAATTTTTTAATTAAAATATAGCTAAAGCAGCTAAAGAATAGGCCAATAACTACAGCGCCAACCCATTGAATTTGTAAAAAATCTAATTTAAATAATAAGGTTAATAAGCTCAAAGCTAACAGGTTACCTATAAAATAGTTAATTCGACCAATACGAGCTACGCCAATATTAAGGTTATCGGTATAAAGGCGAATTAATGAATCAAGCGAGTTGATCACAAAGGTTATGCCGACAATCGCCATGGTTATATTATAAAAACCAGCGGTATTTATACTGTTTGCACTAAAGTAATACAGCACAGTAAACCAAACCGCGATAGGAATAGATGGGAATACCAACATAGCCAATAATACTTGGTAAGTTCGTAAGCCACTGACAAACCTTGAGGTAAACTGGCCAATCATAATGCTCCAAGCAAACCACCAATAAAGATAAAATTCATGGTAGTCGTTCAGAGGCAATGCAAATTTTTGGATATTGGCAAAGTAGCCACCAAGTAACGTTAAAGTATTAGCAAATTCACTGATACTAGAATCTTTTGACAGGAAAGCGCCAGACCACATTAAAGCAATGAGGGCAATAAACAGCCAAGTGGTTGCCAAGCTTAAAAAGCGAACGTAACGTATATTGGTACTTGAATAAACCGCGATGGCAATGACCATAAAAACTACTAAATAAAAACTGCCAATAATAGATTCACCATCACCCATTTCAGGTAAGTACCAAGGTAAATTACTTAACAGCAAATAGGCGGTAAATGCGCAGGTGCCAATAATGACAATATTGTTGATAAGTTTAACTACAGGCAATTCAAAAAACTGAACTCTAGGCTCAATAACACAAAAGTAAAAACAGGTTAAAAAATAAAAGCCCCAAATAAGAAAGGCCCAAAAACCAAACTCAATTGCCAGAGGATTAGTAAAGCTGTATTCAGGACTTGTTGCTAAATCTGCATAGCCAGCAAATTCGGTTAACGGGAACATGATCAAGCCAACATCAAGACCGGAAGTGAACAAAATGGCAATAAAGGTAAAAGTACGCACAGGAGTTACCCCTACGCAGCGAATATTGCCCCATCTATATACCACAAAGGCGATTGCGCATAATGTAAATACGATACCAGCGGATAGCCACAAGGTCATAAGCTTTGCTTGAAAATACTTTCAATAAACACTGCTATTAACATAGTGATGTTTTACCCTTTTATTTTTGTTTTTAAAGTGCCTAACTTGCTAGGTTAGACTCGAGGTTAGTTAGACCTGTTTAGAGTAACTAACGCCATGTATAATTTAGGTAAGGGATTAGTCGCTTACCACACGTTTTGGATCATTAGTTCTTTGCTTTGTTGGCCAGTCAGCAGAAACATGTACAGAAGCTGTTGATGGTTCTAGCATTGCCTTACCAAGTATTAAATCTGCTGCTCGCTCTGCCACCATAATGGTTGGTGCGTTAAGGTTGCCATTAGGAATTGTTGGGAAAATCGAAGAGTCGACAACGCGTAAACCAGTAATACCATGCACCTTAGTGTTTGGGTCTACAACGGCCAAATCATCAGTACCCATTTTACATGAGCAAGATGGGTGATAAGCACTCTCAACAAACTCACGTACAAATTTATCAATATCTTCATCCGTTTGAATATGGCTGCCTGGTTGTATTTCATCACCACGATATTGATCAAACGCCTGTTGATGGATTATTTCTCTGGTTAAACGCACACATGCGCGGAAACCTGCACGGTCTTCTTCGTGCTCAAGGTAATTAAATAAAATTTCAGGGTGTGCTTTTGGATCGGCAGATTTTACTTTTACCGCGCCGCGACTTTTGGGTTTGTTATGGCCAATGTGTACTTGAAAGCCATGATCGTCAAACGCTTCTTTTCCGTCATAACGCATTGCTGCCGGTAAAAAATGATATTGTAAATCTGGCCATTCGACTTCAGGGGTTGAACGTATAAAACCGCAAGACTCAAAGTGATTAGTCGCACCTAATCCTTTTCTGGTGAAAAACCAACGAGCGCCAATTAAAAACTTATTCCATAAGCCTAAGTTACCATTAAGAGAAATAGGCTTTTTACATTTAAATTGGAAATAAAACTCAAGGTGATCTTGCAAGTTTTCACCCACACCAGGTAATTCATGGTGAACTTCAATGCCGGCATTTTCTAAAGTTTCTTTACCACCTATACCTGACAACTGTAATATTTGCGGCGAACCAATCGGGCCTGCTGATAACACAACCTCTTTATTAGCCGTTACATCAATTATCTTACCTTTGCGTTCAAAGCGAACACCGACTGCTTTTTTATCTTCTAGCAAAACTTTGTGTACTAATGCATGAGTAACAACGGTTAAGTTATCTCTACTCATTGCAGGTCTAAGGTAGGCATTTGAGGTTGAACAACGCAGACCATTTTTGATGGTCATATGCATAGGGCCAAACCCTTCTTGCTGCTCACCGTTATAATCTTTGGTTGCCATATAGCCAGCTTCAACACCGGCGTCAATAAACGCACGGTATAACGGGTTTTTCATTTGGTTGCCGTTATTTATACCCATAGGACCACTGTCACCATGGTATTGGTCATGCTCAAAAGCCCAAGTTTCAGCTCGTCGAAAATAAGGTAAACAATGGGCATAATCCCAATTTTCGGCACCATGTTGTTGCCATTCATCAAAATCTTTGGCGTGGCCACGTACATAAACCATACCGTTAATAGAAGATGAACCTCCTAATACTTTACCTCTAGGGCAGTGCATACGGCGGTTATTCAGAAAAGGCTCTGGCTGAGTTTCATACTGCCAAGCGTATTTTTTGGTATTCATTGGAATAGACAAAGCGGTTGGCATTTGAATAAAAATACTTTTATCCGTTCCGCCGGTTTCAAGTAGCAGTACTTGGTTATTGCTATCTTCACTTAAACGATTGGCCAATACACAACCAGCTGAGCCGGCGCCGACAATGATGTAATCAAATACTTTGTTATTCATTTTTAATTATTACCTCTTGTTATTTATTGGCAAAACTCAAGTGAATGTCATTAAACAATATTAAGTCTATCACTAGATTGAAATTTAGAAAGGTGAGCTATGTTGGCTGCTAACCAACAGAGCTATAGATCGTTACCTTGAATGCCTTTGGCATGTAAATCACGACATATTTCAGTTATTGAAGGCCATCTTAGCTGACACCAGTCAGGTGCAAGTAATATTGGCTTATTCGCCGTTGCAGATACGCGGTGAAAAATTATATGGCTAGGAGTATTACGTATTAGGTTACCAGCAATAGATGCATACTCTTGCATGCTCATCACATCTAACTTATTTGCCTTCCATGCTTTTGCCATGGTGCTACCTTCAACTACATGTAGAGGGTGCAATTTTATGCCATCAACAGGGTGTTCTAATACTTTTTGTAGTGTTACTAAATTATCTTGCTCTGTCTCGTTTGGAAGGCCAACAATTAAGTGGGTACATATCTTTATGCCAGATTTACGTGCACGCTTAACTGCGTCAACGTAGGTAGCAAAATCATGACCGCGGTTAATCCGTTTGAGAGTTTCATCATTTGCTGTTTGTAAGCCAAGCTCAAGCCAAACTTCATAGCCTTGTTCGACATAACCTTTAAGCAGGTCGAGAACTTCAGTAGGGACACAATCTGGACGAGTACCAACACATAAGCCAATTACATTTGATTGTTCAAGTGCCTGCTCGTACTTTTCTTTTAAGTACTCAACTTCTTGATAGGTGCTGGTATATGCTTGAAAGTAAGCAAGGTATTTTTCGGCTTTGTTACCTAACTCTTCTTTCTTCTTAGTCATCTGTTGAGAAATAGAGTCATGTTTTTGCTCACTACTAAATGAGTCAACATTACAAAAGGTACAGCCACCTTTACCTAAAGTGCCATCACGATTTGGGCAAGTAAAAGCTGCATCAATAGTGAGCTTTTTGATACGGGTACCAAATTTAGCTTTTAAATATTTGCCGAATGTATTTACGTAATGATCAAGTTGCATGCTGATACCTTAAATGGTTAATCGGCTATTTTATCAGCAACTCGTGTGACTTATTTTTATCAAGTGTGTTGAATTGTAATGCTAATTTTTTACCTTAGGCGCTAACAAAAAATATAATTTATTGAATTATTAGATAATAAAAAAGCAGCCGAAGCTGCTTTTCAGTTATTGCGTTTTAGTCATTACTTTAACGAAGACATGCACTGGGCAACTGCTGCAATATCATCATTTGTTAATTTAGATGCGCTTGTATTTGGGGTCATCATAGAATTCATTCAATTTCGGGAATTAACTTGGATTAGCCAATATTTATTTTAAGCAAAAAAAAGCAGCGATTTACGCTGCTTTTTAGTTATCGTTTTATAATCGTTACTTTAACGAAGACATGTACTCAGCAACTGCTGCAATATCATCATCTGTTAATTTAGATGCAATAGTAGTCATCATTGAGTTCATATCGTTATGGCGAGAGCCGTCACGGAACTTGTTAAGCTGAGTTTTTAAGTAATCAAGATTTTGGCTTGATACTGTAGGGAAACCAGCTAATGCAGCACCTTTACCGTCAACACCATGACATGCGATACAAGCTGTAATGCCACGGTTTGCATCACCACCATTGTATAACTTCTCGCCTGTTGCATTTGTTGCAACATTGGTTGGTGTAGTTTTTTGGCTAGCAAAGAAAGCTGCTAAGTCTTGAATATCTTCTGTTGAAAGAGTAGCAACCATGCCACCCATTACTGGGTCGTTACGACCTTCATCAGCGTTAACTGTAGCTGCTTTAAAGTCAGCAATTTGTTTTGCTAAGTATTGCTCATGTTGGCCAGCAAGTTTTGGGTAAACAGCAATTAAGCTATTACCGTCAGCACCATGACAAGATGCACAAACCATTGCTTTTGCTTTACCTGCTTCAACGTCACCAACGAAAGTTAACTTAGCTGCAGACTTTTTAGGTGCTGGCGTAGAGGCTACAGCAGCAGGATCTTTAAAGTAAGCTCCTAAATCTAAAACGTCTTGCTCACTTAAGTGCTTAGCAATAGTGTTCATTGAAGGGTCGATACGTGAACCATCAATAAAAGCATGTAATTGCTTTTCAATGTATTCAGGGTGTTGCTTAGAAAGATTAGGGTTAATTAATACTTCACTATCGCCCTTATCACCATGACAAGCTACACAAGCTGTAATACCACGAGCAACATCGCCATTATTATATAAGTCCTTACCGGCAGCAGCATTAGCTACTACTGAAGGTGCTGCGGCAACAGGAGCTGCACTTGGTGCACTCGCTGATGTTGCTGAACCTGCTGGAGCTTCGCCGCTAAGAGAAAAGCTTGCGAAGTAAGCTGCAATATCAGCCATATCTTGATCAGATAAAGCCGCAACCATAGGAGCCATTAGAGGGTCTACACGAGAACCCTCTTTAAAAGCTTTAAGCTGTTTAGCTATATAATCAGCATGTTGGCCTGCTAAGTTAGGATAGTTATCAGCAATACCTATACCATTTGCACCATGACAACTTGCACATGCCGCTGCTTTTGCTTTTCCTGCAGTAGCGTCACCTGCAGCAAAAGCGTTACTAATAAAGCCACAGCTTAATATTGCTAAAAGTATAATTTTTTTCATTGAATTTCTGCCTGTTAATGCTCGGAAATATCGTTCTGTATTTCTTTTTATAGCGTTTGGAATAAAATCTTACACTATTTTACACAATTCCCGCGCTAGTGTAATGGTTATTGCTTAAAAAAATTACATAAAAACACTGCGTCTAATTGTTAAAAACAGGATATAATTGAATCAGTTAATATTTAAACCATGGTGGAACCAGTTTTGACAGCTCCTGTAGTTAATTTACACATAGCAAAATTTACCCTTAGTGCCCCTGATATTCGTAGGCTGCCAGCCGATAGCGGTATAGAAGTTGCCTTTGCAGGACGTTCAAATGCAGGTAAGTCGAGCGCACTAAATACGCTGACTAATCAAAAAGGTTTGGCTCGTACAAGTAAAACACCTGGTCGTACTCAACTGATTAATGTATTTGATATTAATGATGACCGACGCTTAATTGATTTACCTGGTTATGGTTTTGCTAAAGTTCCTTTAGAAATGAAGAAGAAGTGGCAAAAAGCGTTAGCTGAATACCTTGAGCGAAGAATGAGCTTAAAGGGATTGGTTATTCTTATGGATATTCGCCATCCTCTAAAAGATCTAGATGTTGATTTAATAAACTGGGCCAATGATTGTGGTCTTGCTACGCTAGTTTTATTAACCAAAGCTGACAAGCTTAAACCTGGTAAACGTAATAGTGAAGTATTACAGGTGCGTAAAAAATGTAAAACCATGCACAATAATATTCAGGTGCAAGCGTTTTCTTCATTAACTAGAGTTGGTGTTGAAGTTACTACCAATATATTAAGCGAGTGGTTTAATACCATTGAAAAGCAAGAGCTGGTTGAACAAGATTATGAAGTGGAAAGTAGCGAAGATTAGTTACTAACTGAAATTTTGCAAGAATTAAGAGTCTCTATTAAATAGCGGCTCTTTTTTTTGTGCTGAATTTATAGATTTGTAATTGGGATAATTTAAATAAAAAAAACCGACTTCACAATGCAAAGTCGGTAAGAAGCTTATGGGGAAGCTAGAAAATAAAATTTTTACAACAAGAGTTCTGTTAGGAACGAAAATAATAATAGAGTGTTAACTCTATGTTGTAAAGCTTTTACTCTAATTTTTTTAAGAAAGTGAAATATTTATTTAAATGGGATTAGTTTATTTTTGTTTTGAGTAAATTGCAGACAAAAAAAACCGACTTCACAATGCAAAGTCGGTAAGAAGCTTATGGGGAAGCTAGAAAACAAAAGTTATTACAACAAGAGTTCCGTAAGGAACGAGTGTTATAATAGAGTGTTAACTCTATGTTGTAAAGTGTTTACTCTAACTTTTATTACATTTTTTTACAAAAAGTGAAAAAAAAACAGGTTTTAAACCTGTTTTTTTCGTTTTAGTAGTTGTTTTTGTAATAAAACTACAAATTAGTGCGCCTGCTGCCAGTTACTACCAGTACCGGCTTCAGAAATTAATGGCACATCTAATTGCACTGCATTGTCCATAATTTGTACTAATTTTTGTGTTGTTTCAGAAAGAATGGCCTCTGGTACCTCAAAAATAAGCTCATCGTGTACTTGCATGGTCATTTTTATACGAGGATCATTGTTTTCTGTTAACCATTTATCTACAGCTATCATTGCCTTTTTAATAATGTCGGCAGCCGTTCCTTGCATTGGTGCGTTGATTGCTGCACGCTCAGCTGCTTTTCTACGAGCACCGTTCTTAGATTTTATTTCAGGTAAGAATAGGCGACGGCCAAAAATAGTTTCTACATAACCTTGCTCACTCGCAAGCTGGCGCGTATCTTCCATATATTCTAAAACGCCAGGGTAGCGCTCAAAATATGCATTCATATAATCTTGGGCTTTACCTCGGGCAATATTTAGCTGTTTGGCTAAACCAAATGCCGACATGCCATAAATTAAGCCGAAATTAATGGCTTTAGCGCTACGACGGTGATCGCTGGTTACTTCATCTAATGGCAAGTTAAATATTTCAGCAGCTGTGGCTTGGTGAATATCTCGACCTTGCGAGAATGCAGTAAGTAATCCCTTATCCTTTGATAAATGCGCCATAATACGTAATTCAATTTGAGAATAATCGATCGCTAATATTTTATAACCTTGTGGCGCAATAAAAGCTTGGCGAATTTTTTTACCTTCTTCACTACGAATTGGAATATTTTGTAAATTTGGATCAGATGAAGACAAACGTCCCGTTGCCGTTACCGCTTGATGATAAGAAGTATGTACGCGACCCGAATTGCTATCAATCATAAGTGGCAGCTTGTCAGTATAAGTAGACTTAAGTTTGCTTAAGCCGCGATGCTCAATAATTAATTTAGGTAATGGGTAATCAAGAGCCAGTTCTTGTAGTACTTCCTCTGCTGTAGAAGGTGCTCCCTTTGGTGTTTTCTTAATAACAGGAATGCCTTGCTCTTCAAACAAAATTACTTGTAGTTGCTTTGGCGAACTCAGGTTAAACGTTTTGCCTGCTAGGTTATGAGCTTGTTGCTCTAACTCATCTAGGCGACTACCAATTTGCTGGCTTTGCTCTATTAGTAAATCAGGATCTATTAATACACCACCTTGTTCCATTTTAGCCAGTACATTTAATAGTGGTAATTCTACATCGCTAAAAATCGATTTTTGATCAGTATATTTTTCTAATTTTGGCCAAATAGCTTGGTGTAATCGTAATGTAATATCTGCGTCTTCGGCTGCGTAATGACCCGCTTTTTCAATGTCGATTTGGTTAAACGTTAGTTGTTTAGCGCCTTTACCGGCAATATCTTCAAAATGCACTGTGTTATAGCCTAAATACTTCTGGGCTAATGCGTCCATATTATGGCGAGTTGAGACACTATTTAAACAGTAAGATTCAAGCATGGTATCAAAGGCAATGCCTTGTAGGTTTATGTCATAACGACTTAGTACATTGGCATCGTATTTTAAGTTTTGACCAATTTTTCCAATGGTTTTACTCTCAAGCAGAGGCTTTAATTGAGCTAATACCCAGTCTAAATCTAACTGCTCCGGCGCATCGATATAATCATGAGCTAATGGTACATAGGCGGCTTTACCTGCTTCTATAGCAAACGAAACACCCACTAAATTAGCTTGCATGTAATTTACGCTAGTTGTTTCAGTATCAAATGCAAAGCTAGAGCTGTTTTGTAATTTAGTTAACCACTCATTGAATTGTGCTTTAGTAAGGACGATGTCATATTCTGCCGTAATGTCTTGCGCAACTACTTCATCATCACTCTCTTGACTAGCCGTTTGTGCTGCCGCTTTGTTATTGCTCTTTGTTGCAGGGCTTTTGCCATCAAGTTCAGCTAATAAACGTTTTAGTTCAAACTGAGTGTACATTTCGCGTAATGTATCAGTATCTGGCTCTGTTGCTTCTAATTCATTAATTGGCTTTTCTAGCTCTACGTCTAATTTAATTGTGGCGAGTTCATAAGAAAGTGGTAGTTGCTCTAATGCACTTCTTAAGTTCTCACCAATTTTGCCTTTTACTTTGTCAGCGTTGGCAATGACATTGTCTAAAGTTTCGTGCTCTGTTAACCATTTTACTGCTGTTTTAGGGCCACACTTTTCAACTCCTGGGATGTTATCTACTTTGTCACCCATTAACGCAAGATAATCAATAATTTGATCTGGACGTACACCAAACTTTTCAATAACACCACCAACATCCATAGCCACATTGGTCATAGTATTAATTAAGGTTACATGCTCGGTTACTAACTGTGCCATATCTTTATCGCCAGTAGATATAACCGTTTCTAGTCCTTGCTTACTGGCTTGATCTGCAAGTGTGCCAATAACATCATCGGCTTCAACACCTTCAATTACTAGCATAGGTAAGCCCATAGCGTTGATTATTTTGTGTAAAGGCTCAATTTGGCAGCGTAAATCATCTGGCATTGGCGGGCGATTAGCTTTGTATTCAGGAAATAAATCATTGCGGAAGGTTTTACCTTTGGCATCAAATACCACCACAATTTTTCCGGTTGGGTAGTCTTTTTGTAGACTTTTAATCATGTTTAGCACACCAGTTATAGCACCAGTAGGGTGGCCATCTTTGGTACTAAGCGCCTGTAAATAAGGCACATAATAAGCTCTAAAAAGATACGAAGAACCGTCAACAAGAATGTAAGGAGATGTTTGAGTCATAGAATTTGATTTATTGGCTGAAAATTACTGCCAATAGAATGCCATAGATAGCAAATGCTGACTATAAAAATACTTTCAAAATAAAAGTTAGCTTGTGGATAAGTCTGTTAATGGAATTGATAAACCCACCTATCATAAAGAAAAAATGATAAGTGTAAGCAGCCTGTAAGGCTTTGTTAGTATAGTTTTAGGAAGATACAAATGACCGTTTCTATTTATTATTATTGGTAAAATAGATGTGGATAATTATTCCGTAAATGCTAATTGATGCACAATTCTTTTTGATCGTTTTTTCAACAGCGCAATGATATTAGCAGAATGATTTTAGAAAAAATATCATTATTTAACATTTTTTTAATAAATTAAATCGATTGCTATTTGTTCTTTTAAATGGTTTTGTTAATTAGCCTTTTGTAGCAAGGCTTACAGTCAATATTTCTAATATAGTAGTTAATAAATCCTATACTGAATCAATTCACATTCTATTTACATAGCTTATTCTGTTAACCTAGTTAAATTATCTAAGACAATAACAAGAATGTGCAAATGAAATGGACTATGAGCTTTGCCTTTATATTAAATATTTTAAGCTTTAATGCGTATGCAACAAGTATTGATCAGCAAATTAATGCTTGGCTCGCTCCCGTGGGCGAATTATTTACCAGTATTATCTTTTATTCATTCAATGTTTTTTCGGTAGATATCCCTATAATAGTGGTGTGGCTTATTTTAGCAGCACTTGCATTCACAGCTTACTTTGGTTTTATCAACATCAAAGGCTTCAAACATTCTTGTAAAGTCATAAAGGGTGATTATTCCAATCCAAGCGATCCCGGAGAAGTCAGTCATTTTCAAGCTTTAACAACAGCATTATCGGGTACTGTAGGCTTAGGTAATATTGCCGGAGTTGCTATCGCGGTTTCTATTGGTGGTCCAGGGGCAACATTCTGGATGATGGTTGCTGGTTTTATGGGGATGTCTACTAAATTTTTAGAATGTACCCTTGGGGTAAAATACCGCCATATCACTAAGCAAGGTAAAGTGCTTGGTGGACCTATGTATTATTTAAAAGATGGTTTAGCTGAACTCGGTCATCAAAAACTTGGCAAAATACTGGCCGTTTTTTTTGCTATTTGTTGTGTTGTAGCCTCTTTATGCGGCAGTAATATGCTGCAATCTAATCAAGCTTATCAACAGTTTGTAATTGCTATGGGCGGCAGTTCCAGCTTTTGGGCTGATAAAGGCTGGTTATTTGGTTCTATTTTAGCTGTTGTTATTGCAGTGGTAATTATCGGTGGAATTAAATCAATTGCTAAAGTCACTGCCAAAGTTGTACCACTAATGGCTGGCATATACCTACTTGCTGCATTGTTTGTATTAGCCGTAAATTATGATGCAATTATTCCTGCTTTTGCCTTAATTATAAAAGGAGCTTTTTTTGCCGAAGGTGTTGTTGGGGGAATGATTGGCGTAATGATCCAAGGCTTTAAACGCTCTACCTTTTCTAGTGAGGCTGGCGTTGGTGCGGCATCAATTGCTCATGCAACGGCATCCACTAAAGAACCAATACGAGAAGGCTATGTCGCCTTGCTAGAACCATTTATTGATACAGTGGTAATTTGTACCATAACAGCGTTAGTCATTGTTATAACTGGCGCTTATCAAGGTGTTGAAGGTATTGATGGTGTCGCGTTAACATCAAAAGCATTTGCTAGTGTTATTTGGTGGTTTCCGTACCTTTTGAGTATTGCTGTACTGCTTTTTGCTATTTCAACTATGATCTCTTGGGCCTATTATGGTTCTATCGCTTGGAGCTTTTTAGTGGGTAATAGTAAAAGTTTAGATTTGGCTTATAAATTTGTATTTTGTATGTTCACAATTCTTGGTGCTTCTACTAGCTTAGATGCTGTGATAGCTATTTCAGATTCGATGTTCTTTTCAATGGCTATAGCCAATATCGTCGGTTTATATATGTTAGCGCCATTAGTGAAACAAGATTTACATACATACCAAGAAAAATATCTAACTAAAGTAAGTACTTAAAATAGGAAAGTAACGCAAGGAATAGCAGCTATACAATAATAGAAAAAGAACACCGTAAGATAATATATGCACTATACGCTGAAGGAGGTCCCGTATCTCGCTTAAACTCGTACAGGATGACGGCGTTTTTTCTAAATGTAGTTGGGTATCAGACAATATAGTTAATTTACACCACGTCATCCTTGAGGACTTGTGCATGTATGCACATAGGTAGAATAACGCAGGAGCAGTTGTCGAGCACTAGCGATATCAGGGACCTCCTCCAGTGACGCTGTGGATTTGTTATGTAGAATAACAAATATAAAAAAGCCCAGATAAACTGGGCTCTTAACATGCTGTAATAACTAGTGCCTAACGCATAGTAACGAACTCTTCAGCAGCCGTAGGATGGATAGCGATAGTATTATCAAAGTCTGCTTTAGTGGCACCCATTTTAACCGCTACAGCAAAACCTTGTAGCATTTCGTCACTACCTAAACCAATACAGTGCATACCAACGATTTTTTCATTGCTACCTTGGCAAATAAGTTTCATACGACACGGTTGGCGGTGTTGCGTAACAGCTGTATACATTGAGGTAAATTGCGATGTATAAACCTTAATGTCTTCATCACCATATTGTTCAACGGCTTGCTTTTCAGTTAAACCAATTGTGCCAATAGTAGGGTGCGAGAATACAACGGTAGGGATCAGGTTGTAGTCTAAGTGCAAGTCAGTTTGACCGTTAAATAAACGCTCTGATAATCGACGTCCAGCTGCAACAGCAACAGGAGTTAATTGTGCTCGGCCAGTGTTATCACCAACGGCATAGATGTTAGCCACACTAGTATTTTGGAATTTATCAGTTTCAATAAAGCCACGTGCGTTTGTGGTTAAACCAGCAGCTTCAAGATTAATGTTATCTGTTGCTGGCTCACGGCCAATAGCCCAAATCAATGTATCAACGGTGATCGCTTCACCACTTTCTAATTCAAGCGTTAAGCTGCCATCAGCATTTTTAATTACTTCTTTTGGTGTGCATTGTGTTTTTAATGTTGGCCCTTCCGCAGCCATAATTTCTACTAAAGTATCGGACATCATATCGTCAAACTCGCGCAGTGGCTTATGCTTACGAACTAGTAGTGTTGTGTCACTGCCAAGTGCATTTAATACTCCGGCAATTTCAACGGCAATATAACCTGCACCAACAACAGCAACACGTTTTGGTTGTTCTGTTAAGGCAAAAAATCCGTCAGATGTTATACCATGCTCAGCACCCGGAATAGTTGGCACAGTTGGTCGGCCGCCAGTAGCGATTAAGATATGGTCGGCAGTGTAAACTTCACCATTAACTTCGATTGCATTTTTGCCGACAAATTTACCAAAGCCATTGATAACCGTAACGTTGTTTTTTGCTAAGCCACTATCGTATGAAGCATGGATACGTGAGATATAAGCTTCGCGACTTTCAACTAACTTGGCCCAGTCTAACTTTCCGGCAGTTAAATCAAAACCGTAATCGTCTGAGTAATGAACGGCATCAGCAATTTGTCCGGCATACCACATTACCTTTTTCGGTACACAACCCACATTTACACAAGTGCCACCTAAAGCTTTCGCTTCAATAATTGCACATTTTTTTCCATGCATTGCTGCTCTGTTGATTGAAGCAATTCCGCCACTACCTGCACCTAGTGCAATATAGTCAAAATGTTGAGTCATGTATTTCTCCGAAAAGGTCTAGCACTAAGTTAATTAGTGAAATTTGTATATCAATATTATCTTTACTATTTGATGCTTAGTTACCCAAAACTCAAGGGCAAAGATAATTTATTTAAATGGGCTATTATTAATTCTAATCAGCTTCATTTAATCAATGACCTAAACTATAGCAAAATAATTCCAAATTATTTTATGGGGTTACATAATGAAACACTTACCATGAAAAAATATGATTAGTATCAAACAAGTCGATTTATGCACAGTGCTACTATCGATGAAATCTTTATATTAATTTTAATTAACCCAATCGAGCAAATTATGACACAAGCAAAGCAAGGCCTTATGCACAACATTGGATTACAAGTGGTTATTGCCATGGTCATTGGTGCAGCAGTTGGTGCATTTATGGGCGAAAGTGGTTCTATGTTTAAACCACTAGGAACCATATTTATACAGCTAATTACCATGTTAGTGATTCCTTTGGTGGCGGTATCAATTATTTCTGGTGCTGCAAATTTAGGTGCTAGCCCGCAAGCAGGTAAAGTTGGTTTTGGTACCTTACTATTCTTTATGGCAACCTCGGCTTTAGCGGTTTTTCTAGCTATTGTGTTAGGTGTGGTATTTGAACCTGGAGTCGGCGTTGACACTTCAGGGGTATCAAGTATGTTTGCCAATACTTATGCCGATAAAGGCGAAGTTCCTGGCTTCTTCGATACTATTATTAGCATGATCCCGAGCAATATCTTTGTATCTTTAAATGGCAGCAACATATTACAAATCATAGTGTTTTGTATGTTCTTTGGTATCGCTATTGCTAAAGTAGGTAACGAAGGTTCTAAGCATTTCTTAATTGGTGTTAATACCATTATCGATGCTTTCGTTTGGATGATTAACAAAGTGATGATCATTGCACCTATTGGTGTGTTTGGTTTAATGGCTGACGCTGTTGGCACCTTTGGTTTTGAAGTTTTAGCTATTATCTTGAAACTGGTTGTGGTGTTTGTTATCGCGATTATCATTTTTGGTTTTGTCGTTTACCCACTATTAGTTAAATTATTCTCAGACGTACCTGCGCGTGAGTTCATGTCTAAAATGAAGAAACCACAAGCAGTAGCATTATCAACAGCATCTTCAATGGCTACTTTACCGGTAACTTTGGAAGTATGTGAAAAAGAAATGAACGTATCCAATTCTGTTGCTTCATTTGTATTGCCGTTAGGGGCAACAATAAACATGAGTGGTAATGCGATTTATTACGGCTTAGTGGCTATTTTCTTTGCGCAAATGTTTGGTGTTGAATTAAGCTTTGCCGCTTATGTAGCAATTATTTTCACTTCAACTATTGGTGCTATTGGCCAAGCCGGTGTTCCTGGTCCATCGTTTTTGGTGGTTGCAGTATTATTAGCTGCAGGTATTCCAATTGAAGGCTTACCATTATTATTTGCCTTAGATAGAATTTTCGACATGATCCGCACCTCGTTAAATATCACCGGCGATGCTGTATGTGCTGTTATTATGGATAAAGTGGTTAAGTCATCTGCTGCTAAATAAGCTTAGTAGTTAAATCTGCAAAGTAATTAAAGGCATTAGGATTTTATCCTAATGCCTTTAATTTTTATTGGCCCTTGATAAATACCTGCAAAGGTCTTATTTCTATATCATCATTTACAACAAAAGAATTCCTATGAGCAATCCGTTATTAACGAAAACAGACCTTCCTGAATTTTCAAAAATTAAACCTGAGCATATTAAACCTGCGGTAGAACAAGCAATTAGCGATGGTAAAAAAGCCATCGAAGCAGTTGTTGCCTTAGATGTACCTTATACATGGGATAATTTAGTTGCTCATTTAGATGAAGTTGATGACCAGCTTGAGCGTATGTGGTCACCAGTGTCGCACATGAATTCTGTGGTAAATACTGATGAGTTACGAGATGCGTACGATTCATGTTTAGCTATGCTTTCTGAATACGGTACTTGGGTTGGCCAGCATCAAGGCTTGTTTAATGCTTACCAACAATTAGCCGACAGTCCAGCCTATTTAGATTTAAATTCAGCGCAGCAAAAAGTTATCAAAAATGCACTACGCGACTTTAAACTTTCTGGTATTGCATTGCCGGAAGATGAACAAAAACGTTACGGCGAAATCCAAACAGCGCTGTCAGAGTTAGCCTCTAAATTTAGCAATAACTTGCTTGATGCTACAGGTGCTTTCACCGTTAATATTACCGATGAAAGTGAATTATCTGGCTTACCTGAAAGTGCTCTAGCTGGCGCTAAGCAATTAGCCGAGTCACAAGACAAAGAAGGTTGGTTATTTACTTTAGATATTCCAAGCTACTTACCTATTATGATGTATGGGGATAATGCCGACTTGCGTGAAAAAATGTACGTGGCTTATGTTACCCGAGCATCTGATCAAGGACCAAATGCAGGTGAATTTGATAACTCAGAATTTATTAGTGAAACATTAAAATTACGCCATGAAGTGGCTAATTTATTAGGCTTTGCTAACTACGCAGAAGAGTCTTTAGCAACAAAAATGGCTGAAAACACTTCGCAAGTCTTAAGCTTTTTAGAAGATTTAGCGCAAAAATCAAAAGCACAAGGTGGTGAAGATTTAGCGCAACTGCAAGAGTTTGCTAAACAAGCTTATGGAGTAGAGCAACTTAATCCTTGGGACTTAGCCTATTACAGCGAAAAGTTAAAACAAGAAAAGTACTCTATTTCAGATGAAGACTTGCGCCCTTATTTCCCAGAAGATAAAGTGATTGCTGGCTTATTTGAAGTTGTACATCGCTTATATGGCTTAGAAATTAAACCGCGTGCTGGCGTTGATGTTTGGCATAAAGACGTAAGCTTCTTTGATGTATTCGACGTTGATGGCAATTTACGTGGTAGCTTTTATTTAGATTTATATGCACGTGAGAAAAAACGTGGCGGAGCTTGGATGGCCGACTGTGTAGGTCGTCGCGCACTTACTGACAACACCGTACAACTTCCCGTTGCATTCTTAACTTGTAACTTTACTAAGCCAGTTGGTGATAAACCGGCATTATTTACTCATGACGAAGTCGTTACTTTATTCCATGAATTTGGTCATGGCTTACACCATATGCTTACGCAAGTTAATGAAGCTTCGGTTGCTGGTATTAATGGCGTTCCTTGGGATGCAGTAGAATTACCAAGTCAGTTTTTAGAGAACTGGTGTTGGGAGCCAGAAGCGTTAGCATTCTTATCTTCTCACTTTGAAACGGGTGAAGCATTGCCACAAGCTATGCTTGATAAAATGTTGGCAGCGAAAAACTTCCAGTCAGCTATGCAAATGCTACGTCAGTTAGAATTTAGTATTTTTGACTTTAAAATCCATGCTAACTATGACGCAAGCAAAGGCGACCAAGTACAAGCTATTTTAGATGAGGTTCGTGCTCAATACGCGGTAGTTAAAGCGCCTGAATTTAATCGCTTCCAGCACAGCTTTGGTCATATTTTTGCTGGCGGTTATGCGGCAGGTTATTACTCATATAAATGGGCGGAAGTGTTATCTGCAGATGCATTTTCTCGCTTTGAAGAAGAAGGTATATTCAACCGTGATACGGGTAAAGCATTCTTAGAATGTGTACTTGAAAAAGGTGGTTCAGCTGAGCCAATGGAGCTATTTAAAGCATTCCGCGGGCGCGAGCCAAAAGTTGATGCCTTACTGCGACACTGTGGTATCGGTGCATAATCTAAGTAAAACATAAGTGTTTTCAAGAGCCCTGAATTAGCATTAATTCAGGGCTTTTTATTATGTCTAGCAATGGTAAGGTGTAAATCTATTGTTCCAAGCCTTTTGCTACTAAATCATCTACAAACTCTGTATTTTCTTACTTGTTTGTTATGATTGCGCAAATTTTTTGCGTGAGTAATGAATGTACGATTTTATTGTTGTCGGTGGTAGCCAAGCAGGCTTAGCCATGGGGTATCACTTAAAACAGTTAGGTTTCAACTTTATTATTGTTGATAGCGCTGATGAAATTGGTCGTGCTTGGCTTTCTCGCTGGGACTCTTTAACATTGTTCACGCCTAAAAAATATAACGCGCTACCTGGAATGAAATTTGAAGGGGACCGTGAATACCCCAATAAGCATGATGTAGCCGATTACTTAAAGCGCTATGTAAAGACTTTTGATTTACCCGTGCAATTAAATACTAAGGTTTTATCGGTTGATAAAAATGCTGATATTTACCAAGTACATACCAATACAGATGTGCTGCAATGTCGTAACTTGGTTGTTGCTACAGGCCCATTTCACACACCATTTATTCCTAACTTTGCTAAAGATATATGTAGCAGTATTAAACAAGTACATAGCCGAGATTATGTTAGCCCTGCCGAGCTTAATCAGGGTGATACATTAGTTGTTGGCGGTGGTGATTCGGGCGTGCAAATACTGGCAGAGGTTGCTGATAGCGGTTGTGCAGCATATAGCTCTGGCGTTACTAGTACGGCATCATTACCACAAACTTTGTTTGGCAAAACCTTATGGTGGTGGCTAAAATCGTTAGGGATTTTGTCATTATCGCGCTATTCCTATTTAGGCAAACAAATTAAAAAACGTATGCAGCCAGTTATTGGTACTAACGTTAAAGCCCTTCTTGCCCGCGATAATGTTAAGGCATTAGGCCGTACTTTAAGTGCTAATGGTACAGAGCTTACATTTAGCGACGCCAAAGTTTCATCAATAAAAAATATTATTTGGGCAACTGGATATAAACCAGATTTTTCTTGGTTAAGTGGTGAAGGCCTTGAAGATATTAAATTTACTGATGATGGTTATCCAAGTAATTATCGGGGTATTGGCGATACCCAAGGTATGTATTTTATTGGGTTACCTTGGATGCATACACGCGGCTCTGCTACCTTAGGTGGCGTTGGCGTTGATGCTCAATATCTAGCGCATCATATTGCTCAGCAAATTCAAGTAGCAGATGAGGAGCTAATTAACTGCACTGTCTAGTTTTCGTGGCTGCTAATACATTCTTTCTATTTAAATTCTAACGCTTTACCTTTAAAATGATTTTACAAAAAATCATGAGGTAGAGTTTTGGAAAAGTTAGCAGCGATATATCAGCGAGCATTAGAGCGTAAAGGGGGCGAAGAACAGCTTGAGCTTTTACTTACTCCTTATCAAACTTTAACCAATTCAACTGCCGAGTTAGCTGCTTTAGGCCATGATCGTTTTTTAGCTGAATTTACTAAGAAAGTTTTCCAATCAGGCTTTGTGTGGCGTGTTGTTGAAAATAAGTGGCCGGGCTTTGAAGAACATTTTTTTGACTTTAATATTGAAAAAATATTAATGATGTCCGATGAAATGTTAGAGACCAAAGCGCAAGATCCTAAAATTATTCGCAATTTTAATAAAGTTAAAACCATTAAAGCTAATGCCCATATGATTTATGACGTAAATCTTGAGCAAGGCGACTTTGCCAAGTTTATTGCTAACTGGCCGAGCGAAGATATTATTGGCTTGTGGGCATTTTTAAAAAAGCACGGTCAACGTTTAGGTGGTAATACTGGCCCGTACGCTTTGCGCGCGTTAGGTAAAGATACTTTCTTATTGGGTCGTGATGTTGAAAGTTACTTCCGCAACTACGATTTGATCAGTGGCGGTATCAACACCAAGTCGAGTTTAAATACAATTCAAGCCTGTTTTAATGATTGGCAGCAACAAAGCGGCTATAGTTTAATGAAAATAAGTCGCCTTATTGCCTTAAGTATTGGCGATAACTATTTACACGCAGAACAAGTTGAAAGCAATTAATGTCAAAGTCACCGTCATCACATAGCTCTTCTTTTCACTCGCCAAAGTCATCAGATTCAGTTGCTGTTACTAAAGAAAGTGCCCACTGTATTGTTTTTGCCGATAGCTTTAATAATTTAATGCGCGCTGAAAATGTAGCACAAAAGTGGGGATTGCCTTTTGGTGGTGAGCTGCGAGATTTAAATAAAGTTAAAAGTGCGTTCTATTTATTGTCTACCGATGAGCAACTGCAACTGTATAAAACCGATGAACCTAAACTAGGTGCCATTGTCGTGGATTTTGTTGGTGGCGCAGTAGCCCATCGCCGCAAATTTGGTGGTGGTCGAGGACAAGATATTGCTAAAGCAATAGGCTTAAAGCATGGTTTTGAGCCCAATGTACTTGATGCTACTGCAGGCCTTGGTCGTGATGCTTTTTTATTGGCAAGCCTTGGCTGTAAAGTGACTATGATGGAGCGACAATTACCGGTTGCCGCATTGCTTGATGACGGTCTTGAACGCGGTAAAAATGATGCTGAATTAGGGGGATGGCTCGAGCAGCGTTTATCGTTAATTAATGAATCATCGATTGAAGGTATGGAAAAGCTTAGTGATATTGATGTTGTTTATTTAGATCCTATGTATCCACACCGTGAAAAATCGGCTGCGGTAAAAAAAGAAATGCGCGTGTTTCAAACCTTAGTCGGTAGCGACCCCGATGCCGATGACTTACTTGATAAAGCGTTAGCATTAGCTAAGTATCGAGTGGTAGTTAAGCGCCCCAGCTATGCCGAACCTTTAAATGGCAAAAAGCCATCAACAAGCATTAAGATGAAAAAAAATCGCTTTGATGTCTACGTTAATCAAGGCATTCCTAAACATTAATATGTTAACGTTTAGATAATCAAAACCCCGTCATTAAGTCGGGGTTTTATTGCTAATCTTTACTAGTTACCTGTAGGTTGTGTAATGCTTAAATCGATTGCATGCATGGTATCTAAATCGCCCCAACTGATAAAAGCACCATCTGTTTTTTCAATCAGTATTGAATACTCAAGTACCCAAACATTAGCGACATTTGAAATTTGCTTAATAACTTGTTCTTCTCCATTGTCGTTTAACCACAATACACTTAATACATTATTAGAAGTTAAGTAGGCATAGTGTCTGTGCTGCCACAAATAAATAAGTTCCTTGATATCGGTATGCTTTAATGTTTGACCGCTTTCGTTTACCTGAAATAATTCTTTATTATCGGTTAGAATGAGAGTATCGAAACTTGGAATTGTAAATGCAGTTATAACTGCAGTTGGTATGTCGTTTATATATTGAAACTGGTCGTCATAAAGACTGCTACCAAAAGCAAAGTTTTGGCCTTCAAGCGTTGTGGCAATAAACCCGCGTGTCGTATAGGTAACGCTTTCAAAGTCATCTCTTTCTGAAAGTGATGCGGGAATGGTCGCTGTTTTAATGCTTTGAACCTGCTTATTGGTATTAAGTGCCACAACACCCGCATGCCTTTGACCGTAAACTTCAGCTATATCTTCGTATACTTGTACTGAATAAAGCCCGCCAAATTTAACTAATTTATTGTCAGCTGTTAAGGCATAAAACTCTTGCTCAAAATAGAATATATCATTAACCTTTTGCAAAGCATTATTGATTGCAGCTATTTCATGTTCAGGGTAATAATTGTTGATTGTATGTTTAAGCCAATGACTAACACTGCCATCTTGATGTATAAATACAATACCATCATAAGTTGACGATACTACTTTCTTAACATCGGTTAAGCTTGCGACAAAGGTGGAAAAGCCTTCAGTTGGCTCATCACTGTCTGGTAACCTCTCGTAATAAACGTTACCAGTAGCTAAAACAGCTAAAATAGCGTGATCGTAATAGCCAAAACTCACAACATTGTTCAATTCTCTGATTTTTTTAGGTAAAGATGGCCCTCTGATAGCATGTAATTTACCTTTGTCGGTTAACATTACTGTACTTGAACTAATATGCTGCATACTCACAGGTTGGCTAATATTGTCTTGAATATAATTTGATTGTGCACCACCAATAATAAATTCTCCACTGGTTGTGATTGCCGCAAAATTATTGTTATTAGAAAAAGCCAATCTTGCGATTTCTTTATCTTGAGTATCGCTATTAAGTTCAGAAAACAATCCCCAACTGTAAGCTCGATTGTTGTTATCTAACGCCCAGAAAACCCCGTTTTCTACAAAAATATCTTTAATATTTGCCAGCTTTTCAGCGGCTGTTATTAACGCTAGTAGCTTGTGGTGATGAATAGGCACTATTTCTCCCCACATTATTACATTGCCATCTTGGGTTAAGGCTGCAAACATACCACTATCACCAATAACTTTTTTGAGGTCAATGAGCTTATCGGTTACATTAAAGTATTCACTCTGATAAGAAAATCTCCCCCAAGAAAAAGCAGTCTTTTGTTTGGTGAAAGCCGTAAGGGCAGAGCCACTATCAACTATGTAGTCAATATCGTGGAGTTTATCTTGTACGCTGCTAGAATCCCCACCCTCTGAAGCTCTCCCTGCGGTTGTTACTTCACCGGTCTCGCTAATGACCGTTATAGGTGATAAAAGCCCCTTTCTGAATAACTTCATTGGTTGTTTAAGATCGTCTAAAACAGAATAATCATCAAGGGAGTCTTTATAACCTAAAAAGCGACTATTATTATCCTCATCTGTTATTATCAATCCAGCATTGCTGGTTATTACTTGGGTGATATTTACAAATGGTTCAATCGAAAATGCGGGCTCTCCCCAGATTAAAAGTGTTTTATCTTTTTTCAGGGCAGCAAACACAAAATCGGTGGTATAAATGTGTTCAATATTTACCAATTGCTGATTTATTTCATTAATGGTTAATACTGGCTCGCCATAGAAACTGGTGTTTGTACTATAAGTGATGGCAGTGTTATCTTGCTTGAGTAACGTGACACCAAGCGGGTTAACAATAACGTCTTTAACATTGGCGATAGGTTCTTTTGGTAACTCTAGTCCAGTAAAATTCTTATATCCCCAAATAACAACACTATTATCTTCACGTAGGGCCGCAAAGCCTGAACCATCATGGTGGGCATATATTTTGGAAACATTTTGTAAATACTGTTGCACATTGGATGAATCACCTCCACTTCTTGGATCTCCCCATGTTGCAACACTACCGTCTTTGCGAATAGCTGAAAATGCTGATTTATTTGCAACAATAGCTTGGGCTGAATTTTTAGTGCTAACAGCAAAGTTATAAGTCAGGGTGTCATTTAGTGTAATGGTGGTTTGGGCTTTTGTAAGTGAAAAAGGTGATGATTTAACTCGAACAGTTAATAACTGTTCATTATTAATGGTACTTGACTCTGCTGAGAAGTTTCCTGAATCTATAGCATACTCACCCCCATCAATAGCGATACTAATAGGCTTTGTAATACCGGTAATAGTGATTGGGTCAGATTCTATCCATTGCTCGGGATCTACATCTGCTTTATTATTCAATACCAAGTTTTTCGGTGTTGTATTGTGTTTTGTGGTTACGGTAAAGCTAAAGCTTTTATCGCCAATAGCCAATTGCATGCTCTTTTCAGTAAAAGCTTGCTCAGAGGAACGTAATTTTAGGGTGATAGTTTGGTTGCTCTCGACGGTGCTTGGTGTGTCGATAAAGCTTTGGTTGTTTATACTATACTGTCCGCCGATAACTGAAATATCTGTCTCGGTATTTATGCCTGTTACGGTTAAAACATCAGAATAAATATCGCTATTTAACTCAGCGTCAACAATTTTATCTATGTTAATACTATCGGGAGTTGTATCGATAATTTCAGGTGTTTTTTGAGTTTTATCAGAGCCAGCGCCACCACCACAAGCGGCCAAAAACAAACAACATACAATGGTTAAAAAATATTTTTTTAAAGAGGTTTTATGAGACATAACACATACCTGTGAGTTTAAATTCCTTGTGAAATGGATTTTAACAATTATATTACATCTGTACAATTTAATTGTTAAAATTAATCTAAAAGTCAAACTTATAAAAATCACTCGTCATTTATCGGCGTAAACTTATCACATAGGATTAATAATGAGTTTGCCATTAGTTGTTCTGCACCAACCATCTCAACTTCACATTTAAATTTAGCGCGCAGTTTAGTCATCAGTAAATCAAACCATCATCGCTAGAAAGAAAAATACTTTATCCGCTCTTGCTGCTTACTCAATAGCAACGAAAATCATTTCTGCATCCCAGCAGCTTTACGTCAAATGCAAGCCTTTATGCACTAACTTAACTTATCTACATGGCTAATATTCAAAGATAAAAAGTGTAAGGCTAATTTAATTCATTATTTTTATTCATATTAACTATTAGTGAATCATGCCTAATTAAATCTATTGTTTGTTGCTATATTGTTAATATACATGGGCTTAAATGTAACCTAAGCTATATTTTTATGTGATAGGACGTTGTTTGAGCTAAATAACTAATGCGAGTTGCTTAAACGTATCCCTTTATTTAGATCTGAATTTATTTAAGAGGCCTGAAATTTTGTTCAATATTAATAAAAAAAACGCTATTTCCTTAGCATTGTGTTCTTCATTATTTACTGGTGCAGCTTTTGCTCAAGAAGCAAGTGAAGGCAGCTCTTCAAAAGACATGGCACAAAATGCTGTAAACCCACTCACCACAACCATCACTGTACCTATTCAGTTTGAATATAATGAAAATATTGGCCCAACAGATGATGGCACTCGTTCTACTGTATTTGTGCAACCCATCGTGCCTTTTGATTTAGGCGATAACTGGAACTTAATTACCCGCACTATTGTGCCATTTATTCAGCAGGATGATATTTTTCCTGGAGCTGGCTCGCAAAGTGGTATTGGTGATATTAGCGAAAGTTTATTCTTTTCACCCGATGAAACGATTGGTGGCTGGACCTTAGGTTTTGGCCCTTATTTACAGTTTGATACCGCAACGGATGATTATCTTGGTTTTGAAGAGCATGGCGCAGGGGCTTCATTTATTGCATTAAAAGTTGATGGCCATTATCAATATGGTTTTTTAGCTACGCAGATGTATTCAATAGAAGGCCATGTAGGTGGGGCTTATAGCAACACCTTTATCCAACCCTTTTTTGATTACACCACAGATGGCGGCTTAACGTGGGAGATAACATCAGAATCTAATTACAATTGGAATGATGATCAATGGTCTATACCGCTAACCCTTACAGCATCACAATTTTTTATGGCCGGAGACCTACCAGTACTACTTGGTGGTGGCTTTAAATACTGGCTTGAATCCGGCCCAATGGATCCTGAAGGAATGTCGCTTAACCTGAATCTGTATTTATTATTCCCGAAATAATAGTTTTAACAACATTAGAGAGTACGCAATTAATTTTTATTTTGAATGACAGCAGAAACACTTTTTATAAGTAATTGTTTTAGCCATTGATGAGCACTGCTTTGATGAGTAATGCTGTGATCATTTAGGTATGTAGCAACCGCGTATTTGTCATCATCAAATAAAAATACTCGTTCAAACTCTTTGGCAAACTTAGGCTGAGCCATTAAATAATGGGCACCAATTAGTAAGTAGTCATTTGCAATCATGACTTCAGATAACAAGCCTAATTGGCTGCCTTTTAATGCGACTTTTCTTTGTAATTGATTATCTTCAATGTATTTCAAAGCAGGGTGAGGCATTGATGCATCAGAGTTTGAATCTAAGTTATGTTCAACAAATTTATATTGTAGGCAATCGTTAAGGGTTATTTGGTTTTGTTTAGGTTCTTTGCGCAGTAAAGGGTGATTTTTACTAGCAAATATTGCTGGATAGGCATTACCTAAGAATGTGGAGCTAAAGTTTTCTTCAGTAATAGGCTTTACATAAATGGCAAAATCTAGATTACCACTAGCTAATTGCTTTGATTGCTCTACAGAAGACGGTTGCTGAAAGATAACAACATTAGGTGCTTGCTGAGCGACTAGATTTATAACCGGTAGAAGTAATGAGTGGCCCATTAAACTTGGTACCGAGATAGAAAATGATTGGTCACAAGTTTCACGGTTAAAATCAACACCATCGATTAAATCATTAAGTTGACTTAATAATAGGGTGATAGGTTGTTTAAGCTCTTGAGCTCTAACCGTTGGTCTTAATCCATTGGCCTCACGTATAAATAATGGGTCTTGGAAAATATCACGCAGCTTTTGTAATGCTCGACTTACAGCTGGTTGCGAAACAAAAAGTTTTTCGGCGGTACGACTAACGTTATTTTCCTCAAGTAATATTGAGAGAGTAACCAGTAGGTTTAAGTCGATTCGAGCAAGGTTTTGGGAGATTGAACGCATTAACTTTCCTTTACCAAATATTTAGATATACGGTAGGAGTATAGCACATATCAAAAATCGTTATTTGTAGTTATATGGGGTTGGGACTAATATTCTAATCAACAAGTTGCTGAGTAAGCTTTTTAGGTTATTTAGCCGTAAGTATTAAATTGAAACATATTTTATTTGAATTATTTAAAGGTGCGAACATGAAAAAAGTATTACTAACCTCATTAGCAGTTGCCGCGACATTATCATCGTCTGTTTTTGCGAAAGACTTAACCGTTACTCGTGACAACTTTGTCCAAGCTGAAACTAGTAAATATTACGCAGTTACTATTATGAAAGCAGGTGGTGTTAATAAATTTAAACACTATTTAGTACCACCAGAAACTGAAGCTCAGCCTATTGTTCGCATGAATCGCGACACGCTATACAGCACAGCCGTTCTGGATGTATCAAAAGGTGGCACCATCACTGTTCCTGATGTGGGTGACCGCTATATGTCAATTCACTTTGTTGATGAGAATCACATTAGTTACGACATGATATATGGTCCAGGTACCTATAAAGTGCCAACAAGTACTAATTTTATGTTTGTTAACGTGCGTTTTGGCCTTAGAGATATTAATGACAAAAATGAAATTGCAGAAATTAACAAATATCAAAAAGCCATCAAACTAAACTTGGGCAGTGCAGACAAATACGTACCGTTTAACCCTAACTTAAAAGAGTTAGCTGCTGGCACTGAAGTAATTAAAGAAGAGCTTTTAGAGGAAGTGCAAGCATTAAAAATTGCTGACTCTGCTTATATGTTTGGTACGCCAGATTACACTAAACCAGAGTATCACCTAATGGGTGTGGCTTATGGTTGGGGTGGTGCAAGTTATAAAGATAACATTTATCAATACTCACCATTTTTTGAATCAAATAAATGTCATGCAACAACATTCCCAGATCCTAAAAACGTTGGTGGTTTCTGGTCAATGACGGTATATAACTCAGCTGGGTTTATGTACAACGATAAAGCCACAATTAACTCAAATATTGCGGTACCAAATAAAGATGGTTCTTTTACTGTTCATTTTGGTTGTGAAGGAAAAGCGAACAACATCCCAACAAAAGGACATGATGGTTCTTGGAATGTATTAGTTCGTCATTACACGCCAAGTGCACGTGTTAAAGACTTAAACATTGATCCATCAAAAACTATTAAGCCAGTTAAATAATAACTAGTTAATAGCTCAAAGCCATACCTTAAATGTGTGGCTTTTATGATATTAATTAACAACTTATTAAAGCATATTTTTTATTTGAACTATCATTAATCGTTCTTAATAAACTAACTTTAAAATTATACAACAGGTTAAAAATTCAAAGGAATTACCATGAACCCAACACTTAATACCATTTTGCAATTAAAAAAGCAGTTACAACAATCGGTTATCGGGCAAACGCATATGGTGGAAACACTGCTAGTTTCGTTATTAACTAATGGTAACGTGTTATTAGAAGGTTTACCGGGAACAGCAAAAACTCGTTCAATTAAAGCCTTGTCAGAAGCCCTTAGTGTTGATTTAGGTCGTGTTCAGTTTACCCCTGATTTATTACCTTCTGATGTAACGGGTACTGAGATCTATCAAGATGTAGATGGTAAGCCAACATTAACCTTCCAAAAAGGTCCTGTATTTAACAACTTACTATTAGCGGATGAAATCAACCGCTCTCCAGCAAAAGTCCAAGCCGCTTTGTTAGAGGCCATGGAAGAAAGACAAATAACTGTAGCAGGTAAAACCTACAAACTACCTGAGCTATTTATGGTACTTGCTACGCAAAACCCAGTTGAGCAAGAAGGTACTTATCCATTACCAGAAGCGCAAATGGATAGATTTATTATGAAAATAAATCTTGATTACCCAAGCCATGAAGACGAAGCAAAAATCATCAAATTAGTTCGTGGTGAAGAAAAGCCTAGTGAAGAAAAAATAGAGCCAATCGATCCGCAATGTATTTTTGATGCCAGAAAACAAATCCAAGACATCCACTGTAGCGATGCAGTTCTTGATTACATGGTATCTATTATTATCGCCACCCGTGAACCAGAGCGTTACCCAGATTCACCACTTGCAAAATGGGTAAGTGTAGGTTCAAGCCCGCGAGCGAGTATTGCACTAGATAAATCGGCGCGCTCAATGGCGTGGTTAAATGGCAAAGAATTTGTCGACCCAGATGATGTTCGTCAGGTTGTTCATGGCGTGTTAAGACATCGCTTAATTTTAAGCTACGATGCCATTGCTGATGGCGTGTCATCTGATCAAGTGATAGATGAAATTCTTAAACAAGTAGCTGTTGCTTAAAGAGGCGCTCATGAACGCGACTAATGCTAAAAACAAGGCTTCGCGAGATGATCCTAACATCTATACCAGTTTAGATTCTTTGCGCCGCTTACAATTTAAAGCACAAGGCTTTTCGTTTACACCTAAGCAGCCGATAAATAGTATTTTAGCTGGTAAAAATGTGTCGAAACTTAGAGGCCGAGGCTTAAATTTTGAAGAAATGCGTCAATACCATATCGGTGATGATATTCGTACCATGGACTGGAAAGTTACGGTACGAACAGGCAAGCCACATGTAAAAGTTTACACTGAAGAACGTGAACGCAATGTATTTCTGCTTGTTGATCAACGCCAAAGTATGTTTTTTGGAAGTAAAGGCAAAATGAAATCGGTAATAGCTGCAGAAATTGCCGCTCTTGCTGCATGGAAGGTACTTGAAGGTTCAGATAGAGTCGGTGGCATTATCTTTAATGATGACAAGTCAGTAACCATGCCTGCTAAACGCAGTAAGCACCAAGTAATTCAATTTTTATCTGAAGTTACTCGTCAAAATCAGCTATTAAAAAGTGGCGATGTGGGTAAAGAACATCACTTGTCGCTTGAAGGTATGCTTGAGCAATTAAAACGAGTTATTGGTCATGACGCATTAATAATGTTTATTACTGACGGCTACGGCTGGAATGATAAATGTAATGAGTACATAAAAACCATAACTCAGCATAACGAAATGATCTTTTGCCATGTTAGTGACCCACTTGAGCACGAGCTAGCAACTATGCAGCAAATGGTCATTAGCGATGGTGATATGCAAATCGAAGTATCTTCACAAAAGCCGGAATTACAGAAAAAGTTTCAGCAAGATGTGATTGATAAATTAGAACTATTTGCCAAAGTTGCTGGTAAATATCGCATCCCAGTTTTGCCGTTCGATACCGTAACCGACACAGTAAAACAAATGCGTAAAGGGCTTGGCCTTTAATTTACCTTGCAGCTTTTTAGCGATAAAAGTTAAACAAATTAGGATGAAAACTATATTTTATGGTTGTCACAGCTACAGATTCTATAACCCCAAACCAAGCTAACCCTTTATTAAAGGGGTTTAGTGAGGTTGCTGCACCGGCTGAAGTTAGTTGGCTGCCACAAACGTTAGGGTGGCAGTTAGTGTTATTGCTGATTGTCAGTTATTTATTATATCGAGTGTATTTAATTGCAAAGCGTTATATTGCCAATGCCTATCGTCGAGCGGCGCTGGTTAAGTTATTGCAACTTGGCGATGAAGCGACTGATGTACAAAAAATACCACAGTTATTAAGAAGAACGGCTCTTTATGCTTACGACAGGGAATTAGTTACACCATTAATAGGTAATGACTGGGAGCAATGGTTAGACCAAGAATGTAAAGGCGCTACTTTTGCTGCTAATTGTCCTGGTATTTTAAATCAACTGGCTTACGCGCCAGATATTGCCATTGAACCGTCAAAGCTTGTTGTGTTTAAACAGCAAGTTGCCCATTGGATAAAAAATCATAGGGGCCAACATGATTGAATTAGCATACCCATGGGCGCTAGCTCTTTTAGTATTGCCTGTTATTGTCTATTTTGCTTTGCCGGCTTATAAAGAGCAACGTGATTCACTACAGGTTCCTTATTTTAAACGCTTGGTCAAAGTCTCTGGTGAACAACCTCGTGCTGGGGCGGTATTACTTAAACGCAACGTTATTCAAAAAATATTATTGTTTATTGGCTGGATTGCTTTAGTGTTCGCTATTGCTAAACCAGAGTTTGTTGGCGAGCCTATTGAGCTTAAAAAATCTGCTCGAGAAATTATGGTTGCCCTTGATCTGTCTGGCTCAATGTCTGAACAAGACTTTACTGACAAAAATGGCAAACAAATTGACCGACTTGCAGCAGCTAAAATTGTTCTCAATGACTTTGCCAGTCAACGCCAAAGTGATCGTTTAGGTTTGATTCTATTTGGTGATTCCGCGTATTTACAAGCGCCGTTTACTGATGATATTCCGGCATGGCAAGAATTACTTAATGATACTCAACTTGGTTATGCTGGCTTTTTTACCGCCTTTGGTGATGCTATTGGTTTATCTATAGCAACCTTTGAGCAAGAAAAAAGTAAACAACGAGTGTTAATTTTACTGACCGATGGTGAAGATACGGGCTCTAAAATGCCACCTATTAAGGCTGCTGAAATAGCGGCTAAACATGATATTAAGATTTATACCATTGCTGTTGGTGACCCTAGTAGTAAAGGTATTTATAAAATGGATTTACCTACTTTGGAAAAAATAGCCAAGATAACCAATGGTGCAAGTTTTCAAGCGATCAACCAAGAAGAGCTACAGCAAGCTTATAAAACCATTAATGAGTTGGAAGAACAGCAATATGAAAGCTTATCTTTTAGGCCTCGTACCAGCGTGCATCACTGGGCATTCGCTGTGTATTTTATTGCCAATTTATTAGTGATCTTTATTTATCTTTTAGGTCAGGTAGGCAAAAAAGTAAGTCTATCTCGAGTTCAAGAACAAACGAATAAAGGAGACGCACATGGTTGATTTTATTTTATCAGCGTGGGATTCCTTAGCGTTATCACAACTAGGTAATTTTCATTTTTTAAGACCTTGGTGGCTTTTAGCAGCTGTGCCTTTATTTGTGTTTTATCGTTTACTACATCTTAGCGGCGACTTATTTAGCCAATGGCGCGGCGTAATGAATGAAAATATTATTAGTAGTTTGGCGCAAACTCAGCAAAAAAGCAGATGGTTTAACCCTAAAAAATTGTTTGCTGTGTTTTGTGTTATTGCCACGTTAGTTATGGCCGGACCAAGCTGGAAACAACAAGCAACGCCATTTTTTGTCGATGAGTCGGTATTAGTGATTGCACTGGATGTATCTGAATCGATGCAGACGAGTGATCTACAGCCATCAAGAATACTTAGAGCAAAGCAAAAAATTAATGAATTGCTTGAAGCTCGAGGTGATGCCAAAACCGCATTGATTGTTTATGCCGGTAGTGCACATGTTGCTATGCCAATTACCCGAGATAGAAAAATGATCGCGCATTTTCTTGATGTACTTGATACCGATTTAATGCCTGAAAAAACCAAGAACCAGCAATCAATTATAAAACCGGTTGCAAAGCTATTAGCGCAAACCAATTCGCCCTCAACCTTGTTGTTAGTTACTGACAAAACAGATAGCGATAATGTTGGCAAGTTTAAAGAGTTCTTTAACGAACAACAGCATCAAATGGTGGTTTGGGCAATTGCCGAAAATCCAGACAGTGGTTTAGCAAGCAGTACCGGTCTTTCTGAGATGCAGTTGCAACAACTAGACAGCTTAGCAGATGCAGGGCATGGCAATTTAGTAACCTTTACCCATAGTTCTGATGATGTTCAAAATGTGAAGCGTTCTATTAATAACAACATGTTTTTAGGTAATGATAAGTCTCAGCCATGGTATGACGCGGGCTATTTATTATTGTTTATATTATTAATCTTACAGGCACAGTGGTTTAGACGTGGGTGGACGATGCAATGGTAACTTATCAACAAACTTTAAAAGCCAATGAAAATGTAGCAAACAACCCGTTCAAAAGTGTTTTAGCGTTTTTATCGGCAAAGAAAAAACACCTAGTTATCGCAATAATTGCTGTGCTGGCGCTGTCTATTTATTTAAAGCCACAAAGCTTTATTAATTTATGGCTAACCCGTGATCAGCAAGGTCAAATATATTTTGAGCGTGGCGATTATGAAAAGGCAGCCTTAACCTTTGCTGATACTAAATGGGTTGCTTATAGCTATTACTTACAAGGTGACTTTAAGCAAGCCGCTGCAATATATTCTCGTTTTGACGATCTAAATTCTAACTTTGCTAAAGCTAATGCTGACGCCCACAGCGGTAAATATTTGCTAGCAATAGATGAGTTTGAGCAAGTATTAAAACAGCAGCCTGATCACAAAGGAGCGGCCTTTAACAAGGACATGTTAGAAAAGTTAATGGCGACCATGGTTAAAAAACCAGGAAAGAAAGCTGTTGATGATGAAGGTGAGATCAGTTTTAGAAAACAAGAAATGGATGCCAAAGATATTAAAGACAAAGCAGAGAAAAAGTCTCTGTCAGATGAGATGTGGTTGGAAAATGTACAAAAAAATCCTGAAAAGTTTTTACGCAAAAAATTTCAATTGGAGTATATAAATGCTTCTAAGTAACGTTTACCAAGTACGCAACAAAGCGATGAGACTGATAGCTATAATTATTAGCACTTGCTTACTATTTGTATCTATAGCAAGTAATGCAGCAAGTATTGACGAGTTAGTTGCGAATAAACAAATCGTGGTTTCAATGAAGCTAACGAATCAAACAGACATTATACCTAATGAACCAGCAATATATGATGTTGAAGTATTAAGTGCCAGTCCGTTTTTTGACAACATGGAATTATCCTATGTTGATGTTACAAACTCTGTTGTGGTGCCACCTAGTGAAAATACTAAGTTAGATGTACGTAGCATTGACGGTAACGATTGGTTTGTGCAAAGTAAAAAAGTCATCATTTATCCACTTCAAAGCGGTGAATTTGTTGTACCTAATATCGCGGTAAAGGTTTCTATAAACGTAAATAATAATGAGAAAATTGCTGGCGCTGTTAGCACTGAGAAACAAACGTTTTTGGTAACCGAATCACCGAATGAACTGCAAGGTTTAGAGTATTTGGTTAGTTCTAATTTAGAATTAGAGTTGCGAAAAAAATCGCCTGAACAAGAAAAACTTGAAGTAGGGCATGCGATCACGCAAACCTATATTATTAAGGGTGATGACTTACATACATTAGTACTACCTGAATTTAATATTCCCGAATTTGATGGCGTTAAAATGTATAAAAAAACGCCAAATAAACGGGATGAATTCGAAAGGCTTGCTAAAATCGATCAAGCAAGTATTCGCCAAGAAGTGACGTTTATCTTTCAAAAGGATGGTTACTATGTGGTTCCTGAACAAAAAGTACTGTGGTGGAATACTAAAACCAAGGCTGTTGAGGAAGCAATAATTGCTGAACAAACATTTGTTGTCGGCGATGGTGTACCGTCAGCGAATAATGACGCAACAAACGCAAATGCACAGAAATCGCAGTTATCACTGCCTATTATGCAATGGCTTATTATTCTTATTATAGCGGTGTTTTTAATTGCTATTTTAGTGGCGCTTTATCGTCATAGAGATGCCATGATGCAGTCGTTTGATAGATTAAATAACACACAGCGCAAGCAAATTGTTAGCAAGTGTTTGCAGCACGTTGCTGAGCAAAATCATAAAGCCGCGATGATGAGTTTATATCAACTGGCAAGTTTAATACCAGGAAACATAAATTCACTGGTTGAACACTTAAAAGCTAGCCCCAAACAACAAGAACTTTTAATGAAATTACAAGAGCTTGCGTTTGGTTCTAATGATAAAACTGATTTAACTTTCTCTGCAGAAGATGCACAGCAGCTAGTAGCGGCTATATTAAAAAATAAAAAAACAGGAGCTCAAGTTAAGCGCTTTACCTTCTCAATGGATCTTAATAATGCAGACAACAAAACATAACTGCATTATGTAAATAAATCACTACCATTTTATTGGGTATTCATTTGAATTTATTAAAATTTTTATTAAGCTTTATTTATAAACAACAAAGAGTAAACATAGGTTTGTTACAGCAAACATTTATTAGTATTAAGGAATAGAAGATGAAAAAATTAGTATTAGCAACAGCAATTTGTTTCGGTGCAATGTCGGCTTCAGCTTTTGCTGCTGAAAAGGTTACAACATTAGCCGGATTTTTCTCTGAAGACGGCGTAAAAGTAACGGAAGATAGCTACCCAACGCATGAAACATCACGCCAACTAGTAAAGATTCAAGACAAAGTAGGCGTAAACAAGTTTGACCACAAACGTTTACTTACACCAACAGACGCGCAGCCAGTAGTTCGTATGAACCGTGATACTTACTATTCATTTTCTTTAGTAGATGTATCTGAAGGTGCATACATTACTCTACCAGAAGTGCCTGAACTGCCAGGTGGTACGTACATGACGATAGAAGTTGTAACTGAAGACCACCGCGTACAACCTATGGTTTACGGTCCTGGTAAATATAACTTAACAACTCATATTGGCGATCACGTATATGCACTTGTTCGCTTAGATGCTCGATTTTCAGTAGCAGAAGCCAATGCATTACAAGACAAAATGTCAATTACGGCAAAATCAAGCAAGCCATTTGACACCGTGCAAGTTGATAAAGAGTCATTTGAAAAAATTGAAAATGGCTTAAAGAAACAAATGGTTGGTTTAGCTAAAGAGAATCCAGCTGAAGCTACTTTTGGTATGTTTACAGCTCCTACGGATGATTCTAAAGAATTATTTGTTAAGAAAAAATATGCTGTAGGCGCTGCTATCGGTTGGGGCGGTGCGCAATTAGTTGATAACTTATACGAAGTATCTGGAAACTACCCTACAGGTGTATGCCATCAAGCGACATTTGAAGATCCAAAAGACAAAGCGTTTTGGTCTTTCACTGTGTATGACAAAAAAGGTTTCATGTTTAAAGACGTAGCTAACATGAGCTCTACTACTGCTAAGCCTAATAAAGATGGTACGTACACGGTTAGTTTCGGTTGTGGTAAAAATGCAATCAACAACCTTGAAACAGATAACCCTACAGGCGTATTTAACTTAGCAGTACGTCACTACGTCCCTTCAGATCGCGTAAGAAACGAAGGCTACCGTTTACTGCCATTCGTTAAAGCGGTTAAATAGTAATTAGTGGTTAATATTCTGTAAAAAATACACACTAATTTGTAAAGGTCGCTTACAAAGCGGCCTTTTTTTATGTCTATCGATAAGAGCAAAAAATAGCTATAAGCCAGTTATGAGTGCGTTTAGCCATGATTCTGTATCTGATTATGCATTAATGTTATAAGGCTCGATGTGTATTATTCATTTGTGTAGGTTATAAATTCAGCTAATATTACCTCATCAAATTCGTTAACGACTTATTTACAGCGAGATATGCAAAATTAGCTTTAATTACATATCTTAACAATTATTAACAAGTGTTTAATTGTGTGTTGTAAATAAGGTGTTAACATTAAGTTATTAAGTCTATAACCCTTTATATGGTAGGTGTTCAAAATGAAAAAATTAGTATTAGCAACAGCAATTTGTTTTAGTGCAGTTTCTCTTTCAGCAATGGCTGGAAATATGGCAACAAACGAAGCTCAGTTTTTTGATAAAAATGGTACAGTAGCAACAGAAGCAAACTACCCAACATTAGAAACGTATCGTCAATTGCTAAAAACTCAAGATGAAGCGGGTATAAACAAATTACTTCATAAGCGTGAGTTAACGCCAACAGATAAACAAGCTGTTGTTCGTATGAACCGTGATACTTACTATTCATTTGCTACTGTTGATGTATCTAAAGGCGCATACATTACTATGCCAGAAGTTCCAGAAGGTACTTACATGTCAGTACAGCCGGTAACAGAAGATCACCGCATTCAAGCGATGACATACGGCTCAGGTAAATTTAACTTAACAACGCATACAGGTAACTACTTACATTTAGTTATTCGTTTAGATTCATCACTGTCAAAAGCTGATGCTCATAAATACCAAAACATGATGAAAATAACGGCTAATTCAAGCGTGCCATTTACTGCAAAACCAGTAAATAAAGAGTCATTCCATAAAGTAGAGAATGAGTTAAAAGCACAAATGCCTGCATTATTTAAAGCGGAAGGTGCTGAAGCTTTATACGGTATGTTTACTGACCCTCGTGATTCTTCAAAAGAAATGTTTACTAAGAAGAAATATGCAATTGGTGCTGCAATTGGTTGGGGTGGTGCACAACTTGTAGATAACGCATATGAAGTATCTGGAAATTACCCTGATAACCAATGTTACCAAGCAACGTTTGAAGATCCTAAAAACAAAGCATTTTGGTCTTTCACTGTATACGACAAAAAAGGCTTTATGTTTAACGACCTTGCTAGCTTAAACTCTAACCAAGCAAAGGCAAATAAAGATGGTACATATACTATTAGCTTTGGTTGTGGTGATGATGCAATTAACAACATCAAAACTAAAAACGACACAGGTATGTTCAACTTAGGTATTCGCCACTACATGCCTTCTGAGCGTGTAATTAACGGCTACCGTTTATTACCAACTGTTAAAGCTGTTAAATAATTATTTAACACTTAATTAAGAAAAATATCAAAGGCCGCTTTTTAGCGGCTTTTTGCATTCAGGGATGAATGTATGCAAACCACCATGGATGGTTTTAGGTTTGTAAAGTAGGATGTAGGTACTTAGGCTCTGTCTGGAACATTGAGCCTGTGCATTCAGGATGTGGAGTATGCCCAAACACCATGGATGGTGTAGTTTCGGTAGTGCATGAATGTATGCAAACCACCATGGACGGTTTTAGGTTTGTAAAGCAGGATGTAGGTACTTAGGCTCTGTCTGGAACATTGAGCCTGTGCATTCAGGGATGTGGAGTATGCCGAAACACCATGGACCATTCCTTCGCATCCCCGGTAATTGCTCCTGCATTACTCTAATGCTTCACATCCATGTGAGAAATGCGATCATGGTATTCGTACATACCTATACTGCCCTAGTATAAATTTTCTCGCCTAGTTAAATATCATCAGAAACGTTAGGTTTTAAGGTCTCTGTAACCTTTATGAGCTAATCAAAAGCTTTAAATTAAATAGGATGGTTTCGAAGAAACTTACATTATTTTAGGCTCATTAATTAAGGATATACGCTGTGCGTATAGCACATATAAAAATGTATTATTGGATTTATATCTGGTGCCCGTATAAAATTTCATCATCAAGTTACTTAGACGTTAAGTAATTTATTTTAAATTTTAATTATAGGTAAAGACAATGAACAAATTATTATTAGCAGCAACAATCAGCGCAAGCCTTTTATCACTTTCTGTAAATGCCGCAGAGATGACTGACAGCTTAAAAAATTACTTTTCTGCCGATGGCGTACAAGTAACAGAAGATAACTACCCAACGCTAGAAACATCACGTCAGTTAGTTAAAATTCAAGATAAAGTTGGTGTTAATAAGTTTGACCATAAACGTTTACTTACACCAACTGACGCACAACCAGTTGTTCGCATGAACCGTGATACGTACTACTCATTTTCTTTAGTTGATGTATCTGAAGGTGCTTACGTTACTTTACCTGAAGTACCAGAGCTTCCTGGTGGTACTTACATGTCATTAGAGGTGGTTACTGAAGATCACCGCGTACAACCTATGGTATACGGCCCAGGCAAATTTAATTTAACAACTCATAATGGCGATCACGTATATGCGCTAGTTCGTTTAGATGCTCGTTTTTCTGTAGAAGAAGCAAATGCACTTCAAGATAAAATGAAGATCACTGCTAAATCAAATAAGACATTTTATGCTGAGCAAGTAAATCATGAGTCATTTGAAAAAGTTGAAAACGGCTTAAAAGCCCAAATGCCAGGGTTATTAAAATCTAATCCAGTTGAAGCTACTTTTGGTATGTTTACAGCGCCTACAGATAATTCAAAAGAATTATTCGTGAAGAAAAAATACGCAGTTGGTGCAGCTATTGGCTGGGGTGGCGCGCAGTTAGTTGATAACGTATATGAAGTATCGGGTAATTACCCTATGGATAAATGTCACCAAATGACGTTTGAAGATCCAGAAAACAAAGCATTCTGGTCGGTAACTGTTTATAACAAAAAAGGTTTTATGTTTGGTGATTTAGCTAACCTAAGCTCAAACACTGCTAAAGTAAACAAAGATGGCACATACACTGTTAGTTTTGGTTGTGGCGCAGATGCAATTAACAATATCCCTACTAAGAACGATACAGGCGTATTTAATATTGCGATGAGACACTATGTTCCTTCTGACCGTGTAAGAAACGAAGGTTACCGTTTACTACCATTTATGAAGCAAGTTAATAAATAATTAACGCTGAATTGATAATGAATTTTAAAGGCCGCTTTTTAAGCGGCCTTTATTTTTTTAATCGTTTTAGGCTAGGAAAATAATAGTAAGTATAACTATTTCGTATTGTACAATTTGTCTTATCTAGAGGGAACTACAACAATAAATTATCATCAATACCAATAAAATCATCACAAGCTATCAGTAGCGATGTTGCGGTTAACTCTTCTACGCCAACAACAGTTACTTCACATTTATGCTTAGTTCGTAATTTAGTTACTAATAAATCAAAGTCACCGTCACCTGAAAGTAAAATTACCTTGTCTGCTTGTGCGCCATATTCAATAGCGTCTAGCGTAATACCAACATCCCAGTCACCCTTAGCACTACCGTCTTTGCGTTGAATATAAGGTTTAAGTTTTACCTCAAAGCCGATAGCTCGCAAAATATTTTGAAATTGACGCTGCTTCTCATTACCTGAATCAATAGCATAGGCAAAAGCTTTTACCACTTGCTTATTCTCAGTTGCTAAAGCCCATAGTGCGTTATAGTCAAAGCTGCGGCCGTATTTTTGGCGACAGGTGTAATAAATATTTTGTACATCGACAAAAATGGCGACGCTTTTTTGGGGCTTTTTTTGCTCTGTCATAATAGATAATCTATATATTTTGTTTGCGTTAGTGTAACGCTAATTCCATAATAATTCAGACAAATGTTAACTTAGGGCTTATAATCTTGGTTTGCATTATCAATTATGACCAAATATAAAAAATAAGGGCTACCAATGATAAAAGTTAACGATAAATTTCCTGCTGGCGAACTGCAGCAATTAACTGCACAAGGTATGATTAATCACAATACAGCAGAGTTATTTGCCAATAAAAAAGTTGTTATGTTTGCTGTTCCTGGCGCTTTTACCCCAACTTGTTCACAAGCGCACTTACCTGGATATGTTGTTAACTATGATCAATTTAAAGCCAAAGGTGTTGATGCCGTTATTTGTACCTCAGTAAACGACGCATTTGTAATGGATGCTTGGGGCAAATCACAAAATGCTGAAAATATTCTTATGCTAGGTGACGGTGATGGCTCCGTAGCAAAAGCATTAGGTTTAAGTATGGAAACTGGTGGTTTTGGTGGCCTGCGTTCACAACGTTACGCTATGGTTGTTGAAAATGGTGTTGTAACTCACCTACATGTAGAAGCACCAAAAGAATTTGAAGTAAGTAAAGCTGAAAGCGTACTTGCAGTTTTATAGAACAATATCAGCCAAATTATAAATAAAGACACGAGAAGTATTATGTTAAAAGCAGAAATGGTCGAGCAATTAAATGCTCAAATTAATCTAGAGTTTTATTCATCAAATTTATACTTACAAATGAGTGCATGGTGTGAAGATGCTGGCTTTGAAGGTGCTGCGCAGTTTATGCGTAAACACGCAATTGAAGAAATGCAGCACATGAACCGCCTATTTACTTACGTAAGTGAAACAGGCGCTATGCCAATTCTTGGCGCAATTGATGCGCCGCCACATGAATTTACTTCGTTAGTTGAAGTATTCCAAGAAACGTACAAGCACGAATGTGAAATCACTGAAAAGATTAATGCCTTAGCGCATACCGCATTTACTACGCAAGACTACTCAACATTTAACTTCTTACAGTGGTTTGTATCAGAGCAACACGAAGAAGAAACATTATTTAAATCAATCATCGATAAAATTGAATTAGTTGGTAATGATGGCCATGCGTTATTCTTTGTTGATAAAGATTTAGCTGAGATGGCGAAAGGTGCATCAACTTCAGCAATTCCAGAGCCTGCAGCTGGCGCATAAAGCTTAAGTATATTATGACTCTACACACTGTTGATGTATTAGTGATTGGCGCTGGCGCAGCTGGTTTAATGTGCGCCCTTAATGCCGGATATCGCGGCCGCAATGTTGCTGTTGTCGATATGGGTAAAAAGCCCGGTCGCAAAATCATCATCAGTGGTGGTGGTCGTTGTAATTTTACTAATCAAAGTGCGAGTCCTGAAAACTATCTTTGCCGTAATCCTCACTTTGTTAAATCGGCACTTAGTCGTTATACCCAATACGACTTTATTGACATGGTTGAACGTCATGCGATTGATTATCATCATAAAACCTTAGGGCAATTATTTTGTGATAATAGCGCTCATGACATTGTTGATATGCTAACCACTGAATGTGACTGGGCAGGTGTTGCTATTAACTTGCAAAGTGAAGTTGTAAAAGTTGCCAAAACTGATGATGGTTTTATTGTCACTACCACAGGTAAAGATTATCAGTGCCAATCTTTGGTTATTGCTTCTGGTGGTTTAACCATGCCAAAGCTAGGTGCCTCGCCAATAGGTTATAAAATTGCAGAACAATTCGGGTTAAGCGTTTTACCAACTTGTGCGGCATTGGTGCCGTTTACCTTGCACGAGCAAGATAAACAACGTTTTGATGGCTTATCTGGGATCAGTGTTGATAGTGAAGTTAGCAGCATTGATGGTACTCGTTTTAGAGAAAATATCCTCTTTACTCATAGGGGCTTGTCTGGCCCGGCAATTTTACAAATATCTTCATTTTGGAAGGCTGGTCAAGAAGTGAGCATTAACTTACTTCCCGAAATTCAGTTGTCAGAGCGCCTTTTGCAAGCTCGCAATGAAAGCCCAAAACAAGCCCTTAAAACAGCACTTAGTCATCTATTACCTAAACGCTTAATCGAGCGCCTTTACGATGCTAATGAACTACCAGACAAAGCACTAAATCAATTAACTCATAGTGAACTTAACGAGTTAGATGATTATTTCCATAACTGGAAAATCAAACCTAATGGCACAGAAGGATACCGTACAGCTGAGGTTACCTTAGGCGGCGTTGATACCGACGAGTTATCTTCAAAAACCATGGAAAGTAAAAAAGTACCAGGCCTATTTTTTATCGGTGAAGTAGCCGATGTTACTGGGTGGCTTGGCGGCTATAATTTTCAATGGGCTTGGTCTAGTGGTTGGGCTGCAGGGCAAAATGCGTAATTAGGTGCCGCAATAATAAATTTATTCAAGAATGCTTTTTCAATTTTCATGATGAATTTATTATGGGCTTCTACCAAATTTAATCATCATCCATTAACTCTGTCTATATTTGGTCATTGTGTTTTTAATTTCCCTAAAAATTGAAATCAAAGCTTTATCAATTAGTGTCTAATGACATTAAAAATTTAAACGTTTGATTAGAAATGATTGAAGCACTCTCGAGTTATAGCACTTGATAATTAGCCACTACCAGCAACGAAATTAAATAACTTCCATCGTAAATATATGAAGCTAACATGCCCTAAATTAGTAGCTACTTCCCATTAAATGAAATTATACAAATGTGTTATTAAGTGTTAACATTTTGAGGGCTTTTATAAATCGTTAACATCATGATAAGAACACTTTTATCCATAACTATTTTCAGTTTACATGCTTGTCCTAATCATAAAAAAACAAAACTAAAGGATTAATAGATGTTGAGTAGTATTAATATTCGAACTAAGTTGCTACTAGTCATAGTATCCATAACTATTGTAGTGATACTTGTAAGTGCTATTACAATCAATATGAAAGCGCGTGAAACGGTTAAAAAGCAAGCGTTTGATAAACTTACTGCTATACGAGAAATCAAGTCGCAGCAGATAGAAGGTTACTTTAAACAAATCAACAATCAAGTTATTACATTTTCTGAAAACAAAATGATCGTTTCTGCAATGAATAACTTTCGCGAATCATTTGTAAATATTGAAGATGAAATTCTACATAAAAACGAAAGCTATAAAAACATAGATAAAAACCTAAAAGAATACTATCAATATCAGTTCGCATCTAAGCTTGAAAAACAAAAAATTGAGCAGATCAATATCGACGATTTATTGCCTTTAAGTAGTCGTAGTCGTTTATTACAATATTTATATATATCGAATAATCAACATCCAACTGGTGAGAAACACTTGCTAGATCAATCTGATGATATTTCTAGTTATTCGGCAGCTCATAAAGTTTACCACCCAATAATTAAGTCTTATTTAGAAAAGTTTGATTTTTATGATGTATTTCTTGTTGATGCAAAAACAGGAAGTATCGTTTATAGCGTTTTTAAAGAAATTGATTACGCAACAAATTTGCTAGAGGGGCCGCATCGTTATAGCAACTTAGGTGAAGTTTTTAAACAAACCTTAAAAGCAACTAAAAGTGACTCTGTTCGCATTGTTGATTTTAAACCTTACCTTCCTTCTTATAATCAACCAGCATCTTTTATGGCATCGCCAATCTATGATGGTGATGAAAAAATTGGCGTATTAATATTCCAAATGCCAGTGAATCAAATCAATGAAATCATGACTAATAATAATCATTGGAATACCGTAGGGCTTGGGGATACAGGGGAAAGTTACCTTGTTGGTGAAGATTTAATGATGAGAAGCCAACCTCGTTTACTAATTGAAGATAAAGAGAACTACTTGTCTGCACTTGAAAAAAATGGTGTCACTAGTTCAGTTAGAAATATTATTCGTAACTTTAATAGTGCGATTGGTCATCATAAAATGGATAACCAAATAGTGAGGGCGGCTTTAGATGGGGATATAGGCGAAAAAACGTTTAAAGATTACCGTAATCAAACCGTATTTGCATCGTATAAACCACTAAACCTTGAAGGTTTAAATTGGGTAATCTTTAGCGAAAAAGATGAGTCTGAAGCTTACGCCAGTTTCGTAGAACTTCGTCGCCAAATTTTGGTGTTCTCTATTTTACTTATCGCTTTCGCTATTATCGTTTCCTACTATGTGGCAAATTCGTTAACCAAACCATTATTGAAGTTGGGTGACTCAGCTAATAACCTTGCAAAAGGAAATCTAGATGATCCGATCGAGCGCAGTAATAATGATGAGATAGGTGATTTATCTGATCATTTTGAAAACATGCGATTAGCCCTAAATAAAACATTCATAGAGCTTGAGCAAAGCAAAGAAGAACTTGAAGATCGTGTTAAAGAACGAACTCAAGAGCTAAACAGTACGCTTTCAGTGCAAGAAGAGCAAAATAAACAGCTAGAACTACAGAATGTAGAGTTAGAAAGAATTCAAAAAGAAATTGCAAACAGTGAACAACGTGTCTCAACGATTATACAGTCGAGCCCAGATGGTATTGTAACTATTGATAAGGCAGGAATATTACAAACATTTAATTTCACTGCTGAAAATATGTTTGGCTATGCTGCAAGAGATATCCTTGGTAAGAATATCAAAATATTAATGCCTAAAGATATCGCTTTGGAGCACGATTATTATTTAGAAAAGTACATTCCAAATAGTGACTCTAAACTGGTTGGTAGAATGCGAGAAGTTATTGCTCGAAGACAAAATGGTGAGTTGTTCCCAATCGAATTAGCTGTAGAAGAAGTATTTATTGATAATGAGATTGTTTTTATTGGCATTATGCGTGATATAACTGCCCGTAAGAAAATGGAAAAGGAAGTTCAGCTTGCAAAAGAAAAAGCTGAACAGGCAAACCAAGCGAAAAGTGGTTTCCTAGCTAATATGAGCCATGAATTAAGAACACCAATGAATGCCATCATCGGATATTCTGAGATGTTAGTTGAAGATGCTGAAGACGATGGCTTAGATGACATGGTTGATGATCTCAATAAAATCACAACTGCCGGTAAACACTTGTTATCGTTAATAAACGATGTGTTAGACATATCTAAGATTGAAGCGGGCAAAATGGAATTGTTCTTAGAAGACTTTTCATTATCCGATGTTATTAATGAAGTTAGCTCTGCCACGCAAACTTTAGTAAATAAAAATAACAACCATTTAAGTCTCGAGTTAGATGATAAGCTTGATGTCTTGCATGCGGATATGACTAAGATAAAGCAAATTCTGTTTAATCTATTATCCAATGCTTCTAAGTTTACTCATGATGGTGAAATCACCATTAAAACTCATTTCATTAATAAAAATGGTATTGAACTAGTATCTATTTCGGTAATTGATACCGGCATAGGAATTGCTGAAGATAAAGTTGATAAGGTATTTAAAGAGTTTTCCCAGGCCGATGAATCTACTACTAGAAACTACGGTGGCACTGGACTTGGCTTAGCTTTAGTTAAACATTTTAGCCAATTAATGGGCGGAAGTGTTTCACTTGAAAGTGTTCTTGGTAAAGGTTCAACCTTTACCTGCGAATTGCCAATAAAGGTTCTTTCTATTGAGGAAAGTACTGACTTGCCCATAGAAAACGTGGACGATATAAAAGAACATGTAAAAGAATTAGATAATGCAGGTTCTGGCTGTAAAACCATTTTATCTATAGATGATGACCCACATGCTCGAGATCTTTTATGTAGAAATCTAGCCAATGAAGGCTATAACGTTGTAACTGCAGAAAATGGTATGGAAGGCCTTCAAAAGGCTAGAGAGTTAAAACCATCATTGATCACGTTAGACATTATGATGCCTGAAATGGATGGTTGGGAAGTTCTTAAAGCATTAAAAGCGTCACCGGATACAAAAAATATTCCGGTTGTAATGGTATCTATCGTTGGCGATAAAGCCATGGGGACATCGTGTGGCGCTGTTGATCATATAAGTAAGCCAGTTAATCGTAGCTTGTTAAAAGAAATAGTATCTAAATATGCATTACGAGGTAACGCATTAATAGTTGAAGATGATGCCAATGCTCGAGAGATCGCAGTGAAATCGCTGAACTCAATCGGTTGGAAAACCGGTGAAGCAGAGAATGGAAAAATTGCCTTAGATGAATTTAATAAAAATTCATATGATTTAATATTACTGGATATCATGATGCCGGTGATGGATGGGTTTGAGTTTTTGCAAAAACTAAGGGCAACCCAAAAGGGTAGTAATGTACCGGTTATTGTATTGACAGCAAAAGATTTATCGAAAGAAGAAAAAGAAATACTGCAAGGCAATGTTAAGCAAGTATTTTCTAAAGGTGACACTAGTATTGATGAGTTAGTGTCACAAATAAATAATCAATTTGATTAGAGTTAAAGAACTGGAGAGTTTAGTGAGTAAAGTATTACTTGTTGAAGACAATGAAATGAATAGAGACATGCTCTCTAGACGTTTAATTAAAAAAGGTTTCGAAGTTGTTATGGCTTTTGATGGCCAACAAGGCGTAGAAATGTCGGTTTCGGAAAAGCCTGACATTATATTGTTAGATATGAGCCTGCCCGTAATGGATGGTTGGACTGCTGCAGGCCATATAAAGGCTAATGCTGAGACAAAAGAAATTCCTGTCATCGCCTTAACTGCTCATGCAATGGCTGAAGACAGGGAGAAAGCCCTTGCCGCTGGTTGTGATGAATACGATACAAAGCCTATCGATTTCAAAAGGTTGTTAGTGACAATGAATAAGTTTTTAAATTCTTAGTCAATGACAAGCATGAGTACTCAATTTAAAGAAAAATTGGCAAATATCCGCCATGACCTGAAAACACCTGTTGGACATATCTTAGGTTATAGCGAGATGTTGGCCGAAGACCTAGAAGATGCACCTTGGCCTGAATTTGAAGCTGATTTAGAGCGCATCCATAGTTCTGGAAATAAATTATTATCTTTAATTGAAGACCTTCTTGGAGCAAGTAAAACAAAAATAGAAGACATTGATGTTGTCAACGTCGAGTATCAACTTAGAATGCAACTTAACCATGTTAGTGGTTATTGTGAGATGCTTACAGAGCTTGCAGAAGAAGAAAATAGGCCAGAACTTGTAGCTGATTTAGGCCATATAAACTTAGCGGCTTTAAACTTTACAAAAATATTAGCAGACAAAGTTACCATTTCAGAATTGTCGGCATTCAGAAGGTCAAATGATTCAGAATCTGATACTTCAAAAGCAGATGTTGCCTTACCAAGTGTTGATAATATTCACTTTAGCTCTTTAGGCGAAGGCGGTGACATTCTTGTTGTCGATGATAATGCGGAGAATAGAGAGTTATTAACACGCCGTTTAACACGGAATGGTTATCGCCCTAAATCTGTCGATAGCGGTAAAGCAGCGCTAGAGGTATTAAAAGAGCAGAGCTTTGATTTGATCTTGCTCGATATGGTTATGCCCGAAATGAGTGGTTTAGAAGTTTTAACCATTCTAAAAAATGATAATGTATTGCGTAATATTCCAGTGATCATACTTTCTGCACTGGACGATATGGATCAAGTGGTGAATTGTATTTTGCAAGGTGCCGATGATTACGTTTTTAAGCCGTTTAACCCTATTCTATTAAAGGCTAGGATAGCAGCAAGTCTAGAAAAATGCAGGTTACGGAAAAAGCAGGTGCCTAAGTTAACGGTATTTATCTCTTCACCTGGCGATGTAATTGCAGAAAGACAATTGGCTCGTACGATTATAAATGAACTCAATAATGAATTGGCTGACAGAGTTAATATAGTACCTATTTTTTGGGAAGATGAGCCACTTCTTGCGTCAGATACATTTCAAGCTCAAATAGCTCCGGCTAGAGATTGTGATATATATCTTGGAATATTTTGGTCTCGTTTGGGTTCAAAGTTGCCAAATACAATTACTAGAGAGGATGGTAGTTGCTATGCTTCAGGCTCTGAATATGAGTTTGAAGATGCCTTAGCTGGGTATAAAGAATCAGGGTTTCCACAGATGTTAATCTATCGAAAGACATCACAAATACATATCCCTCTAGAAAATCGTGAACAGGTTTTATCAAGCTTAAAACAAAAAGAAATGGTTGAAGACTTTATTCAGAAATGGTTTATGACTGAAGACAAAGAAAGTTATTCTGGCGCATTTCATAACTTTGAAGAACAAGATAACTTCACCTTGATGTTATCGAAACACCTTAAGAAATTAGTTTTGAACCAATTAGAAAGTCGAACGGATAGAGACTTAAATCGATTGTGATTTAGTTTTTTCGTTTCAATAAAAATTTAGGAAGCTAAGTTATCATTAGCAATAGATAGTTTTAAACTATCATCGTAGTAATTAGGTTATTCTATGGAATTTACAGAACAGCTCAGCCAGATATTTGGCTTTTTCATTCTTTTATCTGCTAGTACAGTATTATTAGTCCGTTTAGCATCCGTTATCATACAAAGGCGTAAACTTAGGTTTCGTTATGGTGTTGAGGCTGGAGTGATCTTATGGTTTCTTTATCACGCATTAGAGCCTGGTTTACAATGGATTGATTACGGGCATTATGCACTAGACATAAAAAATGCTGTCGCCTTTCTTTGGTGGATAAACTTAGCTTTTGTTATCGATACTTTAACAAGTCTTTACCTATGGGATGGGCTTTTATCTGAAAAAGGGAAGCGAAGAACGCCTAAGCTAATTACGGGCGGCGTTACATTTATACTTTACACTCTCGCTATCATAATTGTTTTACATTTTTATTATGATAAACCAATCGGTGCTTTACTAACTGCATCTGGTGCCGTTGCTCTTATTGTTGGTTTTTCAGCTCAATCTACCCTAAAAGAAGTTTTCTCAGGAGTATCTTTAAACGCTACTCGTGCAATACGTATGGGTGATTTTATAGAAGTTAATGGAACATATGGCGAAGTATATGATATCAACTGGCGTTCAATTTCGATTAAAAACCCCCATACAGACTCCCTGTATATATTTCCCAACAGTACTGTTTCTAGTCAAGTAATACTGAATTTCAGTGAGCCTACGCCAAGGTTTAAATACTATATTAATTTTACCGTGGAGCCGTCCGCTCCTCCTGAGAAGGTTATTCGAGCTATTGAAAGTGAGTTAAAATACAGTAGATACGTTTTCAGAACTCCAAAGCCTGATTTTAATATTCTCGGGTTTACTGAATATGGTTTAGAGATTCGCCTTCGATTCTTCTTTGATGGTGATGACCCTTGGTGGGATGCTCAGAATGAAGTGTGTATGGCGGTTTGGGGGGCAATGAAAAAGCATGGCTTTAGATTAAGCCTTAAACGTGGACAAATGCACTCTCCTTTTGAGTGGGATGAGCTGCAAGAAAAGCTTGTTCAGAGGTTGTCGCCACAATACGTACTTAACTTTGTTAAGGAAACGAATTTACTCAAAGATGAAAATGATAGTCAACTTGCTCTGACAGTTGACGATATTATGATTGAGGATTTGAATCCTCCTTCATGTTTCCATCATATCAATGATAATAGCGACTTCTTATATATAGTCTTAGAGGGTAAAGTTGAAATTTACTCTAATGAAGATGACGTAGAAATATGTGTGCAAACGTGTTTGCCGGGCGATTATTTTGGTTTAAGGGAAGTTGTCGAAAATAAATCTCACCAATATTATGCGCAAGCTAAAGAGTACAGTGTTGTCGCTAAGGTGAGCAAAGATAAAGTTAATCAACTAATAGATAACAATAATTTAAATGAAAGATTTAAGAGTAATATCGCCAGTGTAGATAAACTGCGTTCAGAAAATAAAGTAAAAGAATTAGAAAGATTGATTGTAGAGCAACAATCTCATGCGAAGTACCAATTAAGCGTTGAACTTCGTAAAAGTATTGATCATCTATTGAAGAAGTCATTATTGACTAGTATTAAAGAGCATTTAGGGTTTTTACCTAGTCATAGACGTATCCTTCATGCTGTGATGGCCGGTTGTGCTCTATTATGCAAAGCTGCAGCTGAAAAAGAGTCCAGTGAAAGAAACTTTATTATAAGCTCATTGAATAAATTTGACTTTTTTAAGCATTCTGACGAGCGTCATGGAGCCCAAATCCTTGATGATTACTTAGAACGATTAAATAAAGATCCTGAAATTGCTCGTAAACATCTTATTGATTTAATATCTAAGCAAGCCAAAAACTCAAAAAATGCACATTTGATTGCTGCTATTTGCTGGGGGATGGTAGATCCAAAACAGTTTGATGATGAAGCCGTAAAGTTAGTAATGAAAGATATATGTGATGCCTTACAAATTCCTTTAGATGTACACAGCATTAGAGAGAAGCTAAAGTCTATAAGGCTAGCGTAGTGCGTTGTAATATAGATTATTACCTAAAAGTGACATATAAATTGAGCATGTTCTAACAGTGTTGAAATTACTCATTTATATGTCATATAGGAAATATACAAACCTTTAAGTATTTAGCTTAATAAAAATTAAATTACTTACCGCAATGTGGGCATGCGTCTTTATTTTTCTCTTTTTTCAATATTTTAATCGCCCGGTCTAAATCTTCATCTCTAAGTTCTAATCTGTCAGCTAATTCTTCTAGTTCTCGATACTCTTTGGAGTCTATCACTCCATCAGAAAGGGCATGCTTAATATGAGCATTTAAGTTACGTTTACGCTCTCGTAATTCATCACCAAATCTTGCGGCTAAAAGACCTGCGGGCAATGCGACAATAGCAACACCAATGAGCATAATAAATGTAGCTACAATCTTACCTAGTGTTGTTACCGGTGTAACGTCACCATATCCGACAGTTGTCATTGTTACTACTGACCACCATAGGGAGTGGAGGATGTTACCAAACACTTCAGGCTGAGCTTCATTTTCGAGGGTATACATCATGCTAGCAGCAATCACTATAAGGAAAAGCATAACCATTATGGTGGCGGTTATACTTTTTATTTCTTTTGCAACAACCGTCACAAATAATGTAAAGCCTTTAAAGTAATGGGTTAATTTTAATAACCTCATCACTCGTAATAATCGTAATTGACGAAGGTCGATAGATATAAATAATGAAATAAAAAAAGGAGCAATAGCAATTAAATCAATAATAGCAATTGGTGACATTATGTACTTAAGTCGTGCTTTAAATGTGGGAAGTGCACTTAATTGGTAAGACTCCACACAAACCCACAATCTGACTAAATACTCGATAGTAAAAATAGATATTGAGATAACTTCAAATAGGGCAAATTCAGCATGATACTGCTGACTTATTTTTGCATCGGATTCAAAAATAACAGCAATTACATTAGTAATGATTAAAATAATTAAAAAGAGGTTAAAGTATTTAGCGAATACAGAATTATGGTTATGCCTTTCCAGTAGCTGAAAAGCTTGTTTTCTCAATGTGGATATCTGTGACATGTCGTAGCCTGGTTATTATAATGTGAACAATTTGTTTTAATTCATGGGCTATTGGAATAGTATTCTATTCATAAGGATTAACGCAACAGGTATTCACAATGGCAGTAAACTTGTTTTATATCGGTGTCACTGGTCACCGAGATTTAAACGATAAAACATCAGAGCAACTTACAAAAAAAATTAACTCATTTATTACAGATATTAATAGCCAATTAGTTAATACACCTGTAAGTATCATTACTGGAATGGCGGACGGGGCAGACCGTATATTGGCTAAAGTAGCATTAGCTAATAATTTACCAGTACAAATTGTACTTCCAATGCCTGAAGAGATGTATAAAGCGGACTTTAGTGAAGAGTCTTGGGCTGAATATCAACTTATAAAGTCCAACCATTTAGTTACCTGCCTTACTGTAAATACTGAAAACATTGACTTAGAAGCAGCCCAAGAGCAGGGTGATGAACGAAATAAGTTATATCATGCGCTTGGTAAATACCTTGTTGAACAATCGAATATGATGGTTGCAGTTTGGGATGGCGAAAACACTGGCTTCAAAGGGGGGACTTGTGATGTTGTTCTTAGCTACTTAAAAGCTAAAAAGGTATCAACTGACATAGAACTTTGTAAAATAAAGTTCAGCGATGAAAATACCCAGTTAATTCGAGGGATAAACTCTGTTTATTGGTTGAAAGTTTCAGCCGGTAGTGAAAATCATCATCAAATTGAAGGCGGCTCACTTTCCTCCTATTTCTTAACAGGTTCACAAGGTCCATACTCATTAGTAACTAATTCAGTCATGCCAACATTTATAGCGGATAGTTTAGATGAGCTAGATGCATACAATAAACGGTGTAAGGAGTTAGGTGAACAGGGAGAAATTAGTTCTCAATATAGCCTATTAAACGGCTACAACAAAGACTCTGAATTCGAGCATTTAAAAGCTATTGATGAAGAGTTTTTAAAAGCAGACGCGGTAGCATTAAGTCATCAAAAAAAGTCCGATGGTCAGTTTAAACTATTTAGTTTTATGGCGGCTGTGATGGGACTATTATTTTTAGTGTACGCTAAAATTGTGGCAAGTAAGTTACTGCTGATAGGCTACCTTTTATTTTTTGTTTTCGGCTGGATTTTCTTTAAAATTTCAACAAAAAATAAGAATTTTACTCGTCATTTAAGTGCTCGTATTCTGGCAGAAACGATCAGGACACAGTTCTATTTGGCGTTAATAAATAAAAGCAGTAATAAACAAAATACAAAGCTAATGGACTTATCAGGGGTAAGCCAGTTTTCGAGCGCTAGTTGGCTTGGTCATATATTCAAGAACCTAAAATTAAATGAACAATCAGAATCAAAAGATACTACTCAGGAAAGTATGGAGTTTGTTTGTAAACACTGGCTTGAAGATCAACTTCAGTACTTTCGAAATAAAACCCAGAAGTTATCTGCCCATCACCATAAACTAGAAAAAATAAAATCTGCTTTGTTTATTACCTCTGCAATAGCAACTTTGGCATTGATCTTTTTTAAATACCAATTGGTTGATATTGTTTTATTTGCTCATGTAGATGCAAAAACCTTTACTGTATTATTAATGGGTTTATTGCCATTTTGGCTTGGAGTCTGGGAAATCTATCAAAGCAAAATGGCAGTAAAAGAATTACTTTGGCAATATAGAAATCAATCAATGGTATTTGAGCAAGCTCATCAAGAGATATTAAATACTAATACACAAGAGCAGAAAGTAGATGTTTTAGTTAATTTAGCAGAACGTTCAATGATGGAAAACTATATTTGGATAATACATCGTTATCATAGAGAGCAAGAGCCACCAACGGCAGGCTAAGTGTTCATTTAATACATAAAAAACAAAAAAAATTAATATGTATACCTCAAACTTTGATAGCAAAAATAATTTCATATTCGAAATCTAATTTGTTAAAAGGAATTACTTTGAAAAATAAATTAGCTCTCGAACTTTATAACGACATTAGATCGCCTTTAGTCATTCCCGCAATTTTTTCTGGGTTGGTTAGTGGTTTGCTTTCTGTCGTTTTTATGTTTTCTTTTGCTACGGTCATTTATGCAGGACCCATAAGCGGGCATTTTACCCAGGGAGCAGGCTTTTTAATCTTAGCGGCATCTGTAAGTTGCATGTCGATGGCTTTGCTGAGCTCTGTAAAAGGGCTCATTGCATTACCTCAAAGTAACCCTACGGCAATAACCGCTGCAGCTGCTTCAAGTATTATTATAATGCTACCAAGTGATAGTAGCCCAGATACTTATTTAGCTAATGTAGCGGCATTTATGTTTTTCGCGTCTCTATTTACGGGTGTAACGTTGTAGATAATAGGGCGCTATAAATTATCTAATATTATTCGTTATATTCCATACCCAGTAATCGGTGATTTTTAGTGGCAAGTGGTTGTTATTGAAAGCGTCTATATTCCTAATGGCCGATGTTAATGCATTTTCGAGTTTACTAGATAATGAAGTCATACCTTTTTTTGGGGGGCTTATTCTATGGTGTGTTTCTGCATTATATTACAAAGCAAAACCCTCACTATTTAACACTTCCCCTTGTGCCATCATCGCCGTCACAACCAGAAATTGAGATTGCTAAAATTGCAATTAATCCTAATTTGTACATGCGCATATTCCTTGTGTTTATTGTATAGCATTTTGATTTTCTGTAGCTTTCTGAACAAAGCCCCTTTACATAGTAGGTTTAACATACTAATACATTTTGTTAACCCTCTTTGAACAATTGTTCGAAATATACCTGTTTATTCTAAGGTTCTTATTTTCTATTCGAGTGATATAGAAATGATATATTATAGGCTGTCTGTTTATAATAATTTGACAACATTTGTTATGTGTTCGGAATACCGCAGAGGTTACCTTAGGCGGTGTTGATACCGACGAGCTATCTTCAAAACCATGGAAAGTAAAAAAGTACCTGACCTATTTTTTATCGGTGAAGTAGCTGATGTTACTGGGTGGCTTGGCGGCTATAACTTCCAATGGGCTTGGTCTAGTGGTTGGGCTGCAGGGCAGGTCGTTTAATTTATTCACAGTGCTCTATTCAATGAGCGCTACCTTATATATCACAATAACTGCAAGGTTATTGATTTCTGCATTCCCCTTATTTATCGAATCCATATAATTAAACTTAGGCATTTGTAATCGCTGTATAATTAGGCTAGATTAGCATCTGACAACGATATCAATTGATAACAGATTAAGCTAACATCCAATAATTATGGTAACTATATGAAAATTAAAATAATAAAATCTATAACTATTGGATTTTTTAGTGTTTATTGCGCTTTAACTAATGCGGCAAATTTTGCTAGTAATAAATATTACACTGTTGAAATGCGTGGCAGTGGTGAAAAGGATATTTTTCAATGGCGCAATCTAAATAACAACATCAGCTTTAGTAGTTTAAGATACAAAACTAACTATGATATGCGAATGCAATTTATAGAAGTTGCCAATAATCAGTACCATATATCTTCAAGCCTTTCGAGTAACTTACTGTCTTCGCAAAACGGCTCTGTAGGTCACACTGTATTTTTCGAGGTTGCAGATGGCTCTGATAGCCAAATATGGATTGCCAATAAAGTAGATGCTGATTTTGTACAGTTTATTAATAAAAGCACCGGATTGGCCTTAACGTATACTACTGACACCGACGAATCACCAGATCATCACAACGGTTTAGCGGTACTAGCACCTAAAGGGACAGACACAAGTACCCACTGGCGAGTTGTTGAATCAGTTGTATCTCCTGTTAGTAATATTGGCGTTAATCAAAATGGTTGGCATGTCGATGTACCCAAGCAAATAACTTACCTATCAGATACACAAACACCACCAAGCTTTGTTATATCTGGCCCAAAAACGTTGTCGGGCACAATGGCCTATTGGGGTGAGAAATGGGGTAAACATTTTTATACAACAGATGTTAGTTCATTAAAGCAAACAGGGCATTATAAGGTTGATATTGCTGGGCAATCTAAATCATTTAGTGTTGTTGATGATGCTTTTGCTTATGTTCGTAAAGAGCGCGGCGGTTCAATATCTTGGCAAGATATTATCGATGGCCATATGAAAATGCAAAAAGTTGACAGTGACGGGGACTTGCTCGATGTTGCAATAGGTTATGCAGGTGAGCCAGACTATCTTGAAGGAGAAGAGTACACTTTAACCAATGGTTATTATGACGCGAGCTCAATTGATAATAAAATTTATCGTACTGCAAACATATATCAATATCTCGCACTAGCAATACTTGAAAGTGATGACTCTGAGAAAAGTCAGGCATTAATTCCTGTACTTGAAGAAGGCATTAATTGGCTAGCCGATACGCAAAATGCTGATGCTAGCTGGCCATTAGGTAAGGTACGAGTATCAGGGGATGATTACTATTGGAGTATAACAACTGATCCTGCTGGCGTTGCTCGAGTAGCGGCAAGTTTGGCGATTGCTGCTCAAGCATTATCAACAACAAATCCTACTTTGGCTAATAATGCGCAGCAAATGGCTGTTGATGCTTGGGCATGGGTTAAGGCAAATTCACAAGATTCTGATTTTGTTGGTGTTAATGATAGTTACTTTGGCTCTCAACATAATCTAATCGCTGCCGCCATAGAGTTGTATATATTAACTAACAATAGTGAATATAAAACTTATGCCGATGTAAAAATCAACCAAGCTGTACTTAGCTCAGGTGGTTTATATAAAAGCGGGGGAGCAGATTGGCCAGGACAAGCTACTAGTCGTAGAGCATCCCTAATAAATGGTCACTTATTCGTGCATTTAGCGCGTTATTATCAAGTGATTGATGCAGCAAGTGATAGCGCTTTAAAAACTAAAGTTGCTAATGATTTAGCATCATTCATTACTTATTGGCAGACTAGCTATGTAACGCCATACAATATACCTGAAAATTTGGGCGGACCTAATATACAACAAGGTTGGGCACGCTCTATGGGAACATTTGCTTTACAGGCAGCTTATGCTGCTTATGCACTTGATAGTGATGATGGCAAGGCGCTCGCTAGTGCAAGTTGGGATTTTTTAACTGGACATAATACCTATGCCAGTAACTTGTATGTTGGAGGGCGTGGCCAAGCCGATATTCCTTTATGGCACCAACCTTGGGAAAAACATACCGGCGCAGTGGTTCCTGGTGTATTAATCGCTAATGGCGAGATTTCACAAAACAATAAAGGTTATGAGTTTTCAGAAACCGTTATTAAAGACAACATTGCCTTAATACCTTATTTTATTTTAATGAATAAAATGTTCCCGGCTTCCGCAACAAATACAGCTCCAGAATTTTTTGCTGAACAATTTAGCATAGAGGATATTGGTGTAAATGAGTCATACAGTTATGCATTGTCACAACATACGTTTGACCGTGATGGTGATAACCTTACTTACTCTAAAATAAGCGGTCCCGATTGGTTATTTGTTGCCGAGGATGGGAATATTTCCGGCTTACCTTTAGCCGCAAACCTTGGCGAAAACAGTTTACAAGTTAGTGTTACTGATAGTAAAAATACGAGTGTTCAAGCAACAATATCATTAAATGTGAATGATTTTGGTAGCCCTTTACAAAATATAGCACCAGTATGGTATTTAGCAGAGTTTACCTTAAATACTGCAACAGTAGATAAAGAATACCTTAGTTGGATTAACGATAAAGTATCAGATAATGACGATATTACTATTAGTAAATTGACTGGGCCGGATTGGTTAATTGTTCATGCTAACGGTAAATTAGAAGGTAGCCCATCGAGTTCAGACCTGGGTGAAAACACTTTTATAGTCGCAGCTAGCGATGGTATTAATATGCCGGTTGAAGCAGAAATTACCATTGAGGTATTAGCCCCTGCAGTAATCAATAGCGCGCCAACTTGGAATAGTGACTCATTCTCTGTTGGCACTGTTGAGCAAGATAAAGAATTTAGTGCTTCTATTGCTGAGCAAGCTGCTGATATTGATGCGGATGTACTCACATTTAACTTGGTATCAGGACCATCTTGGTTGAACTTATCTGCTCAGGGTGAACTTAGTGGCAAACCTAGTAGTAATGATATTGGTATTAATAGCTTTGTTGTTACTGTTAACGACGGTATAAATCCAAGTGTCGAAGCGGTTATGGCTGTTGAAGTAACTACTGCAAATAATGACAGCGAGAGTGATACAAAAAGTGATTCAGACGCTGATTCAAATAGTGGCGGCGGGGGAAGCTTGGGTGGATGGTTCATGTGTTTGTTGTTTATGAACTTGTTAATTAGAACACGCTCTATTTGGAATAGATAATAATCCTCATGTAATTAAAAACGGCTACCTGTAGGTAGCTGTTACATTGTTAGTTTATTAATAATAAAAATAACTTACGGTAAATTAAAAAATGAAAAGTCCCTTTATTAAAGTCGCAATACTATTGTCTGTATTGTTAAGCTCAAACATATTAGCTAACCAACAAAAACCTAATGTGTTGTTCCTTATGATTGATGATCTACGCGTGCAACATGGTCCATACGCTCGTAATGCAGCAATTACTCCGAGTATGGATGCATTGGCTGCACAAGGTGTGGTATTTAATCGGGCATACAGCAATGTACCCATTTGTGGAGCTTCGCGTGCCAGCATGCTTACAGGCTTATACCCAACTAAAAATCGCTTCTTACTATTTAATGCCGCAAGCAAAGACGCTCCCGGGATACCATCTATTCCAAAGACATTTAAAGACAATGGTTATCATACCGTTAGCCTTGGTAAAGTATTTAATAATTACCACGATAGTATAGATGCATGGTCACAGCCTGAATGGCGTCCGGGTAAGCACTATGGTAAAAAACTACCTAAAAAGCAGGTTCTAAAACATCGCGCGGGTTACCAAAGCGCTGGCGCGAAAGAAGCCTTTGCAAAAGCTAAGTTACATGGCCCTGCTTATGAGTCTGCAGATGTTGATGATTACGTTTATGACAATGGATTAATCGCTAAACGAGCTATGCTTGAGCTGACTCAAGCTAAGAAAAGAGGTAAGCCATTTTTCTTAGCAATGGGCTTACGAAAGCCACATTTACCTTTTAATGCACCGAAAAAATATTGGGATTTATATGATCGCAATAATATTATATTAGCGGCAAACTCACAGATGGCAAAAGATGCACCAATAGAGGCTACGCATCAATGGAATGAGCTAAGGAATTATCTCAATATGCCAAAAGCAGATAACCAACCTATGCCGGATGACTTAGCTAAAGACTTAATCCATGGCTACCTTGCTGCAACAAGTTATTCTGATGCGCTCGTTGGTGATGTATTGGCCCATTTACAACAGTTAGAGTTAGATAAAAATACCATAGTAATCTTATGGGGTGACCATGGCTGGAGCTTAGGAGAGCATGGTTTATGGGCTAAACACTCTAATTTTAATATCGCCAATCAAATTCCTATCATTGTTAGGGCGCCCCAAATAGCTAAGAATAAGAGTGCTTATGGATTAATAGAGTCTGTCGATATTTATCCAACCTTGGTTGAACTTGCTAATTTACCAAAACCTAAGCATTTACAAGGAACAAGCTTTGTAGAGCAACTTAACAAGCCAGAGCGAGCAGGTAAAGACGCTATCTTTTTACGCTATAAAAATGCAGACAGTATTCGTACCGAACAATACTTTTATACTCAGTGGTTTGATGAAAACGGCAAAGTGAGTGCAAGAATGCTTTATGACCATAATATCGATCCAGACGAAATGGTTAATATTGCAGAATTAGCGACAAGCCAAGCTATTGTAAAAAGGTTACAGCAGCAACTAGAGCAACATATCGCCAGTCTTTAATTTATACCAAGTCCATTAATTAACCGCTCATTTTTAATGGTTAAAATGAATAACTACTGCGTTATAAAATTTATAAGTAGAATAACTACTTACTAAATTTTATGCCTTGTATTTATCCCTTTTTCCTCATGAAAAAGTAGATCTCTTAATTAATGGAGTTGGTATTAGTTAATCTGGTAACTACTTCAATAAAAAAGAGCTTTAACCTGCAGGTGAAAGCTCTTTTTTTATCTAAGTTATATCTGGTTCAGCATTTATTCAATGCTACGAATACGGGTTTGGGCTTTCTCAATAGCATCATCAAGTAACCATTTCATTTGAATACGGGTACTTTCAAGGTGTACTTTTTCAGACAGGTTATTTAACTCTTCAGGGTCATTTTGATGATCGTAAAGCTCAGCGCCATATAAGCCGCCACCCCACTCAGTATAGCGATAACGTTCGGTGCGAATTGAATGACCACGAATTTTTTTATAAGCCAAGTTGTTATTTTTACCGCGAAGTCGGTTTAATATTGCCGAATATGCTGAAGTTCTTACCGCCACAGATGTATCATCTAAGCTTGGGGTTAAGTCGACACCTTGAATGTAATCTGGTGCTTGCAAGCCGGCTAAATTAGCTAAGGTTGGGTATAGGTCTACAAGCTCAGTCGGAAACTCAACTGGGCTGCCATTGCCTTTACGGTTTGGCGCATAAATAATTAATGGCGTACGGGCAGAGCCTTCAAATAAGCTGCCTTTTTGCCATAAGCCATGTTGACCTAGCTCGTACCCATGGTCAGATAAAAATACGACAATAGTATTATCAGCTAAACCTGCATCATCTAATGCATCTATTACGCGGCCTATTTGTGCATCAACATAAGAAATTGCCGCGTAGTAACCTTGAATAATATGCTTGCGTTGTTCAAGTGTTAACTGCGATTCACCATGGCGAATAGTTAAAGCAATTTCTGGAATATCATAAAAGTCTTTCTTTGGTGCGATATACGGTTTTATTTTATCTAATGGGTATAAATCAAAGTATTTTTTAGGGGCAACAAACGGCGTATGCGGGCGGTAAAAACCAACACCTAAAAAGAATGGTTTGCCAGTTTTATCTGGATGGTGTTCATTCAGCATTTTAATAGCTGCAGTAGCTACCTTACCATCAGTGTGCTCTTCATCTTTACTCTCAATAGATAAGAAACTTAACACGCCGCCGAATGATTGCTTTTTAAGAGCGCGTTCGTTGTAAGCCATAATTTTGTCTTCAACGTACTTATCTAAACCTATTGGATTAACTGTTTCATGCCAAGAAGCCGGATCATCTGGCCCTGCAGTACCTATTTGATTTGGCACCCCTTGATGGTAAATTTTACCTACACGGCCAGAAAAATAACCTTGCTCTTTAAACATTTGCGCCATAGTGGTTACTTTTGGAATATGGTCACGAAAATGTGGTGTACTACGAGTATGTGAGCCATGAGCAATAATACCCGTTTGATCAGGATACAAACCGGTCATAAAGCTTGAACGACTCGGTGTACACAGAGGTGACTGGCTATAAGCTTTAGTAAAGAGAACGCCTTTTTTGGCTAATTTATCAATATTAGGACTTTGTACTAGCGGGTGACCATAGGCGCCTAGGTCATTATTCATATCATCGACATTGATAAATAATACATTAGGTTTGCTTTGTGCAAACGCTACGCCTACTAATAAACTAATGGCGATACAAATAGTTGCAAATAAGCTAGATAGCTTGTTAACAGTTACTTTCATTAAATACTCGACTTAATTATTCTTATTGTTATATTTTACTTCCACTGAAATGATGCTTTTGGATCACTCTTTTTATCAGCGCTTAAATCCCATTTCATTTTTGAACCTGGTTTGCGATACAGTGCGTTAGCGTCTTTTAACCAAGCACTTAATTGCTGTTGCATAGTAGCAAGTTTTTCAGGATTTTGCTGTGCTACATTGTTTAGTTCGCCTTTATCTTTTGCAAGGTTAAACAGTTCATAATAACCATCATCAAACCAATGTATTAATTTCCAATCACCCTCGATCATGGCCGAGCTATTTCTGTCTCCTGTAGCGCCCGGACGGCCTATAGGTGAATGCCAAAACATCGCTGGGCGTTGGTAGGTTTCACCTTTGAGCGCTTTGACATAACTTTCACCGTCAATGTGTTGTGTAGGTTGTAGTGGTAAGTTAGCCATAGCAAGTAATGAAGGGAAGTGATCACTGCCAGTAACCTGAGTTTGTGACACAGAACCCGGCTTAATTTTGCCAGGCCACTTAACAATAAATGGCACTCGAATGCCGCCTTCATATAACCAGCCTTTGCCTTGACGGTATGGTAAGTTAGAGGTTGCTAATTCGCGCGTGTTGGGGCCTCGTGACGATAAGCCACCATGATCAGATGTAAGCATAATAATGGTATTATCAGCTAAGCCTAGCTCTTCTAATTTTTTAGTAACACGAGCTACGCTTTCATCAAAGTTTTGCACCATAGCTGCATAAACAGGGTGGTTCTGCTCACTTTTATACTGCGATATACCATCTGGGTCAGAAATTAAATCTGGCATATTATTTTTGATGCCCGGTTTAATATTTAACGACTTTAGCTTGTCATTGTAATAGTCAATATCTTGCTGTTTAGCTTGCAATGGGGTGTGCACAGCGTAATGAGATAATACTAATAAGAACGGTTTTTTAGCGTTACGGCTGATAAAACCTTCGGCTTCAGCCGTTAGCCTATCTGAAAGATATTCACCTTTTTCAGCTTTAATGTGGCCGAAAGTAGCTTTACCATTAGCTGTTCTTGCGCCATAAGGAAAGAAGTAACTGTCTGGCGCTCCAGCAGAGCCGGCAAGTAAACTTTCATCAAAACCTTGGCCTTGTGGCCAAGCTTCAGCGGTTTTACCTAAATGCCATTTACCTATGTAGCCAGTACGGTAACCGGCTTGTTGAAAGTGCTCAGCAAAAGTAACTTCTTCTACTGGTAAAAAGTGCTTACGGTTAATTAATTCACTACCTAAACGCGCCGAGGCTTTACCACTTAATAGGCTCATTCTTGATGGCACGCAGCGAGGGTGTGCTGCATAGGCGTTATCAAAGCTCATTCCTTGCTCGGCTAATTTATCTATATTTGGAGTTTCATAAAGGGTACTACCATACAAAGAGATATCTTGGCGGCCTAAATCATCGGCAATAATGAATACGATATTAGGTTGCTCTGCAGGAGTTGTTTCAGTCGCCTGCGCACTTACTGTTTGTATACTAGGTAATAGTAAGGCACTCATCCCCAATAATGTATTGAGGGCTCTTTTTACGAAAAAAGATTGATTAGTATATTTTGGCATTTAATTTTGCTCCACAGAAAAATCTAAAGTCCAAGTCCAGTTTTCACTTGGTTTTAATTTGATCAGGCCTAAACCTGAATTTAATGAATTTTGACTACCCACCCAAGGCTCAGGAGAAATAAACCCTTGCTCAATACTTGCCCAAAGGTTGTATTGGATGGTTAAGTTTTCAGGTAACTTTGAAGCTTGGTGGCTAAGGGTGAGCACCAGACCTGAAGGGTCGATTAATTTGATGCTTGGCTTGTTGTTTTCTTGAGTTAAAGAAACCGATTGTCTTTCTGGTAAATCGGCTAGTTTATTCTTACCCAAATAAGGAGAATTGATCACAGCGCCAGTAGGGAACTTTTGTTGATCTTTTACTAATTGTTTTTGACTGAAAGATTCAAACATAAAGTCTTGTAACTTGCCGCCCGCAATTAATGGCGCTTTGAAAGTAATATGATTACCGATTGAAAAGGGCATAGCGAAGGTATTTGATTTATCCGCATGTACTTTATAAGTTGCCTCAAAGTGGCTAGTAAAAAGCGTGTAAGTAACGCTTAGCTTAAATTTAAAAGGGTAGAACTTACGGCTTAAATCCGTATCACTAATACTTAGCGTAACTTGTGCTTTATCATCACTAATTAATTGATGTTCAAATGTCCAAACTTGGTCTTTAGCAAAGCCGTGAAAAGGCATGTCATACAGCTTGCTTTCTAGTAGATAATTACCTAGTTTTTTATTTTTAAATTCAAATCCGTTAGCAAGTGTTGGCCCTGTTGCTGGCCATAATAACTGGGATTTACCTCGCCAACCTTTTTGCTTGCTATAGTCGTTGCCTCGATGAATTAATTCATGCCACTGATGATTATTTTTAACCTGAATGCCTGATATTTCACCGCCATGCTCTGGTGCCACCGACAACCTTAAATCAAGGCCATTACTTAAGGTAATGATGCCATCGTTATTTTTTATTGAAAAGTTGGCGTTAGCGCTAAAACTTGTCATTAAGATTATCCCCATGAGTACAGGTGCAAATAAGCAATACTTTATCCGTAATATCATGATTTTCTCATTGTTATTTTTATTGTTAGTATGAGTAAAAACTGAAGATAAGATAATTTAAATGCCATTTTAAGTAAACGTTTTTCTTTTTACGCAAGATAGGAACTAAACGACAAGTAAGGAATCTCCATATTATATATAGCTCTTAGGTTTGTTGTCTTGTTATGAAAACGTTTTCTTAAAGTGGTTGACAAGACAATGCTCTGGTGTGTAAATTCATGGTATATAAAACTAAGTTTTGAGACTAGGTCGTGGAAAAAGTAAATATAAAAAGTGTCGCCAGTGTCGCTGGTGTATCAATAGCTTCTGTATCACGGGTGTTAAATAAAAAAGAAAATGTAAACCCTGCAATCAAAGCCAAGGTTGAAGAAGCTTTAAAAACAACAGGTTATCGAAGAAACTTGCAAGCAAGTGGATTGCGCGCAAAACACTCTTATACCCTAACTTTACTTTACTCAGATCCGAGTCCTAGTTATGTAGTCGACTTGCAAAAAGGCGCTTTAGCGGAATGTGATAAACAGGGCTATAGCTTAAATATTTTTCCATGTAATCATCGCAATGACGATTTTTTAGAGCGCATTACCGACCTAGTTAAGCACTTTAAAAATGATGGTGTGGTTGTTGCTCCGCCAATTTCAGACATGGCAGAAGTTATCAACTTGTTTGAAGAGAATGATATTCCTTACACCCGAATTTCGCCTTACATTATTGAATCTGAACGACCAAGTGTATTTTGTAATGACTACGGTGCTGCATTTGATATGACCACCTACTTATTATCTTTAGGCCATGAACGTATTGGTTTTATTAAAGGAACTGATGGTCATAGTGCCAGTAAAAACCGCTTTCAAGGTTATAAAGACGCACTGTTTACCCAGAGAATTGAGTTTGATGAAAGCTTGGTTGAACAAGGTGGTTTCTCATTTGATACAGGTGAAGTTTGTGCTCGACGTTTACTAAAAAGTGATAATAAGCCTTCAGTTATCTTTGCCAGTAATGATGAAATGGCGGCCGCGGTTTATAAAGTTGCTGCTCAGTTAAAATTAGATATTCCCAATAATCTCTCTGTTGTTGGTTTTGATGATACGCCAATGACAAAGTTTTTATGGCCCGCATTAACTACAATAAGGCAGCCTATAGCGACACAGGCAAAACAAGCTGTTAATATGTTGCTGAATTATATTAATGATAAGAGCAATGAAGATTTACAAATTAGTTTTGATTGTGAATTAGTGTTGCGTGAATCGACCTCAATATATCGTCCATAAAAAATAATAATCCCCAGTTAGGTAAAATTTAATGTTTACAAAATTAAAATTGATAACGTTGTCTTTGTGTTTGTTTACGGTGCAAGCATTGGCTGCAGATAAAGCTACAGAAGATAAAATTAAGAAACTTATTGCGTCCATGAGCATTGAAGAAAAAGTAGGGCAAATGACCCAACTTGATGTGCGTGAAGTAAGTGTTACCGGCCCTGAAGGCGTAGCTGTTGTTAAAGCCGAAAAGCTGAAAAAAATTATCCATAAATATAAAGCCGGCTCTATTTTAAATGCCGCTGGCCAGCCGATGAATATCGAGCAATGGGGCAGTTTAATCAGTGCTATTCAGGATGAAGCATTATCAACTGAACATCAGATCCCAATTTTATACGGTATCGATTCTATCCACGGTGTTACCTACACTGCCGGCTCTACTTTATTTCCGCATAATATAGGTTTAGCAGCAAGCTTAGATCTTGAGTTAAGTAACCAAATAGCGAAAGTAACGGCAATGGAAACAAGAGCATCTGGCATCCGCTGGAACTTTGACCCGGTACTTGATATTGGCCGCCAACCATTATGGTCACGTTTTGAAGAAACGTTTGGCGAAGACCCATATATCGTTGAGCAAATGGCTGTTGGTATGGTTAAGGCCTATGAACAAGATGGCTTAGATAAACCAACTGCTGTAGCTTCTACCATGAAACATTTTGTTGGTTACTCAGCTCCGGATAATGGCAAAGACAGAACGCCTGCTACCATCTCAGATAAAGATTTATGGGAATACTACCTTCCACAATTTCAAGCGGCCGTTGATGCTGGTTCATCTACTATTATGATTAACTCAGCATCAATTAATGGTGTTCCTGTACATGCTAGTAAGCACTTATTACAAGATGTACTGCGCGACAAAATGGGCTTTAAAGGTTTAATTGTAACGGATTGGGAAGACATTATTCGCTTACATACTCGTCATCGTATTGCGGCCACCCCACGTGAAGCGGTAAAAATTGCGATTGATGCTGGTATCGACATGAGCATGGTACCAAATGAAATGTCATTCTTTGAACATTTAACTGATCTTGTTAAATCGGGTGAGATTTCAGAGCAACGAATCAATGAATCTGTGGCGATTATCTTACGATTAAAATTTGAGTTAGGTTTATTTGATAATCCATATCCAGAACAAGAAGCAATTGCTAATTTTGGCAAAAAACAATATCAAGACTTAGCACTTGAGTCAGCAAGAGCAACTATGACTTTGCTTAAGAATGAGACTTTATCTAAGGCATCAGCAAGTATTTTGCCATTAACTAAAAATGATAAAGTTCTGATTGCAGGTCCTGGAGCAAACAACTTAGGACCATTACACGGTTCTTGGTCTTATTCTTGGCAAGGAAGTAACGAAGAGCGTTACCCTGAGTCAACACTAACCTTGGTTGAAGCATTTCAGGCTGAAGTTGGCGCTGACAATGTAACTAGCTTCGCATTTACTGGCTATGACAACTTAGCTAACTATGACACTGACGGTTTAGCTAAAGCGGCTGAGAATGTTGACTATATCGTATTGGCTCTTGGTGAAGGTGCTTATGCTGAGTCTCCTGGTGCATTAGATGACTTAACTTTAGATAAAAACCAAATTGAGTTAGCAAAAGCTGCGGCATTAACAGGTAAACCTGTGATCTTAGTGCTGTTACAAGGTCGACCTCGAATTGTTAAAGAAATTGAGCCAGCAATGAAAGCTATATTATTAGCTTACCGCCCTGGTAGTAAAGGCGCAGAGGCAATTGTTGATACTTTATATGGTAAGCATAACCCATCGGGTGTATTACCGTTTAGTTACCCTCAATTTACTGGTGATCATAGTACTTATGACCGCAACTTTTTAACCAATGTGCAACAACTGAATGTTTCTGGCGTTAGTTTTAATGGTCATAAGCCACAGTGGAAATTTGGTTTTGGGTTGAGCTACAGCAACTTTACTTACAGTAAATTAAGCCTTAATAAGTCGACTTACTCAGCTGATGATAAAATCTCAGTATCTGTACAAATTAAAAATACAGGTGATAAAGCTGGTGAACATGCAGTACAACTTTTCTTAAGTGATTTATACGCATCAGAAAGCCCAGACTTCAAACGTTTAAAGCGCTTTAGCAAAGTAAAATTAAAGCCAGGCCAGTCGAAAACAGTAAAGTTTGAATTAACTACTAAAGATTTAAGTTTTGTTAACTCAGCATTAGAGCGAGTGGTTGAAGACGGCGAATTTAAAATTGCTGTTGGTGATTTAACTAAAAACTTTAATTATAAAAAATAGATTTCAATGGATTGAATGACCGATAAAAATATAACAAGAGGTCACAGTGAGAAATATTTTTAGAAAGAAAAAGAAAACCTTTCCCAAGGTTTTCGCTTTTATGTTGTTAGTTATTGCATTAAACATTCTGCTTTTAACAGATGGCGTATATGCAAATGAATTAGACAATCAAAATAAGCAGCTTAATGTTGCTTGCAAAATTGCCGATGACGTTTGTCATCGCTAAAAAATAAATTAGAGAGTCAGGGAAACTTCTCCCCCAATCAGCTGTTACTCTGACTCTCTGATTTTATTTTTGTCCTGGTGAATAGCTGCGAGTAGCTGCTTTTTCAACATCTTCTTTATAGTAATGTACAGGGCGAAGTTGACCTTTTGCATAAAGCTCTGCTTGGTCATTAAAATGAGGTGATTGTGGGTCGCCACTTTGTCCACCTGCGGTAATTGCTTTTGCTTTTACCTTGTCTCCAAACTCCACTACCGCGACAAAACTATTGCCACGCGTACCATAGAATTTTTTAGTGCCATTAAATGTTCGTTGACCGTAGGCTGCTAAAGAGCCCCATCGTGAAGAGGCAAAACCAACAGCTAGGCTTGGTTTAGTATCATCAAATGGTTGTACTATATCGCCAGTTAAACGCTGAAAACGATTAATTTCTCCCCACGGTGTATCCCACTTACCAAAATCTTTAGTTAGTTTGTTAATCGCTACTTTTAAACTTGTTAATGCATGCTTTTGCGCAACCTCCAACATGTATTGATCAAAGCTGATGTTACGCTCTTTATAACTTGCTAAGCCTACCTTATCTGCTATTGCTTGCTCTCTTAATTCTCTACCCCAAAAAATAGCAACAGAAGTCGCAATGCTGTTCACACCTGAGTTTTTATCCCAATCTTTTAGCATATAAATTTGTGGAGCAAAGGCTAGCTTGGTTACTTCGTCTGCAGATTCATATTGACTAAATAAAATAGGTAACAGTGCATCAAAAGCGGCTAAGTAAGGATCATAAGCTGCTGCAATTAAGCTATCGATAGTAAAATCTTTTTTATTTTTTAGAACTTTTATGGCATTAATACCGCGATAGTTTTCAGGAAAAGTCGCCATGTAGCTTGGGAAATCATCTTGTTTAGGACTTGTTTCCCCAATCACTGAATACGGCCAATTATTGGTGTTTTGTAACCAGCCAGTTGCTGGATTTAATACACCCACAGTTTCTTCAATGGTATGTAATCCTTGCCACTCAGTTGCAGGATTGCTGCCATCAACAGGCTTATTCCAGTTAAAGCTTGTGTCGCGTTTGGGGATGAAGTTGCCATGAAAATAGGCAATATTGCCGCTATTGTCGGCGTAAACGGTATTATTTGAAGAGTTAGTATGAAAGCGCATAGTTTGTTTATAGCTTTCATAATCGGTAGTTTTAGTTCTTAAGTAGGATTGCTGTAGCGCTTTTACTGGTTCGTTCATCAATTTGATACTTAACCACTTATTATCTGTACCGGCAACAATAGGACCATGATGAGTAAAGTATGCGGTTATCTCTTTATTTTTAATGCCGTCAGCTGTTTTATAAGGTACTGAAATTATTTTTGCTGTTACCGGCTTTAACTCATCACCATATTGATAATAAAGCCCATCTGCTTTTTTAACTATGCTTTCTTCATACCAATCAATGGCATCGGCGCCACTAGAAGTATGCATCCAGCCAGTTTTACTATTAAAGCCTTGGTAAATAAAGAACTGACCCCAAGTTACCGCGCCGTAAGCGTTAAGGCCTTCTTCGCTCACCATATGCATTTCGGCTCTAAAATAAAAAGAGGTGTGTGGGTTGATTAATAACAGCGCATTGCCTGTTGCACTATTAGTTGGTGCTATCGCAAAACCGTTAGAGCCTGTAGGCTCTGCATGAGGATAGGGTTCTAACATTGCTAGATTCTGCTGTTTTTTGCCCTGATAAAAGTTCTCTAAGTCGGTTAAATTCACTCGTTCAATATCACCACCAATAGAGCCTTCAGTAAATGACAGTGCCATCCAAGGTTCAAAGCGTTTAATTACTTTTGGTGTTACTTGCGGGTTTTTATAAAGGTAGTAATTTAAGCCATCAGCAAAGGCCACCATTAGTTTTTGCATCGGCTCAGGGCTTTGTAAAAACTGTTGTTTTAAAGATTCAGGATCAATAAATAGTTTCATCCTTAAATCTTGGTATATAGCAGACTCACCTTCAGCTTCTGCAAGGCGGCCCATAGCGTTTAAATAGTTTATTTCAATGCGATTAAAATCATCTTCTGCTTGTGCGTAAACCATACCAAACACAGCATCGGCATCGGTTTCACCATAGACGTGAGGAATGCCCCATTCATCTCTAATGATTTTGATTGATTGTGCTTGCTGTTGCCAACGTTGAACTTCAGTGTTTTCACTTTCAGAACAAGCAAATAACAGAGTGAGCATAAGCGAGGTAACTATAACCTGAATATATTTAAACATTTATTAACTATACCTATCTGGTGTTGTTTTTATCATTTAAGGTTATAGCTAATTATTTGAATTTACAATGAAATCACTTTATTAATAGAAATGGCGGAATTGACAATATTGGTGTAAGCGCTTACATTTGTTGTCGTCAAGATCATATTATTAGGTAAATATATGCCGTCAATTAAGCTAGTCCTCATAGTTGTGCTCACCCTTAATGTGTTTGCTTGTAGCGAAAACACTCAGGAAAAACATCAAATTGATGAAGTTGAAAAATCAAATGTTGTTATCTCGCGCAGTGCATACCAAGAGCAAATTTATGGTTTTTGGTTAGGCCAAAACATTGCTAACTGGACTGGTTTAATTACTGAAATGGATAAAGTCGGAACGCCCGCCACAATGCCATTTTATACTGATGATGATTGGGGAAGTGAAGATCTTCCAGCCATTTGGGGAGAGGGTGTTCCCCATGCAAATACCATAGATTTCTTCTTTGTAAATAAAGGAGAGCCTTGGGGAGCTGATGATGATACTGACATTGAATATATGTATTACCACTTATTAGATCAACACCAAACAAGCATATTAACAGCGCAGCAAATAAGAGAGGGTTGGCTTACTCATATTTATTCTGAAACTGATGCGCCACTATTTAAAAAGTTTCCTGACTCAAAACCTATTGTTGAAAATTTCCTGTGGGAATCGAACCAACAAGCTCGCATATTAATGGCGCAAGGGATGCTACCACCTGAAACGAGTGAACCAGAAAACAATAATAAGTACATGATGATAGACGCTCAGCTGACAACAGAAATATTTGGCATCTTGGCACCTGCAAGGCCTGATATAGCTTTAAAGATTGCGCACTTGCCTATTCGCACATCTGCTTATGCTGAAGCTCAGTGGATTTCAGAGTTTTACGTAGCTATGCATGCGTTAGCCCCTGTTGTGGATAAGTCATTACCGATACAGCAGCAAACAATGTGGCTAGCGACACAAGCAAGAAAGCAATTACCTGACGATAGTTATCCAGCAAAAATGTTCGATTTTATAAAAGCATCGTATAGCAAAAATTTAGATAAAAATAACTGGGAAAAAACTCGTGATCAAGTTTATCAACGTTATCAAGTTGAACAAGCTGATGGGTATTTATATAAAGACCCTTTTGAAGCAGGTATTAATTTTGCGGCAAGTTTAGTTAGTTGGTTTTATGGTGAAGGTGATATTGTGCGTACCATTCAAATAGGTTCTTTAGCTGGCTGGGATTCAGATAATCCAACAGCAACTTGGGGCGGGCTATTAGGGTTTATGATAGGTAAATCTGGAGTGGAGCTTGCATTTAAACAAGATAATTTATCAGATACTTATTGGATACACAGAACACGACGAAACTTTCCTGACAGAACTCCAGATCAAGATGGAGAAGATACTTTTACTGATATGGCAAACCGAGGAATAGACATAATCGATCGCGTTGTCGTGCAGCAAATGGATGGCAAAATTGATTTAGAAAATAACGTTTGGATTATACCTCAACCTTAATCACCTAATGAACTTGCTATAAGACAGCTAGCCGAAACTAGCTGTCATTATCTCTAGCCTAGAGGTACAGGGATGCCATTAAGCAAAGCCTGTCCTTGCGCTAAATTGAAGTCGAAAGTGACATTGTCATTTTCTTCAATCAATACACCTTGCGCGATATACTCGTTCAACTCATCTACTCTACCCATTTCCTCAAAGAAAGCTTTTGGTGCTTCACCTTGGGCTTGAGCTTTGATGGCCATAACTAAGCTCAATGGATTGTTTGGGTCGTATATGCTTTGGTCAAAGTGAAAGTTCATTGCACTTGCAATGGCGCCATTGTCAGTATTTAGACCTAGTTGCTTAATTTTAAATACAGGATCTTTGGCTATCATTAATGGTACTAAAGACTGTATTTGCATTAACGAAGCCACTTGTTGCTGCTCAGGTAACTCTTGAGCTTGGATCATGATTTTTTGGATTTGTTGGAAAGTATCAATATCAAGGTTCGATAAAATGACTTGATAGTTAAAGTTAGTGTATTTGTGGTCATCTATATCTATTTCTTTACTATTTAATAAAGCATCAATAGAAAGTAAATCATCAAGTTCGCTGATCACTAATTTTATTTGTGAATTGCGGTTACTAATTTTTGCCGAGCTGGTTAAGTCATGTATGCTCATCTGCTCAATATCAATAACAACTTCGCCAGTACTTAAAGCATTTTGGCTAAAGATTTCACCACGTATTAGCTTTTGCTTTGACGATATAGCTAAGTTGGCTAGGCTAAGTACTTCAGTGTTATCTTCACTGATGGTAAAGCCCTGCCAATTACCGGACATTGCCATTTCTCCAGCCATAGTCATCGAGGAGTTCAAATGAGCTTCCTTAACGGAAAATAGTGCATTGTCTATGGTTAAGTCGAAAGCCCTTAAATGGGTGCTCGACTCTATATCGCCATTAAAAGCTAAACGCGAAGCGATAGATAATGTGTCCTTTGGTACTTGTAATTCGCTTGGCAATATATCGGCTAGCTGTTTAGGCAGGCTAACTTGATATTCAATATCGGCAATGCCTAAGCCAAAGCCATTCGAGGTAAATAAAATTGGACCATGTTGTATTTTTTGTTCACTAACAAAGCTTAAATATTCAATACCTGTATCGTACTCAACAGGCATAGGTATTTTTAGAATGATGGTTGCATTTGAGTTGAACCAACCTTGCTGGTATTGGCTTATCTCTATATCGTAGCCAGTAGATTTAGATATTTTACTGTACATGCTTCTTACTTCATCTTCGGCTTGTTGACCAATAAAATAAGGGCTTATTACTACTAATAATCCAAGTAAGCTGATACCAATTAATTTTTTCATCTAAGGTTAAATCCCTTTAAATTGTCTATTAAAATCAAGCGTGTTGATCTTCTTCGGTTAAGTATTGTTTGTATTCTTTAATGCCAAAATAGCGAATCGACTTTTTAATTTGCAGCTTTTTAGCGATAAGTTTGTCATTGCAATAAATTTTTACTGTTTGCTTGTCGCCATTACTGTCGCTTTCATATTCATGTTTATCGTTTAAACGTAAATTATCAAATTCAGTTTTCATTATTAACTTCATCAATGACTTCCTTATATTAATTTCATTAAGGCGCTTTAATTGCTTAATGAGCTAAGTATTTCAAACGTTTAAAATCATAGATTATTTTATTCGCCCTGCTATGTCTATGCGATATTTTTAGTTTATATACTAATTGCGAATGTTCAGCTAAAGTAAGTTAATAAATAATTAACAAGGATGGTCTTGATTGTCATGCTAGCCATAAAAAATAGAAATAAATTAATTGCCTTTTCGTTAAGCTTATTTTGCATAGCAAACGTAAATGGGGTGCAAGCACAAGAGTCGAAAAGTGTACTGCAATATGCTGATGTATTTGAATTAGAGTACGCATCTTCGCCGGTTATTAGTGCGGATAAAAAATCTGTCATTTACGAACGTCGCTCAATGGATATTATGAGTGACTCTACTCGTACCAACCTTTGGCAAGTTAATTTAGATGGTAGTAACAACCGCCCACTACTTTCAGGTAAGTCAAATTTCAGTTCGCCAACGCTATCAGCAGATGGTAAACAGCTTGCTTATGTTTCTAGCTTTGAAGGTGACAGTCAGCTGTATGTGCGCTGGCTTGATACCGGACAAACAGCACGTGTAACCAACTTACAAAGTTCTCCGCGAGCAATCTCATGGTCGCCGGATGGGTCATTAATTGCCTTTTCAATGTTTGTTCCTAGCAAAAGTAATGCACTTTTTAAAGAAATGCCAAAGCAGCCCAAAGGGGCAAAATGGGCCGGTACAGCAACCTATATAGATAGTGTTACTTATCGTCGTGATGGCGGCGGTTATGTACCTGCTGGTTTTAGTCATATCTTTCTGGTGCCAAGTGAAGGTGGTACTCCTCGCCAAATAACTTCTGGTGATTTTCACCATGGCGGACCTATAAATTGGACCGCAGATGGCAAACAAATAATCATTGATGCCGACAGACATGCTAATTGGGCTATGCGCCCAGTAGAGTCAGATGTTTACGCAATCAATATTGCTGATGGCAAAGTTACTGAGTTAACTAAGCGCTTGGGTCCTGATAGCTCGCCATTATTAAGCCCAGATGGTAAAAATATTGCTTACTTAGTTACCGAAGATAGAAAGCTTGGTAGTCAAAATAGTCATCTATATGTGATGGATATAAATGGCAAAAAGTCGAAAGACTTAACGCCAAAACTTGATCGAAGTGTCAATGATATCCAGTGGGCAAGTGATGGCTCAGGCTTGTACTTTAGCTATGCCGATCATGGGCAAGAACAACTTGGGTTTGTTACCTTAAATGGTAAATTTACCGCCATGAAAACCAAACTAGGTGGGCAATCATTAGGACGTCCTTATACTTCGGGCGAATTTAATGCCGTTGGCGATGGACGAGTTGTTTTTACACAAGGTAATGCACAGCGACCTGCTGACTTAGCAGTAGTGAACACTAAAGGCGAAATCACCCAACTAACCAATTTAAATGAAGACTTATTCGGTCATAAAGAATTGGCTAAAGTTCGTAGTATTTCTGTAACCTCTTCATTTGATGAAAAGCGTATCGAAGCTTGGATTGCCTTACCTCCAGGTTTTGACCCTGAGAAAAAATATCCATTAATACTAGAAATACATGGTGGCCCACATGCGGCTTATGGTCCTAACTTTGCCATGGAAGTACAACTTATGGCAGCCAAAGGCTACGTAGTTGTTTGGGCTAACCCTAGAGGAAGTACATCTTACGGTGAAGAGTTCGCTAATTTAATTCATCACAACTACCCGTCGCAAGATTATGACGATCTTATGGATGTTGTCGATGGTGTTATTGAAGAAGGTTACATTGATGAGCAGCAATTATTCGTTACTGGTGGCTCCGGTGGCGGTACCTTAACTGCATGGATTGTCGGCAAAACTAAGCGTTTTAAAGCGGCTGTTGTCGCTAAACCGGTAATTAACTGGCTAAGCTTTAGTTTAACTGCTGATGGCTATACTTATTTTACTGAGTATTGGATGCCTGGTAAGCCTTGGGATCATGTTATGCACCTATGGAAGCGTTCACCACTTTCGCTAGTTGGTAATGTCGAAACGCCAACAATGTTACTTACTGGTGAAAATGATTATCGCACGCCAATGAGTGAAACCGAGCAATATTATCAAGCATTAAAGCTACAAAATGTTGATACGGCTATGGTTAAGATTAAAAAGTCGGGTCATAGCATTGCAGCAAGACCGAGTAATTTAGTGCAGAAAGTGGGTAATATTTTAGCTTGGTTTGAAAAATATAGAGTAGCTGAAAAGTAGAGTTTACTAATCTGTTTTTTTAGGAAGCTTCTTTGGCTCTGAATTAAATGAACTGGGCATAATGTCTATGCCCACTAATTTACCTACTTTAACCACTAAAGGAATAGTGATTGGTGCAAAGGGCAGTACCGCAAATACACCTAACCCAAGCCCTTTTAACACATCTAAAAATTGCTTGTTGGCCACTTTCATTTCTTCCGGAGTGGCTTTACGGCGAGTGTATTTGCCATAAATAGCAAGCATTTCTTTGGTTTCATCGTGTTCTTGTGCAAGTGCACATTTAACGCGCAGCATTTGTCGCCTTAAGCGAAAGACACTACGTTTACGGCTAATTCGAATCACACGAATTGGCGCTTTAAATATATACACTCTAAGTTTCATAAAAGTTATCTAGCTTTTTACTGATCTTCTAAATAGACCCAAGCTAAGTATACTCAATAACCAAAAGACTGTACCACCAGAAGAACCACCACTTTCAGATGTTGGCTCAGCTGTTGATTTAGGTGGCAGATTTGGTTGAGTATCTTCATTGGCATCAATTACAGTTATAGACTCGATCAATACAAAGTGTTGTTCGTTAATGCCATCGCCTGATGGCTCAGTTCTAAGAGGTGTATCAGTAAAGGCTGGCAGGTCGGTAATGTTATATAAGTCTAGCTGGTTTATTGCATCAACAACTTCCATACCATCGCCAGTCACTCTACCAAAAGCGGTGAAACCTTCATTTTGATTATCTAAATTTGCACCATTGTCAGCCACATTGAAAAACCATTGGTTAGTTGCACTATCAGGGTTGTTTCCTAATTTAGCCATAGCAATAGTGCCACGCACATTAGAGAACTTTGGTTCGTTCATTACTGCTGTAAATTTCATTTCATCAACAATATTGTTGTTATCTATGTTGTAACTAAAGCCACCACCTTGCACGATAAAGTTTTTTACTGAGCGATGTACAATTGAATTCTTATAAGCGCCTGTTTCTATGTAGCGTAAAAAGTTATCAACAGTTTCAGGTGTTTCTTGATCGAATAGGTTAACTTCAAAGTCACCCATATTGGTTTTGAATAATACAACGGTAGCATTAGCGCTAGAGCTAAGGGCTAATAAACTGCTAAGTAACAAAGATGAGAAGCTAATATTTAAAAATTTCATTTGGTCTACTACTTAAAAAATAAATGAAATGCGAGCTTAACCCAAAGAGCCTATAAAAACAGCAAAAAGTTACAGCTTGGTGATATTGAATATTACAATAGTGTTGTCTCGCTGTTGGTTTTTAGATCGGTTAGTTAGAAGATTCCTTTATGGTGTTAATTTATATTACAATCATTTAACATAGGATTAACCATTCAAGGTTCTATAAAAATACTAATAAAGGTTTCAGGATGAAAATGATTTACCAAAGAGTGCTTTTAAGTATTCTTTTTCTTACCCCTCTCCACGCATATAGCCAGGCAGCAGATTCCCCAAAAAGCAAAACTGAATATAAAAAGCTCTTTAAGCAAGCATATGGTGCATATAAGCAATCACTTGATCAAGGTGATGCAGGTATCACCTATCAATACGCTAAAGAGAGCTATCAATTTGGCTGTAAGGCATACGGTGAGCATAATATTAATTGCGCCAATTTAGGGCTAAATTATTTATCTCATATGAAGAGTAATGATACGGATTCGCCGAAAGTTGGTGAAATAGTTATGCCGGTGCTTAAGAAGAAATATGGTGCTAAATCAATAGATGTGATTGATTTCATGATCTTAAGTGCAAGTAAGTACCCATCTAACAATAAAGAGCAAGCTATTGATATTATCAGTACTGCTTTAGAGTATTTAAACGATGCTGAAGTAGAACCTGTTTTGAAGGCAAATATTGAATTGAGTGCAGGTAAAGCTTTACTTAAATTTAATAGTAACAAGGCTGTTATCTTAAAAAACAGTTATAACGATTTAAGTGCAAAGTTGCATCCAGACGATGGCAGATTACTAGAGCATAGGTTTTGGGCAGCAAAGTACTGGATGACTACGCCAAAGAAAAGTTTAGCAATTGAGCTATTTGAAAAAAACATACAACTATATGAGTCAATTGAAAATTATACACACCCCTACGAGCTAGTTTCACGTGCACACTTAGTTGCGTTATATGAACATAAAAAGCAAAGTGATGAAGCAACTAGGCATTGTATCGCTATTGGTGAAATTCGCCCTTGGGATGATAATCAAGAACAAATACCTTTATTCAGGATCGCACCAACTTACCCAATAAATGCCGCAAGAAATCACAAAGAAGGTTGGGTGCAGTTGAGTTTTAATATCGATGAAAATGGTATGGTACGCGAGCCCAAGGTATTGAAAAGTAGCAGCAAAATATTTCGCAAAAGTAGCTTAAATGCTTTAAAACAATGGCGCTATGCACCTAAGTTTGAAAATGGTAAAGCGGTCGAGGCCACTGGGCTAACAGTACAATTAGATTATAAAATGGGTAAAAGTTACACTAATCCTCATAACTAGCTGATCATTTATAATGGTTGAAATGAAAAAACTAGAACACTTAATTAAGAGAGCTGGTATAAGCTGCGTAGAATATAAATCACTTACGCATTAGCACCGAATAGTCTAAATCAAGTACCACATCGCTGTGGTACTTTTTACGCTTACCATCTTGTTGATATAAGTAGTCCATATTGTCAGGATTATTATTTTTAATACCTAACATTTCTATCCTCACAATCGCTAAATCATCTTTACCTTCAACATCGCTAATCTCTTTAATGGTGCTTTGTGAGTAAATCGTATCGCCTGCAAATGACGGGTTACAGTGACTACCGCCATGGATTGCGCTGAGCCAAATAGCATTACCTAAACCGTTATAACTTAGTGCTCGGCAGAGCGAAATTATATGTCCGCCATAAACAAGGCGTTTGCCATGTTTGGAATCATCCATCATGTGTTGGTCAAAGTGCACGCGGGCATTATTTTGATAAAGTCTTGTAGCTAGTGAATGATCAGAGTCATTTATGGTTATGCCATCGCGGTGAAATAAGCTGTCGCCAACATTAAAGTCACTAGCTTTACGTTGATTATCACTGAATGAATCTTGCCATTGCGCTAGATTAAGTGCGCTAGGAATTACTTGTTCAGCGGTTACTACTTCAGCTTGTAAGCTTTGCAGTTGATTGATGTTTGTAGCTGCAACTCCAGCTTGTTTGTGTACCATTACCCAACGCTTAAAACTAAGAACTATTTCATTGTGCTGGTTAGTGGCTGTTGAATGTACGTAAACAACGCCAGTTTTGCCATTGGAGTTTTCTTTTAAGCCAATAACTTCACTGCTAACGCTAATGGTGTCACCAGCAAAGCAAGGTTGTGCAAACTTAATTTCGGCATAACCTAAGTTAGCTACTGCATTAAGTGAAACATCGTTAACGGTTTTACCAAAGGCAATATGAAATAATAAAAAATTATCCACCGGCATGGCGCTAAAACCTGCTGAATTTGCCACGGTAGTTGCACAATGCAGAGCAAACCTAGAGCCCGTTAGTGCTGTGTATAAAGTAGCGTCTGCTTCAGTGATAGTTCTTGGTACACCGTGAACAAGCTTTTGACCGATAATAAAATCATCAAAAAATAAACCTGTTGGTGTTGGCAGATAATTATTATTTTGCATAAATACTCTTTTACTTAATGCGATAGATTTTGAAAGTAATGAAGACCAATGTCGCAACATTGGTCTAGTAGCAAGCTAACCTAACAACTCACCTTGGCCAATTTCATGAACCTTGTCGAATAAACAAATAACTCGACTTGCCCATTGTTCAAGACATGGCTCGATTAATCGGTCATCAATAACGGCTACACTTTGCCCCTCAGATTTAGCAACTTCCATGGCATCAATTATAGCTTTGGCTCTACGCACATCTTCACCTTTTGGTGTAAGAGCATCGTTGGTATAAGTTAGTTGTATAGGATGAATAACCGCCTTACCATCAAAACCTAAATCTCTGGCTTGACGACAACTAAATTCGCAAGCTTCAACGTCTTTAAGGTTAAAATGAGGCCCATCTAAAATGCTTTTATGGTGCGCTCGCGCGGCTAATATACACATAGATAAATAAGTTAATAAACCTTGCCTATCTAAGGTAACGTTGATGCGTAGTGAATTAGCAAGATCGGTTGTACCCATCACAATAGTGGTTAATCTATCGCTCGCTGCAGCTATTTCTTCTGAGCGTAAAACTCCTAAAGGGGACTCAATATTTGCCATTACTGACTTTGCTTCACCACCGGCATTATCTAAAGCAATAATTGCTTGTTTAAGCTCATCACCACTTTCTATATTTGGAAATAACACACCGTCAATATCAAGCTCAGCAATTGCTGCTAAATCATCTAAACCCCAAGGAGAATTGAGTTTATTTACTCGTACAATTCTTTCTGAATAACCAAAGTCACTGTTAGCTAAGGCATCAACTAATAGCTGGCGAGCTTCAGCTTTTCTACTTGGTGGCACCGATTCTTGTAAGTCAAAAATTATAGTGTCGGCATTAAGGCCGCGAGATTTCTCAATGTATTTATTTTTGTGCGCAGGAACATATAATGCACTACGTCTTGGTCGATAATTAGTATCTTCATTACATGGCATAATTAAGCTCCTTGAGTTGCTAGTTGTTTTTCGGCTAAGTCAGCCAACATTTGTTTACGTAGTACTTTGCCATTTTTTGTGCGCGGGAAGTCATCATAAAAATGCACAATTTTAGGAGCTTTGTATTTAGCTAGATTATCACTACCAAAAGCTAAGATCTCTTGTTCTGTCGTAGTGGCATCTGGCGTTAAAATAATACAGGCACTTACTAGTACTTTGTCTTTACCTAGCTCTTCACCTAATGCAACACAGTCGGCTACATCTGGGTGAGTTTTGATCACGCGCTCAATTTCATGAGGCGATACACGGTAACCAAAGGTATTAATGATGTCGTCTTTACGGCCAACAAACCAAATATAACCATCTTCATCAATGCGAGCATAATCACCGGTATAAAAATAACCACTGTGCCTTGCTTTCGCTGTTTCTTGTGGCAACTGCCAGTAATTTAAAAATAACCCTGGGTCGTCTTCCGAAATAGCGATCATGCCTTCTTCACCAGCAACTGCCGGTTTATTTTCTTCATTAAGTAACACCACGCCATGACCTGGCTGAATAAAACCTGCAGCACCTGGACGGATAGGTTGTTGCTTATTTTGTGAAATATAATAAGAGAATTCTGACATACCAATAGCTTCATAAACGTCCATACCGAAACGGTCGTTCCACGCATGCAGCATTTCATCGGATAAGTGTTCACCTGCACTCATACAATGACGAAGAGATGGTACGTCAGCGCCGCTAAATTCAGTCTTTTGAATGATTTGGCGATAAATTGTTGGTACACCAATAAATATAGTGCAATCGTGTTTAGCGATAAGTTTTGGCCAAGTAGAGGCGTCATTAGCCCCTTCATGCACAATAACGGTATGGCCATGGAATAGTGGATCCATTAGCGCGGAACCAAGTACGTAGGTCCAGTTAAATTTACCTGAGTGCATAATGCGATCGCCTTCTTTAAAGTCGAACCAAAATTTACTTGCTGGTAATCGTCCGATAAGCGAACGATGGGCGTGTAATACGCCTTTCGGGTAGCCCGTTGTACCTGAGGTATAAACTAAATAGGCTGGCGCGTTAACACTACAATTAACGATAGTGTCATCATTGGGACTGTCATTTAACAGTGCATCTAAATCTAATACTTTGATTTTTATATCATCATCAAGCTCTGGCATATCGCCGCTGCCTGATAATAAAACCGCAGTAAGTTGGGTGTCTTCCTCTAAAATTGATTTGAGCTCTGGCCACATAGATTTAGCCGTAACTAACACCTTAGCTCCAGAGTCTTTAGCTAAATAAGCAACCTCAGGAGCAGATAGTAGAGTAGAAGTTGGTACCGCAATCGCGCCTTGTTTTAGGCAACCAAAAAAGCTAACCGGATATTCTGCTGAGTTTGGCAGACGAATTAAGACTCTATCGTCACTGCTTAAACCTAGCTCCTTTAAGGTATAAACAAAACGACCACTAAGAGTATCTAGTTGCGAGTAACTTAGCTCGGTAGTACCTTGCTTATCATCTTCAATGATTAGTGCGACATTACTGCCTTTACCTTGTTCAACATGCTGACGCACACAAGCATAAGCGATATTAAAATTTTCAGGAATAGTCCATTTCCAGCCGTTAGCTGTTTGGTTTAAAAGGTCATTAAATTTAATCATTATATGCGTCCATATGGCCAGTTTTCACGAATAACATTGATCGGTAGTTTTTTCAGAACATCGATAGCAAATTGTTTGTCTTTTTCATCAAGAGATTTGAGTGCGTAAGCTCGAAGTAAGGTTTGTAGGGCCTTACCAAACATTGGCGGATCGAGCATTTCACCTTCAAATTTAATCGCACCGCCAAGTAATGCATCGGCATCAATTGCCATTTGCAGAATTTTAACGTTACGCTGAATTTCTTTAGGTGACGGGGTAAATGCCACCTTACATAAATGAATATGGTATGGATGGATCAATTGTTTACCGGTTAAACCCATTTGTGTTTCAACCACAGCATGGCCATGCACAACATGAGATTCATGATCGCCATGTAAGTCTAACCAACGACGTACGTCATCAGGTTCAATGAACTTTTCTGGCATGCCGCGTTCGTTAATCAGTACTTCAACACCACCAATAACACCTTTACCGGCAATTCTTGCTTCTAATAGCAACATGCGTAAATAGGTAAGTAATTCATCTATCCAACCTTCAGGAGTTAGGTGAATAGCCATTGCTTTTGAGAAATCATGAATACCAAAAACAACGTGTTTAACAGCTGGAAATGCCATTAATTCAGAAGCTATTTTCAAAGAGCGAGGGTGCTCAATAATTGGCTGAATCTCTATATTTGGGTTAACCCCTAAAAGCCAAGCAGATAAATCACGAATCTCAGCCGCGCCGTACATTTCACCAGCTTTAGCTAATACGATCACATCAATATGCTCAGCAACTTGCATGATCATTTCTAAGTCTTTTTCATACTCTTCTGTTCTAAACGGGTTTATGCGTAAGGCAATTTGAAAAGAACGATCAGGAAATTTGGGTAGCTCATTAAGTAATAGCTCACGACTCATTTCTTTTTGTCGACAACCATCTTCTAAATCGAACAATAAAGTATGAGCAGGGCAGTTATGGGCATGTTTGCGCATACGATCTGTGGCTTCAGCCATAGTTTCGTATTCACCATTTTTCGGTGAATATTTGACAGGAGGGTAATACAATTGAATGCCTGGCCAAAAGCCACCAAGTACATCTTCTTCGTTTACCTGATCTAAGAACTCGTTATGATAGTTCATATTTTCCCCTGTTTTTAGTTAACCAGTAACATATTTTATTAAATCAAATTTTCATTTTTGTAAGTAAAATGAAAGCTTACATATATAATTACATCATTAGAGTGTTTATTTCAAACAAATGTTTTAAATAATGTTTGAATTTTTTTATACATAAGGTTAGGGTAAGTTATAACAAGTTGTTAACACGCTAAGTGTCACCAAAGTAACAACAGATTTGATATAACTTTGCTAAGTTAAAGTTATAAACTGAATCGATTGTCTTGTAACTTAGCAATTAGTCTTAGATTGGCGATTTAAGTAAAAATAATTTAAAAGGTATGTTTTTACTTTCTGTTAACAACATAAAAATGATAAATAGAAAAAAGTTTCTAGTTAATTAGTCGTAAGTCTACTAAAAGCTAATTGACATAATTACAGCCATTATGTAATAAATTTACATAACATTTTTTAAGTATATAAATTACTATTTTTATCTTTAAGGAGATTTACTATGTCTGCAGCTGTTCACCCTAATGTCGCTTTGTTCGATGCTGAAAAGCCGTTTCCAGTTATTCCAAGTTGTGAACATTTTGCGGGCTCAGAAAAGCTGATCCTTAAAGCAATGGAAATGCAGGATAAAATTGGTCCTGTATTTGATATTACTTGTGATTGTGAAGATGGTGCTGCTGCTGGATCTGAGCAAGAGCATGCTGAAATGGTAGGGCGTATCATTGGTAGCGAAGCCAATAAACATAACATGATGGGGGTGCGTATTCATGATCCATCTCATCCTCATTGGAAAAAAGATGTTGATATCTTAATTCCTGCTTGTGGTGAAAAAGTTGCCTACATTACTTTGCCAAAATGTACGCAAGCTAGCCAAATTAAAGATATGGTTACTTATATTCAAGGTAGCGCACAACTGCACGGCATTAAGCGTGAAATTCCTATTCATGTTCTTATTGAAACACATGGAGCACTACGCGATGTATGGCAATTAGCCGCTACACCTTGGGTGCAAGTGCTCGATTTTGGCATGATGGATTTTGTATCAGGCCATTACGGCGCAATTCCTGCGTCGGCTATGCGTAGCCCTGGCCAGTTTGATCACGCTTTATTAAAGCGAGCTAAAACAGAAATGGTTGCTGCAGCCTTAGCTAATGGTGTTATACCTTGTCACAACGTAACCTTAGACTTAAAAAATAGTCAGCAAACAACAGACGATGCAACGCGTGCTCGTAATGAATTTGGCTTTATGCGTATGTGGAGTATTTATCCAACACAAATCAATGCCATTGTTGATGCGATGAAACCAAACTATGAAGAAGTAGAAGATGCCGATGCAATTTTATTAGCAGCACAAGCGGCAGATTGGGGTCCTATTCAGCATAAAGGTGAGTTACATGATAGAGCAACATACCGCTATTTTTGGGAATTACTGCAACGTGCTCACGTAAGTGGTATTGCCATTAGCGCTGAAGCTAAAGCTGCTTTTTTTAGTGAGTAACATGTTCTAAAAGCTTTTAATACCATTTTGATTAAATTGAAGTGGTATTGCTATCAACCAATTGCTAAAAGCTTTTTCGGTCAAAGTTACGTATAGTATTGTCTATACACAGCTTTGACCGTTTTTTTGTCTAATAGTTATAACCCCTCAAGGATTGTATTTTGAACCAATACCCAAGCACCAATAAAGGTTTCTCACTTAATTTAATTGACGATATGGAAGCACCACTTTCTGAGCGAATATCACTATTAGAAAAACCACTACCTAAATTAAAACCCGGGCAGGTGTTAGTTAAAATGCTAGCTGCGCCAATTAACCCATCAGATCTTGTTTATTTAATGGGTAAATACGGCTTACCCCCTGTTGATGGCGCTTTTGTTGGTTTTGAAGGCTGCGGTATTGTGGTCAGTGCTAATGCGGGTTTATATGGTAAGTGGTTAACTGGCAAGCGAGTAGCAATCTCAGCACAACCGGGTGGTGATGGTGTTTGGGCTGAATATGCGATTACTAAAGCAAACTATTGCTTACCGGTACGTAAAGACATTAGTGACGTGCAAGCTTCAACCATTATAGTAAACCCTTGTACGTCTGTATGTTTAGTAGAGCGAGCAATAGAATTAGGCGCTAAAGCGGTAGTAATTAACGCGGCTGCAAGCCAAGTTGGTAAAGGGGTTATTCGTTACGCACAAATGCGCAATATTAAAACCATTGCTACGGTACGCTCTGCTGCGAATGTTGAAGCATTACAAAAACTCGGTGCTGATAAAGTATTGGTCAGCAGCGATGAAACTTATAAAGATGAGTTAAAAGTAGCGTGTAAAGCAATGCAAGCCACCGTATTACTTGATGCAGTTTCTGATATTGATACGCCAACTGTTATGTCGTGTATGCCAAATAAATCAACCGCCATAGTTTATGGTCGCTTAACTGAAACACACGACCCTATTGGTGGCCAATTTGCTGTTGGCGATGTAATTTTTAAGCAACATAAAGTGGAAGGTTTTTGGTTAGCCACCTACATTGGCAATGCTAAACCATGGCAGGTATTAAGCTTAAGTAAAAAAGTGCAAAAGCTATTTGCTGATGGTGTTTTTCAAACAGATATTTATGGTGAGTTTAATTTTGAGGACTTTCCAAAAGCTCTTGAGCATTACGCTTTGCATAAAAGCGATGGTAAGGTGATTTTAAAACCTAACAATTAATAAGCTGATATATTGCTATACTTGCATTTGTGTTTATTTTAACTGGGAAAACGTAATGTCAAAACTTACCATCGTTGCAAATATTAAGGCTCACCCTGAAAAAATTGATTTAGTTAAGTCAGAGCTTGAAAAATTGATTCCTATTACACGAGCAGAAAAAGGCTGTATTCAATATGATCTTCATCAGGATAATGAAGACCCAGCTCATTTTTTATTTTATGAAAACTGGGAATCAAGAGAGCTTTGGCAAACACATATGAATGCACCACACTTGGCACAATACATGTCTGCTACAGAAGGTGCAGTTGCACAATTTACGCTAAATGAAATGACCGAAATATAATAAATACGCTATATGCAAGGCAATAAAGGTGGAACTGGTAACCGCTTGCTCAGTTCCACTTTACTACAAAATTTATCAAACTATTATCAGCCGCTTTTGTTATCGATTACGCCCAAACCAAGCAATAATAAATGCTAATACAAATGGTACGATACGCTCTAAATAATCACCCGGTGGTGATGGAAATAAACTTAAAATTACAGACAAGAAAAAGCCTATAAAAATCGCAGCAAAGGCATACTTGCCATCTACCGATTTGCTCATTACTTTCACAATTAATAAAGGGCCAAAGGCTGCACCTAAAGCATTCCACGCAAACAGCACTCGAGAAAATATATCATCTGGTGCATACAGTGCGATTAGCATTGAAATAACACACATAATCACTACGGTTAAGCGTGAATAAAGTAGGCTATTTTTGTTGTTTTTATTTGCTGCTACATCATAAGAAACCGCTGAAGCGGATACTAATAATTGGCTATCCGCAGTCGACATAATCGCCGATAAAATAGCTGCTATGATCACACCCGCAACAACAGGTGGAAATAATTGGTTGGTAACGTCGAGTAAAGCTTGTTCACTATTCATTACCGGCTCAATCAATACTTTCGCCGACCAGCCAACAATCAACATGCCTGTGATTACTATTGCTGCCCAACCTACGGCAATTAATTTAGCTTGCTTAACTGACTTTTCATCACGCAAAGCCATCATTCGATTTACTACATGAGGCTGGCCGGGGTTTCCAAGTCCTATGGAAACCAATCCAAACACGAATGCTAAGGCTATAATGCCACTATGTTCGCCAGTGATACTCATTTGAGATTCAGTAAAGACAGTGCCCATTTGTTGCCACAACTCTGATGGTCCGCCAATAGCAAACAAAGCCGCAATAGGTAACACTAAAGCCGCCACTACCATTAATAAACCTTGTAAGGTGTCGGTTATACTCACTGCCCAAAATCCACCAAGCAATGTATATATAAGTATGATGGTTGTACCAAGTAATATGCTGCCTTCCATTGAAACATCAAAGGTAGAAGCAAAGGTTGTACCTGCCGCTTGAAACTGTGCCGCAATATAAAAGGTAAAGGCAACCACAATGCAAAGCGAACAAAGCCATAAGATAGGTTTAGTTAATTTATCACTGCCATTAGCTAATAGTTCCGTTAACGTGACTGACTTTTCAGCATCGGCTTTCTTTTGTAGGCGCGGTGCTAACCACATCCAGTTAAACATATAGCCACCAACAACGGCTGGCACAATCCAAATAGCAGACAAGCCCATAGCATAGGCTGCGCCACTCATACCAAGTAATGTCCAAGCCGAAGATGCCGATGCGGCAGAACTAACAGCGGCAACAACAGGTCCAAGGCCACGACCACCAATAAAGTAGTCTTCGGTGCTAGTTGTTTTTTTGTTGGCGTAAAAACCAATGCCTACAAGGATGATTTTGTAGATGATAAGGGTGACGAGAACAGTAGTAGTGTAATCCATAATGCTTTTTATTATTTTTGTTGGAATTAGGTAGAGGATAACAATTTAACAGTAGAATTACATTATAGAAAAAGACAAAATATCCCTCGTTGGTACTTTGCAACTAGGTATGGCAAAATTACTCATCAATACATAATCAAATAATTAGAACAAAAATACGGAGCTATTATGTCAACATCAACTAGCTGGACAATGCGCGCTTTAGATAAGGTTGAGAAAGTCGGCAATAAATTACCTGATCCTGCCATTATCTTTGCATTTTGCTTATTTATCGTTTGGATCTTATCGGCAATTTTTTCACAAGTAACCTTTGATACTATCGACCCTCGAAGTGGTGAGGCGGTTGTGGTTAACAACTTACTCACTGGCGATAGTTTGGCCGACTTTTTATCTCGCATGGTAACAATCTTTACTGGCTTTGCGCCTTTGGGCGTGGTGTTAGTGGCTATGTTAGGTGTTGGTGTTGCTGAGCATTCTGGCTTTATTAGTGCCGGTCTTAAACGCATGCTTGACCGCACACCTAAAGCATTACTAACGCCTATGGTTGTGTTGGTTGCTATTGTTAGTCACACTGCAACAGATGCTGGCTATGTGTTAGTTATCCCTCTTGCTGGTGTTATTTTCTATGCTATGGGCAGGCACCCGCTAGCTGGTATTGCGGCAGCATTTGCAGGTGTGAGTGGTGGTTTTTGTGCCAACTTTATTCCTTCAGCTATTGACCCTTTACTACAGAGTTTTACTCAAAGTGCGGCGCAATTAATTGATTCAGATATCCAAATTAACCCGTTAAATAACTGGTTTTTTAACTCGGCTTCAACCTTGTTGGTTGTGTCAATTGGTTGGTATTTAACAGATAAAGTTATTGAGCCTCGCCTTAAAGATGTTGAAGTTGATGGCGACCCAAGCGAAATTCCTCGCTTTGATGAGCTTGACCAAAAGCAATCTCGAGCACTTAAATATGCTAGTTTAGCTATGCTAGGTGGTATCGTTGCGTTAGTGTTTATCTTAATGCCAAGTGATTCGCCAATGCGTGATGCTAGTGGACAGTTAACCTCGTTCTCTGCCCCTATAATGCAATCTATTGTGCCGTTAATCTTTTTACTTTTCTTACTGCCAGGTGTTGTTTATGGCTATATGTCGGGCACCTTTAAGACCAGTAAAGATATGATTGATACCATGACCAAAGCAATGCAAGGCATGAGTTATTACATTGTTATGGCATTCTTCTGTGCTTTGTTTATTGATGCTTTTGGTAAGTCTAATTTAGGTGCATTATTAGCGATTGAAGGCGCGGAAGTATTAAAGGCATTGCAGTTACCAAGTATGGTTACTATTGTTGGTATTATATTTCTTACTGCTTTTGTTAATTTATTTGTCGGTTCATCTTCAGCTAAATGGGCATTGTTAGGGCCTATTTTTGTACCTATGTTGATGCAATTAAACATTTCACCAGATTTAACTCAAGCCGCTTATCGCTTAGGGGATTCGTCTTCTAATATCATTACGCCGTTAATGCCTTATTTCCCGTTAGTGGTGGTTTACTGTCAGCGTTATGTGAAATCAACGGGCATAGGTACTTTGTTATCGATTATGTTGCCTTACTCTATTTGTATCTTGTTACTGTGGACGGCCTTCTTACTTCTATATTGGGGCTTAGGCATACCGTTAGGAATTCAATCTAGTTATGTTTATCCAGCAGGATAATTTCTAGCTAGTAAATACTTCAAAGGCGACTAATTTTAAGTCGTCTTTTTTATGCGCACTCTATTTATTATTTGCACTAAAATTAATCATAAATTGTTATATGCCGATTTTTTTTTAGTTATCACAAAAAAATTATTGCCAACAAATAAAAGTTGGGTTAAAAATCTTTTATTCATTTTTAATATATTTTTTTTGAGGCAGTTAGCATGGCTATAAATGAATTATCTAAAGACAGTTTTAAAACTACCCGTAGATTTTATGATGATAAAAACTATCCAAGAGGAATGGGGCGTTCAGGCGACTTTACTTACTCTGAAACGGAAATAGTTGAGCAATATGGCGTTGCTTTTCAAGAGTTATCTGCTGGTACTCGTGAGCCTGTAACCGCTGAAGAAGAGCAGTTTGTAAAAGTCAGTAAAGGTGAGTTAGAACCGTCAACTGATTATGAAAAGGCTTGGGTTAAATACCAAAATAAGACATTAACGCCTAAGCAATTCCATACCGTTTTTGGTAGCAATAAAGCGCAAGTTAATGAAGATGATGAAAGCCCAGCAGATGATCTAGACTTAGAGTAATCGTGCCATTTTATATTAAGGTGGCATAAAATTATTCCCAGTTCATTAACTAGGCTGGGAAATTATAAGGTTGAAATTTACATTTTATCTAGTGAAATAAAAGTTGTTCTATTTGGGATTATACTCTCAATAATTTTGGCTTGTGTTGGTTTATGGAGTTGGAACCATCAGCCGACACAAGTGCCTACACAGCTAACTAAGCAAACGGGTTATGTTGTTGCTGTAAAAAAAATTAAAAGTAGGTATTCTGACTCGCTAGAATTTGAGCTATCTAATCAAAAAGTATTTGTATATGACGGTATTTTGCCAAATCTTAATACAGTCTATAAAGCTCTGAGTAATGCTCAACAGGCGAGTGTTTATTTGAGTGCTAATGAAATTTGGCAACTAGATGTAGACGGGCATATTATTTTGCCACCTGAGTCCGCCTTAAAAGCTCGACAAGAAAATGGCCAATATGGGCTAATATTAGCGCTAATGCTCTTACTTATCGCAGTAATATTGGTGTTCGTAGCCATTAAACATCAACGCTCTACTTAAGCTTAACTTATTGCTTTACGTGTTTTTTTAAAGACTCATCTAACTGCTTTTGATCATCTGCTTTTTTTCGTTTTAAATCGTCGCAATATTCATTATTTTGCAACTCTTTGCAATTACCAGCCACTAAAACCATACCGTCGTCATCGTTATGTTTGTAATTGTCTTCATCAAGGTGTTTTGGCAGTTCAGGGGCAACATTGGCTTCTGGTCTTGGTTGAAAAGATGCTGCGCATGAGCAAAGGGTAAATACTAGTAAGATGGGTAATACTTTCATCAGGTCTCACAAAAATAAAAAGGCTAATACACTTAAAGTATATTAGCCTTAAATTTAACGTTTAGCTTTGGTTTTTAATAAAACGCTTGTAAACCTGTTTGCGCACGGCCAAGGATAAGGGCGTGTACATCATGCGTACCTTCGTAAGTATTAACAGTTTCTAAGTTAATCATGTGACGAATTACGTGGAATTCATCAGCAATACCGTTACCACCGTGCATGTCACGAGCCATACGCGCGATCTCAAGTGCTTTACCACAGTTATTACGCTTAACTAATGAAATCATTGCTGGTTCAAAGCGCTTCTCATCAATTAAACGACCTACGCGCAGTGATGCTTGTAAACCTAGGGTAATTTCAGTTTGCATATCGGCAAATTTCTTTTGGAATAATTGCGTTTGTGCTAATGGCTTACCAAACTGTGTTCTGTCTAAACCATATTGACGGGCACGGTGCCAACAATCTTCAGCAGCACCCATAGCGCCAAATGAAATACCGTAACGAGCCATATTTAAACAGCTAAACGGACCTTTCAAACCACGTACATCAGGGAACATATTTTCTTCAGGAACAAATACGCTGTCCATTACGATTTCGCCGGTGATAGAAGCTCTTAGCGACATTTTACCTTCAATTTTAGGAGCAGAAAGACCTTTCATGCCTTTTTCTAAAACGAAACCACAAATTTGATTGTCGTGTGCTTCACTTTTAGCCCAAACAACAAATACGTCAGCAACTGGGGAGTTGGTGATCCACATTTTGCTACCCGTTAGTTGGTAACCACCTGGCACTTTCTTAGCACGAGTTTTCATGCCCGCAGGATCTGAACCTGCATCAGGTTCAGTTAAACCAAAACAACCAATCCACTCACCAGTAGCAAGCTTAGGTAAATACTTTTCTTTTTGTGCTTCGCTACCCCAAGTGTTGATAGGGTGCATAACAAGTGATGACTGCACACTCATTGCAGAGCGGTAACCACTGTCTACACGTTCTACTTCACGAGCAACTAAGCCGTATGAAACGTAAGAAACACCTGAACAACCGTAACCATTAATCGTTGCACCAAGTAAACCAAGTTCACCAAACTGACGCATAATGTTGGTATCAAATACTTCATTACGGTTAGCCATAAGAATACCTGGCTGTAATTGCTCTTGGCAAAAATCACGAGCCATATCACGGATCATGCGTTCGTCTTCACTTAACTGATCGTTAAGTAATAAAATGTCTTCCCAGTTAGATTGCACTGCGCTCACGTTTTTCTCCCATTAAGGTTTTTGCTTTTTTCAGTTTAATTGACATATGTCTATTGTCATTCACTGTGGCATTGCCTTGTTTTTATACGTCATTAATAATGATTGAAAGCATATCAATGCAAATGTTATAAAGATATGTCAAATATCAATTTTGCCATTAAAACGAGAGCCCTATGCAAACTACAACATTAACAGCAAAAGAAATTTATTTAGAAATCAAAGCTAATCCTAGCAGAAAAAAATTCGGCTTTGGTAAAAAGGCGGTATTAGTAAATATTGATCCGCAAAAAGCGTACACCTGTGTTGACGAGTTTAAAACCGCATACGAAACAGACCCTAAGCAAATGGACTACGTAAATGAATTAGCTAAAGAGTTCCGCAAGCTAGGTTGGCCTGTAGTATGGACCCATGTTGCCTATATGGAAGATGCATCGGACGCCGGTATTTGGGGCACAAGAACCGACACCGAAGACTCTTTGCAAAACATAAAGTTTGACTCACGTCGCAGTGAGTTTGATGACCGATTAGAAATAGATAAAGTTAAAGATGTTATTTATCTAAAGAAAATGCCATCAGCGTTTTTTGAGACACAATTACAGTCTTTATTAGTATGGCATCAAGTTGATACGGTAATTCTTACTGGTGGCTCTACTTCAGGCTGTATTCGCGCTACTGCGGTAGACAGCCTATCTCGTGGTTACCGTACTATCGTTCCTGAAGAATGTGTAGCCGATAAACATGAAAGCTACCACTACGCCAATTTAACTGATTTATTATTAAAATACGCCGATGTTGAAGACGTAGCCGACGTAAAAGCTTGGTTACAATCGCAAGGCGAATAAAAGGTAATACGATGAAATCTAATCCTGAATACTACGATTATTGGCCTTATCAAAATCGTCCAAAGATCACTTGGCCTGGTGGCGCAAAAGTAGCTTTTTGGGTTGCGCCCAATATTGAATTCTACGAATTAAATCCACCTAAAAACCCTCATCGTGCAGCATGGCCACAGCCAAACCCTGCCGTACCTGGATATAGTATTCGCGATTATGGCAACCGAGTTGGCCATATTCGTCAAATGGAGCTATTAGAAAAATACGGTATTCGTGGGTCAATTTCATTATCTACCGCGCTGTGTGACCACCATCCTGAGATTATCGAAATGTGTAGTGAACGCGACTGGGAATTTTTTAGTCATGGCATTTACAACACACGTTATACCTATGGTATGAGTGAGCAACAAGAACGCGATATGATCAAAGACTCAATGGAGACTATTTATCGCAGCACTGGCCAAAAATGTGCGGGCTATTTAGCGCCTGCCTTGTCTCATTCTGATCACACTATCGATTTATTTGCTGAAGTTGGCAGCGAATTATTTGGTAATGATGCTGGTATTTATACCTGTGATTTATTCCATGATGACCAGCCAACTAACATTCACACGCGCAGCAATAAGCGTTTTGTTTCTATTCCTTATTCACTAGAAATGAATGACACCATAGCGTTTGTGGTCAATAAAATAGAACCGCGCCGTTACGGACAAATGCTTAAAGATAACTTTGATCGTTTATACCAAGAAGGCGAAGAATCTGGCACGGTAATGTGTATTCCCACCCATAACTACCAAGTGAGTTGTCCACATCGTATTAAGGCGTTTGAAGAAGCACTCGACTACATTACTTCTCATGATGATGTTTGGGTGGCGACAGGCCGTGAAATTGCCGAGTACTACCGTGATAATTACTTTGACATGATGAAAGCCGATATTGATGATCGGGTGTTATCGTTAAATACTAAGGGAGCTAAATAATGGCGTTGGATAATAGTTATTTACAATACCCTGAGCGTAGTTATGGCATGGACCATAACCGCTACGACTGGAGCATGTTAGCCCAACGCAAACCAGTACAATGGCCTAATGGTAAAAAATTAGCGGTATGGGTTAATGTTGGCTTACAGCAGTTTCCATTAGATCAAAAAGGTGTTCCATTTAAAGTACCGGGTGGCATGACTATGCCATACCCAGATTTAAGACACTTTAGTTTACGTGATTACGGAAATCGTGTTGGTTTGTATCGTTTTTTAAAGGCGTTTGACAAGTATGGTGTTAAACCTACCTTTGCCATTAATACTGAATTAGCCGAGCAAAATCCTTACTTACTCGATGTTATTTTAAAGCGCGAAGATGAGCTAATGTGTCATGGCTGGAATATGGATAGCTTACATTTTGGCGGTCAAGAGCAAGCTGCTGAAGCTGAACTGGTGACTAAAAGCGTGCAGCGCCTTCGAGAAATTTCTGGGCAAGCGATCCGCGGTTGGATAAGCCCAGCTAAAAATCAAAGTGAAAACACTCCTGAGTTACTAAAAGCAAATGGTATCGACTTTCATTGTGATTGGGTAAATGACGACATGCCATATGCGTTTAACACCAATAATGGTTCGATGTGGTCTATGCCATTATCAACCGAGTTGAGTGATCAATTCGTACTCATGAATAACTTACACAGTGAGCAAAGCTACGTTGAGCAAATAATTGATGCAACGTCTATGCTAGCTGCGGAAGCAGATAGCCAAGGTGGTCGTATACTGGCGTTACAAATCCACCCATGGTTATTAGGTCAACCACATCGCATTGCTAAATTAGAGCAAGTATTAGCGCATTTAGCCGCTCGTGATGATGTTTGGTTTGCACATGCGAGTGAAATCTTAGATTGTTATACTAAGCAGCAATAATTAAGTTTATTATTTAGCAAGTAAAAGCCCGATAAAGTAACTTATCGGGCTTTTTTAGCTATAAAATATTTTGCTATTAAAGGTTTTAAGCTTGTCTATATCTCAACAATATTAACGCTTTGGGTTGCGCCTGTTGCCGGCAAATTAAACTTAGCATCGTCATAATCAGGTGGACCCATCGAGCCTTTGGCATTATTTGACGTTGCTACTGGCTCTCTTGGAATGCCTATCCAGTTTGAGTCCATTTCTTTATTGCTATCCCAATCTTGATAAATATATAAACCGTATTCGCCTTCTGGTAGCTCAATGGTGGTTACCAGTTTGCCGTCTCTAACTTGGCCTGCAAGAGGTACTATGCTCTGTTTGGTAATATACTTGCTTTTTTCTTCCATCCAATTTTTTTCTTTGTCATAAACATTAATCACAATTTCACCTTTTTCTGATGCAATGTCATTGATCTCAATGGTTAATGTGGCGGCAAAAACTTGGCTAGAACATAACAATAATAAGCTGGTAAACAGTGCTTTCATAGTGCTTCCTGTACATTATTTGGATAAAAATTATGGTTTTAGAGATATACGATTTATTAATAACAATAGATCAAATTTACTCTTTTCCCAAGGTATAAAAAATGGCCGTAAGCAGGGAAACTAAACGGCCATTTATTTAAAGTGTTAAATAATCAAAGTTGTTAGTGATTATTCAGATGCTATTTTTGCGTATCTGCCAGAGTGAAAAACCAGCGGGTCTTTACAATCATGAGCATCAAAATCAAGCACTCGACCAACGATAATTACATGGTCACCGCCTTCATATTGATGTTCAACCTGACATTGAAAACGGGCACTGTATTCTTTTAGCATTGGCACATCACCAATACCTGTTTCTAGTTCCACGTTGGCAAATTTATCGGCACCTTGGCGGGCAAATAAGTTAGACACTTCTTGCTGGTCTTCACACAATACATGCACAGCAAAGTTACTTGCTTCTTTAAAAGCTGGTAATGAACGTGCGCCTTTGTCGATGCTCCACAAAATTAATGGTGGATCAAGCGATACCGAGTTAAAACTACTGATAGTCATACCAATAAGTTCGTCGCCAAACTTAGTAGTAACAATAGTAACGCCGGTAGGGAATTTACCTAAAGCATTACGAAATTGTATTGGATCAATACCTGGATTAGTCATACTAACCTCCTTACTTTTTAACGTATTGTGCGTTTAATACGTTTTCGCCTTCTTGCCAATCAAGTACACCAAACGTAGTGTAAACTTCTTTATTTGATTGGTAGAACTGCCAAACAGAACATAAGCTAAACTTGTCATCAATTAAAGTGTCACGGCTCTTAAGTTTGAACGCTTCACCATAAAAATGTTGAGTACTCCATAAGTAACGACCATAAGCACGACCATTACCAAATACATCTGGACCTTCAAAAGTATGTACTGAATCAGTGCGTGAGCGCTTATAGCTAAATGTACGCTCAATAGCACCTGTCATTGTTACGGTTACATTAGCTTCACGAAGTGAAGTAGGGGTGTAATCGATAACAATATCGGTAGTACCAATTTTCTCTTGATCACCATTATGTACGTCTAATGTGCCAGTCCATTGACCTTGGTTTTTAACTGGTAAGATAAACGGTTTTTTCGCATTTTTTTGCTCGTCTTCTAAGAAGTTTTCTACAAACTTTTGCGTTTCAGGGTTGGTTTCATGATCTTGCGTTACTACGTATAAACCATTAAATACAGCAACTAATGTGTCAGCTTCAAATAACTGTGAAGAGTAAACTTGTAAACCGTGCTCAGGTAAAATTAGGTTTACCGTACGTAAATCAGTATTCCAACCCGGAGAGTAATAGTTAGAGTCTACTAATAAACCATAAGGACGACCTGAACCCATAAAGTCAGGGCCACAATATACACGGTCTTGGTCGCTATCAATAACACCAAACTCAAAACGCGCACCGGCTGTATCAAAACGGTTACGTAGAGGACCTGAGTTTTGGAAATCTGTTTCCATCCAGTAGGTAGTACGGTCACCTTCAAATACTGAAGCGCGGTTTACTTTGTTAAACCCTGTATGGCTGCCATCTGCATCAAATACTGACGGAAGGCCATGCCATTCACCTGTGATGGCTTGTTGGAATTTACTAGGTGTTTTCTCTGACATGTTATTCACTCTTTGTTGTAGTCTTAGCTAGTATTTTAGCGATATAGCTTAAATGTACTATGGTTATATCATTATTACAATGTTGATTTATCACAGAAATGCTAAAAAGCAAAAGCCCACTATAACAATAGTGGGCTTTTAGTTAGTTTTTATTAGCTCAGGGCTATGGCATCACTGGTGGACACTGTTTTTCAAGCTCGCTTCTTGCACCCGTTTGAGAGCCGGTAAGTGCAAAGCCAAGTGTTTGACCACTAGCGTCTTTAAAGACCGCTTTAACACCTTCCGCTGTTTGCGTTTCATAATGCCATTGACCTTGTGCGCCTCTCGCTGGTGGATTAACCACAACAGGGAACAAGGTAGTTTTGATCATTACTGGCATAGCACCGTAACTTACCGTAGTTGGCGTACCTGTTAAGGTTTTAGCTAATGCTTTAAGTTGTGCCATAAGTGGTAAGATGTAAAACAGCACATGGCCATCAACTTGCGCACAATCACCAATTGAATAGATATCTGCAACACTTGTTTCTAGTTGACGGTTAGTCATTATACCGCGATCTGTTTGTACACCAGCAGCAGTAGCTAAGGTTAAGTTTGGTCTTACGCCGATTGCACTTAATACAATATCAGCTTCAATTTGCTCGCCATTTTTCAAGGTAGCAACTACGCCGCTGCCTTTAGTATCTATACGTTCAACGACAGTACCAAAGTGGAATTTAGCACCCGCTAAAGCAAGAGCTGACTCAACCGACTTAGAAGCTTGTTCAGGTAATAAGTTAGCTAATACCGTTGGCATTGGGTCAACAACTTCAATGTCGTAACCGGTTTGGATTAAATCATTAGCGTATTCACAACCAATTAAACCAGCACCAATAATTAATACTTTTTTCTTATGCTTAGCTATGGTTCTAAAGCGAGCGTAATCAAGTAGGTCATTAACCGTATAAACATGGTTTAAACCATTGCCATCTAGTGGTGCTTCAATACAGCTTGCACCAGTAGCCAGGATAAGTTTACCGTAACTATGGATACCGTTATTGCTACAAGTAATAGTTTTAGCCGCGCTGTCTATTGCCGTAATTGGGCTAAAGATATGAATTTCAGCGTGCAGCTGTTCAGCCATTTGTTCAGCCGTTTGGCTAACTAATTCTGCCGCCGATTTGTTTTTAGCAAAACCAGTAGATAACTGCGGTTTCGAGTAAAACGCACCGTCGTCATTAGTAAACATTTTAATTGGTGTTGTTGTATCGTGCTTGCGGATTTCTTTCGCTAAGTTATAACCTGCTAAACCAGTACCGATAATTACAATCGCTGGCTTAGAGTCATCAATAACTTGTTCTTGGCTAGGCTCTTCTGCTGTTGTAGTCGTGCTAGCTTCAGTATTAGCAACTTGTACTTCAACACGTTTAACTTCTAACATATCAAAGTCAGACTTGCCTACGCCACATTCAGGACATAACCAGTCTTTTGGCACATCTTGCCAACGAGTACCCGGTGCAATACCATCTTCAGGCCAACCTTTCGACTCATCATAAACCCATGCACACACTTGGCATTCCCAAATGCTGTATTCAATAGTCTCAACGTGTGTGTCTTGTTTAGCAACTGCTACGGCAGCTGGAGTGGTCTCACTCTCAGAAATAGCTACCATGTCAAAATCTTCTTTACCTACACCACATTCCGGGCATAGCCAATCATCTGGAATATCTTCCCAACGAGTACCTGGCTCAATACCATCTTCAGGCCAGCCCTTTGCTTCATCATAAATCCATGCGCAAACCTGACATTCCCATATTTTATACTGTGACATTATATTGTCCTCTACTTTATAGCTCTTGGAAAAACGACGGAAAAAGTGCCGTTATCAAAAATGAAATCTTCTTAAAATTATTAAAACAATGTTTGTTTACTTTGCAAACAACAATCAAGGTTAGTTAATTTATTGATAAAATCATTTAAATGTTATATTGATATAATATTATGTTTAAAGCATACTGTTTAGCAACTAAAACATTAAAACAATTTTGTTAATAGGTTCGATTCTTTGATCTAGACTAATTTAACATGATATATACCTATTTTTTACTGCTAAGTGATCTTATTGTTTAGATATGCAGTATTGAACGAAAAAATGCAGTTTTGGAGTTAAAACGATGATAACTAATCTATGGTACGTGGCCGAATGGTCTGAAGCAGTTAAAGATAAACCGGTTAAAGCAAAAATACTCGGCCAAAACCTAGTGTTATTCAGAGACCTTGAAGGCAAAGTAAAGGCCGTTGCAGATGTATGTATGCATCGCGGTGGCTCTTTATCTGGCGGTTGGGTGAATGAAAAACGTGATTGTGTTGTATGCCCATACCATGGTTGGGAATACGATGGTTCAGGTAAATGTAAAAAAATCCCATCAGAAGGTCCAGAATTTAAAGTACCATCACGCTTTAAGCTTGACGCCTACCCAGTAGAAGAGCACTACGGCATGATCTGGGTATTTATGGGTGACCTTCCAGAAGAAGAACGCTACCCAATTCCTCCATTACCTGAATACGGTACGGAAAAATGGAAAGGCTTAAAAACCGAATTCACATGGAAAGCAGAAGCATCTCGTGTTGTTGAAAACGGTATTGATATCGCGCATGCATCATTTGTACACCCTGTTTTTGGTTACCCAAGCACCGCTGAAGATAACTATATTGATGAAGTAGAAAAGCATGAATGGTGGGCTCGCTCAACCAACGTGATGTTTCCACCACAATTAAAAGGTGGCTTCTTAGGCTGGCGTAACTTTATCCGTAAGGATAAGCAAGAAACTCGTGTGCACCCAGAGTGGCATTTACCGGGAATGATTGTTCGTATTCAAATTGACTTACGTCCAGGTTGGCAAATTGTTATGTTTGATGCCAACACACCAGTTGATGAAAACACTACTCGTACCTTTGCATGGCAGTTCAGAACCTTCTTCAAACAAAAAATATTTGATAAAGGCTCAATGAAGCGTTTGGCAACCATTTTAGAAGAAGATGCAACTATTGTAGAAGCTTCACAGCCTTACTACTTACCTGAAACACTAGCCAATGAAGTATCAGTTAAATCAGATAAATTCATGAGTACATTCCGTATGGCTCGTCGTAAGCTAGTAGAAGAAAAAGGCTGGCAGATTGACATGGCAGCACGCGATGCGCACCACGGTAAGCAAGTATTAACAATTGCCTCACCTGGTCGTCGTGAAGCTGAAGAAGCTGGTGAAGGCTGGGTATTTGAGAAAATGCCAACGGTTGCACCAATTAAGAAAGCGGCTACTAAGAATGAATTTGAGCAGGATGTTGATAACTTAACGACTGAATCAGCTAATTCAAAAGATAGCTTCTTAGTTTAATATTAAGAGGCACTTTACAAAAAACAAAGCCACTTCATAATGAAGTGGCTTTTTATTATTGAGTGTTTAATTAATCGTTTTTATAAAATTAAAATGTGAAGAGATCCCATCCAAAAGCATAATGGGAAGACGTTGTCTCTATTACATAATTAGAAAAAGTTACATAAGTAGAAAAATTACTCCGTCATCCCCTGCGAGCCAAAGCGAGATACTGGACCCCTCCAGTATTGCAGAGCCTGTTAAGTACTTTTTATTGTACCTTCAAACAAAAACTTACTGAGCTTTTCTGGCAACAAAGTGCACCGTACTAGTTGCGCGTTCTAAGAAAGCACCTTCACAGTAACCTAAGTAATATAACCATAAACGTTTAAAGCGTTGGTCGTAACCAAACTCGGTTAATTGATTAAACGATTGTAAAAAACGCGTGCGCCAATCGGCCAGTGTGCGGGCGTAATCTAAACCAATGTCGTGCAGCTCTTCTAATACGCAGCTAGTTTCCTTGGTCAGCATATTAGTCATTAAGTTGATTGACGGTAAAAATCCACCAGGGAAAATATAGCGCTGAATAAAGTCGACATTATGCAGGTAGTGCTCAAAACGTTGGTCAGCAATGGTGATGGCTTGAATTAATAAACGGCCACCAGGTTTTAAGCGGTCATTACATTGTTGAAAGAAGCTTTGCATGTATTCATGGCCTACGGCTTCAATCATTTCAATGGAAACAACTTTATCGTATTGTCCTGTTAGATTGCGGTAATCTTCTTTTAACAAAGTGATTTTATCTTCAAGGTTAAGCTCTTTAACCCTTTGCTCGGCATATTCGTGCTGAGCATCTGAAATAGTAGTGGTGGTTACTTTACAGCCGTAGTGAGAAGCCGCATAAATCGCTAAGCCACCCCAACCAGTACCAATTTCAAGAATATGATCGCTTTCTTGCAGTTGTAAGCGTTGGCAAATCATTTCTAACTTGTGCAGTTGAGCTTGCTCTAAACTTGCATCACTATTTGGATAAATTGCCGCGGAATACATCATTTCTTTATCAAGAAAGCGGGTATAAAGCTCGTTACCTAAATCATAATGGGCAAGAATATTCTTTTTAGAGCCCGCTTTACTATTGTGATTTCGACGGTGAAATAATTTATATTTTAATTTATTAATCCACGCCATTTTTTGTTCAAGTTGATCGGTAAGTTTTTGCGCTTTGGCAAATATTCTAATAATGGTAGTTAAATCAGGTGTGCTCCATTTATCGTCAATAAATGCTTGTGCTACACCTATGCTGCCACCACGAACGAAATCGATATAAGCGGTCGCATCGTTGATGACCATTTTGCCTTGTAGCTGAACGTTATTACTATGCTCGATGTTGCCAAAGCTATAAGTATTTTCACCTTCAACAATTTCTAACGCACCTTCTTCGATACGATTTAATAATGCAAAAACTAACTGACGACATCGGCTATTTAGCCATGTTATTTTTTGTTGTGAATAATCTACTGTGCTTTCCACGTATCTCTCCAGTATTTTTGACCCTATTTATTTAACGCGAATTTTAATAATTAGGATCTGTTTTTTAATTTTTTTTAGTTTGATAAGAAATAAAGGGCACTTTTTTAATAAATAGCTTTAGTGCTTGCCAATAAATCCCAGATACAATTTTTAATGTCATTAGTGGTAGCGCTAACCAAATATTAAGCATTGCTTGCTTACTAAAACTGTGCTGTTTTAATGCTAAGGTAGCATCAAACAATTTATTTTTTTTGTTATCATCTGCCATTTGTTGACGTTGATTTTCAATGTGCACTAACAGTTCGTCTTTGGCTTGTAATGGCGGCTTAACGGTCCAATGATATTGCATATTTAAATCCATAAAAGGCGACACATGAAACTCTTTTTCGGTTACTTTGCTGCCTTGTAAGTCGACTAAATAGTAATGACATTGATTCCATGGTGTATTGCTTACTTCCGCTAGCATATAAGCGCATTGTTGCTGCTTGTTTGAGTCAGTGTTATAACAAAAGTAGAAGTTTGCTGGACTAAAGTAAATGCCAAAGCATCGAGCTTGTACTAACATCGAAATGTTATCACCGCTGTAGTCGCCGCCAAGTTGTTTTACTTTATTTTGAATGCGGCTGAGTAAATCGCCATCTTCACCATTTAAGTAATCTTGCTCAACAAAGCGAATAGGGTTATACCAGCGCTTGCCAAATATAGGCCCTGGCAACTTATCAGCCATCACTTCTTTAACATCCAAGCACAGCATATATAGAGAGTAACTAAAATGATGCGCTTTCGGGGCAAAGCGGCGATGCCTAACTTGACCACGATAAATGCGACTTTGAATAGTTAACTCATTAGCTACCATGTTTATAACTCACAACCAAATTTGGCGCCAACATCAACTGCACTGCGCACGCCATCTTCATGAAAACCGTTATACCAGTAAGCGCCAGTAAAATGGGTGTGATTTTGTCCACAAATTTTTTGACGTTGTTGTTGCGCGTTTAAACTCTGAACATTAAATACCGGATGATGGTAAACAAATTTACGTAAAATTTTAGACTCATCAATATCTTCATTTTGATTTAAAGTCACACAAAATGTGGTGTCACTGTTTAAGCTTTGTAAGATATTCATATTGTAAGTAACACTTGCCGGTTTTGTGCGGTTATCACTGAGTTGGTAATTCCAACTGGCCCACGTTTTTCTGCGCTTAGGTAATAAGCTCGTATCGGTATGCAAAACCACATCATTAGGCTTATATTGCATTGCGCCTAAAATTTGTTGCTCGTCATGGCTAGTGTCAGCAAGTAAAGCCAACGCTTGGTCTGAATGACAGGCAAACACAACTTCATCAAATACTCGTACATCACCATTACTAAAGTGTATTTGCACTTGCTCATTTTCGCGAGTTACTTTGCTAATTTCAGAATTTAATTCAATGTTGTCGGCAAAGTTTTTAATCATTGGCGTAATATATGAGCGTGAGCCATTAGGAATAACATACCATTGTGGCCTGTCTGAAATATTTAATAAGCCGTGATTATTAAAAAACTGCACAAAAAACTTAAACTGGAAGCTTTGCATTTGTTCTAACGAACTTGACCAAATAGCTGCGCCCATTGGCAAAATATAATGGTTAGCAAAAAACTCATTAAAGCCATTAGCATCTAAAAAATCACCTAAGGTTTGTTCATCATTAAACTCTGCATCATTGTAGGCTTGTTTACAAAGCTTATTAAATTTAAGTATTTGCAAGATCAGCTGCCAAAACTTAGGTCTAAATAGGTTACGTCTTTGCACAAATAAGGTATCAAGATTATTACCGTTATACTCAAGCCCTGTTTGGCAGTTATGTACAGCAAAGCTCATTTCACTTTCTTGCTTACCTATGCCAATATTTTTAAGTAACTTAAGAAAATTAGGATAGGTTTTATTGTTAAAAACAATAAAACCAGTATCGACTACATAGTTTTTATTATTTAATTCAACATCAACTGTAGCGGTATGGCCGCCGATATAATCGTTTTTTTCAAAAACCGTTACCTTGTGTTTTTGACTTAACAAATAGGCTGAAGTTAAACCTGATATCCCAGATCCAATAATGGCAATATTTTTCATTAGCGAATACTCCTAGCTACCAATCTCTGCCAAAGAGGATTTGGTAACATCGCAATTAGTTTTAATAAATAGGTGAAACGTTTAGGAAAATGCAGGTATGATTTTCTTGCTGCTACGCCTGCGTAAATACGTTTGGCCGCGTCCTCACTGGTAATTTTAAATGGCATATCGAACGTGTTTTTGTCGGTTAGTGGCGTTGCCACAAAACCTGGATGAACTAAAGTTACGCCAATATTGTTTTTGGCTAAATCAATACGTAGTGAGTTGGCCAAATAATCCAGACCAGCTTTTGATGCGCCATAAGCTTCAGCTCTAGGTAATGGCACAATGGTCACGCTTGAGCTAACTAATACCACTTGTCCATGTTTAGATACTTTCGGTAATAGAAAATGTAATAAATGGCCGATAGCAATTAAGTTGGTGTTAATAATGTGTTGGAATAGCTTGTTATCAAAGCCAATTGCATCATCAATATATTGGCAATCACCTGCATTTAAAATAATGATATCGACCTGTTCTACTTGGGCAATGGCTTGCTCAGTATCATCGGTATTGGTTATATCAAATGCTAGTGTAGATAACTGGCTACTATTGGCATGGTTAGTTAACTGGGCAAGTTTTTCAGTATTTCGCCCACAAGCAATAACATTATGTCCTTGCTTTAAGTACTTATGTACTAAAGCTTCACCAATGCCTGATGTGGCTCCAGTAATTAGTATCTTACTCATTTAGCTGCTCTTGTTTTTATCGCTTTAATTATTTTACCAACAACAGGAATATGCTCATACAGCATAGCGCCAACATCGACATAATCACGATGGAAATTGACTTTGTTCTGGCTACCTTTGATATAGGAATGGCCTTCAACCGTTACTGGTTTACCTTTATTAAGCTGCTTATGTGAGAACTCCATGGTCCAGTAAATAGCAGCAGAGTCACCTTCGCAAAGGGTTTCATTAATAATAAAATGACAGCTGGTTAAGTTGGTATAAAGGTTAGTAAAGTACTGATGTAAATTGTCTAAGCCAACAATTTTATGCATGGGATCGGCAAACTCAATATCTTGATGATAAATATCGTTTAATAAGTCTAAGTTCTCGGTATTAAGCTGCTGATATATATTGATAAAGTTACTCAGCCAAATAGGTGTGTTGGTTTGGCTAGCAAACATAATATCATTTACATTGGTTGCTTCACTTTGGTTTGTGGCCACAGTATTTTCCATAACTTTCTCTGTAAGTAATTAATTTATATTATTTAATCTATTTAATGAAGTGTTAATTATTGGACTTTTAGGCAATTATCAACTGTTCGCTTTATAAAATTCTAGAGCTGCCAACCTAGCTGACTTATGTTCAACAACTGCTGGCCAATAGTAGCCTAAGTTGTTCTCGGCTAAATATTGATGAGGAAAGTGAATATGTTTTAATGGCACTTGCCTTAGCTCTGGTAAATACTTACGGATAAATTCTGCGTCGGGATCAAATTTTTTGCTCTGGCTGATAGGATTAAATACTCGAAAATACGGCTGAGCATCACAGCCTGTGCCTGCCGACCACTGCCAGCCGCCATTATTTGCGGCTAAGTCGCTATCGATTAATTGTTCACTAAAATATTTTTCACCTAAGCGCCAATCAATGAGTAAGTGTTTAGTTAAAAAGCTAGCAACAATCATACGTAAACGGTTATGCATCCATCCCGTAGTATTTAATTGTCTCATGGCGGCATCAACAATTGGGTAACCGGTTCTTCCTTGCTGCCAAGCCTGCAATAATTTGTGGTTATTAGGCCAAGGCAAGTTATTGTATTTTTCTCTGAAATTTTCACCTTTAGCTAATTTAGGAAAATGCCAGAGAAGATGACGGTAGAATTCTCGCCAAATTAACTCGTTTAACCAGGTAAATTGTGGCGAGTCGTTGCTAATTAATATATCTGGAAAGCGTTGCATAATGAGCATAAGCAAATAACGCGGGCTAAGTGCTCCAATGGCTAAGTATGGGGAAAGGCCAGAGGTGCCTTTGATTCCAGGTATGTCACGGTGTAGGTGGTAATCGGACATTTTATCACTTAAAAATGTGCCAATTACATTAGCCTCAATAGTATCAATTAACGGCCACTGATTAGAGCTTTTGGTATTAAGTCTTTTTGTTATTTGGTCTAATTGCTGTGAGCAAGTATTAAATTGCTCGCTATTGGGATTTTCTGTTTCAGTAGCAGGGTAGCGGTAAATATAATTAAAACCATTATCTCTAACATAATTTAGCCAAGCTTTTTTAAAGGGGGTGAATACTTTATACATTTCACCGCTAAGGTTGCTTACTTTGCCGTGTGGCACAATGACATCAGCGCAAAATAATGATAAATCACAGCCAAGTTGAATTAGCTTTTCATCTCGATTGCGTTCATTTAGTTCAATTTCGTAATTAGCAATTACTTTAGTGTTAGTTGCTATAGCATGCTTGCTTAAGTAATCGATTTGTCCTTTAAAATCATCAACATCGACTACTTTTAAACAAATACCTAAGGCTAATAATTGCTCACTTAGAAGTTGCACGTGCCTTAAAATAAAGTCGGTTTTGATTTCCGCTTGATTATGTAATTGCCATTGTTTAGGCGTTGCTAAATATATCGCCTGTTTAACGCCTTGGTTTAGTGCATAGTCAACGGCTGGGTTGTCATGTACCCGTAAATCGTTACGAAACCAAAGCATTTTTTATATTCCTTTCATTAATAACCGTAACGTAGTTTAAGTTGCGCTGGGTAAGGGTCTAAATAACTTTGCTGTTTTAAATACTGTTTAGGGAAAGCAAGTAGATAGTGTTTGATTAGCGTTAAAGGTACAACTAATGGCACTAAACCTTGGCGATAATCTTCAATTTGAGTGCACAATTCTTGCTTCTCAAGTGTTGATAAATTACGTGAAAAATAACCTTGAATATGTTGTAAGGTATTAGCATGCTTTTTTCGTGTCGCTTTAATTTTTAAAGCGTTCATCAAACCTGTAATGTATTGCTTGGCCATATCCTCAAGGGCTAAATCGGCGCGAGCAAGTAATTGCCCTAATGCTTTATAAGCGACTAAGTCATGGCTCATTACTGTATATTTGTAGCGGCTGTGGAATGTCATTAACTTATGTTTAGTGATCCCTGAAGCTTCCAGTTGTTGCCAGTTTCGATAAGCAAACACTCGGGCAACAAAGTTTTCTCTGATCACCTGATCGTTTAAGCGGCCATTCTCTTCACAAGGCAGTAAAGGATTAGCTTTCATCACTTCTTTGGCGAAAGTGCCGATACCATCTGACGTAGCCCCTTTGCCATCAGCACTATAAACTTTAACTCTTTCCATACCGCAGCTTGGGCTTTTGGCACAAAAAATATAACCACTAAACTTTTCAGCAATCTTGGCAACTCGTTTGCCATACTCGCTTAATGCTTGAGTTACATCGCCAGTACCATCAGGTCTAGAAACTACAATTAAGTCATCTTTTTTAATTTGACGAATAGTTGGTCTAGGTACGGGTAAACCAATTGCTACTTCTGGGCAAAACGCTCGGTATTGCACATGATTACCAAGTTCCTCTACACAAAAATGTGATGTTTTTGCACTCGAGTCGTATCGTACATTTTGCCCAACTAAGCAGGCGCTGATACCGATAGTAATTGGTTTAGTCATAGTAACTCTCAATTTAATCAATGATGTTTGCTAGAGTTACGAGAAAATTTAAGTTTAAGATCAAAAAAGCTCAAACTTAATTGAGCTTTTTTAAATAGTAAAGGGTACTTTATTAGTAAATAAAGCTACCAATAGGGTTAAGTAGTTTATTAATACCTTGGGTAAAATGTTGTGCACCGTCTGCTACAGTAAAGCATAAACACCCTTCTGTTGTTGCAGGTGTATGCTGGTGCTCGCCATCAAGCATAATAAAATCACCCGGTACATATGTACCCATTTCATCACTAAATGAGCCTTGCAACAATAATGTTAGCTCGAAGCCTTTATGGGTGTGTTCAGGTACAGTTCCACCAGGTTCAATTTGTAGTAAACTTGAGTGAATATCACCTTCATTAAGCTCCATTCTAGCGCGAGTAATTTTGCCTAAGCTATGCCATTTACCCATATGCATATGTTGTATAGCACGAGGTATTTTGTAATCTTGGCCTTTAACTGAAATAGTTACCGGTACATTTTCAGCTAATAATTCTACCGAGTCATCGTTGGTAATATCACTAATCATTTGCTCGATATCAATTTCATTTAAATCAATATCGTTTGCTAGCTCTGGTGCGTCATTATGTTCAAATAACAATTCCGCTTGTTGCTCGGTCATGTGTTTAACTGCTTGAGCACATTGCGGACACAAGTCATTATGCATTGCTATAGCTGCAGACAAAGAAGCTGGTAATTGACCATTTACATGGGCGTTTAATAATTCGGTCTTTGGATGATGCTTAATCATGGTTGTCTCCTAACTGCAGATCAACTTGCTGTTTTAATTTATTTAGCGCGAGTCTAAGTCTCGATTTTACGGTGCCAAGAGGTAAGTTAAGGTGCTTCGCAAGTTGCTCTTGCGACATCTCCATTAGATAGAAGCCTTTAATAACTTGCTGTTGCTTTTCAGGCAAACTATCGAGTAAAGACAATACCTTTTGGCTTTCAAAATGATCTTCAAATTCATTTTCGCTTTCATCGGCTACATCGAGTGTTGGCCAAATGTCATCACTGAGAGTATCTTCTTTTTTAGACTGGATTTTACGCAGTAAATCAAAACTCACGTTTCTCATTACTGTATATACCCAAGTCGTTGGTGCACCTTTATCAGCATTGTATAAGTGTGCTTTACGCCATACATTGGTCATGGTTTCTTGCACAATCTCATTGGCAATGTTTTGCGTATTAAATTTACTGCCAGCGATACGTAAAATTTTCGGTGAAAAAAACTTAAATAAACAAGTAAATGCCTGTTTATCACGATCTTGCCCTACTGCGGTTAACCAATCCGCCAATTCTTTATGGTCTATATCATCATTCATGTTCATATTTGTAATACGTTTATGATGACTTGGCAATTGTTTAACAGGATTATTAGTCCCATGCTGTTCAATTAGTTGCATATATTGCACCCAGAATTAACTATCTGTAGGTAAATACGTAAGGGTTTTGTATACAGATCACTTTTTATTTTAGTTTTATACTTTTTCTTCAATAAGTATGTTGCTAATACAATCGAGCGCTTGGTTAAAGCTATCTTGTTGACTAAACAGTGACTTGTCAGCAAATGGTAATGGCAATAGCTCTAACCAACGAGCACAAACCCAATGGTCATCATCTACAAATACTTGTTGATATAAGTCGGCTAATGGTTTGTTGTCACTAAATACTTGCTGTAGCTGCAAGGCTAATTGCTGAGATAAGGTAGTAGTTGCATATTGATCTTGCTTATCCGCCCAATGGGGTTGTACTGTAACTTCGCCAAGCATAAGTTGTTCATCATTGAACGAGGTAGATTTTATCGTAACTAGGGACTTGCACTTCACATCAATGATTAATATGCCGTCATCACCTTGCATAAAATTAACTATTTCAACCCAACTGCCCCAAGGCGCTATTTGGTTTTCAATTGGCTGATTAGGCAGGTTTTGGTAGTAACTTATAACAAAGCCTTTGGTGTCGTTGGCATTTTTAACCATGTTTAAATAGCGTTGTTCAAAGATACGTAAGCGAGTTATCCCCTGTGGTAATAAATAAATGCTTAATGGAAAAATAGGGATGTTCATTAACGGCCTTAATTTAAATAACAATAGTGACTAATTTAATATACGTAGCTAAAACAATAATAGATGATTATTTTTAATATATTTTTTATTAAAAATAAAAAAGCCCCACGTAATGTGAGGCTTTGATTAATTCATAGAGTTTGTCGTAATTAGTCAGTTACTACTGTATCAATTACATGGATAACGCCGTTAGTTGTATAGATATCGGTTACGGTTACTAATGAACCTCCAAAGGTCAACATACCCGATTCAGCATCAACACCAACACTTATCATAGCGCCACCAGCTGTAGTTACGTCTTTACCATTAGCCGCGTAGGCAGATAATGAATCAACTTCGGCATCAGCAATAACGTGTTGTAATAATACAGCTGTTAATGCGTCTTTATCGGCAAGTAAATTATTTAAAGCGGTTGCATCAATTTTAGCAAAAGCAGCATTTGTTGGTGCAAATACAGTAAACGTTGCATCTTCATTAGCAAGGGTATCAACTAAATCAGCAGCAGATAATGCAGTTACTAGAGTAGAGAAGTTTGCATCGGCTAACGCTACTTCAACGATACTCATATCAGGTTCGCCTTTCATTTCTCGAGGTAAAATTACTGTATCAACTACATGGATAACACCGTTGTCAGCCATAACATCAGCCGCAGATACTTTAGAGCCATTAACAAATAACATTGAGTTGGTAAATGAAAGGGCAACATTGCTGTTATTTGCCGTAGTTACTTGATTGTCCATAGACTGAGCAACAGTAATAGCACCGTCAGCCATAACTTTACCAGGTACTACGTGGTAAAGCAGGATATTAGATAATGCTTCAGTATCGTTTAAAAGAGTTTCAACCGTACCTTCAGGTAACTTAGCAAAGGCAGCGTCTGTTGGTGCAAATACTGTGTAGTCTTCATCTAAATTAGCTAAAACAGTATCTAAGCCAGTTGCTTGTAATGCCGCAACTAAGGTTGTAAAGCTACCATTATCAACAGCAACATCAACAATGCTCATTGCTGGCGCAGGAACTTCAACGTCACCAACAATTACCGCATCAATCACATGGATAATACCGTTAGTGGTGTAGATATCTTTCATTACAATGTTAGCACCGCCAAAAGTTAACATGTCAGTTTGGCTATTTACTTTTAGCTCAATTTTAGCCATCGATGCTGTTTCAACCATAGCACCATTAAGTGAATAGGCTGTTATTGAGTTAACGCCAGGACCAGCCACAACGTGCTGTAATAAAATACTTGATAAAACATCGGTGTTAGCCAATAGAGTATTAATTGTTTCAGAGCCAATTAAAGCAAATGCATCATCGGTAGGAGCAAATACAGTAAAGCTTGCACTTTCATCGGCTAACACTGCATCTAGGCCAGTTGCTTGTAGTGCCGCAACTAGTGTAGTAAAGCTTCCTGCTGCCACTGCTGTTTCAACAATATTGGCCGTTGGTTGCATCATATCTTCTGGCGGAATAAGTACAGCATCTATAACATGAATAATACCGTTATCGGTCATAATATCTGTTGCTGTTACGGTTACGTTGTTAACTAATAGCGAATCGCCATCAAGAGACAATCCAATAAAATCTTCGTTAGCTGTTTGTACTGTAGAGCCAGCACTCGCAATTGCTGCTGCAGCATTAACTTCGCCAGCTAATACATGGTAAAGCAGGATATCTGAAAGCGTGTCAGGGTCATCGAGTAAGGCGTTAATTGTGTCATCGCCTAATAAAGCAAACGCTGCATCTGTAGGTGCAAAAACTGTATATGATGCATCTGCATCGGCAAGCACCGCATCAAGGCCTGTTGCTTGCAGTGCAGCAACTAGAGTAGTGAAATTACCGTTTTCACTTGCCGCGTCAACAATTGTGGTTGGCATTACGGTGTCGTTTACAACTTCAGCATTATTGCTGCTGTTACTATCGCCATCACATGCTGCAATGGTAGTTAACATTATTAATGGTGCTAAAACTTTTATAACCCTGTTCATATTATTTCCTCTTTAAGAAGTTAAGTAGCCTAAATTTTTACGGAAGAGGAGATGAATAAGATCAGTTATTTTTTTAATTAACGAGTTTTGATATGTTTTTAATGCAAAATGTATTGCTTACAAAATGACTTAACGCATTGTTTAAACATAATAAAAGTGCAATCGTGTTGTGTTTAAAAAAATAAAATTATCGTATAAAAAATATTATATTTATAGATTAAAAGTGGAAAGTAGCATGAGTACACTCGATATTATTGCAACAACTGTAGCGATATTAATGGCTTTAATGTGGCTAGCTTATATAAGTAAATACACCAGTAAAAAAAGCAAAGCGTTAGAAGTAACCGAATTTATTCCTATGGCAGCATGGCTACGAGCTGGTATGTTCTTTTGTTTTTTCTATTTAGTTTCATGGGCTACCGGCACCATGGAAGCCATTTTAACTACGCCAATTTTTACTGAACAACAACTCAATGACCCAATATGGATAGCCTCGGTAATGGCCTTATTTGCCTTTATATTGTTTGCCTATTGGGGAATATGGGCCAGATATACCATTCGTTTTGAGCGTAAAATCGATTTATTTCCGCAAATTGTTTTTGGCTTAATTTGGGGTACTGCGTTTGGGCAAATGTTCTTGTCGTTTTGGCATCTTGGTTTAATACTTGGCCCTGACTGGGCAACTTGGCAAGTGTGGATATTTGCTTATGCTTGTATCAGTGTGTGGCAGGCATTATTAATGGATTTATATTGGGATATTTATATTTCACCTGAGCATGACAGTCCTAAATCAATCAAAATGAAAGTGCCATTAACTCATATTCCAAATGTTACCTTTTGCTTAATCTTTTTTGCTTTTTATGAAAATCATGTCATTTTTATTGCCTTACAAACACTGGCATTAGTTGGTTGTACTATTAATATGCGTATGCCGGCGCCATGGAGTAAAGACAAAACCTTATCAGCACGACGAGTACCATCGATATTTTGGGGGCTGCCACGTTGTGGTGGTTATGCACCTGAAAACCCAGAGCAAGACCCATATTTAAAAGCGGCAAACTTAAACTAATAATTATAAAAACAGGATCATAAAATGGCGAATATTGAAGGCATCTGCCAGGTATTAAAAGGTAAGGTTAGAGGCAACCCGGTTGCAGTAACCTTTTTTGAAAATGAAATACCCGCTGATTATGAAGGGGTAAAAGTTGAGCCGTGCGGTATTTTAAAACACGCCATGGATGACGGTAAAAGTGTTTACTTTGATAAAACCTTTAATGATTGTTCTCATGGCACTTATTTAATGGGCCTTGATGAAGGCAACGACTTAATGCGCAGTGGTGAGATCCTGTATAAGTTTATTCCTTCTTATGAAGAAAGTGCGGCGAAAGCGGTTAACTCGGGTAAATTCCGCCTGCCTTCTGGCTTAGTTAAAGGCATTGGTGCCGCACCACTTAATAACGTGCCAAAAGGCATGGATATTAAATGGATTGTGGTGATATGTACGCCAAAAGAAGCGGCATTAATTGCAGCTGCGCGCTCGGTTAAAGATGGTGTAATGCCAAGTACTGCGGCAGGTAATTCATTTTGTACTGATGTATTCGCAACCCCTTGGTTTGAAAATAATGTGGTTATGACTCCGGGTGATATGGGTGGTCGTATGGCCAATAAACTTAAACCTGAAGAATTGTTTGTTATTATCCCAATTGAGTATGCCGATAACCTAATTGATATCTTAGGCGCACGTCCTGATGTAAAAGGTATATTTGAGGCAACTAAACCAGAGCATTCAGAATACTGGGCTAAAAAGCGTGCCAAAGAAGAACGAGCTAAGGCGCGTGAAGCAGCATCGGAAAGTAGTGATAGCAAAGTTGAAGACAACGTAGCTTTGGCCAAAAAATATGGCTTAAAAACCAGTATGGATTGGGACGAAGAGGCAATGCAGTTAATCTGTAAAGCGCCTAAATTCGTTCGCGGCTTTGCTGTTGGTAATGTTGAAGATTTTGCCGAAGAAAATGACTACAAAATAGTTACCTTAGCGGTAGTTAATGAACAAATGGATAAAGCCGGAACACGTAAATACATGAACTTTGGTAGTGATAATGACGGTGAGAAAAAACCAGGATTTTTCAGTCGTTTATTCTCTAAAAAATAATAATATTAAACATACCTAAAAGAAAACGGACAACCCTGCTTAATAGCAAAAGTTGTCCGTTTTTGTTTATATAATTAACTAAAACTATTCAACCAAGTGCTGCCAAATCGACGCTCTAAATGGTTGTTCATGTACCGGGCCGTCTGTGCCTCTTGGGTCAAGTTCATGACGCTTATCACACGATGGCGATAAACGAATACCGTGGGCGGTTAGTGTTCGTGTTGCTTTACCATCGCGGTAAAGTACAGTGTGACGAACGCGTTGCCCGGTACCCGTTAAAATAATAAAGTCAGGCTCCATATAAACATCGGTTGCCTTGCTTAAGTCACGAGCGTTAAAGGTTAAAATCCCAGGACCACCACTCATACCTATATTTTCGTAAGCGCCATCACCAAGAGGGTCGAAAACTAAAACACCGTCTTTTAATTGCCCGGTAAATGTTTTTGCTGTGCAAGGGCGGCCACGAAAATGCACATTGGTTAATTTTAAAAACTCACCGTCAAAATCGACATAAACTAAATTATCGAATGGAGAAGAGCCAGGTGTACCGCTACCGGCTGTAGTATCGTCATCTAATGGCGCGCCATCTAACTCGAAACATTCAATCGAGTCATGCCAAATACCACGCATTTGCATTAGAGTGTGGCCAACTGTGCCAGGAAGAAATTTTTGCATCGACAAATTAATCCTATTTCAATATTGCATTAAATGTATTAAAGTTATAACAATAAACTTTAAATGATTTACTGACAAGTTAATAAAGGCGAATTTAATGAAAACAGTAGTAATAACTGGTAGTACTCGTGGTATTGGCAAAGGTTTGGCAGAAAATTTTTTAAATAAAGGCTGTAAGGTGGTGATCACAGGCCGCACCGATACACAGGTTGAACAAGTCGTTAATGAGCTATCCCAGCGTTATGGTAATGATAACGTTACGGGTATCGCTTCTGATGTTACCAATGCTGAGTCTTTACAAGCTTTGTGGGATCATAGCGTAAGTCAGTTTAAGCAAGTAGATATTTGGATTAATAATGCAGGTATGAGTATCAAGCGCATGCCATTAGCTCAGCAAAGCTCTGCCGATTTACAAGCGATAGTAAATACTAACTTAGGTGGTGTTGTAGTAGCTAGCCATATTGCTTTACGCGGCATGACCGAACAAGGCCATGGCCAATTATGGAATATGGAAGGCTTTGGCAGTAACGATGCAACACAGCCTGGTATGGCGGCTTATGGTGCCACTAAGCGCGCAGTTACTTACTTGAATAAATCATTACAAAAAGAAGTTAAAAACACGCAACTACAAGTAAACACTTTGAGCCCTGGTATTGTTGTTACCGACCTTCTTATTGGCGATTACGATACAAGTTCACCAGAATGGACTAAAGCTAAGAAGATATTCAACATCCTTGGCGATAAAGTTGAAACCGTAACACCATGGTTAGTTGATGGTATTCTTGCGGCAAACAAATCGGGCAGTAAAGTTGCTTGGTTAACTGGTGGTAAAGCATTTAAGCGCTTTTTAACTGCAGGTTTTAATAAACGCGACTTGTTTGCTGATATTAAAGACGCCTAGAAAATAATTCAGTTATTTCTTCAAATGCATAAGTAGCCGAAAGGCTACTTATTGGTTTTAACTTCCAACTTTTATTCTTCATAAATATTTCTTAGCTTTGGCTCATCAGTTAAATACTGCACAAACTCAACTTCAAAATCATTTGGGTCAATAAAATAAACATTTTTACGGTAGGGCGATACTGCACCTGCGCTAGAAATTTTATAACCAGCATTAACAAGTCTTGCCGTTAAACTATCAATATCATCGGTCACATAGGCAAAATGAGCTAGCCCTAAATCATGCCCTTTTAAGTCTCTGTTTTGTCCTTCACCTTGATCATTAAAGGTAAGGTACTGGTAGTCATCGCCAAAGTGTAGCCAGTGTCTTGGATGACCATACCAATCTGAATCGCCTTCGCCTCTCACTTGCCAGTGAGGAAAAGCAGCTTTATAAAAATGTAGAGTAGTTTCAATATCTTTGACCACTAAATTAAGGTGTTCTAAATGCAACATAGGTATTTCCTTTTCAATTTTTATTAATTGTTAAAACAACTATAAAACCTCAAGCAAGGTTGAGGTAAAGTGTTTTTTTTAATATGATTAAAAAAAGTTAAATCGCCAAAAAGTTAGTCAAAAATTAATAAACTTTGTCTGAGGTCGGTATGTTAGAAGAAGCAAATTTAAGTGTGGGAGCTGTTGCTAAGCGCTGCGGAATAAAGGTATCGACCTTGCACTTTTATGAAGAAAAAGGCCTGATTAAAAGCCTGCGTAACCAAGGCAATCAACGGCGCTATAAGCGTGATGTAATAAGGCGCATCTCTGTAATTAAAGCGGCGCAAAAGATGGGGGTTAGTTTACAAGAGATTGAGCAAGTATTTGCCAAGCTACCCAACAAGCGAACACCTGATAAAGACGACTGGGCAAGGCTGTCTAAAGCTTGGCAGGCACAACTTAACGAACGAATTAAATATATGGAAAGGCTAAGAGATTCATTAACAGGCTGTATTGGTTGTGGTTGCCTTTCAATGAAAAACTGCCCCATATATAACCCCGAAGATGTACTAGCAAATGATGGGGTAGGAGCCGTAATTTTAGATAGAAAGGCTTAATACCCATCTAAATAATTTTTAGCTATTAGATTAAGCGCTTGGCAATATTACTCAGGCTCTTTTCACAAACTTTGCTGTAACCATCATTTCTCCCACACCATCAACTTTGCAGTCTAGTTGGTGGTCTTTCCCCTCAACTATTCGCCTAATAATAGCTTTAGTACCAACTTTAATCACTTGCGAGCTACCTTTAATTTTAAGGTCTTTAATCATCGTAACTTTGTCACCTTCGTTTAATTGCGTTCCGTTGGAGTCTTTTACAATAAATAATTCTTCATCACTAGGCTCTGATGGATTCCATTCATACGCACACTCAGGACAAATAAGAAGGTTCTGATCTTGGTAAGTAAATTCTGAATTGCATTTAGGACATGGTGGAAGTGACATAATTTTCTACTTAAATAATTTTTATTTGTATTAACTTTTAAAGTTGAACTGTGTAGCGTATTGAAACTTAGCAAACTGTTAGCAGATCCGTTTGAGCAGCTTGTTAAATTTTTATTGTATCTGAGCGTAGCAGAGAAAACATTTTAAGGTCATGATAAGAACCTTTCCATTTACCATGCTGTCTTAATGTTCCTTCACATCGAAACCCTAAGCGCTCCAACACAATTTCAGAAGCTCTATTACCTAGCATAACATATGCTTCTATTCTGTTAATGAACTTAGGGCAACGCTCAGAAAAGGAATAATCAACAACGCCTTTTACTGTTTCTGTAGCATAACCTTTACCCCAAGCACTTTTAATAAACTCATATCCAATAACAGCTATGTCATTACTATCTTCAAAACGGTTGATACCACAACTCCCAATAAAATCGTTAGTGGATTTTTCTCGGATTGCCCATCGAACACTTTTTCTTTCATTGAACCGTTTTGTGTCATTTTCAATAAGCTCAACAGCTTCTATTTCTTTTGTGAAATGTAAATCGTAAAACTCAGTAACATCACTATCGGAAAACATAGCAAAAATTGACTTAGAGTCGTCAATGATTTGCTCATTTAAAATAAGTCTTTCTGTCTCAATTATTGGAAAATTACTCATGACTCTCTGAAAATATAACGCCGCAGTAAATTGCGGCTATATAGTTGATTGTTTTTGTGGCAGCGTAGCGACCGCCACTAAAACAAGCGACGGAATAGTAGTCAATTTGACTGCCTTGTTAGGAATTTTTACGCCCATACAGATGGAGGGTTGCCATTTCTTGTTTCTTTTAGAATCTCCATTGTATCCTCATCAATTGAGACCAGCGTGCTTAGCTCCAATAAACTCTTTGCAAACTCCGGCAATCCCATTAACATTGCCGAAACTCTAACCGTTTTGCCATTCTTAGTTTTAATCACAAACCACTTCATTATATAGGCGTACCTTACACTCGAAATCTCGTCCCACGGTACCAACACCCTTTGACCATTGAAACGACCGAAATCTATCCCAGACTCACTTAAGGAATGCTTAGCTGCAAAATAATCAATAACAAGAGGTAATGACATAGCGGCAAACCCCAAAAATATTGCAGTTGTCCACCAAGTTTCCGTACCGTTTGAAAATACATTAGACAATATTGCAGCGCCAAAAAAGAACGAAAAACACACTCCGCCGATTATTAGCGTGCTTAGGGGATGTTTCAGAATTTTTGTTTCGTTTTCGGGCCTTTTTTTGGAGCGACTTCGATTTAACCAGCCCATTATAAGGACCATTAAAACGCCCCATATACTCCATTGAATTATGTTTGCAATTAACGACTTATCCATGCATTTATTCCTAACGCCTCATTAAGAGGCAAATTTAACTTGGTTAAAATCTCGAACGCAGTGACAAAAACCAAGTTGAATTTGTCCTGCTTTAATGACTTGTTAGCTGTTGCTACACTGAGCCTCAAATTCTGACTTTTTAAGTGTTGCTAGCTTTAAACTTACCATTGAATTCATGAAAGCAATACCAATACCTGCCAGATACCAAGGAGTAAATACAGGATTAGATGCTGCTTTCAATATTACCTCCCATGATTCAATTAGCAAAGATTCTAGATCTGCCAAAGATACATCAGGGAAGTTACCACCTGTAGTCATAGCGTAAGAAGCAAAAGCTAAAAAAAGGTAAGTAAATACTAAATTTAGTGTGATTGACGGAATGCTTGAAAAAGACAAACCAGGCCAAGACCAATTGGATTTTAGCTTATTGAAAAACGATACAAGTATTAGAGCTAATATCAGAGTTATAGCTAAATAAACTTGATGAAGAGGATTCGATATTGGTCTTAAACCGAATAAGATCATCATCGCTATGTGATAGACAAACATAAGTTTAAAATCAAAGGACATATCCTTCGGATCATTATCCTTATTTTGATCATCAATTTTTCTTTTTATTGATTCGAACATCCATACTCCGAAAAACAGCTAACAGCTTATTAGATGGAAAAAATCCGTACTTTTACGAATTAAAATTTCCACCTTTCAATTTTATTAACACTACCTTAACTGTTAATTATTTGATCTTCAAAAGAATAATTTCTATTTCCGTGTTTAAACACGGATTATTTCTCGGTTTGTTTGTAGAAATGAGGAAATATCTTTGTTGTGCTTTCATTATTCTCGTAATAAACAAAAAGACCTTAATAGTGTTTATTAAGGTCTTTATTGGGTTTGTTTTTATGCTTACTTTACTTAGATAGCTGCTTTATCAGTTTCTAAATTTTTAGCATCTTCAGCTTGGCTTTGTTCTTGGCGGTTAATGATTTTATCTTTAACTATAAAGCCCCAGATGAATACGATTAAGGCACAGAAACCAACAAATACGAATGGTCCAGATTGTTCCCAGTGATCGAATAAATAACCACCAGCTATACTTGAAACTAAAATACCAATAGCTCCACTTAAGTTGAATATACCAATTACTGCGCCACGGTTTTGGTCATTGGTTTGTTGTGCTATTAGTACGCCTGAAGTAATAATTCCGCCAATTTCACCTAAACCAATAACCACTACAACAAGTATCATCCAGCCGCCAAATGGGTCTGAAATTAGGTAGGTACTGGTGTAGCCTGCAAATGAAATAAACAGTGCGATTAGTAGGGCACTTACGCGGTTAATTTTATCGGTAAGTATGCCAAAGAATGGGGCGAATAATAATGCACAACCTTGCGCTATAGCTACGATAATACCGGCTTTTTTCAGTGCATCACCTGCTGTCATGCCCATTTCGCCAGTACCGTAATTTGATAACCAAAGAGTCATAAATGCGCCAACTATAGTTAAGTTTGCACGTGATACAAATGATGCACCATAAGCTAAAGCAATGCCTTGGTCTTTGGCAGCTTTAATCCCTTCAATTGCTTTTTTAAAGGTGCTGTCTTTATGTTGCATTTCGTCTCTAACGTGAGCCTTTAAGCCAATAGCAGATAAAATAGCAACGATAATCGCGATAGCGGCCGCAATGTTATAAGTAGTAAAGCCAGCTTCTACAGCAGTTTGGCCTTGTGCTTGGAATACTGCTGGTAAGCGCAGTAATAAGAACAATGCGGTTACCGCACCAATACCATTACATACACCTTGCAAACCAGCGGCCTTGCCTCGGCTTTCATCTTTTGCGTAATCACCAACCAAGGTAACAATCATACAGGTTGCAGCAGCGATACCGACACCGTAAATCATGCGGTATAAAATTAGTTGAGTAACAGACTCAGCATGTGGGTATAAATAAAGTGCGATACCAATTAATAAAAAGCCTACGCTCATTATTAACTTACGACCTACTTTATCTGAAAGGGCACCCCACAAACCTACAGTGGCGATAATCGCCATTTCACCCCAAAAGTTTAAGGTACCTGTAATTGAGCCATGTTGATCTGGCGATATGCCCATGATTTGAGAAAACAAATATGGCTGAAATGCGTTGATGAATGTACCCAATAATATGGTGGCAACACAGGTAATATAGAATGTAGACATATTCCAACCATGAACGCCATGGGTGGTATATATGCCAAGGTATTTTTTTGCTGTTTTAGACATGATGAGACCTTTTTAATTTTACTTAGTAGCAGCTAGGCTGCTCTGTGTTTTTTTCCACAACAAATATCCTGCTAATGCAAAAGCACCTTGTGTGGCGGTATTAGTAAATTCTGCAATCCATTGGATTGCTTCGCGTTGATCGTTCATTCGGGCAATGCCTGATAAAGCAAATACGCCAATAATATTTAATAAATACAATAAGGCAGAAGTTTTGCTTTGTGCTTGTAAGCTGTGACGAATAGCATGCCAAATAAATATAATATTACTAATAGTTAGTAAGCCCAATAAAGCAAAGAACCAAAGTTTTTTATCTGGGTAGGTAACTGCTAAGGCAATTGACAATATAGCGAATAAAGTAACAATGCTTGCCGGACAGCGCCAAGCGGTAGGTTTAATTGCTTGTTGGTTAAACTGTTTTCTTGCCGCATATAAGCAGAAGGTTAAAAAAGCAAAACCAGGAGCCATAAAAATAAATAAATTATTATTTAGTATTGCAATGTCTACTCCATTGGTAGCCACTAATAATTTCCACGTTGCTTTGGATACGCCGCCAAATACAATCATTGCCGCCGCAACTTTAGTTAATGTTTGATAATTCTGATTATTGGCATTAATTATCTGCACGATAAAGTACATGCCAAGTGCCGATAACATTACCGGGATAAAATCGAATAAAGCCAATTCTATTGAGTATTGATAGATCATTTATACGCCTTTAATTTTTATGTGGGCTATTTGTTTTTATAAAGTCCAATTAGTACCTCTTACGATACGCATCTTTTAAGATGTTGGATCAAAAAATGTTATATTGATAGTACATTTGTCATTTTTAGGTGCAAATAACATTGACTAAAAGTTATAATGTTATTACTTTAAGTCAATAGATTGTATTTATCTAGTTAAATAAAAAGTAATTACAGCCAAGAGTAATCAATAATAAAAACGCTGTAATTTAATAAGAGGATTTCCATGATTAGAGTAGCCGCCGCACAGTATCAAGTAACAAACGATGTGCAAGCCAACTTAATAACTAGCATTCGCATGATTAAAGAAGCTGCGAAATGTTCTCCAGATCTAATCGTTCTGCCAGAGTTTGCTAACCATAACTCTTGGTATGACGACAAAGCACATTGTTATGATGTGTCAATTGATGTTGATGGCGACTTTGCTAAGCAAATTGCAGCTACTGCTAAAGAAGTTAATGCCTATGTTGTTATTAACTCAACCGTACGCCGTGGTAACGATATTGCTACAGGTACTAGTTTATTATTTTCTCCAGAAGGTGAATTAATCGCTGAAAATGACAAGCAAGTATTAATTGGTCACGAAAATGATTTCTTAGAAATTGCGCAACAGCAAGGTCCTATTGTTGATACCAAAATTGGTAAGTTAGCAATGTACTCATGTATGGACGGTGTAATTAATGAAACTCCTCGTTGTTTATCATTACGTGGTGCGCAGATCCTTTGTAATAGCTTAAACTCTTTCGCCATTGATGAAGGTACTTTACATATTCCAGTACGAGCTGCTGAAAACAAAGTATTTATTGTAGCAGCAAATAAAGTAGGGCCGCTTATTCCTGAGGAAGTGTTAGAGCCAATTTCTGCTGCTATTAATATCCCAACAAAATTCCTTAGCGGTGCTGGTGATTCACAGATTGTTGCACCAGATGGCACTGTATTAGCCATTGCTGGTCAAGGCGAAGAAGTTATTTGGGCTGATATTGATCCAGAGCAAGCTGGTGACAAAGCAAGGCCAGACGGTACTGATATTTATCAAGCTCGTCGTCCAGAGTTATACCAAAGTTTTGGTGAAAACCCCGAAGGCCAAAAACTACCAGAATTTAACGGTGCGATTGATGCAAAAGCTGCAACGCTAAGTGTTAATAGTGTTGAGCAAGCGAGTAATGAGATTGCTAAGTTGATTGCTGATGACGTTAAATTAATTTGTTTACCAGAACTATTTTGGCAACCAAATCTTAATGATTTAGCAAAAGCTCATGCTGATAGCCTAGCGGTCGTTGCTAGCTTGCAAACTTTAGCTGCAGAGGGCGTTTACATTGCTACTTCAGTAATTGGCAAAGTGGGTGATAAATATCAACACCAAGGCGTTATAGTATCGAGTGCCGGGCTAGTGCTAACACAAGGTCAGGTTCATGCTAGCAAACGTTTTGACTTCTCTACATTAAGCGACCAATTCAATACATACCAAAGTGAGCATGGCTTATTAGCATTAACTTTAGAAGATGATGCAATTTATCCAGAAAGTTACCGTCTTATTGCTATGCAAGGCACTGAAGTTGTATTTGCACCAGTAAACCAGCAAGAAGCTTGGCAACAAAGTACTGGCTTTATTGAAAGAGCATCAGAAAACCGAGTCAATATTATTGCTTGTAGTAGCAAAGCTGAAGATAGCCTTATTTGTAGCTTACAAAAAGACTTCACCATAATGACTCCTTGGGTTGAACGTGAATTTGACGGTTTATTAAGCCAATGTGAAGTACATACCAATACAGATAAAAATATTGGTTTAATTGCTGAGATACACCCACAAGCAGCGAAAAATAAAGTGGTTTCGCACCGCACACACCTTATTGATAATCGTCCTTGGCAGCTAATGTCGGCGATGCTTTAAAGAATTAAATTAAGAATAATTACATAAAAGAATTTATAGGAAAGACAATGACAACAGAATCATTATCAGGAAATTTATCAGACAGCACCTTTGGTAAAATCGTTGCTCATTTTGGTATGACTGAAAAGTTAGCTGAAGATGGCGGCCCATTTATGACCTTAACTAGCCATGCTCCTATGGCGCAAGGCAAAGTAGGGCATGTTCGTGTTTTTGAAGGTGGTCCATTAGATAAGCTAGTGACTTGTTCAATTGTAGTGCCGCAAATTCATTTAGACTCGCACATGATTTACGGCTTTATGCCAAAAGACAGCGCCATTCCTCATTTCACCTTAGATTCTGTGAAAGCTGGTGAGCACTTTGCTTTCCATCTAGATATGACACCACGTCTAGATATGGGCGCGCACATTGATTACATGAATGAAGTGTTCTTCCCACTAACTGAAAAATATGATGCAGCAGAAGCGGTAGAAGGTTTATCTCCTGCTCACATCTCTCCTCGTCAGCGTGCAATTATGTCGCCGTGGATGTTAGTGCATAGAGCTACTCCAGAAGCATTTGTCGCATTAACACCTCACGTTGATGGCTATTTACAATATTGGTTAGATTTAATTGAAAATGGTGTGAAAAGCCCAGTATCAGCTGATGAACTTGTTAGTCGTGATGCAGCAAACCGTGCCGCAATTTTTGACCCAGAAATTGATCCAGTATGGAATCAAGTAGGTGGTTTAATTGGCGCAGAAGACGGTACTAAGTTACGTGCAATATTAAAGGGCGAGCTATAAGCCTCTGCAGGAATAGAAAAGGAAAATATTATGAAATATACCGGTGAACATTTTGTTGAAAACATGACTGCAGCAGAGCGCGCTCGTGCCGCTAAAGTTGAATCAGTATTACCTGCATTAAAAGCAGTATCAGCACAAGTAGATACGTCAGGTGAGTTCCACGAACCACATGTGAAAACTTTATCAGATGCTGGCTTATTAGGCTTAGTTATACCTGAAGAGTTTGGTGGTTTAGGTGGTGGTTTACGCGACCTTGCTGCGGCAACATTCGCTATTGGTAGTGTATGTCCTTCAACGGCACTTACCTTTTTCTTCCACTGTTCATCTGCATCTCGTGGCTTACTGGCTTTAGAAGCGGTTGAGAACGGTTTGTTTGATGACAGTGAAAAGCAGCAAGTACAAACCTTTGCTGAAAAAATCTTAAATACCATGGGCCGTGATGGCAAATGGTTAGCTAACTTTGCATCAGAGGCTGTTAAGTCTGAAAAAGCAGCAATTTTTATTAACACCAAAGCTAAAAAAGTAGACGGTGGTTACTCACTTACTGGTGTTAAATCATTTGGTTGTGCAACGGGTGTTGCCGATAGATATTTAGTTACGGCCAGCATTGATGGTATTGATGATGCAAGTGGCTTAGCAACGTTCTTCGTTGATCGTGATGCACAAGGTGTTTCAGAGCGTCAAAAATGGGATGCGATTGGTATGCGTGGTACGGCAACGCATGGCTTAATTCTAGAAGACGTATTTGTTAGTGAAGAAGATGCATTAGCAATTCCTGGCGCATTCGTGCGTTGTATGCAAATGAGCCGTGGTAGCTTTGTTGGTAATCAACTTGCCGGTATCGCGGTATACCTTGGTCAAGCGTGGGCAATTTACAACACAACATTAGAAACATTAACCAAAGCTAAGTTTGGCGATACAGGTAAATCAATTGCTAGCTCTCCTATGCATCAGCAACTGATTGGCGAAATGATGTGTGATGTTGAAACGGCAATGCTTTGGTTACGTCGCCAGCTTGAATTAGAAAGTAGTGAAGTAGAAATCCTACCTAAACAAGAAGTGGTTAAACGCTGGCGCTTATGTAAAGGCCAAGTATCTGAGTATGGCTTTAAAGTTGCGGTAAATGCGCTTAAGTGTACAGGTACATCAGGTACTGGATTCTCTAACCCAAGTGCTCGTGGTTTACGTGATATGGCGATGGCTCTAGTACAAGCATTTCCTGCTGAGCGTGGTCGTTTAATGGCGGCACAGATGGAAGTTGAAGGTGCTGAACAAAACCAATTTGGCGTGAGCAAAGAATCTTAAGGCGCAGGCTTTAAGGTTTAGATCTTAAGTAAAAGTAGAGACAGTATTTTGAGTTATCAGCTACCTAAACAACAGCATTACATTAATGAGCAGTGGCAAGTAGCCACTAACAAATTAGACAATGATTTGTTCAATGCCAGTAGTGGTGAGTTTTTAGATCACCAATACAGCGCAACGGATGTTGAAATTGAGCAGGCGATAGCCTGTGCAAATGACAATTTTAATAGTGGTCGTTGGTCACAATTAAATTATATAAAACGAGCTGAATTTCTGGAAACTATTGCCAATATTATGGCAACTAAAACAGAAGACATCGCCATTGCTGATGCAGTACAAACAGGTGTTGTACTTTCGCTAACTCAGCAGTTTGCCAAGGTATGTTCACTGGCTTTTTTAGGCGCGGCCAAGTTACTGCGTGAGTTACCTGAAGAAGAGCTTTATGACGGCCCGGTAAGTGATATCGTGTTACAGCGATTACCACTTGGTGTATCTGCAATTATTGCCCCTTGGAATGCTCCATCAGGTATTGCTTGTCATAAATTGGCAAGCGCACTCGCTGCAGGTTGTCCGGTAATATTTAAACCATCAGAGTGGGCAGCAGGTTCAGCACAATTTATTGCGCAAGCAATTGCAGAGGCAAATTTACCACAAGGTACATTCCAAATGTTGCTTGGTGGTAGTCATGTTGGCGGTAAAGTAGTGAGTGACCCTCGTGTTGCTGCTGTTTCTTTCACTGGTGGCGCAGCTGGTGGTGAAGGTGTTGGCCGCGTATGTGGTGAACAAATCAAGCCTGCGCAACTAGAACTTGGTGGTAACAACTCGTTAGTAGTATTAGCAAGTGCCGACTTAAATGCGGCAGCAGATGGAATTATTACTGGCTTAACCACAATGAACGCTCAATGGTGCCGAGCGCTTGGTCGTTTAATTGTTGATGCTAGCGTAAAAGATGAGTTACTTGCTTTAGTTAAAGCTAAGTTTGCACAAGTTACCTTAGGTAGCTCAACCGATAGTGCTAGCACTATGGGGCCACTTATTCATCAAGCGCATTTAGCTCATGTACAAAGTCGTGTTGCTGATTACGTTGCCCAAGGTGGTGAAGTTATTTGTAATAGCGAACTACCAAGCCAAGCAGATCTTAATGGTTGGTATTACCCGCCAACATTAATTGATGGGTTAGAAGGTTCGCAAACCTTAGAAGAGATTTTTGGCCCTGTCGCTACTGTGCATAGTTTTACCACTACCGAGCAAGCAACCGTATTGGCAAATCAAACGGATTATGGTTTAGCCGCTTATGTATTTGGCGAAGCCGAGCAAGCTTGGAGTGTTGCAAGAACATTACGCGCTGGCGTGATCAAAATTAATAATGTGAGTTTATTCGCACTGCGTCCAGACCTACCAAGAGCCGCTTGGGGTAAAAGTGGTTTAGGCGATGAAGGCACCAAAGAAACCTTCGAATTTTTCCGCGGAACTCGCGTCATTGGAGAAGCATAATGATAAATGCCGATTTATATATTGCGGGTGAATCTGTTAAGCCAAGCAGTGGAAAGTATTTTGACGTACTAGCACCAGCAACTGAACAAGTTATGGCGCAAGTAGCGCAAGCAAATAATGTTGACGTTGATAAAGCTATGCTTGCTGCTAGGCAAGGTTTTAATACTTGGTCTGCATTAGCCCCGCGTGAACGTGAAGCAGCATTATTAAAAGCTGCCGATTTGGTCGAAAAACAAGGTATGGCGCGCTTACTCGATATTTTAATCGATGAAAGTGGCTCTACTATTACCAAAGCTCGTAACGAAGTTAACTACACCGTTGATTTACTTAGAACAGCAGCAGGTGAAGCTCGTCGTTTGTACGGTGATACTTTCCCTAATGATAATCCTGGTCGAATCTCTATGGTGTTACGCCAACCTTTAGGGGTTGTTGCTGTTGTATCACCTTATAACGCCCCTTTAGCGCTATTAACCAAAATGGTGGCTTTTCCATTAGCTGCAGGTAACTCTGTCGTTATTAAACCATCAGAGCAAACGCCGGTTGTCGCTATTGAGTTTGTAAAAATGTTGGTGGAAGCAGGCATTACGGCGCAGGCGGTTAATGTAGTCACAGGCTTTGGTTTAGAGTGTGGTGCGCCACTAGTTGAACACCAAGACATCAATTGTATTGCTTTAACTGGTTCTACCCAAACCGGTAAAATCATTGGCGCGCAAGCAATGACTCGCATGCTAAAAACCCAGTTAGAATTAGGCGGTAAAAGCGCGGCATTAGTTTTACCTGATGTTGATCCTGTTAAAGCTGCTGGTATTGTTGCCCAGGGTATCTTTACCCATGCAGGCCAAATATGTATGGCTAACTCACGCGTGATTGTGCATGAAGATATTTATGATGACTTTATTGCTGCATTAAAAGATGCAGCAGAAAGCTTACCAATAGGTGAGCTACGTGATGAAGCTTCAGTTTATGGCCCATTAATTAATAAAGCTGCGGTAGATAAAATTCAACAACACGTTGATGATGCGCTTGCTGCCGGCGCCGGTTTATTAACTGGCGGTAAGGTGCGCTCTGGTTTGGTTTACGAACCAACTGTATTACTTAATTCACCTATTACTTGTAGTTCATGGCGTGATGAATCGTTTGGTCCATTAACTAACGTAGTTAAAGTATCAAATTTACAAGAGGCTATTGCTTTAGCTAACGATTCTGAATTTGGCTTGTCGGCAAGTGTATTAACTAAAAATATCAATTGGGCTATGCAAGCCGCTCGCGGTATTGATGCTGGCTCGGTGCATATTGGTATGCACTCATTCCAAAGTAATGCATTAGCGCCAATTGGCGGTAGTAAGCTTTCTGGAGTGGGTCGTAGTGGCGGTGCTTACTCAACAGAAGAATTTACTGATGTTAAATGGATCAGTATTGAAGTTGAAGAATCTCTTTAGGATATTTGCTAGTAATGGATATTAAACAAGGTTTTGCAAATACCACATTAGGTAAAGTTAATTACCTGATTTGTGGTGATCCTTGTTTACCAAAATTGGTGCTGCTGCATCAAGCGCCAAGCTCAGCAGAAATGTATCGTTTGCTAATGGCGCAATTAAGTAATGACTTTTGCTGTATAGCGCCCGACTTTATTGGTTTTGGTAACAGTGAGTTAATTGCTGATGTTGATCACAGTATAGAGAACTATGCAGACAGTGTGATGCAGTGTTTACAGCATTTAGATGTGCAAGATTTCTATTTATTTGGCCACCATACCGGTGCCAGTGTAGCAACTTATATTGCCGCTCATCATCAAGATGTTTGTAAGCAATTAATTTTATCAGGCCCTACTTTATTGCCTGACGAATTAAGAGCTAAGTTACCTGATTTAGTCGTGCCAATTAATGCCAATGCCAATGCTGAAGAATTAGAGCAAACATGGCAAAAGTTTAGAAATAAAGACGCAACAGTAAGTGAGCACATAAGCAAACGTGAATTTAACAGCGCCGTTAAATTAGGTACTGGTTATAAAAGCGCTTACCAAGCGGTTTGTGCTCAAGATGTTGCTCAACAACTTAGCTCAATTACCTGTAGTACTTTGGTATTCGCAGGTGACAGAGATGTATTACAACCCTATGTTGATGATGCTTTAGCAGTATTAACACAAGGTGAAAAAATTGAAATAGGTGACTGCTCAACGTATGTGTGCGAAACACACCCTGAGCGAGTAGCTAAAGTTATCAAAGAGTTTATTAGGTAAATTATGGATTTAGCAAAGAACAAATTAGGCATGGGCTCAAGGCCAGCTTTAGTGCTTGTAGATATGATTAATGGCTTTACCGATCCTAAGTGCCCATTAGGCGCTGAATGTGAATCTGTAGTTGAGCATAACAAGCAATTATTAGAGGCTTTTAGGACTGCTAATTTACCTGTATTTTTTACTACGGTGGTTTTTCATAATCACAGCCAAGCAAGAGTATTTCGCGATAAAATTAACGCTTTAGATGTACTAACACCTGATTCTCATTGGGTAAAAGTAGACGAGCGTTTAACACCTCTAAAAGGAGAGGCAGTAATTGAAAAACGCTGGGCAAGTGCTTTTTTTCAAACCGACTTGGCACAGCAATTAGTTGCTGAAAAAGCTGATTCAATAGTCGTCACCGGCTTAACAACTAGTGGTTGTGTACGCGCCACTGTTGTCGATGGACTACAACATAATTACCCGGTAGTTGTTGCCGAAGAAGCGGTAGGGGATAGAAACCAAGATGCCCACCGTGCCAACTTATTTGATATGAATGCAAAATATGCTGACGTAATGTCGTGCAGCGAAATTTTGCCAACAATCAACTCATTATAAAAAGAATAGTATTTTAGGAGCAGTAGCATGGCTAATTCACAGAATAAATCGAACTCTAAGCCTGTCATTATTGCCGGCGCAGGTCCAGCAGGTTCAGTGCTTGCTTTAGCGTTAGCAAAACAAAACATCGATGTGATTTTATTAGAAATGCACGATAAATTACCAATCGATCTTCGTGCATCAACTTTTCACCCGCCATCTTTAGAAATGTTAAAAGAGCTTGGTGTGGTTGAAGAAATGATCGAAAAAGGTTTAGTGGTAGATCGTTACCAATACCGAGATCGAAAAACCGGTGAAGTGGCCGAGTTTGATATGTCACTAATTAGTGATGAAACTGAATTTCCATTCCGTCTACAGCTAGAGCAATACGAGCTTACTTATATTATTGAAGAGCGCTTAAAAGCATACCCTAATGCTCAGCTTTTATTTAACCATAAAGTAAAAAGCTTCACCCAAGACGATGATGGCGTTGTGGCTATTGTTGAAACGCCTGAAGGTGAAAAGCAAATAGAAGGTAGCTTCTTGCTAGGTTGTGATGGTGCATCGAGTAATGTACGTAAAGCGGCTGAAATTGTTTATGGCGGCTTTACTTACGAAGAAAAATTCTTAGTTGCCAGTACTTCATTTAGATTTGAAGATGTGTTTGAAAACTTATCATACGTTAACTATGTATCAGATCCTGATGAGTGGTGCGTAATTTTAAGAACGGACAAGCAATGGCGCGTATTGTGGCCAACAGACCCTAATGAAACAGACTTAGATAAGTACTTAACTGATGAGCATATCCAAGGTCGCTTAAAGCACTTATACGATAAAGGTGATGACTACGATATTGGCCACCGTACCTTATACAATGTGCACCAACGTGTAGCTGAAACATACTATAAAGGCCGTGTTGTGCTGGTAGGTGATGCTTGTCATATTAATAATCCATTAGGTGGCATGGGTATGAATGGCGGTTTACATGACGCGTTTAACTTAGCAGAAAAGCTTATTTCGATAATCAATAACGGCGAAGAGTACTTACCTAAATTTGCTCAGTACGATCGTCAACGCAAAGATTTAGCGGTTAAATTTGTACAAGACCACACTATTGCAAATAAGAAGTTGATGGAGTCAACCGATCCTGATGAACAAGCAAAACGTCAGCAGATGTTTATGGAATGTGCCAATGATCCGACGAAAGCAAAAGAGTTCATTTTAGAGCGTGCAATGATCAAATGTGTACGAGATTCACTCGCTGTTGATTGATTTTTTGTACAAAAATAAAGATTAAATCATAAAAAACCTAACGCTAAGTTAGGTTTTTTTTTATACAAAATACATGTTTTGAGCCAATAAACTGACATATCGCAATTGACTTTATTTCTATATTAATCAATGTATTACATAGTTTTCTCGAGCTTTATGGTTCTATTGTTCTATCAATAGAACAAAAACCTTTGTTTTAATGTTGCATCATTAAAACAAAGGTTGTAAGTTTGTTAATAGGTTATTAATGCGCAATTGGACTGTTTGTGGTTAATACCTAGGTAAGAATCGTTTAACAAACAAACCGAAATAAGCACTACGGACGGTGAATGTTTTTAAATGTTGAATTTTGCATTATCAGCTAATAATAAAAATAACTAATACAAAAAATATAATAAATAAGCCTAATCACCGGGGTAAAACATGTATAAGAAAACAAAACTATCGTTACTTGTTTCATCAGCTCTACTAGCGCAATCTGCATTTTCAATGCAAGCTATGGCTGCTGAAGAAGCAGCATCACAAGAAGCAGCTCAAGAAACATCCGCGGCTCCAGAGTCTCACTCTGATATGGAGCGAATCAGCGTTACTACACGTAAAATGGATGAAACAATTGAAAAGATCCCTCTTTCAATTTCCGTATTAAACCATGAAGATATCGAAAACAAAGGTATTGGTAATACTGAAGATGTTTCAAAATACTCAGCTGCTTTATCATTTGATGTAGGTGCTGCGCCAAACGATACTCGTCCAGCCATTCGTGGTTTAACTACAGAACGTGGTCGTCCGAATGTTGCCATTCTGGTTGACGGTGTGGATGTTTCTTCAGAATCTCTTACATTAGCCGGTGGCGGTATGACCGCCAACATGCGTTTAATGGATCTGCAACAAGTAGAAATCGTTAAAGGCCCACAATCTGCAAACTATGGTCGTAGTGCATTCTCTGGTGCAATTAACTACGTTACTAAGCGCCCATCTTTTGATTTTGGCGCTAAAGTCGATGTTAATGGTGATGAAAACGGCACTGCAGAAGCTGCATTATTAGTTGAAGGTGGTTTAACCGAAAAGTTAGCGGCAAGTATTAAAGTTGCTAGCTGGGAAACTGACGGTGCATATGATAATCCAAATAATGGTGAAGATTTAGGTGCTGGCGAAAGTGTCGGTGGTGCATTAAGTCTTTATTATGTTGATGATAGTTTTACGGCTTACTGGCGTACAGAATATTCAGATGAAGAATATAGCCAACGTCCAGTAGTTTTACGTCGTTCTATGAATCAAGGTACGCCTGCGGATATGGCAACTAACCCATTTGCAACAGGTAGTTTAAATGTTGACGGTGGAGCTGTACTGCTTCCTTACGAAGAGGGTGCTGACTGTTCACAAGCACAACCATACTGGGATAGTTTTGCTGATTTAGCACCATTTGTACCTGGTGCTACTCCAGAAATGTTCGCTCCGTGTCGTCCATTTGTTGCTGGTCGCTTAGATGGTGATGAATCTGAGATTGATTTATCTAACGACCCTCGTACAGGTAAAGGTTTCTCAGGTACTGAAGTAGAAAACTTACGTAGCACTTTAACACTTGAGTGGGATTTTGATAACGACATTAGCTTTATGTCGCAATCGTCTATCACTCAAAATGATACTTATATTCAAGAAGATTTCGATTTAACAGACTATAGTATATGGGCATTACCTGGCGGTATTCCTGAATACTTTATTCCACCAGTAACACAATACGGTATGTCATCTGATTCAGATACTGGCTATGAAGTTGAACAATTTAGCCAAGAGTTCCGTTTGTCTGGTGGTGACGAAACATTATCTTGGGTTGCTTCTGTACTTTACTGGGAAGAGTCAATGGATGTTGAGTTTGGCTCTCAGTGGTGGATGCGAGATGGTGTTGATGTACCAACTTTATTAGCTATCTTTGCTCAATCACCTTATACAAGTTTTATTACGGCAGCCAATACTGGTCCAAGTGCTGATAACCGCGCGACACCTTTAACTCGTGATACCGAGCATTGGTCTGTTGCTGGTTTAGTTAAATACGCGTTAACTGATAGCATGAATATCACTTTAGAAGGTCGTTACATTGATGAAACACTTGATTATACTGGTGATGCAGATGACCGTGGTTTCTTAACGGCACATGAATTAGATAATTCACAAATTTATGATCCAACAATCCCTCCATTTGGTGCTATGGTGCCAAATCCGAACTACCATACGACTAACAGTGTAAGTGATACTGAATTTGTACCTCGTGTATCTCTTGATTGGCAAGTAAATGACACGGTATTTACTTATGCCTCAGCTGCAAAAGGTTTTAAACCAGGTGGTGTTAATACTGCTGATGGTAATGGTGATGTATCTTCAGGTGAGTATAAGCCAGAAACATTATGGGCTTATGAGATTGGTGCAAAAGCATTCTCTGAAGAAAATAATGCAATGGTGAGTATTGCTGCGTTCTACTGGGATTACACTGACCAACAAACACCATTTACTGTTGTAGACCAACAAACAGGTATGGCAAACACAGCTACTATAAATGCGGGTGAAACTTCAGTAACCGGTTTTGAAATGGAAGCAATGTGGTTAATGTCTGACAACTTTACTTGGACGACTGGCTATGTTTATTCTGATGCTCAATACGAAGACTTCAACGTATCTGAAGCAATTGCAGCATCTGGTTTACCAGCTCGTATTTCTAAAGTTGACCAAGCATTGTCGGGTAATGCCGAAGGTGATTACAGCGGTAATCAATTACCATTGTCGGCTGAGCATTCATTAACAACTAGCTTCAAGTACACACAAGAATTTGGTTCACTTGAAGGTTTTGCTGAGTTGTTTGGTCAGTACCGTTCTAAACGCTACATTGATAGTGGTGAGAAAGCGTATTTACCAGAATACGATGAGTGGGACCTAAACGTAGGTGTAATTGGCAAAAACTGGAAAGTGATTGCTTATGTAGAAAACTTATTTGATGATGATAAAATCAAATCAGCTTTAGGTAACGTTGATTACGGCTTCTTCCCTAATGGTTCAAGTGTTCCATGGGGTACGCAATATACATTACCACAACCTCGTACCGCTGGTATTCGTGCTAGCTACTCTTTCTAATAATAGTTAGAGTATAAAAACCAAGGGATGCTTTTGCATCCCTTCTTTTCAATTTTTTCTAGGAGATATTTGTGACTACTGATGTTATTTCCCCAACTTCTCGGTTTGCCAGTATTCGTTCGAATACAGTATTTATGGCTTTACTGGTATATTTTTTCGTAACTTTACAAAAGCCAATTAGCCATATGTTTGTGGTTACTTTTATTTATGTGATCCCTGATTCAGCAACCTGGAAGTATTTAGTATCAATAGCTATTGGATGTATCGGCGTGGTGTTAATTTATAAAGGTCTTAAAAAAGATGAGGTGAAAGGTTCATTACTTGGTTTCTTTGGGGCCATGCTTATTTGGGATTCTTGGTTTGAAATGGGAGTTCATTTTTTTGAAAAAGCCAATGACATTCCTATGGTTAAAGATGCAGAGGGCACGCCTGTTCTATTGGGTTCACATGTTATTTTAGAAATGACATCAATATTTTTAATATTCATGCTTATTACCACTATGTTCCAAAAAGATATGCGTTGTCGTATGTTACTTTGGATCCGCAAAACATTAGGTCTTCGTGAAGGTTTAGGTAAGCCAACAGCTGGTATAAAGCCGCAAACATCACGTATTGCAGCCAGTGAATACTTATTTGTTAACTGGTTTATGTATTGTTTAATGATTTTTACATTAGATCCTCGCATTGCTGGTACTCATCATATGTTTACCTATGTACTTTCAGCTGCAATATTGGTTTGGTCCCTTTATTTGTTATACAAGCATAGTAAGCAAACCGAAGTAGGCTTAATGATCCGTTATGCGATCGGTGCTGGTGGTGTTGCTTGGTATAACTTTGAAATTACGACGCTTTGGGGTTGGTATAACGAGTTTTGGGTACGTCCAGATCTTTACCCAATCTCTTGTTCAATAGTATTACTGTTGTTTATCGGTATTTTTACTTTCCTATGGAAAACACCGATTAACCCAGAAACTGGAAAATCATTAAAGCTACCTCGTAGTTAAATTTTTTTAAAGGCTGGTTATCCAGCCTTTATTCTTTTAGAAGCCTTAATAATGCTGTTTGTCATTGTGTATAAATGCCAAACATAGTTTATTAGAAACATATTTATTTAATGCCAGTTCTCTTAATTAAGTGGTCTACTTTTTCATGAGGATTGGTATAAGTTGTCGAAGGAATTTAATATGGACAATTATCAAATTGCACGCCGTGCACAAATCGGTGTCATTATCCCATCTACCAATACAGGTGTTGAATACGACTTACAAAAGTTTGGCTTAGATGGTGTAACTTGGCATCCATCGCGTTTTTTCATTGAGTTGCGCAATTGGGCGGATGAAATGGAAAAAACAGGCGAGCATGAAAATGATGTTTTCGAACGTTTTTTAGAGATTATGCGTGGTGAGATCCCAGGTTCAATTAGGAACGTTTTAAGCGCAAAAGTGAATCACATTATGCTTGGTATGTCAGCTGAAACCTTCTGGGGTGGCTTAGACGGTAACATTGCTTTCGAACAAGAAATCAAAGACCAAATAGGTGATATAGGTTTAACTACAGGTGCTGGAGCAATGAAAGATGCGCTAAATAAATTTGGTGCTAAAAAAATCTCAGTGATAACGCCTTACCCTGAGGTCGGTGATGAAAACGTTATTCGCTTCTTTACTGATATCGGCTTTGAAGTGCACAAAGTAAAAGGCTTAAACCGTCCATCGGCAACGGCTATTGCGGAAACAAGTATTCAAGAAGTTGTCGCTGCAATTGAAGAAGTTAACGATGATAGCGTTGATGCGATTATTCAATGTGGTACTAACCTTTCTACGGTCGACTTGTTCCCAACTTACGAGCATATTCTTGGTAAGCCACTTATTCCAATCAATATTGCCACTGTTTGGCATGCGCTTAGAGCATGTGGAATAAACGATAAAATTACTGGTAAAGGTCGATTGCTGGAAGAGTTTTAGCCTATATAAAGAGTAATGCGCAAATTAATCCGTTATCGTAATTTTTTCGTATAACGGATTAATAAAAACTAAAAAGGTCGTGCTATGCCAAGAACAATTAATCTACTCATATTATGCTGCGCAGTTATTATGGGCTTTATTTGGCTAGTAGGTCCTTATAGTGCACACTTAGAACTCCTTCCGGACAAAGGTCCAACTTGGTATTACTGGCAACTACCCGACCCAACTTGGCTAACAAGGCTTACTGCATGGGGCGGATTCATTTTACACCAAGCATTCTTTTGGTGGCTTATCTACACAGCAAAAAGCAAGGTTAAAGCTGGCGAACTTAGCTACACCAACAAGTTGCATAAATACAATTATATTGCATTAGGCGGAAACCTTTTCTTTGTGTTGTTACACGTACTGCAAACGAAACTTTTTTATGATGGCTTAGCCCAAGAGATGCACGTATTTAGTGGCCAGTTTGCCGTTATTATTATGCTTTCTTTGGTACTTGTTCTTGAAAACCAGCGTCGCGGTTTAATATTTGGCAAGAAGTTGAGTTTTTTAAATAGCGTGCGCTATTTAGTTAAAGAATATCACGGTTATTATTTTTCATGGGCCATTGTATTTACTTTTTGGTTTCATCCTATCGAGATAAACGCCGGACACTTACTTGGCGTGTTTTATACACTTCTTATTTTGGTACAAGGAAGCTTAATCTTTACTCGTTACCATCAGCAAAGATATTGGACCGTATTACTAGAAACCTTTGTGCTGATCCACGGTGCTGTTGTGGCTTATATTTCGGTATATCATGACATCTGGCCAATGTTTGCTTTTGGCTTTTTAACCTTGTTTATGGTGACCCAAATTTATGGCTTGGGCTTAAGTAAACGTACACTTTATATTTGCAACGCGGCGTTTGTTGCCTTGGTGATATTTTTCTATCGTGATGACTACGCTCAAGTGGCTGAAATTGTCCGCATCCCAATTATTTTACTGTTAGTTGCCCTTGTTCTTGGTGCATTGCTTTTGCCAATTGCGAAAAGGCAAACAAAAGGCGAATAAGTTGTTTTAACAGCAAGCACATTATTGCATTGTCCAAACCTTACTGGCATACTTTGTTATATTGATATAACAAAGAGTTTAATTTAGTTTGACTATCTCTCTTTGTTTTAAGAACTAGTGTTTGGAGATGTAATGAGTAAACCATTAGCAGGATTAAAAATAATCGATCTAACCCATATGTTATCTGGCCCTTATGGCGCGATGATACTTTCCGATATGGGTGCGGATACTATTAAAGTAGAGCCAATTAAAGGTGAAGGTACACGTAAGCTGCTAGCTACAGATCCTAAAAACTCTCTTGATGGTTTTGGTGCTTACTACATTACTCTTAATCGTAATAAACGCTCAGTTGCTATCGATTTAAAAACGGATGAAGGTAAAGAGTTGTTTTATCAACTTACCGCTGAAGTCGATGTGGTTATTAACAACTTTGGTCCTGGTGTGCCTAAGCGTTTAGGCATAGATTACGACACACTAGTAAAACATAACCCTCGCATCATCACCTGTTCAATCACTGGTTTTGGTGAAGACGGCCCTGGCCATAAGCGTCCAGCATTTGACCAAGTAGCGCAAGCGTTTGGTGGCGGCATGTCAATTACTGGTACCGATCCAAATACACCAATTCGTGCGGGTATTCCTATTGGCGATCTTGGTGGTGGTATGTTTAGTGTTATGGGAATTTTAGGCGCCGTTGTTGAACGCTTTAGCTCTGGCAAGGGACAACACGTTGATATCTCAATGCTTGATTGTCAGGTTTCTATGCTTAACTATATGGCGACAATGCACTTACTTTCTGGTGAAGATCCATACCCAATTGGTAACGGCCACTTTGTCCACGTACCTTACAACAGTTACCCAACTCAAGATGGTCATATTATCCTAGCGGTAATTACCGATAACTTCTGGCAGAACCTTAAACCAGTGGTTAACGTGGAAGCATTTAATGATCCTAAATATGATGGCCAACCGGGGCGTTTTGCCGATAAAGCATTTATCGATAATACCCTAACCGAACTATTTAAAACCAATACTAATAAGTTCTGGTTAGATCAGCTTGAAGCGGCTCGTATTCCATGTGCGCCAGTGAATAAATTTAGTGATGTATTAAACGATTCACAAGTACTGCATCGCAACATGGTAGTAGATATTCATCATCCAGATGGTAAGTCGACTAAAGCGCCGGGTAACCCAATAAAAATGTCGCGTTCGCACGAAGATACTTTCTCAGCGGCACCACATATTGGTCAGCATACAGAAGAAGTATTAACTGACTTACTTGATTTATCGGCTGAGCAAATCGAGAAGCTACGTAATTCTGGCATAGTTAAATAATAACTTTGGCGAAAATTGATTGGTAAATAATAATGACAAACTTTGTAACGATCACTGATGTTGGACCAAGAGATGGTTTGCAGAATCAAGCAACTATTCTTAGCCCGAGTCAACGTACCGATATTATTAAAGGCTTAGCTGCTGCAGGTGTTAGCCATATAGAGGTTGGTAGCTTTGTATCGCCAAAAGCTGTTCCTGCAATGGCAGGTGCCAGCGATATTTATCAGCAGCTAGCTGCTGATACGCAAAGTAAAGCTCAGTACCAATCACTGATCCCTAATGCCAAAGGTTATGAGCTTGCTAAACAAGCAGGCGCTAAGTCAGTAATGATGGTGGTTTGTGCGACTGAAACCATGAATCAAAAAAATGTGCGCATGTCGATTGATGATGGTTTAACTCAAACCAAGGCTATGATTGCGCAAGGCATAGAAGATAATATTAACGTTATTTGTTGTATTGCTGTTGCTTGGCAGTGTCCGTTTGAAGGTAAAACGGATGCTAAGCAAGTGATTAAAATGGCCACTGAATTAAGCGAAGCAGGTGCGCAAGATATTATTATTGCCGACACTATAGGCGCGGCCACACCAGCAGCTGTAGCTGATTTAATGGGGCAATTAGCTGCGGTAGTGCCAGTTGAAAAACTTGCTTGTCATTTTCATGATACCAGAGCGATGGGCGTTGCTAACGTCTACGCGGCATTAACTGTTGGTATTCGCAAATTTGATGCTTCACTTGGTGGCTTAGGCGGTTGTCCATTTGCACCAGGGGCAACTGGCAATGTAGCAACAGAAGATGTTGTGATGATGTTGCATCAAATGGGTTACGAAACGGGTATTGATTTAGAAAAATTAATGCAAGTGAGTGAACTAGCTGGTGATATGCTAAACCAACAAATTGGTGGCCGTGCACATGTATGGCGTAAACTGCAGTTAGAAAAAAACCAGCCGTTAGTCTAGGTATAACTATGGCTACAGCGAAAACACTTTATGATAAGTTATGGGATATGCACTGTGTTGATATAGATGATGAAGGTAATGCCTTAATCTATATTGACCGACACATTATTCACGAAATCACCTCACCACAGGCCTTTGATGGCTTAGCACAACATCAACGAGATGTTTGGCGTATCGATACAATTTTAGCAACACCAGATCATCAGGTCCCAACCGATGATAGGCAACTAGGGTTAGCCGGCTTTGCTGACCCTATTGCCAAACTTCAAGTTGAGACTCTGGCAAAAAACTGCGCAGATCATGGCATTAAAGAATTTTCACTGAACGACCACCGTCAAGGGGTTGTGCACGTTGTTGGTCCAGAGCAGGGGGCAACATTACCTGGGATGACAGTAGTATGTGGTGATTCCCATACATCAACACACGGCGCCTTTGCTGCACTAGCCCAAGGCATTGGCACCTCAGAAGTGGAGCATGTATTAGCTACTCAGTGTTTAGCTCAGCAAAAATGCAAAAACATGCGTGTTACCATCAATGGTGACCTACCTTTTGGCGTTACTGCTAAAGATTTAATTTTATATGTGATTGGTAAATTAGGTACCGCAGGTGGCACAGGATACGCGATTGAATATGCAGGCAGCACGATTGAATCGTTGTCAATGGAAGGGCGGCTAACGGTTTGTAATATGACCATTGAAGCCGGCGCTCGTTCGGGAATTATTGCGTTTGATAGTGTTACCGAAAACTATTTAAAAGATAAGCCATTTGCTCCAAAAGGCGAACAATGGCAACAAGCATTAAATTTATGGCGCACATTGGTGAGCGATGAAGATGCCCAATTTGATCAAGAGTTAGTGCTTAACGCACAAGATATTTGTCCACAAGTTACTTGGGGCACCAAGCCAGATCAAGTAGTTGCGGTTACCGAGGTTGTGCCAAAATTGTCTGCGCTAAACGATGCAGCAAAAGTTGCAGAATGGCAACAAGCCCATGAGTATATGGGCGTTTCTAGTGGCACACCACTAACTCAATTAAAGTTAGATCAAATATTTATTGGCTCTTGTACCAATGGCCGTATTGAAGATATACGCGCTGTTGCAAAAGTGGTTAAAGGCAAAACGATTGCCAATACTATTAAGCGCGCCATGGTAGTGCCTGGCTCTGGCTTAGTTAAGCAACAAGCCGAAGATGAAGGTCTAGATAAGATTATTAGCGCTGCAGGCTTTGAATGGCGCTATGCCGGTTGTTCAATGTGTAATGCGATGAATCCAGATAAACTCGAACCATTAGAGCGCTGTGCATCAACATCTAATCGTAATTTTGAAAGTCGACAAGGCCAAGGTGGGCGTACCCATTTAGTGTCTCCAGCGATGGCCGCTGCGGCAGCAATTGCAGGGCATTTTGTTGATATAAGGGAGCTAACTTAATGCAAGCATTTACGACGCATACCGGTTTGGTTGCCCCTATGGATAGAACCAATGTAGATACCGATGCCATAATGCCAAAACAATACCTAAAGTGTATTAGCAAAACTGGCTATGGAGATTGGGCTTTTGATGGCTGGCGTTATTTGGATGCAGGTGAAGTCGATACCGATACCACTACTCGCACCAAGAACCCTAAGTTTGAATTGAATAAACCTCAGTATCAAAATGCTTCTATATTACTATCACGAGATAATTTTGGCTGTGGTTCAAGTCGCGAACATGCGGTTTGGGGTATACGTGATATGGGCTTTAAGGTCATTATTGCGACAAGTTTTGCCGATATATTTTTTAATAACTGCTTTAACAATGGCGTTTTGGCCATTGCTTTATCAGAAGATGAAATAGACTTACTGTTTAAGTTAAGCCAAAAGCATGACTTAACCATCAGCGTTGATTTAATTAATCAGCAACTACTGGTGAATGATCTGGTGATTAACTTTAGCGTTGATGCTATGCGTCGTCATAAACTACTTAATGGCTTAGATAATATCGCCTTAACACTAGCTAAAATTGACAAAATTAAGCAGTTTGAACAACGCCACAAACAGCAACATCCATACTTTTTTAACGCAATGGAAAATTAATCTTATTGATTTTCATTGCCTATATAAATTCACTTGTTAAAGTGACTCAGGAATTATAATGCGCTTTTTATTCTTTACCGTTTTTATAGATTTAATTGGCTTTGGTATGATAATTCCTATCTTACCTTTTATGGCGCCAAAGCTTGGTGCAACTAACTTTGATATTGCCTTAATTATTGTTATTTACTCGGTTTGTGCCGGTCTTGTCGGTACTTTATGGGGTAAACTCAGTGACAAAATAGGCCGTAAACCGGTGATTATTTTTTGTCTGCTAATTACTTGTATTTCATATATTTTAATGGCCAATGCTGAGTCATTAGCTATGGTCTATTTTGCTCGTATATTAGCGGGTAGTGTTGCCGGTATTTATGGCGTGGCTTCGGCTATGGTGGCTGATTTATCCACACCTGAAAACCGAGCTAAGTCTATGGGGCTAATAGGTGCTGCCTTTGGTTTAGGTATGGTAGTTGGGCCGTTTATGGGCGGCGTATTAGCTGGTGATGATATTAATTTCTTTGTGCCTTGTATGGTTGCTGCTGCTCTGTCAGCTTCGGCAAGTATTTTTGCTTTGTTCTTCTTGAAAGAATCACATACCAACGATAAGCGAGCTGCGGCAAAACAATGGCAAGAAGATAATGGCAAAACCAGTACTTATAAAATATTGGCGAAGAGCGGAAATCGTTGGTTAGTAAGCCAGTTTTTATTTCACTCAGTAGTTATTTCAATTGTGAGTTATTTATTCCCATTATGGATGGGCGCAATTTTAGATTGGGGGCCAAAAGAAATCGGTATTGTTTTTGGTATTCAAGGTTTAGCCATGGCGGCAATGCAAGCGAAAGTTGTTGGTATACTGACTAAACGTTTTGGTGAGATACAAGTGCTAACAGGTGCCATCGCCTTATTAAGCTGTGGATTTTTGCTAGCCACTTTATCAAGCACACAAGTATTAATGATTGCTAGTTTCTTTTTAACCATTACGGGCGCAAGTATGTGTACACCGGTAATGAACTCACTTATATCGCAGCGCACACAGTTAGAATATCGTGGCCGAATTATGGGCGCGGCAAGCGCTATGGGCGCTTGGGGACGAGTTGTCGGGCCTATTATCGCAGGTGCATTACTCAGTCTTGGTGGCTTTAGTATTGCCTGGGCTATTGGGGTGTTGGTTGGTTTACTTTACATCGCATGGCCGATAAATGAACTTAAAAATAACCACTTAACACCTGCAATCGCAAGTAATAGTGATAAGGCAGAGAGCGAACTCTAAGGCTAAAAAACTATGACTAGCTTGCAAGCAAATAATAAAACCGTTGTTATTACTGGCAGTGCCGGTGGCATAGGTGCTGGCATGGCAAGGGCGTTTTTTAAGCGTGGATTTAACGTTGTGCTTAGCGATTTAAATATCCAAGCATTAACGCAGTGTAAAATCAGTATTTGTGGTGATGCCAATCATCAACAAATCCATAGTATCACTTGTGATGTTACCAAGCCTGAGCAAGTTCAAGCCCTTTGGCAGCAAGCCATTGATAAGTTTGGCAAGATTGATTATTGGATTAATAACGCAGGTTTAGGCGCAACCAATAAAACCATTGCTGAATCTGACTTAACACAGCTACTAAGAATTAATGATGTAAATATTAATGGCGTTGTTATTGGCACTCATGTGGCTTTAAACCGCATGAAAGCTCAAGGTGGTGGCAGAATCTATAATACCGCAGGTATGGGCGAAAATGGCTTTACACGCGCAACAATGGTTAGCTACGGTACAACTAAGCGAGCTGTTGGATATTTCTCTAATGGTGTTGCTAAAGAGCAGCAAGATACTAATGTGGCTATTGGTTGGCTAAACCCTGGCATGGTAATTACCCCGATGGTAATTAATGACGCGAAAGCTATGGGCGAAAAGCGTTGGCGTGCTGAAGGTCGAGTTATGTTTAGATTGTTTGGCCAATCAGCAGAGAATTGCGGGGAAGAGCTAGTAAAGCGTATTGTTAGGGATAAAGGCAATGGCACGTTTATTAAGTTATTACCCACCTATAAAATGATCTGGGGATTTTGTTTTAACTGGTTTAAACAAGACAAATTGAAAAGCTATGGTATTTAAACCATAGCTTTAAGCAAATACTTACTTATATTGATCTGCCTCTGCCAACATTTGTTCTGCATTTAGTAGCGAATTAATTTGATTTAAATTCCATAACGGTTGTTGATAGCTACTTGTGTCACCGGTTTGTTGAATGTGGTTTAGCAAATCTTGTGCTTTTGGAATAAACCCATGTAATAGCGCGACAGGGTATAGGGCAAGTTTGTAATTTAAATCTTGCGTGTCGGCGCTGTTACTAACGGGACTATTACCACCTTCAACTAGGTTATGTACAAGCGGTATTTTATCACCAAACTCTTTACCAATAATCTGCATTTGTTCAATGGTTTTAGGTGCTTCAATAAATAATAAATCAGCACCTGCATCAACATATTGGCGAGCTCGCTCTAAAGCATCATCAAAGCCGTTTACACCTAATGCATCGGTACGAGCAATAAGCAATGTATCTTCGCTTGCTCTTGCGTCTACAAAGGCTTTAATTTTACCCACCATTTCCTTGGCAGGAACCACTTGCTTACCTTTCATATGACCACAACGCTTTGGCATTAACTGATCTTCCATTTGCATGGCAGTAGCGCCTGCACGTTCAAGCACTTTTACTGTTCTGATGGTATTTATCGCGTTACCAAAGCCAGTATCTATATCTACCAATAACGGCAGTTGACTGATTTCACGCATGGCACTTATGGTAGAAGCAACTTCGCTCATCGACACTAAGCCAATATCTGGTATACCGTAGCGAGAGAAGGCAATGCCGGCTCCCGATACAAAGGCAACATCAAAGTTAGCGTTTTCTACCAAGCGAGTTGATAAACCATCAAATACACCAGGGGCTTTAATAATCCCTGGTGCATTAAGTGCTTGTCGTAATCTCTGTTTGTGATCCATTACAGGCAGCCTTGATTATTACTCAGGAATAGCAATGTGTTCAGCTAACAAAGAACCGAAACCTTCAATGCGATCAGGAATACCATTTGAGCGAAGAGCATGCCAGAAGGTAAGGGCATTAATTGCTAATACCGGTTTGCCTAGCTCTTGCTCTAGTTGTGCAGCTAATTCAACAAAGTGTAAGTTGGTACCAGCTTGTAAAATTAAGTCGATGTCATCGCCATCTACTTGTTTAATTAATTGGCGAGTTTTGCCAAAGCTTTCGTAAGCAATATCAACTGGACCTGGTGAGTTATGACCTTCAATACGCACAACTTCATAGCCAATATCTGCTAAGAATTTAACCACCATGTTGTCACCAACAGGCATATATGGTGTTACTACACCAATTTTTTTAACTCCAGGGTAGCATTTAAGTGCATCCATAATTGCTTGTGCGCCGAAAGTGATTTCACAATTACCTAGCTCTTTAGCGATATTATTATATTTAGCAAATTCACGATCAGAACGTTCTTTACCATCCCAAAATGTTTCTGCTGAATAACCGAAAATAACGTGATCTGGACGACAAGTTAGTGCATCAACAAGGCCTTGTTCGGTTGCATTACCAATGGCTTCAACCATGCCAACAAACTCTTCTTCGTTGGTTACTTTAAAAGGAGGTATAACACAACCACGAGTTGCTAGTACAACGCCTTTAGGACACATCATATGGTATTCAGTTTCAACTGCTGTATTTGTACTTGGTACTAATAAAGCGAACTTTTTGCGGTAACCGTAATAATCGATAGACATAATTATTCCTTTTAAATTTTATTTGTTATAAAGTTATAACAATATAGTAATATGGTTGTAGCAATAAATAAACCCTTTTGATCAAATGTTTATAGTGAGATAAAAATGACAGCACAAAAAATTGCATTGGTAACCGGAGCTAATCGAGGTATAGGCCTAGCGATTAGTCAAAAATTAGCAGAGCAAGATATGCATGTAATAATGACGGCCCGCGATAAAAATCTATTGCAACAAGAATGCGATACATTAAAAAGTGCCGGTTACAGCGTTGAAGGGCATGTGTTAGATGTTACCGGCTATGAGCAAGCAAATGCATTAATTGCCCAATTAATTGCCAAACATCAGCGAATAGATGTGCTAATTAATAATGCTGGTATTGCTGTTGACCAATGGGTTCCGGGTAGCGATGTAAGCATGGATGTAGTGAAACAAACTATGGAAACTAATTGCTTTGCGAGCCTAAATTTAATTCAGCAAGTATTGCCCCATATGAAAACAACAGGTTATGGCCGTATTGTGAATATGTCTACAGAGTTAGCTAGTTTAGAAGGTATGCAAATGGGCATGACACTGGCTTATAGAGCATCAAAAGCCGCTTTGAATTGTATTACTAAAATATTTTCGATCGAACTGGCAGACTACGCCGATATTAAAATTAACGCTGCTGCGCCGGGCTGGGTAAAAACTAACTTAGGTGGTGATGATGCAGAATTAACACCAGAGCAGGGTGCTGATACACCTGTGTGGTTAGCAACTTTAGGCAGTGATGGCCCAAGTGGGGATTTTTATCGTGAGCGTAAGGTTTATCCTTGGTAAGAAACTAGGTCTTTTAAGTATTAGTATTTATAAACTAAAACAGGAACCTTAGGTTCCTGTTTTTATATCTGCTTAGCAATGTTTTACTATTGAATATTGTTGTTAATAAACAATAAGCTTTGCTCTAGTACTTGTTGCTGTTGCTCATCTCTTGTTATTAAACCTTGTTGCTGATTTAATTCATCTAGATAATGACCAAACTGCCAGTGATTACCATTACTAATAACTACGTAATCGGTCGTTGTCGCAAGTAAAGTTTTGTACTGGGCAATTTTAGCAGGTGTCGACTGTAAGTCTTTATCTGCGTAAATACTTAACACAGGTAAGTTAACCGCACTTATATCGCTACCTGGATAAGAAGCCCAAAGTAACATACCAGCAAGTTTATTGGCATTAGCTTTAATATATTCTGCTGCAGCAACACCACCAAGTGAATGACCTGCGATATACCAATGCTTGATGCGCGGGTTAGCCGCAATAACATCGTCCGCTTTGTTAATGCCTAAGAAAGCCGTTTTAAGAGGCATTGGCGTTATAGCGCTATACACTCCTTGTTTGGCAAATTCTTGCATTAGTGGTGCAAACGTTTCGGCAGAAGTTTTACCTCCTGGGTAAAATATTAAGCCAATACTTGTATCAGCAGCAGGGATAAATTCAATAAACTTACCCTGCTTAACTGTAACTAGGTTATTGCTTTGTAAGCTTGCCGTCGTAGTTTCTTGCTGATAAGCAAAGGGGATGCTCATCCAGATGGACACCCCAACAATGCTAAATATTATTACTCCGACAAGAGTAAGTAATATTTTTTTAATCATGGCTGTAAGCTGCGCCATTACGCTCTTCACCCGCTAAAATGCGAACTAGGCGATCTGCTGCTTCTTTACCAACCATACGTTCTGCAATAGGGTTAGCAGGATCTAAGTAAACAATAGATTTGCGTTGCTGGTAATCACGGTGACGACGCTCATCACAAGCTGCTTGGTCAGTATCAACTTTAGCGGCTTTTACTAGCTCAACCCAATGCTTAACTACAGCCCAAATTTTTTCTTTAGCGCAGTCTTGGAAGAAGTTTAACGGACCAACACCTGCTACAGCACAAGGGCTTAAACTAGCACGAATAAATGGCATTGCCGCATGGAAAGGCTTAACACCTTGTTCAAACAGCTCGCTTTGGTGAGCTAATGCAACTGGGTTTAAATCATCATAATATTTAACGCAGTGCTCTGGGTTAGTTACCAGTTCATATCTAGGCATTATATCGATGTAATAAAATGCTTCTGGTAATGTACCAAATGCCATACCTAAGTGAGGTACGTCTGTGCAGTCTTTCATCCAAAAAGTTAAATGAATATTAGTGAAAGTGTTTTTCGGTTGGCCAATATCTGAATGGATAACCCAATCTACAGGTGTGTCTTTTGCACCGGTGAAGTTGCGCATTCTACCTAAATGCTCACCATTTAAATCTGAGAACGATTCGATATCTTTACAACCAAAATCTTCTTCAAAATCTAGCTCGTTAGAAATATAAGTCCAGATGTCATCACGAAGCTGCAATACTTCATTATAAGTGGTACTTGTATCTTGTTTTAAGCCACTATCAACATGACGGGCAAACTCTTCGGTTATCATTGATTTTTTTTGTGCAGTCATACTACTCTCCTTGGGAAACTTGTTGTGTTGGTCGTTGCTCGGTTTGCTCTTGCTCGCTTGAGTTAACAAAACAACTCCATATAAATACGATAAAATTAAGTGCGCCAAAAACCACAAACGGTGTCGATGGTCCATAGTTGGCAAATAAAGCGCCACCACCAGCGGTCGCTACTAAAATTCCTACAGCGCCAGCAACACCGAAGAAGCCAATAACCGCGCCTCTTCTTTTTTGTGGTGCACTTTCGCCGACTAATGCTTGGCTTGAAACAAACGCGCTGATCTCAGCTATTCCCATCACGAGTAACAGCCCTAATACCCAAGGCTGTGTAGGGTCACTTACTAAGTACATCGCGCTATAAATGATTGCAGCTAAACCTGATGCCACACTTACTGCGCGAACACGAGTAACTTTGTCGCTGAAATAACCCATTACTACAGAGCCAATTAATGCACCCAGTACCACCATTAAAATGGCGGGAACAGCGAGTTCATTCATTGCTTGGCTAGGACTCATTTGCATATTTTTAGTACCAAACTGTACTAGCCATAAGCCCATAAAGGCACCAGTTACAGCAAGATCGCCACGTGAAATAAAGGCAGCACCATATGAAAGGGCTACTTTAGGATTTTTCGCTTCAATAGCCCCGAGTTTTAATTGTTTAGCTAGTGATTCTTTTCTTGCCTGAATCACCGTGCCGGCAACCTTAGATAAACCAAAAAATGCTACTACCGCGCCAACTACACCCATAGAACCAGCAATAGCAAATGTTGCTTGTTGAGCCGCCGCTTCGGTATAGCCAGAGTTGACAAATTGATTTGGTAGGGTTGCAAGAATTGGTGGTATAAATGCACCAAAGGTTGCAACAACTCCTTGTAAGCCGTTGGCTTTACCACGAGTTTCATTTTTTGAGTAATCGGCAATCACAGTAACCATCATGCCAACCATAGCGCCCGAGCCAAAAGCAACGATGACTCGATACGCGACTAACTCAGCAACTGATTCTGCAGTACCATAAAGTGCGAAGCCGATTGCAGTTGTTAGTAAGCCAAAGGTATAAACATAACGACGACCAATACGGTCAGCGTATACGCCATATATACCAAGCATGATAATGAATATGGTTTCTTGTAACGCACCAAGCATACCGGTTAGCTGTGCCTGATCTTGATAACCTATGCCTATTACTTGTAATAAACCAGGTTGCAGGATTGACATGGCACCGGCATAACCGGAAGAAATAAGCACAGCAATAAAATAGGCGAACAGGTGGCGTCGTTTAACGCCATCGACTAAATTTATGCCTAATATTGATGCTGAATTCATAATTAATTCTCGTTGCTTTAGTTAACGATTAAGGCTATTTACCCGTAACCTTTTTCATTTGTTCACTACCCATGCGCAATTGAATCATGTTTTGCACTTCTTCTTCGCCAAATACATTGGCAGCAAGTTTGTTCATTGGATCACGGCGGTAACCCATTTCACGGATAATGTGGTCATTTTTGCGTAACTCTTCACGTTCTGACTCAGGTACTGGCGTGGCGTTTTCTAACCAACCTAACCAACGGTCAACCATTTCGTGTAAGTACTTTTCAAAAATGTCGATGTTTTCATCGTTTAACTCACCCATTAAGCTTTGTGTTGCTGGGTTAATTAAAGCGCGCATGTAGTTGCCGTGACTTACCGACCAATGGAAGTTTTCATGGCTACGTAGTTTCATGTACCAATCGTTAACTTCATCACCGTAGTATTTGTCTAGGTAATCAACATCGGTTAATAAGTTTTTACGGGGGGTGTAATCGCAGTAACAGAACAAGTGCGGCACGGTACCAAATACAATAACTAAGTGCGGAACATCTGTTTCTTGGCCCAAAAATGCAGTGGTATTCATATCTAAAATACTGGCTTTACGATTACCAATCCAAGAATTTACTAACCATTCAACGCCATTACCGGTCCAAGCTTTATATGAACCTTCAAACTCACCATTTGGCGATGTGTAATATTCACGATCAAAGGTAGTTGGGTCTTGATCTAAATGAGGAAAACGCTTTGTGATTTTTTCCTTTAGCTCAGTTAATATTCCCCAACAACGTTCCCAATAGCGGCTAACATCTACGTTTGGATTCTCTGCTAAAAACTCATCTAAAGTTTTAGTTTCTTTATTTTTTGCGGTTGCTGTTGTCATAATTTTATTTTCCTATAAGCCGAATTCGGCAAATTTATCTTTAGGTTTTTTTACCATCGAGCTAATCATTCTTAAGGTGATTTTGCGCGGATTTAACCAAGCGATTTTATTACCACTTTTGTTAAATTTAAGGATGTTTTCTACTAAGTAAGGCGCTACGGTTTCTACTGTGTCGCAAAGAATGTTGGCGAACTTTTTACGTTTATTGAAATCATCTAAATCTTGTTTTGCTTCTCTTACCATACCTTCGGTAATAACCATGCCTGGGCGAATTTTGCCGATGATGATATTGTCATCTTTAAGCTCTTTCACTAGCGCATTAGTAAAGTAATCTAAGCCTCGTTTAGTGGTGCCATAAATACCCATTCCTTGGAAATACTCTCCATCGCTACCACCACCAAGCATATTGAATAATTTACCTGAGCCTTGCTCTTTCATACCTTGCGCCGCTACTCTGCAACAATTAATAGTGCCTAATATATTAGTGTTTACCATGTTGCTAATTTCATTATCAGGAATATCTAATATTGACCAAGTTGTGCGGGCAAGACCGGCATTGTTAATCCAAATATCAACCGCTCCTAAGTTCTGTTTAGCAAAATCCCATAAAGCCTGTACTTGTGCTTTATTGGTGGTGTCACAGGTAATGCCTGAGATTTTTTCTGCTAAGTCAGGATTGCTGTTTATGCAGCTGTCGATATCATCTTGGCTGCGACCGCTGATGCAAACGTTATGACCTTGCTTAGCAAACTCAATAGCTAAACCTTTGCCTATACCTTTGGTGCTACCTGTTATTACTACATTTGCCATAATAGTTACGCGCTCGCTTTTGCTTTAGCTACCACTTCTGCGTTCGGATCGCCGTGGGCAACTTTATAACCAGTGGCATAAAACTTATCGGCAGAAATTTTGCGATTAGGTGCTTTAATTTGATTTAAAAACTCTAAACGTGCCCAGCCATTGTCGTCACAAATAGCATCGAATACGGTTTTATTTGTTTCAGGGATATTGTCATTGTCACAAACGTTATAAGTACCGGTTAAGTCATTAGTTAGTGCGTGATAAACCGAGCTAACTACGTCGTTAAAATGAATGGCGTAAAGTGGTGCATCGGCGCCAAAAATAGCTTTACCACCAAAATACTCAATCGCCATTTTTACCCGTTGTGGAAAATCTATATCACCTGGCGCACCATACATATCAGGGAAACGTAGTACACAGCCTTGCTCATTAGCAAGTACTTGTTGCTCGGCTTTTTGGTAATACTTAGAAGAAGGCTCTTCGTGATTTGATGTTGGCGTCAATTCTGAAATAGGCGCGCTGTCTTCGCCGCCATCACCATACACAGAGAATGATGATAAGAAAATTACGCGCGGGCAAGCTTGTGCTGCACTTTGACAACTTAGTTCAAGTGCTTCGTGATAATGCACTTCACGCTCTTCTTTAGTGCGAGTATTTCTTACATTAGGCGCTACAGTTGCAATAATTGCGTCACAACCTTGTGCTGCTGCTGCGACTTTGTCAGTTTCTGCGCCCTTTAAAACAAACACTTGATCAACTAACGTTTCTAACTCGGCAACCTTTGCTGGTGTTGTCGTTGTCCCGACTACTGTATGGCCATCTTGTTTTAATTTGGCAGCGACTGCTTTACCAACATGCCCTAAACCTAAAATAAGAACTTTCATTTGTACCCTAATTTGTTTTATGATGATTTCAATAGTTATAATGTATTAACATTATAACAATGTGTCAAATGTTGCTTGTATATATTTTGTTAAAAATGATTTTTGCTAATGGGATGGTTGGTTAAAACTATGAATAAACTCCGAGTTGCCGTATTGCAGTTTGCTAGTACTTTAAACGTTGAAGAAAACCTTGATACTTGTTTACGAATGCTAGCTAAAGGGGCTGAGGTAAAGCCAAATTTGATGGTAATGCCAGAATTTTGTAATGCGCTATCTTGGTATGAAAATCAGGAGCATGCATGGCAACTGGCGTTAGACCTTGATGGTGAATTTCTTAATGCTATTGCCAAAAGTGCCAAGAAATTTAATAGTTATGTGGTCATTAATGTGAGCTTGCGCCGCACTTACCCGGACATCACAGTAACCTCTTGTTTGTTCTCTCCTGAGGGGGAGTTACTTGTTACTGCCGATAAGCAAACCTTAATGGGTCATGAGAATGATTTTTTTGTACGAGCCAGTACAGAGTCGCCAGTAATTGCCACAAAATACGGTAAATTAGGGATATTTCCATGTCGCGATGGTGTTACTTTTGAAACCCCTCGGTCACTTGCCCTGCGTGGAGCACAATTATTTTGTGACTCACTAAACTCCTTCGCCATTGATGAAGCCAGCTTGCATGTACCAGCAAGAGCGCCAGAGAATAAAGTATTTTTAGCTGCAGCCAATAAAGTAGGCCCATTGATCCCAGAAGAAATTTTATCTGATGTAGCTCAAGCCACCAATATTCCTGAAAAGTTTTTAATGGGCGCAGGCGAAAGTCAAATTGTTGACCCTAACGGCAAGGTGTTAGCCAAAGCCCCGGCCAATACTGAAGCCGTTGTCTATGCTGATATCGACTTGTCACTGGCGAATAGTAAACGCAGACCAGATGGCACTGATTTATTTGCCAATCGTCGCCCCGAGCTGTATCAGCAAATTGCCGCTGATGCAGCACAAGTTGATTGCAGTGGTGGTGCCAATACTGTCGATGTCAGCTTATTTCAAGGCGTAGATACAGCAGATAGTGATGAACTTATCTATGGTGAAAATCAAATAGAGCAAGTAGTTAAATATGTTAAATCACAAGCAGCAAAACTAATCGTACTTCCTGAATTGTTTTTTGCTAAAAATGCGCAAGTTGGCAATATCAAAACAGCTGAAAGTTTAAGCCAACAAGCCATAACAAGTATTGCCGATGCCCTAAATAAAGAGCAAGTAATTGCTACATCAATAGTAATAGAAGAAACCTTAGTGGCAGTATTAATCAGCCAAGAAGGTATTTTATTTAGTCAGCCGTTATTGCACTTTTGCCAGCGCCATGGCTGGAGTAATCATGGTGCTGAATTACGCACATTCGATTCGCCCTTAGGACGAATTGCATTACTAACCGGTGATGATGCGAGTTACCCCGAGATAGTTAAAGTTGCCGCATTAAAAGGTGTGCATATACTCGTTTGTCCAATCGATATTCAAGAGCCATGGGAAGCCCAATACGGGTTACTTTCAAGGGCAGCAGAAAACCGCATATGTGTTGTCTCATCAAGTAGAACGAAACATTTTGATGACGTTGAATATGCTGGTGTTATTGCAACACTTGAAAGAGATTTTACCATCCTTACTCCGTGGCAAGAGCGTAAATTTGACGGTTATATTAATAACCCACTAGTCACCCAGCAAGTATCGCACAGTACCTTGGCAACGATACATCCGCATGCGGCGACAAATAAACTTATGTCTGCCAATACTGACTTACTTGCTCATCGCCCTTGGCAGCCTACGGCAACACTTGTTAAAGCATTAGAAGCAGAAAATACTGAAATAGGACTTTCACATTATGGGTAATGAACAAATTCATAAACAGTTAAAAGATCATATTATTGGTTTGCAACATGTAGGTTATATTGTGCCTAACTTAAAGCAAGCAGTAGATAATTTTAAGCGTGTATATGGGGTAACTGATGACGATATTATTATTTTCCCTGATTATGAAATTAGTGGTCCTGAAGTGTTAACTCGCTTTGCATTTATTAATGTTCAAGGCTGTGAGTTTGAATTAATTGAACCAATTAGCGCAGAATTTAAAACCTTATTAAATAATAGCGCCAGTGGCGGAGCAGGTATCAACCATGTCGCCTGGCAGGTCACTGATATTGAAGGAGCTGTTGCTGCTTTAGCTACTAAAAATATTTCCCCTGGGCATGTTACGCCAAATGGCGTGATTGATATGGGCCGTAAAAAAATGGTTTATCTTGACCCGCAAACAACAGATGGTTTGTTGATCGAATTAATTGAAGTTATTAGCTAAACAAGGATAGTTATGAATTTAGCATTATTAGACAAATTTACCCCGTTAACAAACATTCAAAAGCAACATTTTACCGTGTTTGACCAAGGGACCTATTTATATCAATTAAATGGTAAAAATACTGATATTGAAGAGCCTTGGCAAATATTAAAAAATGGCGATATTACTATTGTTCGTAGCGTGCGTTATAGTAAAAATTATGCGATGAAACTTTCGGTAAAAGCGCATATTACTGAAAATAATAAAACTATAGAGCTTAGCTACAGTGAAGACGATAATGATGATATTGATGCAAAATATCAGTTAGACAATGAAGGAAATTGGAAATTGGTACAGTCTCACCCTGGAGATATTTTTCAAAAGCATGGTAAAAATCCAGGTATGGTTATTTTTCCATTATTGCGAATATTTACTGGAGAGATGTTACTGGCTTGTAAGTCAAAAACAACACAAGTTTTAGTGCCAGATATTCGCTTAACAGCTAGCTACAACGATAAGTTAAAGCCAAGTTTTGATCAGCGTAATGCAAAGTACTTAGGTTTTAGTGGCAAAGGTAAAAAGTATCAATTTAATAGTGAGCACTATCAGGAAGAAGGGGCGCAATGTTTCTTAAATAAAGATGGTATTTTAAGCCAATATAGTTGGCAACAAACACCTGAAATGCTTTGGCAGATCACTCTACAAAAAGCATGAAATCAAGGTGTCTGACACCTTGATTTTATCTTGGCGGCTTTTATTTCATTGAGAATTTCATGTCGAATTGATACTTGTCTGGGCGGTAAATAGCGTACAGGTGATCAAACAACTTACCTTCGCTATCGTACATAGAGCGGTCTAATAACAATAATGGACGACCGGTTGGGATGTCTAAAACTAATGCTGTATCCATATTAGAAAGCGTTGCCGTGATGCTTTGCTCTACGTTATCTAAATGAACCCCAGCTTGTTTAAATAATTCTAAACGAGTGCTTTGTTGTAATGAATCTTCATTGTAGCTATCACCGATATCACGAGTCCAACTTACGTAATAACCAAATGGGATGCCATCATTTGAACGTACACGAATTGATTGGATCAATTCTTCTTCTGGGCCGATGCCAAAGCGTTCTTGTATATCTAATGGCGGAATCGCACGTTTAAAACCAAGAGATTTTACTTGCGTTTCTTGTCCTAAAACTTTTAGGTTTTCAAGTAAACCAGATAATGGCGCAGCTACGTGCTCGGCACGGTTTTTATAAATAACGTGTGAACCTTTACCACGACGACGAGAAATATAACCTTCTTCGGCTAACTCATCCATGGCGCGTTTGGCAGTAATTCGAGATACAGAAAACGCTTCGGATAATTGATGCTCAGTTGGCATCTTTTCTCCAAAAGGAATATCTCCTAAATGAATCTTCTCTTTTAAGAACAAATAAACTTGATGGTACAAAGGAGTTGGAACGTCACTTTTTAGTGCTTGACCCAAACGCGGGTCATTAAGTAATTCTTCAAATGTCATATTGTTATATCTACTCTTTTAAAATATTTACTAGCGCCAGATGCCATTATTTTTTTAATTGCTTATTGTATCTGATGTTTATGATTAAAAATACATCTAAAACCATAATGTTATAGATACAGAACAAATGTAACAAATGCAAGTTGTCTAATGTCATTTCCCTTTAATCAAATCCTTGTTATACATAGCATATAAACTCAAAAACCTGTTGTATAACGGGTGTTCATGGTAAGTCGAATGACCGAATATTTATTATTAAAATTATTACACATTGTATTTTTCGTATACTGGTTAGGTGGCGATTTAGGTACTTTTTATGCGTCGAAATTTGTAGCTAAAGAAGGCCTGTCAGCGCAGCAAAGAAGCACCGCATTAACTATTATGATGGGCGTCGATCAAGGGCCTCGTATCTGTATGGCTCTTATCTTAGGCCCAGGTATTCAAATGGCTTACAACAATGGCTTAATCACTATGCCTGTATGGGGCATGGTTGCTGTTTGGTTAGTATGTGCTATTTGGTTAGCTATGGTGTTAGCGATTCACTTTGGCCATGGTAAGGCATTTGTGGCACCACTAACTAAGTTCGATTTTAAATTTAGAATTGTGGTGATCCTTGCATGCTTTGCTGCCGCCTTAGATACACTGTTATCGGCTTCACCTTTAGTGGTTCATGCCGAATATTTAGCGTGGAAACTGATTGTTTTTGCTGCTTTAGTTATGTGTGGTTTAGGTATTCGAGTAATGCTAAAACCATTTGTACCAGACTTTGTCGAAATGATGCAAAACGGCCCAAGCCCTGAAGTAGATAAACGATTGCAAAATACCTTAGCTAAAGTACGCCCATTTGTTTATTTAATTTGGGTTGGACTGATCGTAAATGCTGCAATTGGTATGCATCTAATTAATCCGTAAACAATAAAAATAATAAAATAACAACAAGAATAAAAGGAAGCTCGATGCGCTTATTAAGCTCTAATTTTTCCCCTTATGCTACTAGGGTTCGCATTCAAATTGCCAAAAATAACCTGCCAATTGAAGTTTGTGCACCAGAGCCTGCACTTCGTACTCCAGAGTTCTTTGCTAAATATCCACTTGGTAAAATTCCGGTATTAGAGCTCGATGATGGTCAGTGTATTACTGAATCTTGGGTGATCATGGAGTATTTAGAGCAAACAACTTCAGGCTCTAACTTGTCGCCAAGCGATGCTTTTGCTAAAGCGCAGATGTCGATGCTAGGCCGCTATGCTGATTTACATTTGGGGCCGTCATTATTCCCTATGTTTAAAGCTTTATTGATGAAAACAGATATTGATGCAGAACAGGAAGTTAATGCAATTAAAGCTGAGCTAGCTAAGGGTGAGCAACTATTAAAACTTCAAGGTGACTTTCAGCAGCGTAGCTTGAATTTAGGTGATATTGCCCTAGCGACAACCATGTACTTTACTATTGCTACGCCTAAGATTTATGGCTGTGAAAATATTTTAGCAGACTTTGAAACTCTATCGTCTTGGTGGGCATGGGTGTTAAAAGATGAAGCGGTGAAGCAAGGTATTGATGAAATGCAAGCGGCATTTATGGCGTTTGGTCAGTAATCTGATTAACTATTAGGCTAAGTACGCTTAGCCTAATATCTTCCATATACCTGTGGCACGAAGTATTTCTCGGCGCTTGGTATAAATAAGTCCTTCAGCGAAAATAACCGATTTAGTTAATCGAGTTATTTTACCTTTTCCCATTAATACTTCATCTTCTGCTAAAGCCGCCGCTAAAAAGTCACAATTTAAGTTAATGGTGGCAAATTTAACCTCATGACCAATGACATCGCCAATAGCGCGGTAGATGCAAAAGTCAGCCATGGCGGTGTAAACCCCTCCGTGAATAACACCTTCGGGATTTTGGTGATGTTGCTGTAAAGGTAGTGCCCTAATTATTTGCGCATCACCTTGTTTGTTTTCTTCTTGGCGTTGATAAAAAGGACCGATAAAAGCTGAAAAGCCAGAGACATTTGCACATAGTTGCCAGCCTTGATTAATTAATGCTTGTTCTGATATTGTCACTTTAATCGCCTTTATTTGTTAAAATTTGCTGGTCGCTTTTCTAGAAAAGCAGAACTGCCTTCGGCAAAGTCATCGCCATCAAAGGCTTGTAAAAACAATAGTTCTAACTCTTCTTGGCTAACTGGATTTTCACCCGACAGATGGTTTAATGTCTGCTTAATACCTATTTGGCTAGTAGCACTATTGGCGAGTAGTTGGTGACATAAAAGTTTAACTTCATCAATTAATCGCTCACTTGCACAACAGCTATTAATTAAACCATAGCTAACGGCTTGTTCAGCATCTAAAACTTTGCTGAGCATTAATAACTCTTTGGCTTTACTTAAGCCAACCAACTGATATAAACGATTGGTATCTGCAACGCTATAAAGTAAGCCCAGCTTAGCTGGAGTAATTGCGAATTTAGAATGTTTGGCCGCAATTCTGAAATCACACGCCATGGCTAATCCTAATCCGCCGCCCATACAGGCGCCGTTAATCGCTGCAATTGTCACAACAGGTAAGTTTGCTAATGCTTGTTGTGCTTCTTGAATGTATTGATTATTTACTTTTAGCTCGGTTTTATTGGTTAACATTTCTGTTAGCTCGTCTATATCCGCGCCTGCACAAAAGGCTTTCTCGCCACTTGCTTGTAAGATCAGAATACGCACCTTAGCTTTGGCGACATCATTTAAAAGTAATGGCAACTGACGCCACATTGCTTGGTTAAATGCGTTGCGTTTTTCAGCTCGATTAATGGTTAATAATGCGATGTCACCATTAATGTCTAATTTTAAATTATCCATATTACCCTGATCTACCAGTTTAAAAATATTGTTTGATGCATTCATCATGCAAGCTATTGCAGAAAATGTCACCTAGCATCTGACATTTGTCAAAATCAAAAATCATAATGATATACTAATATATCATTATGTTTCTAAGATGGTATAGTAGATTTAACAATAATGACATTGCCTGTTAAGAGGATGTTAGATGACTAACGTATTAAAAGCGCAAACTTTAGCTGAAAAAATCATTTCCCGAGCAGCTAACGTGAAATCGGTAAACCCTGGTGAATTGATCACTTGTAAAGTAGATAACGTGCTAATGCACGACTCTTCAGGGCCGCGCCGAGTAGAAGATAGATTATCGCAATTAAATGCCAAAGTATTTGACCCAAGTAAGATTGTGTTGGTAAGTGACCACTTCGTTCCTGCTACAGATGCAGAGAGCGCTGAGATTTTAGCTTTAACTAGACGTTGGGCTAAAAATAATGGCATTACTAACTTCTACGACATGCAAGGTATTTGTCACGTAATGATGGCTGAAAAGGGCCACTTGATGCCTGGTAACTTTCTGGTAGGAGGGGACTCACATTCTCCAACAGGAGGTGCATTTGGTACCTTTATGGTAGGTATTGGCGCTACTGAAATGACTGGTGTGTTAGCGACAGGTGAAATTTGGATCAAAGTACCTGAGTCAATAAAAGTTAATTGGCAAGGTCAGCTTGCTAAAGGCGTTTCATCAAAAGATATTATGCTGTTTTTATGTAAGCATTTAGGTGTAAATAACAATTATAAAGTAATTGAATTTGCAGGCGAGGCGGTGGCTAACATGAATATGTTAGAGCGCATGGTGTTATGTAATATGACGGCAGAGCTTGGTGCAAAAACCGGGGTTATTGCTCCAGATGCAACAACCCTAGAAGCAATTACAACAGCGGGTAAAACTTTCCCTGGCAATATTAATGATTGGCAAAGTGACGCTGATGCTCACTATTATGCTGAGCATACCTTTGATGCGAGTCAATTAAAGCCACAAATTGCAGCCCCGCACAGCCCTGAAAATACTGATGATGTTGATACCTACAATAATGTAGCGATAGATCAAGCATACATAGGTGCATGTACAGGCGCCAAATTATCTGATTTACATATGGCTGCCGAAGTTTTAAAAGGCCAAAAAGTTGCGAGTTCAACTCGATTATTAGTAGCCCCAGCTTCGGCAAGTACTACTAATAAGGCGGCCGCAGACGGTACCCTAGAAATATTAACCGCTGCTGGCGCAATAATTTTGCCTACTGGCTGTGGTGCTTGTGCAGGTATGGGGGCAGGTGCAATTGCTAACGGTGAAGTATGCTTATCGTCAACCTCGCGTAATTTTAAAGGCCGTATGGGCTCACCAAATTCAGAAGTATATTTAGGCTCTCCATATTCTGTGGCCGCTGCTGCAATAACCGGTGTAATCACTGACCCACGTGAATTTTTGTAGGAGTATCCAATGAGCGAAACAGCACAAACCACAATAGGTAGCGCCTGGGTTTACGGCGATAATATCGACACTGATATCTTAGCCCCAGGCCCATATATGAAAAAGCCAATGAATGAATTGGCTAAGCACTGCTTTGAAGCAATTGATACTAGCTTTGCTGTAGAAGTTAAAGCAGGCGATGTCGTTGCCGCAGGGGAAGCCTTTGGTATAGGTTCATCGCGAGAACAAGCGGCGCAAGCTTTGGTAGAGCTAGGCGTTAGTTGCGTTATAGCAAAGTCCTTTGCTCGTATATTTTATCGTAATGCCCTTAATTTAGGCTTACCAGCCTTAGTCTGTAGTGAAGCAGATAAAATAACTAAAGGTGACCAAATTAGTGTTCAACCGGAGCAGGGCATAATCATTAATCATAGTAAAAACGAACAATATCAGTGTGAAGCGATCCCTGAGCAATTAATGGAAATCGTTCGTGCTGGTGGCTTAATGCCATTTTTACAAAATAAGAATAAGTCGTAGGAAATAGCCAAGATGCATGCAAAAACATTACGTAAATTAATCAATGATAAAGAAATTTTAATTGCCCCAGGTGGCTATGACGGTTTGTCTGCGTCGTTAATTCAGCAAGGTGGCTTTAACGCTATGTACTTATCTGGTGCTAGCATTGCATATACGCGCTTTGGTCGTCCTGATATTGGCCTAGTGAGTATGAACGAAGTCGCTGAAACTCTAGCGGTAATTCGTGAACGTGTTGATTTTCCTATTATTGTTGATGGCGATACGGGGTTTGGTAATGCCATTAATACCCAACGTACAGTTAAATTATTTGAGCGCATGGGCGCATCGGCAATTCAATTAGAAGACCAAGTGATGCCTAAACGCTGTGGTCATTTAAAAGGCAAGGCACTTATATCAAAAGAAGAAATGGCTGGTAAGGTGAGAGCTGCTGTTGATGCTCGTGAAAACCCAGATACCATGATCATTGCTCGTACCGATGCAATTGCGGTTGAAGGCTTTGATGCAGCAATTGCTCGTGCTAAAGCATATTATGAAGCTGGCGCAGATATGTTATTTATTGAAGCTCCGGAAAATCTTGAGCAAATGCAGATTATTAACCAAACCTTTAATGGTAAAGTACCGTTATTAGCGAATATGGTTGAGGGTGGCTCTACACCAATTAAAGCGGCATCAGACTTACAAGATATGGGTTACTCATTAGTTATTTTCCCTGGTGCTATGGTGCGAGCTTATACATTTATGGCGCAAGAGTTTTTAGCGAGTTTAAAAGAAAACCAAAACACTAAGCCATATCAAGATCGTATGCTTGATTTAGGCGGTTTGAATAAACTACTTGGCACCGATGAGATCTTAGCGAACGGACAAAAATATGAGTAATGCGACTCAAGCAAGCGTAAATACTAATGGCCCTATTGCCGGGCCAGTGATAGGTGCAAGTTTAGTGTGCGCTGACATAGATGCTGTTAGCCGTATTTATCAGGCTAATTTCTCTATGAGTGCAGCGCAACCAGGTGTGATTAGTAAAGAGCAAGCCGATTTTTGGCAGAGTCCGCATTTAGCGGGCGCTGAGCAAATTATACTAACCTCGCCAAGTGGCGCTAATTGGTTAAGACTTATAAGCGACAAAACGGCTGAAAAAGTGACACCATTGGCCAATTATGGCTGGATGTCACTTGAGGTCAACGTTGCTAATGTGGATCAATGTGCAGCTAAACTTTCTACTGACTTTAGCGTATTAGGTGCTCCGGCAAACTTAGAATTAAGCGATGCCATAAAAGCAATGCAAGTCGCAGGCCCTGTCGGTGAGGTTTTGTATTTAACCGAGATAAAAGCTGCGGTTCCTCCGTTTGAATTACCAATGACAGATGCCGAGTTAGATTGCTTATTTATTCCTGTATTAAAGAGCCCCGATAGAGCCGCAAGTTTAGCGTTTTATGAACACATAAATAGTCATAAAGGCTTGTCATTCGATACCAAAATTACTGTACTTAACCGTTATCATAACATTGATATTAGTCATCAATATCCGGTGGCGACATTACAGTTTAAAGGTGAGTCGTTAATAGAGATTGACCAAGTTGAATCCGGTAATAGTAATTCTAATGCAGGCTTACCGGCAGGTATTGCCTTAATGACCTTAGAAGTAAGTGAGTTTCCATCAGATATTGATGAATTAGCATCTTTAGTGACTGTAAATGACAGTTACTATGGCAGTTCAGAGGTAAAATTATATCGTGGTCCTGCTGGCGAATTGGTTGAGTTAGTGCTAAAAAACAACTAGCAGATCAAACGTAAACAAGTAATAAAAACAATAAGATGAGGAGATAGTTATGTTCCCACAAGGTTTTTTTGGTACTCGTGCAGATTTAATGATGGATATCGTTATTGTCGCATTTATGATCATTATGCCTATTTTATTCGTGTCTTGGCGTAAGGCACGAGCTAATAACTATGCAACTCACTCTAAAATACAAATAGGCCTTTCCATTGTTTTAGCTATTGCTGTGATTTTATTTGAGGCAGATTTAAAGCTTTCAGGTGGTATGGCACAGCTGACTAAAGAAAGTGCTTATTATGGTAGCAACACGCTAAATTATTGGATGTGGGGTCATACCTTTGTTGCCATAATTACTGCTTTACTGTGGATAGTTTTAATGACGTTATCGATTAAAAAGTTCAAACTACCACCAAAAACCAATGCCTTTAGAAAAGTACATCGACCATTAGGCTATACAACCATGGTTTTTATGTATGCAACTGGCTTGTCATCATTTCCGTTGTACTATTACGGTTTTATGATGTAATACCAATCACATAATTAATGGAAATGGTATGAGCCGTTAGAGTAGCTTGGCAATGCGCTGTTGCAAATGAGGGATAACCTCACCTTCAAACCACGAGTTACGCTTTAACCAAATATTATTTCTCGGACTAGGGTGTGGTAAAGGCAACTGATTTGGCCAATAACTTTGCCATGATTTAACCGTCTGTGTAACTGTACTTTTGTTATTATTTAAATGATATGACTGTGCATATTTACCTATCACCAAGGTAAGCTGTAAGTTTGGTAATTGTGCTAATAACTTCTCTCGCCAAGCAGGTGCACATTCTGGTCTTGGAGGTAAATCTCCTGATTTACCTGTGCCTGGGAAGCAAAACCCCATAGGTAAAATGGCTATTTTACTGTCATCATAAAAGGTGCTTTTGTCGACTCCCATCCACTGTCTCAGCCTGTCACCGCTGGCATCATTAAAGGCAACACCCGACTCGTGAACTTTTATTCCCGGTGCTTGCCCAGCGATCAAAATTTTAGCTTTAGGGTTAATTTGAACAACAGGTCGCACTCCATGCTCAAGATGTGAAGCACATAAGCTACAAGCGCGAACGTCCGCTAATAATTGAGTAAATATAGTCATCTAGCATAGTGTATTCGAATAACTCAAACTTACCTAATTATGCTGCTTGGCATTGTTGAAAAGGTGTTTGCTTATCAAAGTAGATACTAATTTGCCCAACTTCAATGCCAAATTTTATTAACGAAGAGCGGTTGAACATGTAATTCTCATCGAGTTGATACATCCAATCATCAACATCGAACACATACGTTGTTGAGCCACCATCATCATCTTTAATTGCTACACTTAACTCATATTGCCATCTAAATGCATTACCTTCACTGCTGCCATACGCTAACTCAGGCACGTCATTAGCTGTACCTTGGTAAGATACTTTGCCATTATCCTCTATGCGTGTAATAGACCAAATTCGGTTTTGTCGCTCACCATCATCAAAGTAAAACTCTTCGTCTATTGTACCTACTAAATTATCGCCATCAGCTTGCCAGTTGGCATCTATTTCGACACAAAAATGGCGTGTCATTTTATTGCTGTAGTCCTGAACAATGCCTCTGGCGATCAGTTTATTGTTAAAAAACTCTTCTAGTACAAATTTAGGCTTAGTATTTTTGTAGTCTTCGATTTGATGGCTACAGCTTATTAGCATGGACATGCTTAATAGTACTATCAGGATATTTTTCATTTTGTTATTCCAAGTAATTTAGTTCTTAATTTAGGTCTGCTAGTTTTTTCTGACAACCAAATGGCAAGGAAATGGTTGGCAAATTCTTGATCGTTAATATGGCCAATGTTTTGCTTATTAAATAGAAAGTAGCTGTTATTGTGCTCATCAACTATAAAAGTAAGGGTGTCGTCTTCTTTAATATTAGGCCAAATGTTTGTTAACTGTTGTAGCCATAACTCTTGATTGTGATGATTAAGCCCTTGTTGCATCCACTCCTCTGCGGTTTTGCTAATCAAATCTGCAGCTTCAATATCGCGAAAGTAATTGATTTCTAACTTTAATGGTCTTTGATTTTCATTAAATGAGCCATCTAAACTATACAAGGTCGAGTTATAAATAGACCAAAACAATACCGATAATTCAGCCTCGCCAACTTTGGTAAATTGATATTCGCTAAACTCAGTTTTACCTGTACTGTCTGAAGAAACTTCTGTGGCAATCGTGGCATTAGCTACAGATAAAGCGCTTAATAGTAAAAAAGTAGATACCGCTTTCAATAATATGTGCATTTATTTCTCCTTACTTAACATCTTGCTTGTATCAAGCATAACTGATGATTTTGCAACGCTGAGGCTATGGTTTAATACAAGTAGCAGTGGTAACAAAATAGCCCAAATAATGGCTAATATAATCAGTGTTTGTGCTAATGGTTGCGGGAAGCTAACAGCATTAAGTTGCATGGCAAAATAATAGCTTATAGGGCCGGCGAATAAGCCAAGTAAAGCTGCCAGCAACAGTTTTTTTTGCAAAAATGATAAAAAGGCCTTTATGGTGGTAGCAAAACCTATCCATAGCAAGGCTAACCAAAGAGGGAAGCTAGCATGAGCAAATGCAAATACATGTTGTTGGTATAAAAAGAAGTCTATGCAGATGCCAATTCCGGCGAATAATAAATAATGAGTCAGGTGCGTTGTAACTTGCTTTAGGCTAGTAAAATACAATACCAGTAAAGCAAGTAAAATAGCTTCATCTTGATAAATGATGGCTGAAAACCAAAACACTTTAAACCAAACAAAGTTATAGACGCCACGGTGCGCCTCTATTTTATTTTGCCAAAGTTTAAGAAAAGCCATAATTCATCCGTATTTGCATTAATGGACCTGAATAGTCTTTGTTAATACGGATGAAATTTGAAAAAGGTTTAAATTTTGATTAAATAATTAATGGTTTTAAAGTTAACGAATAACTTTTTAGATTAAACCTGAAATCATTAAAATCTAGCGCATAAAAATAGTTTCTTGCTGTTTTAACTTCTGAATCTCAATATAGTTATATTCTGAATTTTCTTGGCTTAAGTCATTCACATTATAACTATCGATACCAAGCATGGTTTCATAAATTTTATCATCAATTAAATAAGCTTTATTTTTATAGCTTGAAATTATTAGCGGTCTAGTTGGCTTGATATACTCTTCTGGAAAAATATTAATGCCATTGCTGTATTGCTCTACTGGATTTGTGCAACCGGCAATATTGGTCAAGATAGTGGGCGCTATATCAATATGAGCTGTTCTTTTGGTTATATTCCTAGCTACTTTTTGTTTTGGCATTTTAATGATCATAGGTACTTTTACTTGGTATTTTGTAAAGTTACTGCCGTGCCCCCAATAACCTTGTTGGTTATCGTTAAATTCTTCACCATGATCTGAGGTAACAATAATCATAGTATTATCGAACTGTTGTGTTGTTGATAGCGCTTCTAAAATCTGGCCAAACAGTTCATCGATATAACGAACTGAATTTTTTGAATCATTGATAAAGGGAATATGGTCTATATATTTATTGAATATAAACGCTTCAGGGTCTTTGCTAATAGGTTTGAATACTGCGTGCTCTTCAGGGTACCTATAAGGGTGATGTGAAGATGTTAAAAAAGTAAATTTAAACCAAGGTTTATGTTGAGGGCTATTTAAGTTACTGAGCAAGACGTTAACAACATTTATATCGTTAATATATGAGCTGTTTTGTCGATAATTTATATATCGTTCATCAGCTATTTTACCAAACATCATTGCTTTTAAAGAAAACCTGTCAAGCCAAGAAGATGTATAAGCACTAATTTCATAATTTTGTGATGCTAGCGTTTTAGTTAGCAAGCTCTGATTGGTATATGGTGAAGCATTTACATAGTCTCGATACGAAGGGTGCAAACCATGCATAAGGCCAAATAAGCCATTAACTGTTACGCTACCGCTACTAAAATGATTGTTATAAACAGAACTTTGCTGAGAAAATTTATAAATATTGGGCGATACCTCGGCATTCATGGCGTCAAAACGCCAACTTTCTATCACAAACATTAAAACATTATGTTTTTGTTCTGCGCTTACATTACATTGCATCTCTGCCATAGGGTAGTTAAGCGTACCCTCTACTTTTTTATTTTTCAGGAGATTTTCTACATACTCAGTCGATGCTTCAGATTTTTGAGGAAACGTTTCTGGTGCAATTTTCTTTAACTGAATCATTAAAAAACTTGACGTTAAAGGTGGATAATAAGGCAAGAAAGGAGTGTATTGTGTATAGGATTTATCTTTATATTCAAAACCAACTACATGTAACATTTGACCAACTAGACATAGGCAGATGATGCTTGTTTGCCACTTCCAAAATTTCAATTTTGGCCACTTTGAGTGGTTTTTAAAAATCATTAAATTTATCGCTACGATAATACTCACAATTACTAGCGAAAATAGGGTTAAACCTATCGATATGCCAATTCCAGAAAAATCATAAATTAACATTTTGATAAAAAGTAAATCTATATGAAAGCGGTACACATTAAACACGAAGAAATCGGCTAGTAGGAATATATCTAAAAGTATTTTAGGAACAACAAGCAACCACAAAAAAGCTTTAGTCCAGATTAATTTAGACAGTAAATAGGTAACTAGGCTGAGGGTGATAAAGTAAAGTGTAGGGATAGTAAAAACATAAAAAAAGCTAAAGACGCTATCTGGTGTCGCGTTATTAAAGGCAAAGGTAAGCAGCAAGATATAAGTAAAAGGGAAGCTATAAAGCAAAAAAGTTAACTTTTTTTGCTCTTTATTTAGCAAGTTTATTTTACTGGCTTTAGCAACTATTTTTTTCTTAATTAGCCAAAACATATTAACAAGGATCCTTCCTTTACTTATGAATTCATACTCATGAGTATCATTAATCAGCAAATATTATCAAAATTATAGTTTAATTTTCAATAGAAGGAATAGCAGCTTTTAGCTGTCCGAAATTATTGTGCTGTAAGGCAGCGGGAGGTTTTAGCTAAGAATTATAAGTTGCTATGGTGAATAGTTGACAGTTTTATGCTTACACTATTCACCATTTTAAAGGGATTAATTAGGGGTTATTCAATACAAAGTTAATGTTTACGCATAAACTTACGTTCGGTAAATAATAAACTTACAATAAAGACTACTTCGGCAAAATTTCCAACGATAAAACCCCACGGTTTAGGCCCTGTTGCACCATTTAGCACAAAGATAAATAGTGAGCCGAGAAACATCCATTTCCACCCAGAGACTTTCCAAATAGCAGCAGCCATTGGCAGAATAATGATATTGGTTAATATGGTAGCAATAGGCGGCATACCTGACGTACTTACCAGTTTCTCTACCCCCATTACAGTGATCGGTGCAAGCTCAAGTAGAAATGCTTCATGATATAAACCAAAGCCTAGTGCAGCAAAGGTAAAGAGCCAGCAGGCATTCATAAGGAGTTTATTTCTGGCTATTTTTACACCTGCTCGTTGCATTATTGATAGAGCAAAAATAGTTAAAAATGGCAGTATTGTGGCATGTAAGAGAAAACGCAGGCTACTCGCGCTTTCAAACCAAGCATCGCTAATGTATAAAAAGCCTGTACCTTGAATTAAATTGTCATAAAACATACCAAAAAGCATAGCTCGCAATACCCACAACCTTAATGATGTTGGGTAGTCCCATTTATAGGTCCATATTAATAAGCTAAGTTGTATTAATGCATAAATTAGTAGCATGTAATTAAGCATAAATTTTTTCCTATAAATAGTTTTTCTGGAAGTTTTCTATTTACCGTTGTTTAAGCACCGAGAAACCATTAGTTAATCTATCTAATTTATCACTGTTAATAAAGGCTAATGATATTTCATCATTTTTTAAATACGCATTTAAAAATGCTGTACTGGTTGCGTTGAGCATATTCAGTGCATCTGTTTGTGGCGCAGCTTCTCGCTCTGGGCGACAAATTAAATTGCCCAAGTAATGATCGGCACCTTGCGTAATTAACGCGTACTTATCATTGGCCTTTGCGGTATCAAATGACATTTTATGCAATTGCCATTCTGGGAAGAAACTCGCGTCCATATCCCAAGTACCGGTTGTTACAAGCATTGGAGTCGTTACTTGTTGCCAACTGTCTTCAGTTATTTCATCAAACATTGGCCCAGGAGGAGAAATTGCAACAATGGCTTTAATGCGTTCATCTCGGTAATAGTGGTATTGCTCATCATCAGTATTATAAGTACCTGCGCCACCAAATTGTTGCGCCGAAAAGGCGCCGAAAGAATGACCTGTAGCAGCAATGTTATTTAAATCGGCTTTACCTTTAATGTCTTGTTGTTGGGCAATTAAGCTTAAGTTGTCGAGAATAAAACTAAAGTCTTTCATGCGCTCTTCAATAAGGCCAAAGTTACCATACCAAAGACTATTCATAATGCCACTGACCATGCCACAGCAGTCTTGATGATTAGGCGCAATCACCACATAACCATGACTTACCCAGTGATTAATGACGTTATCGTATTTATCATTACTGGCAAAATTACCATGAGAGAAAAGTACCAATGGGTAATTACCACCAGTGCTTGGGTAATAAAGGTTAAATGTAATTTCTCTATCGTTTTTGCTGTCGTTAATGACTAAATTCTTAACTGCACTAACCGTTAAGTTACCGGCATCAATAAAACTTATTTGCGCTAATTGCTCGCTGCTCATGTCTAAAGGATTTGCTTTGGGTAATACCGGTGGTTCACTACAAGCTAATAAAATTGAACTTAAAAAAACTGTGGTGATAAGTGCTTTAATGGTACGCATAGGTTCTCTTATTCTTTTTGTTATTGTCTTTGGCGAACAGGTTCACTTTGTTGTTTAATAAACTTAGCTACATCCATAGCTGATTGGCTTGGGATTTCTAGCGGGATCACATGACCAATGTTTGGATAAATGATGCTTTCTACTGTTTTTGCATTGATTAACTTGCTTGCGATTTGTTGTACGTGTTCGGCCGGTAGTTGTGGGTTTTTCTCTCCCCACAATATTAAGGTAGGCGCAGTGATCTTATTAAGAATAGGGGTTATGTCAGCTTTCTCATAACCACGCATACGATCATATTCCGCCATACGATTACCGCTGCGACGATACATTTGATGAAACTCAGTAAGTAACTCATCAGTCACTATACTATCATCAATAATGGGTGCTTCAAGGAAGCCTCTAAATAAAGACTCTGGTAATAAATAAAAGATAAATCCACCCCAGCTCGGCAGCTCTTTTTCCATATATTTATTGCTTACCTTAGGCATACCGGGAGTGTTGATTAGGATTAAATTTTCAATGTTATCTGGATTGTTAGCGGCATAAACATAAGCAATACCACCACCCGTTGAAGAGCCCGCTATGCTAGGTTTCGTTATGTTTAAATGATCGAGCAAACCTTGTAAAAGTTGTGTGGCACGCTGGCGTGAATAATCGTTTGTCGGATCAGGACCTGTTAAACCATGGCTAGTTAAGTCGTAGCGAATAACAGTAAAGTCGTGTTTAAGAATATCAACCCACGCTTGCCATTGACGCATGCTATAAAAGTGAGAATGAATAAGGACTAGCGGTGGGCCACTACCTTCAACTTTATAGCGTAGATTTACACCGTCGACATTGAGTTTTTGTAGGTTATCACCGCCATATTTTTGCTCAAGTTCGCTCACATCAATATCGCGATAGGCGATTAATACCCATGCAATATAAACAACTATTGTTAAAAGTAATAATTTGAGAGGCACGGTAATTAATCGCCAACTGAGCATAATATTTCCTAGTCTTTAAGTTCTTCTAAAACCTCAGCAACGCTTTTATCGTTACTTGTCATTGCTTGTTTTTCTTGATCAAGTACTAGCAAGATTCGGTTTAGGTACTCTTGCGTGTCTAGTGAACGTTTTGCGGTCTCGGTAGCGCTTGGTTGGAAGTTATCTAACTCATCACGACTGATAATACCTTTATCTGCTAATAAACACTCAAGGCTAGCTAAACGTTCTTTGGTGCTGTGTAACTCCATAGCTAATGCCATGGTAATAGCCATTACTTGCTCGGTTTGCTTGTCTTGTAAATATTGTGGGCGTTTACCTTTAGCACGGGTATTGGCCAAGCTTAATTTTTCTGCGAAATCCATAATTATTCCTACTACTTATTTCCAAATACCAAAAGCATTCCAAACTGGTGCGCGGCCAAAATCTTCGCCACCTTCATCGGCTTTGCCAAAGATGTTTTCGTCTACTTTTGATATGACACCTGTTTCAAACAGTTTGCTGCCATCAAAACCACATTCACTATGCCATTGTGCTAAATCTCGCTCGTGCATACGTCCCCAATATGGTTCGTTATTATTGAGAGTATCCCAGTCACGGATAAACTGTTCGTATACTGGCTTATCTGTGTATTGTGGCTGTTCTAAACTTATGGTTAAACCACCGGTTTTTAATACTCGGTTGATACCAGTTAAAATTGAAATCATTGAGCGGTCACACGCTTCATGCCAAAACATTGCTGTGGTCACTAAATCGAAAGATTCATCAGCAAATTCAGCCATATCTTCAGCGTCCATTTGCATAAATGTGATGTTGTGCACACCTAATGCTTTAGCACGAGCTGCTGCATAGCGTAGAGAAGGACGAGCTACATCAATTGCGATCACTTCGGCATCAGGAAATGCTTGTGCTAGAGGTACGGCGTTATGGCCAATAGTACAGCCGATATCTAAAATGCGTTTCGGTTTAAAATCTGGGTGCTGTTTCGCAAGCCAATTACCTAAACCTTGACCACCGCCATCACTTAAGCCTCCAAGTAAACCAGCAGTAGTAACAAAAATACCAATGTCATAGCTATTGGCTACGGTAACATCATCTTCGAAATATTCGGTGTAGTAACAGCCAGGTTGGCAATGTACATCAACAGCGCTGACGTTGTATGGCAACGTACAGTTATCATCAAGTACTATGTTGTCACCAGCACTAAGCAGATTTTTTACTTTGGTGGTTACGATATCACTGTCTTTTAATACTATGCTGCGACCCAATTGATGGCGCATTTCCATGGTGTTACGGCGCAGAGCACTCCACATTTGTAGATATGAATTGTCATCCATAGCTTCTCTTACTTCGTGTCTGTCTTGTGGCTCACGGCCATGTTGCTGTTTAAATTCAGGTAACACTTGCGTTTCATAGGCCGTTTTTACGCCAGGTAAAACGTTGCCCGATAAGTGCATATTTAAATGAGTAAGGAAGTTTAAGCGCGATACATCATCACTTTTTACTTGTGGAAAAAGTTCATGTTTATCGAGCGCACTCCAACTTGGTAGTGATTTAGCCATTAGTCTGCTCCATGAGTAATTTGTAATTCTTCAAGTTCATAAGCGGTTTGCATATAACCACCTACTTGGCCTTTTAAGAAGATGTAGTCACCGTCATCAGTAAACCAAACATCGTATAAAGGGTGATCTTCAGGTAGTGCACCAGGTGTTTCTACGAATTGAAAATGTAATGCGTTAAACGTACCGGCAGCAACGGTAATTTCTTCTTTACCTACGTATTGTAAACCGTAAGAGAAAGGGAAAAGCTCAGGACCAGTTGCACCACGGTGATCTGGAGAAGTGAGCATTAGGTTTTCAAAAAATTGCTGGCCCGGGCCATTAGCAATATTGAATATTTGACAAAACCAAGCATCACCACAAGTAGGATGTGCACCCACTGCTAATACTGGCTTATCAAGAGGTAACTTTTGACTTTGACGCCCGTGCTCTTTAGTAAATGACTCACACTCGGCATATTCATCAGTAAAGCGATACCAACCAGTGCCAACAAATTCATCGCCAACACTAATGCGAGAAAAACCATCGAGTGGCTTCCAGTTTTCATCGACAGAGTAAACCACATCACGTAATACTGCTGGCGCATCTTCGATTTCTGTTTGTGCGCGTAGAGTTCGAGCACCGTTGGCATGAACGGTTTGGCTAAAATATTCTCGACCACGAACATGGCCTAAACGCTCAGGTTTATTACTGGTATATTTTATCGTGCCTCTGATTGTTTTATGCGGCATATTTGACTTGTTCATGTTTAACTTGTTCATAGTTACTCTTTATTCGGTTAACTGTTTATCAATAGCTATAGCACTGATAATTGATTAAATTAGCTTGTACTGCATTGTTAAATGTCATTATTAAGCGGTGACTAAACCAGTGCGGTTAGTTAAATAATCTTTTGTTTTTCTAATTCTCTTAGCTGCTCAGGGCTTAGACCTAGCTGACTGGTTAAAATATTGTTTGTATCTTCCCCTAAAATTGGCGGTGCTTTTTTGTATTCCACCTTGGTTTGTGAAAACTTAATTGGGTTCGCCACTTGCTTCACTTTAGGGGCATTAGCATGATTGAGTTCCATCACCATTTCGCGATGCTGTACTTGTGGCTCAGCGTAAACTCTATCTAATGTATTGATTGGCCCGCATGGTACACCTGCCTGATTAAGTGCATCTAACCAATAATCTAAATTTTGCTGTGCAAATGCAGCGCTTACTAATGGCAATAAAAGCTCACGATTAGCCACGCGTAGTTGATTGGTAATAAAGCGCTCATCTTCGGCAAGCTCTGGCACGCCTAATGCTTGTACACATCGTTGGAATTGGCTGTCATTACCAACGGCCAACATAATGTGACCATCTTTGGTGGCAAAGGCTTGATACGGCACTATATTTGGGTGTGCTGTGCCTTGTGGTTTTGGCACTTTTTCGCCGACTAAGTAATTCATCCCTTGATTGGCAAGCCATGACACTTGTGTATCAAGTAATGCTAAATCAATATATTGGCCAATACCTGTGGTATTACGGTGATGCAATGCCGCTAATATACCGCTTACCGCGTACATACCCGTCATGATATCAACCACGGCAACGCCCACTTTTTGTGGCCCTGCGCCCGGTTGCCCCTCAGGTACGCCGGTTAAACTCATTAAGCCACCCATGGCTTGGATCATGGCGTCATAACCAGCACGTTTTGAATCTGGCCCAGTTTGACCAAAACCAGTAATAGAGCAATAAATAATACTTGGATTAACGGCTTTCATGCTTTCATAATCTAAGCCATATTTCTTTAAGCCGCCAACTTTAAAATTTTCAACGACAATATCGGCTTTGGCCGCTAATTGATGTATTAGTTTTTGCCCTTCTGTTGAGGTGATATCAATAGTTACTGAATGCTTTCCTCGGTTTGCCGCTAGGTAGTAAGCGGCCTCGCTGGTGTCATTACCTTGTTCATCTTGTAAAAAAGGAGGCCCCCATTTACGGGTGTCATCACCAGCGTTTGGACGCTCAACTTTCCATACCTGTGCGCCAAAATCGGCAAGCACTTGCGTAGCCCAAGGACCTGCTAAAATTCGGCTTAAATCTAATACCTTAATGCCTTGTAATGGCCCCATTATTTATCTCCAGAGATTAAGTCGGCTAGCGCTTGTGGTAATTTATATTGCCAGCCACTTAATGTTTGATATTGCTCAGCAAGGCCAATTAATTGGTAATCACTACCTGCAGGACCTACAAATTGTATGCCCATTGGTAACTCGTTAGTTGGCATTGGTGCAGTAAGAGCTGCAAGCTCTGCATGATTAGCTAAGGCTGTTAAGTCGGCTTGATTTGCTGGCACAGCTTGGCTAAATTCAAATGCTTGTTGCGGCGCGGTTGGCATAACTAAAATCTCGGCTTGCGCAAATATTTGCTGCGCAAGTTGCTCGGCTTTAGCTAAAACATTAATTGCTTTAGTGACACTTGCATCGTCTTTTGTATTGCCAAAATCGAGCATGCTAGCAAGCTCAGCCGAGAACAAATGATGATTATTTTGGTAGTCAAATTGATGTTCAACCAACATATCTTTTTCACAAATCAATAAACCTGCACGGCGAGCAGCTGAAAAATCATAATCTAGGCTAAAACGCTTTATTTTATGGCCTGCATCAACAAGTAGCTGTAATTGTTGTTCGAATTTTTCAATAATATTAGCCTCAACCCCAAGCTGCTCCAGATTACTTGGCGCCAGTAATTGATAGCTAGTCTGTTCTGCTAAGTAGTCGATTTGTCTTGATTGCTGACAGTCTTTATCAAAGCCTTGTAATATCTCTAAGGCGATTCTTAAATCACGGGCAGAGCGGGTTAAAGGACCTATGTTGTCCAATTCTTTCGCGCAAATCACCGTGCCGCCAATACTAATTGCACCTTTACTGGCTTTTAAACCAAATACGCCACAATAAGCGGCAGGGATGCGAACAGACCCCATGGTATCAGTACCTAAGGCAAGTGGTGTCATAGCCGCAGCAACACTTACGCCACTGCCACCTGATGAGCCACCTGGGGTATGGGTAAGATTATGTGGGTTAAAGCATTTACCAAAATGTGGATTATCATTGGTTGCGCCTAATGCACCTTCATGCATATTAAGCTTGCCACTTATGCTCATGCCACTTGCTAGTAGCTTTTTAATGGCAAAGGCATTGTCCGTCGGCTTGCTATCTTCACGCGTAAGCATGCCGGCGGTGGTGTTAAAACCAAGCACATCAATATTATCTTTAACCGCAACACTGATACCGGCAAATGCTTGCTTAGCATCAGTTGCCGAAATGTGCTTGGCACTTGAAATAAATGCGTTTAGATGCGGGTTAACTTGCTCATTATGAGCAAGCTGCATTGCAAGTAACTGATCAGCAGAAATATCACCTTGCTCAATCAATTGTCTTTGTGCCGTTAAATCTAAGCTTAAGATCTCAAGTGCAGTCATTATTATTTGAACCTGTTATCGATTAAACGAATTGGTTTTTGACGAACTTCGGTTTGCGTTAGTGGCGCTAATTCACCTTTCGATGCTAGCTCTACTGGCATTTCTACACCAAAGCTCTGTTTTAATAACGCTTGATACGCACTTACATCGGAATTGTTTATGTCTTCTACTTCAACTTTAACCAGTAGTTCGTCACGACCAGTACTGTCGCGATCAGCAATACAGATATAATCACCAGCAAAATCACTGCGTTTTTCTAATACAGGAGCAAAACCTTGTGGATAAATATTGATACCACGTAACTTAACCATATTGTCACTACGGCCTAAGAAACCTTCGATACGGTCAAGGTCTAAACCTAATTTTGATGGCGAGGTTTTAATGCGAGTAACATCGCAAGTATTAAAACGAATTACCGGGAATATATCGTCTTTATATAAACAGGTTACGATCAAGTTACCAATATCCCCTTTAGGTAGTGGTTTGTTGGTATCTGGGTCACATACTTCAACATAGTGAGCATCTTCCATCACGTATAAACCGTCGTGATCAGGACCTTCACCTGCTATTGCGCCAGTATCGCCAACGCCATACCAATCAAATATTTCTGCACCGCCCCAAGCTTCAGAGATTGCTTCGCGAGATTCTCGGCCCATATGACCTGAGATCATGCGTACTGGAATATCTTTACCAGGTTCAATGCCTTCTTCTTTCGCTGTGTCAGCGAGTTTTTTAATGTAATCAGCAAAGCCAATAATTACGTTAGTGCCGAAATCTTTCATCAAGTTAACTTGTTGTTTCGAGCGAGTTTCAACGCCAGTACCAGCCGACATAAATAACGCATTAGTGTAATGAGTTACGCCTTCACGCACATAGTGGCCGCCATTAATTAAGCCATGCCCGTAAACTGAATGAACAATTTCATGTGGTTTTAAACCTTGCATGCGGTAAATTCGGCCAAGTAATAAGCCTTGCACTTCGCGTGATTTTGGTGAGAAAAATAACGGCTGCGGTCTGCCAGTAGTACCACTGGTAGTGTGTAAAACCATAGTGTGGTTTGTGTCGCCTTTACTAAAGTCCATACCGTGCATATCACCAAATGGCGGGTAAGCGGCAACACTGTCCATAATTTCTGTTTTTGAATAAACAGGAAGTTTTTCGATGTCTTTTATACTTTGGATGTCTTCAGGTTTTACCCCTGCATTACCCCATAAACGTTGGTAAAAAGGGATCTCCCAAGCACGCTTAACACATTTCATAAACTGTTGATTTTGAAATGCTTGTAATTCATCTTTACTACCAGTGCTGTATTTTTCTAAAAATGCATCACCAATAGGGTAATCATTTAGCATGGCTTTTACGTCAAAAGACTCAAAATAGGTTGGGTAACTCATGAAACTTCCTTTAAATTTTCTTTTTATACATGAGGGGGATTAATTCATTGATCGAATCTAACTTCTCAAGTTGCTGTAATTTTTGGTGTAATTGGGTGATTTCAGTTTCTGTCAAAGGTGTTTGAGCCGATTGGCAACACAAACTAAATTTTTCAAATTGCTGTTTTGCTGACAATGGACGTAATGGATGCCCTAATACATTATCTAATGTCAGTTGTAATCTTTGGCCTGAAACTAAATTAACCGTGATAGTTTGTGGCACCATAGCATTAGGATCTTGGCAGTCACTTTGCTCGGTAATAATTTTTTCAGCTAAAGCCAGACGTTGCTGATCGACTAAAGCTTGTTTACTGAAATCTTCTACTGATACTTTGCCAGTTAACAAATAAGTCGCGGCGGTATAGGCGTTACATAACTTAGCGTAGTTAGCATCCATAGTTGGGGATGGCCTACGATCGACTAATCGACAAATAAGCTCTGGAGCCGATATATGGATATTCGCAATATCATCTGAGCTAAAGTTATGTTGTTGCTGTAATTCGATTAAAGCGTCTATGGTGCCGTGTGCAGCGCGACCCGTAGGGAATGGTTTATGGGCAACATCACATATTTGGTAGTGTTCGCCTAAGTCTTTTAAAAGTAAGCTCAGGTCGAAGCTGTCTTCCATTAAGTTAAAGTAACCAAAAGGCCCTTCTAAAAAGTTGTGTGGGCCGGTAAATCCTTGCTGGGCAAGAGTTATTGCATTAATTGCGTTACGAGCGTTAAAGGCAACTTGCATTGGTAGCATAGGTGAGCCTTCGATATGCGCTTGCATAGTGCCACTGCCATGACTATAGGCAATCCCCATAGCGTCTAGTGTTTGCTGTTTGCTTAGATTAAGCATATTAGCAATGCCGGCACTTGCGCCAATGGCACCACAAATAGCAGGTCGGAAAAACTTGATTGGTGATGTCGCACTTTGACCAATTCTTGTTGCTACTTCTACCGCAGCAACAACACCTTGAATAAGCTGTTGTCCTGATAGTTTATGTTCTTCGGCCACGGCAGTTAAAGCCGATAAAATTACAGCCATAGGGTGTACTACGGCTTTTTCGTGCACACAATCCCATTCTTGGTTGTGAATTTGAAAAGCATTTACCATGGCTGCAGCCGCAGCCGATTGTTTTTCACCAGAGTGCCAAATGGTTGCACCATCACAGCTACCTTGACTAGCAGCCAGTGCTTTAACTGCTTTTACTAATGGCATTCTTGAGCCACTAATGCCAACGCCAACGCTGTCGGTAATAAACACCTTGGCACGCTCAATTACATCTTCAGGTAACTGGGCGTAGCTTATTTGCAATGCAAATTGTACTAATTGTTGGGTACTTGATTCTGGCTTACTACTCATTACTCTGCCTTGCTTAAATTTTCGAGATAGTTATTTAGTGTTAAAGCGTGGCGAGATTGGTTATCGCAAATTGTCAGTAAGGCAGCTGTATTGGCGGTTGCAATACCAGCTTTACTGATCAGATATTCGGCTTTATGTTTAATGGCGGCAATACTCATTGGTTTATTTGGATCGCCTAATGTATCTACTGTTGTCGCCTTTAGAACTTCACCAGAGCTTAAGGTCACTGAAATATTTGCGGCGAACTGTTCTGGATAATTTGCGCTTATCGCTTGCTCAGCTACAACGCTAATTTTACTGCGCAGGGTGAGTAACTCATCATTAATACCATTGTCACTGCAATAATACTGCGCCTGATAATGCTCGAGCTTTGGCTCGCCTAAACAAACCCATGCGGCTAACGCATGCTGGATACTAAATTTGGCTTGTACGTCGGTGCTCGGGTTAGGACGATCGCAAAAGGTTATAGCATCATTGTATGTACTTACCGTAATCGCTTTAATGTCAGAAGCTTTTAGTTTGTTACTTTGTAATATTTGCTGCAGCGCATCCATAGCAGGATGTACATGACGACATGCAGGCCAAGGTTTAAAGCTGCAATCATGAATAAGCCACTGCGGATTTTCAGCGCTTAAATAAAGAATATTGGCATCAGTTGATGTGGCTGCTAAAAAACCTTGTTCACCATCAATGATTGATTTTGGCCCACGTAAACCAATGCTGGCCATTTGTGCAGCCATAACACCGATACGAGTAGCTTCTGCATTATGCCATTGCTTGGTATGAACATCTTCATGGCGCATTTGCCATAGACCGCCAGTACGCGAAAGGGCATTGCCCATGGCTGATAAGGTTTGCTGCTGATCTAACTTTAATAAATGAGCGCTTGCTACTGCTGCACCTAATACGCCACAAGTTGAAGTATTGTGATAGTAACGATAATGACTTAAGCCAACACTTTGACCTAAGCGTATCGTTGCTTCGTAGCCTTTAATTATGGCATCTAATAATTCATCAATACTGGCGTTTGTAGTTTGTGCTGCAGCAATTGCAGCTGGAATAACGATAGGGCCAGGATGCAAAATAGAGGTGCGATGCACATCGTCCATTTCCATTATGTTACCAAGGGCGCCATTGTAAAATGCGGCACTGGTGATATCGCTTTTACTGCCATCGATACAAGTTATATTACCTTTTGGAGCAAGGGTTAAATAGTTTTTGAACACCTTACCTGTTTCGGTAATGCTGCCGTAAATAGCACAACCTAACCAGTCTAATAAATGCAAACTCGCACGCTGGCGATCACTATCATCGATAGTTCGCTGCAGAGTATTTAATAAATTTTCGCTGGCGCTAAGTTGAGTCATTTTATGCTTATTTAATTAGTTTATAGTCAAAATAATACATTACATTTGTTATAAACATATAACAAATAAGTGTTGAGCTCAATATTTGCCTAATTGTTGAAGAGTTAAAAATGCTAAAAGTCATTTGAACAAAATAGATAAATGACTAATCGCCATGATTTTACAGGGTTTGATTGCGCTAATTGCCTTTTAGCAGTTCGGCATTTATCTAATATTGACAATTACACAACGACAGCTTAATTTGTCGAATAAGAAATTAAATGTTATATATATATAACAATATAATAAAAGGGTGTGAAACCAATGAAAAAACTTGTCGTGTTATTTAACTTAAAAACAGAAACTGATGTAGAAGCTTATGAAAACTGGGCTAAAACAGTGGATATCCCAACGGCAGGTAGCTTGCCGTCGATTGATAGTTTTGAAGTATTAAAGAGCGTATGTTTATTTGGTAGTGATGACACCCCGCCTTACCAGTACGTTGAAGTGTTAGCAATAAATAACTTAGATACGCTAGGTAATGATGTAAGCAGCGAAGAAATGCAAAAAGTAGCTGCTCAGTTCCAAGAGTTTGCCGATAACCCAACCTTTATTCTAATGGAAAATATTTAAGGACTATCATGGCTAATTATCCTGAATTATCTGGCAAAGTAGCGGTTATTACTGGTGCTGGTCGCCACAAAGGTCTTGGTGAAGCAATGGCAAAACGCCTTGCCAGTGAAGGCTGTAAGGTTGTTATTACCGATATAGGTCATGCTGCAGGCGACCATATGCCTGAGTCTGCTATTGGTACTAGTGACGAGATGCAACAAATCGTGGCTGAAATCAAAGCGGCTGGCGGTGAAGCAAGTGCTTTTGCTTGTAATGTATTAAATGCTGAAGAAGTTCAAGCTGCAGCCAAATTTGCAGTAGATACATACGGCTCATTAGATATTTGGGTTAATAATGCCGGTGTTGGTTATTTAATGAAGCCAATTTTAGACATGGATGTGAGTGAGTGGGATACCGTTTTAAATGTTAACTTACGCGGTACATTCTTAGGAATTAAATTTGCTGCTGAGCAAATGGTTAAACAAGGCAATGGCGGCAAAATTATTAACATAGGTTCGCAAGCGTCTAAATCTGCTTTTGCTCACGCATCTGCTTATACAACGTCTAAGCATGGTATGAATGGTATTACTCGTGTTGCGGCGCAGGAACTTGGCGAACATAAGATTAATGTAAACCAAATTTGTCCTAACCACGTAACTACAGGTTTAGGCGCATGGCAAAATTCGCACTTTAGTGAAGTGACAGGTAAAGGCCATGATAAATACATGCAAGATATGCGCGATCGTATTCCTTTAGGTCGACCTGGATTACAAGATGATATCGCTAAGGCTTGTGCATTCTTATGCTCAGAGCAAGCATCGTACATTACGGGTGAATGTATGAATGTATCTGGTGGCGAAGAATACCATTAGTCGTAACGCTAATTTGAGACGAGAATAATAAATATATGAGTGCAGCTACAACTAAAAAGTACCCTTGGCCAAACGATGCCCGCATTGCTTTGTCTATGGTGGTAAATGTAGAAGAGGGCAGTGAATATAATATCACTGAAGGGGATAGAGGACCTGAGCCCGTAGATGAACTACAAGTAAGTTTGTCTAAACCAATGCGTAACTATGGTAATGAGTCTAATTATTTATATGGCATCAAAGAAGGTGCACCAAGAATTATTAAGTTATTGGATAAATACAATGTAAGCGCGACATGGACCGTTTGTGGGCAGAGCCTAGAAAAATATCCTCACTTAGCCGACACCATCAAACAACGTGGTGATGAAGCGTGTTCACACGGTTACCGCTGGATCCATCAATTTCGCATGAAAGAAGATGAAGAGCGTGCTTATATTCGTAAAGCTGCAGACTCAATTGAACAAACAACAGGGCAACGTCCTAAAGGTTGGTTGTCGCGTTATTTACTCACTGACAATACTCGTCGCATCTTACAAGAAGAAGGTTTCTTGTATCACATGGATGATTACAGTGGCGATGAACCATTTTGGGATAGCGTTACTGATAGTGACGAGCCTATGTGTATTTTACCGTACGCAATGGACTCAAATGATATGAAGATGTGGGTCTCTGCCAGCTTTACTCCGGATGATTGGTTAAAGTATGCCAAAGATACCTTTGATACTTTATATGAAGAAGGTGGTGAGCAAACTCGTATGATGTCACTAGGTTTACACCTTCGCATTATTGGCCGACCTGGTCGTATTTGGGCACTAGAAGAGTTTCTTCGCTATGTAAGTTCAAAACCTGGTGTGTGGTTTGCCCAGCGCGGCGAAATTGCCGAGCAATTTATTAAGCACAATCCTGCACCCGAGGCTAAATAATATGAGCTTACCTATTATTCGTTCATTGTTATTTGTACCTGGCTCTCGTCCTGAACGTTTTGCAAAAGCAGCAGGGGCTGGCGCTGATATCATCTGTATTGATTTAGAGGATGCAGTATTACCAGCTGATAAAGCAACGGCGCGACAAGCGGTGGTTAATTATTTAAAAGACAATAACAAGTTAGTTGTACGTATTAACCATATTGCTAGTAGCGATGGTATTGATGATTTAACGGCAATGCTAAATGCAGAAAATACGCCATTGGCGATTATGTTACCTAAAACTGCAAGCGCTGATGAAATTGAACTAGTGGTAAGTAAAATTGCTAATACCGAGATAAAAATTATCGCGTTATTAGAGTCAGTTGCTGGCGTGCAAAATGCAGCGGCTATTGCTTTAGCTGATGATCGTGTTGAAGCGTTAATGTTTGGTGGGGCTGATTACAGTGCTGAGATCGGTGCCGAATTTAGCTATGAACCGCTGCTTTTAGCGCGTAGTCAGTTAGTGCAGGCAAAAGCGGCTAAATCTATACAGCTAATTGATGTGCCGCATATTGATATAAAAAATATCGACGAGCTAAGCCAAGAAACCAGCAAAGTAAAAGCCTTAGGTTTTACTGGCAAAGCGGCAATCCACCCGATTCAACTAGATGCAATACATCAAGCGTTTAGTCCGACGAATGAAGAGATCGAGCAAGCGCAGTCAATACTCGCAAGCGTAACTAGCATTGATGCTGGTGTCGTTGTGGTTAATGGCCGCATGATTGATCGTCCAATTATTGTTGCAGCACAAAGAACAATGGCACTAGCCAATGTTGCAACTAACAAAAATTAATAAGAAGTAAGGAAATTATTATGGTTCAGAATGTTAAACAAGTAGGTGAAAACCGTTTTCGCGAAACTTTTGGTCGTTCATACGAAGACTTCACAGTTGGTCATATTTATGAGCATCGTCCAGGTCGTACTATAACTAAAACTGATAATACTTGGTTTACCTTACTGACAATGAATACTCACCCAATGCATTTTGATGATGAATATGCAAAAGCCAGTGAGTTTGGTAAGTGTATTGTTTGTTCACCGTTAACGGTAGCGATTATGGTTGGTATGAGTGTGACTGATTGTAGTCAAAAAGCGATTGCTAACTTAGGTTGGGATGGCATTAAAATGACTTATCCATTATTTGAAGATGACACGCTAACGGCTGAATCAGAAGTAATTGAAAAGCGCGAATCATCATCTCGTCCAGGTGCCGGTATCGTGACTATTCGTACTACAGGTTTTAACCAAAATGGTAAGCAAGTTTGTACCTTTACTCGCACTATGTTGATCGCCAAAGAAGGTCACAGTGTTGAAGATAAAGTAAATTATTAGGATTAATGATGTCAGAAGTGTATTCAAAAGAAGATGAATTAGCCATCTTAGATATGATCAACAAATGGGTTGATAACGAAGTATTCCCAATTGCTAAAGAATACGATCAAGCCGATAAGTACCCACATGAGCTAGTTGAGCAAATGAAAGAGCTTGGCTTATTTGGTGCCACCATTGGTAGTGAATTTGGTGGTATGGGATTACCGGCTTCAATTTACGCCAAAATAGTAATTAAAGTCGCTTCAGCTTGGATGGCTCCAGGTGGTATTTTTAACTCTCATTTAATACAAGCTTCTACCATTGAGCGTTGTGGTACCCAAGAGCAAAAAGAACGAATTTTGCCGCGCATGGCCATTGGTGAATTACGTGGTGGTATTGCATTAACTGAACCAAATGCTGGTTCAGATTTACAAGCAATTTCAACGACAGCTAAACGTGACGGCGATGATTACATTATCAATGGTGCTAAGACTTGGATCACCAACTCAATGAATGGTAATTCACTTGCGGTACTCGTTAAAACTGATACTGAAATTCAACCACGCCATAAAGGTACTAGTTTATTCTTTATTGAAACCAAGGATAGTGAAGGTAATGTTTTACCAGGTATCGAAATCACCAAAATGAAAAAGATGGGTTATAAAGCCATTGATACTTGTGAAGTTGTATTTACCGACTTTAGAGTATCGGCTGATAACTTAATTGGCGGCGAAGAAGGTAAAGGTTTCTTACAAGCTATCGGTGGTTTAGAGCTTGGCCGTATCAACGTTGCCGCTCGTGGTGCCGGTATTGCGCAAGGCGCGTTAGATTTATCTGTACGTTATGCACAAGAGCGACAAACATTTGGTAAACCAATTGCTGACCATCAGGCTATCCAACTTAAACTTGGTGAAATGGCGGCAAAAGTTGAAGCTTCGCGTTTATTGATTGAGCAAGCAGCAGCTAAATTTGATGCCGAAGAACGTTGTGATATGGAAGCTGGTATGGCTAAGTACTTTGCCTCTGAAACGGGCGTTTTCTGTGCTCAAGAAGGTATGCGTATTTTTGGAGGCTACAGCTACAGTGTTGAGTACGATATTGAACGCTACTATCGCGATGCCATGCTGATGTGTATTGGTGAAGGTACCAATGAAATGCAACGTATGATTATTGCTAAACAATTAATTGCCCGCAATAAAATTTAAATTTAATGAATAAAAACGGTGCTTAAAGCACCGTTTTTGTATGTAACAAATAGGAACAAAGATGTCTGAACTTCCATTAAAAGGTGTACGCATTATTGCCGTGGAGCAATATGGTGCTGGTCCTTTTGCTTCAATGTATTTAGCCGATTTAGGTGCTGAAGTAATTAAAATTGAAAACCCAAAAATTGGCGGAGATATTTCTCGTCATACGGGGCCATATTTTTTGGGAAAAAATGACAGTTATTTTTTCCAAACCTTTAATAGTAATAAAAAAAGTTTCACCCTAAATTTAAAGTCAGAGCAAGGCCAAGAAGTCTTTGCTAAGTTAGTGGCAAGTTCTGATGCGGTACTTAATAACTTACGAGGTGATCAGCCGGATAAGTTAGGCTTAACTTACCAAGCGTTGAAAGCCGTTAATCCAAAGATCGTTTGTGCCCATTTATCGGCTTATGGTCGAGATAACGATCGAGCTACTTGGCCTGGTTATGATTACTTAATGCAAGCTGAAGCTGGCTTTATGCACCTAACCGGCGAGCCTGGTTCTCCTCCTGCTCGATTTGGTTTATCTATGGTTGATTTTATGACAGGTGTAACAACAAGTTTGGGCTTAACTGCAGCCCTATTTGGTGCATTAAAAACAGGTGTTGGTCGCGATGTAGATGTGAGTTTGTTTGATGTTGCATTACACCAATTAACTTACCCAGCTACTTGGTACTTAAATGAAGACCATGTAACGGAGCGTGCTCCTCGCTCGGCGCACCCATCAACGGTGCCATGTCAGTTATTTAAAACCAGCGATGGCTGGATCTTTATTATGGCGATGACAGAAAAGTTTTGGCAAGCATTAGTTGATGAAATCGATGACCAACAGTTACGCGCAGAACAATTCGCTACGGTGGCGCTACGTCGAGATTGTCGTGATCAGTTAACTGAAATCTTAGATGGCTTGTTATCTAAGCAAACAACGGCGCAGTGGCTTGAACGTTTAAATGGTAAGTTACCTGTTGCTCCTGTATATGACTTACCACAAGCATTAAATAATCCTTATTTACGTGAGACAGGGGCAATTCAAAAAGTTCCTCACAGCCAAAACCCTGACATGGAAGTAGTTGCCAATCCAATTCGTTTAAATGGCCAACGCTTACAAAGCAAGGCGTGTGTGACTTTGGGTGAAAACACCGAAGAATTATTAGCAGACGTTGGTTTTAACCAAGATGAAATTAAAGAGTTACAACAACAAAGCGTTGTTTAAAGCCTGAGTTAAAAACTTAGTTTATTAGGAATAATTATGAAGTTAGAAGGTATTAAGGTTTTAGACTTATCATTATTTTTACCTGGCCCACATTTTACTATGATGATGGCGGATCATGGTGCTGAAGTTATTAAACTTGAGCCACCTACTGGCGAGCCGGTACGAGAAGTTGGTTTAAAACAAGGTGGTGAAAGTGTCTGGTTTAGAAACACGCACCGCGGTAAAAAAAGCATCAGCTTAAATTTAAAGCACGCCGATGGTAAAGCCGCATTTTTAAAGCTAGCTGCAACTGTCGATGTCATTGTTGAAGCGTTTCGCCCTGGTGTGGTTGAACGATTAGGCATTGATTATGCTGCCATTAAAGCGATTAACCCAGGTATTGTTTATTGTTCTGTTTCTGCCTATGGGCAAACAGGTGATAAGCGTTTAAATCCAGCACACGATTTAAGTATTCAAGCTGATTCTGGTTTAGTTAGCGTTAACTTAGGTGCAGATGGCGTACCTGCGATGCCAGCAATGCCTACCGCTGATATGGCGGGTAGCTTAATGGCATTTTCTGGGGTGTTAATGGCCTTGCTACGTAAGCAAACCACAGGCTTAGGTGATTTTCTTGATATCTCGATGCAAGACTCGCTTGTGGCGTGGACGCCTAATGTTATGGGCCCTATCTTTGCTCAAGATAAAGCAGCTGAAACTAAAGAAGAGCGCTCGTGGGGCGGCAATGGTTTTTATAATATCTATCAAACCCAAGATGGTGAGTATTTAACCTTAGGTGGCAGTGAAATTAAGTTTGTGCATAATTTATTGTCAGCACTAGGTAGGCCCGAGTTAACTGAACTTGCTAAACAAGGCCCCGGCGCACATCAAGAACCAATGCGAGTGTTTTTAAAAGAGCAATTTGCGAGTAAAACGTTACAACAATGGCATGAGTTTTTAGCCGATATCGATGTTTGTTGGGCGCCAGTAAGAGATTTACACGCAGCAATGAATGAACAGCATTTACAGCAACGTGAAATGATTTTAACTGATGAAGCAGGTAATAAATCTCTTGGTGTGCCAATTAAGTTTGCCGAAGAGCCTGCCAAACCAAACTTATCTACGCCAAGTTTTAGCGCTGACAGCGAACAAGTGCTATTAGATTTAGGTTACAGCTCGGCTGAAATTGCTCAATTTAAACAAGATAAAGCCATTTTTTAATATAGGATAGTGCTCAACAATTAATCTGTAATGTAGTGCTCAAGTGCATCTTTATCATGAATAGTAATTAATGAGTTACTAGCAATACTGATCCAACCTTTTCTTTTTAACGCAGTAAAACCACGACATGCGGTTGATACTGTCATGCCTAAGTAGTCGGCAATGTCTTGACGACTCATAGGTAAGTTGTACTGGCCCTTATGGCAAAATAATCTATTTTCCATATCAAGTAAAAAGTGCGCTAGACGCTGGTGAGCTGTTCTTTGTCCCATCACAAATAGGTGATCGAGCATAGCTGATAATACTATTTCAGTACGCGTATGGTATTTCTTTGATATTTCAAATGAGCGTCTAAAGAAGTCTTCGAGTAATTGTCGACTAATACGAATAGCACTTAAATCGGACAATGCTTTAGCGCTAAAGTTGTATGAGGCAATACTTGAAGTAGAAAGGCCTAATATATTACCGGTAAATAGAAAAGCATATACTTGGCGAGAACCGTTAGAAGCAGTTCTCTCTAACATTACTGAACCTGAAATAGGGATATACACGTATTCAGCAAGTTCACCTTCATTAAGTAGGTAATTATCGGCGGTAATGTTTACTTCGTCTGCATGATTTGCCAATAGTGATAAAAATTCATCACCACCAGAAATACTATCCAAACCAGTGCCGAAACAGCTTGATAATGAATTTTTTACGGAAATTTTATTAATATCTAATGACATGATTGTGTTTCTTTAGTGTGCTTGTAAGTAATGTACTACTAAGCAAGGAAGTACACAATAAGAAGTTAACTATATGGTGTAAAAAAAACATCAAAAAATAGTGTTGTTCTTTCGTGTTGAAACCTGCTGTTAACCTTTATTTTACAAGGGGCTCGGCAAGATTGATAAATGTCAATTTATGTTTGAAATTGTTATCAATATGGCTGTCAATATTCTCTTGATTAAGCGTATAATCGCCGGCGTAAAAACTAGTGACATTATCTACTCATTCCAATAAATATAAATTTAGAAGTGATCCGAAAAATAGTTTTAGCAGTAATTCTAATTAAAGAATTTAAACATACTTTTAAATAACCAAGCTGAGCAAGATTACATAGTGTCAAATATATGTTCAGCAAATGAGGATAAGATCATGACTACATTAAAAACATTAACTTCTATTGCCGCAATTACTACATTAGCTTTATCAGTTTCTGTACAAGCTAAAACAGCTCAGTTTGATACGTCTAATGCTGACCGCTCTATGTACACTTGTATTGCTGCTGCAAGCAATGATGTAAGCAAATTGAAAAAATTAATGAAGCTTGAGCCTTACGGTGAAAAAAGTATTGTAACTGGCTTAAAGTGTAACGATATGGATATTTCAGATTTCGCAGCAAGCTACTACGCTGTTGATACAGTTGCCTACTTAAATAAATTTGCAACGCAAAGTGAACAAATTGATGTTGTTGCTTTAGCAGCTAAAAAACAAGCCACTCAAATTGCGCAAACACAGCAAGAGAGCAAAACGGCTAACAGCGCAAAATAATTTGTTAAATAGCGTCAATTAACAGAAGAAACTCCTACTATGTAGGAGTTTTTTTTTATGCTTGCAATACAGTGCTTAACTGCTTTAAATGTTTACTTGGTAACTGATCTTCAGCTTCAATCCAGCAAGCATTACTGTAGCTTTCAAAATGTAAAATAAGATAATCATCGTGGTAATTAAAGCGGATGTATTCTCGATCGGCACCTGTTACATGTTCAATTATGCGGTGACTTTTTATTTTGCTAAATACTAAATCTGCCAACTCTTTTATATCGTCCTGATCCCAGGCTTTCTTGAATGAGATTAAGATTAAGTCTTCATTATCTAATCTGGCTTTATCAATTAAGTGCAATGCTTTGTCCTAGCTCAGTTAACTTGGTATTAGGTACCACAAAACGTGCGGTAGCCTTGGTCTTGATCGATTGGCGTATCTTGGTATTTTACCGTATTGCTTATCACTTTATAAGGTGAACGTAACACTTCTAAAAATTCATTAGCTAAGTCCATATCTAATGTTTGTTCGCAATGGGCTAAAACCGCCTCCACATGATGATTTCTTGGAATTACGACAGGATTGTTCTCAGTCATCAACTTGTTGGCTTGTACATTTGAAATGTTACTCACTTGCAATGCCAAGCGCCATTTTTCATACCAACCCCCTATAGTTGCCTTAAGCTTTTCGGCTGCTTGCTCACTTAATAGTGACAAGGTAAGTTGCTGGAATGTTTCAGTATAATCGAGCTCTAAATCTTGCATTAAACTAAGCAATTCGTTGATGGCTTCTTTGCCAAATTGAGTAAACTCTTCAAAACCTAACTTATGGCCAAGCATGGTAAAGTAAGCTTGCTCAAAATCGGCTGAAAAATTTACTATTATCGGCTCAACAAGAGCGAGAGCTTGCTCAGTATCATCGCTAATTAAGGGCAGTAAACATTCGGCCAATCTTGCCATATTCCATTGGGCAATATGTGGTTGATTTGCAAAGGCATAACGTCCTTGGCTATCAATAGAACTAAATACAGTCCCCGGATGATAAGTCCCCATCATTGCACATGGGCCAAAATCTATAGTTTCACCGCTGATAGAGTTATTGTCAGTATTCATTACGCCGTGAATAAAACCGACACGCATCCAACTAACAATCAATTTAATTTGTTTGGCGATGACCGCTTTTAAAAATTCCAGTTCACGATTTTCCATATCGATTGATATTTCAGGAAAATGACGAGCAATAGTGTATTGGGTGAGTTGCTTTAACGCTTGGCTATTACCTCTAGCAGCAAAATATTGGAAGGTACCAACTCGAATATGACTGGCGGCTACTCTAGTTACTACAGCTCCAGGCTTTACTGTATCGCGATATACTTGCTCACCCGTTGCTGTTACTGCTAAGCAACGTGAAGTAGGTACACCTAATGCGTGCATGGCTTCACTCATTATATATTCGCGGATGGCTGGGCCTATCGCGCACTTGCCATCGCCTTGACGTGAGAAGGGGGTACGTCCCGAACCTTTAAGCTGAATATCTTGGCGTTGATTGTTGATATCAATGACTTCGCCAAGCAATACTGCTCGGCCATCACCTAACTGAGGGTTGAAACCACCAAACTGATGCCCTGCATACGCTAAGGCTATGGGTTGAGCACCGGGCAGTATTTTATTACCAGAAAAGTAGAGGCTTAAATCATCATTGTTGCCGGCGAGTTCATCAGCCATATTTAACTGCTGCGCTAGGGGCTGGTTAAATAGTAATAATTGCGGTTTTGCAACTGATTCAGGTGACTCAGTTTGAAAAAAATCACTACCAAGATTGATATAGCTATTTGAAAATTTCAACGAATAGTTCTTAATGTAAAGCTAAGGAATAGCCTTATCATATACCTTTTACATCGATAACAAAGCTCTGATTAGGGAATTAATTTATTTTAGTCGCAGATTAATTATTAAAAATGAGCATTTAATTGATGAAATTGCCGGTTAACAGCCATACTTTGGTCGATATTTTCTGTTTTGTTTGAATTTTTCTTTAAAAAACACAGACAGTTTGCAAAAATTTCAATATAATCAAATTAGTTTTAAACATAAATAATAAAGAGTAGTCACTATGAAAAAATTAACTTTAGCTCTAGCCGCTTCTGTAGTTATGGCAGCTCCAGCTTTTGCCGCCGACGTTGAAGCCGGTAAAGCCAAATCAGCAATGTGTGCAGCTTGTCATGGCGCAACTGGTATTTCAGCTGTTCCTATGTACCCAAACCTTGCTGGTCAAAAAGAAGCTTACCTTGTTAAGCAACTTAAAGATTTTAAATCAGGTACTCGTAAAGACCCAGTAATGGGTGCAATGGCTATGCCATTATCTGATGCTGATATTGCTAACTTATCCGCTTACTACGCAAGCGTTAAGTAATAGCTTATTAAGCCAAGAAAAAAAGCGCATTAATGCGCTTTTTTTGTATCTTAAATTTATTAATACCAAGCTCTTTTTGAATTAGGTATAAAATGGACTTTCAATGGCTAAAAAAATTTTAGTATTAAGCCTACTTTTAGTTGCTTTTACTAGCAGTAGTGCCGAGCAGGAAAAAGCGATAGAGAAAAGCTCTGATCAGACTAATCCTGCTTTAGAAGTGGCGCCTGTAGAGCAAACAGAACTTGAAGATGAAGATAATGCAGCAGCTTTACTTGCTGAGCAAGAATTAATAAAAGCTAAGCAGCAACGCTTAAAAATGCAGGTAGAGTTTTGCGCTCCTTGTCATGGCAAATCAGGTTTGTCGGTAATTGATATCTATCCTAATTTAGCTGGCCAACACAGTGACTATTTGCTTAAACAACTGCGCGATTTTAAATCGAAAGCTCGTAAAGATAATGTGATGAATGGCATGGTGAGCCGTTTAACTGATGAAGATATGCAAGGATTAGCTAAGTATTATGCTGAAGTATTAATTGAAACTCAGCAACCAAGTGTGGAGATAAAAGATGAAAAAGTTAGTAGCACTGATTTGTAGTGTGTGGTTGTTTGCTTGTAGTGATAATACTTCGACAACCGCTGTGTCTGAAACAGCTACCGCCGAGAATACCTTAGATCAATTAGCCATACGCTACGTTAAGCTAGCCTTGTTAGTTGGTAAACATCAAGACTACTACATTGATGCTTACTATGGCCCGAGCGAGTGGCGTGATGGTGCAAGTAAATTACCGTTACCTGAATTAGCCAGTAAAGCTGAACTATTATTAGCTGATTTAAACACGGCTAAATTCCCAGAAGAACAGCAATTACGTCACGATATGCTGACTGTTCAAACCCGCTCTGTACAAGCTTTTATCGCTATGCTCAGTGGTGAAAAGTTAAGCTTTGATGATGAATCTATGGCACTTTACGATGCTAAATCACCTGCCTTAACTGAAGCCGACTTCGATCAAGCTTTAGCGAAATTAGATAATTTATTGCCTGGTGAAGGTGATTTAAATACTCGATTAAAAGCATTTAATGATCAATTTGTTATTCCAACAGAAAAACTTGATACGGTATTTACTGCGGCAATTAAAGAATCTCGAAAGCGCACTAAAGCCTACATTGAATTACCTGAAGAAGAAAACTTCACTGTTGAATATGTTAACAATCAACCGTGGAGTGCTTATAACTGGTACAAGGGCAACAGCTTTAGTTTAATTCAACTGAATACTGACTTACCGATTAATATTGAGCGCGCAATAGACTTGGCTAGCCATGAAGGTTATCCGGGCCACCATGTATTTAACTCATTAATGGAAAAGCACTTAGTTAACGACAATGGCTGGGTTGAATATTCAGTTTATCCATTATATTCACCGCTATCATTATTAGCCGAAGGCAGTGCCAATTACGGTATTCATGTGGCATATAATGATGCCGAGCGCTTAGCCTTTGAAAAAAATGTACTATTCCCATTAGCGGGGTTAGATGCAACTAAGGTAGAGCTTTACTATCAAGTGCAAGAGGTTACCGGCCAACTTTCTTATGCAGGTAATGTTGCAGCCAAACGTTATTTAGACGGTGAAATTGATAAGCCAACAGCAATTGCATTTTTAATGAAATATGCCATGAGTACAGAGCAGAAATCGACACAACGCATTAGCTTTTTTGAACGTTACCGTGCTTATGTAATTAACTATAATTTAGGTCAGGATTTAGTTAAAGATTACGTTGAATTTCGAAGTGGGGATGATGAACAAAAGCGCTGGCAGGTATTTGCAGACTTACTTGCTAACCCTCGCAGCGCATCTATGATGGTTGTTAGATAAACATCAAGGTGTCAGACACCTTGATTTAAAAAGAAAAATGCCAGCGTTTATTGCTGGCATTTTATTTTATTGGGAATTAACTTGCTGTTTCAACAACTCTGACACCTTGAAAATTAGATAAAGGCGAATGCATCGCCGTACATATGCTCTTTTATACCACCATGCTCGATAAACTTAGTTTGTAAAAAACCAACCATATCGAATCGACCAGCCATATAAATATCGTAGTCTGCTAAGCAAGTTACATCGTTAAGTAATGGCTCATGCACTTTACCTACACTGCCTTGCCATTGCTCATCCGCTGTTTCAACCACAGGGGTAAATTGGCCCTTAGTTAAACTATCTACTAAGGCTTGGGTTTGATCTAATTGATAACAAGCACTTGGCTCTCTTAGGCCCCAGTAAACTAAAACCGGTTTATCAAATTTACGCTCAACCAAGTCAGCTAATATTGATTTGATATATGAAAATCCAGTACCGCCAGCGAGTAATATAATAGGACGTTCACTGTTGGTTTTTAATTGCGCAACTCCTGCAGCAACTTCTACTGTAACCACGTCGTTAGCTTTAATGTGGTCAATGACTTGCATAGCCCAACTATCAGCGCCAAAGGCGCCAATTTGTAGTTCAATTAATTCATCCTTAGGTGCACTAGCAATTGAAAATGGACGTTTATCATCATCACTCATGACAAAGTTAAGGTATTGGCCAGCTTCAAAACTAACGGCTTGTTCAGGCTTTAATAGAACTTGATAAACATGTTCTGTTAACGGCAAAAGAGAGTGTACTTTACAGCTTGTTGCTTTCATTAATAAAATCTTTTTTAAATAGAGTGAAGCCTTTATCTTTATTGATAAAGGCTGATTTATTAGTCGTTTTCTTGGTTGTTAGATGCAGCTGAAAAGATATCTAGCTCGTCCCAAATTTCATCAACATAGTCTTGAACTTCGCTATCCATAACAATTGGCTCGCCCCATTCACGATCGGTTTCACCTGGCCATTTATTGGTGGCATCCATCCCCATTTTTGAACCTAAACCTGATACCGGAGAGGCAAAGTCTAGATAATCAATTGGTGTGTTTTCAATTAAGGTAGTGTCTCGCGCTGGGTCCATACGTGTGGTCATTGCCCAGATCACATCTTTCCAGTCACGCGCATTAACATCGTCATCACAGACAATAACAAACTTAGTGTACATAAACTGGCGTAAGAAAGACCATACACCCATCATTACTCGTTTAGCATGGCCAGGGTATTGTTTCTTCATTGTTACTACCGCCATACGGTATGAACAACCTTCTGGTGGTAAGTAAAAATCAACAATTTCAGGAAACTGTTTTTGGATAATCGGTACGAATACTTCGTTTAATGCTACACCCAATACCGCAGGTTCATCTGGCGGACGACCAGTAAAGGTACTGTGGTAAATTGGGTCTTTGCGCATAGTAACGTGAGTTACTGTAAATACTGGGAAGTCATCTACTTCGTTGTAGTAACCGGTGTGATCACCATAAGGACCTTCAGGAGCGACTTCATCAGGATCTAAATAGCCTTCTAACACGATTTCAGCAGACGCTGGTACTTCTAAGTCATTACTAATTGATTTAACTACTTCAGTCTTACTACCACGTAATAAACCGGCAAATGCGTATTCAGATAATGAATCTGGTACAGGTGTTACTGCGCCAAGTATTGTTGCTGGATCGGCACCTAATGCTACCGATACTGGGTATTTTTCACCTGGGTATTTGTTTTTAAACTCTTGAAAGTCTAATGCGCCGCCACGGTGTGATAACCAACGCATAATCACTTTATTTTTACCTAACAGTTGTTGACGGTAAATACCTAAGTTTTGACGCTCTTTTTCTGGACCGCGAGTAATGGTTAAACCCCAAGTAATTAATGGCGCTACATCACCAGGCCAACACTTTTGAATTGGTAATTTAGTTAAATCGACATCTTCGCCACTAAATATAATATCTTGACAAGGGGCCTTTTTGAGACGCTTAACTGGCATGTTTAATACTTGCTTATATACAGGTATTTTACTTAAGGCATCTTTAAAACCTTTTGGCGGCTCTGGCTCTTTTAATACAGCTAGCAGCTTACCTACTTCACGTAAGGCTGAGATATCTTTTTGGCCCATAGCCATAGCAACGCGCTCTGGCGTACCGAACAAATTAGTCAGTACTGGCATGTCAAAACCAATAGGGTTTTCAAATAATAATGCCGGTCCTTCTGCTCGTAATGTTCTGTCACTGATCTCGGTCATGGCTAAGTCAGTAGAAATTGGCTGAGTAATACGTTTTAGTTGACCAATCTTCTCTAACTGGTCGATAAAATCTCTAAGATCGTTATATTTCATATTATTTTTGTCGAAATTTGTTTTCAGCATTATATACCCGTTAGCCTGCAAAGTGCGAGATCTCAGTGACAAGTTAGAGCTAATTAACCTATTTTTTACGACTAGTGACCATGACTTTAACGCGATTGACTGCTAGCATAGATAAGAATTTTATAATAAGAAAGTGACATTATGCATAACTCAAAGTTAACTAAAGTCTTGCTTACAGGCTTAACGCTGGTTGCTGCATCTACCATGGTAGGTTGTAGTGATGAACCCGCTAAAGCAGAGCGAGCAGCATTTGTTGAAATCAACAAAAACCCATTCCCAAGCACTTATAAAGCCCTACCAAGTGTGCCGACATTAATTACCAATGTAACTTTACTAGATGGTATTGGTGGCATGGTAGAAAATACTTCTATCTTACTTGAAAACGGTAAAATCAAAGCTATAGGTAATGATTTGCCTGTGCCAGCTGATGATGCAAACGTTATCGATGGTAAAGGTAAGTGGGTAACTCCTGGTATTATTGATGTACATAGTCACCTAGGTGTTTATGCCACTCCAGATACAGGCTCACATGCAGATGGTAATGAGATGGTTAAGCCAGTAACTGCTGCTGTTTGGGCTGAACATTCTATCTGGCCACAAGATCCTGGCTTTCGTCGCGCTTTAGCTGGCGGTGTTACCTCGATGCAGATTTTACCTGGTTCAGGTAACTTAATTGGTGGCCGTGGTGTTACCGTTAAAAACTTACCAAATCGTGTTATTCAAGACATGAAATTTCCAGGCGCTCCATATGGCTTAAAAATGGCTTGTGGTGAAAACCCTAAACGAGTTTACGGCAAGAAAGGTGGCCCAATGACTCGTATGGGTAATGTTGCTGGTTACCGTCAAGCATGGTCTGATGCGCAAAACTATCAACAAGCTTGGGATAAATACAAAAAAGATTACGATGCAGGAAAAGATGTTAAAGCACCAAAGCGTGATTTAAACCTTGAAACCTTAGCGGGTGTTTTAGACGGTGAAATTTTAGTTCATATGCATTGTTATAGAGCCGATGATATGGGCACTATGATGGATGTGATGAAAGAATTTGATTATCAGATTGCTTCATTCCAACACGCTGTTGGCGCATATAAAATTGCCGATAAACTAGCAGAAAACAATGTATGTTCAGCTATGTGGGCTGATTGGTGGGGCTTTAAGATGGAAGCTTACGATGGTATTCGTGAGAACATCCCTATGGTTGCTAATGCCAAAGCTTGTGCCATTGTTCACTCTGATAGTGACCAAGGTATTCAGCGTTTAAATCAAGAAGCAGCTAAAGCACTTGCAGATGGCCAGCGTGTAGGCATTAACTTTACTAAGGCTGATGCATGGACTTGGTTATCATCTAATGCAGCAAAATCGTTAGGTATTTTTGAAGAGACAGGTTCTCTAGAGATAGGTAAAAATGCTGATGTAGTTTTATGGAGCACTGACCCATTCTCTACTTACTCACAAGCTGAGCTAGTATTTATCGATGGTGGCGTTGCTTACGATCGTAAGAAGCCAGAAACTTGGGCAATAAGTGATTATGAGTTAGGACAAGTTGGTGAAGGAGATCACAAATGAGAAATTTAACATTAACAGCCATAGCGGCGATCACATCACTAGCATTTAGTACTTCTGCATTGGCTGAAAAAATTGCCATAATCGGTGGTAAAGTACATACCATGGCAGCGCAAGGTACTTTAGACGAAGCGACAGTGTTAATTGAAAATGGTCGAATTACTAAAATTATTCCACAAACTGTATCAACTGACGCAAGTTATCGAGTTATTGATGCCAAAGGTAAAGTAGTTACCCCTGGTTTTATCGGAGCATTTACTTCGCTTGGGCTTTTGGAAGTACCTTCTTGGGCTGGTACTAATGATGCGACAGTTGAAAATTCATATTTGAACGCTGCATTAGATGCTTCTATAGCAATTAACCCAGAAACGACTCTTAAAAACATCACTCGTATTGAAGGTTTCACTAGTGTAGCTACATCGTTAAGTTACACCGGTTCGATGTTTAAAGGTCGAGGCGCGATAATGACTTTAGGTGATTACGATCAACCGGTTATTAAAAAGCGTGCCTTTATGTCTTTAGATTTATCTAATTCTGGTGCTGATGCCAATGGCGGTTCGCGCGCGGCAATGTGGGTTAATTTAAGAAAAGCATTTAATGAAGCAATTTATGCTGCACCTTTAGATATTACGCCACAAACCGAATGGCATGGTACGGTTAATATTGAGAACGTGAAGGCTTTAATCCCGGTAGTTAAAGGTGAACAGCCATTACTTATCAAGACTCATCGTGCTGCTGATATTCGTCACATACTGCATATGATGAAAAACTTTAAACGCTTAGATGTTACTTTAGTGGGTGCAAGTGAAGCTTGGTTGGTTGCTGATGAGTTAGCGGCAGCTGGTGTAGCAGTTATCTTAAATCCTGAATCTAATTTACCATACGGTTTTGAAGAAAACGCAGCAACACTTGCTAACGCAGCAAGATTAAACGCGGCAGGTGTTGAGGTTGCTATTGGTATTAATACCCATAATATTCGTCTTGCACCACAACATGCGGGTAATGCAGTTGCTAATGGCTTGCCATGGGAAGCAGGTTTAGCGGCGTTAACTACGGTTCCAGCTAAAATTTACGGTATTGATTCATATTACGGTAGTTTAAAGCCGGGTATGGTTGCTGATATTGTCGTGTGGTCAGGTGACCCATTAGAAGTTATGCATGCACCTACTAACGTTATTATTAATGGTGATGAAGTACCTTTAGAGTCTCGCCAAACTAAGTTACGTGATCGTTACTTAGTAATTGATAATGAGAAGCCGCAGCAATACACGCGCCCTTAATATCAAGGGGGTCAGATCAACTTGAAAGCAAACTTAGCGTTTTCAAGTTGATCTGACCCTATTGATTAGGTATTAAAAAACCAGCTTAGTAGCTGGTTTTTTTGTAGTTATAGTTTGGTAAGTTTTAATCTTTTTTAGGTTTTAAACTTAAAGTACCTGAGCTAACTTTACTTGGTCCTTTAGCATTAAGCTCGGCTTCAACTTGCGCCCAAGGATCGGCTGGCTGGTTTGGATTAGCCTTTTTATGATCAACTGGAGCCGTTTTGCTTGAACCTTTAACCGCTTCATTGATCTCTTTCATTTCTTGTGCGTTTAAATTGCGCCATTGACCTGGTTTCATTGAACCAAGAGAAACTGACATAATACGAGTACGTTTTAATGCAGTTACTTCGTAGCCAAGGTACTCACACATACGACGTATTTGGCGGTTTAAACCTTGCGTAAGGGTAATTTGAAACACATATTTACCAACCATGCTTACTTTACAAGGTTTGGTCACTGTTCCTAAAATAGGCACACCACGCGCCATTCTAGCCAAGAAACGTTCGCTGATAGGCTTATCTACGGTAACAACATATTCTTTATCATGAGCATTTTCGGCACGTAAAATCTTATTAACGATATCACCATCACTAGTTAAAAAGATTAAGCCTTCTGAAGGTTTATCTAAACGACCAATAGGGAAGATACGTTCCTTATGGCCAATTGCATCGATAATATTACCACGTACATCTAACTCGGTTGTACAGGTAATACCGGTAGGCTTGTTATAAGCGATATAAATTCGATCAGATTTGTTCGCTGGCATTGCCGCAACTAGTTTGCCATCGACTTTTACCACATCTCCAGGCATTACTTTGGTGCCAAGTTCAGGCACTTTATCATTGATAGTTACTTGCCCTTGTTCAATTAATTTATCTGCACCGCGGCGAGAGCAAAAGCCTGATTCACTTATAAATTTATTTAAACGTTTGCCAATATCTGTGCTCAATGTGTTTTCAACTCTGTAAATATGTTTAATAGAACAGATTATCGCTTAAAAAGTAGCGATACGCTTTAAAAAATGATAATAATTACAATAATAATGATAAATTTTTACTAAAAGCCGCCAATTTTGTAAGTAAAGATATTAGATAAAATAAATAATAAGAAGTCAGTCTATGTACAAGAAAGGTTTTACCTTAATCGAATTAGTTTTTGTTATTTCTATTCTTGGTCTTTTAGCGGCAGTTGTAGCTCCAAAATTTATTAACCTTTCTCGAGATGCGCGAATTGAAGCAATTAATCAGTTAAAAGTCAGTGTTAAATCGGCTAATGACTTATTGTTTGTCAAATCTAAAGTACCTAGCTATTCATTTGAGCAGCCGAACCCTCGCTTTACCGACATAGATATTGATGAAAATGGCGTAATCGAAATAAATCAAAATGATCCTTCAAAGCCTGATGTTAGGTTAATTTGGAGCTACCTAGATAACGCTGATTTAACTAAACGCATTAATATGACAGGGGATTTTGTTGAAGAGCGAGATGACCCCAATTTTACTTACCTTGGTTATGATTTAAATGGTGATGGTAATGTACAAGATGATTTATGCTCATTTAAATATACGCAAGCACTAACTAATGGTGGCTCTCCTGTATATGAGTTAATCACTGACGGTTGTTAGATCGAATAATAAAAATGAATAACCTTCTCACAAAAATAATAATAATAGGTTTTGGGGTAACATTGAGTTGCCAATCTCTGGCTGGGGTGAAGCTTGCAGATGTTTTTTCAGATAATATGGTTTTACAAAGGGATAAGCCAGTAAATATATGGGGGCAGGCTGACCCGGGAGAAGCCGTGAAAGTTACCTTCTCAGAACAAAGTTTGACTACGGTTGCCAATATTGATGGTACGTGGGCAGTACAACTAGCACCTTTATCCGCAAATAAACATGGTCAGCAACTACAAGTAACAGCTCAGAATACCCAAGTAATTAATAATATTTTAATTGGTGATGTTTGGCTTGCCAGTGGCCAGTCTAATATGAAATACCCCACGCAAGGTATTTTAAATAGTAAAGAGGTTATAGCTAAAGGTAACAATCCTTTAATTAGATTGTTGAATATTAAACAAAAAATAGAAAAACAAGCGCAAACAAAGTTAGCGGATAAATGGCAGGTTTCATCTGCCAATAGCATTAAACAATTTAGTGCTCTTGCTGCGGTATTTTCTCAAGAGATACAACCACAATTGGATGTGCCTATAGGTATTATCTCCGCTGCGGTAGGTAGTACATCTGTTGAAGCTTGGGTATCAAAAGATGTATTGCAGTCAGATTTATTTGCCCCTGCAGTTGCTAAATGGCAGGAGGTTGAAAACAATTGGGATGTATATGAGGCGGCTTACTTTCAGGAAGAACTTGTTAAGCATCAGCGCTATCTGGCAAAAATGAAATCTCAAGGCAAAACGATACCGCCAAAAAGATTGAAACCGCCAACCAAAGCGATAGCCCCGCACGAGAGTCGTCAATACCCATCAGGTTCATACAACGGTATGCTGCACCCACTATTTCCAATGACCTTAAAAGGGGTTTTATGGCGCCAAGGTGAAGCCAATATGCAAAGAGGTTGGCAATATCAATTTTTATTGGCTGAAATGATCAACTTATGGCGGAGTAATTTTAAGCAAGCCGATTTACCTTTTATCCAAGTGCAATTACCAGAGCAAAAGCGGGCTGTTGCAGTACCTAGAGATAGTGCTATTGCAGAAACACGTGAATCACAGTTTAAAGTGGGAACCAAGCTAGCTAATGTGCACACTGTTGTAACGATAGACTTACAACAACAAGGTGATATACACCCGAAGAATAAAATAGTGGTTGGCCAGCGCATTGCATCTGTAGCTCTTAATAAAGTTTATGGTATAGATAAAAGATTTTCGAGCCCAGTGTTTAGCCATGTTAAGCAATCAGACACTACATTATTTGTGTACTTTTCTGATATCAGCAAAGGGCTGGTTACGGCTAACAGGAAAATTGGCTCTGGTATACAGTTGCTGCAAACTCATGATGCCCCCGTTGGTTTTGCCATTGCAGGAAAAGATAAAGTATTTCATTGGGCAGATGCTAAGTTGATTAATAATGTTGCAGTATTATCCCACCGTGATGTTAAACAACCTCTGTATGTACGCTATGGCTGGGCCGATAACCCAGAAGGTCTTAATGTTTATGATGCCAGTGGTGGACCATTAATGCCATTTCGTAGCGATACTTTACCAGCTATCAGTAAAGGTAATGTAGAGGATAAAGTTAGGATGAATAGATAATTTTTTTAAAACTATTTTTATAATTAATTGTAATGTCAGGAAGTAAAATGATTAAACGAATCCTAATTTTAGCTATCTCTTGCTTCATTTCTATAAGTGCTGCAGCTAAGCAGCCTAATATTGTTTTTATTCTTGCTGATGATCTTGGAGCTCATACTTTGAGTTCAGATGGCAATCCAATAATGGAAACGCCACACCTAGATAAATTTGCCAATGAAGGCATGAAATTTACGCGAGCTTATGCCAATGCTTCTACCTGTAAGCCATCTCGCGCGGCAATCATGAGTGGTCAATACGCACCTAGAACATCGATTTACCGAGTTGTCGATCGACATAAGATGAAAGGTAAACCTGATCTTAGCAACAGCATTAAGTTTAAAGTACCACCAAATGCGAGTCATTTAGCATTAGAAAATGTGACTATCGCCGAGTCGTTAAAATCTGCTGGCTATACTACAGGGCATTTTGGCAAGTGGCATTTAGAGCAATATAAAAACTACCTACCAGATACCCAAGGCTTTGATGTCTCATATGAAAGCCATAAGGCGCACTTTGCAGCGAAAATAAACGTAGATCAAAAGATATTAGCTGAAGATGTTTATGTTGGTGACTACATGACAGATAAGGCTATTGAGTTTATGTCGCAGGCAGTTGCTAAAAAACAACCATTCTTTACTTATTTACCCTATTTCCTCATTCACAAACCTACAGAAAGTAAAGCTGAAGATGTTGCTTATTTTCAGAAAAAATTAGGTAATGATTATGATCAAACAACCATTCAAGTAGCGGCAATGACTAAAGCATTAGATGATAATGTTGCCCGGGTTTTAACAACGCTAAAAGAGTTAGGAGTTGATGACAATACATTAGTGATATTCACCTCGGATAATGGTGGCTACAAGATGCAAGATAATATTCTTAATGGCGATCTGCGTACTTATAAAGGTGAAGTTTATGAAGGGGGGTTAAGAGTACCTTTCTTAGCTCGTTATCCTGGAAAAATAAAACCAGGAAGTACTAATTCTGAGATGGTGATGGGAATTGATATTTATCCGACTCTAATGGCATTTGCTCAGGCTCAATTAGGGCAAAAAGTATTGGACGGTGAAAATTTGATGCCCTTATTAACTGGAAAAACCCAGCAACTAGAGCAACGTGCTCTTTACTGGTTTTTCCCTAAGTGGTCACAATATAAAGCGGTTACTAAAAAGTGGAAAAATAGCTGGCGTAATGTCATTAACGATGGTCAATACAAGTTAATACAATACCCAGATTATAAAACCATTGAGGTGTATGACTTACAAAATGATCCAAATGAGAAAAAGGATATTGCTAAAATATATCCAGAAATAGCGCAGCGCTTAGAAAAACAGTTAAACCAATGGAAACTAGCTATTTCAGCACATAAAGAAATACCTAATCCTAATTATTCTGAGTGATTAAAAAAAAGGCCTGACAATGTCAGGCCTTTATCTATAACAAATGTGTTATTACTTACGCTTCATTGAATCGAAGAAGTCGTTATTGGTTTTTGTCATTGCTAGTTTATCGATCATGAATTCCATAGCGTCGATTTCGCCCATCTCGTGTACGATTTTACGCAGTATCCACATCTTCTGTAATTCATCTTGTTTAGTAAGTAGCTCTTCACGACGAGTACCAGAGCGGTTAAAGTGAATTGCAGGGAATACACGTTTCTCAGCAATCTTACGAGATAAGTGTAATTCCATATTACCAGTACCTTTAAACTCTTCGTAGATAACTTCGTCCATTTTAGAACCCGTATCAACAAGAGCTGTAGCGATAATTGTTAAGCTGCCGCCTTCTTCAATGTTACGTGCCGCACCGAAGAAACGCTTTGGACGATGCAGAGCGTTTGCATCAACACCACCAGTTAATATTTTACCTGATGATGGAATTACTGTGTTGTATGCACGAGCTAGACGAGTAATTGAGTCGAGTAAGATAACAACATCTTTTTTATGCTCAGTTAAGCGTTTGGCTTTTTCAATTACCATTTCTGCCACTTGTACGTGACGACTTGCAGGTTCATCAAATGTTGAGGCTACAACTTCACCTTTTACTAGGCGTTGCATTTCTGTCACTTCTTCCGGACGCTCATCAATAAGTAATACCATTAACTCACATTCTGGATGGTTATAAGCAATACTTTGCGCGATGTTTTGTAGTAATAACGTTTTACCAGCCTTTGGTGGAGCAACGATTAAACCACGTTGACCTTTACCAATTGGAGAAGCTAAGTCTAGAGTTCGTGCAGTAATATCTTCTGTACTACCATTACCACGTTCCATTGTTAAACGGTCAGTAGGGTGAATTGGCGTAAGGTTTTCAAATAGTATTTTGTTACGAGAGTTTTCAGGCTTATCAAAGTTTACTTCATTAACTTTTAATAAAGCGAAGTAACGTTCACCATCTTTAGGTGGGCGAATCTTACCAAAAACTGTATCGCCTGTTCTTAAGCTAAAACGTCTTATTTGACTTGGAGATACATAAATATCGTCCGGTCCAGCCAAGTAAGATGAGTCAGCTGAGCGTAAGAAGCCAAAGCCATCTTGTAAAATTTCTAACGTACCGCCACCAAAAATATCTTCACCGCTTTTGGCGTGAGCTTTAAGGATTGCGAAAATGACGTCTTGTTTACGGGTGCGAGCTAAATGTTCAAGCTTCATTGTCTCAGCAAGTTTCATTAATTCGCTGATAGATTGAGCTTTGAGTTCGATTAGATTCATATTGATGGGTCTTTGTGCTTTTATAGTGTTTGCTTAATTAAATTGTGTTTTAAGCGAGTGTTAAACTTGCTAAAACGAAAAGGTCTTTGAAAAAAGATATGTTGAGTCTTTAAGTTAGCATTAAAATTACAATAGGTAAAGTTGTTGCTTAATTAACCGGCAGGTATTTTGTGATTTTCATAAAAAAGGCTGATTTTCATCAGCCTTTTTTCGAGAAATTAAAGATTTGCGTCTAAAAATTCTTTTAATTGGTTCTTAGAAAGTGCACCTACTTTAGTGTCGGCAACTGCACCATCTTTGAATAATAATAACGTAGGGATACCACGGATACCATATTTAGGTGGAGTACCAGAATTTTGGTCAATGTTTAATTTACCAACTGTTACTTTACCGTCGTATTCTTCAGCAATTTCTGAAAGGATAGGGGCAATCATTTTACAAGGACCACACCATTCAGCCCAAAAGTCTACTAGTACAGGGCCTGTAGCATTAATTACATCAGCATCAAAGCCGTCGTCAGTTAACTGAACAATTTTATCGCTCATTTTTTTCTCCAAAAGGGTGGCAATACGCCATATCAAGATTCAATATTTATCGATATTGGGATGCATTGCAACTATTTCAAGCTCATTTCTGGTAATTAGTTATAACTTTTCATCATTTGCTTAAATATCGATAATAAACAACGAGCTTATTACATAACCTAATACCATTGCCATTAATTATGTGCACAATGAGCAGAAACTTAATGCATTGCTATAAGCTTGTTATTATCAAGTAAAGCTATATAAATTATGTGCATTGCCATTATATAGTGTTATTCTAAAGGCTATGACAAAAACACATTTAACAGAAACTAAGTTTTCCGAGCTAGGTCTTGCGCAAGCAGTCGTTACCGGCTTGGAATCTATGGGCTTTCACAACTGTACAGCTATCCAAGAGAAATCTTTACCGGTATTACTTTCAGGTAAAGATATTGCAGGACAAGCACAAACAGGTGAAGGCAAAACAATCGCTTTTTTAGCTGCAACGTTTCATCACCTGCTGTCTAAACCTAAACCAGAGCATAATCAGCCACGTGCGATTATCATGGCTCCTACACGCGAACTTGCTATCCAAATTGCTAATGATGCAAAAGAAATGGTAAAAAGCACAGGCCTGCGCCTAGGTGTAGTTTATGGTGGCGAGGGCTATGAGAGTCAACGCGAAACATTAGATAAAGGCGTTGATATCTTAATTGGTACTTGTGGTCGTTTAATTGACTACTTAAAACAAGGCGTTTATAAGCTAGATCAAATCGAAGCGGTAGTTTTAGATGAAGCCGATCGCATGTTTGATTTAGGTTTTATTAAAGATATTCGCTTTATGTTTAACCGCATGCCTGGCGCTAAAGAACGTTTAAATATGTTGTATTCGGCAACCTTATCTTTCCGCGTGAAAGAGCTTGCTTTTGAACATATGAATGACCCGGTAAGTGTTGAAATCGAACCGGAACAAAAAACTAATTTACGCATATCTGAAGAACTATTTTATCCTTCAAATGAAGATAAAATGGCTCTGTTGCAAACCTTACTTGAAGAAGAATGGCCAGATAAAGCCATTATTTTTGCTAATACTAAACATGTTTGTGAACGAGTTCATGCGCATTTAGAAGCGGATAAAATTCGTGTTGGTTTGTTAACTGGTGACGTACCACAGAAAAAGCGTAACAAAATCTTAGAGCAATTTACTGCAGGTCATTTAGATGTGCTAGTTGCTACTGATGTTGCGGCTCGTGGTTTACATATTCCAAATGTTACTCACGTTTTTAATTACGACTTACCTGACGATTGTGAAGATTACGTACACCGTATTGGTCGTACTGGACGTGCCGGTGCTACTGGTCATGCAATAAGCTTTGCTTGTGAAGACTCAGTATTTAATTTGCCTGCAATCGAAACATATATCGAACATGCATTGCCGGTAAGTAAATATGATAGTGACGCACTATTAACTGATTTGCCAAAACCTAAACCTCGACCTCGCAGACATAATGCGAATAATCGTGGGCGTAATGGTAATTCTGGTGGTAATCGTAACCATCGTCGTCCCAACCATAATAGATAGGAAGTGTTAAATGCCTGCAAGTGTCCCTTCTTGCTCTCAGCCGTTATATGCGGTCATTGATTTAGGTTCAAATTCGTTTCATATGTTAATCACTCGCCTGGTCGCTGATAGCGTCCAGGTAGTTGATAAAGTGAAACGAAAAGTTCGTTTAGCTTCTGGTCTAAACGAGCAAAACATTCTCAACCAAGCCGCCATGGCTCGCGGTTGGGAATGTTTAAGTTTTTTTGCTGAACGCCTGCAAGACATCCCCGCCGAAAACATAAAAATAGTTGCTACTGCAACCTTAAGGCTTGCGCAAAATGCCAATGAATTCATCACTAAAGCAGAAGCTATTTTAGGTTATAAAATTGAACTTATTTCGGGTGAAGAAGAAGCTCATAATATTTATTTAGGCGTTGCTCATACAACCGCGAGTGCAGATAAGCGTTTAGTGATTGATATTGGCGGCGCTAGTACTGAGCTTATTGTTGGTAGTGGCTTTGAACCGAAAAAATTATGCAGCTTAGATATGGGCTGCGTGACCTTTAACTCACAGTTTTTCAGTAACGGTGAGCTATCGGCTTCAGCGTTTGCACTAGCCAATAAAAAAGCTAAAAGTTTACTGCAGCCACTTGTTGATACGTATAAGTCAATTGGCTGGGATTGTGCTTTAGGTGTTTCTGGCACATTACAAGCTGTTGCAGAGGTACTTTCAGGACAAGGTAAGGTGCAACAAATTACTTTGGCTAACTTGTTAGATATCCAGCAGCAGGTTATCCAATGTAAAACCCTTGATATGTTAAATATTCAGGGTTTAGAGCAAGAGCGCATTCCTGTTTTTGCCCCCGGTTTAGCTATATTAATCGCTATATTTGAAACCTTCGATATTACAGATGTGCAAATTGCTGGTGGTGCTATCCGCGAAGGTCTACTGTATGAGTTACTGCCGAATATGCGTAATGTTAATATTCGTCAACGTACATTAGCTGGCTTAATTGAGCGTTATAGTATTGATGAGCGTCATGCTTATCGTGTTGCCAATATTGCCGATCAAGGCTTCAATGATTTAGTCAAACCTTGGCAGCTACCTAATAATTTAGCCAGTATTTTACAATCAGCCTGTGTGTTACACGAGATTGGTTTATTACTTGAGTATAAGAAAAACAAACAGCATGCCGAGTATATTCTAAATAATGCCGATTTAGCTGGGTTTTCTGATGCCGAGCGTAAGTTGCTCATAGCCCTAGTGAGTAATTATAAAACCGAAATTAACTTTGTTACTTTAGCCGCGCAAAGCTTTACCACAAATGATCTGGCAGTTCGCATTATTGCAATTTTAAGGTTAGCAGTTATTTTATCAAGACGAAGAAAAGACGATGCATTAGATCGCGTTAACTTTACTGCACAAGATAATAGCTTAACTTTACAGCTTGAAAGTTCGTTCTTAGAGAAGCATCCACTGATTTATGATGGCTTAAAACGTGAAGTTGAATTTTTAGCGCAGTTGCAATTGAGCTTTAGCGTTACAACCTTCGATTAAGCACTTTTTGCTGTTCTCATTACCCACATATTTGTAAGTAAAATGATGGCTGCGCCAGTAACAATGTTTATCGTTACTGGTTCAGAAAATATCAGCATTGCTGCAATCACGCCATAAACAGGCTCTAAATTGAGCGCAATACTTGCACTCCCTGCACTTAAATACCGCAACGAATAGACTAACAGTGTATGAGCCAACGCGGTGAATACTACCCCCAGCAGAATGAGCAAGAGTAGTTCGTTAAATTCAGGTGTTAGTTGGTAGTAAAGCAGACCTGGAGCCAAGATAAAGGCTGCTACTAAGTTTTGATAAAAAGAAATTTGTAAGGCAGGGGTATTCTCGATAAATTTTTTATTAAACAAGGTTAGTGCGGCGAAACTAATTGCTGATAGTAAGCCGCTTACTAAGCTTGTTATTGAGTATTCAATGCTGCCATCAACAAAAATAATTATTAGCCCCAGTAAACAAATGAGTGATGATACTAAGGTTTTGATCTGCAGCTTTTGCTTAAAATAAACAGGTTCAAATAGCGTCACAAATACTGGGAAGCAGGCAAAAGTTAGCAAGCCTAAAGTAACACTTGAGTTGCGTATACAGTGAAAGAAACTCCACCAATGCAGAGCGAGAAGTATGCCGCTTATTAGCAGAGGCATATATTTAGATCGGGTATTTAGTTTTAAGCTTTGTTGAGTAAATTGGCAAAATAAAAAAATAGCCGCGGCCGCAAAAAAACTACGACCGAGTACTATGTATAGAGCAGGTAAGTCTAACCATTTACCAAAGAGTGCACACAGAGCAAATAGTAATACCGCGCAGTGTAGCAGGATAAATGGCTGAGTCATTACTCCTCTTTTAACCAACGTGCTACTTGTTTAGCGAAGTAGGTTAGAATGCCATCAGCACCTGCGCGTTTAAATGCTAATAAGCCTTCCATTACGCATGGCTTTTCCGCTAACCAACCATTTTGAATTGCAGCCATATGCATGGCATATTCGCCACTTACTTGATAAGCATAAGTTGGCACTTGGAAGTTGTCTTTAACGCGGCGCACAATATCTAAATATGGCATACCAGGTTTTACCATAACCATATCTGCACCTTCATGGATATCTTGGGCGATTTCATGCATTGCTTCGTCTGAATTGGCAGGATCCATTTGATATGACTTTTTATTGCCACCTTTAATGTTGCCTGAAGAGCCAACAGCATCGCGAAATGGGCCATAATAGTTTGATGCGTATTTGGCTGAGTAAGCTAAGATGCGGGTATTAACAAAACCCTGGTTTTCTAACTCTTCTCTTATGGCGCCAACTCGGCCATCCATCATATCAGAAGGAGCAACTACGTCAGCACCCGCCCTAGCATGTGATAACGCTTGTTTAACTAAGATCTCTTTAGTTACTTCATTTAATACGTAATTGGTTTCATCAATGATGCCATCTTGACCGTGTGTGGTGAAAGGGTCTAACGCTACATCGGTAATAACACCTAACTCAGGGAATGCTGCTTTTAATGCGCGTACAGTTCGTTGTACTAGAGCATCATCATTGTATGCTTCTTCAGCTAATAAGCTCTTTTTCTCGCTTGGCACTACAGGGAATAAGGCAATTGCGGGAATGCCTAATTCTACTAATTCTGCGGCTTCTTCTAATAGTAAATCTAAACTCTTGCGTTCAACCCCCGGCATTGAAGGTATTGCTTGTTTTTGATTTTCACCTTCAAGTACAAATACTGGGTAAATCAAATCATTAACCGTCAACTGATTTTCAGCCATTAATCGGCGAGAAAAATCATCTTTACGCATACGTCGTAAACGTTTTGCTGGGTATTGACCGAATTGGTTGTTGTTATTCATAAAATCTCCTAACCAGTAATATTGAAGAATGCTTTGGCATTGTTACTAGTATGCATAATTAGTGTATCTGTATCTATCGTCATTGCTTGCGCCAAGGTTTGAGCTACAAAAGGCAAGTACTTAGGTTCGTTTCGGCTACTTTTAGGTTTTGGCCTAATTGTTCTAGGGGTTAAATAAGGCGCATCGGTTTCAATCATAATGCGATCTAATGGTATATATTTCGCGATGTCGTAGAGCTCTTGACCTCGTCTGTCATCGCAAATCCATCCAGTAATGCCAATATATAGGCCCATATCTAAACAACTTTTTAGCTCAGTAAGGTTGCCAGTAAAGCAATGGCTCACTGCCGCAGGTATTGAGTCTAAACTAGGTTTAAGAATAGCTTGCCATGGGGTAAAAGCATCGCGTTGATGTAAAAATAATGGCATATGTAAACGGGCAGCTAATGCAACTTGTTCACTGAACACTCGTTGTTGGTTTTCAGGAGTAGAAAAGTTACGATTAAAATCTAGGCCGCACTCGCCAATGGCACGAACTTCGTCGTTACTGGCAAGCTTTGTTAGTTGCTCGATATAGTTGCTAGGCGCGTTATCAGCATCATGGGGGTGAATACCTGCGGTGCAAAATAGATTGTTATACTGCTGGCAAAGCGCTAGTGCACTCTCGCTCTCAGTTAAACTAGTACCTGTAATAATTTGGTGAGAAACACCCGCATTGAGAGCATTTTCTAGAACGTTATCTCGGTCTTTATCGAAGCGAGAATTAGTTAAATTAACACCAATATCAATCATTTGCGCAGTCATTTTAGTTAATACGTTTAACTTTAACTGAACGATTTGAATTTTCAGTGGTTAATGAAAATGAATTAAACATGCCTCTAGATATTTTTACTTGCTGACCACTTTTAAGCTTTATACGGCCAGAAGAAATAGTTGACCATTTTTGACCATTGGTGAAAGTTAGAGTCCATTTCCCGTGCGGGTTCTTAGAGGCTTTTTCTATGGTAAAAATAAAGTGATCAGTATCAATTTCTGCTTGTGTTTTTTTATGTTCGTTACCAAAGTTATTTTCAAGCTCTTTTGCAGGATCTGGCGCTTGTACAGTAACAGCCGCTGGCTCTGGTAAAATAGGCTCGGTGATTAAAGGCGATGACTCTGCCGTTGTTATAGCTACCTCAGGAGCTGAATTATCAGAGGTGCTTGTTGTTAAATTATTGGCGCTAAACCATGCATCAAAACAGGCTAAACGTTGCTTATCATCGCTAAGTTTTGCACATTTTTGAACATCAGCATCGACCATAGCAACACTGGCGTTAACAGGGATAAATAAGAGAGCAAAAAGGGTAAATAAATTAACTGTTATTGATTGTATTTTCATCTTGTTCATCATTATTAGGACGTGTGTAAAAAGATGCTGCAATAAGCCCAAGCTCAAATAAAAGCCACATAGGTATAGCTAATAATGTTTGTGAAATCACGTCAGGAGGAGTGAGCAACATGCCGATAACGAAGACGCCAACTACAACGTAAGGGCGCTTCTCCCTTAGTGCATTCGGTGTAGTAAACCCAGTCCAACACATAAGTATAATTGCAATTGGTATTTCAAATGCAGCGCCAAAAGCAAAAAATAGCTTAAGCACAAAATCTAAGTAACTTGATATATCGGTTGCAACAACGACTCCTTCAGGAGCAAAGTTACTAAAAAATTCAAACGCTAAAGGAAACACCACAAAATAAGCAAATGAAATGCCGCCGTAAAATAATAAGCTACTGCCAAATAACAAAGGTGCAATTAAGCGTTTTTCATTTTTATATAAACCTGGAGCAATAAAACTCCAAATTTGGTACAAAATAAATGGCATCGCCAGAAAAATGGACACCACTAAGGTTAGCTTAAATGGGGCGAAGAATGGCGAAGCTACATCTGTAGCAATCATATTAGAGCCTTCAGGCATAACTGCGAGAAGGGGCTGAGCTAAGTATTGATAAATATCTTGAGCAAAATAGGCCAGACTAGCAAAAATAACTAATACGCTTAGCACCATAGCCAACAGTCGGCTACGTAACTCTAATAAATGATCAAATAATGAAGAGCCACTAGATTGTTCACTTGTCATTTTTTTCGTCACTTGCGCTAGTTTTATTGTTTGATGCATAAGGTCGATTAGCTTCTTCTGCTGCGGCTTTTAAAGAATTCACTGACTGCTCTAGCTCAGGAGAAAGGTCTTTTAAACCTTGCTCCTCTGCCTTTTTTAGATTGGCATGCAGCTCATGAACTCGTAACTCTTCTTTAAGCTCAGTTTGTACTGAGGTACTGAATTGCTTGATGTTATTTATCCATGCACGAATAGTACGAATAGCAGTAGGTAGGCGCTCTGGTCCCAATATAATAAGACCCATTACGCCTATAACCATAAGCTCCCAAAAACCAATATCAAACATCGATTACGCCTGATCTTTATCTTTTGATTTTTCTTTTACATCATCAAAGCTGCTGTCAGCTTTATCTTGAGTTAGTTTTTCCGCTTCAGGCTCTTCTTTTGAGTCTTTATCGTCACTCACCGCTTTTTTAAAGCCCTTTACTGCAGAGCCTAAATCACCACCAATGTTGCGTAGCTTTTTAGTGCCGAATAATAAAATGATAATGGCAAACACAATTAATAGTTGCCAGATGCTAATTCCACCCATAATGTAATCCTATTAGTTTATATATCGTTATTATAATGTGTATAAGCTATATATCATATCAGTTTCAAATATTTATCAATATTAGTTTTATAAAAAAATTCATTTTAGTGCATACTTGTAATTAATAAGTCTTTGATCTTAAGGAATAAGGATATTTTTTGCTCCGTTTAGCTGTATTTTTTCTATTGAGTATTGCTTATCTACCTTTGGTGCAATCAGCAGAGGATGATATGGAGCGTGTGGCTGTATATCCAGATCCTGAAGATGATTGGTTATTTGGTTTTCATGGCGCTATTAGCGACTCTGTGCACGGTACTGCAGCATGGTTTGATAGCTTCTTTGCTACGCAAGAAGTTGATGGTAGTAAGCCGCAAACATCTGCTCGTATAAGACTTGGCTTTGAGCCTAGGGCAAGAGACTTTGACGTATTTACCCAAAAATTTAGACTGCGCGTGCGTTTACCTAATCTATCTAAAAAAGTCGATTTAATTTTCTCTGATGAAGCTGAAGACGATAAAAAAGAAAATCAAGTTGATCAAGGTCGAGATATTACTAATGACAAAGAAGATTCTTTCACAGCAGCAATACGTTTAATTAATGTCGATAAATTAACTGAGTTTATTGATACTCGTATTGGTATATCAGGCGGGGATTTATTCACAAAAGCGAGGATAAAATATACAAGCGATTTTTCTGATATTCATGAATTTGAATTTCAGCCGTCAATCTACTACTACCTTGATGATGGTTTTGGGCAAAGGCTTTTTGTCGAGTATGACTATAATTTTGCCCCGAAAAAACAGTATCGCATGAACTACAGTATGACATTCTCTGAACGTTATGAGGGGCATCGCTGGCGCAATACCTATAGCTACCTGCATCAAATTGATAGATTTCGTGCTACCGCGTTATCGGTTTCGATAAATGGTGAAGATAATGGCGACAGAGGCTTTGTTGTTGATAACTACGCAGTAAGCTTTCGCTACCGGGTTAATGCATATAGAAAATGGCTTTACTTTGAGGTCGAGCCCTTTATGGAATGGCCAGAGGAATTTGATTATAAAATCACTCCGGGCATTGCTTTAAGGGTTGAAGGCTACTTTACCCGAGAGTGATATTGTGTAACTAGTAGGCTATTTCTTTAATCCTAAATAAGAAAATACAGTGCCAAAGATAGCTGCAGTCGAAGCTATGATTAATTCTTCATTAATATATAACTGACTGGCAATTACCATTAAAGCACCGGCAATAATTAAGTAACGAACACTTTGGTGTTGTTTTAATTGTTGAGCTTGCCATTTTGCCAAGGTTACTTGTTGTTGCTGCGCCGTTTCTTTACCTGTTTTGAGGTAGTCATAGACTAAATCTGGCAGTTCAGGTAATTTCTCACCCCAAAATGGCAGGTTTTCTCTTACTGCATTAAACAATGCTTTAGGACCCATCTGCTCTTTTACCCAATCTTCTAAAAATGGTTTTGCAGTTTTCCATAAGTCTAATTCAGGGTATAGCTGACGGCCTAAGCCTTCAATGTAGAGTAATGTTTTTTGTAATAAAACTAATTGCGGCTGCACTTCCATATCAAAGCGTCTAGCGGTATTGAATAGATTAACTAATACTTGCCCAAATGATATTTCTGCCAGAGGTTTTTCAAAAATAGGCTCACATACAGTGCGAATAGCAGCTTCAAACTCATCGACACTGGTATGGGCTGGTACCCAGCCAGAGTCAACGTGCAGTTGTGCTACTTTTTGGTAGTCGCGGTTAAAAAAGGCGACGAAATTTTCGGCTAAGTAGCGTTTATCATCTTTATGTAATGTACCAACGATACCACAATCTATGGCTATCCAAGTTGGATCTTCTGGGTTGCTTGTATCAACGAATACGTTCCCTGGATGCATATCTGCGTGGAAAAAACTGTCCCTAAATACTTGCGTAAAAAATACTTCAACCCCACGCTCTGCGAGTAATTGCATATTAACATTTTGCGCATTTAATTCGCTGATATCACCAACGCCAATGCCATTGATACGCTCCATAACCATAACGCTTTTACTGCAAAATTCACTGTAAACTTCAGGAACATACAATACATGGTCATTTTCAAAGTTACGTTTTAGTTTTATTGCGTTTGCAGCTTCGCGCAATAAATCGAGCTCATCGATAATGGTTTTGCGATATTCTGCGACTACTTCGACTGGTCTTAAACGTTTGCCCTCACTATAAAAACGGTTTACTAAGCGCGCAAATGTATGCATCACCTTTAAATCAGCAATGATGATTTTTTCTATGTCGGGACGAATAACCTTTATAACGATAGGCGTGCTGATGTCATCGTTGATTAAATTTGCAGTGTGAACTTGTGCTATTGATGCTGAGGCTAACGGTTCTACGTTAAAATCACTAAAGTGTTGTTCAAACTTTTCATTGCCGATAGCGGCAACAATCAAAGCTTTTGCTTGCTCGCCATCAAATGCACCTACTTTATCTTGTAATAAGGCAAGTTCGTTGGCCAGCTCCACTGGTAATAAGTCACGGCGAGTGGATAGCATCTGACCAAATTTAATAAAGATTGGTCCAAGTGATTCAATGGCTAAACGCAGGCGTAATTCAACCGGCTTATCTTTATGTTTATTACGCAGCCAAAATAGACTATGGCGGGCAACTTTGGCGAGGAAAGGGGTTTTATTCGCAGGCAACAACTCGTCTAAACCATAGTTTAGAAATGTTTTGACGATTTTATACAAACGTTTATTGCGCACGAAAATCCTTAATATTAATTATTGTTTAATCAGTTAGTTTATACGATTTTGCAGTAAATCAAGTTTACTCTGCAACTTGTTTAACTCTAATTCAACCGCTTTTACTTTACTGCTAAATGCGCTTAATTCTGAGTCTGTTACCAGTAAGCGTTTTTCATGTAAAAGGTACTCACTAGCATCTTGGCTTATTTGTGCTTTGGCAAAATTAAGCTTGTCGAGTAATTTAGCGCCTAAGCTATTTAGCCTATATGCCGGTATATCACCAATTCGCTCGGCAAGTTGCTTTTCCCAGTCAATATTAAGCTGCTCGGCTATGCCGGCAAATTGCTGCGCAATTTTTAAGTCACCAACAATATCAAGATCGCCAGAGCGTATTAATGAGGTAAGTAGTTCGGTTTGCTTTAATTTTGCTAAGCTCGCAAAGTTACTATGGATAACACAATCATCGCTATGGCTAGAGGCTATTACCGATACTGTATTTAATTCAACATTGAGGGTGATTGGATAGTCTAACTCAGTGATTTGCAGAGTTAGGCTTTTGCCATTGAGTTTACTCAATGGCTCAGTAATATTGCTATCTAAAGATAACGCCTTGTTAATGATTATTTCAATTATAGCCGTTAGCATCTGCTTAGGCATAAGTTGCTCAACATTCATTATTTAGAACTTATAACCTTTATGTAAAGCGACTATGCCACCGGTTAAATTGTGATAAGTGGTTTGCTCAAAACCTGCATTTTCCATCATGGTTTTTAACGTTTCTTGATCTGGGTGCATACGAATTGATTCGGCTAAATATTGGTAACTTTCGCCATCTTTAGCCACGAGTTCACCCATTTTAGGTAAAATATTAAATGAGTAAAAATCGTATGCTTTATTAAGCAGGTCGTGCTCAGGTTTTGAAAATTCTAAAACAAGTAAACGACCACCTGGTTTTAATACGCGGAAAATAGAACGTAGTGCTTTGTCTTTATCAGTAACATTACGTAGACCAAAAGCAATAGTTACAATGTCAAAGCTATTGTCATCAAAAGGCAGGGCTTCGGCATTTGCTTGTACATAATCAACGTTGCCTACAACACCTAAGTCACGTAATTTATCGCGGCCAACATTAAGCATTGAGCTATTAATGTCGGCTAAAATAACTTTACCAGTTGGCCCGGTTAATTTTGAAAATTTTGCCGTTAAGTCACCGGTACCACCAGCTAAATCAAGAATACTATTACCTGGGCGTACGCCACTAGCATCAATAGTAAAACGTTTCCATAAGCGGTGAATACCAAACGACATAACATCATTCATAATGTCGTATTGCTTTGCAACTGAGTGAAAAACACCGGCAACCATAGTTTCTTTTTCTTCCGCCTTAATTGTTTTAAAGCCGAAGTGGGTTGTATCTTTGTTGTCAGTAGTCATGTATTTGGTACCAATATTTTTAAAAATAGTTTAATTGTCTTTAGTTTACGACAAAGTAAGCGAGAGTAAAATTAATTTCCTAGCCGATTGGTAGGTATTTTATATTATTTGTAGTTTTGCTTGATTGATATCAAGACTAAATACCTTGAACGGCTGATTTTTCAATATTAAGCGTTTGAATATTGCTCTTTATTGGCAAGCCAGCGCTTAATTAAGGCCTCTGCTTGTTGCGGTGCTTGTCGCCATAATAAATAAGCCTGTTGCTGTATCTCGGGAATAAGTTCGCCGTCTCTAATTAGATCGGCAATTTTTAAATCGGCTATGCCGGTTTGCTTAGTGCCGAGTAATTCACCAGGACCACGAATTTCTAAATCGCGTTCGGCAATTAAAAAGCCATCATTTGATTCTCGCAATACACCTAAACGTTTGGTTGCGGTTTTTGACAGTGGACTTTTATACAGCAACACACAATGAGAGGCGACAGAGCCTCGGCCAACACGACCGCGCAGTTGATGTAATTGTGCTAAACCTAAACGCTCAGGGTTTTCGATGATCATTAAGCTGGCATTGGGTACATCAACGCCAACCTCTATTACTGTGGTAGCAACTAATAAGTGAATATTTCCAGCTTTAAATTCATCCATAATGGCTTGTTTTTCAGCTGGTTTCATTCGGCCATGCACTAAGCCTACTTTTAATTCACTTAATGTGTCTTGTAAATATGCTGCAGTATCTTCAGCTGCTTGGCATTCGAGTACTTCTGATTCATCAATTAAGGTACAAACCCAGTAGGCTTGTCTGCCTTCGTTTAAACAATTATGGCGTACGCGTTCGATCACATCATCACGGCGAATATCTGCAACCGCAACTGTGGTTATCGGTGTTCGCCCAGGTGGAAGTTCATCTATTACCGAAGTGTCTAAATCAGCATAAGCGGTCATAGCAAGAGTTCTTGGAATTGGGGTTGCTGTCATGATCAGTTGATGTGGGTAGCAGTCGCCAATTTTGCCTTTTTCACGCAGAGACAAACGTTGATGCACACCAAATTTGTGTTGCTCATCAATGATAAGCAAGGTCATTTTGTTAAATTCAACTTGCTCTTGAAATAACGCATGGGTACCAATCACCATTTGCATGCTGCCATCTTTAATTGCTTCTAAAGCTAAGCGCTTAATGCTTACTTTACTTTTACTGGCAAGCCAACCAACTTGAATTCCTAATGGTGCAAACCAATTAGCAAAATTGATTGCGTGTTGTTCGGCTAATATTTCTGTTGGTGCCATTAAAGCGACCTGGTAGCCATTGCCTATAGCAGTTAATGCAGCAAGACCTGCAACTAAGGTTTTACCTGAGCCTACATCTCCTTGTACTAGGCGCATCATAGGCACATCTTTAGCTAAATCAGCTCTTAATTCTTGTACAACTCTTTGTTGGGCATTGGTTGGCGAAAAGGGTAACTGCCCTAAGAACCTTTGTTCTAACTCATTATTTATTACTAATGGAATCGCAGGATGCTTATCACTGGATTGACGTAGTTTAAGCATACTTAAATTATGCGCCAATAATTCTTCTTTGATTAACCTTAACTGAGCGGGGTGGCGACCTTCTTCTAATAAGGTAATTGATATATCTGGAGTTGGTCGGTGCAAGGTTTTTAATGCTTGCGTTAATGAAATTGGCTCAATAAAGAAATCATTTGGTAATAATTCTTCAACGTTACCGCGCTCTAACCGCAATAGTGTTTGTTCGGTAATATTGCGCAAACTTATTTGTCTTAAACCATCGGTAGTTGGGTAAATAGGAGTTAAGGTTTCTTCTACTTGCGGGGCACTAACGTCATCAGTAACGGTTTTATATTCAGGATGAATAATTTCAAAGCCACGTCCACCGCGCTGAATTTCACCAAAACAGCGAATACGGGTGCCATTACTTAAATTATTTTTTTGTGCTGCAGAGAAGTGAAAAAAGCGCAGGGTAATTTCGCCGCTACCATCATTGATTTTGACTAACAGCATTTTGCGACGACCAAAGGACACTTGGCTATCGATAACATTACCTATAACGCCAGTATGCATGCCCGGCATTAAATCGCGAATTTTGGAAACTCGGGTTTTATCTTCGTAACGCAGAGGTAGGTGAAATAATACATCTTGCAGGGTTTTTAAACCGATTTTTTCTAGTTTACTTGCAACGCCAGGGCCAACACCTTTGAGCACACTTACTGGTGTGCTCGCTAGGTTGTGCAATCCTTCGCGTAACAATGATGACATAGTTATGGCCTAAAATTCAGATGCGCGCTAAGACGATGTTACTCGTCTATCTCTTGCCATGCTTCTTTATTCATTTGCATCTTGTTCCACCAATCTTCATCAGCAACAATTTGCCCTTCATCGTCAATCTCAGGGTAAGGTAATCCTTTTCGTTGACAGGCTTTAGCAAATATTGGGTGACCACCTTCAAATAATACTCGGTCACGCTCAACTTTAGTGATGTTAGATGGAGAATCATACATACCAGCTAATTGACGCTGACGCTGAGCTTCGTAAAGGGTTACAGCACAAGCTACCGATACGTTTAACGATTGCACCATGCCTACCATAGGAATGATAATATCTTGATCAGCTAAGGCTAAAGCTTCATCAGAAGCGCCAAATTTCTCTTGCCCTAAGATAATTGCTGTCGGTTTAGTGTAATCAACTTCACGATAATCTACTGCTGAATCTGAAAGGTTAGTAACCAATACCTGCATGCCTTGCTCTTTCAAGTGCATGATTGCATCTTTGGTCTCAGTATGATGATGTAAATTAACCCAGTTTTGTGAACCAACCGCACTATTGCCACTCATATACATGCGACTGTTTTTCCACACTGCATGAACTTCATTAATACCTATAGCATCACAAGTTCGCACCACTGCGGCTAAATTGTGAGGTTTGTGTACACCTTCCATACAAACGGTAAGGTCGGTTTGGCGCTTAGCCAGCATATCAAGTATGCGTTTATGTCTTTCTGGAGTCATTAATTTACGCTCGGGATTTCCAATATGCCGTCAATTTCAATTTCTACGCCACGTGGTAGCTGTCTAACACCAATTGCTGCGCGGGCAGGGTAAGGTTGTTCAAAATAGCGACCCATAATTTCATTTACCGTGGCAAAATTTGCTAGGTCGGTCATAAAAATATTTACTTTAACCATATCATTAATGGTAGCACCTGCAGCTTCACATACCGCAACTAAGTTTTTGAATACTTGCTCAGTTTGCTCGGCAAAACCACCTTGAACCACTTCCATAGTCTCTGGTATTAGAGGAATTTGGCCTGATAAATAAACCGTGGTGCCAACTTTTACTGCTTGACTGTATGTACCTATTGCACTTGGTGCATCGTTTGTTGCGATAATTGTTTTCATGTTAATACCAATAATATTTGTTATTTTCTCGGTCGAGTAACGCGTTCAACATCGACCATAATTTTAATTTTTCTGATGATGTTGGCAATATGTACGCGGTCACGACAAGTGATTTCCATAGTAACCAAATAAATATTTGAATCTTTCTCTTCAGAGTTTAACGTACGAATGTTTGATTCACTTTGTGAGATCACCGAAGTAAGCTTAGCTAATGCACCTTGATGATTGATTATCTCTATTCTTAATGCCGCAACAAATTCTTTATCTATGTCGTTATCCCATTTTACCGGGAAGAACTTTCCTAGCTCTTTCTCTCGGCCATTGATGTTACGACAGCCATCTTGATGCACCATCAAGCCTTTGCCTGAACTGATATATGCAACAATATCATCGCCTGGAATAGGGTGACAACATTTACCATAACTAACCAGCATACCTTCAGAGCCTTTAATTGGCATTTTGCTTTTGCCATAGCTTGGCTCTTCGCTATCGTCAGTAAACTCACCAGTTAATCGTCTGGCGATACCTATACTTAGTTCGTTACCAAGACCAATGTTGGTCATTAAGTCATCTAAGGTGTCATAACCAGTATCTTGCACAACTTCGTTAATGGTTTGCAGATCTATGTCGCTTAGTTTTGTTGCACCTAACGCATGGGTTAATAAACGATGACCTAAATTAAGCGATTCGTTTTGCTCCATTGAGCGCAAATAGTTGCGAATTTGCATTCTGGCTTTGGCGGTAACAACAAAGTTAAGCCAAGTTGCATTAGGGCGAGCACCACTTGATGTGATTACTTCAATTATTTGACCTGATAATAGCGGTTTACGTAGCGGATATGGTTTGCGTTCAACTTTAGCGCCAACACAGCTATTACCTACATCGGTATGAACCGCATAAGCAAAATCTACGGCGGTAGCGCCCATAGGTAATTCTATGATTTTACCATCAGGGGTAAATACGTAAATCTCTTCAGGGAATAAATCGGTTTTAACGTTTTCAATAAATTCAAAAGAGCTACCAGCACTTTGTTGCAACTCTAGTAAACTTTGCATCCACTTACGAGCTCTTACTTGTGCTGTTGTACCTGAACTATCATCTTTGTCTTGCTTGTAAAGCCAATGGGCAGCAACACCTTTATCTGCCATTTGATCCATGTCTTGTGTACGGATTTGGATCTCAACCGGAATACCATGAGGGCCAATTAACGACGTATGCAAAGATTGATAACCATTTGATTTTGGAATAGCGATGTAGTCTTTAAAGCGCGTTTCAATTGGCTTAAACAAATTATGTACGGCACCAAGAGCTCGATAACAAGTATCGTAACTTTCATCAACCACAATACGAAAAGCATAAATATCCATGACTTCATTGAACATTAATTCTTTATTAAGCATTTTGCGATAGATTGAATAGAGGTGTTTCTCACGGCCAATAACTTGTGCAACTATGCCAAATTCAGCTAAGCGACTTTCTATCTCATCTTTGATGTTGGCGATAATTTCTTTACGGTTGCCACGAGCTTGAATAACGGCTTCTTTCAATGCTCTTGAGCGCATAGGATAAAGGGCTTCAAAGCCTAAAACTTCAAGTTCACTCTTGATGCCATGAATACCTAAACGGTTAGCTATTGGAGCGTAAATATCGAGGGTTTCTCGAGCAATTCTTCTACGCTTATCTGGGCGTAAAGAGCCTAATGTGCGCATATTATGAGTGCGATCGGCAAGCTTGATTAAAATGACGCGAATGTCTTGCACCATTGCCATGATCATTTTTCGAAAGTTTTCAGCTTGGGCTTCTTGATGATTACTAAAACTTAGTTTATCTAACTTACTTACCCCTTCCACTAACTCAGCTACTGTACTACCAAAAAGCTCAGCTAGCTCATCTTGGGTAACCTCAGTATCTTCAATTACGTCATGTAATAGGGCAGCCATCAGAGTTTCATGATCTAAGTGCATATCGGCTAAGTTTCGAGCAACTGCAACTGGATGAGTTATGTAGGGATCGCCACTCGAACGCATTTGCCCATCATGAGCATCATGAGCAACGACGTAAGCCTTTTTCAATAGATCGATGTGTTCTTTTGATAAATAGGTTTCAGCTTGTTTTTTTAGGGGTTCAAAAAGGTACAACTAGAGCTCCTATGCTCTCAATACATGGCATATGTGTGAGGTATAAAATATAGAATACGTTGAAAATAATACCAAGTCCATCAAGTTTTTATTGGCTTAGCTGCAGTTAAACTTCAGGAGATTGCGATATTAAATAAAAAAGAAAGCCAATGACTTTCATCATTGGCTTAAATTTATATGTTGCGTTAAACGAGTTTAATATTATTTATTAAACTTGGTTACCAACAATTGCAGCTACAGCAGCTAATTCTGCAGAATCTTGTTGAACTTGATGCTGACGGTCAGCATTGTCCATGATTTCTGTAGTGATTAGGTCAGCTTCTATTTCACGTAGAGCTAAAACAGTAGGCTTATCATTTTCTAAAGGCACTAATGGTTCTTTACCACCAGTAGCAATTTGACGAGCACGACGAGATGCAATTAGCACCAAGTCAAAACGATTACCAACTTTTTCAACAGCATCTTCAACAGTAACGCGAGCCATTTATATACTCCAAGAGAACAAAAATTTTTAAATAAGTCAGTCATTTTACTAAATGCTTAAACTTTATGCTAGTAGAAAAAAGCAACTTCGTAAAAATAACTGTAAGTTTAACTCAATTGTGCAAATTTATTTTTGTAAAAGTTGTTCGAACAATTGTTTATGGGCAATAGCCTGTTGTGATTGTTTAAGGCGCTGATTGTCGACTATGGTTGTTAGCTCTTTTAAGGCGTTGTCAAAATCGTCATTAACAATAATATAATCAAACTCTTGATAGTGTGAACATTCAGCTTGCGCTCTATCCATACGTCCTTGAATTGTTGCATCGTCGTCTTGCCCACGTTTTCTTAGACGTTGCTCTAACTCTTCGCGACTTGGCGGGCAAATAAATATAGTGGTAACTTGTGGTTTTTTTAAACGTACTTGCTGTGCACCTTGCCAGTCAATGTCTAAGAAAACATCTACACCTTTAGCTAGTTGCTCATCAATTGCTGATTCGGAAGTACCGTAGTAATTGCCAAATACTTCTGCCCATTCATAAAAGTCGTTAGCTTTTACCGATTGCTGAAATTTTTCAACCGATACAAAATGATAATGACGACCGTCTTCTTCACCTGGGCGAGGTTGACGCGTTGTATGTGATACAGAAACTTGAATTGGGCGAGATGAGTCCTGTTGTAAATAAGCGCTAATTAAGCTTGATTTACCGGCGCCACTTGGAGCTGAAAGAATAAATAAATTGCCTGGTACCGTCACAACAACCTCTGTGTTTACCGAATTATCGGATATGTTTAATAGGAAATGTTCAAGCGAGCCATTCTAACTTAAAATTGTTTTATACTCTAAATATAATTTAATATTTAACAAATTTTAATGAAATGTTTACTTAGTAACTACAGTGAACAGTCCTAATCTAGCTTAATACGCTGATTAAATAACTCCAAATAATAGTCTCTATTTGCATCAGCCACGGCTTTTTGCTCCTCTGTAAGGTTTATTTTAGGTTCGACAAATTCAGCAAAACAAGTGGAGTTTTCAACGTTTTCATACCAATGCTCAGCCCATACACCATCACTTTCCCTTGCGCCTTTCGGCCAACTTAACATACGCTCGCTAAATTCAATGCCAAGCTCAGCGCAAAGTTTGCTGAGAATGCCCCGTGGATTTAACAGTACATCTTTGCCATCGATAATAGGAATTTGTTGTCCGCTAATCTCACATAATTGTTGATAAAGTTGGTACTGCCTAGCAATGCCAATATCAGCAGAGCACACGGTAGGCATTTTTTTTACGTAAGAGTTAACGACATGCAAGGGATCTCGAATTAAAAAGCAGTGACTTAGATCTTTGGTCCAAGTTAAATCAATATCATCAAGCATATGGTGAGTCATATGCTTTTGATAAAAAATTTCTGTTGGTGGGGTTTCAGTTAGTTGTTCAACAACACTAGGCCACTTTATTGGTTGGCTCAATAAAATACTTTCTTGCATAGGGTGTGGAACAGTAGTGTTAGCCAAATAATAGGCATAAAAGGGCTCATCAATAACTTGGGTATCTGATCTGTTTTCCCATGAACGCATCATTGCTGTTGATATATTGCGCGGACCAGACCACATTGCTATAGTTTTCTTCATTACATTTCTCACTATTGCTTAGCTATCATATCTAGATAGAGAGTTTGCAGACGTGAAACCATAGGTCCTTTACCTTGTGTGGCAAACTCGCCAATATCTCGCCCGTCTACATTTTTTACCGGAGATACTCCAGCGAATGTACCGGTAACGAAGCACTCATCGGCGCCATATACTTGTGCGAGGGTAAAGTTTTTCTCACGAACAGTAATGCCCGCATCTTGGCAAAGCTTAATCACATTGGCTCGGGTAATACCTGCTAAACAATAGTCACCTGTAGAGGTCCAAACCTCGCCATCGCGGACAATAAAGAAATGAGTTGAATTACAGGTGGCCACAAAGCCATGCGGATCTAACATTAATGCTTCGTCAGCACCTGCTTTGGTTGCTTGAATACAGCCAAAGATACAATTGAGTTTTGAGTGAGTATTAAGTTTTTGATCTTGTACATCAGGGTAGCCTCGGCGCACGTAAACGGTATAAAGATTAAGGCCATGGTGCATGGTATTTTCAGATGGCACTTTGTATTCAGGTATGATGACTATGGTCGCGCTAGATATTGTTACTCGCGGGTCTTGATAAGGTGTTGCTTTTATCCCCCGAGTAACCATTAACCGAATATGCACATGATCAAACATTTCATTGGCACTGCAGGTGTCTAAAATTCTTTCGATTAAATCATCCTTACTAATACCTATATCCATATCAAGAGCTTTTGCTCCTTCATATAAACGTTTCATATGCTGGTCTATAAAGGTCAGTTTTCCATGGTGTAATCTTAATCCCTCCCAAACACCATCACCAAGAATAAAGCCAGAATCGAAAACGGATACTTTTGCTTCATCGCGGTGGAATAATTCGCCATTAATATTTATTTTTATATCGGCATTACGAGGATCTGAATTAGTATGATGGCTGCCTTTGCTCATTTATCACCTTAAATTTATAAATATTAGATTTATTAACTTAGCGTGATTTTTGAACAATGCCAATCTATAAAATTGCGCGCAAGAAAATTCAATATGACAGAAAGAAAAAAGCCACTCAAAAAATTTGAGTGGCGGTGACAGATCCGTTGGGTATGACTTCTTTGGGTCACTTGCAACATTTGGCTAGTAATTAGCTTTTTATTTTAATTATTATTATTAAGTGTATTTCTACGCCCGATAAAGAAGTTATCGAAATAAAAATCACTAGGCAATAAAACAGCAATTAAAAAATGTTCACAAAATCATTGAATATTTATTTAATTTGTTATTTAACAATGGGTTATGCTGTTTTTTCTGTGCTTGATATAGGCATAAAAAAAGCTTCAAAATGAAGCTTTTTAGTGTTTACTTTATGTTATTTATTTAATTTTTAAATAAAATTAAAGTACTTTCGAAATTGATTGAGCAAGATACTCGACGTTACTGTTAGCAATACCTGCAATACTCATACGACTTGAACCAACCATATAAATGCTATATTCATCTTGTAATTGTTGCACTTGCTCAGGGGTAATGCCTAAGAATGAAAACATACCTTTTTGCGAAGTAATAAAGTTAAAATCACGTTCAACGCCTTGTGCTTTTAGGTTGTCTACTAATAACTGACGATTACCATTAATGCGGTTACGCATTTGTGCTAATTCTTCATGCCATTGCTGGCGTAATTCGTCTGATGACAAAATTGTTTCAACAATTGCCGCACCATGTGCTGGCGGCATAGAGTAAATACAACGTACTACACTTAATAATACTGAATAAGCGATGTCGGTAGTTGCAACGTCTTTGCCAATAATAGTTGTAGCGCCGATACGTTCACGGTATAAACCAAAGTTCTTTGAACATGAAGTACACAATACCATCTCATCAACGTTAGCTGCCATTAAACGTACGCCATAAGCATCTTCGTCTAAGCCATCACCAAAACCTTGATAAGCCATATCGATTAAAGGCGTAAAGCCATTTTCAACGGCAAGAGCTACGATTTTTTGCCATTGAACCTGATTTAAATCCATACCACTTGGGTTATGACAACATGCGTGGAATAGCACTACGTCGTCTTTACCAACATTGCTAAGTGTTGCTAGCATTTCATCAAACTTTAATGATTTATTTTCGTAATCATAATATGGGTAGGTTTTAACGGTTAAACCAGCGGCTTTAAATAAACCAGTATGGTTTGCCCATGTTGGGTCACTTACCCAGATGGTTGCGCCGGGCTTACAAGAGCGTAAAAATTCAGCAGCAACACGCAATGCGCCTGTTCCACCAGGTGTTGATACGGTGCGAACTCGGTTTTGTGACAATATTTCATGCTCGCCAAAAACTAGCTTGCCCATTTCGTCGTTGTAACTAGCTGAACCGGCTGGCCCAATATAAACTTTGGTATCTTCGGTTTCTAAACGAAATTTCTCAGCGGTCTTAACACAATCTAAAATTGCAGTGTGGCCTGCTTCATTTTTGTAAACGCCAACGCCTAAATCAATTTTATTAGGGTTTTGATCTACTCTATATTTTGCTAATAAACCTAAAATAGGATCGGCTGGAAGAGCTGATAAATTACCGAACATGATACCTTTTACCTTTCTATGGGGCATTCTTAAAACCATTTTTAGAATGCAGACTACTAAAGACCAAGAATATATTAGTTAGCGATGAAAATTAACCCTCTTTTAACGAAAAAAAGAATTTTCTTAGAAGTTTTTATTCTTAAACGATAGAAAGCATTATTAACTAGACCAGAACAAGGTTTGTCTGGCCTAGGAAGATAAGGTTTATAGTTGTAATAAGGCTGAGATTAAACCGATCAAGCCACCAAAAACACCACCCCAAACAACGAGCCAACCAAGGTGTTTACGGATCATATCTTGAATGATTTGTTTAACAAGTTGTGGTGTTAATTCGTCAAGGCGTTTAGTGATAATACTTTCTACTTTTTCTTTAACACTACCTAATACGTCAGGTTGCTCTAATTCAGCTTTAACTAATTCATTAAAATTATCACTTTGGGTAATTTCTACAAATGAGGTTTTCATTTTAATAATGAAAGGCTCTTTAAGAGGGATCAAAGCTTCTGAGCCACCAAACATGGCTAGCATACTGCCAAACGAAGACTCTTCTATGGTGTTCACTAAAGAATTGAAGGCCGGCTCTAAATCTATTTTTTCAATAATAGGTACTAAATTTAAGTGGCTCGCAGCGCCAGAGCTGTCTGATAAAAATTTATCGATATTTTCATCGGTAAAAAACTGGGTCATCATTAAGTCTCTGATGCCAAGTTTGAATTCTTCAAATCGAGCAGGTATTACCCCAGAACCATATAAGCCTGGAACTTTTTCAAATAGCATGTGAATGGCAATCGAGTTAGTAATAGCACCTGATACGGCAAATAAGCCAATTGAAAAAATTATTTCATTTTCTAAAAAATAACCGCCAACTGCGGTAATTAAAGCTATAGCATTAGTAATATAACTTTTGTTCACTGAATACGCCTGTATCTAATAATGATAAAAGCATATGTTACCAATCTAGTGTTTTAATGTGCAACATTTAGTTAAGGCATCGGCTTATGAGTATATTTTTCATTGCTAGTGACTGTGTTATAACTAAATAAATCCTTATAAGTGAGTAATATTGATGAAATTCCTATTTATTTTAGCTGTGGCATTCAGCTTGAGTTTTATACCTTCAGCTTCTGCACAAGAGAGTGAAAATAAGTGGCGCAGTCTCGATCTAAACAATACGGTATTACTTGAATTAGCCACGGGTTCGGTCGTGATAGAGCTTAACCCTAAATTTGCTCCAAAGCATGTTGCGCAAATCTCTAATTTAGTTCGATCGAATGAATACGACGGACAAAGTTTTTATCGGGTAATTGATAACTTTGTGGCGCAAGGTGGAATGAATGTTGAAACAACGACAAAGCTACCTTTACTTAAATTAGAGTCTGATTATCAGCTTTCAATGAAAGATCATTACACTGCGGTGTCAAATAAAGATATGTTTGTTGAAAATACTGCATTTCTCAATGGCTTTGCTATTGGCTTTGAAACTAAAAGTAAAGTCAGTTGGCTATTACATTGCCCAGGCATTGTTGGTTTGTCTAGGCAGAATGAACCTGATACTGGTTCGAGTGATTTTTATATCACGATAGGCCAAGCACCAAGATATTTAGATCGAATTATGACTATTTTTGGCCGAGTAGTCTTTGGTATGGAACATGTACAAAAGCTCAATAGAACCGAAGGTATAGAAGGGGAGCTTACTGATCGTAGCAAGCATAGTAAAATTATTAAAATGCGGATGATGAAAGATATACCTGTAAGTGACAGGATAATTATTGAAGTTGAGCGTACAGATACAGCACAATTTGAAAAAAAATTAACTGATAGGAAGTTAAGGCAACATCCATTTTTTTATAAAAAACCACCGCAAGTACTTGATGTCTGTCAGGTTCCTGTAAGCTCTAGGCAAGTGATAACAAAGAGTTAACATCTAGTTACGTAAATCTTATTGATAATCGTTATCATTTAGATTAGTATGCGTGCAATTGAAGTTAAAGAGATGAAAAAATGTTTGTTTGTATTTGCCATGCCATAACCGAAAAAGATATTGAGCAAGCGGTAGCGCAAGGTGCTGGCACGATGAAAGCATTACGCGAGCAACTTGATGTTGCTAGCCAATGTGGTAAATGCACACAATTTGCTAAAAGCATTTTAACTGAACAAAGCTTTAACTATGATTTAGCTGTAGAAGTTAAACGCGTAGCTTAAATTAAATCTCTTTTTTACATCTGAGATTGTAAGTAGTTTTCAATTCCGGTTTTTTCAATTAAATATAGTTGCGCTTCAAGCCAGTCAACTTGCTCTTCTTGATCTTCTAAAATATCTTCCAATAAGTCTCGACTAACGTAGTCACTGACATTTTCACAATGTTTAATTGCTTGTTTAATGGTTGCTAATGATGACATTTCAAAGTCTAAGTTTGCTTGGATCATCTCACTACTGTGCTGCCCGATACGGAGTCTACCCAAATGTTGAACATTAGGTAACCCTTCTAAAAAAAGTACTCTTTCCATGATTTTATCGGCATTTTTCATTACTTGAATAGAGCGTTTGTAATCCGCCTTGTTGAGCTGTTCTAAGCCCCAATTCTTAAACATTCGGGCATGCAAAAAGTATTGATTAATGGCGATTAACTCATTGGCCAGAACATTATTTAAATTAAGCAAAGTTTCTTTACTGGTTTTCATTATATTCGTCCTTAAGTTACTGGGCTGTCGCCCATTTGTGATTGAATATAATTTTCAATGCCAATCTTATCGATAAGACCAAGTTGTTGTTCTAGCCAGTAAACATGATCTTCTTCGGTGTCATAAAGCAGTTTTTCTAAAATCTCACGACTTTGGTAATCTTGCTCTTGTTCACAAATAGCGATGACTTCACGAACACATGCAACCACTTCTAACTCTAAAGTTAAATCATTGGCCATCATTTCTTTGACATCACTACCTATGATTAAATCACGGCGTTTAACTAGATTTGGTTTGCCTTCTAAAAACAGCATGCGCTTTATTAACCAATCAGCATGTTGAGTTTCTTCTTCGCGTTCGTGTTCAAGACGATCGTAGAGCTTATTTAAGCCCCAATCTTCATACATACGAGAATGGATAAAATATTGATCGATTGCAGCGAGTTCGTTGGCGAGTAAACGATTGAAACTGTCGATTACTTTTTGACTACCTTTCATAAAAGCTCCTAAGTAATTAAATACCTAATTAATAGTTTAGAAGCTAATATGATTTTTGAAAGGTTAATTACTGAGGTATTTTAAGGTTTGGTTGTTAACGCATTGGGTAAAACTTTTTTGGCGTTCACTGCGTGGTAACGAAGCTGTCGCTTGCTCCACTTTATTTAGACTAGCCTGTTGCTCAGTTTCAGGCAATGCACTTAATTGATCGATAAAACAGCCTTTAATACCAAAATTTAATGCTTTGTCTGAGGCAATATTATCATCACCTAAACAAGCCATCAGTTTATTGGCGAGTACGTCTTTATCCATCTCAGTAATTAAGTACTCAATAGTATATTGCGTTTCTTCGGATAAATGGCAGCCATAGTAAATATCAGCGACAGCAACTTTTGGCATCAGTTGTTGATGTAATAGGGAAAACTCTTCAACCATTATATCTGGGCTTTTAGTATTAACAGGAGCTGTTGTAGTTTGAGCAAAAAGGTTTGAACAACTAATAAGGCTAAAAAATAAAATAAGTGCGCGCATAAATAAGTTTAATTTAGATAAAAAATTATAGTAGCTTAATTCAGTCTACTAATTAAGGTATTTTCATTAATCTGCATTTAATAACTCGATATTAAGTTCATCATCATTAAATTTTAAGCAAAAAAAAACACCTGAAAGGTCAGGTGTTATAAAGGGATATCTCAGGGAGAGAAAATAAATGATTAACTCATTTAATGATTGTCATTATAGAGATCTTAAAAACAAAAGCTGTTACCAAGGTGTAATCGTTAGTGCAAGTTTGTAGTAAATGGCTAAAAATATGATTCAATACTGGTATTTTTCTTGATCAGAACTAATAATTAATCAATAAAAACAAACACAAGGGTAAACATGTCGGGCGATAGTTTAATTCGCGCATTATCAAAAAGGGAAGTCTTGGTATTAGCCGTAGGCGCTATGATAGGTTGGAGCTGGGTTATTATGACCGGTATCTGGCTAAATTCTGCGGGCACATTAGGAACACTACTTGCTTTTTTGGTTGGCGGAATTGCTATTTTGCTTATTAGCTTAACCTATGCTGAGTTAGTTTCTGCTATGCCCAAAGCTGGTGGTGAACATGTTTATACCGAGCGAGCATTTGGTAAACTCGGCTCGTTTGTTTGTACCTGGGCCATTATCATGGCCTACATTACTGTCCCAACGTTCGAATCTGCGGCACTGCCGGTTGCTCTTGAGTATATATTTCCAGAAATAAAAGTAGGCTTTCTTTGGTCTGTTTTTGATGCTGATATTTATTTGAGCTCGGCATTAATTGGTGTTGTAGCCTCTATTCTTATGACCGTAACTAATTTTGTTGGTATTCGGTTTATGGCTGTTATCCAAACCACTATTACCGCCGCATTTTTAATTATTGGTTGGATGTTTTTAATGGGGGTAGCAAGTGAGTTTAATCTAACTTATTTAACCCCGTTATTTGTTGATGAATATAGTGGCTTTTTTGCTGTGTTAGCAATGATCCCAGCTTTAATGATCGGGTTTGATGTTATCCCTCAATCTGCAGAAGAAATTAATTTAAAACCACAAATGATTGGTAAGATATTAGTGTTTTCTGTTGCTATATCTATTCTTTGGTATTGTTTAATTAGTTTAGGTGTTTCTCTGTCGATGACATCTGCAGAATTAGCTACCAGCACTATGGCTACAGCGGACGCGCATGCAAATGTATGGCATGGTCAATGGGCTGGTAATTTGACTGTTATTGGCGGTATCGCAGGAATTATTACTAGCTGGAATGCATTTATTCTAGGTGGTAGTCGAGCGATATACGCACTAGCAAAATCAAATCTTCTGCCGCCAATATTTGCTAAGTTACATCCAAAATATAAAACGCCATATGCAGCAATAATTCTAATTGGTGTACTGTGCTGCGTTTCCCCTTTCTTCGGTCGAACTATATTGGTTTGGCTAATTAATGCTGGTAGTTTTGCCGTTGTCTTAGGCTATGGCATGGTGGCTTATGCGTTTTTGAAACTTCGTCAAAATGAACCGGATATGGCAAGACCGTTTAGAGTAAAACATGGTAAAATTGTCGGTTGGTCAGCATTAATCATTAGTATCTGTTTATTTTGGATTTATTTGCCTTGGGGGCCAAGTGCTTTATTGTGGCCTTATGAATGGGCTATGGTTATTGGATGGGCAGGCTTAGGCTTAATTTTTTACCTGATAACTAAAAAATCAAAGACTGATTAAGCCGCATAGTTAAATCTTTTGATAATCGCGCTCGACTAAGCAAATGCGGGTTTTATAGCTTTTGTACCAGTTGTCTTTGCCTTTTTGTTGAGCGATTTTATGCTCTGCATTTTCTTTCCATCGCTTGATAGAGGCAAGATCTCGCCAGTAAGACACGGTGATCCCTACTTCATTTCTTGCTGACTCAATACCTAAAAATCCAGGCTCAAGTTTTGCTAAGTTAACCATACGCTCGGCGACACTTGCATAGGATGGTGAACTTTCATTCATTATCGAGGTAAAAATTACCGCGTAATACGGTGGTTTAGGTGTATTAGCAAACATAATGATTATCCTTTATATTGCCATATCAGTAATTGGTTATTTGCCGGCATGTTTATGTCTTTAAGTAATGTTAATCCTGCTTTTTCGGCTAATAGTTGCACTGCTTCAAAATCTCGAATACCACTTAACGGGTCACGCGCTAATAGCCATTGCTGAAATTGTTCGTTACTTGAGCTGGTGTATTGTGCATTGTATTTAAATGGCCCATAGATACAAACTAAAGTGTTTGCTTTAATGCAGGCACTAATATTTTCAAACATTTTCTCAACATGCTGCCAAGACATAATATGCAATGTATTGGCACTATAAATTACATCAAATACTGTTTTAGGCCAGTGCTCTGCTACAGCGACATTAATCTCGATAGGGTCTAAAAGGTTGGCAAGATTTGCTAGGCGAAAGTTCTGCTCTAAGCCCTGAATATATTGAAATTGATCACTTGCTTGCCAGGTTAAATCTGGTTGGTTATGACAAAAGTGAATCGCATGTTGTCCTGAGTAACTGCCTATTTCAAGTATCTTGGCAGAGCTGGGAATATAAGGTTGTAAATGCTCTAAAATGACTTGCTGATTACGTTCACACGAAGGTGAATAATTTATAATATTATCTTTGTCTAAGTTCAAACTTAACCTTAATCACTCTTTAACTTTACAGTTGAATATAACATTGTATAACTAATAGGTCTTGAAAAATTGACATAAAAAAGCCACTCAATTGAGTGGCTAATTAGATAAATAGTTTTGCTATTACTCTGATTCGTAAGTTGAATTAGAAGATGATGCAGAAGAGGGCTGAGGGATCATATGCACATCTCTTTGCGGGAATGGAATACTAATTCCAGCATCGTCAAAGGCCATTTTAATTTTCTCATGCATATCAAAATAGTACGGCCAGTAATCATCACTTTTAACCCAAGGTCTTACAAAAAAGTCTACAGAGCTAGCGCCGTGTCCACCAACCCATATATCAGATCTTGGGAATTCTAAGGTACGCTCATCTGCTTCTAATACTGACTTAATTACTTCCCTTACTTTAGGGATACTATCACTGTAACTCACGCCAAAAATCATATCTACGCGACGAGTTTTTTGAGTAAAGTCATTCACTAGACAGCCATTAGATAATAAGCCATTAGGGATAAAGATTTTACGGTTATCAAAAGTTACCATGATGGTATTAAATATTTGAATTTCTTCAATCTTACCAACAAAACCTTGCGCTTCAATAACATCACCAGCTTTAAATGGTCTAAAGAATAGGATGATAATACCACCGGCAAAGTTTGACAGACTGCCTTGCAGAGCTAAACCAACGGCTAAACCTGCAGCACCTAATAAAGCAATTAATGATGCGGTTTCGACACCAATCATTGAGGCAAATATAACCACTACTATGGTTTTTAATACTACGCCTATAATACTGACTAAGAATTTGTGTAGAGTTAATTCAACTTTACGAGCAGTCATCGCCATATCTACGAATTTTACAATTCGTTTTACAATCCACATTAAAATGAAAAGAGTAATTAAAGCGACAACGAATTTTGTACCGAACTGAATAACAATATCGATAAAGGTATTAAGATGTTGCTCTACATCTTCCATGTCTATACTTTGTAAAACTTCTGAGGATTCAATAGCATCCATAATCTTGCCTTTTTCTTATTAAATTAAGTTAAATTATTAAAGATTAATATTAGTATGTTTTATAAAAATAATGATGCAAAGATGTGAAATTGTTTGTAGTTTTTTGTAATTAATCCTGGTTCGTAAAGAATACTTTATAGGTTTTAGCTTACTATTTGTCGGCTCTATCACTATCCGCGTTACTTTCTGATATTATCAGCTAATTGAGAGCGTATTTAATTTGCAGTGAGATTTTCATGCCGTTCATTTTAGGCTTCGCCTTGCTTATATTATTCCAATTTCTTGGAGAAGTAGTAGTTATACTTTTAGAGCTTCCTGTTTCTGGCCCTGTGGTTGGTTTAGTCTTGCTATTACTAACATTAATCGTGCGCGGTAGAGTCGGGCAGCCATTACAGCAAGTGTCATCGACTTTATTAGGACATTTATCCTTGCTATTTGTACCTGCCGGCGTAGGTTTAATGTTGCATTATGAGTTATTGGTAAAGGAATGGTTTGCTATTTCTTTAGCATTAATTATTGGTACCGTTATTATGTTAGTTTGTACCGCCTTGTGTATGTCACTTACTAATAAATTATTCACTAAAGGAGATTGATAATGACTTTAGATGAAAAGATTTCGGCTATCTGGCAGCTTGCGCAATCATCTTCTATCCCTTGGTTAATGTTGACTCTATTTGCTTACGCGTTAGCTATGAAACTGTATAAGTCTTCAAACTTTAATCCTATTGTTAATCCTGTGATTATTTCGATCATCATTATCATAAGTACATTGCTAGTCTTAGGGGTAAACTATGAGCAATACTTTAATGGCGGACAATTTATTCATTACCTGCTTGGCCCTGCAACGGTAGCACTGGCGATCCCTCTTTATACGCAGCTTCATCGCATAAAAAAAATGCTTTTGCCAATTACTATCACCTTATTTAGCTCTGTTGTGATCGGTGCTTTTAGTGCCATTTACATTGCTGACCTGTTAGGTGCTAGCGCGTCAACATTATTATCAATTGCTCCTAAATCGGTTACTACGCCAGTTGCTATGGGGATTTCAGAAAATATTGGTGGCATTGTTTCTTTAACCGCGGGTCTGGCAGTAACAACTGGCATTATTGGTGCTATTTTAGGGACAAAAATATTCTCTTTAATGAAGGTCGAAGATGATGCGATAAAAGGTGTCGCTATGGGGCTAACTTCACATGGCATTGGCACCGCAAGAGCGTTTCAAGTAAGTAATGAAATGGGGGCTTTCTCTGGATTAGCTATGGCGTTAACCGCGTTCACCACGGCATTTTTATTGCCTTATTTACTGCAATTTATCGGCATGATTTAGCTGATAGGCGATGCACTTAACGCTGTGCATCGCTTATCGTTTATCTAAGAATTATGGTGTAAATTCCAAATTGCCAAAGTCAGCATTAAAATCCACACACCAAATACTTAAACCGGTAAAATCATCCAAACTTAACCCCTCAGGTAATTTGAGTGTTAATGTTTCACCGTTATATTCTCTACCATTTAATTGCTCACTAATTTTATAGCCATTAGCAAAGTCACCATTTACCCCAGTATAAACAAACACATCAGGGCCACCGCCATCATAATAAAAATTGCTTATGGTAATAGTACAATCATCATTAATTACAGCATCACCAGCAACATTATGGGCTAAGGTTTGGAAACTGCCGCTATAGCCAACTTTTGAATTTACTGATGTACATTCACTTGGCATTTCTTCAGCCATAAGACCTAACGTCATTTGTAGGTGATACTTTGCTTGCTCGGCTGATATTAATGATTGATATACACCTGCACTTTCAATAAGGAGGCTTTCAACACTCATATCGAAAGCAGTACTTGAAAAATCTATTTCCATGTTAGCAGCTAACTCAGTTGATTTAGCTGATATTTCTAAGCCGTTTTCAGCTACACCATCAACATCTAATGATTGTAATAAACGAGCTAAATTGCTCACTCTAATATCATCGATATTTTCAGTAGCAAAAACATCGAGAGGCGAAATTAACGCAGCGCTTGCAGTTTCAGGCAGCACGATACCTCCAATAGAGAAAGTAACCATTTCACCAGATTGATATTTAAATTCGCCATCGCTATTAGTTACACCGGTCTGAGTAGGTGTTTGATAAGTTAAACCCTGAACAACTGAGTCAACAAACCTCCCGGTAAATACTTGCTCAGGGGTTGGTGTTTGACTAGTTGGCTCGGCATTGCTTGAACCACTACCGCCGCCACAAGCTGAAATAATTGAAACTAAGAAAAAAACTAAGATAGGTTTTATGTTCATCGCCATGACTTCTTTTTAAATTATCGTAGTAATAAGAACAGGAAAATGAGGTTTTATTTCGATGACAAAAAATTTTATTTGTAAGCTATATAAGAAAGTAGGGTATAAGAGTAAGAAAATTAAATTGTAAAGATAATAAAAACCCTGCCGAAGCAGGGTATGTATGCAATTTTTAGCTTTACTAGATGCTATTCAATATTTTGAATTTGCTCGCGCATTTGTTCAATTAAAACTTTTAACTCAACTGCCGCTGCGGTGATGTCTGTGTTGATAGACTTTGAGCCAAGGGTGTTTGCTTCACGGTTGAATTCTTGCATCATAAAATCAAGGCGGCGACCTTGTGGTCCACCTTTTTTGAGGATCTTTTTGGTTTCTTTTACATGGCTGTATAGACGGTCAATCTCTTCATCAACATCCATTTTTTGAGCTAGCATAACAAGCTCTTGCTCTAAACGCGTTGAGTCTGGGTCGATGCCTGCATCTTTGAATTTTTCGATGATGCGGTCACGTTGCCATTGAATGATTTCTGGCATGTGCGCTTTAACTGCTTCTGCTTGTGCTGAAATTGCATCAAGGCGTGTATTGATAAGTTCAGCCATATTGCTGCCTTCACTTGCTCTTGCTGCGATGAAATCTTTTAATGCTTGTTCAAAGCCTTTAAGTAATTCGCCAGAGATTGTGTCCATGTCAGCTTCTTCAGCTTCCATAACGCCAGGCCATTTCATGATGTCGACTGGGTTTAAGTTATTTACACCTGCAGTTTCAGCAATGCTGGTGGCGTGTTGGATTAATTGTTCTGCTAGCTTGGCATTTAGGGTGATGTTGCTTTTTGCTGCAGGATTAGCATTAAAGCGTAAGTTACATTCTACCTTGCCGCGGTTAAGTGCTTTACGAAAACGCTCACGTAATACCGGCTCTAAGCCTCTAAATTGCTCTGGCATGCGGAAGTAAGTTTCTAGAAAACGTTGGTTAACAGAGCGGATTTCCCAAACTGCGTTACCCCAATCACCTTTTACTTCGATGCGCGAAAATGCGGTCATGCTGTGGATCATAATAAATACCTTAAAAATGAGTTTAATGATTTATCATAATAAGAACTTCAATATTGTCTTATTAGGAATGCAGCAATTATGCCTGATCGCAGTGCAAGGGGCAATATTGAGGCTAGTTGCTCAATATTGCCTTGAGTTATTTACTAAATTTGTAGTGACTAACTAAAGCGTTTAAGTATCTGGTCTGCCACTCTGAATGAGTTGGCGTAGATAGTATAAGTATATGGAACGCTGCCACCTGTTGGCATAAACGAACCATCGGTAATATAAAGGTTGTCTACATCGTGCGGTTTGCAGTTTTTATCTAGGACTGATGTTTTAGGATCATTGCCAAAACGACAACCTCCAGCTTGTAGATTGGCTGGCGGGTAAGAGCTTACTGACGAACTGATGTTTTTAGCACCCATTGCTGCTAATACATCTTCCGCTTTTTTGCTAATGTATTCGCCGACTTTTAAATCGTGTTGATGTGCGCCTATGCGCACTTTAGCAACCGGGTCGCCCCATTTGTCGGTATTTTCTTTATCGAGTGATACAAAGCAATCATCGGTTGGCAACCAGTCATTGAATACTTCAAAGCGTAAGGTTTTGCCAAAATTAAAGGCAGCTTGTAAATTTGCTTTTAGTTGTTCGCCCCAAACTAAATTGTCGTTTTCATCCCATTTTTCTGAGCTGGCTTTAGATATTGGGTTTTGATGAAATAAAAAGTCTATGGTGCCGCCTTTTGCTGGTGCGCCAAAGTCTTTGTCATCAATTTTGTAATAATCTTGAATTGCGCGATTAATAAAAGGCCCTACAACTCTTAATTGTTGCTGTTGTTGTTCGCTTATTTCGTCAAATAAGAAGTCACCTCTACCTGTGCCTCCAGCAGAAAAAATGATGTTTTTTCCGACTTGGCCATTATTATTGGCTAAACCATTCGGATGTTTTTCACCTTTTGATGCTAGTAATAAGCGTGATGTTTCAATGGCCTGACAAGCAACAACATACATACTTGCATCGACCTTTTGTTTGCGATCATGTTTATCGTAATACCAAACGCCGCTCACATTACCTTTATTGTCGGACTCAAGTTTAAATACTTTGGCGTGCGGTAAAATAGTACAGTTACCGCTAGCGACTGCGTGGTTTAAAAGCGCTGCTCTGCCGCTGCCTTTTGCACCAGTAGAACAGCCATAGCTAGAGCAATAGCCGGCATATTCACAGCTTTTTCGGCCCATTGCTGGCGTTGATAAAATAGCTCTTGGCACTGGAAAAGAATGATAACCAATATCTTTTGCTGCTTTATCTATCCAAGCAGATATAGGGTGCTCTGCAGTTGGTGGAAAAGGGTAATCGCTTTTATGTGGTTCTAAATGTGGATGTTGCACCACTTTTCCTGAAACGCCCACAACGTTATCTACTTTGTCGTAATATGGTTCTAAATCGCTGTAAGATATTGGCCAATCAACGACGTTCGCGCCTTTTATACTGCCAAATTCTGATTTTAAGCGAAAATCCATAGGTTTTAAGCGATGAAAATATCCGCTCATAAAATTTGAGGAGCCGCCTACTACATTACCGTTCCAAAAATCCCAGCCCGATTCACTGGTTGCTTCACCTTGCCAATAGGAATTACCTTGGTTATCTTCGTATTCTTCTTCAATAACGTGCTGTTCGTTTTCAAGTTTAGGTGAGTAAGTGGTACGTCGACAGCAGGCCATTTCATCTTTATAAAAGTCTTCTTCGGTTAACCAAGGGCCTTTTTCTAGAACTAATACTTTTTTACCCGCTTTAGCTAAGGTATAAGCAATAGGGGATGCGCCTGCGCCACTACCGACAATACAAATGTCATATTTCATTACAGTGCTTTTCCTGATGATTTTGGTTCAACTTTATTGGCATTTGTTGATGTGTTAATTTCGATACGCTGACTTTTATCTAAGGCATAGCTTGGAATTTCATAATAGCGTTTACCTTGTGGTGGTAGAGGAAAACCTGCTTGGTGGTTAAGCCATTTCCAGCCTATCCCGTCTGGGTTGCCACCGTAACTCGGTGGTGATAGCATGGCTTCAAAAATATAAGTGAGCAGTGTCGATATCCAGTTTTCTCCCGCCCTAGATTTACTTATCGCGCGCAGTGAAGCTTCTTTTTTCTCTGTACTTAATTCAACAAAATCTGCTTGCTCTTTGCCTTGAGTGTAACCATTTAACCAACCAACACCTTTACTAATAAACTCTTTTTCAGCTTGCTCTACCGGTTGTGATTTCACCACGTTATATAAATAATGAATTGCTTGTATTTCTTTGGCTCCAGGGCCTGTTTTTGAACTTGGCAGTAAGTGTTGTAATACCGCATCTAAACTTTTCCATGGCTCAATACTAGTATCGGCTAATTCAATCTTTGCTTGGGTGAGTGTTGATAACGGAATTGCTGATACTGCAGTAGCAAGCGCTGCCGACTTTAAAAAGTTACGACGAGATAGTCGTTTTTTTAACGCGTGAGGTACTTGGTAGTTAGGATCAAAAAATGAATTCATCTACGGGTATCCTTGATACTAATCACTAGTATTATTTTTGTTTTTAATTTTTTTCTGCTTTGCTAAATTGCTGTCGTTGTTGGCAAATTGCCACTCATCAATAAAATTTAACCATTGCTCTCTAGAGTATGAACCAGAGCGAAGAAATTCAGCAGTATCTTTTGATAATAAAACTTTACCTTGCGCGGTAGATACGTACATGTGTGGATAACCAAGCACTGGCGGTAAACCTTTCATAAAGGCTTCGTTCTCGTTGGCATCGCTAACACTTACTTTAAGCAACACAAAGTTAGCATGAAGTGCTTGATATATATCGGGGTTTTGTTCTAAAAAGGCATCAATTTTATGACACCAAGTGCACCAGTTACCGCCTATTTCAATAAGCACATTACGATTGCTGCTAGTTGCAGATCTAATCGCTGCGGCAGCATCTTTAAATGGATCACTTTGTTCACTATAAATTTTACTGTAAGCAGGCAAGCTTGCAGATAATTGCGCATTACCTTGCGCAGTTGGCGCTTGTGCCTGTAATGACGAGGCAAAACCAATAAGAGAAAACAGGAATGCTTTTGTAAGAGTATTTATCATAAAATTTTTATCAATTGCTTTGCTACTTAATAAACATGACCTTATAAGTATTAACTATATTTCAACATATTGGTTTTTAATAGTAATAAAAGTTTTGATATTAATCCTAATACCATGTGTATAAGCGCTGACAGTAGTATATTTTTTTATCTAGCTTGGTATAATGTCGCATCAAATTTTAGCTTAACTTAAGGATACCTATGCGTCCAAGTGGAAGAACTCCTGGTCAAATCCGTCCAGTAACAATAACTCGTCAATTTACAGCTCATGCTGAAGGCTCAGTGTTAATTGAATTTGGTGATACCAAAGTTATTTGTACTGCCACTGTCGAAGAAGGTGTTCCAAGGTTTTTGAAAGGTAAAGGCCAAGGTTGGGTTACCGCTGAATACGGCATGTTACCTCGTTCAACTCACTCGCGTATGCGTCGTGAAGCTGCAAGTGGTAAACAAAGTGGCCGCACTTTAGAAATTTCTCGATTAATTGCGCGCTCTCTGCGAGCCGCTGTTGACTTAAAGGCTCTTGGTGAAAACATGATCACCATTGATTGTGATGTTATCCAAGCCGACGGTGGTACACGTACTGCTTCTATTACCGGTGCATGTGTTGCACTTGTTGATGCTTTAGATCATTTACGCGCTAAAGGTGTATTAAAAACCAACCCTCTTAAACATATGATCGCAGCTGTTTCTGTTGGTATGTATAAAGGCGTTGCGGTAGCTGATTTAGACTACCCAGAAGATTCAGCCGCTGAAACTGATATGAATGTAGTAATGACAGATACTGGCAAGCTTATTGAAGTGCAAGGTACTGCTGAAGAAGAGCCATTTAGTTTTGACGAAATGCAAGAAATGCTACAACTTGCTAAAGATGGTATTAACGAATTATTTGATGCTCAAAAAGCAGCATTAAGCTAAGAACTAGTAAGACAGGATAGATAAATGAAAGATTATCAACGCGAATTTATAGAGTTTGCCTTAGAAAAACAAGTATTACGTTTTGGTGAATTCACCTTAAAGTCAGGTCGTACTAGCCCTTACTTTTTCAATGCTGGTTTATTTAACACTGGGCGTGATTTAGCTCGCTTAGGTCGTTTTTATGCGGCTGCATTAGCTGAGTCGGGTATTGATTTTGACTTACTGTTTGGCCCTGCTTACAAAGGTATTCCAATTGCGACAACTACGGCTGTTGCTTTAGCTGATCATCACGATATGGATATGCCATATTGCTTTAACCGTAAAGAAGCTAAAACTCATGGTGAAGGTGGCTCTTTAGTTGGTTCACCACTTGAAGGTAAGATCATGTTAGTTGATGATGTGATCACTGCAGGTACAGCGATTCGTGAATCAATGGAAATTATTAAAGCCCACGGCGCAGAGCTTTCAGGTGTACTTATTGCTCTTGATAGACAAGAGAAAGGTCAAGGTGAATTATCTGCAATTCAAGAAGTTGAACGCGACTTCAATACTGCGGTAATTGCAATTGTTGGTTTAGGTGATGTAATTACTTACTTAGCTGATAAGCCAGAAATGAAGCAGCACTTAGAAAGTGTTAAAGCATATAGAGCAAAATACGGCATCTAATATTTATACTTGGTTTTAAAAATAAAACTGTTTAAACACAAAAACCGCTTAGTGCAAACTCTGCGGTTTTTTTATATCTAAATTAATGGACTTGGTATTAGATGGATTTAATCTTTTTTAGGTAGACTACGAAGCGTTTATAAAACTATAAAGAGATGGTGTTTTTATTAAACATTGCATATGAATCAACCTTAATTGCTAACCAGGTAAATACCAATACGCCACAAAAATTAGCGGTTAAATCTAATAAACTAAATGTGCGAGTAGCAACAAACATTTGGCTAAACTCTTCAACGCTGCTGATCATCAAAATAACCACGGCGCCGTGTTGGCTAATTAAGCTTTTGCCAAAGCTACGAAATTTAAGGGCAAAGTTCATTGCAAATGCCAGTAAGCCGTACATAAAGAAGTGACCAACTTTATCACCAAATGGTATGGCATTCTTAATACTTTCAACTATCACATCTTGACCCGCATTGGCGCGAAATTGTACAAAGCAAAGTAAAAACAAACCTAATATAGCCAAATATTTCATGCTGATCCTAATAGTTGCGACGTATTAATTTAATGCACGCATGTTACAGCAATGTTAATAAAGATGTTGTCACAGTTTGTTAAATAATATTTAACTTTGTATGTACTTTATGGAGGGCTTTGATTTTAAGCTGATAATTGCTGGACGAGCTCTATTGCCTGTTTGATGGTTTTGGTTTGTATTTTTTCAATACAGCATGCTTGTGCAATAGCGGCATGAGCTTGTATTAATTCGATAACATTCTCTAAAGAAGCTGTGGCTAATACAGTACTTGAGTTAAGGTGTTGTTGCACTTCGTCTAAGCTAAATACTTGCCCGTTGCTGTCGATAAGTACATCGCGATCAGTAAAAATATAGAGCAACATTTCTTCATCATTTTGCCAATCAAGCTCTGAGCTAATATATATTAGCTCATCTTCACCATCGTGTTTAATGATTGCTGGCCAGTGGATCATGCTTTTTTATCGGTAGTTTGCTTAGTATCAGTAACATCATCAGCGGTTGATGTTGGTTCATTGGCAACTAAGCTGTGGCCAGGAAATTCTTTAATGTACACATCTTGTTTAGCAAAAGGGATCTCAATATTATGCTCAGCAAACTTCTTATAAATAGCACTGTTTAGTTGATGGATTATACGACCTCTAAGTGCGGGCTCACTGATCCAGCCCATTAGTTCAAAATCTAAACTAGAGGCGCCAAACATGCGAAAGCGCACTACTGGCAGAGGGAAGTTACATATATCATCATCTTCTTTAGCCACTTCCATAAGTATTTGTTCAATTAAGTCAATATCGCTGCCATAAGCTGCGCCTATTTTAGCGCGGATGCGGTACTTTGTACTTGGGCCACCAGACTCGTTAATGACTTTAGTATTACCCATTACCGAGTTAGGTACGGTAACTTCAATATTGTCTCTCGTTAGGATACGGGTACTGCGCAGGCCTATGTTAGTTACTTCACCACGCTCACCACTTTCTAGCACAATGTAATCTTTAATTTTATAAGGTGCATCAGCCATGATAAATACACCAGAGAAAAGATTAGCGAGCGTATCTTTCGCGGCAAAACCTACTGCAATACCAACGATACCAGCTGAGGCTAACCAAGCCGACATATCGATGTCCCATGATGAAAATATATAGTAAACCGATAGCGCTAAAATTAAGATCAGCGCTAAATTTTCAAATAAGGGTAGGGTTTGCTGATGTAATACATGGAAGTGCTTTTCGTTTTCAGCCACCCGGCGTAAAACTATTTTGGTAATACGCAAAATAAATAATGTCCATAACACCAACAGCATGGTGTACAGCACAGGAAACATTATGTTTGAAACTTGCTCAGGTAATGAAATTACGCTGGTTGCTACCGAGATACCAATAACTAAGATTGAATAGAATAAAGGCTTATGCAGTAACTCAACTAGTTGATCATCAAGTACTGCATCAGTTTTGGCAGTCATGCTTTTTACATAAGCAATAACCACCTTATCTAAGATCCAAGCAAATATCCAAGAGGCAACTAATATGATGGCGGCATGTAGTACTGGATTGTCGCCAATATAGCTAAGGTAATGCTTAAGCTCAGTTTTCCATGTTTCCATTATTTGCCTCAAAAAGTTGTTAGTGCATTTTAGTTAGTACTAAATAAGGATTTATTTTGTGCTTTTTTACGCTGTAAGTTTAACTTTGTATCATTAATCATGTGTTTAGCAAAGCAAGGAAGTACTTTTAAGCTAGTGTCGACTGGCTTATTTTTAGATAGTCGCATGATTTGCTGATAATAAAAACTGACAGCGCCAACATTATTAATGGCTTTTATTAAGCTAATAGAGCTGTTGTTCCCTAACCAGCCGTTGCCAAGTGTTAAGTTATGTTCAAAGTCATCAATGCGATCAACACTTTGCTCAAGTAGCTGCTGTGAAATGTTTGGTTGTGTACATAGCGGTCTTGCTAAACCAACCATATCAATTTCACCGCTACTAATTGCTTGCTCCATAACATCACGGCTTCTAAAACCACCAGTGATCATCAAAGGTACTTTAGCTGAGGCTTTAATGGCAGCAGCATATTCTAAAAAGTAAGCTTCTCGTTTACGCGTGCTTTCTCTTACTTCCGTTGCTTCAACGCCCATTAACGAAAGTTGCTCGTATGTGCCACCTGAAATTTCTAATAAATCAATCGAATCTTGTGCTAACCAAGCCGCAACTTGTACGCAATCTTCTAGGCTAAATCCGCCCTTTTGAAAATCGGCAGAATTTAGTTTAACGGCAACGGGAAAATCTGGCCCTACCGCTTTTCGAACGGCTTGTACGACTTTACGTGCAAAGCGAGCGCGGTTCTCTAAACTACCACCCCATTGATCACTGCGTTGATTAGTTTTAGGTGACAAAAACTGACTAATTAAGTAGCCATGGGCACAATGTACTTGTACGCCGGTAAAGCCCGCTTCTTTGGCAAGGGCTGCCGTTGTTGCATAGCGTTGAATAATTTCAGCAATTTCAACTTGGGTTAACGCGCGTGGCTTTGAAAACGAACCAAGCATCTTTAGGTGAACTTCTGAAGGTGACAGCGGTTGCTTATTAACAAGGCTAGGACATTGGCGTCCAGGGTGACTGATTTGCATCCATAAATGGTTTCCTGCTTCAGTACCGGCTTGCGCCCATTGCTTAAATTGCTCTAATGCAGAGTCATCTTCTAGCACAACATTACCTGCACGCTCTAAGTAGCGGCGATCAACCATAACATTGCCGGTAATATGTAATCCTGTGCCGCCATGCGACCATGTATTATATAGTTGATTATGTGCTGGGGTTGGTCGATCAAGGCTGTCTGCTAAGCCTTCTGTCATTGCACTTTTACCTAGGCGATTGTTAATGCTTTGTCCACAAGGTAATACGAGTTCTTGTGCAAGTGGTGAATTCATCTTTTTTCCTGAATGTTGCTCATACCTAAGGTATGTGTACTTTTTATTAAACTATTTGTTAATGATTTTACCAGTAATCCAATCACATAACACGGTATAAAATTCATCTGCGTGAGAAATAAACGGGGCATGTGATGCTCGTTCAAAAGTATAACTGTCGGTACTGATAAATAACTTATCCGCTTGCCTAACTACCGCCTTGGGTACCAGTGAATCTAACCGCCCATAAAGTCTAAAAACGGGTATAGATAAGGCATTGACTTTACTGCGTAAATCTACCGTTTCTAAAAGTGTTAATGAATCATCTAGAGTTTGCGGGCTTGGATTTGGATGTTGGTTAATGAGTGCTTTTATGGCTTTTACATCTTGGCGAATACTTTCACTACCCATGGCTTGAATCTTTAAAAAACTATTAATAGTTTTTTCTGCATTGAGCTTAAGTTGGCTGTGGAAGTCCTTTAAAATTTCCGGATTAATGCCTGGCCAATTTTGCTCTTTAACAAAATAGGGACTACTCGTTATAGTTACTAAACCAAGAGCTTTATCTTGATGGTGCAGCGCGATATTCGTTGCAATTAAACCACCTAATGACCAGCCAATAATTAATGACTTATCAGGGATTACTGCGGCGATCATCTGTGAAACATTAGCTAAACTGTAGTCATCGGTAGTAATATGGCTATTTACACCAAAGCCCGGCATATCAATCATAATTACTTGATAATCTTGTGCTAAACGCTCACTTAAAGGTTGAAATATTGCACTGTTAAGGCCCCAACCATGAATGAGAACAATGGGAGTTCCTTGGCCTTTAATTTGAATGTTTAGAGGTTGTTGCATAGCTATCTATTTTACTTGTTAGTTATATTTCTATTTTATACTAAAATATAGCCGTTGGCATTCAAAGTGCACTCCCAATGCTAACGGGTATATCAATTTATAGCATGTTCAAAAATTAACAATGGATTGTTTTTATGAACCACACAATGTTGCAAGCTATTAGCCAATTTGTAAAAGTGCTAACAGCCAATTTTTTATTAGCCGTTAAAGGCTACCCTCTTTGTGAGTTATGCCATCAACCATGTATTAAGGGGTCACTAGTTTGTTCAGTCTGTTGTGATGATTTACCCCGTTTTGACTTAACTGCCTGCCAAGAAAACTTACTAAATGAACCTAAGATTTATCGTCATTTAACTAAAATAAAGTTTCAACAATTGTTAGCATTTTCCTCTTATCAATGGCCTTATAACTTGTGGATCACACAATTAAAGTACTCAGGAAGATTTGAGGTTGCGCACTTATTGGCAAATTTATTTGCCGAACATCTACATTTATCGATAGCAAAAAGTCAGCTACCAGAATTAATCATTCCTGTGCCATTACATGGTTTACGCCTAAAAAAAAGACAATATAATCAGGCGGCATTACTTGCTTTTGAATTGGCTAAAAGTTTAGGCTGCAGTTACCTTGAAAACATAATTGCGCGTAAAAAAAATACTAAACCGCAAGTCGGGCAAAGTGGAGCAAGTCGGAGAAAAAATTTACGAGGAGCATTTGTTTTGAATACTGAAGTTGAGTTGCCTGAACATGTGGGGATTGTTGATGATGTGCTTACTACAGGGGCAACAGTTAATGAAATAGCTAAGCTACTCACTCATCACGGAGTTAAAAAGATTACCGTGATGAGTATTTGTGTAGCAACAGCTTGATCCCAATTTATCCAACTTGGGATTATGGTTTATTTACTGCTGAATGTTTGTGAGAAAAACAGGGCGTTGGCAACTATCTTTGAAGTGCCGTACCAGTAGCCTCGAAAGACTAAGTTTTCACTACTGGCAACTATGCGTCCTTTACCCACATTATGAGCGATAATTGCTGCATTATTACCAACCGTTTCTTGTATTTCTTCAGCGCTATAACCGCTAAGCAAAGGTGAGTCAGTAAATTGTGCAACCATCATAAACGGCTTAGATGGCTTTTCCATGATCAAAGTACTATTTTTAAATACCGGCAAAGTCTCGCCTTTATAGCCATAAGTCAGAGGATGGGTATTGTCTATTTGGGTATTGTAAATTGCACCAGCTATACGTTTTTTCGCAGCTAACGCATCTTTCTCAGCGTAACTAATACCATTAGTGTCGAATAAGCGGTTTATTCTATTTTTGCTAATATACTCAGCTTCTAGTAATTCTTTGCTCGATAGCCATTGAATTGCTTTTTTCTGAGCATAAATATTACCACCTTGTTCTAACCAAGTTTTAAGCTTTTTACTTGCTCTATCAGAAATAGAACTGTATTCACCATTAACCATAATCACATGGCTATAACGTGAGAAATCGATACTATCGAGTCTATGTAAATCAACTACGGTAACAGCAATAGATAACTGGTTATCTAAATAGTTAAGCATGTGTCCAGCTTCGTATTGTGAAACACCTTTACCACCTAGCAATAAAATATCTACTGGCTTTAATGGTTTTAATGACGGGCTACCAAGGTTGATGCCCTCAACTGTTAAACCTGTTGCAAGTGGAGTTAACTCAATCGCTAAATCTTGTTGGACCTTAGTTAATATTTCAAACCAATCTGTTTGTGTTTGGATTTCGGCAGGAATAACAATACTTCCAGGATTAAATGTTATTAGTTTTTGCCCGACCATTTGTTTAAATGACTTAGTCGCTACTCGTGCTTGTACTCCTTGCTCTAAAATACTATTAAGCATTTTAGGTGCTAAGTAGTGGTCCCAAGAAAATGCATAAGCATAAGACGTTACAGTTGGTGTAGGTGTGCTCTCTGATTTTGGTTGCCATGGAGCAGTTGCTATATTTAAACGACGCAACGACTTAATCTCTTGAGTTTGCAGGTTATAGGCAAGAGGCAAAGTCCAACCTGATACATCATAAAAGGTGTTATTTTTAAAACTAGTCACTTTACTAAAGATGGTCTTTATTAAGCGATACTGGTCTTGCTGCAGAGGTACAAAGTAAGAGCTTTCTTTAGGGTAGTAACCATCATCATCTTCATAGTTTTTAGTTAAGCCATAAACATTAATTTGGTGTTGTTTTAATAAACCTAAAAAGCTATTTAAACGACGTGAGTCATTATTTTCGGTAATTAGGTAACCCTTGAAGTCTTCTTTGTCGGCTAACTTAAGGTTTTCTTTATAAAAATCGTCACGGAATTTATGTAATTGCGCTTTATTTTGAAATGCTGCATTAAGAGTTGAGAATGAAGTCATTACCTGATTTTTAACGCCATAACCAAAAGTTAATACGCCATTAATTGATTCTTGTGCATAGCCGCGAGAACTTGCTTGTTCGAATAAAATACCAATCGCGCCGTTAATATCAGGGTAGGTAGATCCCTTACCGTAATAAAAATCATCAAAACTTTCTTCACTGTAATAAAGTCTGTTGTCAGTATCTAATGCCTTTGCGTGGTAAGTTGAAAACAGCTTAGTGAGTTCGATGTTTTTTGCTGGCGTCAAAGGGTTCGTACGTGATGGTACGCCTGGCTGGAAAAAGTAGGTGCCATCTTTACCCATCTCATGAAAGTCGGCTAACACATTTGGTTTGTAAATGTGGAAGTTACGCATTCTGTTTTGACTTTCAATTTGAGTTAACGGTAACCAGTCACGGTTTAAATCGAACATGTAGTGATTCGTTCGACCAGATGGCCACTGTAATCTATGGCTACGGTGGTTAGGGTCGGTATTTAAAGTTTTACTGCGGTTGGTATTTACCCAAGTGGTAAATCTATCCATACCGTCTGGGTTTAAACTTGGTTCGATAACAATAACCAAATTATCTAGTAATTCGGTGGCTTGGCTTGTTTTGGCAGCAGCTAAATAATAAGCAACTAGCATAGAAGCATTAGCGCCGCTGATTTCATTACCATGTATGCTATAACCTAACCAAACAACAGCAGGAGCATCACTGTCCTGCTTTTTATTGTTGGCTCTATCGGCAAGGATTTGATCTAGGTTTTCTAAATTGGTTTTACTACTTATTGTCGCAATTACTTGCTTGCGATGCTCATTGGTTGTGCCAATTTCTTTAAGTAAAACATTGTCACTTACTCGCGCTAGTTGCTGAAAATAATTTACCAGTTGATCATGACGAACATGGCGAGAGCCAACCTCAAAACCTAAGGTAGATTCTGGTGTAGGTATATTACTACGGTAAGCTGGCTCCTCTGGGAAATAGTAAGCTAGCGGCTCTGCTTGTGCGTAAGACAGACTAACTATGCTGATAATGAACCAGGCTTTTATATACTTAAACAAGACCATTCTCCGATAATAATGAAAACTAACCAATCATGAAAACTTAGGTGACTGGCTTATATTTAATAAAATTATAACCTTTTTAACAGCTTAACTAAACTAATCATAATTTTTTTCAAATTAAACATACTTTTTTGCAAATTATTGATAAAAAACGAGGGGAAATGCTAAGCAATGCTAGCGCTTATTCTTTGACAATAGTATTATATTGGCATACTTGAGCTTTTTAGTCGGGTATAGGCAATCGTTTCAACTTTATAAAGCATTTAATGAGAACAATGATGATTAATATTTCAGATACAGCACAGTCGCATTTTGCAAAATTACTTTCCCAACAGGCGCAAGGCACATGTATCAGAGTGTTTGTAGTTAACCCAGGCACAGCACAAGCTGAATGTGGTGTTTCTTACTGTCCACCAGAAGCGGTAGAACCAGACGATATTCGCATCGAATATACTGGCTTTGATGCGTTAGTTGATAAAGACAGTGAAAATTATTTAGTTGATGCTGAAATCGATTTTGTTACTGATCAAATGGGCTCTCAGTTAACACTTAAAGCACCTAATGCTAAATTACGTAAAGTGAGTGATGATGCACCATTATTCGAACGCGTAAATTACTTCATCCAATCTGAAGTTAATCCTCAGTTAGCAGGTCATGGTGGTGAATGTACTTTAATGGAAATAACTGAAGACGGTTTCGCAGTTTTACAGTTTGGTGGCGGCTGTAATGGTTGTAGTCAAATTGATTTAACCGTAAAAGAAGGTGTTGAAAAACAGCTTATCGCCATTATGGGTGATGAAATTAAAGGTGTTAAAGATATGACCGAGCATCAACGTGGCGAGCATTCTTACTACTAATTGAATTGTTGTATCGGTTAATTGAATCGCATTTTATGAAACCAGGATTATCATCCTGGTTTTTTTATACATAGAAGTATTTATCATCGGTTGGCAGGACAGCCAAAGAAGATGGATTATGTGTTCAATTTATGAAATAGGTGTTGATGTTATTAGTGTTTGGTTAGTTATTGGTAGCGCTTTTGTTGGGGTTGTTTATGTGTTTTTAGCAGGATGTTATTTGATTGTTTAATTGTACTTTTGTTCTATTATTTGCTTTTGTGCTTAGTTAGTATCGAAGCTATCCAAGGTACACAGAGACTATGTTATGAACAAAAAATTAGCACTTTCCCTATCAGCACTTTCGCTTTCATTACTGGCATCTACTCAGTCTTTTGCAGAGCAACAAAATGAGCAATCAGATAATTTAATTGGGTATAAACAAAGTCAATTTTCAATAAAATCTGGTTTTTATACAATTCAAAATGGTGCCAAAGACAGTGACTATAAAAAGCTCGACCCAACATTTTCTGGCGTTGATGATACTGTTGTTTCCTCCCTTGAAGCAAAAAGCCAATTTACTTGGGGCGCTACTCAGTTGGTTTTACATCATGGTTTGAAAAATGCTACCAACTTAGATGGTAAACAATACCTTGCCAACTTTATGATTAATACTGGATTTAAGCCAGTTAAGCTTTATCTAGGTTATGATGAATTAGCTTATGATAATGGCCCAACAGAAACTAAGTACCGCTACGGTGTTGGTTTTGGTATGCCCATTAAAGGACAGTTAGTTACAGGCTATTTAGCTAAAATATACGGTACATTTGTAACGCCTGGCTTAGAAGACTTTGAAGATGATAATGGCTATGCCTTAGCATTTAAAACAACTTTCAACTTAACCGATGATATTAAGTGGGATAGTGCATTTGAATATACCTGGGATAGAAAACTAACCTCATTACCACTACCTCAAGGTCATCCGCTAAGAGAAATTGCCGAAGATAATTTAAGTGGAGAGTCTTACCGTTTTGGCAATAAGATTTCATACCAAGTAAGTAGTAATTTTGATTTAGGTATTGAATACGTGTTTTTAAAAGGTGACGCCGCTTTTGTTAAAGACGCTGGCCTGCTAGGTGCGTTTGCCGCTTATAAGTTTTAAATTCCACAAGCAAACCAAAAACATAAGCAACACAAATGGCATACTAATATATACCAAGGTATGCCAGTTGCTTGCAAATAACAGCCAACCGGCGCCAAGTGATGCGATGGCTTGAATGGTAAAAATTGCAAAGTCATTAAGTGCTTGCACTTTAAAACGCTCGTGCGCATGGTAGCTTTTAGGTAACAACACAGTGCCAGTAATAAATAAGAAATTCCAACCAATGCCAAGCAGTACTAAAGCCCACCAATAGTGCACCACTTGTTGCCCTTGTAAGGCAATAACAGCTACTAGCGCAAACATTAACGTACCCACTAACATAATAGCGGTTTCACCAAAGCGCTTAATTAAATAACCAGTAAATAATGATGGTAAAAACATAGCCGTAATATGGCTTTGCAGTACCCCTTTGGTGTCTTCTAAACTATGACCCATCATGTCGTGCATACTAATTGGTGTTGCTGTCATTAAAAAGCTCATCAAGCCATAACCGATAGCGGCACTTAACATGGCAATAATAAAGATAGGTTGTTTGGCTATATCTTTTAACGGTCTTGCTACTTGGCTTAGCTCTTGAGTAGTGGCAACATGAGGGTTAGTAAAAAGTTGGAAGATGATAAGCGCAATGGTTAATAGCCCAGCTAAACCTAAAAATGAACCGGCATAACCATGTGGAGATGCTATCCAATCTTTACCTATTAAAGCTATTTCAGGTCCTATAAATGCAGCTAAAATGCCTGATAGCATTAATGCTGATAAAACTTTAGGGCCATCATCAACACTGACACTTTCAAGTGCGGCAAAACGTAATTGTTGGACAAAAGCTAAACTGATCCCCAAAAATAAGGCGGCAATAATTAATAAATAAAAGCTAGCACTAATTGCTGCCAGCATGGCAACTAAGGTTGCGAGTATGCCATTGATAAAACCAAGAGATGTAGCTGTTTTACGACCTAACCTAATCGAAAAATAAGCAACTGAAAATGTCCCTAAGGCAATCCCTATAATCATAAAGGTTAATGGTAGTGTAGCTAAGGTGGGATCGGGAGCTATTTTGCTTGCTAATAAACCGCCAATAAAAGTAATTACCGGGGAAACACATAGCACCAGTGGCTGCGATACAAATAATACCCAAATATTACGAGGGAACTTAAAGCCTTTAGCTAATACGATAGCCGCAATAAGCATAATGATGGTGACGCTAACTAAAGTATAATTCATTACTTACTCGCAATTATTTGCTTTGAATTTTTATTAAAATGCCAAGCTAACGTAACTCCGCGGCTAAACATAAAAATAGAAAATGCCGCCCAAATGCCATGGTTACCTAAATCGTCTAATATGTACCAACAGCTAAAAAATATTAGGGTAGCAATAAGCATGCTGTTGCGCATTGCTTTACCTTGGGTTAAGCCAATATAGATACCATCGTACAAATAACACCAACATGCAATAATCGGCAGTAAGATAATCCAAGGAAGTAGTTGCTCGGTATAGCTAGCAACGGACTCAATATTAGTTAGCATATGAATAAATGGCTTACCAAAAAGCAAAAATAGTAAGCTAAATGCAAAGGCAAAAATAAGATTGTAAATTAGGGCAATTTTTACTGAATGTTTTAAACCAAAATGATCTTGTGCTCCTTTGGCTTTACCTACTCGCGCTTCAGCGCCAAAAGCAATACCGTCTAAGCCAAAGGATATAAGTAAAATGAAATTCATTAATATGGCGTTGGCAGCAACGACTGTATCTCCTAATTTAGCCCCTTGGAAGGTAATAAAAATAAAGCATATTTCAAGGCAAACTGTGCGGATTAAAATATCACGATTAAGCTGAATATAAGCAAGTAACTGCGAGCGCTCAAATAGATCATCGATGATGTCTTTTATAGCACTAACTAATGAACCAAGTTGTTTGTTTAAAGTCGACTTTATAAAATATAAGCCCATGACTAAACTGGCATATTCAGCAATTAATGTTGCTAGGGCTACACCTTGTACTTGCCATTGGAAGCCAATTACAAACAATAAATCTAAGCTTAAATTAATTAAGTTAGTTACTATGATTATCCACATTGCAATTTTGGCTTTGTGCATGCCAAGTAGCCAACCCAAAATAACTAAGTTAGCAAGCGCTGCGGGAAAACCCCAAACTCGTATCTCACTATACTGCCTTGCATAAAATTGCACTTCATCAGAGCCACCAGCTAAATAAAGTGCGCTGTTAATAAAGGGGACTTGAAGTAATACTAGAAATAAACCAATGCTAAAGGCAACCAGTAAGCCCCGACATAACACTAACAGCATCTTTTGATTGTTCTGGCTACCATAAGCTTGTGCAGCAAGGCCTGATGTGGACATGCGTAAGAAGCCGCAAAACCAAATAATTGCGGTTATTATCATAGAGCCAACAGCCGTTGCTCCTAAATAATAGGCATGAGGTAAGTGACCTATTACTGCGGTATCGACTAAACCAAGTAATGGTACTGTGATATTGGACAGTATCATTGGAATAGCTAAAGCAAATAAGGCATTACGCTCATTTTTATGGGCAGTAGTTAACAAAGTACATCCTTGCTTTATGAGATAGAATTGGTATTAATTTAAATGCTAGTTACACTAATAAGATATTTAATAATAAAGGATTTATGCAATGAAACATATACTATTAGTTGTTTTGTTATTGCTAACTTTCCCAAGCCAAGCAACGGTGATTTTGGTTTATCATCACGTTAGTGATAAAACCCCGAAAAGTACATCAATAACACCTAAGCAATTTGAATTGCATCTGCAATATTTTAAAGACAATGGCTTTAAAGTCATTGCCCTTAACGAAGTAATTGATAAATTAAAAGCGAAACAACCGCTGGAAGATAAAACTATAGTGATTACTTTTGATGATGGCTATAGCGATATTTTTTATGCTGGCCATCCTCTGCTTAAAAAATATGGTTATCCTTACACCATGTTTATTAACCCCAATACTGTACCTGATAAGCCCGGTGTATATTTAGATTGGCAGCAAATTAAGCAAATGGCTGAAGAAGGTGTACTTATTGGTAATCATGGCTTAGTACATGATTCTTTAATTAAGGTGCCAAAAGGTGTAGAGCCAGAGCAATGGCTTGATGAAAAATTAAATGAACTGGTTAAATCGGAGCAAATAATAAAGCAGCAAGTAGGGCAAAATTGGCAATACTTTGCTCTACCTTATGGAGAATATACCCCGCAAGCACAAGATAAACTCGAGCAGTTAGGATATGCCGTTTTTACTCAACAATCAGGCCCGGTTGGCGCAAATACCGACCTTACCGCTATACCTAGATTTCCGGCATCTATGCCTTATGATCAGCTAGGGCCGTTAAAAAATAAACTTAATTCATTAGCATTTAATATATCTGCTGCCACACAACGCTCACCGACCATTGTTACAGATAGCATAAAAGCTGATACTAAAGTTGAGCTTGAAGTCACCGATTTTTATAGTTCGATGCTTGCTTGTTTTGTATCTGGTATGGATAAAACAGAACTGGTTTGGGATGAAAAGAAAAGTTTTACTATGCAGTTTAGCGGCGAGTTAAAACCTGGCCGGACACGCAGTAACTGTACAGCGCCAAGTATTTCTAAACCTGGTCGTTATTACTGGTATTCAAAGCCTTGGTTTATGCCTAATGCCGATGGCAGCTGGTATAAAAACTAATTTTAAAACATGAAAAAAAGGCCGATAAGTTAACTTATCGGCCCTTTTTAGCAATGTGGTTAATGCTCTGACTAGCCTTTAATCTCAGCATTGTGATAGATGTTTTGTACATCATCACTGTCATTTAACATGCCCATGAACTTTTCAAACGCGGCGATATCATCTTCGTCTGAAATTTCTTTATAATCCTGAGGGATCCAAGTGATTTCTTCCATTTCAAAAGTAATGTCAGGCATTTCTTCTGATAAAGCAGTTTTCACTTTAAAGAATTCAGTGTGAGGCGCGTAAACGCTTACTAAGCCATCTTCACATTCAACGTCGGTAACGTCTACATCTGCCATCATAAGCAATTCTAGAATAGCGTCTTCGTCGTCGCCTTTAAATACGAATAATGCTTGGTGATCAAACATAAATGAAGCTGAACCAACGCCACCAATTTTTGAATTGGTTTTAGTAAATGCGTTACGTACATCTTTAATGGTACGGTTGGTGTTATCTGTTAAACAATCGACAATAACCATACAGCCACCAGGACCAAAACCTTCGTAACGAGCTGGTTCGTAGTTTTCACCACCTGCGCCATTGGCTTTATCAATCGCGTTATTAATAACATGTGTTGGTACTTGATCTTTTTTAGCTTTTTCAATTAAGCGGCGTAGTGCTAGGTTGCCATCTGGATCTGTACCACCGTTTTTTGCTACGACGTAAATTTCTTTACCGTATTTTGAATAAACTTTGGTTTTTTGGCCCGCTGTTTTTGCCATGTCGGCTTTACGGTTTTGGTAAGCTCTGCCCATCTTAATCTGCTCTTCTGTTGCTGCTAATTTAATGTGATGATTTTATCAATAATACAGTCATTATTGCTAGCGCCTTTTGGCCTAGCTCAAATTTTATGTAATAGAATCGTTTGATTATACCTAAATGCGGGCATATTAACCATTTTCAATGGCTGATCTAGAGATTAATTACCCAGTTCAATACCTAAACTTGAAATTAATTCATAATAGCCAAAAATGACCACAATAAAGAAAACGAACAAGATCATTTCGTGTTTAAAATGATGACTAAGATAAAACTTTCTATCTTTATGATGAATCACATCCATTAATTCATCGCCAAAACGAATAGATAAAAATGTACCAATACCAGATAAGATAATGACCGCCCAATAAGGGTAAGGAGTGGTTAATATCGCTTCCATCAAGCGGGTAAGTAGGGTGGTTTGATAAAATTCTCTGAAATAGATAAAGGCGATTATATTGATTAAGATCGCAACCGCCCAAACCACAATTTCAGATAACACCATGCGTATGCCAAATAATAAGCGCAAGGGGAAATCTAATAAAAAACCAGCATCAGCAACTGGCGTGCATAACACAAAGAAACTCCATGTAACCAAGGCTGCTATACCGCCGGTTAGTAAATCATACTCAAAGCTTAAGTAGCCAAAATAGCCGACTAATATTAAACAGAGTAAGGCAAACTTAACGAGTACTTGGTGTTTAGGGTGTTTCATCTTTATTTAATACAAGGTTAATTTGCTTCGCTGATCTGATAAATTTTGTCAAAATCGCTAAGCATTATCTCTGAATTTATGGTTGGAATATCTGTTGGTTTAACTTGCGTTGGTTTAAATATCGCATGAATTTGACCATTAGGGTTAGTTAGCACGATTGATGCACTGTGATTAACTAAGTAGTTTTCTTCGGTGCTGTCTTCAACAATTGCATACATCAATCCAATATTGCGAGCAAATGGGTATAGCACTTCATGACCGCCACGCAGGGCGATGAACTCTTCATTAAAGTAACGTATGTAACTGTTTAATTTCTTTTGGCTATCACGTTTAGGATCGGCGGTAACTAGCGCAACCTGTATTTTGTTATCGGTGATTTCTTTTAGCTCGGGATAAATATAATTGAGCTCTTGTAATGTCACCGGGCAAATATCTGGGCAGGAAGTATAACCGAAGAAAAACAACGTCCATTTACCGCGCAATTGTTCATTAGTAAAACTATTACCGTTGTGATCAGTTAATTCAAAGTTCGCTAATGGCCTAGCTTTTTGATAAAGCAAGGCATGCTCAGGTTGCTGTTTAGCAACTTGTGTTTGATATACAAATACTCCGATGGCAGCAGAGACTAAGGCCAAAATTGCGATAAGAATTTTATTCATCTGAGTTTTTATATCCTAAATATATTGAAGTCGGGTTCTGAATTAAGCACTTGGCAAAATATAATGATCTGCCAACAATATTACAAACAATGCCATTAAATGCACAATGGAAAAACGAAATGTTTTCATTGCTGTGTCACTTTCTGCGTTGAATTTTAGTTTCCATGCATAAGCAAAAAACATTAAATTTAATACACAGGCACCGATTAAATATATCCAACTACTCATGCCGACTAAATATGGCATTAAGCCAACGACAAATAATAAAACGGTATAAAGTAAGATTTGTGTTTTGGTGAAGGTTATTCCGTGGGTAACAGGTAGCATCGGGATATTTACTTTGGCGTAATCGTCACGGCGATGAATAGCTAACGCCCAAAAGTGAGGTGGTGTCCACACAAACACTAATAATACTAACAATAATGCATGCGGATGTATTTCATTGGTCATTGCCGTCCAACCAAGAAGAGGAGGGATGGCACCAGCTAAACCGCCAATGGTGATATTTTGTGGTGTAGCGCGTTTTAAATACATGGTGTAAATCACCGAGTAACCTACTAAACCTGAAAATGTTAACCATGCGGTTAAAGGGTTAATTAGGGTATAGAGAATAACAAAGCCGGTTATTGATAAAACGGTGGCAAAGGCAATCGCACGAGAATTACTTATGCGACCATTTGGCAGTGGGCGGTTATGAGTTCTTGCCATAATGGCATCGATACGTTGATCAACGATATGGTTAATTGCCGCTGAAGCGGATGATAATAAACCAATACCTAACATAGCTGGTATTAATACCTGCCAAGGAATAGCGCCTGGTACCGACAAGCTCATACCCACTAATGCTGTTAATACGAGTAATGCGACTACTTTAGGCTTGGTTATTTCGTAATACTCTCGCCATGATACTGGACTAGTATCAACACTTGTTTCTTTATTTGCTTTTTCAAGCTCAACGGCTTCAATGTCTGTTATTACTTTACTCATATTCAACCCTATATTTTTCGTTTTAAGCTATAGGTTAAGGTGATTAAACTTAACATTAAAATAACGGCTACAACGTTGTGACTAACCGCAACTGCTAAAGGTAAACTAAATACGATATTGCTTACGCCAAGTGCAACCTGGCAAGTTAAAAGTAAGCCAATAATAACCGCATTGGTTTTAAAGAAACTTGATTGTGCTTTGCTAAAAATCGAGAAAGCCAGCCAAGCTAAATATACGCTAGTTATTATTGCGCCTATGCGATGTACGGCATGTATGGTAATTCGCTCAGCATGGTTTAAATAACCAAACTCATAGGTATCACGCTCAGGAGGTATTAAATCGAATGAATTGGCAAACGTTAACTGCTCTAACCATCCGTCTTGGCAAATAGGTAATTGCGTACAAACTAATGCGGCATAATTTGATGAAGTCCAGCCACCAAGAGCAATTTGGAAGCCGAGTATTATTATGCCGATAATGGCAAATGTTTGGTATTTTTGTAGTGAATAATCGCCTCCTGGGATGCGATAAGGTTTGAGCCGTAAGTACAGTAAATACAATAAACAAAGGGTAATAAAACCGCCTAACAAATGTCCCATAACTACAATGGGCATCAGCTTCATAGTTACGGTCCATTTCCCTAAGGCCGCTTGAAATATGACTGTACCTAACAACAACATAGGTAAGAACAGCGGCGTACCATGCTGGCGATTTTTAAATGAAATAATAAATATTAAACCAATTACTAAACCAAGAGTGCCGGCAAAATAGCGATGTATCATCTCATTCCAAGCTTTTTCTGGCTCTACAGGTCTTTCGGGAAATGCTTGTTCGGCAATGGCAATTTTTTCAGAGGTCTCAGGCACATCAAGAAAACCGTAGCAGCCTGGCCAATCAGGACAGCCCAAACCTGCGTGAGTTAAGCGCGTATATGCACCTAAGGTGATAACGACTAGAGCGAGTAATATGGCCACAAAGACTATTTTACGAGTACTTACCGCAGCTTTTTTATCTTCAATATAATTATGCATTAGCCAATCCTCGAATACTTTAATACTTTCTTTAAGTCTGCAAGCATGGCTTTACCAAATTCAGGAATAGCGGCTTCTGTTGTTGGCTCTGGATAGCTTAAAACAATATTGCCAAGCGGGTCGGCAACATAAATAAATTTAGTCGATAAGGTTTTGCTAGTATCAGCTGGGGTGCTTATAATTTTCCAATGTTGCTGATTCACTAACTTTAATTGTTCAGCATTAAAAGGTGAGTTGCTGATTGCAATTGGCGTTACTCTTGGCGTTTCACGTCCGAGTGCTAAATAGCTATTTTCAATTCCCTTAAGGGTAAGTAAACATTGCTGCTGGCAGTCATCAGGTAAATTATAAATGACCAGCCATTGTTTGTTTGCGAGTGGGTCGATACCAACTTCATTCAAAGTTAACGGGTTTTCAATTAGGTCACCCTGGTTAGTAACACCATAATTAAACCATTGATTATCTAAAGCGAGCTTTGCTAATAAGATCGGAAGAATGAATGCTAACAGCACTAATACTAGAGTTTTCCTCGATTGCTGTTGTTGTTTACTACTCATGAATTTACCTTTTTATTGTTTTTATTCTAAACGTTAATCTTGAATTTATTTTCGGTGTTTTCTTGTGTTTAAACTTTTTGCTTTAATCTTTTACTCTGTTTTTAAAACCAGCCCAAATCATTAAACTGAGCCAAGCCGCTGCTAATGAAAACCATTGCACTGCGTAACCTTGGTGTTTTTCTGGCGGCATCACGACCGGTTGCCAGTTTTTTTCATAACCTATGTCTTCTTTTTTATCTAAGAACACAACAAAGGGCAAGAGTTGTTTGTTAATTAATTGTGAAATCTGTGCGATGTCAATTTGCTGAATTCGAACTGGCCATTGCTCTGTTGTAAGTTTTTGCTCAGTTAGTACTATGCCTTGCTCAATAATACGTACATTACCTTGCAGTGATTGTATGCCGGTAAAGTCTTTTAAATCAGGGAGTTCACTACGGTTAATCGAGCCTTGTACCCAACCTAAATTAACTAACACTGACTTGTTCGATTGCGTGTCATTAAATATTTGCACAACCCGATAACCTAAACGACCATTATTGGTTTGGTTGTCGAGTAAGAACTTTTGTTGGTTATTAAATTCACCGCTAATACGTACTGGTAAATCATTTATTTCAGGATCTGTAGTGCTGTTAGAATTTAAAGAAAGCAGGGTAGTTAAGTCTATCGCTTTAGTGCTAACTAAGTTTTGAATATGATCTAAACGTAGTTGTTTTTCATTAGCTCGACTTGCTTGCCATAATCCAAGCTTGATTAATATTGAAAATACAAGCAAGGTAAAGATAACCCATGGCCAATGCCAGGATTTTAAAATGGTGAGCAGTAGATGTTCAGATTTTAATTCTTTCATTACTAAAACTTGTTATAACTACAAAAGCAGACGAATATGCTTTTAATAAACAACTTTGGGAGTTCGAGTGGAACTTTATAAAATTGCGATTTTGATTGCGCTTGTGTTTATGATATTTAACTTATTTAAAGCGATGTTTATCATGAACAAAAATGATCCTGATGCGCCTAGAATGTCTAAATATATTGGTCGGCGTGTATTGCTATCAGGGCTTATTGTACTGATTTTACTTATTGGTATAGTCACCGGGTTTATTACCCCAAACCCAAGACCTTACTAACGATGTATGTTTTTTAAATTAAGCAATCACTCAGTTGAAAAATTAAACGGTGCTAGCAAAGCTAAGCACCGTTTTTTATTGCTATAAAATATAGACAAAGATAAACAGCAGTACCCATACCACATCAACAAAATGCCAATACCAACTAGCGGCTTGGAAAGCGAAATGGTTATCTGGGGTAAAGTGGCCTTTTAATACTCTAAAAAACATCACGATAAGCATTATGGTACCTAACGTTACATGCATGCCGTGAAAGCCGGTTAGCATAAAGAAGGTATTACCGTATATACCACTAGCTAGGGTTAACCCCATTGATGAGTATGCATAAATATACTCCTCTACTTGCAGAGCTAAGAAGGCTAAACCTAATAATATGGTGATACCTAACCAAACTTTTAATGCGCCGCGTTTATTTTGCTCTAAGGCAACATGGGCAAAGTGAGCCGTTACCGATGAAGTCATAAGTAAAATGGTGTTATATAAAGGTAATCCACCCCAACCCATAGCTTCAGTAGTTGTGCCATCTGGTGTTTTTGTTAATGGCCATGCCGCTTGAAACTCAGGCCATAATACTTGGAAGGTTTCTAGGTTATTACCAGCACCACCTAGCCATGGTACCGCAAATACACGAGCGTAGAGTAATGCGCCGAAGAAGGCGGCAAAAAACATTACCTCTGAAAAGATAAACCAACTCATACCTTGGCGGAATGAATTATCCATTTGCGCGCTGTATTTACCTTCCATCGATTCGTTGATTACATTAGAAAACCAACCAACTATCATGTAAATAATTAAGGCAATGCCCGCGAGTAAAACCCAGCCACCGATGCCTTCACCTGTTTTGATGTTAGCGACATAACTACCAGCGCCAATTGCGATTAAAAATAATGCTACCGCACCAACAATAGGCCAGTGGCTTGCGTCTGGAACGTAATAACTTTCGTATTCTTTTTCTGTTTTTGTTGTCATTGTTTTTCCCCTACGCCTTAGTCTGATTCTTGACTAGATGGTGTGCTAGCAGTTATGTCGTATAACGTATAAGACAGTGTGATTTCAGTAAATTCTTCTGGTAAGTCTGGGTCCACGTAAAACTGCAGTGGTAACCAAGCTCCTTCGCTCGCTTGTAGTGGTTGCTGATTAAAGCAAAAACACTCTATTTTTTGAAAATAGTTAGCGGCTAAGCCAGGAGAAACTGAAGGAACTGCTTGCGCAACACCGTGTAGTCCGGTTTCATTCTTAGCGTAAAATTTTACAAATTTCATTTCCCCAGGGTGTACTTCAATTGAATTCATTTCAGGCTTGAATTGCCAAGCTGCGCCTTGCGCAGTTCGGCTAATAAATTGCACCTTAATGGTTCTGGAAGTATCAATGCCATCAGCATTGTAAGTGGCGGCAGTGTCAGCTGTTTTGCCATTTAACCCGGTAATATCACAAAATACATCGTACAAAGGCACTAAAGCGAAGCCGAAAGCGAACATCGCAAAAACAGTCAAGACTAGTTTAGTCACGCCTTTTTTTACTTGCTTATCCAGGTTTTCATCTGTCGGCTGTACTTTATCTTTATCCATGTAAAGTGTGTCTCTTATTTAATTTCTGGTGGTGTAGAGAACGTATGGTAAGGTGCTGGCGAATCAACTTCCCACTCTAAACCTTCAGCACCATCCCAAGGTTTGGCAGGCGCTTTTTCACCGCCGCGTATACATTTGATCACTAACACTAAGAAGATCAATTGTGATAAACCAAAGGCGAAACCACCAATACTTACCCACTTGTTAAAGTCAGCAAACTGTAGGGCATAATCTGGAATACGGCGAGGCATACCAGCAAGACCTAAGAAATGCATTGGGAAGAACAATAGGTTTACTGAAATTAGTGAACACCAGAAATGGAATCGACCTAATTTCTCGCTGTACATATGACCGGTCCATTTTGGTAACCAGTAATAAGCCGCAGCGTAAATAGAGAATAACGAGCCGGTAACCAGTACATAATGGAAATGCGCGACCACGAAATAGGTATCATGGTATTGGAAATCCACAGGAGTCATGGCTAGCATTAAGCCCGAGAATCCGCCAATGGTGAATAAAATCACAAAGGCCAATGAGAACAACATGGGCGTTTCAAAGGTCATAGAGCCTTTCCACATTGTTGCTACCCAGTTAAATACTTTTACCCCGGTCGGCACCGCAATTAACATGGTGCAGTACATGAAGAACAGTTCACCAGCTAATGGCATACCTGTAGTAAACATGTGATGCGCCCAAACAATAAATGACAAGAACGCAATTGATGATGTTGCATAAACCATCGAGCTGTAACCAAACAGTTTCTTGCGAGCAAACGCAGGAATTATGGTGGAAACAATACCAAAGGCTGGCAAAATCATAATGTAAACTTCAGGGTGACCAAAGAACCAGAATATATGCTGGAACATTACCGGGTCACCACCACCGGCGGCGTTGAAGAAATCGGTACCAAAGTACGTATCGGTTAATACCATAGTCACAGTACCGGCTAAAACAGGCATTACCGCTATCAATAAGTATGCAGTGATAAAGAATGTCCATACAAATAATGGCATCTTCATGTAGGTCATACCTGGCGCACGTAAATTCATGATCGTTACCACGATATTAATAGCACCCATAATTGATGAGATACCCATAATATGCACGGCGAATACGAAAAATGCTGTACTACCATTTGAATAGGTTGTTGAAAGAGGGGCGTAGAATGTCCAACCAAAGTTTGGACCGCCGCCTTCCATAAACAACGACGATAATAAAATACCGAAGGCAAATGGTAAGATCCAGAATGACCAGTTATTTAAACGTGGTAGCGCCATATCTGGAGCGCCGATCATCATAGGTAGCATCCAGTTAGCTAAGCCGGTAAAGGCTGGCATTATGGCACCAAATACCATGATCAAACCATGAACAGTAGTCATTTGGTTAAAGAAGTCTGGTTCGATAATTTGCAAGCCAGGTTGGAATAACTCGGCACGAATTACCATAGCCATTGCGCCGCCAGTAAGCAGCATAATGAATGAGAACCACAGATAAAGGGTACCAATATCTTTATGGTTAGTTGTATATAACCAACGTTTGAGGCCGGTCATTTTATGATCATGATGTTCGTCATGAGCATCGATTGTATCTGTTGCTGTAGTCATAATCATTCCCCCTTATTTGCTTGCTACTGCACTAGCTTGAACCATATCGCCAGTGCTATTGCCCCAAGCGTTACGTTCATAAGTAATTACTGCCGCCATCTCTTGTGGAGATAACTGCGCAGCAAAGCCCATCATTGCAGTGCCTGCTTTACCATTTTTGACCATGTCAATATGTGCATTAACATCGTTCATTACCATTGCACTACCTTTTAGGGCAGGGAAAGCCGGCGGTAGACCAGCACCATTTGCTTGATGACACGCTGCACACTTGGCTAGATAAACTTCTTCACCTTTAGCCATTAAGTCGGTCATCGATAGATCATCAAGTTTTACGTCAGCTGTATCAATTGCCGGAGCTTGTTCAGCTACAGGTTCAGCTTCAACAACCGGAGCTGCACTTGCTGCCCCACTAACTGCCGCATTAACATCACTTGCTTGTACGTTATCGCCAGTTTTGTTATCCCAAGCATTTCGCTCAAAAGTAACAACCGCTGCAATTTCTTTTAAGCTAAGTTGCTTGCCGTAACCTTGCATACCTGTGCCTGGGCGACCAGTGTAAACAACACTTATGTGCTCGTTTAAGCGTGATGCCTCGGTTGCAATTGCACTTTTATTTAGAGCAGGGAATGCTGGCGGTAAACCGTTACCTGAAGGTTGGTGACATGCTGCACAATGTGCTGCGTAGGTTGTTTCACCTAAAGCCATCATTTCATCCATAGGCACAGATGCATTTAATGATTGTGCTTCAGCTGCTTTGGCTTGAGTAATGGCAAGTTTTTGCTCATTAATCCAAAGCTCATAATCAACTTCGCTACGCACATCAACAACAACTGGCATATAGCCGTGATCTTTACCACATAACTCAGCACATTGGCCGCGGTAAATACCCACTTCGTTAACTTTGGTCCAAGCTTCATTAATAAAACCAGGGTTAGCATCTTGTTTAACGGCAAATGCAGGTACCCACCATGCGTGGATAACATCATCAGAGGTAATTAAAAAACGAACCTTCCGGTTAACAGGAATAACAAGAGGCTTATCTACTTCTAACAAGTAGTTTTCACCTTTAGTGTCGCCATTACCGTCATGATCATTGAATTGCTCTTTAGGTGTAGCTAAAACACTGTAAAATTCAATGCCTTGATCAAAGTATTTATAATGCCACTTCCACTGAGAACCTGTGATTTGGATGGTAATAGCAGATTCACTGTTATCTTCCATTTTGATCAAGGTCGTGGTTGCTGGCCAAGCCATACCGATAAGAATTAAAATTGGGATAGCGGTCCAAAGTATTTCTACTTTAGTGCTTTCATGGAAAGTGGCGGCTTTAGCGCCTTTAGATTTACGATGGAATATCATTGACCAGAACATAGCACCAAATACTAAGATGCCTATAACGGTACAAATCCACATTACCAACATATGCAAATCGTAGACTTCTTGGCTGACATCGGTCACACCTTTAGTCAAATTCAATGGCATATCTGCCCAAGCTGAACTGGAAATTAAACTTCCCAACAACAGCCAACCTAGGTTACGTCTTTTCACTCAACATCTCCTCTGCTTATTTAGCCTAGAAAATACAGAAAAAAGTACAGATACATTATCCAGTAATAAGCCAAAGTGCATTAATTCAATTGATGAAAAGAATATGGAGTTAATGCAGTTTAGTTTTGTTCGCTGTTTTAATGTCTCTTATTTCCGTAATTTATTTTTATAATTAGTTTACGTACAACAAATCTACAGAAGGAAGTGGTAGATTTAGCGCATATTTTTATTTTAATAACTTTATTTTTTGTTTACTTCCTACTCTAGAATTACCTAAATTTTGAACAATATCTAGTTCTTTGTTAAAAATTAGTAAATTAATTTCAATAATTTAGATAGAGTAAATACTCTTGTTTTTAAAGGGATTTAAGAAATATAGCGGGGTGTAGAGATAAAAAAAGGCTGAATTTTGTACAAAATTAAGCCTGAATTATTTGGTTAAAATGTATACAGGTTTTTATAACGGAGACTACATCCAATCAGCGTTTCGTATTACGCCAACGGCTAAGCCTTCAATATTGAAATGTTGCGAAGCTAAATCAACTACGATTGGTGAAAAATCTTCATTTTCAGCATGCAAGTAAACCACATTGCCTTCGCGCTTATAACGCTTAACTGTTACGTCGTCATCAACACGAGCAACAACCACTTGACCGTTATGAATATCCGTAGTTTGATGCACAGCGAGTAAGTCGCCATCTAAAATACCAATATCTTTCATGCTCTCGCCATTAACGCGCAATAAATAATCGGCATTTGGATGAAATAATGTACCGTCGACTTTGTAATGCTCTTCTACATGCTCAGTAGCAAGAATTGGTTCACCAGCAGCAACACGGCCAATTAATGGCAAACCTTCTTCTTCCGCATGCTCCTCTGCAAGGCGAATGCCTCGAGAAGTGCCAGGCAACATTTCAATGAAACCTTTCTTAGCTAAAGCTTTTAAGTGTTCTTCGGCAGCATTGGCAGACTTGAATCCAAAAAAATCAGCTATTTCGGCACGAGTTGGTGGCATACCAGTTTCGGCGATCTTTTCTTTTATTAAATCAAATATCTGTTGTTGGCGAGCGGTAAGTGGACGCATAACATTCCTGTTTATCTGTACAGTACAATATACTGTCAGTATATACAGCTAGAAAAGAAACGCAACTACTTATTATAAAAATAGATTGTGGGATCCAGTTTCATTTGAAATTTAATCCAGAGGGGTGAAACTTTTTTTTTAAGTCAAATTTGGATTATGCTAAGAGAAATATCGTCGTAAGCATTTGTTTTGGTGATTTATATTAAATACACTTATTCAGAGAAAGTTTACGTTATGAAGAAACGATTTATAATCGAGGTAATGGCAGTTAATTTACATAATATAGCTGATAAGCGCAGCTGTTTGTATCTTATATGGCCACAGTGAACTTTTCAGTAGGTGCATTTTTTGCACCAACTCGTGTATGCTATGTGGCAAGCCTGAAAAAGACGAATGTACTAATATGCAAATGGAACCAAAGGTACTTTGTGGTAAAGTTTTAATTATGGCGAATTCGATATAATTAGAATCACCGAACATCACATGTACCAAATCGGAACATCTCACCCAATGTGCAAATTTTGCATGTTGCTATGTCTCCTAAGTGCCATCTACGGTCATTCAGGCGTACGTTAACATTTTCAACTCAATCGCAACTGCGGACGTTGGGCCAACTCACTTTTGAACAAAAACGAGTTAAGCCAAACCACTAACAACTATTTTTATACATCAGGTTTATACAGCCAAAACCACCAGATAATAAGAGCGATTGTCGCCAAACCAACTATATTCGCTATCAACATATCAACTCCTAACTTTCTCTCGATTTGAATAAGCGTAATCTATTTGCGTTGGAAACTACCGTTAGTGAAGAGAACGCCATAGCAGCACCAGCAATAACGGGGCTCAGTAAGATGCCGAATACAGGATAAAGCACGCCTGCCGCCACAGGGATCCCTGCAACGTTGTATATAAAAGCGCCAAATAAGTTTTGTTTTATATTTTTTAATGTCGCTTTACTCACTGCAATAGCATCTGCAAGGCCATGTAAAGAGCCCCTCATTAAAGTAACATCGGCACTTTCAATGGCCACGTCAGTACCTGTTCCTATTGCAAAACCAACGTCTGCTAATGCCAATGCTGGAGCGTCATTGATACCGTCTCCAGTCATACCAACAACTTCACCTGAGTTCTGAAGTTCCTTAACTTTACTCGCTTTATCTTCAGGAAGAACTTCTGCGTAAAACTCCGAGATCCCCGCTTTTAACGCAACCGCCGCTGCTGTCTCTCTGTTGTCACCAGTCAGCATAATCACTTTAATACCGCTTGCTTGCAGTCTTTTAATGGCAGAAATTGAGTCGTGTTTAATAGGGTCTGCCACTGCGATAATTGCTGCCAACTCGCCATCAACAGCAAAGTACATTGGAGTTTTAGCTTCTTTCGCCAGAGATTGTGCTCTTCCTACAAATCCAGTCAGGTCTATATCTTCTTCAGCCATCAATTTAGCATTGCCGAACAATAGCGACTTTCCTTCGCATGTTGCTGTAACACCTTGGCCTGTAATCGCTTTAAATGATTGAATTTTTAATAGTTCGATTTTTTTCAGAGCAGCACTTTCTAAGATTGCTTCTGCAAGAGGATGTTCAGAGCCATTTTCTAAACTGGCAGCTAACTGAAGCACTGACTTTTCATCTGTGGCATTTGCTAAGACTATATCTGTAACTTTAGGAGCGCCCTCTGTAATCGTGCCTGTTTTATCCAAAATCATTGCCGTAACTTTTGACGCTGTTTGTAATGCTTCACCATTGCGAATTAACACACCCGCCTCAGCAGCTTTTCCAACGCCAACCATAACTGACATAGGGGTTGCTAAGCCCAATGCGCATGGACAAGCAATAATCAAAACTGTTGTCGCAGAAACAGTAGCAAATGCAATCGCAGGATCAGGACCAAAGTTGAGCCACGCTAAAGCACTTAACACAGAAATTATCATCACAGCTGGCACAAAATAAGCTGAAATAGCATCAGCTAAGCGACCAATAGGTGGTTTTGAATTTTGTGCTTTCTTTACCATATTAATAATTTGAGCAAGCGCAGTGTCTTTTCCAACTCGTGTAGCTCTAAAAAAGATCAAGCCTGACTTGTTAAGTGTTCCAGCCACTACCAGATCACTCACATTTTTTTCAACAGGTATTGGTTCACCTGTCAGCATTGACTCATCTATAGCTGTATGACCGTCCACGACTTCACCATCTACAGGAATTTTTTGGCCAGGCTTAACCTTTACAACGTCGTTCTCTAAGACTTGTTCAATGCCTATTTCAACCTCTTTATTGTCTCGAATAACAATAGCCGTTTTTGCTTGCAACCCAATCAAACGTTTTATAGCTTGTGATGTCTTGCCCCGTGCTTTTAGTTCAAGTGCTAAACCTAAGTTGATTAACCCAATGATCATTGCTGTAGCTTCGAAATATACATGGCGAGCCATTAAGGGAAGTACGTCAGGTGAAAGCACAACAACCATTGAATAAATCCAAGCTGTGCCTGTGCCTAACGCAATAAGTGTATCCATATTGGCAGAGTGATTTTTGAAACTGTTCCATGCACCAATATAAAAATGTTTGCCTGAAAAATACATCACACCTAAAGTGGCAATACCTACAATAAGCCATGATATTCTTTCTGTTGTTGTAACAACGGTCATCTCACCAATGAACAATCCATAAATCATTAGTGGAATACCTAGAGACAGCGCAATAAAAGTATCTCGCAGTAACTTCTTGTAATACTCCCAATCAGCAGCTTCTTTCTCATCCAAGATCTGATCGGTTTTGGAGGTATCCAATAGTTTTGCATTATAGCCAGCCGACTCAACCGCTTGGATTAACTCACTTGCGTGTGCTGTGCCAGAAACCATCACAGTTCTATCTGCAAAGTTCATTTCAGCTGAAATCACTCCCTCAGTTGATTGAATTGCCGACTCAATTTTGCCAACACAACTAGCACAACCAGCACCTTCGATGATAAGTTGCTGGCTAGTTTCTTTATTTTTCATCACTTGGTTCCTCCGTACTTACAGGCTCGAAGCTATCTATAAGATGGCAAACCATCGTTGATGTTGGCGCTTTATCCTCTTTACATTCCCATTGTTCTAAGGCTCTGCTCATATTTTCTCGTAACGTTAGCATTGCCTGAAATTGTTTTTCTGTTTCAGCTAACCGCTCTTTAATAAGCGCTCGAACGAGTGGGCATGCAGCTTTGCCATGACCAGCCTCATCAACTATTTGCTTAATATCAGACACCGAAAAACCAAGTTGTCTTGCACTTAAGATAAACTTGAATCGAGAAACCTCTGTGGGCGGATAATATTTGTAGCCATTTTCCGACTTTATAGGATTAAGCAATTTCAAACGCGTGTAATACCTTACTGTATCTGGCGTTGTGCCATAAGCCTTGGCTAGTTCGGACACTTTCATAAGACCTCGCAACTTAAAATATTTGAGTAGTTAAGTTGAGTGTAGACCTGTGTGTAAGACACAGGTCAAGTAGTTTAATTTTCAGGACCAAACAAACTGGTTAGTACTGACGTAGTTAATAAAATGGCGAGCGCTATCACTATTTCAATAGAAATAGATTTAGATAACATTTCTCTGCCGGTTGAATTCTTAAGTGCAGGAACTAGCTTAAATTTGTGCATCGCTGCTAGTAATAAAATTGAATTAACTAAAATCAATTTAAAAAGAAGGACTTGTCCATAAGAAGTAGTCACAAGGGCGTCAATACTGCCTACAAGCTGAATCGATAACCAAAGGCCTGCAATAATTATCAGTATCACCATAGAAACGGCTTGTTTGCCAAATTTTCCCATTAGTATAAAAAGCTCATTATGCGCTAAAACGCTACAAGCCAACCTCAACGGTAACAACGCCCCCATCCACCATGCGATTAAAAGAACATGAAGAATTAACGTTATTCTTTCTAGCCACGCTAATTCGGAGACATGTCCCAATACTGAAAATGAGTATGCCAGTAGTAGCAAACTGCACATATAAAGTAAGCCAAGTACATAGCGGTTAACCTTGGTAGGTTTGCTATGCACAGACAAAACAAATGCAAATATTGCAATTGAGAAGCCAATGGAACGGTAAAACGTTACTTCGCCAATAGAGGAATCCCACATGAGCTCAATCATGTCGCTATCCAGAGCTTCTCTGATGCCGTCTTCGGCCATTGCGCCTGTGCTAGCTATGAACCATATAAAATTAGCAACGAGCCCAACAAAAATCGAACCATTGATTAGCTTTAAAAATGTCGAACGTGTTGTTGCCGTTTTCTGTTGAGCTTTCTGCTGGGTTTGCTCAATAACTTGTCCAAGAAATGTATAACTAGCGATACTTACAAAGCCAAGGTAAAACGAAAATTTTGACAGTACAATTAGCGTACTCCAGATATACATTTCCATCGAATTTATCACTCCAAATTAATGAACCATAAAGCCAAAGCTTTCTTTCATTTTATGGCCATCCTTACCTAAAAACGTGGCCTCAACGATGTAATTTGCAGGTGCCAATTTAGGGAGTTTCCATGAGAATTCACTGTTTGACTCTTTCGTTGGCTTAAAACCAAATTTAATCTTTTCTCCTTGTTTATTTTTAAGTGACAACTTTACGATCTTTACATTTTTAGTGAAGATCAAAGATAAGATCTCTGGAGACTTCATTAGCATTGCATTATCTGTAGGCATAGACGCTTTTAAACTGACATGAGCTAACGCACTCACGCTAAATGTCATAATTACGACCATAATAATCTTGATTAATGTATTCATATTTTCACCTCTTTATACTTTATGAATTAACGAGTAAATTTATCTTTAAATATAAGCTGTGAAGGCACACCAATATCTAGGATCATGTTTTCAACTTCCTCCATCATTGCCGCAGGCCCACACAGATAAAACTCAGTAGCGAAAGGCTGCACATTTTCACTGAGTTGCTTCATCAATGCTTTTTGTACGTAACCTCGATTACCTTTCCACTCTGGTGAAGGTGCTGATAATGTTGGTATATAAATGAAATTGTCATGGCTCTGCTCTAACGCTTCTAACTCACTTTGGTATAACAAGTCTTCTTCCGTTCTAGCACCATAAATCAGTATCATCTCGTCTTGATGGTTGTGCTTTTTCAATTCTTCGAAAATGATGGCTCTCAAAGGGGCTAAACCTGAACCTGCCCCAATAAAAATACGTCGATGTTTGTTAGTGCTATTGGGTTGGGACATTGCAAAGAAATCAGAATATGGACCTCTAGCCGTTACTGTTTCACCCACTTCAAGTGCCCCTAAATACGAAGATCCAATACCCGCTCTTTGGCCATCCTCACTGGTTTGCCAACGTATGTTGAACGTTAGTTCATCGGTTTCTTGGTCAAAATTCGCTAAGGAGTAATGACGGCTTGCGCCACTGTGGCTAAACCTTCCGTGAGTATATTCGCTCCAGTATTTTTCAAATGCTCTGGGCATATCATTTGGGCGCAAATTATTCATACCGGCTGGTATGCCAAATTCCATATAGGCACCCGCTTTGTATGTAAGTGGATTGCCAGACTTAACCTTAAATTTCACTTCCTTGATGAATGGGGTTATGAACTGTGATGCAACGACCATTAATTCGTGGGTTTCAATTGCGTTACTGGACATGACCTCCACAGAATCAACTTCTGAAATAGTATGCTGACAGCCTAGTCGGTAACCTTGAACCAATTCTTCTTCAGTTAGCTGTTCTGTTTCAGCAGACGTTGGAGGAAGGTCATTTTCGCTCTTAAACACACATTTAGCACACGTGCCACCGCCTCCACAGCTAGAAGGCAAGTAAACATGCGAGTTAGCTAACCCCTCAAGAATTGAATGACTTTCAGAAGCTAAAATATCACAGCTTGTTCCCGCCTCAGCAAACATCACAGCAACTGTTTGATTGCTTTGATGCCAGCTCAACCTTAGTAATCCATTCTTGTATAACTGGATTAACCAAATAACGCCTGTAATTGACAAAAGTAAGGTACATATGGAAAAAACAATTATCCACCAATGATTAAAGCCACCTGAACTCCCATAGTCCATAAAGTGCAGCGTCATCATCAGGTCTTTAAGTCTGAAATCGTCATTAGCATGTCGAAGTACTTTACCTGTCACTGCATCTAGGTAGATGGTTGTGTTGTTGTCATCTTCAGCGTTAACTTTCCACATCGGATTTTGTTGAGCAACATAGTCGTCAAATGGAGGTTGTAATAGTTCAGGTTTCAACAATTGTCCTGGGCCAGAGTATGATTGCTGGGCAATGATTAACGCCTGAGACGAAGACAGCTTAAAAGGTTCTCCCGTTACAGCATCGAATAATTCAGAACGGCTTTTCTGGTAACTGTGTTGGCCCGCATGGTAAACGAAATGATAGTATGGGTGCTCCAGTATCCATATCAGTTTTACACTTATCGGCTGAATTTTTTTTGACAAGTCACCAACGAGAGAAACTGGTTTAAGTTCAAACGCAGATAACTTGTGGTCACTATGAGAATGAACACGATATTCATGTCCACCTGCTTTATGATGATCCATCAAATTGAAATAAACGCCGGTTCCCAACCAAATAAGTAATTGAATACCCACCACTAAAGAAAGCCACTTATGGAGGGTTTTGCTTGATTTAATAAATGACATTAAACCGCCTCACTTTTATTTGGCGCTGCTACACGGTAGTAAGTCAGTACAGCACCAGTCAATGCGGCTAAAAGTCCTAGCGACGCAACTAGCAACAAAAACCAGTTTGAGACATTTTCACCGTCGTCATAGTCCATAATATGAAAACGCCACATCCAATCAAATAGTCGCCAAAAGTCATGTCTTTTGGCCACTACAGCTCCTGTACTTTGATTTACATACAACGTAGGCGAAGAGAGCCCTTCAAACTTGATCTGCCAAAACGGTAGGTGTCTAGGTGATAATTCCGCTGGCATCTCATTTGCTGAAGTCATTAAAGTTAATGCTTCAACCTGCTCCGAACCGGCATAGTGATAGTTGCCGATTTTTCTGGCCATGGTTTCGTCAATCTGAGGTATAACGTCACCAGTATTTGCGTCTACCGCTACTTTGCCTTCATCCCCATTGGTAAAACGATACACTTGCTTATCCAAAAGCTTACCTAGAGAGATATTTTTAGCCTCTGGAAAATCCTCGATTAAAGAAGCTGTAGTGAAGTTAACCTCGCTCAGCTCAAGTGTTTGGTTTTGATTCTTTACTAAGTTTTCACCATGTATATGGTGAATATCCATGCTCACCATATATAAGCCTGTAATAGACCAAAACAGGAACTGTACGCCAATAAACGCCATTATCCATTTGTGATATTTACGGCTGGATTTCAATAAATTAAAAGGAGGTGTACTTTTGCTTTGTAATGAGCGGCTTTTCCATAGTAAATAAACCGCAGGTAATACTAATAATGTTAAAACAACCGCACTAGCCATACCTCCTACCATAGGTGCTGCGATACGGCTCATCACTTCTGAGCCTGTTCCCGTACCATATAAAATAGGCATTAAGCCAATAATTATGGTGGCAACAGTCATCATCACAGGGCGAACACGTAGACCAGCACCTTGCATGATGGCTTCGGTTAATGCTTTATGGTCAAAATCCCGGCCTTCTGCTTTAGCATTTTCAGCGGCTTCTTTGTATGCTTGGTTTAAATACACCAACATGATGACGCCAATTTCAACTGCAACACCTGCAAGAGCGATAAAGCCAACCCCAACAGCAACCGAGAAATTAAAGCCTTCAAGGTACATCAACCAAATACCACCAATCATGGCAAGTGGTAGTGTTCCCATGATAATGGCAACTTCGGCAAAGCTTCTGAAATTTAAATAAAGCAATACTATGATAATAGCTAGCGTTAATGGTAATACGTAGCTGAGTTTCTCTTGTGCCCGCTCCATATATTCATATTGCCCAGCCCAAGTAATTGAATAACCAGCTGGCAGATCTATTTCATTAGCGACTTTAGTTTTAGCGCCTTCAACGTAACTACCTATATCAACGCCGTCGATATCTATAAATGTCCAACCGTTAATACGGGCATTTTCACTTTTTATCCCAGGAGGCCCATCTTCAACATACACATTAGCTACATCAGCTAAAGCAATTCGCTGCCCTTTAGGGGTTACAATTGGAAGTTTTTGTAACTCTTCAGGTGAGTCACGGTAGTCTTGTGGGTAGCGAAGGTTTACAGGGTAGCGCTCTAACCCTTCAACGGTTTGGGTAACGTTCATGCCACCTATTGCTGTCGCTACCACTTGTTGAACATCAGCAATGTTTAATCCATAACGAGCAGCTTTTATTCTGTCGATATCAACTTTGATATAACGACCTCCGGCAACACGCTCAGAATATACAGACGCTGTACCGGGATAATCTTTTAAAACCGTTTCAAGTTGCTGACCAATATCCTGAATAACAGCCAAATCACTACCAGCTACTTTTATACCAACAGGTGTTTTTATACCTGTGGCAAGCATATCAATCCGTGTTTTGATAGGCATTACCCAAGCATTGGTTAAGCCTGGAAATTGCACAAGTTTGTCAAACTCTTGCTTTAGGCTTTCTGTAGTAACGCCTTCACGCCATTGCTCACGAGGCTTTAATTGAATGAAAGTTTCAATCATGGTTAAAGGGGCTGGATCTGTTGCCGTTTCAGCTCGACCAACTTTACCAAAGACATTTTTAACTTCCGGTACGGAGGCAATGAGTTTATCGGTTTGTTGCAATAACTCTCTTGCTTTACCAATTGATATACCTGGATAAGTAGTAGGCATATACATCAAATCGCCTTCATCTAGTGGCGGGATGAACTCACTACCAATCTTATCAAGTGGCGAAAAGCCAACCCAAGTAACTAAAAGGGCTGCAACGATAGTGCCTTTAGGGAATTTTAAGACCAACTTTAACAACGGCTTATAACCAGCGATTAATGCTCGATTGACCGGGTTCTTATGCTCTGAAACGACTTTACCTCGAATAAAATAGCCCATCAGTACAGGTATTAAGGTAATGGCTAAACCAGCAGATGCTGCCATAGCATAAGTCTTGGTATACGCTAATGGCGCAAACATGCGGCCTTCTTGGGCTTCTAAAATAAATACAGGTAAGAAACTTACGGTAATAATTAACAAGCTAAAAAATAAGGCAGGACCTACTTCACTTGCAGCTTTTGCCACAATTTGCCATCGGTTTTCATTAGTGAGTGGGGTCTTCTCCATATGCTTATGCATATTTTCTATCATCACGATTGCACCATCGGTCATAGCACCAATGGCGATAGCAATGCCACCTAGGGACATAATGTTGGCGTTAATCCCTTGAAAGTACATAATGATAAATGAAACCAATATGCCTAAGGGTAAACTGACAATCGCAACAATTGAGGAGCGAACATGAAACAAGAATACGACACAAACAATCGCAACTACGGCTAATTCTTCAATTAATTTAGACCAAAGGTTATCAACTGCACGCTCGATAAGACCTGAGCGGTCATAGACAGTAACTATTTCTACACCATCAGGTAAACCACGTTTTAATTCATTGAGCTTTGCTTTTACGCCATCAATGGTCTTTTGGGCATTCTCGCCAAAGCGCATTACCACAACACCACCAACAACTTCACCTTCACCGTTAAGCTCTGCAACGCCACGACGCATTTGAGGGCCAAGCTTAATGTCGGCAATATCACCTAATAAAAGCGGTGTGCCATTAACATTTAAGCCAAGTGGTATAGCTTCTAAATCATCTATTGACTGTATATAGCCTGATGCCGTCACCATATATTCAGCTTCAGCCATTTCTACCACTGATGCGCCAACTTCTTGATTACCTTGTTTAATCGCTGTTTGAATTAAACTTAATGGAATATCATAAGCACGCAACTTATCAGGGTTCACCATGACCTGATACTGCTTCACCATACCGCCGATAGCCGCTACTTCAGAGACTCCATCTACGGTTTGCAATTCATACTTTAAAAACCAATCCTGAATACTGCGTAGCTCACTGATGTCGTGCTGACCAGTTTTATCAACGAGTGAATATAAATAAACCCAGCCAACGCCTGTTGCATCAGGGCCAAGTTGTGGCTTAGCTGAAGGAGGTAAACTCGGTGCTACTTGCGATAAATACTCTAGTACACGCGACCGTGCCCAATAAAGGTCAGTGTCATCATCAAAAATAATGTAAACATACGAGTCACCAAAAAAGGAATAGCCTCGCACTGTTTGAGCACCGGGAACTGATAACATTGCGGTGGTAAGAGGATAAGTAACCTGATCCTCTACTACCTGAGGTGCTTGTCCCGGGTAAGAAGTTTTAATAATTACCTGTACATCAGATAAATCAGGGATCGCATCAACAGGTGTATTCTTAAAAGCGAATAAACCTGCGCCAACGATTATTAAGGTGGCCAGCATCACAAAAAAGCGATTGAATACTGACCAATGAATTATACGTTCTATCATGTCAATATTACCTAGTGATTGTGGTGTTTATTAGCATCGTTTTGCTTATCAGACGATGTATTATGTTGGCTATGATCCATTTCATGTCCATCATGGTTCATCGTATGATCTTCAGCGTCATTAATTTCCACAATGATAAAATCATCATGTATTTCAAAGGTAAAATTGATCTCTTGCCCGATTGAAAGCGTCGATAAGTCAATAGTTTCATTGGCGACAAAGTCCAGTGTTGCCGCTGGTCTACTCCATTTTTCAATAGCTTCACGGCTAATATTGATAATACGCGTTGAACTATCTATTGAGTTAATAACACCGTTAACAGTCGCTGACGATATATTGCTTTCTGTTTGGGTATGGTTGTCACTAGGCTCAGACATAATATGAATACCTGTTACTTCATAGCCGTCATCGTCAGTTTTGCTCACTTCAAAGTGCAGTGTTTGACCAGTTTTTAACGCGTCAATATCGACACTGTCACCAACCATAAAGTCCATGGTCATTTCTGGCCACCCCCAAGCATCCGCAGGACCATGCGTAATATTGGCCATTCTATGCCCAGCCATGACACTATTTATTTCTCCTTCCATCCAGACAGATTCTGGCTCTTCTTCATGTGTCATTCTCTTAAAGTCAGAATTTTTGCTAGATTCGGAATCAATCAGGAATTGAGCAGAGGTAACAACTTTATCGCCTTCAGTTAAGCCTTCTAAAATCTCAACTTTTCCGGCTTCAACCGCTCCAAGCGTGACAGCAATTGACTTGTATTGACCTTCACCTAATACCAATACAACACGGTCTTGCTTACCTGTACGAATAACGGCTTCTTTGGGTACTAAAACAGATGCAGTGTTACTTTCAGCTTGGATGCTAATTTGTGCATACATGTTCGGCTTGAGTTCTAAATTTGGATTATCGAAGCGGAGTCTCACCCTTAGCGTTCGGTTTTGTGCATTAAGGCTTGGATAAACATAGTCCACTTCTCCTTGCCAAGATTTACCGGGTAAATAATCTAATGTCATATCAACGGGTAAACCTTGAGAAACAAAAGCAGCATCACGTTCAAATACTTCGGCTTCAACCCAAACTTGCGCTAATTGGCCAATACTCATTAATGTATTGCCCGGCTGCACATAAAACCCTTCTCTGATTTTCAAGCCATCTAACACGCCAGATTGCGGCGCATAAAAAGTAATACTTTGCTTAACTTGTTTAGTTTTCTGTAATTGGTTGATAAAGTTTTCTGATAATTGCAATGTTTGCAAGCGCTCTTTAGCCGCAGTAACCAGAACTTGATTATTACGCTTTACAGCAATGAGAAATTCTTCTTGTGCATTAACTAGTTCAGGCGAATATAAGGTGTAAAGAGCTTGCCCTTTTTCAACGGGATCACCTTCTGCTTTGACGAAAAGCTTTTCAATCCAACCTGAAACGCGAGGATGAATATGAACTAACTTATCTTCGTCATATTGAACATAACCTACCGTTGCTATGTGCTTAGCTAATGTGCCTATTTCGACTTTGGTGGATTTAACCCCTAAGTTATTCACCACATGCGGTGCAATAGTTACCGCACCTGGTCCATGTTCATCACCGCTACTGTCTTCCTCATAAACGGGCACAAGATCCATCCCCATAGGAGATTTGCCCGGTTTATCTCGACGATAATTAGAGTCCATAGGAGCAACCCAGTACAAAGGTTTCTTCTCTCCAGAATCTGCTGTGCTTTCTGAATTATTTGAATGGCTTGGTGCAAATAAAGAATAACTACCAGCGCCGATGACTGCACCTACAGCAAGTGTAATAAGTGTTTTTGAATTAATAGGCATAGTGATTATCCTTTTTACTAAGGTTTGTTGCTTGATTTGTGCTGCTGAAGTAGTAATTCAATCGAGCAACGCTTTTTAATAGCTCTACATCAATTTTAGTTTTTGCAATGGTGGCATTTAATTCGCTGATTCTGGCTCTCACTACTTCTGCAAAATCACCATCATCATTGGTGTATGCTGTGAGTGAAGCCTCTGCTTGATCATGGGTTTGTTTGAGTAGTTGCGTTTCATATAATTTTTGCTGCTTTATCAAGCTAGTTAAATTACTTTGCTCCCTTTTAACCTCACCAATCATATTTCTTATTACTAGCAATTTTTCAGTTTTTACTGCTTCAGACTCTGCTATTGAGGCTTTAACTTCTTGATCTTGCCTATTGTCAGTAAATAGTGGTAAGTCAAAGGTTACACCGACAGAGAAAAAATCAGACCTTTCCATACCATCAGGTGAATCATCTCGATAGCTATAACTTGCATTTACCCCCCACTGAGGTTGATATTGCTGATTTGCTAATTCCACTCCTTTCTGAGCTGCTTTTAATTGCTTATCTAATGCTAATACGGATGGGTGTGAAGCAAATAAATGGGCAAGTTCACTAGGCGTAAGTTGTTGAAGGTTTATTGTTTTTTCATAACCTTTCGTAAAATAAGAAAGACTACCAGCAATGTTAAACTCAATATTATGCATTGCTATATTGGGGTTGGCAGTACCGTGATTTTCACTGTATATCCATTGATAAAAAGCAGAAGATAAAGACTCAAGTTTTTGTTTCTGAATAAGGATCCGTTCATCAAGTTTTATCAGCTCTAATTGGGCACGAATAACATCTTGCTGACGAGTTTTTCCTACAGTAGATGAATAACTGGCTTTGGTAATATCTATCATTTGCTCAAATAACGATTTATCTTTGTTAATTAATTCAATCGTTTTATGTGCAAGATAAGCTTCAAGCCACAATAGACTTATCTGCCTTGTGACTTGTATTTCTCTATTTTCTCTTTGATATGGAAACTTACTAGCTTCTATTTTTAACTGTGCATTCTTTAACGTTAATGTATCCCCACGAGGAAACATTTGGCTCACACCCACTTTAAGCTGAGTCATTGGCTCTTGATCAAAATCCCAACTATCTGTTGGTAAATTCATTGCACTAATAGAGATTTGTGGGTCAGGTAACGTAGAAGAAGCTGTGCTTCTCGCTTCAACTGCCGACTGCTTATATTTATTACCTTTTAGCCAAGGATCATTTTGGTGAGCTAATTGAATTAATTGCTCAAAACTTAATACATTATTAGCATTAGCCTGAAAACCAACAATTGCTGTGAGTAAAAATAAAATCTTCTTCTTACTGCTCAATTTAGCGTTTAGCATTAGAATTGCTCCTGATAGCTGTTGACGTCAGCATATACAGCGCTGCTGCCATCTTTATACAAAATAAGTATTTTATAAGGCTGGAATTTATCTTCTACTTCCATACCTGGTGAACCTAGCGGCATGGCAGGTACAGATAGACCTATAGCATTTGGATGTTCTTCAGTTAAGAATTTTTTGATAAATTTAGCTGGAACGTGGCCTTCAAAGGCAAAGCCACCTCGACTCACGGCAGTATGGCAAGAGCGGTAGTTTGGCTTAATACCATATTTATTCTTGATAGAACTTATACTGCGGTAGTCTTTTGAATGAGCAACAATACCCTCATCTTCAATATGACTTATCCACTTTTTACAGCAGCCACAGGTCGGGGTTTTATAAACCAATAGTTCGAATAATTTTTCGTTTTGTCGTTTCTCTTCAGCTTGTGCGAATAGAGGTAAAAGCATTGCAAACAATGCGATATTAAAAAATCTGATAATCATTTTTGCCCCCAGATAACTCTGGATTATTTCAAACAAAACTTCGCAAAGGATGTTCGTTTGAGGTTTAACGTTTTATTGAGAAAGTGTGCGAAAAGTAGCGCTTTTACAAGTAAAGCAGACGCACTAGTCCTGTGTTAGGCAAAAATCGGTGGACGATATAAAGAAGTGGGAATTGATTTAGTTTGGTTAATAGGCTGGAAAGATACACTTTCGCTTAAACGAGCCAAATAAGCTGTTTTAGGTTCAGAGCCAACAATACTGATGTTTGTACATGCGCTGACAGGACATACGCAATCTGAACCACAGCACTCTTCATGATTTTGCTGACCACTTTGGTCAACAGAAGAATGATTCATCGATGCATGACTCATATCAGAGTGGTCCATACTTGAATGGTTCATAGAATCATGGTTCATGTTCATATGAGATTCATGTGAATCACCAGACATTTCGCAAGACATAGAAGAATACGCCAATGCTTGCCCTAAAAAGGCAATTAGCATAGCGGCAACTACTAAAACTTTTGACAGTGATTTGAACATATAAATCCCAAGTAAAACTCTAGCTAAGATTAAGCCATTTGAGTCGAAAAGTAAATCACTACCCTTTTAAGGCAACATCAAGCAATAGAGTTTTTTAAGTTAACGCACTTTGGGGAAGAAATGCGTTAGTGGAGCGTCCGCTTTGTAAAAACTGCCAATAGTTTATAACTATAGTGACTGTCTCAAATTCGCTCTAAGCAGCCTGTGACGACCACTAAAAACTTGTGTGATTACAATAACATCATGTATGGTTAGTTTACAAACCTAGAAGGACTAAAAACATAGTTTATAAATACTGTTTTAGTCTAAAGGCAAGTTTAAAATAGACCTGAACTTCGATCAGGTAATCAAATATATTTAGAGAGTGACTAGTGAAGCTAATTGATGACATTGTTGAAATTCTTAGTGCTGAAAATGGTAAATTAAGTGATGCTTTGTTTAAAACAAAAGTGTTACTTCATAAAATTGGTCAAAAAGAGTTAGTTCCTTGGGTTAACAGTGAGTTAAACGGTTACTCCGATAGGGACTCTGTTCCAGACTATCGAGTTTTGCATGCACAGGTGTTAGTTAACGCATCCAATGGTGCGTACCAAGCGACATCTCAGCATATCCCAATGGGACACCTTAAAGATGATTACAGAAACACTCTTGAAACAGCTAAAATGGAACAGTCACTGGCTGTCTTAGAGAAGTTTGCTGAAAAAAATTCTGGCCACCTTCAAGCTCATATCCCAATGGAAGCTTATAGTCTTCTTGGCAAAGGGTTGGGTAATGGTTATCAAATAGAAAAAGCTTGGTCAGAAATTAGTCCAGATAGCGTACTACAAATACTGATTCAAGTTAGATCTCGCCTTCTTGATTTTGTATTAGAGCTAAAAGATCAATTCCCTAACGAACTTGATGACAGCCAAGTAAAAGATCGAATAGAAAACATCGATGCGGAAAATCTCTTTAAAAGTGCAATTTTTGGTGATAACACTACGATTGTGGTTGGGAGCGGCAACACTCAAACGGTTACCAACAAAAAATTAGTAGGTGACTGTGCAGCCTTAGAAAAACAACTTGAAACTAATGGGATATCAAGTGACTCAGCTAGGGAACTAGCTCAAATTGTAGAATCAGAAAAGCCTACTTCACCTAATGAACCGTTTGGAACTAGAGCCAAACAATGGCTTCTAGAAAACCTTAAAAAGGCAGAAGATGGAACTTGGAAGGTAGGTATTTCCGTAGCAACAGATGTTATTAAAGATGCGGTTAAGGCGTATTATGATTTGTAAACACTTAACAAGCTGCTAATCAATTGCGACAAATAACAAAGTAGAGTAGATTACAAATTGTAAATCTCAGCAGTTAAGGACTGCTTTGAGCGAACAACGGTCGATGGCTAGGTTCGCAATTTAATATATTTGCAAACTATAATTAGTCCCTCAAATGGGCGTTAGGTGTTTATGAAGTTGCTCAATGTTTTTTTATCCATTCTCATTTCCACAGTATTAATTGGCTGTACAACTAAGCATGAACAAGCAACCGTTGACGAAAAAAAAGCTTGGGATGAACATGTTAAAAAATATAAAAAACACCTAGAAATACCAGCACCAAACATTTGGAGTAAAGATAGCTTATGGTCCTTTGTCTACGTTGACGCAAACGATGAAATTGTTCGTCGAGTTCACGTTAGGATTACAAATGAACCTGTGAGAGCTTGTGTTTCTGGTGATTGGTATATATTACAAATACTAAGTGAAGCCCCAACTAGGAGACCGATTTCACCTAATACTAAAGATATAGCAGCATATTCCATCGAAGGTAGTAATCTTAGTTTCATGCTTAGAGCAAATGTTTGTGATGGTGGTATGGATGTATTAGGTACGGTCTCAGAAAGCGGCTTTGTAGGGAAAGAAGATTTATCACCATGGCCTTGTCTTGACGACTGCTTAACGGAAATGCCAGCTTTTAATCGTGTATATGGTGTTCCAGTCAAAATTTAGCAATATATAAATGCCGACCGTCTCCGAATGGCACAAAACAGCCTATTCAGAGTGTTTTCTTTATTAACTGAGGATTTTCTCTACTAACTCTTTTAGGGCATTACAGCGCTTATCTTGAAGCAGAAAGCACTTAAATAACTTACAATATGCAAAACTTAAAGTTATAGCCTAATATTTATTTAGACAAGGATGTTCAAGAAGTAATAGACGCCTGTCTAAATTCTAATTCAAGAAACAAAAGGATTTATCATGCTCATACTAACTCGTAGAGTCGGTGAAGTTATCAATATAGGTGACACTGTCAAATGCTCAATATTAGGAGTCAAGGGAAATCAAGTTCGAATTGGTATTGATGCTCCAAAAGAAGTCGATGTACATCGTGAAGAAATATATTTACGCATCAAAAGTGGTCAAACAATTTCAGCTTAATTCCGTCTAGCACCAGGTAGCGTTCTAATTGAAAGTTGTTTTTACAATAAAAGGGATCATGCGATTCCTTTATACTTTTTATATGAGCGTCTCTGAAGTGCTGTTAACCGCCAGTCGAGCTACAGCTTTGAAAAACAGTATTCAGCGTGTTTCTGCCCCGCAAGCTTCGCTACAGATTTACTTTCAATTACAGCACTATTAAAGTGTTTCATTATTTTTGAGTTAACAAAATCATTTATTGTTTCAATAGTTTCTTCTGGTAACGATTTAGGGTCGACTTTACCATTCTGAATAGCCAGCCATTGTTGACCTTGTTGGGATTTAAACCAATCGGTTAACTTTACTAAGTCATCAATTGTTAAGTGCTTTTGGAAAAAAGGAATGTATTCTTTTAGGAGGTTGCCATTATCATTTTGAACACATTGAATTAGTTGTTCTTTGTATTTCTCATCTATCATCAACTCTTGCAATTGATTAATTAACTTATCACTTGGTTGAAATAGGTAGGTCACACTTTTCGTAAAGCTATAGAAAGCTTCTTCATAGCTTGCGTTAGTTTGTGCGAACGTAGCTGAACTAAGAAATGTAAGTAAAAATATCCATTTATTCATTCTATTCCTACTTATGTATTAGTCTCTTAATCGCTCTTTTCAGCCCGTGGGCTTTTGATTACATTACGTTATATTGCTATCGGTCTCAAGTGTGCCATAGGCGACAGTCAATAACGCCTCGTTAAAAGCCAACTGTTTTTTGTCCTTTTAAACGACTTGTTATAGCGAAAACAGATACCGCCATATAGCCCCGCCAATAGGTACCCAAAGATATATAGCAAAAAGCAAAATCGCTAAAAAAGCTAAATGATTCAATCGGACACCAGGTTCTAATATTGATTTATTTGGCTTTTTAGGATTTACATAAACTGTTACGTCCCAGCCTAAACAATACCTATCTACGAAATACTCAGCAGAAGATTTTATGTTGTTAGATCCTCCACTTCCAAAACTAATACGATCATTTGAATAGACTTCATCGTTATATTTATACTCGTATTCAACCTGAGGCTCATACATTTCTCCATCGTCTAGATAAGTATGAATTTCAGATTTTATGATTTTCCCACCGACTTTATCCCAAAAAAAAGCCCTGAAACTTAAAATTACACCGACAATATAAATTAATACAAGCAAGTTAAATAAGGCGCTAAAGAAAACCCACGAATTCCACTCCATACTACGAACCTGACCTTTCGCTATAACAGCTTTATTAAGAAGAAAATATCTGCATTTGCTGTATAAAATGTAGATATTTATTGGATAGTGTATGTATAAATCGCTCTTTGCTGCCATTAGGTGTTTGATTTAACTTACGCTATACATATTAGTCTAGTCAAATATGTCATTATGTAATCTAACTTGATACTAGCTAAAGTTTACAGCCAACATGTTGAATGTGTTTAAAATCAATGCAATATAAAAAAACAATTTACAATGACATCGATATCAAACACAATTAACCTTAACAAATATATAACAACATTCATGGATGAAAACGATGAATAATTTAAAAACATTACTGTTATTAGCTATAACTTCTTATTTATTGGGTTGTGGAGGAGGGAGTTCAGACAGTGGCCCTAACATAGATTTAAAGTTTAACCCGGGCTCTATTTCCGCGGATTTAATAGAAACAGAAACCGAATGGTGGCCAATTAGTGTCACTGTTACAGGGGATATTGCTGATATAAAAGATGATGTATATATTTATATCGTAGATGATACAGGAGTAATCTCAACAGATGTATATATTCGCCAAAACAGTCAAACTAGCTACTCTTTTGAATTAAACTCAAAAGACAATTTATCGCCTGGAGAATACAAGGGGAATATAGCCGTTAAACTTTGTAAGAATAGTAGTTGTAGCTCTGAATATAAAAACTCACCTTGGTTATTACCATTTGACATTAAAGTAAAGTCTCACACTAACCTAACCAACAGAACCTACATTCCGGAATATCAAGGCTGGTATACCACCGATGGCAATAATGCTCGAACACGATTTGTACCAGTAAACCTTGACCCTAGTGAATTTTCGCCTCGTTGGTTATGGAAATCTCCGCGAGAATATAGAGTAACTAAATTAATGACCCATGATGAATTCGTTTATTTGTTTGAGGATAACAAGAGGGAGATTGGGAGTGATTATGATTTAAACCTAGTTGCAATAAGTGAAGAAACAGGTACTGAATCATGGCATACGAAAATACCAGCGTATTTCTTTCCTCATAGCTTTACCGTTAATGAAGGGAATATTTTTTTAACTAAAACAGTAAGCATGAACAGAGACGAAATAGCTGAAATATCTAAAATAGATGCCAGTAACGGAACCATTTTAAATCAAAAACAGTTTATAGTTACAGAAGAAGAGGTGGATAATGGAAAAAGTATTACACTAGGGCGCGTATTGGCGGACTTAGGTAATCTTTACTTTAGCGAAAATAATGAACAATTTTCGACTGATTATGATTTTAACGAATCCTGGAGCAGACCTAGTGTAGGAGGTGTATTCGCAAAAGTTGGAGGAAATTTATATGCTTTCAATTCCGAAGGTATTACCATTCTTGATTCTAAAAATGGAAATGTAATTAAACATATAATATTGCCAGACGACATCACTAACTATGCTCCACAATATATAATTTCAGGCAGTTACGCCATAATAAAAACGACCCGAGAAATTATAGGATATGATATCGAAAATGACAGTATAAAATGGGAAGCTGATATCCCCTATAGAAGCTACCCTCATTTAGCTGTCGGAAATGGCACTTTATTTATTGCGGCGAATGCGAGTGTAAAAGCGGTAGATATAAAAACTGGTGATGAAAAGTGGTCCAAAACAATAGAAGACAACGCAACAGGTAGAGGTTCTCTTATTTTAACTAATAATATTTTATTTATTAGCTCTGAATATGGCACTATTGCCATCGATATTAATACTCAAAAGCTTGTTTGGGGATATCCTTTCGGTGGGCAAATGGCAATATCTAAAGGCTCTGTTTTATATATTACTAGGTATGTAAACAGTTTTAAAAGCCATGTTTTGGCGGCAATTAATTTAAATTAGCGGTCCGAAACGAGCGATAAGCAGCCGTTGAAGCTCAAATAACTTACTTTCCCGTTTATGAAAAGGAGTTCCCTCTGAACAAATATAAATTTATATTTAGTAAACTTTATCAATTGGTTATAAATAGTGCTCGAATAATATTAATAGCTATTGCAACTGTAATGTTGTTTTTCACTTTGAAATATTATTTCGATGCTAATGTATTCATATTTGCAATAGGACTTTACTCACTATTTGTATACTGCTGTTTAAATGGTCCTAATTCTATTTACCCAGACTCTAAAGATGGATATTTCTGGTTAAAGATAAAAATGTTATTAGTTGTGATTAGCTTTTTGTCATTTGCTTCACTATCGCTATGGGGAATTTTTGGATTAGGGGGAGCTAAAGGCGTATGGCAAATTGTGCTTAATATTGTTTTTATTTTAGGTTCAGGGATTGCTACATATGAACATTTATCGAAGTTTATAATTCACTTAAAAAGAGCATAGTATGTAACTTAAATCTCATTATCTCTTTAGATTTTCAAGCTAATCCTTTTATGCGTTCCTTTATAGTGTTAGTTAAAAATATAGACTTCCGCTATTGGCACTTAGGAGACATAGCAATGTGCAAAAATTGCACATTGGTTGGTATGTTCCATTTTGGAACATACCATGATCGCAAATTACGATCTCAAGATTGTGCAACAAGCTGTTGCACAATTAAATGTACTTTAACCAGGTCGAATTCGACCTGGTTAAAATGGACCAATATGCAGAATATGCAGAATATGCAGAATATGTATATTGATCAGTTGTTGGCTTAACCTGTCGCAGACCATATGTTCCAAAATGGAACTACGACTTCAATAATTAATGCAAATAGAGCCACTAAGGTACATCAGAAATAGCTACCTAAAGTACACACAAAAGGTGTACTACTCGGGGTTATAAAGTAACTGATGCAGCATCAGTTATGGATGTGGGGTCATCTTTAGGTATATGATTGAGAAGGGAGGCGAATCATTGAAAAGTTATTACAATGAGCAAACTAAAGTTTCAGTAAATTGTTTAGAAATAGCTACCGCTTTCAAATCAGCTCAAGTTAGCTATTGTTAAAACTGTTTTATAAATGATTTCGTTGTACGCTAACTTCTGCGTTTAACTTGTCGAAATGCTATTTATCAAAGATCAATTCAACGCTATATCTAAATAAACAGTAAAAACTAGCGCAATATAACCCGGCAGTCACACTAACAATTATTTGGCTCATCTCTGAAAACATCAGCATCACAATAAGCGATTTTAAGATGTTTATCATGCAAAACATTATTTTTTTCGTGACTGTAGCGTTTTTTAAAGAGGCATGAGTTGTTATATAAAAGTAGGCAGCTATGTTGGCAGTAAAAGCTATTGCTACCCCAAAAATGCCAATGTTGAGGATTGATTCATAAGGTAGCACATATAGAAATACTAACAGAGGGAAGGTTGATAACCCTCCATTGAGCACATTATTTTGATTGAATTGATTTAACAAGGCTACACCTTTGCATGAGGTCTAATTGAATAATGAAGGTGCTTTGTCTTCGTAATGGTAATTTCATCGTTTGGCATTAAATCATAATGTTCAATGAGTGTTTTCATTACACTCCTATTCCTAAAGAATTTTTTCTTACCATCAATGTCAGATTCAAATTTAGTGCCTTTACCAACATCTAAAATAACCTTTTCTTGTGCTTCTTCATTCTTATTTTGCCCGCCAATTGTAGATTTAGGAAACTGGCTTATTATATTCGCAAGGCCAATATAATTATTTTTTAAACTACCAGGGTTAACGTTATTACTTCTTTCATTATGTATTCCTTTTTATTGTTATTTGATTTAAAGCGGTCTTTCCCGCAGTCAGTCACTCACCAACATAAATGTTTATAGTAGTTAGCCCCTATTCGCTAATTACACTTCTCACTTAATACCTTTTCACAGCTGGTCTGGCGTGATTGCGGGTGTTTTAAGCCACCGCCCGCTGGGCCCAACTAACGCAACTCAGACGCTAACTTAACTTTACTTCATCGATAGACTTTAATTTCCACTCCACCGCAGAAACCAAGCCAAATTTTCCATTAGCATTAGGTCTGCGCCAGCGAGCTAATGGCATTTCTTTTAATTGATGTAATGCATCATTAAAATCAGTAACTTTAATGGCATTATCTTTAGGTCCGATAGTGTAATCACCACTTTTGTTTTTACAGTCTATATTAAAGAATGACCCGTCCTTTGCCACAGGTACTAGAATATGTTCAGCTCTGTCATTCGTTGTATCAATTGTAGGTTTAAAATTCTGACGTTTTTTCAACCATTCTGTCGCTTCGGCAACAGGTACAACAATACGTCCATCAAGTTTTACTGTGTTTAATTTTGGCATGCTATTACTCATTGCATTTCGAATAGCTTGTACCGACATGTCTGCAAGAGCAGCCATGCTATCTAACGTTAAAAAGTCGTGTAAGAAAAAACAATCAGGGATGAACTCATCTAAATGTGTAATGCCATAGACTGACTCAATACTAACTTTTTCGTGCAGCATTATTGCTAATCTACCATCCCCCGCATGCATGATGGTCTGTAATAGTGGAGGTAGGTCCGGAAAAAGGGTGCGTTCCAATTCCGCTAATTCTTGAATGTCGTTAAAATCGTCAGGTAAAAAGTCGCCTTCAATCAGCTTACCAAATATACCTAGTTTAGTATGACGTACAGCAAGCGATATCGATCGTTCTGGGTAGCTATTTTCGATGCAGGAATAGTCCGTTTGAAATAAATTTTTTCCAATTCGTTCAAAGCGTTTTTGTAGTTCTAATACATGACTTTCTATTTCTTCTTCAGAAATTATTGAATGTGATATTGGGTAACTCATCTGCGCCTACTTGTTATAAATAATTCATAATCATAAGCTACATTACTGTGTAGCACCTGTCAACAATAGATTATAAATATTTTATAATCATCAGGAGCGGTCGAAGAGGATGGAGTCAAAATCGATGGAGGATGCAAAAAAAACGATTATTTTTACTTTTTTATTTTGTGAATAAATATTCATTTTTATTGCGTGATTCTATTGTTTTCGATTTGTGGTGTTTTGGATTTTTTCAAATGTTATTTTAAAAATGAACATTCAAAATATAGATATTAGTCTGAAAGCCTTTTGTGAACCGGGGTCATAGCCGCCTTCGTTGGTTTTGAGAGAGGGTGTTCTCGTGTTTATCAATAAAAAAATTAAAGTTTTTACAATTTTTTTTTAATAAAAAATTAAAATTTAATAATTTAAAGTTCTTTAAAAACAACGGGTTGCGTATTTTGGGTTTGCGATTGTACAGGCTATTTTATGCACTTTCAATAGGGTTTTTGTGAATAAATATCTTGAATTTTTTTTAAGGAACTATTTAAAATATCCCTTAATTCAAAAAGATAAAAATAATAAAAAGTTTGGGTTCTTTAGTTGCATGATTGAATTTATGCGATAAAAAAATGGCATAACCAGTAAATGGTAAAAGCACTTTGTGTTTCACTTTTTTGAAGGCGTAACCTTTAACTATGACGTATATAAACTATACTTCAAGAAAATCGATGAAAAAATGTTCGATTTTTTTTAATGAACCTCGTGGTTCTGTAACAATAATAATAAGCAGGTGGGGTACTTACTTAACAGGAATGCTTAGGCATTTATTGGGAGGAGTACAATGATAAAAGTAGCCCGTAAGATATCAAAAACAAGCCGAACGTGCTCGCGTCCGAATCCTTACACTCATAAAGGTAAGAAGAGAATTAAACTTGAAAGCCAGCTGGAAATGGATGGCATGATGCATCTTGAATTAAATAAGGATGTTGTTTCATTCAAGGAACAACCTTTTTCTTTTATGTATGAATTTGATGGTAAGCAACGCCGTTATACGCCTGACTTTTTAGTTAAATATCGCTCAGGTCAGTATGAATCTCAGGAAATTAAACCATCATATGAGGCTATTAACCCTAAATTTATAGCTAAATTTGCTCGATTATCTGAAGTATTTAATCAAATCATCGGGCACCCTCTTAAACTCATGACAAGTGATGAGATCCGCAAGGGCCACACAATTTCAAATTTACGTAATTTATACCGTTTCATTCAAATGCCATTCTCTGAAAGCCTTGTTTCTACTGGATTAGCTACTTTTAAAGAGGGAGAGCTCGTGTCATTAGATGACGCGATTTCCATGATGAGTATGTGCGAAATGCCGCAACGTAATGTTATGCAACTTATCGCTCACAGTCACTTCCAATTTGATAAATCAGTTTTGTTACAGGGTTCAACACCATTAGTCTGGGTAGGAGAATAACATGGGACAATTTGCCCTAGCAAAAGGCGGTAACATTATGTATCGCGAAAAACCAGCAACCATTGTTGTGGTTGAGCCTGAATGTATTGTACTTAAGGTGAACCAAGGTTTATGTACTCTAACCCCTGCTGAATTTTATGAAGAAAGTAAGCAGGGGCATATTAAAAAGGCAGAGCCCAAGTTAGCGGTGATTAAACCGGTTGTACGCTTGAGCGATGAGGAACGAAAATTAGCGGATAAGTATAGAGATTATTTTCATGGTCTTGAATTTGAGGATGTTCGTTATTCAACCAAAGGGGTTGCTCGCGTAATTTCTCGCGTATCTAAAGAAAGAGGAGATACAGGGCTAGACATTCCAAAAGTTGGGACGCTGAAAAAGTGGTATAGAAAATTTACGAGTGATGAAATAGGGCGAGATATTATAAAAATGGTTAAGCCTCAGGCTATAACACGTTCTGCTAAATTTTCTGAAGCTATGTTTGAAATATTTTATGACACAGTCGATGAGTGTTACATGAAGCTTAAGGGCGATTCAGTTGAAGCGACTTACCAAGTATATCTAAAGCGTGCGATGGACTTTATTACAACGTTGAATCTAGAGGACCCAAACGAAGAACCTATTATCAGTCGCTCTACATTTTTTGAATACGTAAATGAATACGACCCTTACGAGGTTGATGCAGCTAGGTATGGGCGGGCATATGCTGAAAATAAGTATCGAAATACAACTGAACACATTGTGGCAACCCGTCCTTTAGAATTTGTACAAATTGATGCGGTCCATATTAATCTTGGCCTTACTGATAAAGAAGGTAACTATGTTGGCATGCCCGTTGTGTACTTTGCCATTGACATCTTTACTAGAGCTATTCTTTCGTTTGTTATTAGCTATGGTGAAAAACGATCAGAAGGAGCACTCGCAGCAGTTGAACTCATCAAGCGGCTAATTAAACCTCAAGAAAAGCCCGCACATACTCAAAATGGTTTTTTGCTATTCGGTAAACCTGATTGCATACGACACGATAGTGGTGTATTCAAATCCAAATTATGCTCAGATTATTATGAACACATGTCGATAAGCGCTATCACTTCACAAGTTAAAAAAGCCTACCGTAACGGTATTGTTGAACGATTTCATCGTACATTTAAAGGCCATTGTTGTATGAAAATTGCAGGTTGTGAAGGTGGCCAAAAAAAAGACTACAAAGATAATGTAGACATAAAAGTTGAGGCTGTATGTCAGGTGGATGAGTTTGCATCTATTGTCGAAACTTATATCTTAGATGTTTATCACGAAACAGATCATCGTGGTATTGATAGAATGACACCTAAAGAAATGACGGAAAAATACCAGTCATTAGTTGAACTTCCTTCTGCGGAGTACATTGCTAAAGCTGATGCCTCTATAGGTTACGAAATTTCCCGTACGATCCAACAAGGTAAAGGCATTGAAATAAATGGCTTGTTCTATAACGACCGAGGAGAGAAGTTAATCAAATTATGCGCCAAAATGACCAACGGTTTTACTAAGCCAAATCCGAAAGTTACCGCTTTTTATAATGAGTTGGATATCTCAAAAATAGCCGTTTTAAACCCTTACACTAATGAATTATTTGACGTTCCATCGACAAGCGTTAAAGAGCCTATCAGCTTAACTGAACATAAAGCTGTGAAAGCTAACGGTAAAAAACGTGATACAAAAAAACATACCGACCGTCCAACGATAGAGACTAAGTCGATGGTACTTCTTGCGGTGAACGCTCGCTATGAAAGTAAAGCTAACCAACCTAATGATGATGTACCTAAAGCTGAAGAGGCAGAGCCTGCACGTGAAATTAAGGCTGAAGAGTTAGATCTAATTTTAGAACAAGGTAAGCGCCCATCATTTATTAAACCTGAACCAGAAGTTAAGTCAGAGCCTGAAAGTCAGGGGCAAGTTTCACCACCATCATTAATGACTAAGTTTAAAAAGTCGATAAAACCTATTAAGTAATATTTGGAGATAGATTGTTTTATGTCGAGTATGTTGATGAAACCTGAAACTGAAGAGTTTAAAAAGCATTATTGTTATGTAGATAAATTTAATGTGCCTATGTCTATTATTGAGAATACGGTTAAATATCGAGAATATGAAACGGGCGGCATGATGATATTAGCCCCTTCTGGCTCTGGAAAGTCTTCGATTGCAAGTAAATTTATCGAAGATAATAAATTCAAACCTGTTTCTAATCGAGACATTAAGTTCGGTATCTATGTTGAGGCGTCGGGATGTTCATTAGATGAATTTTTAACTGAAATATTGCGCCAACTTAGTGACCCCAAACCTTCATATGGCAATATGGGACCCAAAGTATCCAGAATCATTTCTTTAATTGATAGCTTAAATGTTAGGGTTGTTTTTTTGGATGAGATTCAAGTTATTTTGCCAACCACTGGTATTTACCCTAACTCAAAAGTCGTAAAAATTCTTAAGGAACTGGTGAATAAAACTTCCGCAGCATGGGTCTTGATTGGAGATCCTAGTGCACGTTCAATAATAGATATTGACAGTCAAATCAGAGAAAGATTTGGCTTAATTCACAATCTTGAACCATTTAACTGTAAGTCTGATGAGGATGTATATGAACTTCTAGAATATACCTTTGAATTATTACGTAAGTACCCGCGCAAATCTTCATATTTTAGGGTGCTTAACAATTACCTTGATGAAGGAGTTAAACCGATTAAATCAAACCGACATGAGGATCATCTTTATCGCTTTTGTCTCGCAACGTTAGGTAAACCTAGATTGATGAGAGATCTTTTATGCGAAGCAATTGAACTCACAGATGAAGATGCCCAAGTAACAAATCGTATTTTACAAAATGCTTGGACTAGACGAGTAGGAGAACGTTCTGGTTTATCCTTTAACCCATTCGTTGCGTCGATGGAAAAAGTCAAAATAGAAATGACGGCTAGGAATCTTTATGGATAATTATTTTCCGGTTCGACCTAAGCCGTATAATAATGAGTGCTTGAAAGGTTATTTACTTAGAATAGCTGCACTCCATGGTTATTCTGGATTTTCTGATATATTTAATGTGATAGGTCTTAAATATAATTCAGATGCTTTGGAACAAAACACAACTAATTTTGATACTTTTATTGAGCGCATAGCTCCATATCTTTTGGAGTCAAAGGTTAGCTTGCTAGAGAAGTTTTCTAGCATTAACCTGGATATATTTGACAGTGACCGATGTATTAAAAGCATAATCCGAACTAAGCCAAATATTTGTATAGCATGTTTAGGTGAAGAACATTCTTATCTCAATGATTCTTGGCGACTTGCGCATGTAACTCATTGCTTAGAGCATAAAACAATATTGACCAGTGTATGCCCTCAATGCAGTTCATGCTTATTTTGGCATACCGATATAAAAAATGGGTGTCCAAGTTGTGGTACACGTTGGTGTTCATTAACCATAGAGAAGGGATCAACTTTGCCTGTTTATCAGTTGATGGTAACTAAGTTAACAGGTGATGATAGAAAGCTTTATTTGCAAGGTTTATATCAAGCACTGTTGATTGCGACTCGGCCCTATGATTTCTTTAATAATAACTTGAACAAAGTAGTGGCATGGCCAGATAATCTTCATGACTATTTTTCATATGCTTACAATTTATTAAGTAAAGAGGAATATAGATATAAATTGGTTCATCAAGTGAATGCTGAGCTCAGCCAGGCTTTTGATGCTATTAACATAGAGTCATTACAGAAAATAAATCACGGGGTAACTAATTTACCTCGACCTATTTTACCTTATGATGATGAACATGAATTTTCTAATCTGTCATCAACAACTGTAATGCTTCCTAAAGTTTTCAGATCAAGAATGTCTTTATATCTTAACAGTGAAAAACCTAATGCTATGTTCAGTGACAAGCAAGCGGGAGATATCTTAGGAATATCTGCAAGCCAGTTAAATGAACTGGCTAGAACCAAAATCATAGACTCCCTTTCTTTTTCATCGCAACTTTACTATTCAGCGGCAGCTGTAAATAAGTTATTAGAAGACATCATGAAAGACATGACAGCTGTAGATGCTAAAAAATTATCAGGCTTATTAAGCCTATCTGATGTGGGAAAGTGGGGAGATAAGTATTTATCCAGTTTTGCTGAAACGATAGAGCTTATTTTTACCCATAAAGAGTATCTATTTCGAGATGTAAAAAGTAATAATTTCACTAACGTGTATATTCATAAAAATGACTTGCTTCGGTTGCTTCGCGAGAATCTAAATAATCAATTTAAGGCGTTACTACCAGCCTCAAAAGTCGCAAAGTTTTTATGTTTTCGTGAGCATAAGGTTAAGTTATTAGGCGATGCATTAAAGTGGAGAAGAATACAAATTAACAATACTCAATGGAGGTATGAACCTGAGGATGTAAAAACATTTTATCAAAACTACCTAGTACTAGATAAGTGGTGCGGCGAACATAATTGTTCTAAACCAAGTTTGTACAGTTTCTTGAGAGCACATAATTTTGAGCCTCTGTCTGTCCAGTCAGGTGACAAGTGGGTTTTCCATATATTTAAAAAATCAGAAAATTTATTTGTGGCATTAAATAAATTTGAGGCCAATTGGATGAAACAAAGGTCTCCAAGAAATTTACTTGAAAATTTCAATCAGGATAGGTCTAATTTTCACCATGCCCCCAAAAAACGAAAACCAATTAATTATTCATTAATTAATCGACAAGAATCTATTTTATTTAGTTAATAAGTGGACCATTAAAAATCCAAACATTCCCTTAAGCTGAACAAATATGGTTCAGCTTTTTGCTTTTCCTCGTTACAATTATACTCTTGCTTTTCAAATTGATTCTGCTACTCTGAAATAGTACCCTGATTAAGGCGCTACATACTATAAAACCTCATCATTACTGGAATTGAAAGTTTCGGTATAAGCTGGATCTATGCTGGCTATTTTCTCCATAATCTGGATTTAGACTACATGTCTAACTGGATTTTTCTACCTAAGTTATTGATTTCAAATGAAGGCAAATTTCACTTAAAACTGGATCCCACAAGATTTTTAAATTATGGAATTAAATCATAAATATATGGGGAAATTATAATAACTTTACTGCAAAAATTTATTGGCTATTGCTTATTTTTAGAAAAGTGAAAGGCCCAATTTAGCGATTGGACCAAGAGGGTAAATTACTACAAATTAAAATATGTAGATTTAATTTTTCCTTGTCTGTTCATTAGGCATTGACCATGAGCAAAGACTTGTTCAATGTTTAGTGTTTCTTTATTAAGCAGAACAATATCGGCATCAAAACCTTGCTTTATTTCGCCTTTATTATACAAAGCCAAAATATTTGCTGGGTTAGATGTGATTGTCTTCAAAGCATCTTCAAAGTTTATGTTTAGCTCTTTTACGGCATCAACCAATGCTTGGTGTAAACTTTGAACTTGGCCTATTTGTAAGTCGGTTAAGCGGCCATTTTCATCAAATACGGGAAGGCTTGCATTGCCGTCAGAGCTCATTGTTATTTGTTTGATGTTGACGCCATTATCCAACGCATTTTTTAATGCTTGTGGTGCTGCTATCTCGCCATCAGCCAAAATTTGCTCGGTGGTACTGGTAGTAAAGTCTATATAGCCTCCGGCCTTAGCCAATACTAAACCTTGTTCTAACACTTGTTTTGTCCGATTAATATGGGTTGGATAGAACTGACTTAATGGAATATCTGAGTTATTTGCGACATCATGTAAAAGATCGAGCCCGCTTTCTCCATCGCCTACATGAATGCTAACAATGCCGCTTTTACCGGAGAGCATGCCACCAACTCTTGCTTGGGCAGCGACCCTAGCTAGCTCTTGCCAACTCATTTGCGAGCCTCGATGATCGGCAATGGCCACTTCTCCAACACCAATAAATTCTTCAATTAACATGATGTCTTTTTCGATACTATTGCTAATAGTCAAAACAGGGTAGTGATATGAGCCTGTATGGCAATATACAGATAACCCATTTTCTTTTAATGCTTTAGCTTTTGCTAATAAATCTTCTAAAGAACGAGATACTGCATCTGTACCCAGCACACCAACTAAACTTGTTACTCCGCCTTTAACAGCATCCGAAAATGGCATTTGTGGCGTGCGGGTAGTAAATCCTCCTTCACCACCACCGCCTGTAATGTGCACTAATGAATCAATAAAGCCTGGTACTAAAATAGTACCTTGGCAATCGACGATTTCTAGCCCATGACTAGAACTCACACTTATATTGTTATCTATAGCGATAATTTTTGAGCCACTAACTAGCACATCTTTAATGCCAAGGTGTTCAGGGCTATATATATTTGCCTGTTTGAATAATTTCATGAAAGTCTCATTAAAAGCCTATAGATACTGCGATGATCATAGCGATAATTGACATGACCATAAGTACTAATAGAAAACGAAAAATAAATTTAGCCCATTCAAGCCAATCAACATGAGTTACACCTAAGCAACCAATTAAGGAAGCAGAAGTAGGAATAATAATGTTAGTAAAACCATCACCAAGTTGAAACGCTAATACTGCTACTTGTCTGCTAACGCCCACTAAATCGGCTAGTGGTGCCATAAGAGGCATGGTTAATGCTGCTTGACCAGAGCCTGATGAGATAAAAAAATTAAATACTGATTGAAATATCAGCATAAAGACTGCACTAATGTTGGCAGACCAACCTTCAGCAGTACCTGCAGCATAATGTAAAATGGTATTTAATACAGAAGGACTAGCAGGATCATCGCCGCCTAGTAAAATTACAATACCTTTGGCAAGGCCAACGATTAAAGCTGCTGGTAATAAATCTTGCGCGCCTTTTTGAAATGCAGCAGATACTTGGTTCATTGACATGCGTTTCGTTATCACCGCCACTAGGCCTATAGCACAACCCATGGTGAAAAATTGACTGGCTATTTCTGGAATGTAGTAACCTTGTGTAACAACACCCCAAATAATCCAGGCAATAACTGCGACAAATACCAGCAATATAGAGATGTCTGTTTTACCAAAAACATACGCATTATCGTTGTGCAATATGGCACGCTCTTGCTCAGTTACTTTTACCTTAGTTAATGCCGCGTAGCGCATAGTAAAAATTAGCCCTGTAAGGGTGAATACCACCCAGAGTACAACGCGATATCCTGCCCCTGATAATAAAGGTACTTGCGCTATACCTTGAGCGATAGCAACACTAAATGGATTCATCCAAGACGTGGCAAAACCTATTTGAGTAGCAACGTAAGTTACCATAACTGTTATTATGCCGTTGTAGCCTAACGCTTTCATTAATGGTAGCAATACAATACAAAAAGCGATTGCCTCTTCGCCCATACCAAATACGGCGCCGCCTAGTGAAAACAGTACAAATAATATTGGAATGAACAATTTTTCAGCATGACTTGCTTTGTTAATTAATGCATGTATTGCATTAGTAATAGCTCCGGTTTGCATCACGATACCAAAGGCGCCACCGGTTATTAAAATAAACATAATAACGCCAATGGCGCTACCCCATTTATCACCAGAGACTAGGCCTTCAAATGCAAAGTTGAAAAAGCCGCTACCTCCCCCCGCAGCAAACAAAGGAACAGACATATCTTGGTCTGATTCCATGTAGGTACCAGCAACAAGTAGTTGCCTGCTGCCATCTTCTGAAGGTGAAGTGGCGAAAGTGCCTGCTGGTACAATATATGTAACAAGGCCTGCAATAAGAACAACAAAAAATAAGATGATAAAAGCATCTGGCATTTGTCTTTTAGTAATTGCTTCGTTTTTAGTATGTATTTGCATTTGGGCTACCAAATTTAATCATTAAAGATATAAACCATAGAAAAGGTTGCGATTATAACAAATCGCAACCCTTAAAAGGCAAATCCCATTACTTAATAAAGTAAGTAAATGATAAGCGATAATTTGCACCAAGTGCATTGTGGTTAATTGAATCAAAACCACGAGATGAACCATAGGCTGTTGGCGGTTCTTCATCTAACACATTGTTCAATGACAGGTTTATGTTAAAATCAGAAAAATCGTAACCAAGGTTAATATTCACTGTAGTCCAAGAATCAACTTCGCGTTCACCATTTGCGTCCAAAGCGCCAATAGTATCTAGTTCATCTAACTCACGACCTCGCAGACCTTCAATGTCATCTTCATAACTGTCAGTGTACAATGTTGTAACGCTCGTATAGAAGCTGTCTAGTTCATAACCAATGCGCAAACTTGCAATGTTTTCAGGGTAACGCCATGTGCCAGCTAACTCTTCAATTTGATCAGAACCTGGTTTGTTGCGTTCGAACTCTAAATAATGAGTCCAGTCCATATCAAAAGACAAACGACCGCTGCCAAGGTTTATATCGTGTATGTAAGTAACATCAACCCCTTTCACATTTTGTTCGCCAGTATTTTGTAGTTCAATCACATGATCGCGATATAAAGGCAATTCAGCATAGCGAGGATCGTCAAATGCAACCCATTCATCTAAAATTTGAGTTAGATTAGCGCCATCATCTTCAATAGTTAAGCCAGCAGCGTCAGTAACTAAACAAAGATCTGGGTCATAAGAAATACCAGTGCTGCCATTTGGCACTAAACCACAATGACGAAGCGCTGAATCGGTAATTGCTGCATCTAACAAAGCAGTCATATCGGTATCAACTAAATCTTCGTGTTCAAACGACCAGTAATCTACCGTTAAGGTAATGCTATCGGTTGGGCTAAAGCCAAAGCCAACACTCACAGATTCTGACTCTTCAGGATTTAGATTCGCGTTACCAAGCTCTAGTACATTTTCGCGACGTTCATCGCCAAAACCTTCACAGTATAAATCGGCGACAGCTTGATTAGAACCACAGTCAAATGCAGCTGTTGTTGTGCGAAGCTTAACTCCAGCTTGTGTTAACGATGGGGCTCTAAAGGCTGTAGACCAAGAGGCACGAAAAACTAATGAGTCGATAGGGCGATAGGTTACACCTACTTTTGGATTAAAGGTGTCACCAAAATCATCATAATCGTCGTAACGGCCAGCTAATTGCAATTCTAAATTATCAGTCAATGGCCAGTAGAATTCAGCAAACATTCCATATTGAGTGCGCTCTGCTTCAGATAAACTTGAACCAAAGCCGAATACATCAACTAGGTAACCGTTCTCTGGGCGAGCACGAGAATTTAACGATGGCACATCGGTAATTTCTTCTTGACGATATTCAACACCGAAAGCGGCACTTATGGTTTGATCGTTTAACTCAAATAGTTCTCCTGTAATTTTTGCATCCCAACCATAAACGCTACTTTCACCGTCACGAGTTGGCTTTTCTTGCGCCATAGCCAGTAGTGCATCATTGGCTGCATCACCCTCTAGAAATGGGTTATACATAGCAAGCAATTGAGAGTTGGCTGGGCAACCTAAATTTGCACCATCAAATAAAGCGGTTGAACCGTCACTACATAGCTCGCCATTTGATACCGCATGATATTTATAACGGTTATAAATACCAGCAATACCAGTTTGCTCAGACTCTGAGCGAGAAACAGTGACAGCTGATTCCCAATCCCACTCGCCAATTTCACCCGAAAGCCCCGTTACTAAACGAAATGAGTTAGTTTCAACTTCCACTGTTCGAGGAGTGCCAAAGCGAGCATCGTATCTAAAGCCCCAGAGTTCTTGGCCTGCTAAGGTATCATATGGGTCAACGTAAATGGCATCGAATAACGCATCTTGAGTATCTTGATCAAAAATCTCTAATGCAGTTTCATTTGCCCACGGACCTTCAGAGTCATCTACTTGGTCAATTGGCGCAGGCGTTGACTGACTTGTTGATTTTGTTTGCGAGTAGAAAAAGTCAGTACTCCACTGAATATCGCCAAACTCCTTGTTGTAGTAAAAACCAGCTGAGGCTGATTCAAGCTCAGTTTGCAGTAAATCATCTTCATTACCATAATAAGCACATATTTCTTCACCAAACTCAGTAGTTACAAATTCTGTTTTGCAGTTTGGTGCGCCAATTTCGTTGCCATCTCTTGCTGACCAGTAATAAATATTGGGTGTGTTTTTAGGTAGGTAGGAGTATGAGCTCTCTAAGATAGGATCTTTAGTATAATCCCTGTCTTGTGCGCTAAAGGCGTTTCTATCGAAGTAGTCTGCATACACAGTAAGTTGGCCACCGGCTAAATCAGTACCGAACACGAAGTTTAAGTTGTACTTGCCTTCATCTGTGCTTTCCATTGAATTACCGTATGAAACGTTAAACTCAGCGCCTTGGTAATCTTTTTTCAAAATATAGTTGATTACACCGGCAACAGCATCTGCTCCGTATATCGCTGATGCGCCGGTTGCTAGTACTTCAATTCGTTCAATAGCAGCTAAAGGAATAGAGTTAACATCAACAAAATTTTGGGTACCAGCTGCGAATGAGCTAGCAGCAATCCTGCGACCATTAACAAGTGTTAAAGTTGAAGATGGGCCTAAACCTCTTAATGAAGCCGCCGCTTGACCTGCTGGTGTTGAAGTTGACGTTGCGCCTGATTCTGATGTGCTAAATGAACCAGTGCCCCCTCGAGTTTGTCCGACTTGTTGCATAAACTCAGAAATGCTCGTCGCTCCAGATTTACTAATCTCTTCAGCTGAAAATACGCTTAAAGGTTGTGCGCCTTCAAGATCTACGCCTTTAATTTGAGAGCCGGTAACGGCTATACGTTCGATGTCTTGTTCTTGTGGTTCTTTATCTTCTGCAGCAAAACTTGAGCCAACGGCAAAAGTCATAGCTCCTGCTAATAACGATTTTGTAAACATTTTCATAATAATATCCCGGGTGAATTTAATATTTTTTAGCGCGAGTGCAAAGCACAGGCAAAAGGAATAAATTGCAGTCGCAGAGGGAACGTAAGCGAATTTTAGTTATTTGAGGTTAGGCAAACGAATGCCCACGACCGCATTAGAAGCTGTCGTGGTTTATTCGTCGAACCACTCAGAAAGATAATAGTTTGAGTAGTTATATGTGTTTAGCTTAAAGGCTTTCTTGTACATATAAGATTTGTCAGTTAGTATGTTTGTGCATTTATACTTCTAGTAACATTTAATTTTTAATGGTTAATAACCTGTAAGTCAAGGGTTATTTTATAGTCAACTTGAGATTTTGTTATGTTACGCCCACTACTTTTTACTTTTTTAGTACCTTCATTTCTACTATTTATATTTCTGCTTACACCAATCAAATTAAGTGCTTCAGAGCTATTAGGAAGCAAGCTTTTTTTAGTCGGTGGTGGGCTTAAGACCTGCTCATCGCAAAACCAAAAACAATGTAAGGAAAATGTTAATTTCGTTACTGCAAAGCAAGAAAGTGTTTATCGAGTTGCAGAAAATCAAACAAAATTATTTAATGATTACGCTCATCATTTTAGCGAAATAGAGCAGATAACAATTAACAACATACTACTAAAAATTAATAAGCTATATGGCAGCAAAGATATAACAAAATCGCAATTAAGAGAAAGCATAAAGAAATTTGACACACAAAAAGTTATTAACTCTCTGAATGATTTTAAATATTATTTATTGCATGATCTTATTGAGATAGGTCAGTTTGAGAATAATTTACGCACAAAAGAGCGGTCTAATCTGAAGGCTAGCAAAGACCTATTTAGCCAAGAAATTTACAACACGTTTGTTGACTATTCCCAGCAAATAGCTAACGGCAAAAAGCCTAAAGTTGTTGTATTGACTGCATCAGCAAGAGATCCGTTTGAAGCGGCAGACTTTTACCAAAGTGTTTTTGAACAAGCTGGTGCTAATAGTCAGTGGCTACCTTTAGATGCGACCTTAAATCAGGCTTGGCAAAGCCCTAATATCACTGTATGCGATAACCTAGAAAAGTTGAGGTTAGAACAAAATGGCTCAACTAACAGGGCTGTTGTTTATCCAGATTTAGTAGAGCAACAAAAGCAAGCATGTTTGAATCCGGCTCTTATATTAGAGGCTATTAAAAACGCGGATGGTGTATTTATTAATGGCGGCGATCAATCCCTAACCCGAAAAGCATTTATTAATAATGATGGGACAGAGAACCAAATTTTAACGGCTATCAAACAAAAGCTTAATCAGGGTAAATTAATCGTTGGCGGTACAAGTGCTGGTACTGCCGTTATGTCAGGCAATAGTTACTTAAATTCACCGACTGTTATGGTAAGTAACGGTACAAGTGAAGCTGCCTTAAATCGTGGGGCAAAAGCAGATATGCTACCGGTTGAAGGCTGCCAAAAAACCAATCAATGTGCTCAAAATTTATTAAATACTGATTTAACCTATAACTCACAAGGTGGTTTAGGTTTAGTTAATTTTGCCATAATGGATACCCACTTTTCTGAAAGAGGTAGGCAGGGGCGAGTCGCAGTGCTAGCTAAGCATACCAACGCAAGTTTTGTGCTAGGGGTGGATGAGGCAACTGCTGCGGTTATCGATTGGCCAACACAAGATAAACCAATACAGTTTAAAGTGATTGGTGCTAAAGGAGTGTTTGTGCTTCAGCCTAAAGCCGAAAGAGTAGCGAATATTCATTATTTAACTCGCGGTGACAGTGCTGAAATTGAAGGTAAACACATTGCGGTTAAGTTCAATAAACAAAACGCAGATATCAAACTTAAAACAAGCACTAAGACAGACAATATTTTTACAGGAGAGAACTTTAAAAAGCTCGCAAAAGGCTTTTGTTATTTAACTCAAGATAAGATTAAAGCAAGTTATCAATGGCAAGAAAAAATTCAGACTATTAGCCTTAAAAGGAATGTAAAGACAAGAACACATTCGGGTGAAACTATCTTTAAGGGGAAAAATTATTCTTATTGTAGTTACACCAATTTAGAATTTTACTTTTAAATCGTTTAAGTTAGTCATCAAAAGATAGTTATATCATCGATACTATGGATAGCGGGTTGTTATCACTGCTTTATTTTTTCTAAACAGGAAATGGAGTTATTATTTCAATTTAGAGCACGTTAATCCGTAAATTTAAAAATGGAATTTATTGCGATTAAACGCATACTTAGGTACAAATTTAATTGATGAGGGTTAGCTGTGGATATAGAAGAAAAGGATAAAGGGGTTATCGCGGTAATCCTAAAACGATTTGAACATGAACGTTATCCTAAGCTCAAGGAGTTAAATGATAAAGTCGATAGTGGTGGTGTACTTGATGAAAAAGATTTGGATTATTTAGAAAAAGTATTATCCGATTATCATCAAGTGATGGCTGTTATAACGCGTCACCCTGAATATGCAGCCTTAGCAAAAGGTGTTTTGTTAATGTATGAAGAGGTGATGAATAAATCGCAACAAAACCAAGGATGAACAAGCTTTGGTGAAATATATTGAGTGGCACTTTTTGCTCACTCAATATATTACTTGTGCTTTACCTTACTTCTTTGGCATTAACTCTAGAAGTGATAAAACCGTAGCCTCTACACCTGCTGTAACTGCAGGTTCTGGTGTGATCTTAAATAATGGGCTGTGATGACTTGGCACGGCAGGACCACCATTTTTCATATTATCGAAATCTTCTTGTGGCGTACCGCCAACTGAAAAATACACACTTGGAATGTACGGCTCAGTGGTAAAGAAGCCAAAATCTTCAGCGCCCATACCTAAGTTTGCCGGTGGAATAAGAGCATCTTCACCCATCTTGCTAGTGATAACTCCTTTTAAGCGTTGCGCTAACTTTTTATCGTTAAACGTTGGCGGAAATGCATCAGGACTTACTAACACTTCTGGTAATTTATCATCTGGCATACCTGCTGTTTTAGCTGTGCCAATGGCAACGCGTTTTATCGCATCAAGTAATTGTTCTCGAACTCTTGGATTTAAGCTACGTACGGTTAATTGCAAATGTGCTTTATCTGAAATTATGTTGTGTTTAGTACCTGAGTGGAAAGCCCCTACGGTAATTACACCGGCATCTCTTGGCGCTAATTCACGGCTAATGATAGTTTGTAAGTTAGTAACGATTTGTGAGCCAATCATGATTGGATCTTTACCTGCATGCGGGTAAGCACCGTGAGCGCCAATACCATGCACTATGATATCTACCGTATCAGCACCAGCATACGGCGAGCTTTCATCGATAGTGATTTTTCCTGCTACTGCGGCGGCATTAACATGGAAAGCCAAAGCGAAATCTGGTGTACCAAATTTATCCCAAATTCCATCTGCCATCATTGCTGAAGCGCCAGGGCCTTTCTCTTCTGCTGGTTGTCCAATAAGCATTAATGTACCAGACCATTGATCTTTTATGCTCGCCATATATCTAGCAGTACCAACTAAACTGGTGATATGAACATCGTGGCCACAAGCGTGCATTACGCCAACTTCTTCACCATTCCAGTCTTTCATTTTTACTTTTGAGGCGTTTTTAAGACCAGACATTTCTACCACAGGTAAACCATCCATATCAGCACGTACCATCACCATAGGGCCAGGACCATTTTCAAGGATTGCAACGATACCAGTGCCGCCAATATTTTCTGTTACCTTAAAACCAGCATCACGAATTTCTTGCGCTAAACGTTTAGCTGTTTTGGTTTCCATCAGAGAAAGCTCTGGGTTTTGATGAAAATGATCCCAAAGTGCGCCTAGATGATTTTTATAATCTTTATCAACAGCGTTTGATAATTCACTGGCTTGTACATTGGTTAACCCCAATGACAGTGAGCTTGATAGAAGAACTGCATAAAGTGCTTTCATTATTGTTATTCCTGTAATCTGCATTTTGATGTTGCCATTACTTTATACAGTAATTAATTAAATGTCTTGTTTGGTATGAAAAATGTTCGTTGTAGAACTAAGCTTGTCATTAATGTTATAATTTATCTCATTATTTTTGTTTTCTTTAACAGAGTCTTTATTGCACATGCGTTCATTGTTTTATTTTTTACTTTCATGGCCATTACGCTTATTAGTTCGTTGTAAAATCGTTCCTGATAATGCGGAAAACCCTCAAGATTTAAGCGATTGCAAATCTACGTTCTATATTGTTCGTCATCGCTCGGCGAGTGATCTTATAGCACTGCAGATGGCCTGTAAGAAACAAGGTCTACCTGATCCACTAGAGAATGTTGAAGTAGATGGTAAGTCATTTAGACGTTGTTTGTGTTTAGAACAACCAAGTTCTATTTTCCCTTGGGTTAAGAAACGTGAAACCAAAGCATTAGAGCAAGGTTTAGTTTTACTTAAGCATCATGAAAAAAATCCTGATGCTCAACTTAAGCTTGTACCAGCAAATATTCTTTGGGGTCGTGTACCGACAAAAGAAAATAAAGCCGATGTTGGTATGGTGTTAGCCGATGATAGGTCACCAAACTTTTTACGTAAATTTTGGATTGTATTGTTTTTAGGGCGAGATACCTTAGTACGTTTTAGTACCGCCGTGTCATTTCGTGAAATGACAGATAACCAAGGAGCTAATGAAGTTTCGGCTCGTAAATTAATGCGCGTAGCTCGTTTTCATTTTCATCGTCAAACGGTTGCCGCTACTGGCCCGCGTTTGATGGACCAACAACAAAAATTTACTGCTTTATTCGCCACTCCTGCAATTAAACGTTTAATCAAAGAAGAAGCCAAGAGCAAGGGCGTTTCTGAAGCTGAAATAAAAAAACAAGCGTTAGCAATAATGAAAGAAATTGCTGCCGATTACCGCAATACTACCATCCGCTTAGGTGAACGCATTTTAAGTTGGTTATGGAATCGTTTATACGATGGTATCGAAGTTCGTCATGCCGATAGATTACGTAAGCTATCGCAAGATGGTCATGAAATTATCTATGTACCGTGTCATCGCTCGCACATGGACTACTTGTTACTTACCTATGTTATTTATCAGCAAGGCCTAGTTACGCCAAGAATTGCTGCTGGCATTAACTTAAACTTTTGGCCTGCAGGTCCTATTTTCCGTAAAGCTGGGGCATTTTTTATTCGTCGCAGTTTTGCTGGTAACCGTTTGTACTCAACAATCTTTCGTGAATACTTAGGTTTATTGTTTAACCGTGGTTACGCCGTTAAATATTACACCGAAGGTGGTCGCTCGCGTACAGGTCGTTTACTGCAACCTAAAACCGGTATGTTAGCCATGACGATACAAAGTATGCTTAAAGGCTTAGACCGTCCGCTTACCCTTGTGCCTGTATATTTAGGCTATGAACATGTTATGGAAGTAGCGAGTTACCATAAAGAGTTAAAAGGTAGTTCAAAACAAAAAGAATCTGTTTTTGGCGTGGTTAAAGCGATCCGTAAGTTGCGTAACTATGGTAAAGGCTTTGTTAACTTTGGCGAGCCTATTAATATTAATGAATTCTTAAACAATCAGGTGCCTGATTGGAAAGATAGCATCGACCCAATTGAACCACCTAAACCGCAGTGGTTAACTCCAGCAGTTAACGTTATGGCTAACCAAGTCATGATGGAAATTAATAAAGCGGTGGCACTAAACTCGGTTACTTTATCAGCATTAATTTTACTTACGGCTAATAACAATTCACTTACTCGAAAAGAACTTGAACAACAGTTAGATTTCTTCTTAGATTTACAGCGCAAAGCACCATTTAGTGCCGATATGTTTATTCCAGAAGAGTCTGGTGCAGAGCTTGTTGATTCTTTAATAAAGTTAAATAAAGTTGATGTTGAAGATGACGATATGGGGCAAATTATTTCTTTAACGGGTCAAGCTGTTTTAGAAATGGGCTATTACCGCAATAATATTTTGCATGCCTTTATGTTACCTTCCGTGGTTTGTCGTTTATTAAAAACTTATGACAAACTTAGTACAGAAGAAATCACTGCTAAAACATTACAGTTAACGCAATTAATTAAAGCTGAACTGTTTTTATGGTTTAACGATGAAGACGTTGTTGAGCAGGTGGGTAAAGTGTTATCAATTCTTGCAGAGCAAGGTATTGTTAAACATAGCAAGGCCGATTACTGGTCAATTAATGAAGAGTGCCAAGATGCACATAAGATAAATTTATTATCACAATGTATTAGTGAAACTGTACAACGTTACACTATAGTGTCTAAATTAATTAAACAATTAGCACCAGTTAGCCGTGCTGCACTTGAAAATGATGCAACCACTTTAGCTAAGCGTATGTCGCAATTACATAATATTAATGCGCCAGAGTTTATTAATAAAAAGTCGCAAGCAGCTATTGTTAATGCATTACGTGAGTATGGATATATTGCTTCAGATGATAGTGGTTGTTTCATTGCTAATGAGTCACTAAATGATTTAGAAGAAACTATCACCCACTTAATTGAGCCAGAAGTGCTGCAAAGTATACTACACTCATAATAGAGTTCGGAAAATGAAACGGAGCTTTGAGCTCCGTTTTTGTTTCAATAAAAGGTGAAAATTTGAATTTTAAATTGTATTTATTTTGCTGTGTTTTTTGTTTCAGTGTCAATGTTAGTGCAACTACCCTTAAATTTCCTAATTTACCCGAGCCGGTCACCAATAATGCCGTAGCCTTAGTTAATACTTCCGAAGGCGACTATTTATTAACCTTTATGGGCCTGGCCAAAGAAAAAGACTATAAAGCGGTACACAATAAAGTATGGGCTCTTAAAATAGGTGAAAGAGCTTGGCAGCCTAAAACACCTGTACCAAGTTCTCTCACATTGAAAGGTCGCTTAGCATCGGTTGCCGTTAGTATTGATGAGCATGTTTATTTATTTGGCGGTTATACTGTTGATCGTCAACATAATGAAATTTCTAGTCCAGATGTTTATCGCTACAATGTACTAGCAGATAGTTATGAAAAGCTAGCTGCAATGCCGGTTCCTGTAGATGATAGTGTGGCATTAGTTTATCAGCAGCGTTATATCTACTTAGTCAGTGGCTGGCATGATGCCGGTAACATTAACTTAGTGCAAGTTTACGATATACAAACCGATACTTGGTCGCAAGCATCACCCTTCTTAGGCGTTCCTGTCTTTGGTCATAGTGGTGGTATTGCCGGTAATCGTATGGTCATTTGTGATGGTGTAGCTGTTGTTCCGCAATTATTAAACCGCCGTAAATACAATAAAGTTGCACAATGTTTAATTGGCCGAATTGATCAAACTAATCACCTTAAAATTGATTGGCAGTTACTTTCTCATCCAACGAATGAAGCGCGCTATCGGATGGCTGCAACTAACTTTGACGACAAAATCATTATGTTGGCGGGATCAACTAATCCCTATAACTATAATGGCATAGGCTATGATGGCATTCCTGCACCTGCAACGAGTAAAGCTTGGGTTTTTGATGTGCATAAGCATTACTGGCGCGTGCGTCTTGGCGATGGTTTAGACTCGATGGACCATAGAGGCTTACTTATTTATCAAAACCACCTCATTACTATTGGTGGTATGGGTATAGAACAACGGGTTTTAGATGAGGTTATCGCAAGGCCATTTACTAACAAATAATCTTCTTTTATAAGCTTTGGTACATTCTGACACGATTGTTAATGGCTTGTTGGTTATTTTTTGATCCAGATCAGAAAAGTACACCTCTGATTGGCTTAACCTAAGACCATAAGTTAAACCGATTAAAGGAGAGTCTCATGGATAACTTACAAGTATTACTTACAGACCCAATCGTCTTATTTTCTGCTGGTGGTTTAGTTACAGTTTTAGCTATTTGTACTTTTTACGTTTATTTCTTTTTAAAGAAAATAAACAACAACGAATAGTAGATATTCATATTCTTTCTCCCTAGGAAGAGTGTCTATACTGGCAGTACAATATGTGCTGCCATTTTTTTACCCATTCATTGGCAATAGCCTCCTCACTTAACCTTAATTACCCTAGCTTTTTAATTACTCTTTTGTGTATTTCTATCAGCTATCGCTACTTGCATTTACCTCATACAAGAGTAAGCTTATGATTAAGTTAATTTAAAATACTAATAAGAATATTCTATGAACAAAATCAAAGCTTTCATTAGTTGTATGTTAGTTTTACTTTTTAGTGTCAGCGCTAATGCCGCTGTGGTTTCTCAACAAGTGTTGAGTAGTAAAACATTTAAATTAAAAAATATCGAATTAGAGGCTATTTCAGGTGTCTTTAACTTTGAGTTCGATCCTAATCTTGAAAACAATAAAGTCATTGTTGATCTAGAGCGAGCGCCTAAAAATAGCAAAGGTGTAGTTACCGCCAAAGCTAATTTTTTTATTATCCAACATAAAGATCCTGCTCTAAGAAAAGGTGCTTTGCTTGAAGTAAGTAACCGTGGCTCGAAAGCGTCGTTACGTTACTTTAATCATGCCCGCAAAAACTCTTTGCCAAATAAAGCATCTGCCTTGGGTGATGGATTAATTCAAGAGCTAGGGCTATCTCTGGTTTGGGTTGGTTGGCAAGGTGATGTTACACCGAGTGATAACGCTATGCAGGCAACCTTACCTAGAATTGCAGGTTTAACTGGTTGGGCAAGAAGTGACTGGACTGTTGATAGTGCTAAGTCGCTGTTGTCTTTGTCTCATAAAAAAGGCATTGAGACAGTATATCCGGTTGATAGCGCTAGAGCTTCAGAAGCTTGGTTGACCAAGCGTTTAGGCCGAGATAACTTACGCAGCGTTGTAGCATCGAATAAGTGGCAGTTTAGCTCTGATGGAAAACAAATTGCGGGCGACTTTGAACCAGGTGTCTATGAATTAGTTTACCCAACTCAAGATCCTATTGTGGCGGGTTTAGGTTTAGCTATTATTCGCGATACAGCCGCTTATTTAAAAGATAAAGAAAGTCCTTATCTGGTGCCTAAAACTATTGCTTTTGGTGTTTCACAAACAGGCCGCTTCCTTCGCCATTTTCTTTATCAAGGTTTCAATCAGACTGAGCTAGGTTTAAAGGCTTTTGATGGCATGTTTATTCATACTGCAGGCGCAGGTCGAGGCAGCTTTAATCATAGATTTGCACAGCCGTCACGCGATGCTCATCGTATGTCGGCATTCTTTTATCCAACTGATATCTTCCCTTTTACCAGTGCCAGAATTCGTAATGATATAACTAATAAAAAGGTTGGCTTGTTAAAGCGTAATGGCGAAGATTTCTACCCTAAAATATTTTACACCAATACTGGCTACGAATACTGGGGCAGAGCTGCAGGTTTAATTCATAGCCATGATGTTTATGATGTAGCGCCATTTGCTAATGAGCGTATTTATCATATCGCCTCGGCGCAGCACTACGTAGAATCAAAAAATAATATTAAGGCTATTGATGAAAGTAAGGGGTTATTTGCTGGTAATAATCTCGATTTTAAGCTGCATTTACGTGCACTACTTTCGCATTTAACTAACTGGGTTGTAGATGATAAAACTCCACCGAAAAGCGCATACCCTAAATATGCCGATCAAACCTTAACTAACTTCTCTCACTTTCAGCTGCCTGAATGGCTAGAAATGGAAAAACCATTTAAACCGCACACTGTTTATGAAGTAGATTACGGCGAGCACTGGCAACAGGGTATAATCACTAATCAACCTCCAATGTTATTAGCTGAAATTGTGCCGCCTGTTCCTAAAGTAGACAATAACGGCCACGAAGTTAGCGGCATAAAACACCCTTTAATACGAGCACCTATTGCTACATTTATGCCTTGGTCATTACGTTATAACAAGTTCGCCAGCAATGAACTTGCTGATTTTCAAGGAAGTATTAAAAAGTGGAAAAAACAGCGTATCTTATCTCGTTATGCAAATAAGAAGTCCTACTTGAATCATCTTAATAAGATGAGTCTAAAAGCACTTTCACAAGGCTGGATTTTGGCTCGTGATGTGAGCAGAATTCAACAGCAGGGTGCTTGGTTGTGGGATTGGAGTATGGATCAACCTGAACCTTTATATCCTGCCTTAGAAGAGTCATCGGAATAGGCGTAGATTTACTGGTACCCTATTATGAAGGGTCGGATAAGAGCGATTAAGAGACAACCCTCCCTAGGTAAAAATAATGTATTTAATGGAATTTATAATAGGTTTGGGCATCTTTCTTCTTATTCTTTTCTTAATACCCAATAAAGACAAGAAATTGAGAAAGCAGTTTGATTTGCCAAAACAAGAAATGTCTGAGCAAGTTCACGGAAAAAGAGTACGACTTCAAGGGCAAGTAAAAAAAATAGTAAGCCTACAAACGCCTATATTTGAAGAAGAGTCTGTAATTTATCAATCATCTGTTTTCAAACTCAGAGAGCTTAGCAAAAGAGACAGTGACCTATGTACAAAAGAACATGATTGGAGCCTTTTTAAAGACGAGAAAAATAAGGAAGATTTTTTAGTTGAAGGGCAAGGATGGTATGTACTTGTAAAGGTCAATAACTCTATTGATTTACTTAATGCAAATAAAAATGATATTAACCAAGTTGATACATTAATATCTAAGCTTAATAAGGGTGATAAAACTTTCGAGCACATTAAAAAGAATCTCGCTCAATTTTTGGAAAAACACAATGTAGCTAGTAATCATTTCTTAGATGAAAAATATGAACAACTAAGAGCTAAAGAGCAGTTTCTTTGTGATGGGCATCACGTTACAGTGGTCGGAAACTGTATTGTTGACGATGCGGAAAACTACCCTGAATTAAAAGGGCACATTCATCCGCAAACGAAAAAAGTCATTGTAGTTTCAAGTGGCGAAGTCCCTGTTTACTTAACCGATGATATGAATATTTTATTCGGTTAACTTACTTCATCTATGGCATAAATGGCACTTTTCAGCCGGTCACCGCATTATCAAAGAAGATCCTGAAACTAGTTCAGGAAGTAGATTTTCTATCCACGGTACGCTTCAGGAGGTCCCCGATGTCGCTTGAACTCCTAGAGGATGACGGTGTACTTTCTCTACTGCTGTTGATGGCACAAAACTGCTTCTCAGCACGTTCAATGAAACCCTCTATTTGCATGTGAATGTGCTTTTAAAGTTGCATTGAAAATTATTTTTTTATCATAATCCAAGTGTTAGCGTAATCAGGTAGGTGTTTATTGGCCTGATGGTAATCACTCCAGCCAAAGTAGCTATCTACAAGAAAGTCTAACTGGAATAAATTGTTATCAAAAGCACCACCAGTGTCGGCGAGAATACCCATTTGGCTGACAGATTCACTCCCTTGTTGGTAATTAATCATGATCAGTTTACCTAGGCCTAATTGCGCTACGTTACCTGCAAAAGTAACGTGAGGTTTAACGGCAATTTTATTTTCAATAGTTTTACCGTAACCCATAATTGATGGCACTTCGGCAAAGTACCAATACCTTGCTTGCTCGGTTTTTCCAATCGAATAATCATAACTAATGTCATTATTACGGTGCACATTAAAGTAGCGAGTTTTGCCGTCAATTTTTAACACGCCTGTACCCTGTAATAGCACATCATGCAAACTATCTTCGCTGATCCATACCAAAGGCTTGGCTAAGTTATTACTATCGAGTACGCCATTAATCACTTGTTGGCGAGTATATTTAAAACGAGTTAATTTGTGTTTTTGTAACTCGGCTTGCTCAAGAGTTAAGTGCTGCTCATCAAATGGAATTGCATAAAGAGCTTGGTTAAACTCAGCAGTCTTTACTGCGCTTGCCTCTAATAACTTAGTGTAATACTTGGTAATGAACAGCTGCTCATCAGGAATGTTGTTAAGTAACCTAGTTTTAATTTCGTTGGTGCTTGTTTTAGCTATGTTATCTGCCGTAGTTTTATCTGGGTACCAGCGATAAAAATCAAAGTTTTGTTTTAAAAATTCACTGTTTTGCATACGGCTTTGTTGCTTAGCTCGCACATCTGTAACATAAGTTTGGCAAATAAATGCCAAGGTCTGGTCTACTTTTTCTAAGCTTATATTTGCATCAAATATTTGCCCTGAATGCACACCATAAGAATCGGTCTTGTGGTTATTAGCAAAATAGGTGCGAGTGTTTTTAGCAACAGTGCATAAATCGCTAGTTTTGAATAACTTAACTTGGCCAATATCAGGCATAGGTTCAAGGACAAATTTACCGCTATTAGCAAAGGCAAAAGAGTTGATGCCACAAAGCATCAACAACATAATTTTTAATTTTAGTTTCATATTAATTAATCAGGTTTTTATTCTTGATTTAAGACTTTTTGATTTAGTATTTCTTGATAAACGCGGTTTGCTTGCTGATGTTCGCCTTTTAGCTCTAATAATTGCGCGTAGCTTTGCATATCATCAGGGTGTTGCTCAATTTTTAATAAGGTTATAAAAGCTTTTTGAGCTTTATCGTAATCCTTTGCGCTAACACTTAAGTTGGCTAATGCACTTAACCATAATGTGTTATCTGGCTGTTTAAGCAAGATCTTTTGAATGTTTGCCACTAAGTGTCCAGGCTGTTCGATATTGAGCTTACTTAAGGCTTTAATAAAGGTTGGTGAAGCACCTTTTTTAATTAAAGGCAGCACCAAATCATCGAGACGATCAGATAAGCCGTAGGCACTTAAGCAGTGCGCATAAGCTAAGATAATACCTTCGCTTTGTCTTTCTTTACGGCTTAAGCCTTTATAATATTTGGCTACGGCTTCTATACTTTGTTTTTGATTAAGCTCGCTAAAGTAACCAATGTTCGCCTTAAGCTCCCAATTGGTTACTTCATCGTTATTAACGCTTTTGTCTTTTTTTACTTGCTTAAGCAATTCTATGGCTTTTTCAAAACGTTGTTCTTGCAAACAAAGCTCAATATCAACACCTAATAAGCGTGCATCATGGCCAATTAAGGTGTGATTTTTGTCTAAAATTTCACGAGCTTTAGTGAACTGTTTATCGGCTAAATTTAAGCGCGTGGCAGCGAGTAATGTTTCGTAGCTAAAGTTTTCTTGTGCTTTCGGGTGTTCACTTATAAATTTTAAGTAGTTTTCGGTATTAGCGCTTAAGCCTTGTTTATGGCTAGCATCGGCTGCGATTAACCATGCACTATTTGCTAACTCTGCTGTTTCAGCACATTTGGCCATTAATTCTTCAGCTTGTTTATAATCACCTAAAAGGTATGCGCTTAAGCCTTTTTGAAATTGCTGTTTGGCTTTAGCTTTGCTGCTAAAAGCCATTTTGCGCCAAGTTTTTGAACTAAATTTAAAACCAAGGCGAAAGCCCCAATATAAAAATATAAAAATAAAAGTGGCGATTGTTAAAAATATCAACGCACTTACTACGGTAAGCTCGTAAGTTAAATCACCCATGGCAATGAGAATATAACCTTTCTCATCAATTAATAATGGCGCAAAGGCAATTAATAATAAGAATAAAGAAAACTTTACAATAGTGCGGATCATGCCTTAGCCTCCGCCGATTGTTCTGGTTTTACTGTTTGCTTACTTTTTTGTTCTGGTTCAGCTTTTTCCGGCATTGGCTCATCATTTACTGTAGATGGCTTAAGTGTCGACATTTTCTTTTTAGGTGCGTTTGATGTTGGGGCTCTATCCATTATTGCTCGCAGCGCTTGTTGAGAGCTTAAAGATTGTGGATAGTCGACATTAACAGGCATACTTTTAAGCTCGACTAAGCGGGCATTAAACTGTTGAGTTTGACTTGCTGTCATATCAAAGTACATGCTCAACCATTGCTGAATATTAGTAATGCTTGCTACATATAATTTGCTGTCTCTCTTACTCGCAGCCCATTGTACTTGCTGAATTTTTAAATCTAAGTTGTGGTAAAGATTTTGCTCAAATTCAGGCTCCATCAATGGCTCTACATCACCACTTCTACGACGAATCGTAATAAATTCAGCTTTAAATTTTTCCCAGCTTTTAGCTAGGTTAGCTTGCCAATCATTAATGTCAGTAGAAAGAGCGGTACTTTCCTGCAACTCTGTCTCTTCTGGTAATTGTACTGATAATAACGGTAATTTCTTAATTTGCTGAGCCAAACCCATGAAAGTCATAATAACTTCATCAGTTTTTAAAGATGGTAGTAATTTTAATTCTTCGATGTCGTTACGCAGTAGCTGTCGAACTTCAAGTAAGCGAGGGTCCTTTAAATCAGCTAAACGCTGATCGGCATCCTGCATTAACGAAATCGCCGTTTTAGTGTCTTTTTCTAACCATAAAACTCGGCCAGCCATACGTACTAGATATTCAGCTTCGGTAACTTGCCAGTTATTTGGTTGACGCTCTAAAATCAGTTCGATTTCTTGTTCTAACTCGGCAATTCGACTGCCGCTGCGCTTTTCAACTTCGCGGATCATCTCGGTGGCTTGTTGCTTAGATTGCGCTTGTAGGCTACTAATTTGTTTTTGTAAGTGGCGATCTAATTGTTCGATGTTAGCCTGTATTTTACTGTCGACTAATTGTGCATTTTCAGCATCAACTTGCTGCTGCCACCAGTAATGACCGCCAACGCCAGCACCTGCAGTTAAGGCTAGCAAAACAGCGAATACGGCTGTTTTTGAAAGCTTTTGTTTACCAATTAAGTTAGGCGTAGTGCTTTTCGTAGATGCTACTTTGCTAGTTACTTTTGAGCTAGCTGCTTTTTTGTTTTTTGCCGCTTTAGCGCTTGTATCACTGACTTTTTCTTTACTGCCAAGTTTGGCTTGTGCTGCTATTTTAGTGGCTTGTGCAGCACTTATTTTGGGTTTTGTAGTATTAGTTTCGGAAGCTTTACCAGATTCAGTCGCTTTACTTGCTCCTGCATCTAAATCATTACTGGCTTTTTTGTTGTCTTTATCGGTCATAATTCACTTCCATTGACCAGGCTGAGTTTGCAATTGCCTGATATATTTTTAAATTGTTTGCCCCTTGGGCATTAATTACATTTACTAAACCTAGCGATTTAGCGTTAGTTTCAATACGAGAACTGGCAACTATCCATAAGCATTGCTTGAGCCACTGAAAGTGTTTTACGTATTGATTTAATTGCATAAGTAATTCATTGCTAGTGATCACAATACAATTAATTTCGGCTTTTCGCCATTGTTCAATTGTATGCTTTTGATCTAAGTCTAACCAACAGCGCTGATATATTTCATTATAGGCGACTTTTGCGCCTCTAAGCTCAAGCTGTTGCTTTAAATATTCTCGGCCGCCATTACCGCGTACAATCAGTATAGTTCTGTCATCAACATGCTGAAGTTCGGCTAAATTTAATAACCCTTCACTGGTGTGCTCTTGTGGCACAATGACTTGTTTCAATCCTGCCTGGATTAAGGCTTTCTTAGTTGCATCACCAACGGCAATAATGTGTTTTGCTTGGCTTAAGTCATCAATAGAAACCGTGTTAAGCGCATACTCAACAGCAGCTTGGCTGATAAATATTATCGTTTCACTAATGCTAACTTGCTGTTTTAAAAGGGAATGGTCTTTGCCTGATTGATAGGCGAATAAAGGGGTAATCACAATGTTATTAGCCAAAGGGGTTAAATCTTTGGCTAATTTTTGTGATTTTTTTAACGGTCGGGTAAGTAAAATATTTAAATTATTTTTGCTCATATACCTGTTTTAAAATATCGTTAGCGCCCAAGTCTAAAAGCTGCTGTGCAAGTGTTGTACCTAGCGCTTGCGTATCGTCAGCTAAATCACCAGAAATTTCACTGTGTAAAATGGTGCTGCCATCAATTGCGCCAACTAAACCACGTAGGTGTAATTGCTCATTATCTATTACTGCATAGCTACCAATTGGTACCTGACAACCACCTTCAAGAGCACGGTTCATAGCGCGTTCAGCTAATACTCGAATACGAGTTTCTTTATGCTCAAGCGGAGCTAGTAAGTTTTTAACACGCTCATCATCAATGCGACACTCAATACCAACAGCACCTTGGCCATTGGCTGGAAGCATAACTTCAGGGGCAATGAATTCTCGAATACGCTCAGGCATTTCTAAACGAATTAAACCAGCCGCTGCAAGAATAATTGCATCGTATTGGCCGTCATCTAACTTGGCTAAACGAGTGTTTACATTACCGCGTAAATCGCGAATATCTAAATCGGGGCGTAATGCTTTTATTTGACACTGACGGCGTAAGCTTGAAGTACCAACTACCGCACCTTGTGGTAAATCGGCTAAACAGGCAATAGTATTTGAAACAAACGCATCACGAGGGTCTTCACGCTGACAAATTACTTCTAAACCTAAACCTTCTGGAAATTCAACCGGTACATCTTTCATTGAATGTACGGCAATATCCGCTCGGCCTTCAAGCATGGCAACTTCTAATTCTTTAACAAATAAACCTTTGCCACCAACTTTTGATAATGGCGAATCAAGAATAATATCGCCTTTAGTAACCATAGGTACTAATTCAACGGTTAAGTTAGGGTGAAACTTTTCCAATTCAGCTTTAACAAATTCCGCTTGCCATAAGGCTAAGGCGCTTTTTCGAGTAGCTATTCTTAAGGTTTGTTCTGTCATTTTGTTCTCGTGTTCAATTTTTAAATTTATATCTTTAAATAATTAAGATATTAATTGCTCATTTACTTTATTGTGTAAAGCCAATATTAAATGCACTAAGCAGTTAACGTGATTTCTTCACCAGCTTGCAGGCTTACGGCTTTAGATAAAAATAGCCAAAATTCATCGGTACCGCGTTTATCATGCCATTGCTCATTTTCATAGGCAAAATGGTGACCATTGAATTTTGTTGCTACCCAAATTTCATGCAAAGGTGCTTGCTTATTAATAATTATTTTTGTGCCATTGATAAACGTTAAGGTTAATAAGCCGCTGGTGCTTTCAAAATCAATGTCTACACCGCAATCTTCAATTGCTTCTTCAACCGCTAATAATAGGTCATCTGCTATCTGGTTGTATTGACTGTCGTTCATTTTTTAGCCTTTTCAATCTGCATTTAAAAAAGAATAGTTATTTCTTGTAATAAATGGCTGTAACAACTTGGTATTTAGAGTTCTGCATGCGATTATAAAGCTACTAGCCATTTAATGCGATCAATAAAATGCTTAATAAAAAACTGTTACTTGTTATATTATCAACTTTGCTTTGTACAATTGTTAGTTGTGGCCAAAAAGGGCCGCTTTATGAAGAGCAACCAGTAGCTGAAAATCAACAGAGTTTGGATACTGAGTCTGCAGAACCACAAAGTACAGAGCAATAAGCTAAATAATAAAAAACTCTTGGCTAATATACTAAAAATTAATCGTTAAATATCAGGAACCCGCAGTGGATTTTTTCAACCGTAACAATGAATCATTATTTGCTGAGCAGTGCTCGGTAACCCAATTGGCGCAAACCTATGGTACGCCATTATATGTTTATTCTCGAGCGACAATTGAGCGCCATTGGCATGCATTTAATGATGCGGCTAAAGATCGAAAACATTTGATTTGTTATGCGGTAAAAGCGAGCTCAAATATTGCCATTTTAAATGTAATGGCACGCCTTGGTTCAGGCTTTGACATTGTTTCAAAAGGTGAGCTTGCACGAGTAATTAAAGCCGGTGGTGACCCTAAAAAAGTGGTGTTTTCAGGTGTGGGTAAAACTGCAGATGAAATTGAATATGCATTAGCACATGAAATTAAATGTTTTAATGTGGAATCTGAAGCTGAATTAACTCGTATTAATGACGTTGCTGCACACCTTGGTAAACAAGCGCCAATTTCGATGCGAGTAAACCCTGATGTTGATGCAGGTACGCACCCATATATTTCAACTGGCTTAAAAGATAATAAGTTTGGTATTCCAATTGATGAGGCCGTTGCTATTTATAAAAAAGCAGCAGCTATGTCTAATTTAACGGTTAAAGGGGTTGATTGTCATATTGGCTCACAACTTACCGAAGTTAAGCCATTTTTAGATGCACTTGACCGTGTACTACTTTTAGTCGATAGCCTAAAAGCAGAAGGTATTGTGCTGAGTCATTTAGATGTTGGTGGTGGTTTAGGTGTGCCATATCAAGGTGAAGAGCCTCCGCATCCAAGTGAATATGCGAAAGCAATTGCCGATAAAATGCAAGGCTACGATTTGGAATTAATCTACGAGCCGGGCCGTGCGATCATGGCAAATGCTGGTATTTTAGTTACCGAAGTTGAGTTTTTAAAAGCTAATGAAGATAAGCATTTTGCTATTGTTGATGCGGCAATGAATGACCTTATTCGCCCTGCATTATACCAGGCATGGCAAAACATTGTGCCAGTAGAGATCAATAATGATGCACCTGCGCGCAACTATGATGTTGTAGGCCCAGTATGTGAAACCGGTGACTTTTTAGGTAAAAATCGTGAGTTAGCAATTGCTGCAGGCGATTTACTCGCGGTGCGCAGTGCCGGTGCATACGGTTTTACAATGAGTTCAAACTATAATTCACGACCACGAGTAGCTGAAGTAATGGTTGACGGTGAGCAGGCGCATTTAATTCGTCAACGTGAAAGCATCGAGTCATTATGGCAAGGTGAAGCGGTTTTACCTTAATACGTAACTATCAATAAGCCAATAAATTAGAAGTACAGCTATGTTAATGAACTTTTCTAAAATGCACGGTCTGGGTAATGACTTTTTAGTATTAGATAATGTTACCCAAAATATATTCTTATCGAATGAGCAGATCCGTAAGCTAGCGGACCGTAATTTTGGTGTAGGTTTTGATCAACTGTTAGTTGTTGAACCGCCTTATGATCCAGATTTAGATTTCCATTATCGAATTTACAATGCTGACGGTAGTGAAGTAATGCAATGTGGTAATGGCGCTCGTTGTTTTGCTCGTTTCGTTAAGATGAAAGGCTTAACTAATAAAAACAAAATTAAAGTGTCTACTGGTGCAGGGAAAATGACTCTGCATATAGAGCGTGATGAACAAATTACCGTTACTATGCCTGTGCCGCAATTTGAGCCAAGTAAAATACCATTTACTGCACAAAAACAAGAAGGTACTTATATTCTACGAACTGAAGAGCAAACCGTGCTTTGTGGCACAGTATCTATGGGTAATCCGCACTGTGTTTTAACTGTTGATTCAGCGGTTGAAGCACCTGTAGCTTCACTGGGCAAATTACTCGCAACACATGAACGCTTTCCTGAAGGCGCTAATGTTAGCTTTATGGAAGTGGTTTCACCTAAATACGTCAAATTGCGTGTTTATGAACGCGGAGCATCTGAAACTCTTGCTTGTGGCAGTGGCGCTTGTGGCGCTGTAGCGGTAGGTATTATGCAAAAGAAATTAGCCAATAACGTCACCGTTGAATTACCCGGTGGTAAATTAAAAATTTATTGGAAAGGACCAGGAAACCCAGTGAAAATGACTGGCCCTGCAGAACATGTTTTTGATGGACAATTACACTTATGATCGATAAAGAGAACGTTGAAGTAGATGAAATGAGCTTGTTAAACGACGAGCTAGTAATTACTTACTTGCAAGATAACCCTAATTTCTTCAACAAAAATCCACAATTATTAACTTCTTTACGTTTAGCCGATGCTAATCGTGGTGTGGTTTCATTGGTTGAGCGTCAGCAGCAAATGCAACGCCAAAAAATTCAATTATTAGAAGAAGAAATTACTCAGTTACTTTCTGTTGCTAGCTATAACGAACAACTATTTACTGTTTATAACGATTTGTATTTGAGCCTGATAGAAAGTCCGGACTTGTCGCACTTTTTAACTTGTTTAAGCGACACTACAACTCAGTTGCTAAACCTAGCTTCATTTAAACTGTACTTAACTAATAAAGATTTTGAAATTGGTCATGAGTCAATTGTAAAAGGTGACTGTAGCGACATTATTAGTAAACGTTTTGAAAAAAATGATTACTATTTTGGTCGAATTCAGCAAGCAGAAAAGCAAGCGATATTTGCTGACCAAGAAGTTGGCTCTGTAGTGCTAATTCAATTGAGTGAAGGTGAACAATGTTTAGGCTTTATTGCGATTAGCTCAAATGATGCTGAACACTTTACACCTTCAATGGATACCTTATTACTTAACCAATTTCGCACATTAATTGCTAAACTATTAATACAACAGTTATTAAAGATAGGTTTATAACGTGCAATTTTATCGAAGGATGTCATCATTTAAAGCGATAAGTTTTGACTTAGATGACACCCTTTATGATAACTTCCCGGTTATCAGCAAAGCAGAACAAGAGTTACAAGACTTCTTAATAAGCACTGCGCCTGAATGTGCCAAACTTGGCCCTGACTTTTGGTGGCAGCATCGCAATGTGTGTTTGTCTAATCAACCTGAACTTTGTCATGATGTTACTGCGCTGCGTTTAGCCTGTATGCAAGCGGGTATTGAGCAGTTAGGTTATTCTGCAACTGTTGCAAAAGAAAAAGCAGAGCAAGCCTTCAAGTTTTTTCTATCACATCGAAACAATTTAACTGTACCTGAGTCGGTAACATCACTGCTGGGTAAGTTAAAGCAAAAATATCCTCTAGTAGCTATCTCTAATGGTAATGTCGGTATTGATGAAATAGGCATTGGCCAATATTTTCAATACAGCTTTTTTGCTGGTGCCGGTAACTTACAAAAGCCTGAAAATGATATGTTTATCCAAGCATGTCAGCAATTAAAGATAAAGCCTAGTGAATTACTCCATATTGGTGATTGTACTCATGCCGATATCTATGGCGCACAATCTGCAGGTTGCCAAACCATTTGGGTAAATAACGACGAATTTGGTATTAAGAAAAAACCTTTAAAAGTATTACCTACAGCTGAATTCGACTGCGTCGAACAATTGGCAATATTCCTCTAAAAATCAAGAGGGTCAGATCAACTTGAAAAGGTTAAGTTGCAGCTAACCATTTTTATCCACCTAACTTACTTAAATACAATTCTATCGAAAATAGTTTGTGTTTAAATGTATCTCTAATAGAATTGACTAAAATAAATCCAATAAAAATTTGGGAAAACCATGAAAAAACTACTTATAAAAGCACTACTATTTTGCTTTGTTTCTGCATCAACTCATGCCATAGCAGAAGATCATAGCCGTAACTTAGAAATAGATCACACCGTTGTGACTAAGCATAAAACTAAGGTAAACGGCACAAAGTTTTCATACACTGCAACTGCAGGTACGCAACCGGTTTGGAATAGCAAAGACGAGGCCGTTGCCGCGTTACACTACACTTACTACACCCGTGATGATGTCAAAGATAGAGCATCACGCCCGTTGCTAATTTCATTTAATGGCGGCCCAGGCTCTGCTTCTGTTTGGATGCATGTTGCCTATACTGGCCCGCGAGTTTTAAATGTTGATTCTGAAGGTTTTCCACTGCAGCCTTATGGTGTAAAGAGCAATGATTACTCGGTATTAGATGTGGCCGATATTGTTTTTGTTAATCCGGTAAATACAGGTTATTCACGCGTACTGCCAAACAAAGAAGGCAAAATGCCAAGCAAAGAAGAGCAAAAGAAAATGTTCTTTGGCGTTAACGCAGATGTTAAGTATTTAGCAGAGTGGATTAATACGTTTGTTACCCGTAATAATCGCTGGCGTTCACCTAAGTTTTTAATTGGAGAAAGCTACGGAACAACACGAGTTTCTGGCTTAGCTTTAGAGCTTCAAGATCGCCAATGGATGTACTTAAATGGCGTAGTGCTAGTATCACCAACAGATATTGGTATTGAACGCAAAGGTCCGGTAAAAGCGGCCAACCGCTTACCTTACTTTGCCGCAGCGGCTTGGTACCATAAAGCGTTAGGCCCAGAACTACAGTCAAAAGACTTAGCAGAAATATTACCAGAAATAGAGCAGTTCACCATTAATGAATACCTGCCAGCGCTTGCTATGGGCGGCTTTATTGCACCTGAGAAAAAACAAAAAATTGCCGAGCAAGTAGCTAAATATTCAGGCTTAGCGGTTGAACAAGTATTAAAGTCGAACCTTGATGTTGAAACTAGCTATTTTTGGAAAGAGTTATTACGTGAACGTGGTCAAACAATTGGTCGCTTAGATTCTCGTTACTTAGGCATAGATAAGAAAGATGTTGGCAGTCGACCAGATTTCTCTGCAGAGTTATCTTCATGGTTGCACTCATTTACTCCGGCAATCAATTACTACATGAGCCAAGAGTTAAATTATAAAACGGATATTAAATACAACATGTTTGGTAATGTTCATCCTTGGGACCGCACTAATGATAGAACAGGTTACAACCTTGGTAAAGCCATGAACGAAAACCCTTACCTGAATGTGATGATACAAGCAGGCTACTTTGATGGTGCAACTAATTATTTTGATGCTAAGTATACAATGTGGCAACTTGACCCAAGTTCTAAAATGAAAGAGCGCTTAAGTTTTAAAGGTTACCGAAGTGGTCATATGATGTATTTACGTAAAGAAGATTTAAAACTATCTAACGAAGATTTACGTCAGTTTATTAAAGCTAGTTTACCTGCGAAAGATCAACCGGCTAAATATTAATTATTAGCAAATAAACAAAATCAAGGGAGTCAGAACAGCTTGAAATCAAGTTGATCTGACCCTCTTGATTTGAAACTTGTTTCAACTACTCTGACACCTTGATTTATTTTTAACTGTTGTTACATACAGTGTTGTGGTAACTTGTTATACTCTACAAAAATTAATACCAAGTTCACCTGCCAACTATAAGAAATTACTATGGATGTATCTGAATTACTCGACTCTTTAAACGATAAACAACGAGAAGCTGTAGCAGCTCCGGCGCAGAACATGTTAGTTCTTGCTGGTGCCGGTAGTGGTAAAACTCGAGTGTTAGTGCATCGTATTGCTTGGCTTGCACAAGTAGAGCAAATATCTCCGCATAGTATCTTAGCGGTAACGTTTACCAATAAAGCCGCAAAAGAAATGCGTGGTAGGGTTGAAGAGGCTATTGGCGGCAATACTCATGGTATGTGGATTGGTACCTTCCATGGGTTAGCGCATCGATTATTGCGTATGCACTTTCAAGAAGCGAACTTACCACAAGAATTTCAGGTGTTAGACTCTGACGATCAATTACGCCTTTTAAAACGCATTGTTAAAACACTGCAACTTGATGAGAAAAAATGGCCAGCAAAACAGGCAATGTACTACATCAATGGTAAGAAAGATGAAGGCTTACGCCCGCAGCATATTGATACTCAGTTTGACCAAACCGAACAAACCTTTGTTAAAATTTATCAAACTTACCAAGATGCTTGTGACCGTGCCGGTTTAGTTGATTTTGCCGAGTTATTACTTCGCGCTCATGAACTTTGGTTAAATAATCCTGTACTACTTGAGCACTATCAACGTAGATTCAGCCGTATTCTAGTGGACGAATTCCAAGATACTAACGCTATTCAATATGCGTGGTTGAGTATTCTTGGCAAAAAACATGGCAATGTGATGATTGTTGGTGATGACGATCAATCTATCTACGGCTGGCGCGGCGCTAAGATTGAAAATATCCAACGTTTCGTTAAGGATTTTGATGCCGAGACTATCAGACTCGAACAAAACTATCGCTCAACCGGTAACATACTTAATTCTGCCAATGCGTTAATTGATAATAACAGTAATCGTTTAGGTAAAGATTTATGGACCGATGATAAAGATGGAGAAAAAATCTCTCTTTATACTGCCTTTAATGAAATCGATGAGGCGCGCTTTATTTCGGGTCGCATTAAGCAATGGTTAGATGATGGCAATAGTTTAGATGATGTAGCCTTGTTATATCGCAGCAATGCACAATCGCGTTTACTTGAAGAAGCCTTATTACAAGCAAACTTACCTTATCGTATTTATGGTGGCTTACGTTTCTTCGAACGCCAAGAAATTAAAGATGCCTTGGGTTATTTAAGAATTATAAATAACCGTAATGATGATGCTGCATTTGAGCGTATTATTAATACGCCAGCGCGCGGAATTGGCAACCAAAGTTTAGCTAATGTGCGAGATTGCGCACGTAGCCAAGGCTCTACTATGTGGGATGCTTGTATCCATCTTATCAATAATAATGAGTTAACTGGCAGAAGCGCTAAAACTATCAAGGCATTTGTCGACTTAATTGTTCAGCTTGAAGATGACACAGCTAATTTAAACTTAGATGAGCAAGCAAATCATGTGATCCAACATAGTGGCTTAAAAGCCATGTATCAAGCTGAGAAAGGTGAACGTGCTGCAGCTCGAATTGAAAACTTAAACGAGCTTGTTAATGCTTGTTCTACTTATGAAGTTGACCCTGAAGTTGCTGATGAGTTAACGCCGTTAACTGCCTTTTTAACACACGCATCATTAGAAGCTGGTGAGTCACAAGCCGATGAATACGAAGCGGCAGTGCAATTAATGACGCTGCACTCGGCAAAAGGTTTAGAATTTCCATTAGTGTTTATTGTTGGTATGGAAGAGGGCATGTTTCCGTCACAACAATCGGCTGAAGATATTGTGCGCTTAGAAGAAGAACGTAGATTATGCTACGTGGGCATGACCCGAGCAATGCAAAAACTGTATTTAACTCATGCAGAATCTCGCCGCCTTTATGGCCAAGAAAAATACCATCGACAAAGTCGTTTCTTAAAAGAAATACCTGACAAATTCGTTGATGAAGTACGCATGAAAAACCAAGCCGTGAAGCCAAAAACTACTGGCCGCTTTAGCAATACTATTACCATGGAAACTTTTGAAAATACCGGTTTCAAACTTGGCCAAAGAGTACGACATACAAAATTTGGTGATGGCACCGTATTAAATTTTGAAGGTACAGGGGCGCAAAGCCGGGTGCAAGTTAACTTTGAAAGTGCTGGTAGTAAGTGGTTAGTTGTTGCCTATGCGCGGTTAGAGGCAATTTAAGATTTATTTTATCAAAAGAGGCCGATAGATAGGCCTCTTTTTTTTGTTCAACAATATGTGAATAAACACTTGATTTATTAACTAAATATTAACATTATTGGTGAGCATAAAAAGCGCAATAGCTTCGACTTTGTAGGTATTGTTCTTTTAGGACTAAAATAACCAAGTAGGGACACAAAATGGAAAATACACAAGAACAAACTTCAGAGCTAAATCTAGCTCAAGAAAACGCGCCAATAAATACTCACCCGGTCGATTTAAAATTTCATGGTAAAACAGGGGAGTTTTTTGGTATTTGGATCGTTAATATCTTACTTAGTATTGTAACTTTAGGCATTTATTCAGCCTGGGCAAAGGTTAGAACTAATCGCTATTTTTACGGTAATACCGAGCTTGACCAACATAGCTTTTCTTACTTAGCTACACCATTACAAATATTGAAAGGAAGAATTATCGCGGTGATTTTATTTGGTGGTTATTTCATCATCAATATGATTTCACCACTTGCGGGCTTAGGTGTAATGGCAGTCTTGTTATTTGCATCTCCTTGGCTCATTTGTGCAAGTTTACGCTTTAAAATGCGTATGACCAGTTACCGCAATGTTCGTTTTAACTTTACTGGTACTTATGGTGACGCATTTATTAACTTTATTCTGTTACCAATAGCCAGTGCATTTACTTTATATTTATTAATGCCATATGCATTAAAACGTATGGACAAGTTCATTGTTGATAATACTTATTATGGCGATCGTCAATTTCAATCTAATTTATCGGCGGGAATTTATTACAAGGTCTGTTTAATTGCTTTGGTGATGATTTTTGCTCTTATGGCAATTATATTTGCCGTAGTTGGTTCTGCTGCAGTACAAGCTCAAGCAGATCCTGGCGCCGGCTTCAGTATGATGACCTTAGTTATGTTTGCTCTATATTTGATTGGTTTTAGCTTAATCCAAGCTTTTTACCAAGCACATATCCGTAACCATATTTTTGCTGAAACAAATCTTGAAGATTTAGCTACTTTTAAATCTGAATTTAGTTTCACTAGTTTAGCCTTTTTACAAGTGACCAATATGTTAGCGTTATTATGTACTCTTGGGCTTGCTTATCCTTGGGTTAAGATACGCTTAGCAGAATATGCCGTAGCTCGAACAGGTGTAAACCTAGCTGAAAATAAAGAAGAAATAGTTGATGTTGCTGGCGAGAAACAATCTGCACTATCTGAAGAAGTTGCCGATGTTTTCGATATTGATGTTGCGCTAGGTTAATGGCTAAATTTGCAACATTATACTTGGCGGGTCATTCAAAAACTCGTCAAGTAAAAGCCACTTTTGAGCAAGGAATGCTTAGCGTTTTTTGTGCCAATGATGGCGAACAAATCTTAACTGAGGATATTAGTTTATGTCAGGTCGACTCAGCGTTAGGTAACTTGCCAGGGGAAATAAAACTTCCTCAAGGTGAGCTACTTGTGTTTCCGGTCGGTAGTGAAGTGATGGATGATGTTCGTAAAAGTCAAACTAAAGCACCACTTTACTTAAATTTTTTAGAGCAAAATAAACTGTTCTGGTTAATTGCATTAATACTTGTACCGATAAGTTTTTATGGTTTGGTGCAATATGTTATTCCAAGTTTAGCAATGAGTTTTGCTAAACAAATACCGTATACGATTAAAGCTGATATCGATGAGCAAGTACTAGTGGTATATGACAAAGCCATGCTTGATGAAACTGAAATTGGTGAGACTACGCAACAACAAATCCAAGTACTATGGCAAGATTTACTAGAGGATATTTATCTAGATAAGCAGCAATTTACTTTGTTATTTAGAAAAAGTGATGCTCTAAAAGCTAATGCATTTGCTTTACCAGGTGGCACTATTGTTGTTACTGATGAATTAGTGAATTTATTAGTGAGTAAACCTGATGCTTTAGAAGCTATTTTATTACATGAAATAGCACATGTTGAGTTAAACCATAGTATGCGAGTGATGGCTGAGTCATTAGGAACAACACTTTTAATGACCTATTTCTTTGGCGATTTAGATGGTTTAGTGGAAGTGTTTTCTGGTATGTCCGTCACACTTTTACAAAATAACTACTCGAGAGATCTTGAGGCCAATGCCGATGCTTATGCCTTTAAAAAACTCAAACAACTAAACAAGTCACCTTTAGCATTTGCCAAAGCAATGACCTTACTTTCAGAGCAAACTAAAGATGACAAATATGATAGTTTATTAAAGTATTTCAGTACTCACCCAAGTACAAAATCACGTATTGAAAAAGCTGAGTCATCAGCTCATTAGCAAAGCGATAAGGCTTCTTTAGGAGCCTTTTTTGTTTTTGAATTGCCTAAAAGAATCTAAACTAAATACAATTAATGCCGTCCAAATACATGCAAAAGTAAGCATTTTCTCAAACGCTAAAGTTTCACCGTATAGCAAGATTGCCACGATGAACATGATGCTTGGGCCTATGTATTGAAAAAAGCCTAGTGTGGATAAAGCTAATCGTTTTGCCGCGCCAGTGAAAAACAATAACGGTGCTGTGGTAACTAATCCGGCGGCAATTAATGTTAAATTCAATGATGTTTGGTTGCTAAGCATATTGCTGGTAGTGCTATCTAAAAAGAAATACCAATACGCTAAACCAATAGGTAACATCCAAGCTGACTCTATTAATAAACCTGGAACAGATTCAACGGGTACCTTTTTACGCATCAGTCCATAAATACCGAAAGTAGCAGCTAAAGAAAGCCCTATATAAGGAATAGTTCCTAAGCTAATAACTTGGATTAGCACGCCAACTAAAGCTAACAGTACGGCAATTACTTGCCATTTTCGCAAGCGCTCAGCAAAAAATATCATTCCTAAAACGACATTAAATAGTGGGTTAATAAAATAGCCTAAACTTGCTTCTAATATGTGATTGTTGTTAACAGCCCAAATAAAAATTAACCAGTTTGCCGCTAAAATAATGGAAGTAGCCAATAGCCAAAGTAAGGTTTTGGGGTGATTAATAATTTGCTGAACTTTACGCCAGTTACCCATGGCAATAACCACGACGAACAAAAGAGCAAAAGACCATACAATACGATGAATAAGTATTTCGGGCGCTGATACATCGGCAAGTAACTTAAAATAGATAGGTGCAATGCCCCAGAGAAAATATGCACAGACTGCATTTATTGCGCCTTTTTTGGTTTCAGATTGAGAATTCATATTGTCCTGAAAATTAATGTTACGGCCTAGATTAAGTGCGAGGAGTGTAGCACATGGTGTTGATATTTCGTAAAACATAAATAATCTCACGGATTATTTAATATTTAGGCTATCGATTATCTAGCTTAGCCGTTAAAATAGGCGCAACTTTCTCCATGATTATATCGCTTTGAGCCAATTAACTGACAGTCCAAATAGCCCTCCAGATTTACTGCACTCGTTAAACCATCATTTTGGGTATCAGAGCTTTCGCAGTGGTCAGCAACAAGTTATTGAAAACTTAATGCAAGGTCGTGATTGTTTAGTATTAATGCCTACCGGTGGTGGTAAGTCACTATGTTATCAATTACCCGCTACATTGATGGGTGGCTTAACCATTGTGGTATCGCCTTTGATCGCATTAATGAAAGATCAGGTTGATGGCTTAATTAGGCAAGGTATAAGCGCAGCTTATATTAATTCTAGTTTAGATGGACAAACCATAAACCAAACAATGCAGCGTATTGCTCGCGGTGAAGTAACCATTTTATACGTTGCTCCAGAGCGTTTGCTCAGCCATTATTTTTTAGAAAGCTTGTCACAATTACATATAAGTTTTTTTGCTATAGATGAAGCCCATTGTATTTCATCTTGGGGTCATGACTTTAGGCCTTCTTATACTCAGCTTGGTCGTTTGAAAGAGTACTTCCCTTATACGCCAATGATTGCCTTAACAGCAACCGCGGATGTAACTACGCGTAAAGATATATTGCAGCAGTTGAAGTTAAACAATCCTTATGTTTTGTTAGATAGCTTCGATCGTCCTAATATCCGTTATACCTTAACGGATAAATACAATGGTGAGTCGCAATTACTCGAATATCTAAAACAGTTTGGTGATGAAAGTGGCATTATTTATTGTAATAGCCGCTGGCAAGTAGATAAGTTAAGTGGTTTTCTTGCATCAAAAGGGTTTAACTGTGCCGCTTACCATGCGGGCATGGAAACCGAAATACGCAATATAGTACAAAATGGTTTTACTAAAGATAATATTCGAATTGTTGTTGCTACCGTTGCTTTTGGTTTAGGTATTAATAAGCCTAATGTACGTTTTGTGGTGCATTACGATATGCCCAGAACGTTAGAGTCGTATTACCAAGAAACTGGCCGTGCTGGTCGAGATGGCTTAAAAGCCGAGGCGCTATTTTTATACGATAGCCAAGACATAGAGCGCATAAAAAAACGCATTAGTGATAACGATAATGAACAACGAGTTAATGTTGAGCTACAACGATTTGCCGCTATGTCTGGCTTTGCTGAAGCGCAAACATGTCGCAGGCAGGTATTATTAAATTATTTTGCTGAATATACACAAAGCGGGTGCGGTAACTGTGATATCTGCCTTGACCCGCCAAGTAGGTACGATGCAACAGTTGATGCGCAAAAGGTTCTGTCGTGTGTTTTTCGAATAAAACAAAGCGGTGATATTCACCATGTAATTGATGTTTTATGTGGCCGAGAAACGGATAAAATTAAACAGCAAGAGCACGATAAAGTAAGTACTTATGGTATTGGTAAAGACCAAAACCGTGGCTATTGGTTTTCGGTAATAAGGCAGTTAATCCACCTTGGGTTTTTACAGCAAGATATCGAACAGCAATCGGCTTTATGCTTAACTAATGCATCGAAAGCAGCTTTAAAAGGTGAAGAGCCTTTATTGATGGCTCGCCCTCGTTTACAAAGCAAAGGCTATTGGCAGCAAAACACTGTGGCATCAAGTTACGATAAACCGCTATTTAAACAGCTTAGAGTGTTACGTAAAACCATTGCTGATGTTGAAGACATTGCACCATTTATTGTATTTAATGATGCGACCTTAATTGAAATGGCGCGCAGAAAGCCGCAGAACTCTACGGAATTTTTAAATATATCAGGCGTTGGAGATACTAAACTTGCTCGTTATGGCAAGCCATTTATGGATTTGATCAAAGAGCACCTTTAATAAAATAGGTATGAGTTGGAGAGTTTATTCTGCAACTAACACATCACACTTAAAAAATGCACCGTTACCATCATCTACGGCATTAACCAGCTTAGGCAATAAATCCTGCATTTTTTTCTTTAAGGTCCACGGTGGATTAATTACTATCATGCCTGATGATGTCATACCGCGTTCATCTGTATCAGCAGATAAACCTAATTCAAAGCGTTGGATATCTTTAATGCCACTTTTAATAAAGCTATTTTCAAGTTTATCAATGCGCACTCTATCAACTACTGGATACCAAATAGCGTAAGTCCCGGTTGGAAACTTTTTGTGGGCTTTAGCAACTGTTCTAAATACCTTATCGTAATCGGTTTTGATTTCATAAGGAGGATCAATTAACACAAATGCTCGGCGTGAAATTGGTGGCACAATCGAGAGTAAACCAGCAAAGCCATCTTCTTGTTTTACTTTTACGCGACGCGATTGACGAATATTTTCATTGAGCAATTCAAAATCGGTTGGGTGTAATTCAAATAACCAGGCTTTGTCTTCATCACGTAAAAAGTGCTGAGCAATAACTGGTGAGCCGGGATAAAAGTCTAGTTTATTTGCCTCGTTATGTACTTCGATAGCTCGAAAGTATTCTCTTAGCTCAGGAAATTTATCAGCGGATAGTTTCGCTATACCATTTAAATACTCACCAACTTTTTGAGAATGCTCAGAGTTTAAATTAAATAAGCCAGCTCCAGAGTGAGTATCAATGTAATCAAATACTTTATCTTTTTGTCCCATATAATCGAGAATTTCAACCTGTACAATATGTTTAAGTACATCGGCAAAATTACCGGCATGGAATGAGTGGCGGTAGCTGAGCATAAATTTTCCTAATGGGTTAAGTTATAGAAATTTAATTAACTTAAATGGCTATTAAAGTCTGTTGGTTTAGTACTGCAATATTATAGCGATTAAGACAATAAATAACCCGTAATGATTATTTAAAAATGCTTGGAAACATTTATCACGCTGTCTCTTTGCTATTAAGAGCTGCTGATAACAAAAGGTTGTGGCAACTATTGATAAAGCAAAATAATAAAACAAATTAAATTGCTGTAATTGTCCTACTTTGATTAGTAGCATTAGGGTAATCAGCTGCAAAAAGGCAATGATGATTTTATCAAATTTACCAAATAACACCGCAGTCGATTTAACTCCGATAAGAATGTCATCATCCCTATCTACCATGGCGTACATAGTGTCGTAAGCTACAGTCCAAATTAAATTAGCGAAAAATAATAGCCAAGCAACTAAAGGTATTTCTCCCCTGATCTCAGCAAAAGCCATGATCATGCCCCAACTAAAAGCAGCGCCTAAGACAACTTGTGGTAGGTGAGTGTAGCGTTTCATAAAAGGATAACTGGTTGCCAGAAGTACGGCGATAACAGATAAAGCTACGGTATACCAAGAAAGTGTAAGCACTAAAGCAAGAGCAATAAAAATAAGCACTGCAAAAACTGCCAAAGCTTGTTTGGATGTCATTAAGCCACTTACTAAAGGGCGCTGTTGAGTCCGTTTTACATGGCCGTCAACTTTGCGGTCGGCTAAATCGTTGATTACACAACCGGCGCTGCGCATCACTATAACTCCTAACGAAAATACAAGGAGTAAATGCCAAGGTGGGGTATATTCATAAGCTACCCAAAGCGCCCATAACGTTGGCCATAGTAATAAGTAAGAGCCGATTGGCTTATCAAAACGGGTAATTAATTTTATCGCCTGCCAAGAGGGCATCGAAGTTAACATCTGTGATCCTAAAATATGCTTTAACAAGACTATTTATTGTTATGTTATTTTTATTGCTTAAATAGTAGGTAGTAGCATGAAAGTAATTGATATTGCGACTAACCTTAAATGCATGAATTATACATTTTCAGCTATTATATGCGAAATATGTTTGTAAATACTCAATATTAAACAGATCTTTACAGTAATTTTATTCACAATAACCCTTTACTAAAGTAGGAATAAAGCCACTTCATGCCTTTACTCAATACCAAAGCCTTAAAATCAAGCATTAAGCTGGCTTGGCCTATCTCATTACAAAATACCTTAATTACATTATTAAGTATGATCGACGTAATGATGGTGAGTCATTTAGGCAATGCCTCTGTTGCGGCGGTTGGTTTAGGTAATCGGGTACAATTTGTCATTTTGGTTATTGTTACTGGACTCTCTTGGGGGGTAGGGATCCTATCTGCTCAGTATTACGGCTCTGGTAATACTCAAAAAATAAGACGTTCTATTTTAATGGGGGCAATTTTAAGCTTTTTTGCCTTATTACCAATTGTTTTACTCAGTTTTTATTTTGCAGATGATGTTATTTCTTTAGGTAGTAATGATGCCGATGTTATCGCTATTGGCGAAAGTTATTTGTGGATAACCATGCCTAGCCTTATTTTTGTTGGCGCGACTATGGTTATCGAAAATGCATTACGCAGTATTAACCAAGTTAAATTACCTATGTTCTTGAGCATGATGGCTATTATGCTCAATATAATCTTAAATTATTGGTTGATTAATGGTGGTTTAGGTGTGCCAGCACTTAATGTTGACGGCGCGGCAATTGCGACATTAGTTTCAAGAATTATGCACTTAATACTCTTGTTTGCCGTGCTGACAGCGATAAAGCACAAAATAAAACCAACCCGTCATGATGTTAAATCCTTACTTGAATTTCAGCCCTGGAAAAAGTTAGTCATACTTGTCATTCCACTTATGTTTAGCTTTGGCGTTTGGTCGGTTGGCACGTTTGTTTATCAGCTTATTTATGGTCGTCTTGGTACGCAAGAATTAGCAGTAATAAGTTTACTTGTACCTATTGAAGGGGTCTTTACATCGTTGTTTTTTGGTTTTGCTTCAGCCTGTTCAATTATGGTTGGCCATCGCTTAGGCGCTAATAAATTTGATGAAGCTTGGGACATTGGTAAAACATTTGCCATCTTAGCTCCAACGGTTGCCCTTGGATTAGGTGGCGTATTACTGTTATTAGAGCCTATTATTTTTATGCCATTTAATGATATGCCAACAGACACATTAACGATGGCTTCAGAAGTGTTTTTAATCATTGCCTTATGTGCTTGGATAAAAATTACCAATATGACACTTGCGATGGGCATACTTAGAGCTGGAGGAGAGACTAAAGCCTGTTTATATATTGATATCTTGGGAATGTGGATGGTTAGTATACCTTTAACTATGTTAGCGGCATTTTACTTTGAACTACCTATGTTTTGGGTGGTGTTAACAGCTTATTCAGAGGAAGCATGTAAGTTTTTCTTATTTGGATGGCGAGTAGCACAAAAGAAATGGTTAAGGAACCTAACCTAATAATACCGTATAAAAACATCTATAAAATATGATGATATGTAATTATGTTTATATAAATCATGAAGTTAAAAAATAGATATTTTAAATATACATTCATCACTAATTTCCATAAAAAATTCACTACATTTTAAGGTGCAAACTTTTAAAGAAGGAATTTTTTATGAAACGTTCAATAACTATTACAAGTTCATTAATCGCATTATTATCATTCCCTGCTTTTACAGCAGGTCAGCATACCTATAAATTTGAAGCTGGTGATTCCAGTCTTGCGACAGAATTATGTGTTGCAGCAGTTAGTAATGATCTAGTTACTACCAAACGTAAAATTAGAAGTATAGGTTTGATGGATAGCGTTTCATCAATGAGTAAGGTTAAACACGCCACATTAAAAATCTCATGCAATAATATGAATATGACGGCTTTTACTGCTAAATATGGTGCTTCTGATACTTTTGATTACTTAAATAGAAAAGGTGCTTCGCAGTATAGAATCAATGAGCAAGAGGTTAAAATTATTGATTTAGCTAGACAGCAACGTGCGGCATTAGGTGGCGAGACATTAATTATTGTTAGTAGTAAATAATTTAAGACAAGTATAGGCATTGTATCGACTCGAAATACTTAATTTCGAGTCGATAAATAGTTACTTAATATATGCAGGTGAACTAGGCAAGAATACTTCAGCAACCATAAGAGGTTTACCCTCAATGGTAAATATGGAGCGTCTGCCCCAAAGATCATGCTCTACTGATAAATTAAGTGTAGATGCTAACTCACAAACTCTTTGGCTTGGTTTTATTCGCGCAACCTCTAATACTTCTCTATGCAATTTAGGGTTGTTGAATAATACTTGCCCTAATGGTTGCTCTCCTAAATTAGCTAAAGCTTGTTGCTCGCCAGTGAGAGAGTTTAGGGGCAGTAAACTGCGGGCAAATACTTGTGGAATATCATCGCAAATTAGAATAACTTCTCGAATTAATACCGACTCACCTTCTTTGATATTGTTATTGGCTTCAGATGATGAACAAGGCTCAACTCTTTGACCAATAACCTTAACCTTAAATTCATTACATTGATTTTTTAGCCGAGCAGTAAGAGATTTTGGATCTAATAGCCAATCATTTAATGGTTGGCTATTAGGTGCTTGTTTGGCACTTACCCAATCTACATTTAAACCAATAGGAAATTGTTTCTGTAATTCGATCATTTTGTTTGTGCTTTAGCCAATACAGCAGCGTAACCCATGCCCGCCAATAGACCGATTAAATGAGCTGTATTTGCTACATTAATAGGCATAAAGTCGGTAAAACCTAATACTAACCAAAACAGCATAAAGCCTATGATCGGATTAGATAAATAAATACCACGGTTAGGCTGTAGGTGCCCATATATCCATGCAAAACCAAGTACGGCATAAACCACACCAGATAAGCCGCCAAAGTTAGGACCAGAGACAAAGAACTGGGCAATATTGGACAGTAGTGCGGAGCTTAAAAATATTGCAATGATGTGCTTTAAGCCGAGAGTTTTTTCAATTTGGCCACCAATTTGCCACCACCACATGGTATTAAAGGCAATATGCAGAATAGAGAAATGAAAAACCGCAGGCGTAAGAAAGCGCCAAGGCTGGGCAAATGTTTGGTTTAAATCGCCATCAATATTAAACTTTAATAAGTTAAAACTAGCATCGAAGAAGTATAAAAATGTTGCAGCAAATACTGCCCAACAAATAGCAAAAATAGCTAAAGTAAATGGACCTGCCTGGCTTAAAAAGTTTGTTTTTACTTGTTGGTAAAACTGACCATTAGTGTTTAATTTAACACTTCGGCTTTGATCCCAAGCAACTTGTTGGTACTTAGGATGATGGGGGTTGTTAATGAACTGCTCAAATTCCACTCGCGAGCGAGTTAACTCTTCTTCAAGGCATAATACTGCCCAACCATCGATAGTGCCGTTGTCATCTCGTGCAGTCTCAATGTCAGATTTAATACCAATGCTTTGTAAGTAATGACTAAAGTTTAATGCAATTACTTTTTGCTGAACATTAACTAATGGTACTAAATCAGATGGCGAAAGACTCATTCTAGCTTGATTCCACATTATCTGGGTGTAATAAGCCCCATTGCTCAAAACCACCATCGAGTGAGTATACATCACTAAAATCTTGGCTTATTAAAAATTGTGCGGCTTGTTGAGATGAAATGCCGTGATAACAACAAACAACGGTTGGTTCATCAAAGTCTAAATCACGAAGCACATCAGTGATGTTATCGTTAGTAAGATGTATTGCTCCTGGGATATGACTAGTAGCATAAGAGTTTGCATCCCGAATATCTAAGATAACGTATTTTTTATCAGGCAGGCCAAGGTGAACTTGTTCTACATTGATATGCTTAAAAGTGGTTTCGGTGTACGACATGGAATAATCTCATAAAGGAATTGCTAATGATTCTAGCAAAAGCGCTAGATACAAAAAAGCCTACTGAGCAATCTAATTGCAAGTAGGCTTTTAAAAGCTTGCTTACTTTAATCCCAGCTAAGAATAACCTTACCTGAATCTCCAGATAACATGGCATCAAAGCCTTGTTGGAAATCATCAATAGGGAAATGATGAGTAATAATTGGTGATAAATCTAAGCCCGATTGAATAAGACTGGCCATCTTGTACCAAGTTTCAAACATTTCACGGCCGTAGATACCTTTAATGGTTAAACCTTTAAAGATAACTTGGCTCCAATCAATCGCCATATCTTTTCCTGGAATACCTAACATGGCAATTTTACCACCGTTGTTCATGTTAGCTAACATGTCAGTGAATGCCATAGGTACGCCAGACATTTCCATGCCCACATCAAAGCCTTCAGTCATACCTAACTCGTTCATTACATCTTTTAGGTTTTCTTTAGATACATTGACAGCGCGAGTTGCTCCCATTTTACGAGCTAGTTCTAAACGGTATTCATTAATATCGGTAATAACTACGTGGCGAGCACCAACGTGTTTAGCAACCGCAGCTGCCATAATACCGATAGGGCCAGCACCGGTAATTAATACATCTTCACCAACTAAATCAAAAGATAAAGCGGTGTGTACAGCGTTACCAAACGGGTCAAAAACAGCGGCTAAATCATCAGAAATTTCATCGGGTAATTTAAATGCGTTATACGCAGGTATTACTAAATATTCTGCAAATGAACCAGTACGGTCAACACCAACACCTATTGTGTTACGGCATAAATGCGTACGGCCGCCACGACAGTTACGACAATGACCACAGGTAATATGACCTTCGCCAGAAACTCTATCGCCTTGTACAAAACCTTTTACTTCACTACCCATGCCAACAACAACACCGGCGTACTCATGGCCTACAACCATAGGTACAGGAATAGTTTTTTGCGACCATTCGTCCCAGTTATAAATATGAATGTCGGTACCACAAATAGCTGTTTTCTTTATTTTAATTAATAAATCGTTCGGTCCAACTTCTGGCTTAGGCGAGTCGGTCATCCAAATGCCCGGCTCAGCCTTTAATTTTGCTAATGATTTCATTGTCATATCCTAATTACACTATGCCCATGTCTTTACCGATACGGGTAAAGGCAGCAATGGCGATATCTAATTGTTCTTTGCTGTGAGCAGCTGATATTTGCGTACGAATACGTGCTTGGCCTTTCGGTACAACAGGGAATGAGAAGCCAATTACATAAATGCCTTCAGCTAATAAGCGGTTTGCCATATCAGCCGCTACTTTAGCATCGCCTAACATCACCGGGATGATTGCATGATCAGCACCGCCACAAGTAAAGCCAGCAGCTTCCATGTTAGTTCTAAAATAATTGGCATTGTCTTTAAGTTTAGCGCGTAAGTCACCGCCTTCTGCCAATAAGTCAATTACTCTTATTGATGCTGAAACAATTGCTGGCGCTAATGAATTTGAAAATAAGTAAGGGCGAGAGCGTTGGCGTAACCATTCAACGATTTCTTTTTTACCCGAAGTATAACCACCAGAAGCACCGCCCATAGCTTTACCTAACGTACCGGTAATAATGTCAACACGTCCCATTACTTCACAATATTCATGTGAACCACGGCCATCTTCGCCAACAAAACCTACCGCGTGTGAATCATCAACCATTACTAGTGCGCCGTATTTATCTGCTAAATCACACACACCTTTTAGGTTCGCGATAACGCCATCCATAGAAAACACGCCATCGGTTGCGATTAGTTTAAAACGAGCGCCCGCTTCGGTTGCTGCGATTAGTTGCTCTTCAAGTGCAGCCATATCGTTATTAGCGTAACGGAAACGCTTGGCTTTACATAAACGTACGCCGTCGATAATTGATGCGTGGTTAAGTGCATCTGAGATGATTGCGTCTTCTGCACCTAAAATTGTTTCGAATAAACCTGCGTTGGCATCAAAACATGAAGAATAAAGAATGGTGTCTTCCATGCCTAAGAAGTTAGATAGTTTGTCTTCTAGAGTTTTATGAATGTCTTGTGTACCACAAATAAAACGCACCGATGCCATACCAAAACCGTGGTCATCTAAACCGTCTTTAGCCGCTTGAATAAGAGCCGGGTGATTGGCTAAGCCTAAGTAATTATTTGCACAGAAGTTTATTACTTCTTCGCCAGTGTTTACTGCGATATCAGCTTGTTGCGCTGTGGTAATGATGCGTTCAGCTTTATATAAGCCTTCAGCTTTTACTTCGTCGATTTGTTGTTGTAAGTGGTCGATAAAATTAGATGACATAACAGCCTCAGTAAATTGTAAGATCCCGCTTTTTGTTGCAGCGGATATGTATACAAAATAGTAGACTTAAATTTAAAGAATAAAAAGTTTACAAATGTACGAAATGATTTGTAATGGTTTCTTTTTGACATATATGTGTGTCAATATGATAGTGTTGCTGTTTTTATAATAAGAGTTGTTTGATGATTTCTGAAAAAGATGAAGAATTATTATCTATATTGCGAAGTAATGCTCGAGCGAGCGTTTCTGATATAGCTAGGGCGTTAAATGTTTCAAGGACGGCAATACAGAACCGTATTAATAAACTCGAAAATAACCAAGTTATAAAGTCGTACACGGTTACTTTAGGAGGTGATTATAGCAAAGATTTAATTACCTCAAATGTATCGTTAAAAGTTAAGCCTAATTTAAGAAAAAAAGTATCAATAGCGTTAAGAAAGATCCACCAAATCACCAATATTTATTCGATCAGTGGTGAATATGATTTATTAATTGTGCTACAAGTGCAGTCATTAAAATCACTTACCGCAATATTAGAAGATATTTGTAATATGGAAGGGGTAGAACGCACTAACTCTTCTATTATTCTAGACTCAATATTTGAAAGAGACTGATAACAAATATAAGAGGTTTATACTTGCTATCAGCTTAGTATACGAGTTAATTTTTGCTTAAATGTTGCCAATGAAACCTTAAGTGTTGCTCAATAAAACTGGCAATAAAAAAGTAGCTATGATCATAACCTTCTTGTCTATTTAGCTGTATGTTCACCTTGGCTTGCTTGGCCGCTTGCTTGGCCGCTTGCTCTATTGCTTCTGGCTTAAGTTGCTCAGCCAAGAAATTATCAGCTAACCCTTGCTCAATAAGAATGGGTAAACTAGGTTTGTCTTGCTTTAATAAATAACATGCATCGTACTGCTGCCAACTCGTTTTATCATCACCTAAATAGTTACTAAATGCCTTTTCTCCCCAAGGACAATTCATTGGATTAGTGATAGGTGAAAAGGCCGAAACTGATGCATACTGGTTTGGATTTTTAAAGGCAATCGTTAGTGCGCCATGCCCTCCCATTGAATGGCCAGAGATAGCTTTTTTATTAGAAACATTAAAGTTATCTTCTAATAGCGCTGGTAATTCATCAACTACATAGTCATACATATGATAATGTTTATTCCAAGGCTCTTGTGTGGCATTTAGATAAAAACCCGCGCCAAGGCCAAAGTCATAGTTTGCATCTACGTCGTCAGGTACATCTTTACCCCTCGGGCTAGTATCAGGCATAACTAAGGCCATGCCTAATTCAGCTGCAATACGCTGTGCTCCAGCTTTATGGCTAAAGTTTTCATCATTACAGGTTAAGCCAGAAAGCCAATACAAAACCGGTACTTTTTGCGTTTTAGCTTGTGGTGGCAAATAAACGGCAAAGGTCATTTCGCACTGAGTACTCGTTGCTTGATGGCTAAAACGTTTATGCCAACCACCAAATATTTTATTTTCACTGATTAAAGTTAATTGCGTGTTCATTAACAATAAACCTTATTTGTCAAAGTGAATAACAGAGCGAATACTTTTGCCTTCGTGCATTAAATCAAAGGCTTCATTAATTTTATCTAAGCCCATAGTGTGGGTAATAAAATCATCTAACTTAAACTCACCTGCTAAATAACGGTCAACGTATTCAGGTAATTGACTACGGCCTTTAACGCCACCAAATGCACTGCCGCGCCACACGCGTCCGGTAACTAACTGGAAAGGCCTTGTACTGATTTCTTGCCCTGCACCGGCAACGCCAATAATTACTGATTCGCCCCAGCCTTTATGACAACATTCTAGCGCTGAGCGCATAATATCGACATTACCAATACACTCAAATGAGTAATCAACACCGCCATCGGTTAACTCAACAATTACTTCTTGAATAGGCTTGTCATAATCTTTTGGATTAATACATTCTGTGGCGCCAAGTTTTTTAGCTAGCTCAAATTTAGATTCATTAATATCAATAGCAATAATTCGACCAGCTTTTGCCATATCACAGCCAATTACCGCAGATAAGCCAATACCGCCAAGGCCAAATATTGCCACTGTATCTCCCGCTTCAACTTTGGCGGTATTAGATACTGCGCCCATGCCGGTTGTTACGCCACAACCAAGTAAACAGACCTCTTCAAGAGGAGCTGTTTTATTAATTTTTGCTAGTGATATTTCAGGAAGTACAGTGTATTCAGAAAATGTGGAGGTGCCCATATAATGAAAAATAGTTTCACCATTTAATGAAAATCGACTTGTGCCATCTGGCATTAAGCCTTTACCTTGAGTTTCTCTAATTTTTTGACATAAATTAGTTTTGCCTGATAAACAAAATTTACACTCGCCACATTCTGGTGTGTACAGAGGAATAACATGGTCACCAACAGCGACAGATGTTACACCTTCGCCTATTTGCTCAACAATACCGCCGCCTTCATGACCAAGAATACACGGGAAGATACCTTCAGGATCTTCGCCTGATAAAGTAAATGCATCGGTATGACAAACGCCACTAGCAATGACTTTTATTAATACTTCGCCTGCCTTAGGAGGTGCTACATCAACGGTTTCAATTGTAAGAGGCTTACCTGGGCCCCAAGCGACTGCTGCACGAGATTTGATCATGAAAATATCCTATGTTGGAAGGGAAAATTTATATTGTAGTTTCATATAGTTCATTCGTAATGCTCTGAAAATAAATTGATGAAATTGGCATTACTATTAGTTTAAATAGGATAGTGCATTATTTGATTTAACCCAAATGAAATTAAGTGTCTGATTGTAATAGAGGATTAGCGCGGTATAATTCGGGTAAGTTATGTTTAAGCGAAATTATTTTGAATAAAGAAAAGTTATCTTTAAGACTTTACCAGTTACTTATTTTATTGCTCACACCTGTGTTAGTAATTGTATTTTTACTGCGTTCAATCAACCATAAAGAATATCGTCAACGTTTAAGTCAACGTTTTGGTTGGGTTCCTTCTTATTTAAAACCTGGCGGTATAATTGTGCATGCGGCGAGTGTTGGTGAAGTTATCGCGGCAAAGCCATTTATTGAACAATTGCTAATTAAATATCCTGATTTACCTATTACTGTAACCACATTTACGCCAACCGGCTCTGCGCAAGTGGTTAAGTCATTTTCTAATCGCGTACAGCATTGCTACTTGCCATTAGATATTTCATTTTGTGTGCATTTATTTTTTAAGTTACTAAAACCTAAAGCTGTAGTGTTAATGGAAACTGAGTTGTGGCCGACATTAATTCAGCGCTGTTATAAATCGAATGTTAAATTACTGCTTATTAATGCGAGGTTGTCGGCTAAATCATTAAAGAGTTATAAAAAACTTAGTTGGTTAATCTCGCCAACGTTAAATAAGTTTTCAGCAATTTTGTGTCAAAGTGAAGATAATGCTCAGCACTTTATTGAGATGGGCGCCAAGCCTGATTTAGTAACAACAAGTGGAAATTTAAAATACGATATCGCCATAACTAAAGCGATGGAAGATAAAGTCGCAGAGTTAAAGGAGTATATCGATACAACTCGAAAACTACTTGTAGTTGGTAGTACCCATCAAGGTGAAGAGCAGCAAATGCTTGCTGCCTATAAACAGTTAAAAATTGATTTTCCAGATTTATTAATGGCAATTGTGCCACGTCATCCCGAGCGTTTTTCTAGTGTTGTACAGCTTTGTCAAGCCCAAGGTTTTAATACCGTTGAGCGTAGTTCAAAACAAAAAATTGAAAAACAAACCGATGTTTGGGTTATCGACACTTTAGGTGAATTATTTGCCTGTTATGCTTTAAGTGACATTTGTATTGTTGCAGGTAGCTTTTCGGATATTGGTGGTCACAATCCATTAGAGCCGGCTTTATTTGCTAAACCCATTATAGTTGGCACTAATATGGCCAACTTTAAAGATATGAACGCTAAGTTATTAGCTGCAAATGGTATTGTACAGTTATCCTCGAATGATGATTTAGCAAGGCAAATTGACAAACTATTAAATGATGCCAGTAAAGCAAAATTACTAGGCGAAAATGCTTTATCAGTTGTTTTGGATAATCAGGGTGCAACGCAAAAAACTGTGGAGCGTTTAGCTTCATTAATAAATAGTTAATCTAACCAACCATAATTAAGGCCTGCTAAGTTGAAATTAAATAATTTTGTTAAACAGTCATCATTGAATATTGCAAAAGAAGGCAATGTCACGTGTCTATACTGTCCTGAATTATTACCCGACTTTTGCAAAGAGATGTTCACTAGTGCTTATTGGCAGGAGCGTGATGCTATTTTAGGTAGCGCAGTAGGGCGTGGTACTGCTTGGTTTGTTAAACATCCTGTAACCGATATGGTGCTGAGACATTATTACCGTGGTGGCTTAATCGGTAAGTTAATTAATGATAGCTATTTCTTTACCGGCATAATGAATACTCGAGCAGCAAAAGAGTTCGCTTTGCTTAATCAAATGCAAGCAATGCAGTTACCTGCGCCAACAGGAGTTGCAGTTAAAGTAACTCGCAATGGGCTTTGGTATCAGGGGGATATCCTAATAGAGCTGATTCCAGGGGCGACTGATTTAGTTGGCTTGTTAACTCGAACTGAGTTACCTGATGAGCTTTGGCTAGAGATAGGGCGCACTATTAAGTTATTTCACCAAAAAAATATTTATCACCATGATTTAAATGCCCACAATATCATGGTCGATAGTGACAATAAGGTATGGCTGATTGATTTTGACCAGGGCAAGTTAATGCCTAAAGCAGGACCTTGGCAACATAATAATATGCAACGTCTATTACGTTCATTTAATAAAGAAGTAAAAAAATTGCCAGTGTTTCATTGGCATGAAAGGCACTGGCAATTATTGATGCAAGGTTATAACTGTTAAGCTGTAACTTGTGTCTCTAGTGCTTTTTGTTCAAGCGCTCGGTAATGAGAACGAGCTTTCTCAAAATCTGGGCGGGCATTATCTGTAACGTATGGACTTAAAAGTGCGAATATTTTAAGTAGGCCGTCATATAGGTTTGAATCGTCAATTTTTGGTTCATCATGCTGAGTTTGTAAATAGCTTAACCAAAAAGTAGTAGTGATCCTCAATAAACAGGTTAGGTCGTCTAGTTCTTCGTCTTTTATATTCAGAATATTTTCTTCTTTTAACGAAACTAACATGGCTAATACTTTTTTGATAATTTCCCTTTGAATTTCACTATAGCGTTTTTTCAATGCTGGGTTCTTACTTAATAAAACGGGTAAGTTACTATAAAAGAAACGGAATTTAGAAATTAGCTGAAATACAATATCCATGTATCTTAAGATACTATCTAACGGATTAATGGTTTCAGATAAGGTTTGAAAACGAGAAATTAAATCATCTGCATATTCACTGTAAATAGCATAAATGATGTCTTCTTTATTACGGAAATGATAATACAAATTACCCGGACTTATGCCTAAATGAGATGCTATATGGTTAGTAGTGATGTTGCGTTCACCCTTTTCATTAAACAGCTCAATGCTGGCGTGTATTATTTTTTCTCTTGTTTTCATTACCAATGAAACCTACTTCCTTTTGATATTAATAAAATCATCATACTATCAAAATAGAGCAAAGTGGAAGTGTTTTGAGTATTTACTTTAATATTTTTTTTAACATTTCACTAACTAGATCAAAAAAGGTTTTACATCAATGCTTTGCAATGTTGTGCTAGGGAGCTAAAATAGGAGCATAATTAGAATTTGAAAAACATTTATATGAATAATAGAGCAATATATCCAGGTACGTTCGATCCTGTTACTAATGGCCATTTAGATTTAATTGAACGAGCTTCACAGTTATTTAAAAATGTCATTGTTGGTGTTGCGGCTAGTCCGAGCAAAAAGCCGCTATTTGATTTAGCTCATAGAGTTGAAATGATCACAGAAATCACCGCTCATCTTGATAATGTTACGGTCCAAGGCTTTAGTGGCTTATTAGTCGACTTTGCCAAACAAACCCAATCAAATGTACTTATACGTGGTTTACGTGCAGTATCAGATTTTGAATATGAATTTCAGCTAGCCAATATGAATCGTCGTCTATACCCTGAATTAGAAAGCGTTTTTTTAACTCCTGCGGAAGAAAATTCTTTTATCTCTTCAACCTTAGTAAAAGAAGTTTCATTACATGGCGGTGATGTAAGTGAATTTGTTCACCCTCACGTGAAGGGCTTATTAGATCAAATAATATTTAATAAAGCCAATAAGTAGCTAATCATTCCCATATTAGAATGTATTTAGAGCCTAGTCTTAAGCTAGGCTTTTTGGCATTTAGGACAAAATACTGAAGCTCGTCCTGACTGCTTTATTTCTTCTAATATAGTTTCACACTGCACGCATTTTTCACCACCACGTCCATATACCTGTAATGATTGCGCAAAGTAGCCAGGTCTGCCATCAGCTTGAGTGAAGTCTTTTAAGGTAGTGCCACCTTGCGCTATCGCCTTTGCTAATACATCTTTAATAATGACCGTTAACGCATCGTATCTCTTTTTACTGACTTTACCGGCAATAGCTGTAGGTAATATACCTGCTTGGAATAGCGCCTCGTTAGCATAAATATTACCGACACCAACGACGATATGGTTATTCATTAAAAAGGTTTTGATCGGCACTGTTTTTTTACGAGACTTAGTAAATAAATAACCATCATTAAAATCATCAAGCAGTGGCTCAGGCCCTAATTTTTCTAGTAATGGATGCTCGTTAATATCATCAGTTACCCATAATACTGCGCCAAATCGTCTAGGATCATTAAGCCTTAAGGCTACGCCAGTGCTAAGTACTAAATCAAAGTGATCATGTTTCGCAACTTCGCAATTTTTATCTATAACCCGAATGGTGCCCGACATACCTAAATGTAAAACAAGAGTGCCTTTGCCCGTTTTAAGTAATAGATATTTTGCTCGGCGACTGATTGCGACAATTTCCTCGCCGCATATCTCATCAATGGTTGGCGTGATCGGCCAGCGCATTTTGCTATTACGAACAACAACGTCGGTCACTGTTTGATTTAATACATGTGGGGTTATACCTAGACGGCATACTTCTACTTCTGGTAACTCAGGCATAAAAAACTCGATAATTTTTTAATTAGTATACTGCAAATCAAGGGGGTCAGATCAACTTGATATTATTATCTTAAACTAAGCTCGATCATCTTTAGGTGAATCCATCACCACGTGTGTCGTTATGGTATTTACTTGTGGTAGTACACCGAGTACATCGGAGTGAAATATTTTATAGGTCTTTAAATCTTTGGTTTCAACTCTAAGTAAATATTCAAAAGTTCCAGTAACATTATGACACTCTCTAACCTCATCCGCTAAAATTATGCCTTGCTCAAATGATTTTTGCGCACACTTAGTGTGCTCTCCTAAACCAACACTAACGTAAGCAACAAATCCATTTCCTAGTAATTCATTATCAAATACGGCTCTATAGCCTTTGATAACTCCTGTACGTTCAAATTCTTGTACTCTTCTTAAGCATGCAGAAGGAGATAAACCTATCTTATCGGCGAGCTCTAAGTTTGATATACGGGCATTTAATTTCAATTCTTGCAATATTTGTTGGTTAAATCGATCTAATTTCATTGTTTGTTGCTTATGTGGTGTTTTATACCTTTAAATTAGCACATTAATTTTGCTTTGTGTGGTGTATTGTTGTTTTATGTTTTTTTGATAAGGAAACCGTGATGAATTACGAAACAGTCCCTGCACTAGTTATGTTTGCTTTTGTATCTTCGGTAACACCCGGTCCAAATAATTTAATGTTAATGGCCTCGGGGGCAAATTTTGGCTTTAAACGAACAATCCCTCATGCTTTAGGTGTAGGGATTGGATTTACACTGATGGTGTTTTTAGTTGGAATAGGGATTATTAAATTATTTGATCAATTCCCAGCGAGCTATAGTATTTTAAAAGTAGTAAGTGTTGGTTATTTATTATATTTAGCCTATAAAATTGCTAAGGCTGGAGCGCCAGTAGAAGAGGGGGGTGAAGGTTCTAAACCTTTAAGCTTTATACAAGCGGCTCTTTTTCAATGGGTTAACCCAAAGGCATGGACTATGGCCCTTACTGCTATTAGCCTTTATGCTCCGTCACAAAGTTTGCAGGCGGTGATAATAGTCGCGGCAATATTTGGCTTAATAAATTTGCCTTCGGTAAGTAGTTGGGTGATGTTAGGTAGACAAATGCAGAGCATGCTGAACAACCAAATTCGTCTAAAAGTCTTTAATATAACTATGGCTCTATTATTAGTCTTATCACTCTATCCTTTATTAGAGTTGTGAATCTAGCCTAGAGAAATCTCAGGCAAAAAAAAACCTAGCTAAAAGCTAGGTTTTTTATTAGAAGAAAATCAATTACTTGATTTTAGCTTCTTTGTAGATCACGTGCTTGCGAGCTTTCGGATCAAACTTTTTGATTTCCATCTTTTCAGGCATAGTCTTTTTATTCTTGTCAGTAGTATAAAAATGACCAGTACCGGCAGATGAAACTAAACGAATTTTATCGCGCATAATTTAGTTCCTTAAACCTTTTCGCCACGGGCACGGATATCTGCTAATACAGAATCAATACCATTTTTATCGATAATACGCATACCTTTAGGGGTAAGACGTAATTTTACAAAGCGGTTTTCACTTTCAACCCAAAAACGGTGAGTTTGTAGGTTTGGTAAAAAACGACGACGTGTAGAGTTTAACGCGTGAGAACGGTTATTACCTACCATCGGTTTCTTGCCTGTTACTTGGCAAATTTTAGACATTTGAGTCACTCCAAAAAAATATTTCAGCTCGAGTTTGTTTGTTCCCAAGGCCGTCGCCACGGGATCCTGAAAAAGGTCGCAAATTATATATACGTCTTTTCAAATGATCAAGCTTTATCGGCTAGAAATTAAGCTGCTGTTTCGATTTGGCGCGATTATACGTCTTTTTTAGCTAAATCCCAATGGAAATTACTAAATAAAACAAAATAATTGCCTATTTGATGAATAAATCAGCTTATTTACTGCTAAACGCAGAATCTTTGTAAAAGAAATTAATTTTACATATCGCCTCTTTCAGCTAAAGAACAGGTTAAATGACCGGCAATAATAATATGATCAAGCACTCTAATATCAACTAAAGCTAATGCTTTGACTAAACGTTGCGTAATTTGCTTATCAGCTAAGCTTGGCTCTGCTATACCTGATGGATGATTATGAGAAAGTATTATTGCTGCAGCTTTGAAGCGTAATGCAGTCTCAACAACGACTCTTGGATAAACGGTTGCCGCATCTATAGTGCCAAAGAATAATTTTTTAAAACATATTATATTGTGCTGGTTATCTAAAAACAGAATGGCAAATACTTCATGGGCTTCGTGTTTGAGCTCAGAAATTAGATAATCTTTTGTTTGGCTAGAAGACGTTAAGCTATCACCTTTAGTTAGTTTTGCGGCTAAATAGCGACGTGACATTTCTAGACATGCTTGAAGTTGCACATATTTTGCCTTACCTAAGCCATACTGTTGGCAAAATATTTCACAATCGACAGAAAATACTTCATGTAAGCTGCCAAAGTGTTTTAGCAATTGCCTTGATAAGTCGACGACATTGATACCTTTGACTCCTGTGCGCAAGAATATTGCTAATAATTCGGCGTCACTTAAGCTGTGTGCACCTTTATTAAGAAGTTTTTCCCGGGGGCGTTCTTGGATAGGCCAATCTTTTAACATAATTGCTTCCTTGCAATGGTTAGTTATTAAGCGATAGTAAGTATTAACTATTTAATTTAATTACGATAACGTGTTATCTTAGCGACACTTATTATTCATCGTACCGACAGGTATAAGTAAATTTTAGCAGGTGATAATGTTTTTACTGAATAAAAATATTGTTTTAGGCGTTACTGGTGGTATTGCTGCATATAAAAGTGCTGAGCTGATCCGTAGACTAAAAGACCAAGGTGCCAATGTACGCGTGGTAATGACAACGGGTGGTAAAGCCTTTATTACGCCATTAACTTTACAAGCAGTTTCAGGAAATCCGGTAAGTGATTCTTTGTTAGACCCTGAAGCTGAAGCGGCAATGGGGCACATAGAATTAGCCAAATGGGCTGACTTAGTACTTATTGCACCAGCGACTGCAAATACAATTGCTAAAATTGCTGCAGGTATGGCGGATAATTTACTTACTACCATTTGTTTAGCAACAGCAGCGCCTATCGCTATTGCTCCTGCAATGAATCAACAAATGTGGCACGCACATGCAACACAAGCAAATATGCAGCTTATCAATGCGATGGGGATTGCTGTTTGGGGACCTGGTGCTGGCGAACAAGCTTGTGGTGATGTCGGTTTTGGCCGAATGATTGAACCAGATGAGTTAGTGCAACATTGCTGTGATTTCTTTAGCCAACCAACTCAATCTTTATCAGGTCAACAGTGGGTTATTACTGCTGGGCCAACTAGAGAAGCCATTGATCCTGTGCGCTATATATCAAATCATAGCTCTGGAAAGATGGGCTTTGCTATTGCCGCTGCGGCGAGTAAGGCAGGAGCTGATGTTACTATTATTGCCGGCCCGGTTAATTTAACAACGCCAGATGGCTGCAGTAGAGTTGATGTACAAAGTGCAGAGCAAATGCATCAACAGGCATTAAGCTTAGCTGCTGATGCCACTGTATTTGTTGCCTGTGCAGCTGTTGCTGATTACCGCGTTGCCGATATTAAAGATCAAAAAATTAAAAAGTCAGCAGATGCAATGAGCATTGAACTTATTAAAAACCCTGATATTGTTGCCGATGTTGCTAAGCTTTCTGGAAAGCCGTTTACTGTTGGCTTTGCTGCAGAGACTCAAGATGTTGAACATTATGCAAAAGGTAAATTGGCCAAGAAAAATTTAGATATGATTGCTGCTAATAATGTTGCTACTCAAGGGCAAGGTTTTAATAGTGATGATAATGCATTAACGCTTTATTGGAGTAATGGCAGTATAGATTTACCATTAACCAGCAAAAAGGAATTAGCAACGCAGTTAGTTGTGAATATCAACGAAAGGATGAATGATGATAGCAGATCTTGATAAACACCCGATAAAACTAAAAATACTTGATCATAGAATTGGTAATGAATTTCCTTTACCTAGTTATGCTACCCCTGGCTCTGCAGGTTTAGATCTTTGCGCATGTTTAGCGACAGAGTTAACTATTGAACCGGGTGAAACGCAATTATTGCCAACAGGGATTTCAATTTACATAGAAGATCCTAAATTATGTGCCACTATTTTACCTCGTTCAGGCTTAGGTCATAAACATGGTATTGTTTTAGGCAATTTGGTTGGCTTAATTGATGCCGATTATCAAGGACCTTTAATGGTATCTTGTTGGAATAGAGGCACGCAAAGCTATACTATCGCACCAGGTGATAGAATTGCTCAGTTGGTGTTTTTACCTGTCGTACAAGCTAGCTTTGATATAGTACATAGTTTTGAAACCACCAGCCGAGGTCAAGGTGGCTTTGGTCACACCGGTAGCTAATCAATACAGAAACAATTGAAAAAAGAAATAATATAAATGTCAGAAAATCAAAAACCAAATCGTCGTCAACAAATACTTGAATGTTTGGCTCACATGCTTGAAACCAGTCCAGGTCAACGCATCACTACGGCTAAGCTTGCCGCTGAAGTTGGCTTTTCAGAAGCTGCTTTATATCGCCATTTTCCTTCGAAGGCGAGAATGTTTGAGGGCTTAATCGAGTATATTGAGGAATCATTATTTTCTCGTATTAACTTAATTCTTAATGATCAAAAAGAAACCTTGATCCGATGTCATCATATATCACACGTTATATTAGTATTTGCTGAACGCAACCCTGGCATGTGCCGTATTTTAGCTGGTGATGCACTTGTTGGTGAAAATGAGCGTTTACGTGCGCGCGTGCATCAATTATTTGAAAAGCTAGAAACTCAATTTAAACAAATTTTACGTGAGCGCAAGTTACGTGAAGGTAAAAACTTCCCTATTAATGAATTAGCTTTAGCAAATATTATTTTAGCGTTTTGTGAAGGTAAGATCAGTCAATATGTACGTTCTGGTTTTGATAAAAAACCAAGTGAAAACTTTAATGAACAATGGCAGTTTTTAATGGCAGGCTGTTAACTGCCGAATAAAAGAGGGTTGATAACAAAAACTTAGCCCTCACATAAAAAACAATTCAGGCTAGGATTTGATTCTTAGCCTTTTTTTATATTTAGAGAGCATTTCCATGAACGATTTAAGTCAACTAGCGCCGTCTAGTTTATGGCAAATATTTGCCAATATTTGTAGTATTCCACACCCATCAAAACATGAACAAAAAATATCTTTGTGGATCCAATCTTGGGCGAAAGAGCAAGGCCTGAGTGTTAAAGAAGATGCAGTTGGTAATTTATTTATTAAAAAGCCAGCAACACAAGGCATGGAAAATCGCAAAGGCGTGATTTTACAGGCGCATATGGATATGGTTCCACAAAAAAATTCAGATACAGTACATGACTTTTTAACTGATCCTATTAAGCCTTATATTGATGGTGAATGGGTAACAGCAGAAGGTACAACATTAGGTGCTGATAACGGTATCGGATTAGCATCTGCATTAGCCGTACTTGCTAGTGATGACTTAGAGCATGGCCCTCTTGAAGTATTAGTTACTATTGACGAAGAGGCAGGCATGAGTGGTGCTTTTGGTTTAGAGGCTGGTTGGTTAGATGGAGAGATCTTAATTAACACCGACTCTGAACAAGAAGGTGAAGTTTACATGGGCTGTGCAGGCGGTGTTGATGCAAGTGCAACCTTTACATTAGAAAATGAAGATGTGCCAAGCGATTATGAGTCATTTAACTTATCTATATCTGGCTTAAAAGGCGGTCATTCAGGTGTTGATATTCATACTGGCCGTGCTAATGCAAACAAGCTTTTAGTGCGCTTTTTATTGCAAGCGAGCAAAGAGTTTGACATTCAGTTAACTGAATTAAATGGTGGTAGCTTACGTAATGCCATACCGCGAGAAGCTAATACAAGTTTTGTTATGCCAAAAGCTAATGTTGCGGGCTTAAAAGCGGCCTTAGATAATTATGTGGCAACCATTAAAGAGAACTTAAAAGCCGTTGAACCAAATGTTTCAATGTTACTTATTCAGCCTGAAACATTTGAGCAAATGTGGACTAAACAATGTCAGTCTAAAATATTATCCGCCCTTAACGCTTGCCCTAATGGTGTTATGCGTATGAGTGATGATATTGAAGGCGTAGTTGAAACATCGTTAAATTTAGGTGTTCTGCGTTGCAAAGGCCCTAAATTCGTTGCCTTAAACTTAATTAGAAGCTTGCATGATGATGGCCGTATCGAAACTGAAGAAATGGTTGAGTCAGTATTTAGTTTAGCTGGCGCTAAAGTCGAATTTTCTGGTACCTACCCAGGTTGGAAGCCAAGTACAGATTCTGCAATTATGAATATTGTACGTGATACTTATCAGCAAAACTTTAATAAGTTACCTGAAATAATGGTTATCCATGCAGGGCTTGAATGTGGCTTATTTAAAACAGAATACCCTAATTTAGATATGGTATCTATTGGCCCAACAATTAAGTTTCCACATTCACCGGATGAAAAGGTTGAGATTGCTACTGTTGCTCAATATTGGCAGTTGCTTACCGCAGTATTAAAAAATATACCTGCTAAAGCTTAGTCAAGAATCTAGAAATATTACCTGTGTGCATAATGGTTTTGTCAAATAATTCATTATCCGCACAGCCTATTTGCATATAAAATATGCACATTAAAACATTATGAAGTGTTATAAAATTTAAGGTTTATTTATGAATATGATGAAAAAAATTGCTTTTGCTAGTGTATTACTACCAGTAGCTGCAGCCGTTTCTGCGGCAGAAGAGAAAGAAGTTCAAGATATGTCTGACCCAACTGCTGTTTATACACAAGGTGGTGTAGGTGTTACTAACAAAGGTTTAAACTTTAAATACGGTGAATCTTACGATACAGGAAACCCAACAAAAATGGGTATGAATGTTGTTGAGATCATGGGTGTTGGTGGTGAAGCTCTTGGTTGGGATGGTAATAACTCAAAAGATAATTCAATTGATTCATTCCGTTTTCGTAATTTTGAATTAAACACTGTTAATGGTCGTGGTACGCAAATTGACATGACTTATAATGTTGATAGCGAAACTGGCTCTGCTGGTTACAACCTAATGCAAGCTCTACCTAAAATGGGTATGTTCCAGTTTTTCCCACTATTAGGTGCTGGTGTTGCTTTTGGTAATGATGTTATAGAAGATGATGGAACTATTGATAGTGGTTACTCGGTAATGGGTACTTATACTACTGTTGGTATGTACTCAAAAATGACTCTTACCGATAAAATTTGGTTAAACTATAACCCGTTCTTCACTAAAACTTTATCTGGCTCTGAAAACTACAAAGAGTTTGGTATGGAAGGTGATGATGCTGTATTAACGCATGAATTTGCAGCGTCTTACCAAATAACTCCACGTATGAACGTGCGTTACTTTGCTAACTGGTCAGAAAATATTGATTTTAGCGATGGTAACCACCGCGTAGAAGTTAACTACCAGTTCTAAACTAGCGCCTTTTGCTGAATTAATCGGTATAAAATAAACGCTAAGTTTGACTAGATAAGAGGCCTAACAATTTTATTGTTAGGCTTTTTTATTTGTGTGCGTCTTTTAGCATCTCTTCGGCTTTTTGATAGCCTAAATCAATTAACTCTGCTGCTCGGTTAAACTCGAGTGTACCACAAAGGTTACGAGGAAATTCAAGTAGGTAATTTGGTGAAGCCGCGGCCAAACGATGACGAGCAATTTGGCTTTGCATTGCATCTACAGCTTGGTTAGCTACTTCAAATGCATCCCAGTTTGGCGTTGATTTACCATTAGCTTTAATCAATCGAGTAAGAAAACGAGTGATACGTTTTTTAAAGGGTGAAAGGCTTAATTCACGAATCTTTTTTATATTTTTTTTACGTTTTTTGGTTTCATATTGCGGGCGACCACCTAAGTTAACGGCAATTGTTAGATCGTTATGATCGACAAAAGTTGGCCCCACAGGTACAGGGTTAAAAATACCGCCGTCGAGTACACGCTTACCCTTAAAGTTATATGGGGTAAATACCATAGGTATTGATATTGAAGCACGGATGGCTTGGAATAAATCACCATCTTGGATCCAAATTTCTTTTTCATTATCAATGTCTGTGGTAATGGCCGTAAATTTGATAGCTAAATCTTCAATGTTTTGACTTCCAACTAGTTTGGTCAACTCATTAATTACCTTGTCGCCTTTAATAAAGCCGCCTTTATCCCAAGACAAATCAAGTAGGGTCATTAAATCAAACTTTGAAATAGCACGTACCCACTTTTCTAACTCATCGAGTTGACCTGCGGCATAAATACCACCAACTAATGCGCCAATTGAACAACCCGAAATAGATTTAATTTGATAACCATTTTCTATTAACCAGCGAATCACACCTATATGAACTAGACCTTTTGCTCCGCCGCTACCAAGTACTAAAGATACCGTTTTATTGTGTTTTTTCATTTTTGTCATATTAGATTTTAATAAATGGGTTGTTGTTTATATCGTCTACTAATATAGAGTAATCAGTGATTGATTTAAATTGATTAATTTCACGTGCTGCTTGTTGGCTATCAGGGTTTGCCACTGCAAGGATATGGTTAATGCCGAAATCCTGAGCAGATTGTAAAATAGGTAGGGAGTCATCGACAAATAAAGTACTTTCATTGTCAAAGTCTAAGTGTTTTTGCAAACGTTGCCAAAGTAGCTGCGATTCTTTGGTCACACCAAACTGATGGGTTGAAATCAATTGATCGAAATACTTATGCAATTGCGTTCTTTCTACTTTTAAAGACAGGCTATCGGGGTGGGCATTAGTAACTAATATCACTTCTCGGCCCGAATTTTGTAAGGCGATAAGAAAGTCATGAGCATCGTCACGTAGCTTGATTAAATGTTGAATTTCTTTTTTTAATTCGGCAATAGGTAAGTTTAACTGTTCAACCCAATAATCTAGGCAGTACCAAGAAATTGTGCCCGCGACTTTTTCAAATTGAGGAATTAGAAATTTTTGCGCATCAATAAGGCTTAAATTATTCTGCTCAGCGTACCTTTTAGGCAGATGTTCCATCCAAAAATGATTGTCAAAATGTAAATCAAGCAATGTGCCATCCATATCTAATAGGACGGTATGAATTTTTGACCAATCAAACATTGAACTTTTCCTGTAAAACTATGAACGAAATGAGTATATTATACCTATTGAGCCAATGCTATTAGTCAATGCTTTTATAAATTTGTTTAGCTAATATAAACGAGCTTTATTGCAAAGGAAGAATAATTACCAATGGCATTATTCTTCAATTATTTAATATATATACGCTAAACTTTAGGTAATCGATAATATGGAAAAGTCAGAAAAGCTAACATTACCGGAAATATTAGCTTGTAGAGAAGTCGCACGTAGCCGTTTAGTGGCTGTTGAAGAAGTCGATTTAAAGTTTAGTAACGGTGAATTAAGAACCTTTGAAAAAATAAAAGGCGGTGGTCGAGGTGCTGTATTAGTTGTACCTATGCTTGATGATGATACATTAATACTTATTAGAGAATACTCCGCAGGCACACATAATTATCAACTAGGATTTCCTAAAGGTTTGATTGACCCTGGCGAAGAACCTAATATTGCAGCTAATCGAGAGTTGCAAGAAGAAGTTGGCATGGCTGCACATGAGCTTACATTTTTACAGCAAGTATCATTAGCTCCTGCTTTTTTTAATGCCAAAATGGATCTGTTTTTAGCAAAAAATCTTTACCCAAGTAGGCTACAAGGTGATGAGCCAGAGCCGCTTGAAATAGTGCACTGGAAACTCAGTGATTATAAAAGTTTATTAGCACAACCTGATTTTACTGAAGCTCGTAGTATTTCAGCATTGATGCTCGCAATTGATTTACTTAAGGGTGAATAATGACTGAAGCCACAACATTATTAGATATTGCCATTAGCACTGCTAAAAAAGCCGGTGTTGAGGTAATGCGTTTCTATGATCAAGGTGATTTTGAGGAATATACCAAAAGCGATGACTCTCCAGTAACAAGTGCGGATCTTGCTGCCAATAAAATTATCGTCGATGAACTTACGCGATTGACTCCTAATATTCCGATTATTTCAGAAGAAAGTGATAACTTAACACTCGCACAACGAGTTGATTGGCCAAGGTATTGGTTACTTGATCCTATTGATGGAACGGGTGAGTTTATTGCCGGTAGCGGAGATTTTGCTGTAAATATTGCTTTGGTTGAAAATAACTGGCCGGTTATCGGTGTTATTCATGCTCCAGCGCACAACATGACTTACTTTGCAGAGCAAGGAGAGGGGGCGTTTAAAGAAAGCGAGCAAGGAGTTGTTCAAATTAAAGTTGCCGACTACGATGGCAAACGAGCACTAAATGTGGGAGTAAGCCGCAGGCAAAAAATTAGCGTTATGGCTCAATATTTAAATGATGATTATCAATATAATCATATTCCACTTGGTAGTTGTTCACTAAAAAGTTGTCAAATTGCGGAAGGTATTACCGATTGCTATTTACGTATAGGTCCAACAGGTGAGTGGGATACTGGAGCGAGTCACTGCATTTTAGAAGAAGCCGGTGGTACGATTATGGATAGCGAGCTAAATTCGCTTTCTTACAATAAGCGTGAAAGCCTAATGAATCCAGATTTTATTGGTCTTGGCAATGTCGACATTCCATGGACCGAAATTATAATAAAACACCGTTGTGAAAGAGATTTTTAAGGAAATTAAATGAGAACAATTTTTATCTTAGTCGCTATGCTTATTAGCTTTCCAAGCTTATCTGCATGGAAGTTAGACAATGATAATTCACTAGTTAGCTTTATTAGCGTTAAAAAATCAGATATCGCCGAAGTGCATCATTTTAATGACATTAGCGGTTCAATTTTTGCTGATGGTAATGCCAAAGTTGAGATTAATTTAGCAAGCGTTGATACCGGTATTGTTATTCGCAATGAGCGTATGCAAAGTTTATTATTTCAAACTGACTTATTCCCTAAAGCCGAATTCAGTGTGGCTTTGGGTAGTACTTATGTTGATGAGTTAAAAGTCGGTGTGAGTAAAGAGATGATGTTAATGGGACAGTTGAGCTTACATGGTGAAACAAAAAGTATGCAAATCCCAACTTATGTCACTAAGGTAAATGATAAAAAATTACTTATCGTTAGCATTAAGCCTGCAATAGTTAACGCCAATGATTTTAGCTTGACCGAAGGCATTACTAAGTTACAAGAAATAGCTAAACTACCAAGCATAAGTAAAGCTGTACCTGTTAGCTTTGTACTTACTTTTACTCGTTAATTCGCTACCCCTCGCTCGCGTTAAACTGCTCAAATGGTAATATATTGATGGTTTCATGAAGCTCAGAATAAACTAAAACAATTTTTTTAGTTTTTAACTGAGCTTTTATTTGAGCAATCTTTTGCTCCATCGAACATTCTTCAAAACCGTAATCGGTTCCCTCGCGAAGAATATATTCTTGAATAATACTATCTAGTGTTTCAGTGTCGAGTCTATCAATTGGGATGATCATTAATTTGTCATTACCTAGTTGTTATTTACCAAATCGCTCAGCAATAAAGTCTAATACTCTATGCTCAAGCCAATAAATAGGTTTTAAAGGGTTATTGCCAGCAATAAAACCAACATGGCCGCCATACTCACTTAACTCAACGTGTAAGTTATGATTATCAACTGTGATCTCTTTTACGTAATCGTGACATAGAAAAGGGTCATCTAGGGCATGAATGATTAATGTAGGATGTTCAATATCCTTTAATACATTAAGACCGCTGGCTTTATCATAATAATCTTCGGCACTATCAAAGCCGTTAATAGGGGCAGTAACCTTTTCGTCAAAATCAAATAAGGTGGTTATTTTATCAAGCTCTGACTTATCAATATTAGGCAGCAAGTTTAAATCAATTTTTATCTTTGTGCTGTCTCTGAGCATATCGACAAGGTATTTTTGATAGACCTTAGAAAAACCTTTGCTGATGCGGTAGCTACAACTCTTTAAATGCAGAGGCGCACATATGATTGCCGCACTTTTATATGGAGTTTGTGTATTTTCGGATAAAAACTTAGCTAATACATTACCACCAAGTGAAAAACCTAAAATGGCAAACTCTCTTTGTGGAAATCGCTGCATTAATAATTCGGTGCAGTAATGAACGTCCCAAGTATCTCCGCTATGATAAGAAGGCCCTTGTCGATTTGGCCTGCCACTACAGCCGCGAAAGTGCATCAACAAGCCAACCCAGCCTCGCTTTTTGATTGAGCCCATCATGCCTTTGGCATAATGGCTATCGATTGAACCTTCTAAACCATGTAGTACGTAAACAATTGGCTTTTCAGGATGTAATGTTGGGTCTTCTGTCCATGCGAGATCAACAAAGTCACCGTCAGGGAGTTCGACGGTTTCGGTGATCACCTCAATGCTTTCTTTACGGCGAAGGACTTTTGCTGCCATGGTTTGTAAGTGTGGACTTTTTAGCCACCATGCAGGTTTAAATGAGCTTTTCTTTATCATCTACTTCTCTATGAACGCTCGATAAGTGCTGGGCGAATTATAACAAAAATGCTGATAAGAGCTAAAGCTATACTGATATTTTATTTAGGCTCAGCTTGATTAGATTGTAATTCTTGAAAGCTAGCTAGGATTTGTTCTTTACTATCAAATAAAAATAATTGGTTGTCTGCAATTTTGTAACTAACCACTTTATCTAAGATGGTGAAAAAAGCCATTTCTTGATCCATGGTATTAGGACAAAACTTACGAGTCGCCATTGCTGGGCCAAACTCTATGCTATCGCTGGTGTGATCAAAACGACCAGAATAATTATTACAACCACCAAAACCTCTAAAAACACTTTTATTATCAAGAAATTCAATATTTAAAGCGCGAAAATTATCACCTAATATTGCCGGTTTTCCCTGCAAATTGACCAGTTGCCATGGTTGACCAATTAGTGTTAATAATTTTTCTTGTTCAGGTTGTGAAGCCGTTTGACAGCCTGTAAAAATAACTAAGGTAAATAAAGCAAAAATGAACTGCGTGAAAGAACGATAATATTTTTTTAATTGCTGCATAGTGTGAACCCTATATAATTTATCTGTTTATCATAGTACTTAGCGTAGACTTTTTAAATCTGAATATCCCACTCTGAGCTTAATTATTTAATTTAGCGCAACTTTTAGGTTAATAACGCAATATTAATCTATATTTATGATGATACTAAATAGCTAATTTTCTATAATGAACTCTTTAAACTTATCAGGACTATGAACATGCCTATCGAACAAGCATTACAAGAACGTAGTGGCAATAAATGTGAGCTTTGTGGCTCAGTAGACAACTTATCAGTTTATGAAGTGCCACCTGTCGCAGAGCCTAATTCAGATAAGAGCATCTTAGTTTGTGATACATGTAATACTCAAATCAACTCTAACGACAACTACAATATGACCCACTGGCGCTGTCTAAATGATAGTATGTGGTCACCAGTACCTGCTGTGCAAGTTATGGCTTACCGTATGTTGAAACGCTTAAATTCTGAGAGTTGGGCGCAAGATTTATTAGATATGATTTATCTTGAAGATGATGTTCGTGCATGGGGCGATTCTGGATTTGGTGATGCACCAGAAGATGAAGAGCCTACTTTAGATAATAACAAAGCAACACTTGCGGCTGGCGATAATGTGGTATTAATTAAAGACTTAGTTGTTAAAGGTGCCAACTTTACCGCTAAACGAGGTACGCCAGTAAGAAATATTTCGCTTACTTCAAACCCTTTACATATTGAAGGCAGAGTTAACGGCACTCGTATCGTTATTATTAGTGATTACGTTAAGAAAATGTAATTACTAATTATCAAGGTGTCAGAGTCAATTAAACGTGTTTCATTGACTCTGACACCTTGATTTTGTTTATCCGCCAACAATCTCTTCAATTTGCTCTTCTAGCTCCATCCATTCTTCCTCGGCACTTTCTATTTGCGGCTTAAGCTTTGCTTGTTTACTTAAACACTCTGTAAGCTGGCTTTTATTTTCTTGTTCATAAATTTCAACTTGCGCTAATTGGTGCTCAACTTCGGCTAACTCGGCTTGCCATTTACTTACTTGTTTTTCGAGTTGGTCTGCTTTTTTTCTTAGTGGCGCAGCTTGTTTACGAAGCTCTGCTTGTTGACGGCGTAGTTCTTTTTTATCGACTTTGTCAGCGGTAGGAGTTTCTTCTTTATCTTTAGATAAGGCTGCTTTTTTATCGTCTTGTAGCCATTTTTGATAATCATCGATATCGCCATCGAAGTTATCTACTTTACCATTGCCAACGATGTAGAACTCATCTACACAAGATTCAAGTAGGTATCTATCATGGGCAATAAGAATGATAGCCCCTTCAAAGTCTTGTAAGGCCATTACAAGCGCTTGACGCATTTCTAAGTCTAAATGGTTAGTTGGTTCATCAAGAAGCAATAATTGTGGTTTTTCAAGCACGATAAGGGCAAGCACTAAACGAGCTTTCTCGCCACCTGACATAGTATTAACCACACTAAGCGCTTTGTCGCCACTAAAGCCAAAACGACCCAAATGGTTTCTAGCTTCAAGTTCGGTAAACTCTGGTTTGGCTAATAGCACCTGATTTATAGCAGAGTCATCGGCTCTTAATTGCTCTAACTGATGCTGTGAAAAGTACCCTACAGAAAGTTCTTGTGCACAAAATCTTTTACCTTGTTGCAGAGCAAGCTCTCCTGCAAGGGATTTTATTAGTGTCGATTTACCAGCGCCATTACGCCCTAATAAGCCGATACGACTCCCCGGTACAAGTGTAAGGTTTACCGATTTTAATATAATTGCTTGCTCTGAATAACCACAATCACCTTGCTCAACCGATAGTAGAGGGTAGGGCATATGGCCAGGATTAATAAAGTTAAAGCTAAATTGGCTATCTACATGGGCAGGCATTAAGTCTGGTAATTTTTGTAATCGTTTTAATCTACTTTGTGCTTGTTTAGCTTTTGATGCTTTAGCGCGAAAACGGTCGACAAACGAAGTTAAATGTTTAACCTCACGTTGCTGCTTGGCATACATTGCATCTTGTTGGGCAAGCTGCTCAGCGCGTTGCCTTTCAAAACTTGAGTAATTACCTGTATATAACTTAGCTCTTTGTTGCTCGATATGTAGAATTTGGCCAATAACATCATCAAGAAAGTCTCGGTCATGAGAAATTAGCACTAATGTCCCGGTGTATCTTTTTAACCAACGTTGTAGCCAAAGCACCGCATCTAGATCTAAATGGTTAGTTGGCTCATCGAGTAGCATTAAGTCGGCGCGGCTGATCAAAGCTTGTGCTAAGTTTAAGCGCATGCGCCAACCACCAGAGAAACTACTTACGCTGTTGTTTAACTGATCTTGAGTAAAGCCTAAACCATGCAGCAATTCACCCGCTCTGGCAGGTAAACTATAACCATCTATGGTATCAATACTGTTGAGCAAGTAAGCTTCTTGACTGCCATTGTCATCAAGTCTGGCCTGCTCTAATTGTTGTTCTAATTGACGAAATTCCTTATCGCCATCCATAACGTAATCTAGCGCTGTTTGTGTTAATGCTGGAGTTTCTTGTTTTACCGTAGCAATAGCCCATGAGCTTGGCATCTCTATATCACCACTATCGGGTTGTAAATCGCCAAGTAAAGCGGCAAATAAAGATGACTTACCACAGCCATTGGCGCCAACTAACCCTACTTTATGGCCAGGGTGAATAGTAAAGCTTGATGAGATGATTAAATTTTTAGTACCTCGGTCTAAACTAAGGTTTGATGCCAGAATCAATTTAATGTCCTTTATGGTTATAGTGTGGTTACTTACTAAATGCTTATATACCTAACATGCTATCCAAGGTAAAATGCTATAAATACAGTGTTGAACCAATATTACTATAATTATGAAAAAAAGATTTATTGCCGGAGCTAAATGCCCTAAATGTAATGCTATGGATACTTTAGCATTAACCAAAGAAAACAATGTCGAAAAAGTAAGTTGTGTTGCTTGTGACATGGAGATGACTCAGCCAGAAGAGCAAGTTGAACCTCAAGTTCGCACCGAAGAGCAAGTTATCGGCGTGTTTAAGCCTTAAAGTAGCCTTGTTTAATAATGAGGAGGTCTTTCGTCGACAGGCTCATCATTTGGTTGTGAATTAAGATCTTTTACCTTTTCACCAATCAAGTTTAGCTTTTCTTTTAAATCTCTAATGTATTCTTGATGGATAGATATTTCATTATTTAATTGCTCAATTACATCATCTTGAAATGCCGTACGCATTTCTAATGCATCTAGCCTTTCTTGTAATTGTCCTAAGAGCTCTTGCTCAGTTGCCATATCTTCTTACCTGTAAACTGCGATATTGCTATTATCGCTAATTGTAGGCGTATGAACAACTAAATGAAGTAGAATCGCGAATAAATACTAATAGAATAGAAATTAGCCTTTAAAAATTAATTTGTATCTCCATATATGTTGGACAAGTTAGTTTTTAGCTATGTCATTGCTAATAACCTTAAGTAATAACAAACACTGGTTTTTAAGTGATTTGGTTAATAACAAAGGCAAATTTGAAATAAGTATTTAATAATGTATTTATGTCCTATTTTAGGGCTATTTTTTTATAAAAATAGTCGCTAGTATAAGGGACTTTATTAAATAAAATTTAAGTGTATTTGGGGAGATTCTCCATATATGAAGTTTTTTTGGAGAAACAAATGAAATTTATCGTTAAACCTACTTTAGTAGCTGTTGCTGTTATGGCATTAGCTGGTTGTGGTGGTCAAGAAGAAGCAAAGCCTGCAGTATTAGAAACTGATGCGCAAAAACAAGCCTACGGTTTAGGTGCTTCTATTGGCTCTTACATGAACAACAATTTAGCTGAACAAGAAAAATTTGGTGTTGTACTAGATAAAGAATTACTTATTGCTGGCTTTAGTGAAAGTCTACAAGGCAAAGCTCAATTAGAAGAAAATGAAATTCGTGAAATTCTAATGGCTCTTGATCAAGAAGTTAATGAGAAGAAACAAGCTGCAGCAGCACTTGAAAGCGAAAAGAATATCTCTGCAGGTCAAGCTTTCTTAGATGAAAATGCTAAAGTTGAAGGTGTTTCTGTTACTGAATCAGGTTTACAGTACCAAGTATTAACTGCAGCTGAAGGTGCAAGCCCGTTAGCAACTGACACTGTTAAAGTTCACTATAAAGGTACTTTAATCGACGGAACTACATTTGATAGTTCATACGATCGTGGCCAACCAATCGAATTCCCTCTTAATGGTGTTATTCCTGGTTGGACTGAAGGTGTACAATTAATGAATGTTGGTTCTAAATACAAATTCGTTATCCCTTCAAACTTAGCCTACGGTCCAAATGGCACAGGTCCTATCCCTGGTAATGCTACATTAGTATTTGAAGTTGAATTACTTGATATCGTTACACCAGAAGCTCCAGAAGCAGATCACGGTCACTAACCTAAAGTTTTTAAAATTTAAAGAGCCAGGCATTGCCTGGCTTTTTTGTGTCTTTTCAAAATTGTTTATCTAAAAATACATACAAGCGACGACTTGCTTGTTTGATTCTATCTTTGAGCACAGAGCTATTATGGACATAATATTTTTTAGATAAGTAAAGTGGCCCTGTAGTACTTTTACATTCGTTATCTATTGTATTTAAATCACAATATCGAGTTGCTTTATTACGTGTAATTGCGAACGACTCATTTGCCCACAACAGCACGTTTTTGGAATTAATCTCATCCTTAGAATTAATTGACCTTGCAAAGCTAAGCTCGGTTAAAACTTGCTGATAGTTTGGTTTTTCTAACCAAATTAAACAATGATCCCAAATTGCATGAAGGTTATTACAACGTTTATTTGAGCTGATTACTTTTGTTTTATTTCCGCCAAGATCGGACTTGAAACTCACATGTAAAGGTTGGTGTAAATCGGCGATCCAGTGGGAGATAAACATTAATGCTTGAGTTTTTAACCAAGGCTGTTGTGAGCTGTGAATAAACTGATGATGGTGAATATCGATAGCATCAATAATACAATCATGGTTACACGCTGACTTGCTAACTCTATTTTGGTCTCTAGCTATATTGATAAAATGCCAATTATTGTACTTTTTATATTTTTTGTCTTGTTTTATGGCATCAGCCCAAACGCATGAGTCAATGTAATGCACTTTAGTGTCTTTACTTCGGTGTAAGTACTGGTTGATTCGATACTGTTCTTGCTTTGCCATTTTATTAAAAAGTATATCTATATTCTTTTGCTTACTGATAGGTAGCTGTTGATAGGCAAGCTGACATACTAAGCGGTGAGTTTTCGTGTCAAAAGCGAATAGCTGTTGGCTAGAAAAAAGTAGGATTAAGATCAGAAAAACTTTCATTATTTAAAGTTAGTCGAACATCTATATTTAACTAACTTTTATTTTAGGAAATAAAAAGGCCTTATCAATGATAAGGCCTGAAATGCTCGCTGTTTGGTCTAGTAAATCTAGCTTCTTATTAGTTATTCTTTAAAAGCTTGTAAAGTTTATAACAAAGCATTTTCGGTTTAGCAACACTTTTTTACAAAAAAACTCATAATTTTCACTAAGTTTGATCTCATCCATAGTATCTGAACTGAACTTTGGGTAGAATATCGCAAAATTTTTACCGATACCGTTACGGAAATATAAATGACAACATTAAAGAATGATACGTACTTACGTGCGTTGCTAAAGCAGCCAGTTGACTACACTCCAGTTTGGATGATGCGTCAAGCAGGTAGGTACTTACCAGAGTATAAGGAAGTTCGCAAAGATGCGGGCGATTTTATGGCGCTTTGCCGTAACACGGAGTTAGCTACCGAAGTTACTATTCAGCCTTTACGTCGTTTTCCATTAGATGCCGCAATTTTATTTAGTGATATTTTAACTATTCCTGACGCTATGGGCTTAGGTCTTTATTTTGAAACGGGTGAAGGTCCTAAATTTGAACGTCCAATCACATGCTCTGCAGATGTTAAAAAAATTGGCCAGCCAGATCCAGAAGGCGAATTACAATATGTAATGAATGCTGTGCGTTCAATCCGCAAAGAACTTAAAGGTGAAGTACCACTAATCGGTTTCTCTGGCAGCCCATGGACTTTAGCAACTTACATGATCGAAGGCGGTAGTTCAAAAGCATTCACTAAAATTAAAAAAATGATGTTTAGCGATCCGCAAACATTACATTTATTACTAGATAAATTAGCAGACTCTGTGATCTCTTATTTAAATGCTCAAATTGCTGCAGGTGCACAATCGGTTATGGTATTTGATACATGGGGTGGTGTGCTATCACCAGCTATGTATAAAGAGTTTTCATTGCAATATATGGCGAAAATTGTTGATGGTCTTACTCGTGAAAACGAAGGTCGCAAAGTACCAGTAACTCTATTTACTAAAAATGGTGGTATGTGGTTAGAGTCTATCGCGGCAACAGGTTGTGACGCAGTAGGCTTAGACTGGACTATTAATATCGAAGATGCAAAAGCACGCGTTGGTGATAAAGTTGCTCTACAAGGTAATATGGACCCTTCAATGCTATACGCACCAAAAGAGCGTATTGAACAAGAAGTACAAACTATCTTAAATGGCTTTGGTGAAGGCGGTACTGGTCATGTATTCAACCTTGGTCATGGTATCCACCCAGATGTTAACCCTGAGCATGCAGGACACTTTATTAATGCAGTACATAAGTACAGTAAGCCATTTCATAAGTAATAATTAAATAAAAGGAGCTTCGGCTCCTTTTATGTTTAATACCAATAATAGCTCCAAGTGGCTGCTTCCTAGAATCTGTTCTTCTTATCCGTTACAATCAAATTAAATATTCAAGAAAATATTATTAATGTCACAAGCAAGTTTATCTCTTAAGTCTCTAAATAGTTTTGCTATAAATGCAAAAGCACAAGAGATCGTAACCCTCACCGATTTAGCTCAACTTGAACAGTTTACTAAAACGCTACCTAAGCAGTTTTATATCTTGGGAGGTGGAAGTAACTCATTATTTATTAATGATTATCAAGGGACAATCATTTGCCCAGACTTTAAAGGAATTAAGCTAACAGAGACTAGTGATTCATACTTACTCGACGTTGCCAGCGGTGAAGATTGGCATGAACTAGTGCAGTATTGTTTAAACAATAATATTGCTGGCTTGGAAAATTTAGCGCTAATACCTGGTAATTGTGGTGCAGCACCGATTCAAAATATTGGAGCCTACGGTATTGAATTTGCAGATGTATGTGACTATGTGAAGTGGTTTGATTTTACTACAGGTAAAGTGCAAGTATTATCCAAGCAAGATTGTCAGTTTGCCTACCGTAATAGTATTTTTAAAGGCGCATTAAAAAATAAAGGCCTAGTGATAGCAATAGGCATAAAGTTAAATAAAAAGTGGCAGCCATTATTAAATTACGCTGGTCTTAATGAATTAGGTAATACGCCAACACCAAAGCAAGTATTTGAGCAAGTTGTTGCTATACGTCAAGCTAAATTACCCGATCCTAAGCAATTGCCTAATGCCGGCAGCTTTTTCAAAAATCCTGTAGTAAATGCAGCGCTATTTGAAAATATTAAACAGCAATACCCACAACTGATTTCTTATCCATTGGCTAATGGCGATATAAAGCTAGCTGCTGGCTGGTTAATTCAAGAATGTGGTTTAAAAGGCAAAACCATAGGTGGTGCAGCAGTACATAAATTACAAGCATTAGTCTTGGTTAATGTAGATAATGCATCTGGCGAAGATGTAATTGCACTAGCTAAATTTGTGCAACGCAGTGTATTTAAAAAATTCGGTGTTAATTTAGAACCTGAAGTTCGCCTCATAGCAAACTGTGGTGAAGTATTATTGGAAAATCTCTAGTCATGGCTAAAGTAGTAAGAGAAGAGTTAATTAAAAGGCTTGCCGATGGCAAGTTTATTTCAGGTCAAGTGCTAGCGGCTGAAACAGGTGTTAGTCGCACCGCTATATCTAAACATATTAAAGTACTCACTGAAATGGGCTTAGATATATTTTCAGTACAAGGTAAGGGTTATAAACTAGCTAATCCCATTCAGCTGTTAGAGCAAAGTGTCATTAGTCAATTATTGCGCGAGCATGGCGCTAAAAACATTGTTGAAGTACATAACTTAATTGATTCAACCAACTCATATTTAATGAGGCGCCTACCTAATAATGTAACCCATGGACAGGTATGTATTGCTGAATACCAATCTTCTGGTCGTGGCCGTAGAGGCAAGCAGTGGATTTCTCCTTTTGGCTCGCATTTATACCTATCAATGTATTGGCACTTAGAGCAAGGCTTAAGTGCTGCGATGGGAATATCAATTGTTATAGGATTAGCTGTTAGTGATGTTTTAAAGTCAGAATACGATTTAGACGTACAATTAAAATGGCCAAATGATATTTATATTCAAGGTAAAAAATTAGCTGGCATATTAGTTGAACTTGAAGGGCAAAGTGTTGGTCCTGGCAACTGTGTTGTTGGTTTAGGGCTGAATTTAAATATGCCACAGCTAAGCGCGAGCCTAATAGATCAGCCTTGGATAGATTTACAACAAGCAGTTAATGCACCTATTGATAGAAACATTCTAGCCGCTAATCTTATTGCTACTATCAGTAAGCGCCTAGAGCAACATCATAAGTTTGGATTATCACCTATGCTCGCTGACTGGCAGCGACAAGATTTCTTTATCAACAAAGCCGTTAGGTTGGTTACAGGTGAGAATGAAACTAGAGGTATTTGCCGAGGTATTAATGCTAGTGGAGCGTTATTACTGGAAGTTGATGGTAAGCAAAAACCTATTTATGGTGGTGAAGTGAGCTTAAGGAGTGCCTAGTGAATATTCTTATTGATATAGGTAATACAAGGGCTAAATACGTTATAGAAAATGATCAACGATTATCTGCAATAACAAATACTGCCTGCATTAATATTCTCCAAGAATTAGAAACTTTAACTGAAATTAACTCGATAATTATTGTGGCTGTTGCAAACCAGAGCGTTGTTGATGAAATTGCAGTTTGGGCGAAAAGTCAAAGCATCAAATTTCAACAGCTAAATACACAAGCCAACACTTTTGGCATTATAAACGGTTACCAAGACTATCAGCAGATGGGGGCCGATCGTTGGATTGCCGTACTTGGTGCACAGGCTCTTTATCCGAATCACAACTTATTAATAGTAGATTCCGGCACGGCTACTACTTTTGATGTACTTGCTGCTAGTGGCAATCATCTCGGAGGTTGGATAGTGCCGGGAGTTGAGTTAATGATAAATTCGTTATTTGATAACACCGATAAAGTAAAAGGCGTTATCAATAAAGTTGAATCAATAGAGTTTGGCTTAAATACAAATGACAATGTTAATTATGGTTGCTGGGCAGCAAGTAATGCATTGGTTGATTATGCAGTACTACAAGCGAAACAAAGCGGTGTTGTGATCGATAGAGTTATATTTACCGGCGGTAATGGTTGCGAATTAAAAAAGCACTGTAACTACAAGAGTAAATTGGAAGAGCAGTTAATATTTATTGGCATGCAAAGATTTATAAAATAATTTTGATATTTGTCTAAAAATCATTCGTTAGGTTGATTTGTTTATATTTTTCTTACAAAAGCGAGTAAAAAAACAGCAAACAGAAAAAAAATTTAATTTTTTTAAAATTATCTATTGCATGGTGCAAAACATTCATCTAGAATTCGCTCCACTTAATGTAGTGCCGTCTTAGCTCAGTTGGTAGAGCAACTGACTTGTAATCAGTAGGTCGCCAGTTCGACTCCGGCAGACGGCACCATTAATACTACTTCAGTAGTGCAAAAGAATATGGAGGGGTTCCCGAGTGGCCAAAGGGATCAGATTGTAAATCTGACGGCTCAGCCTTCGGTGGTTCGAATCCACCTCCCTCCACCATTTCTTCTTGCGAGATAATCTTATAGATTTGCGGACGTCGTATAGTGGTAATACCTTAGCCTTCCAAGCTAAAGCTGCGGGTTCGATTCCCGCCGTCCGCTCCATTATCTTTAGAATTAAAAGCGCTGATATAGCTCAGTTGGTAGAGCGCACCCTTGGTAAGGGTGAGGTCGGCAGTTCGAATCTGCCTATTAGCACCATCTATTTCCTGTTCCATCATCTCCTCTATAGTTAAAAAATTTAAAACATATTTCATCATACTTACTCTATTTATTCGTTCCTTTTTTGTACAATTTCAATTATCCATCTATCATTAACTTTACTTTGAAAAACTCTTTTAATTTTTAAGGCAAAGACTAATGGCTAAAGAAAAATTTGAACGTTCGAAACCACATGTAAACGTTGGTACAATCGGACACGTTGACCACGGTAAAACAACTTTAACAGCTGCAATCTCAGCAGTTTTAACTAAAGTTCACGGTGGTGAAGTTCGTGATTTCGCACAAATCGATAACGCTCCAGAAGAGCGTGAGCGTGGTATTACAATCAATACTTCTCACATCGAATACGATACAGAAACTCGTCACTACGCACACGTAGATTGTCCTGGTCACGCCGATTACGTTAAAAACATGATCACAGGTGCTGCACAAATGGACGGCGCTATCTTAGTAGTTGCTGCTACAGATGGTCCTATGCCACAAACACGTGAGCACATCTTACTTTCTCGTCAAGTTGGTGTTCCTTTCATCATCGTATTCATGAACAAATGTGACATGGTAGACGACGAAGAATTACTAGAATTAGTAGAAATGGAAGTTCGTGAACTTCTTTCNACGCACACGTAGATTGTCCTGGTCACGCCGATTACGTTAAAAACATGATCACTGGTGCTGCACAAATGGACGGCGCAATCTTAGTAGTTGCTGCTACAGATGGTCCTATGCCACAAACACGTGAGCACATCCTACTTTCTCGTCAAGTTGGTGTTCCTTTCATCATCGTATTCATGAACAAATGTGACATGGTAGACGACGAAGAATTACTAGAATTAGTAGAAATGGAAGTTCGTGAACTTCTTTCAGAATACGACTTCCCAGGTGATGACTTACCAGTAATTCAAGGTTCTGCTTTAGGCGNAATCTTAGTAGTTGCTGCTACAGATGGTCCTATGCCACAAACACGTGAGCACATCTTACTTTCTCGTCAAGTTGGTGTTCCTTTCATCATCGTATTCATGAACAAATGTGACATGGTAGACGACGAAGAATTACTAGAATTAGTAGAAATGGAAGTTCGTGAACTTCTTTCTGAATACGATTTCCCAGGTGATGACTTACCAGTGATCCAAGGTTCTGCTTTAGGCGCACTTCAAGGTGAAGCTAAGTGGGAAGAGAAAGTTGTTGAGTTAGCTGACGCACTTGATTCTTACATTCCAGAGCCAGAGCGTGCAATCGACGGTGACTTCATTCTTCCAATCGAAGATGTTTTCTCAATCCAAGGTCGTGGTACTGTTGTAACTGGTCGTGTTGAGCGTGGTATCNACAAACACGTGAGCACATCTTACTTTCTCGTCAAGTTGGTGTTCCTTTCATCATCGTATTCATGAACAAATGTGACATGGTAGACGACGAAGAATTACTAGAATTAGTAGAAATGGAAGTTCGTGAACTTCTTTCAGAATACGACTTCCCAGGTGATGACTTACCAGTAATCCAAGGTTCTGCTTTAGGCGCACTTCAAGGTGAAGCTAAGTGGGAAGAGAAAGTTGTTGAACTAGCTGACGCACTTGATTCTTACATTCCAGAGCCAGAGCGTGCAATCGACGGTGACTTCATCCTTCCAATCGAAGATGTTTTCTCAATCCAAGGTCGTGGTACGGTTGTAACTGGTCGTGTTGAGCGTGGTATCGTACGTGTAGGTGACGAAGTTGCTATCGTAGGTATCAAAGACACAACTACTACTACTTGTACTGGTGTTGAAATGTTCCGTAAGCTTCTTGACGAAGGTCGTGCTGGTGAGAACTGTGGTGTTTTATTACGTGGTACTAAGCGTGAAGACGTACAACGTGGTCAAGTATTATGTAAGCCTGGTTCAGTTAACCCACACACTAAATTCGAATCAGAAGTATACGTGTTAAGTAAAGATGAAGGTGGTCGTCATACGCCATTCTTCAAAGGTTACCGTCCACAGTTCTACTTCCGTACAACAGATATCACAGGTGCTGTAGAGCTTCCTGAAGGTGTAGAAATGGTAATGCCTGGCGACAACCTTAAGTTTGTTGTTGAACTAATCAACCCAATCGCGATGGAAGAAGGTTTACGCTTCGCTATTCGTGAAGGTGGCCGTACAGTTGGTGCTGGTGTTGTATCTAAAATCATCGACTAATCGATGTTTTTAAACAATACAAAAAAAGGTCGCTTCGCGGCCTTTTTTATTGTCTGAAATATAGTAAGCACGCTGTCAATTTAGGAGGTCCCGTCCAAAAGCATGACGGGATGACGCAGTGTAAGTTAACAAACTCTGTGGATATTCAATGATATCTCGAAAAATTCACCGTCACCGCTCCTACACATCCATGTGTCCACGGCATTAGTGCATCCATGCACGTCATTATAAAAATTCAGTCGAACCATGGTGGTTCTAGTACTTAAATACCGAAAAACATCTAATTTACAATTCTGATGAAATCAGTAATATTGATATAAAAGTTTAAGGCAGATATCAAAATTAAATATTTAATACTACTAATCTTAATTACTAATAGTGCTCCCATATTTGCAGCACAAGAATTACTCTATCTTGCCCATGCCGAAACAATAGATATCAAAGAGGTAGCCCCTGAAACAGGTAAGTTATCTGATTATCATAAGGTTGAACTTGCTGGTCTTTCGACGTTCACTTTCTCTCGGGATAAAAAATATCTTTATGCACAAGCTCTAATTGATGGTGATCGCAAACAACCATCAATTGCTACGTATCTGGTAACTGATGATGGTAAATTGAACTTTTTATATAATGCACCTATTAACGCAAAAGCTACTGAGTTAAAAACTGATCTAAATGATCAATATATAGTAGGAGCTAGTTATCGCCATGGGGTTGTTTCTATTTGGAAGCTTGAAAAAGGTATATTTAAAGGTGAGCTAGCAAAAGAAATAACACTTGAAAAAAAAATCCCATGCAGTGCGTTTTAGCCCAGATAATAAGACCTTGTTTGTGCCAGCAACTGGACCTAACAAAATATTTCAACTCGCTTTTGATACGAATAGTGGCAACGTGACTAAGTTAGAGTCTGCATTAGGGCCAACTCAGGGGGCAGCGCAACCGAGACACTTAATATTTCATCCAACATTAAATGTTGCTTATTCTACTCAAGAACGAATTAAACCGGGTGTTGCAGTTTGGCAATGGCTTCCAAATAAAGGCGGATTAGTTTTAAAGCAAACTCTTACTAGTAGTAATGATGTTACTGGCAGGATCACAACTGCTGATTTGCATTTATCTCCAGACAAAAGGTTTCTTTATATTTCAAGTAGGGATAAACAAAAACAGTTGGACCAAATCATTGCTTATAAAGTTAATGTTATCGATGGCAGTTTAACGCTAGTTAAAGAATTTCCAGTAGAGCATTTTCCTCGTTCATTTAGCCTTAATAAAACAGGCGATTACCTTTACGTAGCAGGTCAGCGAGATAATAAACTTGGCGTTTATAAAATTGATCAATCAACGGGTAATTTAACAAAAGTTGTGCAATACAAAACCGGAACAAATCCTATATGGGTTGAAACGTTAATGATTAATTAACACTGCAACGCTTTGACCAATAACTTACTTTGATATATGAATTATTGGTCAAATAGTTAAAAAATTTTAATTCATGAATTATCTACATGCTTCTATTACATTAGAGGCTATTAGTTACCAAGTAACTCTTGTTTTAAGCTTTCTTGTGCAGGCTTATCGCCTAACCAAATTGAAAATAAAGCTTGTTTAAATTCAAAGCCTTTTATTATTTCAGTTTTTGTATTGTTGATATAAATAGTAGTACCAATATCTTGTTGGTAACTCAAAGTATAAACATTGCCGTAACTAGCCTCATCTCCAAAAGTTGTTAAGAATAACTGGATATCTTTTTCCAAATTTGGATATTGATCGCCAAGTGACGAAACAAAACCATCCTTAATAGCGCCTCGCATTGAATCACCATCAACATCTCTAAGCATAATTAAACGTATTGTCATTTGCTTATTACTGTTGATTATCTCTAAACCATTATTTGATGGCTGCTCTAAATACAAAGCAGCGGAATAAACATCAAAGAAAAACTTATCGCGGATCCCTTGTCCATTCAAAACAAGCACATTGTTATTTATTTTAATAGAATTTTCTTGTTCTAAGGCTGAAGCTGTCTGAAGGATAAAGCTTGCAACAACAATGCAAACAAGACTTATTTTTGTAAGAATTTTAGACATATAATTTACTCGCATTAAAAATAGCCATAATAAAACAAGAAATATTCTAATTATGTAAAGTTAGGTTAGTTTTATGTACTGTGATTTTTTAACAATAAAAATTGGATAAACTTTATTATCTTTAGCCATATTTAGTTAATTATCGCTTGAGTAATCCATATTAAAACGTATAATAACGCCTCACTTCTGATGTTAATCTTAATTTTTCCAAACAAAATCTAAGAATCACATGATAAGTGTAACTATACTAAGGTGAGTTTATAGCTTAGTAATTGAAGTTTAGGGGTGTAGTTCCAATTGGTAGAACGGCGGTCTCCAAAACCGACGGTTGGGAGTTCGAGTCTCTCCACCCCTGCCATATTTTCTAAACCGCGTTATTAAACGGGGTTGTTTTGTCTGAGTGACGGGAACAGGTTGTAGTTATGAATGCAAGTACAGAAAACCCAGAAAGTGGTTCTCTAGATTCTTTAAAGTGGTTATTAGTTTTTCTACTTTTAGGTGGTGCCGTTTTCGGTAATTATTATTTTGGTGAGCTTTCAGTTTTAGCTCGTGCTGGTGCTGTAGTAGCTGCAGTTGTTGTAGCAGGTTTAATTGCTGCACAAACAACTAAAGGTCGTGATGGTTTAGCTTTTGCTAAAGAAGCTCGTATCGAAGTACGCAAGGTAGTATGGCCAACTAGACAAGAAGCTGTACAAACTACAGGTATCGTTCTTGTAGCTACTGTATTTATGGCATTAGTTCTTTGGGGATTGGATTCTCTTTTATATCAAATCGTTAGCTTTACTACATCATTGCAGGTTTAATTATGACTGAAGAAACTAAATTAAGATGGTATGTTGTACAGGCGTTTTCAGGTTATGAAGCACGTGTACAAAAAACATTGTTAGAACACATTGAAATCCAAGGCTTAGAAGACAAGTTTGGTCAGATCTTAGTACCTACTGAAGAAGTTGTAGAAATGCGCGCTGGTCAAAAGCGTAAAAGTGCACGTAAATTCTTCCCAGGTTATGTTTTAATTCAAATGGTTGCTGATGACTTAGAAGCATGGCATTTAGTTAAAAGTGTTCCTCGTGTATTAGGTTTTATTGGCGGAACTACTGATCGTCCTGCACCTATTACCCAGAAAGAAGCTGATAGAATTTTACAACGTCTTGAAGATTCAACTGATAAGCCAAGACCTAAAACATTATTTGAGCCAGGCGAAGTTGTTCGTGTTATCGACGGTCCATTTGCTGACTTTAATGGTGTTGTTGAAGAGCTTGACTATGAAAAGAGCAGAATCAAAGTTTCTGTATCTATCTTTGGTCGTTCTACACCAGTTGAACTTGAATTTATTCAAGTTGAGAAAGGTTAATACTTTTCCTATTTTTTAAGAGCCAGGCAATGCCTGGCTTTTTTGTATCTGCGTCAATAAATGGGTCCAGCAATAGTTGCTATAAAGCCTATATCTATTTACTATGTTAAAACTCTTATTTGTTCAACTTATGCTGATTTAATTTGCATCAACTAACCTCAAAAATATTTCCTGTTAAAAAACTAAAAGCAAACTATAAAGCTATTGTTGTATCAATAATTCTTTTAGTTCTTTGGCTTGTATTCTTTTTTGCACAAGCAGAGCCATTAAAATCTATTAGCGAGTTTGGTGGTTTTTTATTTTTAGGTATCGCGGGAGCTATTGCGGCAAACTCTACGGGGGCAGGAGGCGGGGTTGTCTTTGTGCCTTCCTTTCAAGCCTTAAGCATGGATGTTGAGCATATAATAGCAACCAGTTTTGCTATCCAATGTTTTGGTATGACTATGGGCAGTATTTCTTGGCTCAATTTTTTTCGTGGCCATGACCAGCAAAAAATTGAAAAAGTTAGCCTGTTTTATCGAACACTAGGCGTTAGCATTCCTTTTTCAATTCTTGGTTTGTTTTTAGTGCAATATGCTAACTGGCAAGCCATGTCGTCAATCAATAACATGTTTAGCCTATTTTCATTGGTGTTTGGTGTGATTGTGTTATTGCATTGTGTTTATGTGCGCAGCAGATCGAGCCATAGGGGTGTTATTGAATTAACCAAGTTAGAAATTTTGCTTATCGCGGCAACAAGTTTTATTGGCGGTATCATAACAGCGTGGATTTCGGTTGGTGTTGGTGAAATATTAGCAGTAATATTATTACTAAGAGGCTTTTCTGTAATGTTTTCTGTAGCTGCCGGAGTTATGGTTTCAGCCTGTACCGTATTAGCTGGTGTACCATTTTTTATATATAACCAACTTATTTCGTATGATGTATTGATGTATGCAGCTCCTGGTGCATTAATTGGTGGTTTTATCGCCCGTTATATTGCCCAAGCATTAGGAGCAAAAAAATTAAAATTATTTTTGGGCTTATGGATATTACTCGTTGGTTTAATTGGCATATTTTGATTTCAATACATTAACTAATAAAGCCTTTAGCTAACTTTGCTTAGCGCTTGAAAAATCTTACCTACAAGCAATTGCGTTTATTTTAAACAAATCGCAGTTATCTACTTGCACATTTACTGAACATTAATATATAATCCGCTACCGATTTTGTTTGGAGACCAAATAAAATCGTTTTTTGTTAACGGGGAGCTGTTTTTAATAATGGCGTTTGCACCCATATATAAGGTATTAAAACATGGCTAAGAAAGTCACAGCTTTAATCAAGCTACAGGTTGCTGCTGGTGCAGCTAACCCGTCACCACCAGTGGGTCCTGCACTAGGTCAACACGGTGTGAACATCATGGAATTCTGTAAAGCGTTTAACGCAAAAACAGATTCTTTAGAAAAAGGCGCTCCAGTACCAGTAGTAATTACTGTATACAACGATCGCTCGTTTACTTTTGACACGAAAACTCCACCTGCATCTTACTTACTTAAGAAAGCTGCTGGTATCAAGAGTGGTTCTGGTCGTCCTAACACTGAAAAAGTTGGTACAGTTACAACTGCACAACTTGAAGAAATCGTTAAGATGAAAGAACCTGATTTAACTGCTGGCTCATTAGAAGCTGCAGTGCGTACCATTGCGGGTTCTGCTCGTTCAATGGGTTTAGTGGTAGAGGACTAATCAATGGCTAAATTATCAAAACGCGCTCGCATTATCCGTGAGAAAGTAGACGTATTAAAAGAATACGAAATCAATGAAGCTTTAGCTTTATTGAAAGAATTAGCAACTGCTAAATTCAAAGAAAGTGTTGATGTTGCTATTAAATTAGGCATCGATGCACGTAAATCTGACCAAAACGTACGTGGTGCATCTGTACTACCTCACGGTACTGGTCGTGACGTTCGTGTTGCTGTGTTTACACAAGGCGCAAACGTTGAGAAAGCTAAAGAAGCCGGTGCTGATATTATCGGCATGGAAGATTTAGCTGAACAAGTTAAAGCTGGTAACATGGATTTTGACGTAGTTATTGCTACTCCAGATGCAATGCGTGTTGTAGGCCAATTAGGTCAAGTATTAGGTCCTCGTGGTTTAATGCCTAACCCTAAAGTTGGTACTGTAACTCCTGACGTTGCTACTGCTGTTAAAAACGCAAAAGCTGGTCAAGTACGTTACCGCAACGATAAGAATGGTATTATCCATACTACTATCGGTAAAGTTGACTTTGAAAACGCTCACCTAGAACAGAACTTAGTTTCTTTACTAGAAGCTCTTAAGAAAGCTAAGCCTTCGCAAGCGAAGGGTACTTACATTAAGAAAATCAGTATTTCAACAACTATGGGTGCCGGTGTTGCCGTTGCTCAAGGTTCGTTATCTGAAGCTTAATAAGCGTTTACAAGAGGTCGAAGTTAGTCTATAATTTCGCCTCTAAAAATTTGGTAGGTGCTGAGTGGCATGATTCATGCTTCCGCAAGGATTTAACTCAGCTCCCGTCCAAGACCGTAGGTATAATTAGAACCTTAAGTACTTTATGAGTATGGCGATAATTATTTAATTTCCTACGTAGATGGTGTTACCCAGATATTTCCTTAAATTTCTGGCTCTCGCCGTAAATGGCCTAAAACAAATGATTGTTTTAGGAGTTTTAACAACCGGTTAAACCGGTTAACCAGGAGTTAAGCCAATGGCTATCAATCTTGATGATAAAAAAGCAATTGTTGCTGAAGTTCAAGAAGCTGCTAGTGGCGCTCAATCAGCTGTAATCGCGGATGCCCGTGGTGTTACAGTTGGTGCAATTACTACTTTGCGTAAAGAAGCTCGTGAAAACGGCGTATGGATGAAAGTTGTTCGTAATACGTTAGCACGTCGCGCATTAGAAGGTACTCCATTTGAGTGTGTTTCTAGCACTTTAGTTGGTCCTTCATTAATTGCATTTTCAAACGAGCACCCAGGTGCTGCAGCGCGTTTATTCGCAGACTTCGCTAAAACTAACGAAGACTTCGAACTTAAAGCTGCTGCATACGAAGGTGAAGCTGTTGATGTTCAGGTTCTTGCGAAATTACCTACATACGACGAAGCTATTGCACGTTTAATGAGCGTTATGAAAGAAGCATCTGCAGGCAAACTTGCCCGCACTATTGCTGCAATTCGCGATCAGAAAGAACAAGAAGCAGCTTAATTTTAGCTGTTAACTTGTATTTATATAGTTATACCAAGCAGGCCTACTTTAAAGGTACTGTTTAATTAAATAGGAAAGATGAACATGTCTATCTCTCAAGAAGATATTTTAAACGCAGTTGCAGAAATGTCTGTAATGGATGTTGTTGCTTTAGTTGAAGCAATGGAAGAAAAATTTGGCGTATCAGCTGCTGCAGCTGTTGCTGTTGCTGGCGGTGACGCTGGTGGTGCTGCTGCTGAACAAACTGAATTTGATGTTGTAATGACTTCATTCGGTGAGAAGAAAGTAGCTGTAATCAAAGCTGTTCGTGGCGCTACAGGTTTAGGCCTTAAAGAAGCTAAAGAATTAGTTGAAGCTGCTCCAAAAGCAATCAAAGAAGGCGTTGAGAAAGCTGAAGCTGAAGCTCTTAAAGCTGACCTTGAAGCTGCAGGCGCAACTATTGAGCTTAAATAATCTGATTTTTACAGATTATCTGCCTAATTAGGCAATGGCTGGTGGCTTAATCGTCACCGGCCTTTTTGCGCTAAATACCGACGATATTTTTTTCGAGGTAAATATTGGTTTTTTTTTAGACCAAAACAGTGCATATTAGATATCAACATAACATTAACATTTATTAATTAAGTGTCTGATATTTAGTTTTATTCCTGTCTGCAAAGACAGATTCGGCCATAACCAGCAAGATGAGGAACCCATGGTTTACTCTTATTCTGAGAAGAAACGAATTAGAAAGGATTTTGGTAAGAGCAAGAAAGTAATGGACTATCCATTCCTTCTATCTATCCAACTTGAATCTTTCCGTAAGTTTATTGATATCGACTCGACGGGCGCAGTTGGCCTTGAAGCCGCTTTCCGTAGTGTATTTCCAATAAAAAGTTATTCTGGTAATTCAGAATTACAATATGTTAGCTACCGTTTAGGTGAGCCATTATTTGACGTTAAAGAATGTCAAATCCGTGGTGTAACATACTCTGCCGCATTACGCGTGAAACTACGAATGGTAGTTTACGATAAAGAAGCTGCAGCCGGTACAGTTAAAGATATTAAAGAACAAGAAGTCTACATGGGCGAAATCCCAATCATGACAGACAACGGTACTTTTGTAATCAATGGTACTGAGCGTGTTATTGTTTCACAATTACACCGTTCTCCAGGTGTTTTCTTTGATCACGATAAAGGTAAAACTCACTCATCAGGTAAAGTATTATATAACGCACGCGTTATTCCTTACCGTGGTTCTTGGTTAGACTTTGAATTCGATCCAAAAGATAACTTATTTGTTCGTATAGATAGACGCCGTAAATTACCTGCGTCAATTATCTTACGTGCATTAGAATATTCTACAGAAGAAATCTTAGAAATATTCTTTGAAACTACCCGTTTTGATATTAAAAAGAACAAGCTAGTTATGGAGCTTGTGCCAGAACGTTTACGCGGTGAAACTGCAACGTTTGATATCAAACTAGGTAAAGACGTTCTTGTAGAACAAGGTCGTCGTATTACTGCTCGTCATATTCGTACTCTTGCAAAAGAAGGTGTAACGACATTAGACGTACCAGCAGAATACATCGTAGGTCGTTCATTAGCGAAAGCTTATGTAAATAAATCGACTGGCGAAGTAATTGCTGAAGCAAATACCGAATTAACATTAGAGTTGCTTGCTGAACTTTCAGAAGCTGGCTTTAAGTCATTCGAAACACTATACATGAATGAATTCGATTGTGGTTCATACATGTCAGACACCTTACGTGTTGATAGCACAACTAACCGCTTAGAAGCATTAGTTGAAATCTATCGTATGATGCGTCCAGGTGAGCCACCAACAAAAGATGCAGCTGAAGGCTTATTTGAGAACTTATTCTTCTCAGACGAGCGTTACGACTTATCAACTGTTGGTCGCATGAAATTTAACCGTCGTGTAGGTCGCAGCGAAAGTACTGGTTCTGGCATCTTATCGAAAGATGACATTATCGAAGTAATGAAGACGTTGATCGCTATCCGTGACGGTAAAGGCGAAGTTGATGATATCGATCACTTAGGTAACCGTCGTATTCGTTCAGTTGGCGAAATGGCTGAAAACCAATTCCGTGTTGGTTTAGTTCGTGTAGAGCGTGCTGTACGTGAACGTTTATCATTAGGAGATCTTGACGCAGTAATGCCACAAGATTTAATCAATGCTAAGCCTATTTCAGCAGCTGTTAAAGAATTCTTTGGTTCTTCACAGTTGTCGCAATTCATGGATCAAAACAACCCGTTATCAGAAGTAACGCATAAACGTCGTATTTCTGCTTTAGGTCCGGGTGGTTTAACACGTGAACGTGCAGGTTTCGAAGTACGTGACGTACATCCGACTCACTATGGTCGTGTATGTCCAATCGAAACTCCGGAAGGTCCAAACATCGGTTTGATCAACTCGTTATCTTGTTACGCTCGTACTAACGACTACGGTTTCTTAGAAACTCCGTACCGTAAAGTAATTGACGGTGTAGTAACTGACGAAATTGACTACCTTTCAGCTATCGAAGAAGGTAACTTCGTAATCGCTCAGGCGAACGCAGCTGTTGACGCTAATAAAGCGCTTACTGAAGGTCTTGTAAACTGTCGTCATAAGAATGAATTTACTCTTATGTCATCAGAACAAGTTCAGTATATGGATGTTTCACCACAACAGATTATCTCTGTTGCGGCATCACTTATCCCGTTCCTAGAACACGATGATGCTAACCGTGCCTTAATGGGTGCGAACATGCAACGTCAAGCCGTACCTACATTAAAAGCTGATAAGCCTTTAGTTGGTACTGGTATGGAACGTGTTATTGCAGTTGACTCAGGTGTAACAGCAGTAGCTAAACGTGGTGGTGTAGTTGATTATGTAGATGCAAGTCGTATCGTTGTTCGTGTTAACGAAAACGAAATGCACGCTGGTGAAGCCGGTATCGATATCTATAACTTAACTAAATACACTCGTTCAAACCAGAATACTTGTATTAACCAACGTCCAACTTGTAATGTTGGCGAACCAGTGCAACGTGGTGACGTGTTAGCCGATGGTCCATCTACCGATTTAGGTGATTTGGCTCTTGGTCAAAACATGCGTATCGCATTCATGCCTTGGAATGGTTATAACTTCGAGGATTCAATGTTGATTTCTGAGCGTGTAACGAAAGAAGATCGTTTCACAACTATTCATATTCAGGAATTATCATGTATCGCTCGTGACACTAAATTAGGTTCAGAAGAAATTACTTCTGATATTCCTAACGTTGGTGAATCTGCATTATCTAAATTAGATGAATCAGGTGTTGTATACATTGGTGCTGAAGTTAATGGTGGTGACATCTTAGTGGGTAAAGTTACTCCTAAAGGTGAAACACAATTAACTCCAGAAGAAAAACTTTTACGTGCCATCTTCGGTGAAAAAGCAGCTGACGTTAAAGACAGCTCGTTACGTGTACCAAACTCTGTTTCAGGTACTATCATCGATGTTCAAGTCTTCACTCGTGACGGCGTTGAAAAAGATGCTCGTGCCGTTGAAATCGAAGAAATGCAATTGAAAGAAGTTAAGAAAGATCTTGGCGATGAATTCAGCATTTTAGAAGACGGTATTTATGCACGTGCTAAGCGCTTATTATTAACTGCAGGCTTAAATGACTCAGACCTTAACGGTATGTCTCGTGACCAGTGGTTAACACAAAGCTTAGCAGATGAAGGCCAACAAACTGAACTTGAGCAAATTGCTGAGCAATACGAAGCAATTCGTGCCGACTTCGATAAGAAATATGAAGTTAAGCGTCGTAAGATCACTCAAGGTGATGACTTACAACCTGGCGTGCTTAAGATTGTTAAAGTTTACTTAGCTGTTAAACGTCGCCTACAACCAGGTGATAAAATGGCTGGTCGTCATGGTAACAAAGGTGTTATCTCTAACGTTGTTCCTGTGGAAGATATGCCACATGACAAGAACGGTGAGCCGGTAGATATCGTGCTTAACCCGTTAGGTGTACCATCACGTATGAACATCGGTCAGGTTCTTGAAACTCACTTAGGTATGGCTTGTCGCGGTATCGGTGAGAAGATTGACCGTATGATCAAAGAGCAACAAGAATTAGCGAAACTTCGCGAATTCATTCAAGATGTATACAACGTTGGTGAAACACGCCAAGAAGTTGACATCGCGTCGTTCTCTGATGACGAAGTTAGACGCTTAGCGAATAACTTACGTGCCGGTTTACCGATTGCAACACCAGCATTTGATGGTGCAGCAGAGAAAGAAATTAAGCAGTTATTCCGCCTAGCAGATATGCCAGAAAGCGGTCAGTTCACTTTATTCGATGGCCGTACTGGTCGCGAATTTGAGCGTCCTGTAACTGTAGGTTACATGTACATGCTGAAACTGAATCACTTAGTTGATGACAAGATGCATGCACGTTCAACTGGTTCTTACTCATTAGTAACGCAACAACCACTTGGCGGTAAAGCGCAATTTGGTGGTCAGCGTTTCGGTGAGATGGAAGTATGGGCACTTGAAGCATACGGTGCTGCATATACCCTACAAGAAATGCTTACGGTTAAATCAGATGACGTTAACGGTCGTACTAAAATGTACAAGAACCTTGTTGATGGTGATCACCGTATGGAACCAGGCATGCCTGAATCGTTCAACGTATTGTTGAAAGAAATCCGTTCGTTAGGTATCAATATCGAACTGGATCAGGAATAACCTGCAGAGCTGAACTAATTTATTAGACAGTATACGGGGAGGGCGTAAAGCTCTCCCTAGATGTTAACTCCGACAGGAGACAGAGTGTGAAAGATTTACTTAAGTTTCTTAAGCAACAAAATCAAACAGAAGAATTCGATGGTATTCGAATTGGCCTAGCATCACCAGACATGATCCGTTCATGGTCTTTCGGTGAAGTTAAAAAGCCAGAAACGATTAACTACCGTACGTTCAAGCCAGAGCGTGACGGTCTTTTTTGTGCCCGTATTTTCGGACCAGTAAAAGATTACGAATGTTTATGTGGTAAGTACAAACGCCTTAAACATCGTGGTGTTATTTGTGAAAAATGTGGTGTTGAAGTAACGCTAACTAAAGTTCGTCGTGACCGTATGGGCCACATCGAATTAGCTAGCCCAGTTGCTCACATCTGGTTCTTAAAATCATTGCCATCTCGTATCGGTTTATTACTAGATATGACATTGCGTGATATTGAACGCGTTTTATATTTCGAATCTTATGTAGTTACCGAGCCAGGTATGACTACATTAGAGCGTAGCCAAATTTTAACCGAAGAAGAGTACCTAGATTCTCTTGAAGAACACGGTGATGAATTTGATGCGAAAATGGGTGCTGAAGCAGTTTTAGCCCTATTAAAAGAATTAGATCTTGAAGGCGAAATCGCGCAAATGCGTGAAGAACTACCTGAAATCGGTAGTGAAACAAAGCGTAAGAAGATCACTAAGCGTCTTAAATTAATGGAAGCATTCGCTCAATCTGGTAACAAGCCAGAATGGATGATAATGTCGGTTCTTCCGATCCTTCCACCAGATCTACGTCCACTAGTTCCACTAGATGGCGGACGTTTTGCAACGTCTGATCTGAACGATTTATACCGTCGTGTTATCAACCGTAACAACCGTTTAAAACGTCTACTAGACTTAGTAGCACCAGACATTATCGTGCGTAACGAAAAGCGTATGTTACAAGAGTCTGTTGATGCTCTATTAGATAACGGTCGTCGTGGTCGTGCAATTACTGGTTCTAACAAACGTCCTCTTAAATCTCTTGCTGATATGATCAAGGGTAAGCAAGGTCGTTTCCGTCAGAACTTACTTGGTAAGCGTGTAGATTACTCTGGTCGTTCTGTAATCACAGTAGGTCCAACTCTACGTTTACACCAATGTGGTCTTCCTAAGAAGATGGCATTAGAATTATTCAAACCTTTCATCTACGGTAAATTAGAAGCTCGTGGTTTAGCGACTACAATCAAAGCGGCTAAGAAACTAGTTGAACGTGAAGGAGGTGAAGTTTGGGATGTACTTGATGAAGTAATCCGTGAACATCCGGTTATGCTTAACCGTGCACCAACTCTTCATAGACTTGGTATCCAAGCGTTTGAACCTGTTCTTATTGAAGGTAAAGCAATCCATTTACACCCTCTAGTTTGTGCGGCATACAACGCCGATTTCGATGGTGACCAAATGGCGGTACACGTACCATTAACAATCGAAGCTCAAATGGAAGCTCGTACGTTAATGATGTCTACTAACAACGTTTTATCTCCTGCAAACGGCGACCCAATCATCGTTCCTTCACAGGATGTTGTATTAGGTCTTTACTACTTAACACGTGATTGTGTTAACGGTAAAGGTGAAGCTATGGTATTCAAATCTGTTAAAGAAGCAGAGAAAGCATACCGTACTGGCGCTGCAGAATTACACGCACGTGTAAAAATTCGTATTAATCAAGTTGTTAACGGTGAAGATGTTACATCTCTTATCGATACAACTGTTGGTCGTGCACTTTTATGGATGGTTTGTCCTAAAGGTTTACCTTATGAGTTGATTAACCAACCATTAGGTAAGAAGCAAATCTCTACTCTTATTAACCACGCGTATCGTAACCTTGGTTTAAAAGAGACAGTAATGTTTGCCGATCACATTATGTACACTGGTTTCCACTACGCGATGATCGCGGGTGCATCAGTTGGTATCGACGATATGGTAATTCCAGATGCGAAATACACTATCATCGACGCTGCTGAAGAAGAAGTTAGAGAGATCCAAGAGCAATTTGAATCTGGTCTTGTAACTGCTGGTGAGAAATACAACAAAGTTATCGATATCTGGTCATCTGCTAACGAAAAAGTTTCGAAAGCTATGATGGACAACTTATCGAAAGAGTCTATTGAAAACCGCGATGGCGAGATGGAAGAGCAAGACTCATTCAACTCTATATTCATGATGGCTGACTCTGGTGCTCGTGGTAGTGCCGCTCAGATCCGTCAGTTAGCCGGTATGCGTGGTCTAATGGCTAAGCCAGATGGTTCAATCATCGAAACGCCAATCACAGCGAACTTCCGTGAAGGTCTGAACGTATTACAATACTTCATCTCTACTCACGGTGCTCGTAAAGGTTTGGCCGATACGGCACTTAAAACAGCTAACTCGGGTTACTTAACTCGTCGTTTAGTTGATGTTGCACAAGATTTAGTTGTAACTGAAGTAGATTGTGGCACCGAAGAAGGTCTATTAATGACTCCGCTTATTGAAGGCGGTGACGTTGTAGAACCATTACGTGAACGTGTACTAGGTCGTGTAGTTTGTAAAGACGTACTTATCCCTGGCACAGAAGACGTATTATTCGCTCGTAACACATTACTTGACGAAACTAAGTGTGACACGTTAGAAGAACACTCTGTAGACCAAGTTTGGGTTCGCTCAATCATCACTTGTGATACTGACTTTGGTATCTGTGCTCACTGTTACGGTCGTGACTTAGCACGTGGTCATATGATCAACCAAGGTGAAGCTATCGGTGTTGTGGCTGCTCAATCAATCGGTGAGCCAGGTACACAGTTAACGATGCGTACGTTCCATATCGGTGGTGCTGCATCTCGTGCATCTGCTGAAAACAGCGTACAAGTTAAAAACACTGGTACATTGAAGCTACAAAACGCTAAATTCGTTACTAACTCAGACAAGAAACTTGTAATTACTTCACGTTCATCAGAACTAACAGTAATTGATGAGTTAGGTCGTGAGAAAGAGCGCTATAAAGTTCCTTACGGTTCAATCTTAGCGAAAGCTGATGGTGAAGCAATTACAGCTGGTGAGACAATCGCTAACTGGGATCCGCATACGCATCCAATCATTACTGAGGTAGCTGGTAAGATCAAATTTGTTGACCTTATCGACTCAGTAACCATGACTCGTCAAACAGATGAGTTAACTGGTTTATCTAGTATCGTAATTATTGACCCTGCACAACGTGGTTCTGCTGGTAAAGAAATGCGTCCTATGGTGAAACTAGTTGATAAGAAAGGTAAAGACGTAATGATCGCTGGAACAGAGATTCCTGCACAATACTTCTTACCTGCAAACGCTATTGTTAACCTAGAAGATGGTGCTGAAGTTAATATCGGTGATGCGCTTGCACGTATCCCACAAGAGTCGTCAAAAACTCGTGATATTACCGGTGGTCTTCCTCGTGTTGCTGACTTATTTGAAGCTCGTAAACCAAAAGAGCCTGCTATCCTTGCAGAGAAAACTGGTATTATCGGTTTCGGTAAAGAAACAAAAGGTAAGCGTCGTTTACTAATCACTCAACCAAGTGGTGAAGTATACGAAGAGATGATCCCTAAATGGCGTCAACTTAACGTGTTCGAAGGTGAATCAGTTCTACAAGGTGAGGTTATCGCCGATGGTCCTGAGTCTCCACATGACATCTTACGTTTACGTGGTATCGATCATGTTGCTAATTACATTGTTAACGAAGTACAAGATGTATACCGTTTACAAGGTGTAAAAATCAATGATAAGCACATCGAAGTAATCGTTCGTCAAATGATCCGTAAGTGTGAAATCACTTCGACAGGTGACAGTGAATTCTTAGTTGGTGAACAAGTTGAAGTGGCACGCGTTAAAATTGCTAACCGTGAATTAGAAGCTGAAGGTAAAACTCCAGCAGGATTCCAAGTATTAATGCTTGGTATCACTAAGGCTTCACTTGCTACTGAATCATTTATTTCAGCGGCATCGTTCCAAGAAACAACTCGTGTATTAACTGAAGCTGCTGTAGCTGGTAAGAAAGATGACTTACGTGGTCTTAAAGAGAACGTAATTGTTGGTCGTCTTATCCCTGCAGGTACTGGTTATTCTTATCACCAAAATCGTGCGAAACAACGCAACGAAGAAGTGGTAGAAGAAGTAACTGTATCAGCTGAAGATGCAGAACAAGCACTAACGGATGCATTAAATGCAGACTTGTTAGGTGGTTTAACGTCAGGTGCTGACGAATAACTAAACCTTATTGCAGTAAAAGCTAATTAGCTTTTACTGCCTCTGGCTTAGTTTTTGTACAAAAAAGATCAAGGATCTTTTGTACTAAACCTTGACAGTTAGGTGCTTGACCTATAAAATTCCGCGACCCTATAACTGGGGTCGCGGTTTTTCACGTTTATGAGCGTGCGAAATTCACAGAAAAAAACTGTGATATAAGCACATATTTAACTAATCAGGAGCCCTTTAATGGCAACTATTAATCAACTAGTACGTAAACCACGTGTTAGACAAGTAGCTAAAAGTAACGTACCAGCGTTACAAGCTTGTCCACAACGTCGTGGCGTATGTACTCGTGTGTATACAACTACACCAAAGAAACCTAACTCAGCACTACGTAAAGTAGCTCGTGTTCGTTTAACTAACGGCTTCGAAGTTACATCATACATCGGTGGTGAAGGTCACAACTTACAAGAACACAGCGTAATTTTAATTCGTGGTGGTCGTGTTAAAGATTTACCAGGTGTGCGTTACCACACCGTTCGTGGTGCACTAGATTGTTCTGGTGTTAACGACAGAAGACAAGGCCGTTCTAAATACGGTGCTAAGCGCCCTAAATCTTAACGGACTCCGTCAAGTAAGGCCAAACAACCTATATTAACTTTTGTTTTGGGAAATTCCTGAAATTACAATCGGAGTACATAAAATGCCAAGAAGACGTGTCGTAGGACAAAGAAAAATCTTGCCAGATCCGAAGTTCAAAAACGAACTTTTAGCAAAATTCATCAACATCCTTATGGTTGATGGTAAAAAATCGACAGCAGAAAAAATCGTTTACGGTGCACTAGACATCTTAACTGAGAAAAACACTGACAAAGAACATTTAGAGCTTTTCGAAATCGCTCTAGATAACATCCGTCCACAAGTCGAGGTTAAATCTCGTCGTGTAGGTGGTTCAACTTATCAGGTTCCAGTTGAAGTTCGCCCAGTACGTCGTAATGCTCTAGCCATGCGTTGGTTAGTTGATGCTGCTCGTAAACGTGGTGAAAAATCAATGGCTCAGCGCCTAGCTAACGAAATGTTAGATGCGTCTGACAACAAAGGTTCAGCTGTTAAGAAACGTGAAGACGTTCACCGTATGGCTGAAGCGAACAAAGCTTTCGCACATTACCGCTGGTAATAACGACTGGATAGCCATGTTAATGGCTATCCTTTTCTGCAATCTAAGGTTGCTTTAAATAAGCAGACTTTAGAAAGAGGATTTTATATTGTCTCGTACAACTCCTATTGAGCGCTACCGTAACATCGGTATTTGTGCGCACGTAGATGCTGGTAAAACGACAACAACCGAACGTGTATTATTTTATACTGGTCTTTCTCATAAGATTGGTGAAGTACATGACGGTGCTGCAACCATGGACTGGATGGAACAAGAGCAAGAACGTGGTATCACTATCACATCCGCTGCTACCACTTGTTTCTGGAAAGGAATGCAAGGTCAATTTGATGACCACCGTATTAATATTATTGATACTCCAGGGCATGTTGATTTTACTATCGAAGTTGAACGTTCATTACGAGTTCTTGACGGTGCTGTATTAGTACTTTGTGCTTCATCTGGTGTTCAGCCTCAAACTGAAACCGTTTGGCGCCAAATGGAAAAATACGCAGTACCTCGTTTAGTATTCGTTAACAAAATGGACCGTACGGGTGCCAGTTTTCTCGATGTAATTCAGCAAATGAAGGATCGCCTTGGTGCGAATCCTGTACCAATGCAATTGCCTATTGGTGCTGAAGAAGAGTTTGCTGGTGTGGTTGATTTAATCAAGATGAAAGCGATTAATTGGACCGAAGCTGACCAAGGGATGACCTTCACATATGAAGATATTCCTGCGGATATGGTTGATTTAGCAGATGAGTGGCGTGAACACTTAGTTGAATCAGCAGCAGAAGCAACGGAAGAATTAATGGATAAGTACCTTGAAGAAGGTGAATTATCTGAAGCTGACATTAAGTTTGGATTACGTCAACGTACCCTTAATAATGAAATCATTCTTTGTACTTGTGGATCTGCCTTTAAAAATAAAGGTGTTCAGGCCGTACTAGATGGCGTAATTGAATACTTACCTTCGCCGACAGAAGTGAAAGCGATAACGGGTATCAATAACGACAAAGACGAAACTGAAGGGCAACGCGAAGCCGACGATAATGCACCATTTGCTGCATTAGCGTTTAAAATCGCTACCGACCCATTCGTAGGTACATTAACTTTTATCCGAGTATATTCGGGTGTGGTTAACTCTGGTGACACAGTGTACAACCCTATTAAGTCTAAAAAAGAACGTATTGGTCGTATTGTACAAATGCATGCCAACGATCGTGAAGAGATCAAACAAGTTCGCGCTGGAGACATCGCGGCACTTATTGGTCTGAAAGACGTAACAACGGGCGAAACATTATGTGACCCAGCTCATGTGATTACACTTGAGCGTATGGAGTTTCCTGAACCAGTTATCTCGGTTGCTGTAGAACCAAGAACCACAGCCGACCAAGACAAAATGGGCTTGGCATTAGGTAAATTGGCTGCAGAAGATCCATCATTTCGTGTTACAGCCGATGATGAAACGGGACAAACGATTATCTCTGGTATGGGTGAACTTCACTTAGATATCATTGTTGATCGAATGAAACGTGAATTTAAAGTCGATTGTAACGTAGGTACACCGCAAGTTTCTTACCGTGAAACTATCCGCAAGTCAGTGGATGTTGAAGGTAAGTTTATCAGAGACGCTGGTGGACGCGGCCAATATGGTCACGTTTGGCTTAAAATGGAACCAAACACTGAAGGTGCTGGGTTCGAATTTGAAAGCAAGGTTGCTGAAGACGCTGTACCACGTGAATATTGGGAAGCAATTGAAAAAGGTTGTGAAGAGCAGATGAACAACGGTGTATTAGCCGGGTTCCCAATGCTTGACATAAAAGTAACCTTATTTGATGGCTCTATCCATGAAACTGATTCAAACGAAATGGCGTTTAAAATTGCTGCTTCATTAGGTTTTAAAGATGGTGCGCTACAAGCTAGCCCAGCATTATTAGAGCCAATGATGAAAGTAGAAGTAACTACTCCTGAAGCCAATATGGGTGATGTAGTAGGTGACTTAAATAAACGTCGTGGCATCATAGAAGGAATGGAAGACGGTATGGCTGGATTGAAGTTAGTGAATGCACTTGTGCCGCTAGCGGAAATGTTTGGATACTCTACTGCACTACGCAGTGCTACCCAAGGTCGTGCATCTTACTCTATGGAGTTTCAACAATATAGTGAAGCACCGAAAAAGGTTGCAGAAGCAATAACCCAATTAAGAATGGGTTAAACAAATAACTTTTAGCTTGGTTAATAAACCGAGCAATTTATAACTTTAAGGTATTAGAAAAATGGCTAAAGAAAAATTTGAACGTTCGAAACCACATGTAAACGTTGGTACAATCGGTCACGTTGACCACGGTAAAACAACTTTAACAGCTGCTATCTCTGCTGTACTTACAAAAGTACACGGTGGTGAAGTTCGTGATTTCGCACAAATCGATAACGCTCCAGAAGAGCGTGAGCGTGGTATTACAATCAATACTTCTCACATCGAATACGATACAGAAACTCGTCACTACGCACACGTAGATTGTCCTGGTCACGC
>NZ_VKDD01000005.1 GCF_007097525.1 Thalassomonas sp. M1454
CATTAAGTTAATTTGCTACTAAGTAGCTATGTAAAATCAACATCAATGTGAGTGCCCACACAAATTGCATGATAACTAATTGTTAAAGAGGTTATAAACGTTCGTTTATAACAAGAGCAAGTCGCATTCGCTTAACTCTTATTGCTTGTAGCTAACGTTGCCGTTTGCCCGAAGCAGGAGGCGCATTATAAGCACCTCAGTTAGGAAGTCAACAGCTTTTCAAAAAGAATTTTAAAAAGTTTTTGTTGGCGTTAAATACTAAGTAATTCTTAACATCTAACCTTCTAACCGTTCTTTGGGTTGCCCCGAAGAAGTGGAGCGCATTTTATAGATTTGCAGGTGAAGATCAACACCTTTTTTTAAATAATCGAAAAAAAACTTCCGTTTGATTATTTTTTAATCTAATGTGTAAATTAACGTTATTAAAACAACTAAATTTAGTCAATTAATTACATATTGGGCATTATTATTTAACGGGTTTAGTCTAACTCATATATAATAAATGTAGGTTCACTTATTTAAATAGGCATTTTGAATAAGTTTATCTTGTTTCCAAGTCTCAAATAGGTAGTAAATTAAACAAGGAATAAATATGAATAGGATATTCTCTTTATTAATCGCATTCATAATTAGCTCACAATCTTTCGCGAAAGATGTGACTGTATATCGTTGGGTTGATGAAAATGGTGTGATCCACTATACACAACAACATCCAATTGAAGATGATTACGCTGAAATCAAAATAGATACACACTACTCTCCAATTCAAGCGCCATTAAAGAATGGCATTAAACCTGAAAAAGACGAATTAGCAGATACATCTACTCAAATTGTGCACGCATCAGTGGCTAAATGTAATAACGCTAAAGCAAATCTGAGAACTTTAACTGATTTTGATAAAATTGAAATTACTGATGCCAATGGTAAATCAAGAATTTTAACTGATAAAGAAAAACTAGACCGAATCCGCTCTGTTGAAAAGGATGTACAAGACTATTGTTATTAGTCTTTCTAATTTAAACTATTTCACTGCAATCTCATTCCTAAACAAAAAGCCTTACTATTTACATAGTAAGGCTTTTGAATATTTGGATATCTGATCCGTTAGTTAATCACTAGGTTATCATCTTCAACATCGATATTGATAACATCATTTACATTGAATTGGCCATTTAAAATAGCTTGAGCCAATGGGTTTTCAACATGGCGTTGTATCGCACGTTTCAGTGGTCGTGCCCCAAATACAGGATCAAAACCAGCTTCAGATATCTTAGTTAATGCTTCGTCGCTTACTTCTAAACTTATTTGTCTATCCGCTAAACGCTTAGACAGAAGCTTAAGTTGTATCTTAGCTATTTGTTTAATTTGCTCAGCATCTAAAGGATGAAATACAACTGATTCATCAATACGATTAATAAATTCTGGTTTAAAGTGCTGGCCAACAACACCCATAACAGTATTTCGAAGTTCTTCGTAGCTACTTTCGGTTGATAACTCTTGAATAAGATCTGATCCCATATTAGATGTCATGATGATCACCGTATTGCGAAAATCAACTGTTCGACCTTGGCCATCAGTGAGACGACCATCATCTAATACTTGCAGTAATATATTGAAAACATCTGGATGAGCTTTTTCTATTTCATCGAGTAATATTACTGAGTATGGTTTGCGTCTAACAGCTTCTGTAATATAGCCGCCTTCCTCATAACCTACGTAGCCAGGAGGAGCACCGATCAAACGAGCTACGGAGTGCTTCTCCATAAACTCAGACATATCAACACGAATTAAGGCGTCATCACTATCAAATAAAAAGTTAGCTAAAGCTTTAGTTAGCTCGGTTTTACCAACTCCTGTAGGCCCAAGAAACATAAATGAACCAATTGGTTGGTTTGGATCGGATAAGCCAGCTCGAGATCTTCGAATGGCATCAGATACTGCTGATAAAGCTTCTTTTTGACCAATCACATTTTTTTGTAATGACTGCTCCATAGTAAGAAGTTTATCTTTTTCACCTTCAAGCATTTTTGCTACAGGTATACCTGTGGCTTTTGATAATACTTCCGCGATTTCAATATCGGTTACTTTATTACGAATAAGTACGGTTTCAACCACTTCAGATGTACTTGATGATTCAAGTTGCTTTTCTAGTTCAGGAATACGGCCGTACTGTAATTCTGACATTCGATTTAAATCACCAGCACGATGAGCAATTTCAAGATCCATTCTTGCTTGTTCAAGATCAGCTTTTATCGCCTGCGTGCCATATAAGGATGCTTTTTCTTTTTTCCAAACTTGCTCGAGTTGATCAAATTCAGTTTGACTAGCGGTTATTTGCTCATTAAGCAAAGCCAGCCTTTTTTTCGATGCATCATCTGATTCTTTCTCTAACGCTTTTTGCTCAAGCATCAGCTGGATTAAACGTCGCTCAAGACGATCAAGCTCTTCTGGCTTTGAGTCCATTTGCATGCGAATACTTGATGCAGCTTCGTCGATTAAATCGATTGCTTTATCGGGTAACTGACGATCGCTCACATAACGATGGGATAATGTTGCTGCAGAAACAATTGCAGGGTCGGTGATCTCAACACTATGGTGTAATTCATAACGCTCTTTTAAACCACGTAATATAGCAATGGTATCTTCAACACTTGGCTCATCGACCAATACTTTTTGAAAACGTCGCTCAAGCGCTGCATCTTTTTCAATATATTGACGGTACTCATCTAACGTTGTTGCACCAACACAATGTAAATCACCACGGGCAAGTGCAGGTTTTAACATATTGCTCGCATCCATGGCACCGTCAGATTTTCCTGCGCCAACCATAGTATGTAATTCATCAATGAAGAGAATCACTTCCCCTTCTTCTTTCGCTAGCTCACTGAGAACAGCTTTTAAGCGTTCTTCAAATTCACCACGATACTTAGCGCCGGCAATAAGAGCTCCCATGTCTAATGATAAAACTTGTTTGTTCTTTAATCCTTCCGATACTTCGCCATTAACAATACGTTGCGCTAAGCCTTCAACAATGGCAGTTTTACCAACACCAGGTTGACCAATTAATACCGGGTTGTTTTTTGTTCTACGTTGTAAAACTTGAACTGTTCGGCGGATCTCTTCATCACGGCCAATCACCGGATCTAATTTACCTTGCTCTGCTCGCTCGGTTAAATTAACCGTATATTTATCTAATGCTTGGCGAGTATCTTCAGCATTAGGGTCATCAACCGTTTGACCTCCACGAACCTTTTCAATTGCCGCTTTTACTTCTTTTTCATTAAGGCCTAATTGTTTTAGCAATTGACCTAACTTGCCTTTGTCTTGCAGTGCAGCCAAGATAAACATTTCTGATGAAATAAATTTATCATTTTGCTTTTGTGCTAACTTGTCACATAAATTAATGATGTTGCCTAATTGGTTGGAGACTTGCACTTCTCCCCCGCTACCTTCTACTTTGGCAGTATTATCTAGGATTGTGGCAAGACTTGCGCGAAAGCTCGTGACATCAACACCTAAATTTTTCAACAATGGGAGCACTGTGCCACCTGATTGATTGATTAGTGCCAGCATTAAATGAACAGGTTCAATAAATTGATGATCTTTGCCCAAAGCTAAAGACTGAGCATCTGCTAGGGCTTGTTGGAATTTTTGAGTAAGGCGATCTAAACGCATAAATATCTCCTAAACGATCAATAAAATAACTTCTTACTTAAGAGATAGGTACGAGGAAGGTAATTTTCAATATCTAGATACTAGTTTGAAAGGTAAACTTGTTTTAAATCAAATTTTAATAGAGTGTAAACTAGCCATTGTACTATGGAATTTTAATGTTATTACTAGTCTTTGCTTAGGCTTGAATTGAAATCAAACTTGCCATACGGCCGGTTTTTCCGTCACGGCGATAAGAGAAGTATTTATCAGCTTGCGTTAATGTACACTCAGCAAGCGCATCAATAGAATTAACGCAGTTACAAGTTAACAAATATCGAGCGATTGCCTGTAAATCAGCTAGATATTTGTCATTGCCTTGCTCAATAAAACAATTTTCTAACTTTACATCAAGTGATAAAAACTTAGCTTTTACTTCGGCGCCAACCTCGAAGGTTGAACTGCCAATACAAGGGCCTAACCAAGCTTTAACACTTGTACCTTTACAACTAAATTTATCTAAAGTATTGGCAATAATATTAGCAGCCAAAGGTTTCCAACCACCATGAACCGCAGCAATCTCATCGCCTTGTTGATTTACTAGTAATATAGGTAAACAATCGGCAGTAAGTATGGCTAAAGTGATATTTTTAGATTTTGTAAAAGCCGCATCGGCTGTAATCGGAGTTTGCTGGTGTATAGTTACTTCAACGACATCACCACCATGGACTTGATTCAACCATTGAATAGGTTGTTTTGAATTAAATTGCTGACTAAGACGCTGCCTGTTTAGTTGAACATGTTCAATATTATCTGCAACATGATCACCTAAATTAAAACTATCAAAAGGCGGTAAACTAATACCACCTTGTCTTGATGTAGTTGCTGCTAAGACATTTGTTAGCCTTGGCCAATTGATATCAATGATTGAATTCATTTAACTAAAATTAGAAGTCTTCAACAATATTTAACTTAGCATCTTCTTGCAGTGCAAGAGCAACTTTAACCATGTCGTCAGGTACAGGTGCTGTCCAAGTCATTAGCTCACCAGTGATAGGATGATAAAGTGATAACAATGCAGCATGTAACGCTTGTCGCTTAAAGCCTCGTAATATTTCTCTTAGTTCTTCACTTGCATTTTTAGGCGGTCTTGGGCGACCACCATAAACAGGATCACCAACAAGAGGGTGTTGAATATGAGACATATGTACACGGATCTGGTGAGTACGACCAGTTTCTAGGCGCAACCTTAAACGAGTGTGTAAACGGTATTTTTCAACCACACGATAATGAGTTACTGATGGACGACCAGATAAAACAACCGCCATATGAGTACGCTTGGTAGCATGACGTCCAATAGGCTCATCTACTACACCGCCGGCAGTCATGATGCCATTGGCAATTGCTTCATATTCTCGAGTTATTTCTCTTGCCTGAAGAGACTCAACAAGGTTTGTTTGTGCAGCAATTGTTTTTGCTACAACCATTAAGCCAGTTGTATCTTTATCAAGACGATGAACAATACCTGCACGAGGCAACTTATCTTGCTCAGGGCAATGGTGTAATAAAGCATTTAATACAGTGCCGTCAGGATTACCTGCTCCAGGGTGAACAACTAAGCCAGCTGGTTTATTAATAACTAAGATATCATCATCTTCATAGACAATATCTAACTTAATATCTTGTGCTTTATAATGAACTTCAACTTCAACGGCTGCATTAATACTGATAGTTTCGCCACCCATCATTTTTTCACGGGCACGAGTTACCACTTCACCATTAACTTGCACACTACCATCTAAAATCCAATCTTTTAGACGAGAGCGAGAATAATCCGGGAACATTTGCGCAATAGTTTGGTCTAGACGTTTACCTAAACACGAATCTGGAACGATATCCTGATGTTGAATTTTTTCAGCCATTGAAGTCTCTATTAATTAATACCTCAATACCCATACGGTACGATTATAGCCACTGTATTTGAGTATCATTGGTAAATATTTAATACTGCATTTATTTAGCACTGTGCAATGCACTAAAGCTAGGTTAGAATGCTAAGTATTATTCGATTTAAGTATTTTACCTGCTTTATGCGGGGCTTTCACAATTATTTTAAGCAGACATCCAAAATTTATGAACAAGTTTACAATAAAAATTCTAACTCTTACGTTTTTTCTAGGCTTAGCAGGCTGTTCATCTTCACCAGAAGATGTTGAAAAAGTTCCTGATAAATCTGCACAAGCGCTTTATTTAGATGCAAAGAGTGCTTTAGATAATGGCTTATACCAAAAAGCTATTCCAATTTTATCAGCGATTGATTCTCGCTACCCTTTTGGTGCTATTTCTCATCAGGTACAACTTGATTTAATTTATGCTTATTACAAATCAGGAAATACAGCACAAGGTATTGCTTTAGTAGAAAGGTTTTTAAGACTAAACCCTAGCCATAAAAATGTAGATTACGTTTATTACATGCGTGGTTTAATGCACCTTTCTAACGAAGAAAATCTTTTCCAAGAAATGGCAGGAATCGACAGAAGTGACAGAGATCCAGTACACGCGCGCTCTGCATTTACTGACTTTAGAACAATTTTAACTTTATACCCTGATAGTAAATACGCCCCAGACTCTCGCAAAAGGCTTATTGCTATCAAAAGTCGCTTAGCTGATTATGAAATTGCTGCAGCCCGTTTCTTTATTGAGCGAAAAGCTTATGCTGCTGCTGCGAACCGTGCCCGTTATATTGTTGAATACTTCCCTGGTGGTGATCAAGTTGAAGATGCATTGGTTATTATGATTGAATGTTATGGAATTCTTGGTCTTGATGACTTACAAAAAAATGCTCGTCAAGTATTATCGGTTAACTACCCTAATAACGAAATGGTGAAAGGGCTTTAAAGCTAGATACTAGATATTTTAACTACAAAAAAAGCGTGCATGGCACGCTTTTTTTATGAGTAAAGAAAAGAGTTAAATTGCTGCAGCGTCTTCTTCGCCTGTGCGAATACGAATAACACGCTCAACGTTAGTAATGAAAATTTTACCATCACCAATCTTACCAGTTTGCGCCGTTTCAATAATAGTATTAACACAACGGTCAACGTCTTCATCGGCAACAATGATTTCAATTTTTACCTTAGGTAAAAAATCAACCATATATTCAGCGCCACGATAAAGTTCAGTATGACCTTTTTGACGACCAAATCCTTTTACTTCTGATACAGTCATACCAGTAATACTTACTTCAGCTAATGCTTCTCGTACATCATCCATTTTGAACGGTTTAATGATGGCTTCTATTTTTTTCATTTTATTTGTTACCAAAAAGTTATTTATTAACTCATTCTAACTAAAATTTCGCTAAGATAAATAGCTAGTTATAAAAATAATTAATAAAAATGCTTATAACTTAGATTTTTTCAATTTACACAGTAGTAAGCCAACATTATCATAGTTAGAATATAGACATTAAAAATAACCTTTAAGGCCCCATATGAACCGCCAAGCTATAATAGCTGAAATGAAAGTATTAGCTGAGATTGATCCTCAATTTGAAATTACTCGCCGTGTGAATTTTATTAAGCAGCAATTAGTTAACTCTGGATTACAACACTTGATTTTAGGGATCAGTGGTGGCGTTGATTCATCTACCTGTGGCCGCTTGGCTCAGCTAGCTGTTAACGAATTAAATAAAGAACAATCAAAAGTTACATATAAATTTATCGCGGTACGACTACCTTATAACGTACAAGCGGATGAAGATGATGCCCAATTAGCGGTTAAGTTTATTCAGCCAAGCCACTGTGTATCGACTAATATCATGCAAGGCGCTGACGGTATTCACAATGAAGCGGTAAGCGTTTTAGCAGAAAATGGCTTACTTGATGCAAATGAGCATCGTTTAGATTTTTCAAAAGGTAATGTGAAAGCTCGCACCCGTATGGTAATGCAATATCATTTAGCAGGTATTTTAGGCGGCCTAGTAATTGGTACTGATCATAGTGCTGAAAATATTACCGGCTTTTACACTAAATGGGGCGATGGCGCATGTGATTTAGTGCCATTATTTGGCTTAAGTAAGCGTCAAGTTCGTTTATTAGCTAAAACCTTAGGTGCACCAGAAAAACTTGTCGTTAAAGCTCCTACAGCTGATTTAGAAGAGTTAGCACCAGGTAAAGAAGATGAAGTTGCACTTGGCTTAAGCTATAACAACATTGATGATTTCTTAGAGGGTAAGGACATAGATTCTTCAGTGGAAGATAAGTTAGTTGCTATCTTTAACAATACTCAACATAAACGCCAAGCTATTCCAACTATTTACGATTAATCTAGCTTCCAGCTAAATTTTATCTACATATAAAAAAAGACCTTCATTATTGAAGGTCTTTTTAGTTAAAAATAGTTAATCTTTACTTTAGGTTACCAACAAGCTTCTGGCGCTTTTAAACCTTTTGGATTTGAAGCGTTCACCGTTACTGTCATTGACAAACAAGCTGTGTCTTTAAGTTGTGCCCCTTTCGCGCTAGCGGTTAGTACATAGGCATTTCCTGTTGCGCCACTTATTGAAAATGTATAATAGCCATTCTCACTTGTACTACGACCCTTTACAGTAGCATTAGCACAACTATTTGCTGCACCAATGGTACTACCGTAAGTTGTACAGCTTGTTCTCAATTTGCTTTGTGATAACGCCAGTTCAACTAAACCACCACGGGCATCAGCGCGACGCGACTTCTTGATTGATTCACTAAACGAAGGATATGCAATACCGGCAATAATACCGATAATAGCAACAACAATCATTAACTCAATTAAGGTAAAACCTTTATTTTTGTTTTTATTTATTAAGGACATTTAGGATTTCCTGCTTGTTCATCTGATATATCAATGCTGATGTTGCCAGAGCTAGCGTTAGTTATGGTAATTATAGTTGCTTTACTAGAGGCATCTTCATTAATGGTTACTACGCCATCTGGATCACTAACGACTTTAGTACAAAGTTTGGTACCAGAAAGTGTAACTGTTCCACTCCAAGTATCAGAATTTAAGAAGTTAACCGTAGCACAGCTATAATCAGGTTTAATATCGGTAGAACAAGTATTGTCACCGAACTCATTCACGTCACCTGAAATATTAATAGCAGTAGCTAATGATGAGTTATTGCCACTTATGACAATATTGCCATAGATGCCATTGTCGATTTTATTTTCACATTGAAAATCTATATTAAAAGTATCATCACCGATACTAGTGAACCTTTTACGGTATCGAGTACAAGTAAACTGATTTAGATTGGGTGTAACTTGCAAGTACCCACTCCAAGGATTAGTCCATTGATAAACATCACAACTATAAGGTAAAACATAGTTACTTCCATCATGAGTCATACTATCTGTATCGACAACACAATTTAACGGTCCATCAGACGTATTTACATTGGTAGTGCGAACAAATACAGTATTTACATCATTCAATGGAGCAGAAATATTCACCACACCACTGATAGTATGTTTTTGATTAGGAGGATCACTAGGGTCAAATGGGCAAGCTTCATCTACGCCATAATCTAGAGCATCTAACTTAATCTGATCAACAAAGTTTACGTTTTGATTTAGACAATAAAACGACGTAGGGTTACCTGCAAACTCACTACCATCATTACTGTCACCTCGAACCATAATACCTTCTGAAATACACTCACTACCATCAGAGCCACTAATCGATGAAATAACAAAGTCATGCGGTACTTGTGTCTCGTCATCAGGATCAGGTAGTTGAAGAGCATCAGCTACACCAACAGTGTAATAAACAATTTCATCGCCATTCATTTCTTTTTGCGTATGGGCATCATCAATATATTTAAATGCCATGCCTCGATATACACGACGAATAGCAACTTCAGGGTCAGCATAGGCATCTAAAGATGTAGGGTCGCCAACACAGGCTTTAACTGTATCTTGTGAATTGTTTTTTGCAGTAACAAGTAAGCCGATATTACCATGCCAACCGCCACCTAAATAGCAGGTGTAGTAATAATATAAATAATCACCATTTGGCTTTGTGGCAAAGTTAGATATATCAGCATCTTTAATATCTGTAGGAACATCTACAGCAATAAGGTTACCCAAAGCATCGTATTTATTAGTAAGGTAATAACGTTGACAAAAAGCAGCATCAGATGCGATAACAAACACATCGGTAGGATTTGTTGCTTGAGTTGTTTGATCGATAAATACACGACCGGATATTTTTACAAAGTCAGTACACGGAACCTCTGTACGAGCACCTTCATCATCAAGTAAACATGCATCTTTTAAAGTTAAGACTACGTCTTCACCACTGGATAGTCGTAAATCACCATCACCACGGTCGATTAAACCAAGTAACTCACCAAGTTCCTTAACGACATTATCAGAATCAAGAACATCACCGGCTCCTAATTCCGCGCGCCCTGTCGCTGAACGTACGAGAGGTGCTGATGATTCATTATCCAATTCACCTTCAAGACTCGGTGATTCCCAAGATATCTCGGTTGATAGTACGACTTGCTGGTTGGCACCAGAAACATCTACCCAGCTAACTATCACATCAATTTCTTTAGTATCGTTTGGCTCGACAATTGTCTCTGTGCGAGTAAAAACGGTATTGCTACCAGTAAATGTTGTTGCATTACCTTCACTAATATCAGCAAATAAAGTATCGAAAGCTGCAGAATCATAAGCAACATCAGTATAGTTTCGTATTTGCTCAATCCGATCTTGGGCAATAGCGACCGCTTCTGCACGGGCTTTGCTCTCTGCACTTTCACCTATTAAGCCACTTTGAAAACTAGCTACAGCTAGTAAACCTACGGCCATAATAGCTAAAGCGACTAACACTTCAATTAAACCAAATCCATGATTTTTACGTAAATTCATTACATTTACTCCCATTAGAAATCTTTCCAACTACCAGCACCGACAGCTTTAGGTCCATTATCTTTTATTTTTTTCAGAAGACTAGAATCATAATGTGCATCTAAACTACCACTAGTAGAGTTAGCAAGATCACCTGCTACAATTAATGCGCCGTGAAAAGTGCTATTACCAGTACCTAAGATAGAGCCCATAACATAAACAATGCCATAAAAATGAGGTGTACCTTGCAAATCAAGGTCGCCATCTATAACTAAGACTGAAGGCCTTTGATCATTTTCCGCACAAACATTGCCACCGGTAATTATTTGTGCACAGCCCATAGAGCCACCATTTTCACTAACGTCACCGTCATACCAAATAATGTCATTTTGTGAACCATCAACACAGCCATTCCAAGTGTTACCGCACTCCCCTCTAGCATCAGGGCCGCCAATAATTACATCACTCATCACTTCTTTATAGCGCTCTGGACTCATACCAAAAAAGTTTTCAAACATTTCCGCTGCAGTTAAGTTAGCTAAGTCTGAGTCATGTTCAATTATATCAAGTCCAATTTTATCGCGACTAGAGGTTTCAACCGTATTACAACTACCATCATCCATACATCTTGGATAGTTAGGATCACTTGGATCGGCAATTGTAGTTTCCGTTGAGTTATTTGAGCCAACATCGACATCCCCGCCACTCCAAATGGTACTGTGTCCCTCGGGATTATGTATTGTAGCGGAGCCACCTAAAATAATTGTGCCTTTAGTACTCAAAGGGTTATCAGGAATATTAGGTAAAGGATTTAACGCGCGCATATCAGCTGTAACAGTTCGAGAAGCAGTACCGTCATCACTTAAACCGGTAGATTCAATTGTATATGCATCGAGTTCATTAATAACGACTGTAATAACGTTAATAGATACACTGCCATTATCTAAATCACCAGTATTCGAGTCATTAATACCATCGCCAGCATCAAGATCAAAAACGCCTAAAACATTACCATCTTCGTCCCAATATTTATCATCACTTATCGCTTCCATTGCCAGAGCTAAACCTGCTTCGGCATTATCAAAAGCTTGCCTTGCTCTAAAATCATTACTTACCATTTTTTGCTCAACTAAAACGCTTCGAGCTAAATACAAAGAAATTAGAGTAATTAGTACTAGTAAGATAATTGAAATGACCAATACAGCCATACCTTGTTGCTGTTTTTTCATGTGCATTAGATTTATATTTCTTGGTTTCATATTAACGCACCCTAACCAAATCATTTCTCACTCTAACGGTTTCACTTACAGTATGATTAACTTCTGTATCGTTAACCAAAGAAGCTGAAATAGTTATATTTATTTCACGTGTTTCAACGGTTACATCCAAGGTTTCGGGTGTAACATCATAACAATCTCTCTCACCGTCATTGTCGATACCATCCACACCATCATTGTCTATACCATCCGGTTCAGAAGTATTTACACAAGCAGAGTTTTGACGATTAAAAGCCAAGCTGTTGACTGTATATAAATCAGGATCACTAATTTGCTCCCAACTACCATCATTACAATTATCGCCTTCAGTAATAGTACTTGTTACTCGCATTTCAATTGCGCCAGCATTTAAGCGAAAGCCAAAAAACTCAGTCCCCAACCCTAACTCTCCATCTTCATCCAGGTCGTATGAATATAATAAGCACTCACCATCGACGCTACTATCATCGGTGATTTGTGTATTAGATGAAGAGGAATTAACAACAGTTAAGGCTGAAACGCCAAGTTGTTGAAAAGGATTTTCTGATGCTAAATCCGCTGTATTGGCCCAATAACCTGCTCGGCGCACATCATTAGTCATAACACTCATAATCGTCATTAACTCAGTATTCAACTTGCTAGATTTGAGTGTACTTGCACTGCTTCCAACTACAGCAACATAAATATAAGTAACCCCGGAAAGTACAATTAAACCAAAAACCATGGATAGTAATAATTCGATAAGGGTAAAGCCTTTATGAAGTTTTATCATTAATTACAGTCCTTATAATCGCTAAGGTCATCAGAGCAAATTTTAACTCGACCAAGTAAAGTCAGATGGATTCGCACAGTACTACCCAATGCTGATGTTAGGGTATAATAACGATTATTTTGGTCAATAGTGCCTCGGAGATGATCAAAAGTAATAGCATCGGTAGCTAGAGAAGTGTATGTACGACGAATAGTGATGTCATCAAAGTCACTGCCACTAATACGATGTAAGACATCATCATCAGCTGCGACATAATTACCGTCACCATCATCAATATTTAATACACAAGCATTAGCGGCTGTATTAGATGTAATTAGCGGATCACAACTGGCTGAGGTACTAAAACCAAATGCCCAACTTTTTGAGCCTAACGAATTGGCTGTCCAATAAATTGATGCAGAACGAGTTAATGACTCGGAACGAGCTAACTGCAAGTGTGAATAAAGTTGCTCAGTGGCACTAACCAGCTTGCGAGAATCAAATGAACGTAAAAAGCTAGGGCCTGCAACCCCAGCTAAAATACTAATTATTAGAATGGTGATTAACACTTCAATTAGTGTTAACCCTTTTGTTTTTTTCATAATTCAATACCCACTATTAAGAGCATCCGCCTTAATAGCGCTTCCTTTGTATCGCAAAGTTATATCCTATAAATTGCACTATTTGTTGTTATTCTGTTATTTATAAATTGTTGCGCTAACCCATTATTACTTTTTTTTCACGAAAAAGGAATAGACGCTAATTTTATAGACTATCTTAAATTTAGCACCCTTTTAACATTAGAGCTATTTTTTCACTAATTATTAAAGTGTTAGGTAACTTTTACCACATCGAATAGTTATTATTGAGAAGAAAAACCATTGAAATTAACATAAATTAGTTTGAATAAATAAAATAATAAGCTATTCGTTAATACAGTATTTGATAACAAGGATGTGACTCAATGACTACTAACACCTCTACAATTAACGCTAAGCAATACGCTAAATTATTTACCCAACCTAACTATGGCTTTACCCTTTTAGAAGTGCTCATAACCATGAGTATCCTTGCCTTTGGCATGTTAGGTATAGCCAAATTACAACTCAACTCATTACGCGATACACAAATTGCGCAATTTCAAACAAAAGCTAATTTACTGGTGCAAAAGATGTCAGCGCACATTGAAGCAAATAGTACGGTCTTAGCCAATTACCAATTAAACTTTAAACAACTGCCATCAGCCTCAATCGACTGTCAGGTCAGTAGTTGTTCGCCAAATGAAATTGCGCAATATGATTTATTGCAATGGCAAAATTTGATCAGTGCATCATTACCAGCAGGATCAGGGGAAATATTAATTAATAATAATCGTGCGACCATTATTGTCCACTGGGATGAAAATAGAGATGGCTCTGCAGGTAACAATTGCCCAAAACAAACTTCGGCTGATTTAGAATGCGTAAAAATTAATCGTCAATTTTAATACTCATGTATTCTGTTGATAAAACAAATTTGGCTGGCTTTACTTTAATAGAAGTAATGATTTCCCTAGCACTTGGTTTATTCATGTTAACAATGGGCATGCAGTCATTATTGTTAATTAATAAAAGTTTTGTAGTGGTAAAACAATCTGCACATATGCAAGAAAATGCTCGCTTTAGCTTTAATTTTTTATCTACAGATATAAACCATAGCAGTTATTGGGCAGGCTTACTTGCTTTTAGTGAGATTAACGGCAGCCTAAATTTAAGTGATGAGTTAAATCAAACTTGCGTTGAAGCAGGCAATAGTTGGGGGGCTCAACTTAAGCAAAGTATTTTTGCGGTGAACAATTCAAGCGGCGATTATACATGTGTAACCAATGACGATTACCTGCGTGGTGATATTTTAACTCTCAGATATATAGAGCCAACACCAACAACGATTATTGATAATGAACAGCTATACATAAAGAGTAATGGCAACGAGCACAAGGCATTTTTAGGTAAAGATCAAAACCTTGTCATAAATTCTTTGCCTATAGCGGCTAAGCCTCATCAAGTTATTAGCCATAGTTATTTTATAGGTGATAGTAATAGACGTTGTAATAATCAAGTGATCCCCGCCCTTCATTGGCAAACCTTAGTTAATGGTCGACCGCAAAAAGAAGAGCTACTTAGTGGCGTTGAAAATTTGCAAGTGCAATTCGGCATTGATGAGGATCAAAACTCTGCTCCTGATAAATACGTTAACGCTGATCAGGTATCAAACTGGCGTAATATTAAGAGCGTAAAAGTTGATTTATTAGTACGCAGTCGATGCCCTGACTTTTCTCATCTTGATAAAACTACCTATTACCTTGGCGATGAGGTTTACCAACCTATGGATAATTTTCACCGCCAGGTTTATCAGCTTACTTTAGCTTATTAAAAAAGAGTCAAAGATATGATCGACAAACCTTATGCATCAAATGAAAGTGGTTTAGTGCTAGCTACCAACTTAATTATGTTGTTACTGGTTACCTTAGTGGCTACTTCGCTTTATCAAAACAGTTTTGTCGAGACTAAAATGGCGAATCAACAGTTATTAAAGCTGCAAAGTAAAAATAATGCCGATTATGCCTATAGCAACGCTAGGTTATTTATTATGGATTTAATCAAAAGCAATGCTGACCTTAATATTGCACGCAATGGCTATTTTCCATATGCCTTTGATTTATCAATTAATGATATTAACTGGCAGGATAATAACTCAGTGATAAGCAGTATAAACAACAGTAAATACGTGGTTATTTATTTAGGTCAACACGTTAAAAGCTATGGCAGTAACAATGGCATTGAACACCAGCTTTTTAAAATAGTTGTATTCAACCAACTAGGGCAAGGTAGTCAACATATTGAACAATCATTCTTTGCTGTGCCTGTAGCATAAATTTACTAAGGATAATAATATGCGACTTGCAGTTATAAACAACGCAATCACTTTGGTTAAGCAGTTGGCTTTTAGCTTAATTGAGTTATTAATCGTTATCTTGATCTTAGCCATACTATCCGCAATTGTTTACCCAAACTATCAGCACTATGTTTTAAAAGCACACCGCAGTGATGCAAAATCAACTTTAATGAAGTTAGCTGTAGCACAAGAGAAATTTTATAATCAAAACTTAAGTTACTCATCTGACTTAATATCGCAGGATGGCTTAAATAATCAAACCCTCTTAACAGTTGATAAATTTTATCAGCTATCCGTTCAAGTTAAATACTATAATGTTGATGGCCAAGATAGCTTTACTATAAAAGCACAAGCGATCAATTCACAAATAAATGATCGCGACTGCCGGCAATTAACGATAAATAATTTAAACCAGCGAAATGGCTACACAGAGCAAGGCATACTAAACACAAAATGCTGGCTTTAATTATTATTAATAAGTTTTGCTGTTAATTTTGATTCAACTACAAGTTATCGATTTACCCGAAGCATCATCTTCAATACCATCACCGTTAATATCTTGAGATAACCTTAAGCGCCCTGAGCGTGTTACGATTATAGCCCTGTTATATTTTAGGCTAGTGTCACTATTACATACTCTTAACGTACCATTTTGCGCCCAAGTAAAACCATTTTCTTGAAATTGTAAATAGTTCCTGTTTTGAAAAGCCCGCCAAGTAATATTATGTTCATCTGAACTTTTAGCAATAACCTGAATTAATTGCTCACCAAAATCCCGTAGATGATTTTTATTATCATCAACAAATATCAATCCTCCATCTTGCCAATTACTAGTGCATTGTTCACCATTGTCACTTGGACACAAAGTAACAATCTTTGAATTAATAATTGCAGTATGACGAGCTAGATTAAAGGCGCGATACCAACGATTTATATCCGCCGAAATTTGCTGTTTTTTAATTAAATCATTGTAACTAGGCATACCGATAGAAGTGAGAATTGCGGTGACTGAGAGTGCGACCGTTAACTCAATTAATGAGAAGCCAGCATGGTTGTTGAATTTAGTTTGATTTGGGTTGATAAAATACTTCATTTAAGCCTCCTTGCTTATAATAAAATCAATATTAAGTATAGAAGTAAATGGTGATATTCCAAGCGCAAACTTATTAGAAATTTGACCGTATTAGAAACAAAAATGCCTCGTAAATACGAGGCATTTTTATGGTTTATTCTGTTTAACTTTTACTTATCTTAGCTCTGCAGGTACAGCAAATACTGTGGTCTCTTCTCGGCCCGGATTTTCAATAACAACTTTACCGCCTAGGGCTTTTAAGGTTTCAATCACTTGCGCAACTAATACTTCAGGAGCGGATGCACCAGCAGTTACCCCTATTTTGTCAACACCTTCTAGCCAAGCTGATTGAATATCATCGGCGCCATCAATAAGATAAGAAGTTGTACCTAACTTTTCTGATAGCTCACGCAAACGGTTAGAGTTAGAGCTATTTTTGGCTCCTACTACTAATAACAGTTCTGCTTTTTTTGCTATAGAGCGAACAGCATCTTGGCGATTTTGGGTCGCGTAACAAATATCGTCCTTACGCGGGCCTTGAATATTAGGAAATTTTGCTCGCAGCGCATCAACAACACTTGAGGTGTCATCAACCGACAAGGTTGTTTGGCTACAATAAAACAACACATCTGAGTTTTTAACTTCAAGCTTAGCTACATCTTCTTCAGACTCAACTAAATAAATGCCGCCAATTTCTGACTCATATTGGCCCATTGTGCCTTCCACTTCAGGGTGTCCAGCATGACCAATTAAAATACATTCGTGATTTTTACGTGAAGCTCTAGTTACTTCCATATGAACTTTAGTTACTAATGGGCAAGTGGCGTCAAACACCTTTAAGCCTCTATCTTTAGCTTTTTGTCTAACCGCTTTAGATACACCATGGGCAGAAAATATCACTGTTTTATCGTCAGGTACTTCACTTAGTGATTCTACAAAAATAGCACCACGTTGTTTTAAGCCATTAACGACAAATTTATTGTGCACGACTTCATGGCGAACATAGATAGGTGCATCAAATAAATCTAATGCTCTATCAACAATAGATATTGCTCGGTCAACACCGGCACAAAAACCGCGAGGGTTAGCTAAGATAATTTCCATAGTGTTCCTAAACGCCTTTAAATCTTTTAGTGAGGTTCATGAGTTTCGAACTCGTTAATACTCTAAAGTACTTCTACTACATCAACAGCAAAAGTGATCTCTTGTCCTGCCAAAGGGTGATTAAAATCAACCGTAACAGATAGGTCATTTACTTCACGAATAATACCGGGGATCTCGCCACCTGGTTGAGTGAAAGTAACGATACTACCAACTTCTGCCGGTGTTTCACTAAACTTTGTACGGTCTACATAATGAATATTATCAGGGTTCACTTCACCAAACGCATCTGCGGCAGCTAAGGTAAACTCTTTGCTATCACCTGCGCTTAAACCTAAAAGTTGAGCTTCAAAAGCTGGAGATAAACTTTGATCGCCAAGATTAACTTTAGCAGGTTTATTATTTACCTTAGTGCTATCTGCAGCAGAGCCGTCAGAAAGCTTCATGGTAATATGCATCATTATGCTTGAATCATTTACAACTGTCTTATTAGACATACTACTGTACTCCAGAGCTTTACTTCTCAGCTGAGTCGTTTTTCGACTCACCTTTAAAAGCATCAAATATCATAATAGCTGCGCCAACAAAAATAGCTGAATCAGCAATATTAAATGCAGGCCAATGTTTATTACCTACATAAAAATCAAGAAAATCGATAACGTAACCAAACATCACTCGGTCAATTAAATTACCTAGTGCGCCACTTAAGATAAGCGCGAAAGCAATCGATATTGCTTTGTCTTGTTTGGGCGTTTTTGCCATCCATACAACTAACATCAAACTTACGCCTGCAGCAATTGCAGTAAAGAACCAACGTTGCCAGCCACCTTGGTCGGCTAAAAAGCTAAACGCGGCTCCAGGGTTATGTACATAAGTTAAGTTAAAGTATGGCATTACCGCGATTGACTCGCGATAATCCATTAATGCAACAACGGTTTGCTTAGTTACTTGATCAAGTATCAACATAACAATTGCTAGCCAAAGCCAGCGCAAGCCGGTGTCTTTAAAAATGCTGTTTTCTGTGTTCGCCATTTTATTACTACTCTATAAATTTAATTTTGCTTTAACACTTAACCTGAGTTTTGCAAAATTAAGCAAACTGACGAACTTCACCATCACCTTCAATGTTTGTCACACAACGACCACACAACTCAGGGTGTGATTCATTTGTGCCAACATCGTCAGTGTAATGCCAACAGCGATCACATTTAGTTCCTGTTGAAGCAGCAACGCTTAACCATAAGCCGTCTAATTCTGTAGCAATTGCCCCTTCTGGCGCATCAGTTACGACAACAACTTCAGCACTTGATGTGATTAAAGCAAAGCGTAATTCATCACCAACAGTTAATAACTGCTTAGCTAACTCTTCATTTGTGTAAAGAGTTACTTTAGCTTGTAATGCAGCGCCCACAACTTCGTCACGACGAGCTTGCTCTAAGGCTTTATTTACTTCATTACGAACAGCAATTAACGATGACCAGAATTTATCATTGGTTTGTGTGTTTTGATCTAGTTTTTCTAAACCTTCAAACCACACACCAGTAAATACAAACTCATCACGCTCACCTGGTAATGCAGTCCAAATCTCTTGTGCTGTAAATGATAAGATTGGCGCTAACCAACGAACCATAGCTTCGGCAATTAAGAATAATGCACTTTGACAAGAGCGACGAGCTAAGCCATCAGCTTTGGCTGTGTATTGTCTGTCTTTAATAATATCTAAGTAGAAACCACCTAGTTCATTAGTACAGAAATTCATGATTTTGCTTACTACCGAGCTAAACTCGTAGTTGTCATATGCAGCAATAATCTCTTCTTGTAATTGCGCAGCGCGGCCAACAACCCAACGATCTAACGCAACCATATCTTCTAAAGCTACGGCGTGTTGACTGGGCTCAAAACCATTCATGTTAGCTAATAAGAAACGAGAGGTATTACGGATACGACGATAAGCATCAGCTTGACGCTTAAAGATCTCATCTGACACTGTGATCTCTTGTGTATAGTTAACCGAAGCTACCCATAAACGTAAAATATCCGCACCTAACTTGCCGGTGATTTCTTTTGGCATAACTACGTTGCCCAAAGATTTAGACATTTTGTGACCATTAACATCAACGGTAAAACCGTGTGTTAATACTTGGTTGTATGGTGCTTTACCCGTCATCGCTACCGAAGAAATCATAGAAGACATAAACCAACCACGGTGTTGATCACTACCTTCTAGGTATAAATCAGCGTGCTTATCAAAATCTTCACGAGCATCAACTACTGAGTAATGTGATACACCTGAATCAAACCATACATCTAGCGTATCAGGTACTTTCACGTACTCTTGAGCATCATCGCCAATTAGCTCTTGCGGCTCTAAATCGAACCAAGCTTGAATACCTGCTTGTTCAACTTTTTGTGCAACGGTTTCAATTAATTCAATTGAATTTGGGTGAAGTGCACCTGTGTCTTTATGAATAAATAAAGCAATTGGTACGCCCCAAGTACGTTGACGTGAAATACACCAGTCTGGACGGCCTTCAACCATTTTTTGAATTCGGCTTTCACCCCAGTCAGGGAGCCACTCAGTCTTTGCAATCTCTTTTAATGACTCATCACGTAAACCTTTTTGATCCATGCTGATAAACCACTGCGGCGTTGCACGGAAAATAATAGGCGTTTTATGTCTCCAACAATGTGGGTAAGAGTGCTCAAATGCATGGTGATGCATTAAGGCATTTTTCTCTTTTAATACTTCAACAACGCTGTCATTAGCTTTAAATACGTGCTGACCAGCAAATAATTCGGTATCAGGTAAGTAAACACCATTTGCGCCAACAGGATTCGCAACTTCTAAGTTGTATGTACGACCAACATTAAAATCGTCTACACCATGACCAGGTGCAGTGTGAACACAACCAGTACCAGCATCGGTAGTTACATGGTCACCTAAAATAATTGGCACCGTAAAGTTATAAAATGGGTGATTAACTTGTACATTTTCTAATGCTGAGCCGTCACAAAAACCTAACGCATGGTATTTTTCAATACCGAAACGATCCATACAGTCTTTAACTAAGTCTGTACCTAAAATTAAACGTTGTGGACCTTGCTCACCTTCAACTTGTACTAAGGTGTATTGTAATTCTGGGTGAACAGAAACCGCGCGGTTAGCAGGTAATGTCCAAGGCGTAGTAGTCCAAATGATAATTGAAATTTGGCCTTCACCGCTGTGCCCTTCTGGATGAGAAAATAATTCAGCAACAGAATCTTCGGCTGTAAATTTCACATCTATTGCAGGAGAGAATTTATCTTGATACTCAACTTCTGCTTCAGCAAGAGCTGAACCACAATCTGTACACCAATGTACAGGTTTAAAGCCTTGATGTAAGTGTCCGTTTTCAGTGATTTTACCTAAAGCGCGGATAATGTTCGCTTCAGTTTTAAAATCCATTGTCAGGTATGGGTTTTCCCAGTCAGCAAAAACACCTAAACGCTTAAAGTCTTCGCGTTGACCATCAACTTGTCTTTGTGCGTATTCACGACACTTTTGACGAAACTCGCTTGAGTTAAGTTTTTTACCTGGCTTGCCCCACTTTTTCTCAACCACTAATTCAATTGGTAAACCATGACAGTCCCAACCTGGTACGTATGGCGAGTTAAAATCAGACAATGTTTTCGACTTAACGATAATATCTTTTAAGATTTTATTAACTGAGTGGCCTAAATGAATATTACCATTTGCGTACGGAGGGCCGTCATGCAAGATGAATGATTTTTTGCCTTTTTTAGCAGCACGAATTTGACCGTACAAGTCTTTTTCAGCCCACTTTTTTAGCATTTTAGGTTCACTTTGAGGTAAACCACCACGCATAGGGAACGTAGTATCAGGTAAGTTTAAAGTATGTTTATAATCACTCATTTAATCATTTATCCGTTAGTATCAGTTTCTAAAGCCTGTAGATAACTACCTGCTTGCTTAACATCTTTTGCAATTTGGTCGGTCAATTCTTTTAAAGAAGCAAAACGTTGCTCATCGCGCAGTTTTTTCAATAGTGCTACTTCAATTGGTTGTCCGTATAAGTTGTCGCTAAAATCAAATATATTTACTTCGAGTTGCTGCCTAATACCATTTACTGTTGGCCTAGAGCCTATATTGGCAACACCATTAAATTCTTTACCAAGTGCTTTAACTTGCACTACATAAACACCGCTAACCGGTGACACACAACGCTTTAATAATACGTTGGCGGTTGGGAAACCTAAATTTCGCCCTTGTTTATCACCATGAACTACACGGCCGATAATACTATACGTTCGGCCCAACATAGCTTGAGCTTCAGCCAGTTCATCTTGTTGTAAGGCTTTACGTATTTCAGTGCTCGATATACGGCAATCTGAAAGTTTATAACTTGCGGTATCAGTTACGTTAAAGTTAAAACGTTGACCCGACTCTTTTAACATTTGGAAATTACCTAAACGGTTTTTCCCAAAACAAAAGTCATCACCAATAATTAAATGCTTAATACCTAGTTTTTCTACGAGCAATTTTTCAATGAAATCTTCGGCGCTTTGATTAGCAAATTCACGATTAAAGTTAACGCAAATTAACCTCTGCACGCCCAATTTTTTCAACAACGAGTACTTATCTCGTAAACGGCTCAACCTAGCTGGAGCCATTTGTGGATTAAATAACTCTTGTGGCTGTGGTTCAAACACCATTACTGCGGGCACTAAATTAAGTTCTGTAGCTTTAGCTACTAAAGCGGCAATGACTCGTTGATGTCCTAAATGAACACCATCAAAATTACCTATAGTGAGCACACAACCGTGATGATTGTCACGAAGGTTATGTATACCACGAACTAATTGCATGTAAACCTAAATCCTGAGCAAGTTAAAAACCGACGAATTATATCTTAGTAGGAGTGAATAATCAGCACCTTGGGGCAACTAACTGCACATTTGTTGATGTTTTTTTGTGATTATTTAGAATTTATTGGTTTTTCATCGCTTTTGCTAAATAAAAAACCAACAAATTGACAAACTTTTATAGAGATTTTTACTGGCTAGATTCAACTTTTACCGTAAAGTGATGTAAACGAATACCTAAAATGATCGCACTGATAAAATAACTCACTGCGCCAATACCAATCAGCATCGCCAGTTGTAAAATTTGCTCCAACGAACCTAGCTCTAACCACGAGCTAAAGTTAGGCGATAAGTAATATATTACTCCGGCCATAATGCCCGCAGAGACAATCAACTTAAACACAACCATTTTAGTTGCAAAATCAAATTGATAGATACCTTGTTTTTTAAGGCCTCGGTATAACAAAAATCCATTTAGAGTAGCTGACATTGCTGTTGCCATAGCTAAGCCTACGTAACCGAAAAACGGCGCTAATGCTAAGTTAAATGCCATATTAGCGATCATGGCTTTAATCCCAATAACCACCGGCGTTTTAGTATCTTGTCTAGCGTAATAACCGGGTGCTAAGACTTTAATAAACATAAAGCTTAACAAGCCACTTAGATAAGCATATAAAGCGAATGATACTTGCGTAACATCTTGCTCACTAAACTCTCCGCGCATAAATAGCACCATAATAATTGGTTGTGCTAACACCATAAGTCCTGCCATTGCTGGCCAACCTAAAAGACTAACGACTTTAATCGCCCAATTTATGGTTGCTGAGAATTCATTTGGGTTCTGACTTGAATGTAATCGTGACAGACTGGGTAAAATAACAGTGGCAATACCAATACCAAATAAGCCAAGCGGGAATTCTAATAATCGATCCGCATAGTACAACCAACTAATAGAGCCCGTGATTAAAAAACTGGCAATTAAGGTATCGAGTAATAAGTTAATTTGCGTTACCGAAACACCAAATAATGCAGGTATTAACAATTTACGAATTTTCTTAACGCCGCTGTGTTGCCAGCCCCAACTAGGCTTAACTAACACGCCTGCCTTGATTAAAAATGGTATTTGAAATAAAAACTGAGTTAAACCACCTAAAAATACGCCCCACGCTAATGCAAACGCAGGAACGTCAAATAAAGGCGATAAATATATCGCGGCGCCAATAATACAAACATTAAGCAGTACTGGCGTAAAAGCTGCTGCAGCAAATTTACCTAAAGTATTTAACACAGCTCCTGCAAGTGCAGTGATGGTAATAAACCATAAATACGGGAAGGTAATTTTTAATAATTGCGAGGCTAGATCAAATTTTTCAGTAAAAGGCCCATTATCTAGCCAATCTAAAAACCAACCAAAACCAAACAAAGCCACAAAAACTGGTGAAGCGATAACACCTATCGCGGTAACGATAGTTACAATGACACCTAAAGTACCACTTACCTTGGCAATTAATTCACGAGTTTCATTAGTACCATTTTTTTTATCAAGCTCTTGGTATTCACTTAAAACAGGAACAAATGCTTGTGCAAATGCGCCTTCAGCAAATAAACGACGTAAGAAGTTTGGAATTTTATTAGCAAAGAAAAAAACATCGGCCCCTGTACCGGTACCCATTTTATCGGCGATAACCACATCGCGTACTAAACCAAGAACTCTTGAGATAAGCGTCATAAAACTGACGATTAGCCCAGATTTAAGCAATTTTTTGCTCAAAATTGCTACTCCTTTATTATTTTTATGAAAATAGTGAAAAAACCACTAACTATTTTAGTCATTGGCGATAAATAATGGTATCATCTTATCCACTGCTTGTGCCTGTTTAAACAAAATATTACATGAATTTGTTATTTTTTGTTTAATCAATAGATAAAAGGTTTGACAAAACCTTCTAAAACAGGCATATTTCATCGCCTTAAATTTCGGCAATTATTATTTATTTTAGGAGTTCACCTTGGCTAACTCAAAGTCTGCTAAGAAGCGCGCTGTACAATCAGAAAAGCGTCGCCAACACAACGCAAGTCGTCGCTCAATGATGCGCACATACTTGAAAAAAGTTATCGCTGCAATCGAAGCTGGTAACAAAGAAGAAGCTACAAAAGAGTTCGCATTAGCAACTCCGATTTTAGATCGTTTCGCAAGTAAAGGTCTAATTCACAAAAACAAAGCTGCTCGTGCTAAGAGCCGCTTAAATGCTAAAATTAAAGCTCTTTAATTAGAACTTTTGTTTTAACATTAAAAAAACCGGCTTATGCCGGTTTTTTTATATCTAAAATTCAACTGAAATAAATATCAAGGTGTCTGACACCTTGATATTTAATTACACCGAGAATGGGTACTTGATTGCTTCGTGGTGCTCATAGCCAACCACATCGAAATCATCCATGGTTACCCATGTTTCTAGATCTTCTAGTGATTTAATTTTAGGGTTAATAATTAATTGCGGAGAAGCAAAAGGCTCTCGCTTTAATTGCACATCACGCATTAACTCAACTTGATCTTCATAAATGTGGGCATTAACTATCTTATGATAAGCAACACCAGCTTTATTACCGGTGATTTGCGCCATGATAGCTAAGAAGGCAAATACTTGTATTTGGTTAAAGTTAAGCCCTAATGGGACATCACAGCTGCGTTGGTAACTATTAAGGTAAAGCGTACCATCAAGAAGTGAGAATTGATGTTGAAACATACATGGGCGTAAACACCCCATATGAAACTCACCTGGATTGTAAAAGCTGATTATCTCACCGCGATCATCAATACCTTTGCTTAAGTTATCAACAACTTTCTTTAATTGATCTACACTACCGCCATCAGGCTTAGCCCAAGCCCTACCCTGCACGCCATAAACACGGCCCATATCATCTTCACCTTTACGGTGCGGGTTGTTTAGCCATGCTTCGTTCTCATTGGCGTTAGCATTCCATGTAGGAGTACCTAAAGCTCTAAAGTCGGCTGCATTATCATAACCTTTAATGTAGCCAAGTAACTCAGCGATAGCAGCTTTATAAAAGCTTTTACGAGTGGTAATAATTGGGAATTCATTTTTGCCAACTTGATACTCTAAATCGGCATTAATAATGGTTAAACAACGCTTACCCGTTCTTTCGTTTTCAATCCAGCTACCTTCATCAATAATGCGCTGGCATAAATCTAAATATTGTTTCATTAAGCTTTACTCTTATTATTACTGCTTGAACCTTGCTTTAATGACCACCAAATTAAGCCACAGCCGATAATGATCATTGGCATTGAAAGTATTTGTCCCATCGATACAAACGAGAAAATAAAGCCTAAATGCGCATCTGGTTCACGGAAGAATTCAACAAAGGTTCTAAAGGCGCCATAACCGGCTAAAATAAGCCCTGAAGCTAAACCAGGAGCTTTTGCCTTACGGCCAATAAAATAAACGATAAAGAACAGTACAACGCCTTCTAAGAAGAATTCATAGAGCTGTGATGGATGACGCGCTAACTGTAAACTGTCGGTCGGAAATACCATAGCCCAAGGCACATCGGTTTCACGGCCCCATAGCTCGGCATTAAGAAAGTTACCAATACGCCCGGCCCCAAGGCCAAGAGGTACTAATGGCGCAACAAAATCGCCCACTTCTAAGAAGCCTTTTTTCTCTTTTCTAGCAAAGATTGCAACCGCAGCAATTACCCCTAGCAAGCCACCGTGGAAGGACATCCCCCCAGTCCATATCTTAAATAAATAAATAGGGTCGGTTAAGAAATAGTCGAAGTTATAAAACAGCACATAACCTACACGACCACCTAAAATTACGCCTAAAAAGCCATAAAATAATAAGTCACTTACTTGGTCACGTGTCCATAAGCCATTACTTTTATCTGCCGCTTTGTTAGCAATGATCATCGCAAAAACAAAACCAACTAAATACATTAAGCCATACCAACGTAGGGCAACAGGTCCGATTGAAAAAATTATTGGGTCAATAATCGGGAATTGAATTGCAGCAAGGGTCATATAAGATCCAAAATTAAATCATCATTTCTATTGCTACTATGATTAAGAATGCAGCAAAGAATTTTTTTATTGTTTTAACCGGTAAACGATTTGCTAATCGCACACCATATGATGCCAAAATGGTAGAAGTTGAAGCAATACCTAATACAGCGGGTAAATAGACATAACCCAAACTCCATTCAGGTAAGTTCGGCTCACCTATTCCAGCGATGATAAATGCCAGAGTACCAAAAAGCGAGACTATCATACCACAAGCAGTTGAAACGCCAATGGCGTGAAGTAAATTTACGCCACAATAGGTTAAAAAAGGAATAAGAACCGCTCCACCACTAATCCCCATTAAACTAGCAATTACACCAGTACCTGCAGCAACTCCTTTAAGGGTATTGTCACTAGGAAGATCACGATGAACTGTTTGTCTTATCGAAAACAGCATATAAGAGGCAAGTAAAATAACACATATTGAAAATATAGCCGTTAAAGCACTTGTTGGCAGTAAGTCTGCAAGGTTAGCACCAGCAACAGCACCTACCGCAACAAAAGCCATCATTTTTCTGGCCATGTGCCAAGGGATGTTACCACTTTTGTGATGATTAAAGGCAGCGCTTGATGAGGTTACAACGATAGACGCTAGTGAACTAGCTAAGGCAATAGGCATAACAATTTCAGGTTCAAAGCCAAGCATAGGTAATAGAATTACTAGCGATGGAACTATAACTAAACCACCACCAATACCAAGTAACCCGGCAAGAAACCCCACCAAGGTACCAAGTAACATACAAATTAAAAAAACCGTTAAAAACATAGAGAACTAAGCTCTTATTGAAGATGGTGCTAAATACCAGCACCTTTAAAAAATAAAATATAGACTATAGAGCCTTACTTACCCGCTCGAACAAAACCACCAAGACCTAGCAACTCCAACTGGTCGTTAATGTAATTATGCACCTGTTTAGTCGTGCTTAACATTAGACAATGGCTTAGTATCAATTTTGCCTGTTCATAATCAATATGACGCAAAACCCACTTAATCCGAGGAATATTATGTGAGTTCATACTTAGTTTATCATAGCCCATGGCTAATAATAACAGTGCGCCGCCAGGATCTCCTGCTAATTCACCACAAAGACTCAATTCTATAAGTTCTTTTTGAGCATGTTCGGCAATATGGTTTAGAGCTCGTAGTACTGCTGGGTGATATGAGTCATAAATACCTGCAACTCTTGAGTTGTTGCGATCAACTGCAAGAAGGTATTGAGTTAAGTCATTACTTCCAACAGAGAAAAAGTCTACTTTTTTAGCGAGTTCAGATAATTGAAAAATAACCGAAGGAACTTCCAACATAATACCTATTTTAGGCTTAAGCACCTGTTCTTCAGTTTCGCTACTAACTTCAAAATACGCTTGATTAATTAATCTTATTGCATCATCGACTTCGGTTATTGACGAGATCATTGGTAGCATAATTTCTAAATTACCAATCCCGATATTCGCTTTGAGCATAGCCCTTACTTGAACTAAAAATATCTCAGGGTGATCTAAAGTAATGCGAATGCCACGCCAACCTAAAAAAGGGTTATCTTCGCTAATAGGAAAGTATGGTAAAGCCTTATCCCCACCGACATCAAGGGTGCGCATAACAACAGCTTGTCTAGGAAAAGACTGTAGAACAGTTTTGTACCAAGATACTTGTTCAACTTCTGATGGGAAACAAGGTCTCTCCATAAATGGAATTTCGGTGCGATATAAGCCTATACCAACTGCACCATTCTTCATTGAATGATCAATACCACCGCTCAAGCCAGCGTTAAGTAATAACTCTATCGATTTACCATCTTTGGTGATGGTTGGAAGATCAGTAACTTCACGTACAACATCTTGAAGCTCTTCCTCTTCTTTTACTAAATGTTGGTATTCTTTTAATAAACTTGCTTCCGGCGAAAGAAATATTTCACCAGAGTAACCATCAATTATCACTTGTTTATTAGACAAGTTATTTAATGGAATATTACCAACGCCCATAATTGCGGGAATACCTAATGCCCGAGCTAAAATAACGGCATGAGAGTTGGTTGAGCCAGATAAGGATACTATCGCTTTTAGTCCTTTATGCTGATACTCAGCCAATAAAGCCGCTGTTACCTCTTGCGCCACAAGCACCATGTCATCAGGTACTTCCGGCTTAGAATGATCTGTTTCTTGTAAATGGAATAAGACTCTATTGCCTAAGTCTTTAATATCAGTGGCACGCTCTCGAATGTAAGGATCGTCAACCGACTGAAACTGCACAATATATTGATCTATAACGAGCTTTAATGCACTCTCAGCACACCAACCTTCATTAATTTTTTCAGTAATTTCTTCACCTAAACTGGCACTTTCTAGCATATGTTTATACATATCGAAAATGTCTAAGGTATCATCAGGAATAGTACCGCGCATGCGATGACTCATTTGCCCAAAATCACGAATAGTCAGCAATACTGATTGCTGAAAGCGCTTTATTTGTTGCGCTGGTTGATCGTGCTTAGTTAAATTAATACTACTAAGCTGAGATCTAGGGTAGCTAACATAAAAACGACCAATAGCTAGGCCTGAAGAGCCTGGGATACCTTGCAATTTTTGCCATTTATTCTGACTAATATTAGGGTTACTAATGCCCTTTGCTTCAGCATGGCTTATCGCCGTAGCTAACTGAGCTGCAAGTGTAACGAGGAAGGCTTCCTCGGTATCATCGAATTGCCTAGCTTGTTTTTGCTGAACAGAAATAATACCAACAACTTTTCGCTGATGGATTATTGGAGTTCCTAAAAAGGCATTAAAATCATCTTCTTGCACTTCAGGAGAATGTTTAAAACGAGGGTGACTTTGCGCGTTTGCAATATTTATTGGCTCTTCTCGTTGCCCAACTAGGCCAACTAAACCTTCAGAGAAACCAATCGCGACTTGTCCTAATGATGTTTTTGATAAGCCATCAGAGGCAGTTAATAAAAAATGCTCTTGTTCATAATCGGCAAGATATACAGAGCAACACTCTGTCGCCATAGCTTCTTTGACTTGCGAAACTAAGCGTAATAAGCCCTGTTCTAGATCTGGCTCTTGGCTAAAGGCTAATACAATGCGACGTAAAGTGGTTAGCATAAATTCCCTGTGCTAATAAAACTATGACAATGTGCAAACGCGTAATTAATTAAAAAATCAATTTAAAATAGACAGTTACCATACTAAAAAAGTGAAAAAAAATCTATCTCATTAACAAATAGCTAACAAGCAAGCATTTGCCCAAATACTTTAAATATTACAGTACTCCTCTCTTAGAAGGACTCTAACATAATTTGATTAATTAAAAGGGAATGCAACAGACAAAAAAATACCGCTGCATCTAAGATGAAACGGTATTTTGAACATAATGATTACGAATTTCTATTTCTTCTAAAATTTCTACGATGACTGTGTCTGGGCTTTTTTTGTTCTTTCCGATTAGATTGGTTGTTATCATTGGAGAATGGAGGTAATGCAATAGGAGCAAATTCCTTCATAACTCTTCGATAAACATCTTTCTTAAAAGATACCACCTGTCTTACCGGGTACCAATAACTTACCCAACGCCAATCATCAAATTCAGGATGACTAGAATGTAATAAATCGACTTCTTCATCAGCACAGGTGAGTTTTAATAAAAACCACTTTTGTTTTTGTCCAATACACACAGGTTTACTTTCGTGTCGTATCAAACGTTTTGGTAAACGATACCTTAACCAATGTTTTGTCGTAGCAATAATTTCAACTTGATTAGGCTTTAAACCAACTTCTTCGTGTAATTCACGGTACATCGTTTGTTCGATTGATTCACCCTCATCAACGCCACCTTGTGGGTATTGCCATGAATGCTGACCAAACCTTCTAGCCCAAAAAACTCGACCTTTACCATCTGTAATCACTATGCCGACATTAGCTCTATAGCCTTCGGCATCAATCACATGAACTCCCGTTCAATTTTATAACTATATAAAATGATTGTTCCACAAAGTTGTGCATTGAGCAAATAAACAAGGAAATTATTTTTATTTTTAAGCATAATAATAAAATCTACTTGTAATAATTGAATAAAAACCTTGAGTATTAATATCCCTGCAACCGAATCAAAGCTCTTAGAACACGCACAAAGCCTTGCGGGCCGCTCATTAGGAGAACTTGCCGAAAAAGCAGGGGTTGTTGTTCCTGAAAACTTATCTAGAGAAAAAGGCTGGATAGGCTTATTACTAGAGAAAACCTTAGGTGCTAGCGCAGGTTCAATGCCCTTACCTGACTTTCCTGAATTGGGAATAGAATTAAAAACCTTGCCAATTTCAAGAGAAGGTAAACCTCTTGAAACTACTTTTGTCTGTGTCGCCCCTCTTACAGGCATCACAGGTATGACATGGGAAAAATGCCATTTAAAAAACAAAATGGCAAAAGTGCTGTGGGTACCTGTTATTTCAGAGCGCTCTATCCCAATTGCCGAGCGCATGGTTTGCACACCTTTTTTATGGGAGCCAAACCAAGAAGAAGAAGAACTAATGCGCCAAGACTGGCAAGAGCTGACAGATATGATAGCACTAGGAAAAGTAGAACAAATAAATGCTAAATATGGGCAAGTGCTGCAACTAAGGCCGAAAGCGGCAAACTCAAGTGTAAAAACCCAAGCATTCGACTCTCAAGGCAGACCATTTCAAACCCTACCTAGAGGGTTTTATTTAAAGATCCCTTTTACCCAAATGCTATTAAATAGGCATTTAAGAATAAATTAAAATCGAAAGGCAAAAGTGAGCTAGAGTTTTTAGCTCACTTAATCACAAAACGATACTTAACGTTAGAGTTTATAAACCTGAATTTCTTGCGATACTTCTGCTGTCTCTCCAGCTTTCACAGTTATCCAATTTGTATTCGCAGCTTCCAAGCAAACAAACTCATCTTCGCCATTTTGATGGATATCTGCCATGCCTGCCGCAATTTCTTTACCTGGGTTCCATAAAACCCATTGCGAGGAATTTGATTTATTGATCTCAATCGCTCGTTTCCAACCTTTATCAAACATAGTCATCGATGAATCAGAGTGATAAATTTTATCAATAGGTCCGATACAATCAAATACATCCTTTGGTTGGCAATTCGATAATTGTTTAATTTTATCATGATAAGAACTATTGCTTAGTTCAGGAATAGCAACGTTTTCTGGTGAGCTTACCGAAAAATAAGTATGTAAAGCATCAGTAAACTGAAAATCTTCATCACTGACATTTTCTATTATAAGCTGTTGTGAAAACGTATTTGAAAAAGTAATGATTTGCTTTACCACAAATTTATTTGGCCAAAACTGAGAAAAATTAGCTCCAGATAAAGTCAACTCAACCGTAACTGAGTGCTGGGCAACATCAACTTTAGATAACTCCCATACGCTAGTACGAGCAAAACCATGGTTACCTGCTTCGCCATAAGGCCCAAACCATGGCCAACATAAAGGGATCCCCCCTCTAATTGCTGTTTTAGCATCAAAGACTGCACTTTTACTTAACCAAAAAACTTCATCGTGCCCTATGGGCTTCCAGCTGAGCACATGACCACCAAACAAGGATAAACTCGCTTGACATGTTTGGTGAGAAATACTTACCTCAGTACACTTAGCATTGATTAACTGCTGGGTAACACTCCCATATTCATTCTCAACAATGGTTTGGCTATTTTCTGCATTTACTACTTTAAAATTCACGTTATTTGTTTACCCAATATATTATTTGCTTCTTATTTGTTGCGCTTCAGAACTAGCCTTAACCGGCTCAGTTGGTTTAGTTCCTTCATCAGATTCCATGCCATGCGCTTCTTGCTCTGCTAACCATAACTCTCGTTTACGCATTTGCACTTGCTCTAGATTAGCATATGCTTTTTTAAAATAGCTAGGTGACATATCGATAGCTTTTTGAAAGAAAAATTCAGCTTCATCTAAACGTCCTTCAAGCATTACAAAATACCCTAAATCATTGTAAGCATCAAATTCAGGCATTACCTGCTTAAAGGTTTTTATCGCCCGGTTGTATTGCCCTTTTCTTGCATATACTAAACCTAAGTTAGTCCAAGCTCGTTTAAATTTTGTATCTACATTAATTGCACGGCGATAATAGCGCTCTGCAAGGGTTAAATCTCCAGTTAGGTAATAAGAATAACCAAGATTAGAAAGTAAATTAGCTGAATTTTCGTCTTGATGAAGTGCTAAATTATAATAAATTCTGGCTAGTTCAAAGTTATGGTGCATATCTTCAATAATGCCAGATACACTGTATGAATTTGTAGGAGAAGCTTTATCTAAAGCGTAATACCCTCCTTCCTTTTTGCCACCTAGGTCAGTTAAACGTTTTTGATCTAAATGAATGGCTTTTTGTAGGTAACCTTGGGCTTGTTTATATTGCTTTTTCTGCATCTGAATAATGCCTAGGTATTGATACGCAAGTAAAATATCAGGTTCTTTAGCTAAGGCTTCTTTGTATGCTCGCTCAGCAATAGAGTGATTTCCTTGTTTGTCATGAATTCGAGCGATTCTATAAAGTACCTTAGAGTTGTCAGGTTCAAACTCTAAGCATTGAATATAGTAATAAAGTGCCTTATCTAAATCACCTCGCTGCTCTGCTTCAAGCGCACTAGCAAGTGCTTCATCCATAGTTTTATTAGTTATGCCTCGCGACTGACCTTTTTCGCCAAATAAATCATCTCGAGCATAGTTTTCCATATTAGCTTGTTCATCATCAGTTGAAGAACATGCTGATAGCAAGCTTATCGAAAAAAGTAGAACCGTTATTATTTTTATATATTTCATCATTATCCTAGAATGTTGTATCCCAAACGGCCATAACCTTTAACACTGCGGGGCCTACAGCAACTATAAAAAATGAAGGCCAAATACAACACATCATTGGAAAGACCATTTTAACGCCTACTTTAGCGGCTTTTTCTTCAGCCTCCTGTAAACGTTTATCTCTGTACTCTTCAGAATAAATTCGAAGTGTACTTGCAATACCAGTACCTAACCTTAAGCTTTGCACAATAACAGAGTTTAATCCTCGAATGTCTTCTAAACCTGTACGCTCTGAAAATTCATGCAAGGCATCTTGCATTGAAAAACCCACTCTAACCTTGCTACAAACCAAAGCTAACTCGTGGGATAACGCAGGTTGTGCATACTCCATCTCTTTACTTACTCTCTGGAATGAGTCCAATAAGCCTAGGCCAGATTCACAACACACCACTAACAAGTCTAGTGCATCAGGAAAAAACTTGCGTAAATTTAACATTCTACGTTTTGCGATATAAGTTAAGATGAATCCAGGTAGTAAATAACTTCCACCAAGAATAATGGCAACTAAATAAATAGTAACGAAAGACGACAAATCAGGAAAAGCTTGTAAAGCCATAATGGCAATACTACCGCCAATTAATAATAAAAAGAGTTTAATCGCATTATATATTTTTAAAGCGTTTTCAGAATGAAAACCGGAATGAATTAACAAGCGCTTGGTTTTATCATCCCCTGCAAAGCTTTGCTGTAAGAAAGGCATTTTATCTAGCGAATGTTCTAAAGCTTGGGATATATTATCACTAACCTGCTCAGCCTTATTGCTTTCACCTTGCATTTTTTGTAATTTCATTCGAATAGGAGAATATGTCCCCGAAAAAACTAAGCTCATTGCTATCGCTAAAGTAATTCCAGCAGCTCCAGCAATAAAATAAATTGCCCATTTAGCCCCCTCAGGACTATCAATAACACTATTAACTAGACCTAATAAATAATCCATAATTAGTACTCAATTCTAATAAGTTTATTAATCCAAACTGTTCCAATAATCATACCTAACCCACCCCATTTCATTAGGTTAATTCCTTCAGGGGTAGCAAACAGTGTTCCTACATATTCAGGAGAGCTCATGTATAAAACGGCAAAAAGTGCAAATGGAGTTAAAACCAACACCCAGGCAGACAAACGCCCCTCTGCAGATAATGTTTTTACTCTACGTTTAAATTTAAAACGCTGACGAATAACCCTAGATAAGGTTTCTATCTTTTCAGCCAAATTACCACCGGTTTCTTTTTGGATACTTACCGCACTTGCAAAAGCCATTGATGATGTCGTTGGTACCCTATGAACAAAAGTTAATAGCGCGGTTTTAATATCGTTACCAAAATTAATTTGCTTAAAAAGTAAATTAAATTCATCGGCTAACTCGCCTTGTGTTTCTTCGCATACTAACTTTAGTGCTTCAGAAAAAGCATACCCTGCTTGTAAGCCTCTTTTGAGTACATCTAGAGCTTCAGGAAATTGCGTTTCAATTTTTTCTAATCTTGAAGCTATGCCTTTTCTTAACTTCATAGAAAAACCAATAAAAACAAATAAAATAGCGATTAAAACAAAGATAGGATCACGGGTAAGTGCCCATATTAATGGAGCAATAATTATTGCAACTAGTAAATTTAATAAAATATATTGATGGCCAAATAGCTTAGAACCAGACATTTCTAATTTATAAGTTAAATTTTCAATCGCAGGTATTTTTTCAATCGATATAATAAACGGACTAAACTGCGAAAGCCTTTGATTCAATACTAAATCAACTTGATTAGGGTCCGTTTGAGCTAACTCTTCAAGATGTTGTTTAAGCTGCTTAGTTTTAGTTCGTTGAGGGTTATAAACTGAAACAAACAATGTTTGTGTCATAAACAAAACAGCCCCAAACACTAGTAATAAGAAAATCACTTCATTACTCATAATTCCCCCTAAAAATTCGTCATATCAGAGTCAATTCCAAAGATGCTATTGGGTAAGTTAATGCCTTTAGCTTTTAAATCGCCATTAAAGTTAGGAACCACACCTGTTGCTTTATAATCTCCTAATATATTCCCCTCTTCATCTTTACCTTTTCTGACAAAAGTAAATATTTCAGACATGGTTATGACTTCACCTTCCATACCATTAATTTCTTGCACACTAACGATACGTCTGCGTCCATCTTCGTGTCTTTGTAACTGAATAACTAAATCAATTGCAGAGGCAATTTGTGCTCGAATATTTTTAACCGGCATATCAAAACCAGCCATGCAAACCATGTTCTCTAAACGGCCTAAAGCATCTCGGGGAGTATTAGCATGTAATGTGGTAAGAGAGCCTTCGTGACCGGTGTTCATTGCCGTTAACATATCAACAGCTTCAGCCCCCCTGACCTCACCAATAACAATACGATCCGGTCTCATCCGTAATGTGTTTCTTACTAAGTCACGCTGTGTAACTTCACCTTTGCCTTCAATATTGGCTATACGAGTCTCTAGCCTTACCGTGTGCGGTTGTTGTAGTTGCAGTTCAGCAGAATCTTCAATGGTAATAATACGTTCAACATCAGGAATATACCCTGATAATATATTAAGCAAGGTTGTTTTACCGCTACCCGTACCACCCGAGATTAAAACATTGAGCTTACCTAATACTGCAGCTTCTATAATCTGACCAATTTCAGGGCTCATTGAGCCAAATTCTATCAGTTGATCCGCTTTGAGCTTTTCAACGGTAAAACGACGAATAGATAATGTAGGACCATCTAATGCAAGTGGCGGTATAATGGCATTTACCCTAGAACCATCTTTTAACCTCGCATCAACCATCGGAGAAGATTCATCAATACGTCGACCAACACTAGAAACAATACGATCAATTATATTCAATAGATGTTTATCATCATAAAACTGTACAGGTACTTTTTCTAACTTACCGTAGCGCTCAACAAAGATATTGTCGTAACTGTTTACTAAAATATCGGATATTGTGGTATCTGAGAATAAGGTCTCAAGCGGCCCTAACCCTAAAATTTCATCTAAAATAAGTTTAATTATCTTTTGTCGAGCTAATAAATTTAATGGTCTAGTGACTTCATTTAATAGTTGGTTACAAATATCACTTATTTGTTCTCTAGCAGGTATATCCTCCATAGTTTCTAATACAGAAAGATCAAGCATTTTCAAAAGTTTAGAAAATATTTGCTGCTTTATTTCTAAATCTTGAGGATTTAAAAAGTCATATTCTTGTGCATCTTGCTTTTTCATCAATTCCATTATTTTTTACCTGTAATTTTGGCCCAAAAACCTTGAGGTTTGGAATCATGCTTTATATCTAACGGCATTATATTTTTAATAATCTCAAGTAATTCTTCAGTGAGGTGCTTAGAATTTGATAATTCATTTAAAGGTTTTCCTAGCTCAGTACAAGAGCTAGCTAGTTGATAATCATTAGATATTTTAAATACGGAATTGATGCCAATTGTTTTTCTTATATCATCAACAGAAATTGTTGAATATTTATCAGAAAAACGGTTTACAATGATATGTAATTTCTCTCCATCTATACCCATAGTATTTTTTAACTGCTCAACTAATTCTTTAGCTTCACGAATGCTAACAATATTTTGTTGAATGATAATTAAAACATGTTCAGAGGACTCTATAATTGGGACAGATAAACTATCCACCCCTCTAGATAAATCGGCAAGCATTAGTCGATAACTTAAGCGTAACTTCCCTAATAATTGATTAACTCTGTTTTGATCAATATGAGCTAGTCGATTTAATTGTGAATATGCTTTTACAGGCAATAGACTTAAGTTATTTCTTCGAACCATCATACTTTTAATGGCAGTAGAATCGAGTTCTTTAACCTCTTCTAAAGCATCATCTAAATAATAACTTGGTTTTAGATTCATACTATCAGCCAAACTACCATGTTGTAGATCAGCATCAAATAAAGCTATCTCATGTTCACTTCGGTCACTTATAACCTGACCTAAAGAATTTGTAATAAAGCTAGCTCCTGATCCACCTTTACCATTAATAACAGAAATCACTGGAGCTAAATTTGCGTGTTGGGATAATTGGTTTGCAATTTGCTGAATCGCAGGGATTAACTCATCTTCCGCTGTTTCTAAAGGAACTACATCTTTAATAGAAAGTTGCAACGCCTTCCTCAACAAACCTTGAGGTAAAGTATCACCTATCAATATTATACTTGCTCCAGAATTAGATACTTTTTCAATATCAAGTATTGTTTGCTGCTCTTCTCCTGTAAAAACAATGATAGCTAAAGAATAGTTTTCAGTTACGAATGAGACTTTATTTTCAAAGTGAATATCTAAATTTTTAACCGCTTTAAGTAACTCTTCAAGTGCAGATTTCACTTGTTCATCATCACAAATAATAAGAGCTTTAATCATTAAAGACAGAGACATATCCAACGATCCTTGATTACTGGAGGCCGACGATACTTTTTTTGATAATGAGTTAAATGGTTTAACGTCATACAGCTTGTTTTCCATGTATAAATCCTCTTTCCTATTACGAACAGACAGTGTAATTGCCGCCGGGTATTGCACCTAAGCTCTCGCTCACTAATGTTGTTTTAAATGTTGGCGAATTGAGGGTTAGGTATAACCCTGGAATTAATAATTCATGCTGATAATTAACGATTTCAGCTCTAACAAGTCTAATATCAGATAAAGATCCAGCTTCACTGCCATCAAGCTCAAGATAAGTTATTTCAATATTATCAGTGGTTAAATTTGGAATTATTTGGATACCAGAAAATGTAGCTAACTGAGTAACACCTAATAATTCGTTAACAGATGATGCATCAGATGTATCAGAAAGAGCATTACATACAGTAGCCAACCTTGCCCCTCGACGAGATACTTCAGTTAAAACATTCCATGTAAAAAATAAGCGCCCTATTTCTATGCAAGCAAAAAATAAAAGGAAAAATAAGCTGCCTACAATGGCAAACTCTACTGTATATAACCCATCTTGTTTTGATTGAGAGTTTTTATTCATAACGCCCTCATCGTATAATTAACAACTAATGGGAAAGTTAGATCAAAACTGTCTGTAGAAACAAAGCTAGGCATAGAATCAAAGAAAATCGGCTGCCAATCATAGCTGACAGTAATAGTTACAAAGTTAGAATTATGAGGAACAATGCTTACGGTTGCAGAGGATAAACCTGGTAGGACTTCAGTATCAGTTGAATTTTGACCATAAAACAATAAGTTTCTAGACCTTGCTGATATTAAGCTAATAGTATCATTTGTAACAATCCCTGTATCACCATCAACAACATCATGTACAGCATATCTAAGAGCATCACGAGTTAAATGGTTAAGAGCATTGTATTGGTATAGCATTCGGCCAAATTCTGCTGTAGCAAAAACAATTAATAATAAAAACGGTAATATTAAAGTGAGTTCAATTGCGGCTAAACCTTTTTGATTACGAATACTCATCCCTCCTCCCTAAGAATCACTACTATTTTGTGAGTGATAAAGTACTAAAGTATGAGGCCCATTAGCAGTAGTGTTTCCCGAAGGCCAACCATTACCTGTGCAATTTGAAATAAACTCCCCTACCACGTAAGATTCATTACCTTTTTGTGTTGTTTGCTGGGTTAAGAAGAAGCATGCTACACCTAAGAATTCTACGCTATTGGCACCGTTATCCTGTTCAGTACAATTGCCAACAACAACCCTAATAATGCGACGTTTTGCAATAGCATCTGTACTATCCCAATCACCATTATCAACCGAGCATTGCTGGGTAGCAGGTGCATTATCACTTTCATACTCTTCATGAGTATAAAGTCGTTGATAAAATTCAAGTGATTCATCGATAGGTGTTGATTCATCATCTACAGACGGAAATATAGTCCCTCCATCCTGCATATATGCAACGCCTTCATCATCTAATTCAATGCGATCTCCTTCACAGGCATTAGGATCTCGCGGGTATAAATGAGAATCTTTGTTAAGAGGGCCGTGGTATTCACCAAATCGAGTATTTAATCCTTGCGCCACGGGTCCTACGGTATTACCAGGCTCAGTTGGAACTTCAGAAGTAGTATCAACATCAGGATCATCACTACCAGATGAAAAGCATATATTTGCAGAAGGATCATTACCACCGGCCATTGCCTCTCTGATCTCATTAGCACCATGGCTATCGCCCAACCTAATTAATTGAAAGTTACCGGGACCTATTTGAGAGTCTGGATTAGAGTCCATTTTCATTATTTGAAGTTTTCCATAGTCATATCCAAATGTATAATTATCAGGTTTTGGATCAGGTGGTGGAGTTCCACAAACCATCATAGGGACGATATCGTTAAAACAATACTGTATCGCGGTGCTTGCCCCTGCTAAAGCAGAAGCAGAAACAACTTTATTAAAGCTCATTATTTGCGCTAAAAAATTAGATAAATCAATATCTGAAACAACCACCTTAACAAACTTAGCTGTTTCATCAGTTTCAGCTGCCGGAGTGGTATCTTCAGGGGAGTGGTAAAAGCTCACAACTAAATTTGAAATATCAAAACTATTAGCAATTTCAGCCGCATCACTATGAGCTAAGTTAATGTTAAATAGTTCAATTGCAGCCGCTCTTGCTTGCGCGTGGTTGCCACCATCATCAATCACTTTTGCTGCATTTAATGCTGAAGCATCCACATAGTTTTGTAGGCGGCTTTTATTGAGCAACATATGCCCACCATCTAATGCTAATGCTGACATAGCAATAAGCACAAACAGGCCTATAGTGAACATCACTAATATGTTGCCTTGCTGTTGCTTACTGATATTTTTCATCATATTTTCCAATGTTTACTTACTGCTACCTGAATCCATCGCTTGACTGGCTGCTGAACTTACTTTTCCATCCTTTGGAGTCACCGCGGATTTTTGATATCCATCAACAACTTTTTCTCCATACACACCATCAAGATCGTTGACTATTCCGGCGTTATTTTCAGGGGCCATAGGATCAAGGATTTGCATTTCGTTTATTTTGGCATATGAACCTGTTATCGGATAAACATCGGTAGAAGTGCACCCAACAGAGCAAAACATGCAGGCAATAGCTAACATAATGGTTTTCATAATTTATACTCCACTCTCTTCAGAACTTAGTTCATGCCCATACTTTTCCTGAGTACCACCATCATCAGGGAGCATTTCATCATTTTGGTCTTCAATTTCGTTTGGTGACTTTTCCTTTGCCTCATCTTCTTCTGGATCTTCCCTAGGAGTCATGCGCCCGAGTAAATAAAACTCCATATCTGAAACAGGAACAAAGTTATCTGTTGGTAGTTCGATATCTTTTTTATTAAATGGTCTAACCAACCTAGGCGTTACCATTATTACTAACTCTGTTTGACCTTTAACAAACTCTTGACTGCGAAATAGTTGCCCTAAAATAGGAATATCACCAAGGCCAGGAATTTTATCTACTGTTTCTCTGAGGGTATCGCTAATCAAGCCACCAATAGCTATGGTTTGCCCGTCTCCTAATTCGACGGTTGTCGCTGTGGTACGCTTAGTTATAGAAGGAACTATAATTCGACTATTAGAATCTGTCGGGGTTAAAGCCATGGCATGAGTTGAACTTAATTCGCTTACTAAAACATTTAGGCTTAAATTAATTTTGCCTGAATCTAAAATAGTAGGAACAAAGCTTACACCCACGCCAAAGTCTCTGTATTCAATGGTTATACCATCTTCATTAGGCACCGGGATAGGGTATTCACCACCAGATAAAAATTCGGCTTTTTGGCCACTTAAAGCCGTAATATTGGGCTCAGCTAAAATTTTCGCTAAACCGTGTTGCTTTGCTACATCAAAAGCAAAGCTAAGTAACATATCACCACTTAAATAGGTACCGAAGATCCCTTGTGAAATAGCAGGAGTTACGCCTATTGCATTAAATAAATCACCTCCTGAAACTATACCACCAGACCCATCACTACCATCAAATTGCAGTAACATTTTTGAGTCTAAGCGGCGAGCAACTTCGGTTTGCACTTCTGCAACGGTAACTTCAAGCATAATTTGATGACCACCGCCAACACTAAGCATATTCAAGACTTCACTTGAACGACCACCAACACTAGCAGCTTCAGCATAAGATCTAGCTAATTCAACAGCTAAATTCATTTTAGTTAAGGATGACGATTGGCCACTAAGAACTAACTGTCCTTGTGAACTTTCAATGCCTATTTTTTCATTTGGCAAGTAATGATAAAAACGCTCTCTAAGGCCATTTAAATCATGGGAAACTTCTAGATTAAATACATCAATAACTTTATCGTTTTCATCCCAAATCATTACATTAGTATGACCTAGCTCTTTACCTACAACATAAAGTTCATCAGAGCGTAAAACTAGAATGTCAGCTATATCAGGGTTACCAATTGAAACACGATGAATATCTTGTTTCATTTGTAAATTTCGTGACTTAAAAATTGGAACCTTTACTGCACTGTCTTCCTTCACAGTTGGGCCACCGGCTAACGCACTATTAAAATTTATAGAGATAATAGTTATGCTCAATGATAAAACTAAAAAGGGTACTACTTTGAATGCCATTTTCATGTGGTAGTCCTTATTATTTAATTTGAGATTGAAACTGATTCAGTTTCAATGCCACGGATTATTTCAACTTTATTACGGGTTGATTTTGTATTGTTTGACGTCGATGCTATTTGGTCAGATGATTCTTCAGATTCTGTATTAGAAGGCTCAGGTTCAACTTCATTAAATTGCTGGCTCAATTGAGTTTCGGTTTCGTCGTTAGGGTTACGAAGAGCTAGTTGTAAGTTACCTTTACTTTGTGCGCTCATTAGTATTTCAGCTTGCTCTAAGTTAACCTCAAGAGTTACCGCTCTAACTATTTGAGGTTTATTTTCATCATTAGACGCTCGTTGATCTACGGCAAGGATTTTAATATTTGAAAGGATTACTTCAGTATAAGTAGTTTTTTCTTTTTTATAAGTTGTTAGCACATCAATTTTATTACCGGGTAAGATAAAGCCAGAAACACCAACAACATCATTTACCCTAATTGACACGGCTCGCATGTCTTTACCAATAAGACTAGCTAAAGAGCTACCTTCACCTTTTTTAGCTACACGAGCACTATGTAAGATATCACCAGCATAAAGCCTGTTTTTAACTACCATACCCGTTGCTTCTTCAATGGAAGAAATACTACCTTTTGGCACCATTCCCTCAGGTAATGTAGTAACACTTAAATGTTTAGCTTCTATGATACTTCCTGTAGCAAGTGCCGCGTTAACAACAACAACTTTAGCATGACCTGCGGCAGCATCTTTGGGTTGATTTTCATCCAGCCAGTTTTTAGCTAAAAAAACAGCTCCTAAGCCAAAACCAACTGATAATAATATAAATACCGCGATATTCTTATTCACAAAATCTCCTTATTTGCTAAACAATGTTTATCCGTACTGCCTATTTAACGAAATAACTGTGCCAGGCAAAGTCTAATAACTCTTTAGTAATCTCATTATCTAACTTATTAAATTTTATTTGGTCATTTACAATGCAAGTCAAATCTCTTGGGTAGCATGGTAAAAATTTTCGTTTATGCATTTCGTGTAAGTGTTCGATTAAATAGTTAAAAACTTCTAATTCACAACGCAAATTTTGCTCTATGCATTCTTTAAACCAAATTTCTTGGTAAAGCTCTTTGGTTAAGTCTTCAAATTGAATTTTATAGCCAAGACGGCGTAAAAATGCTTCATCCACTAACTCAGTGGGTGATAAATTGGTAGAAAATAACAAGAGTAATTCGAAAGGAATTTCAAAATGAAGACCGGACTGTAAAGAAAGAAAGTCTCTTCTTTCTTCTAGCGGGATAATCCAGCGATTAAATAATTCTTTAGGTGTTATCTTTTGACGACCTAAATCATCTAATAATAAAATCCCGTTATTTGCTTTTAACTGCAAAGGTGCGCGATAAGTTTTCGAGGTTGGGTCAAATTTAACCTCAAGCATTTCAGCAGTAAGTTCTCCACCACTAACCACTACAGGACGTTTTGCTAACACCCAACGTTGATCGTAGCTACTTGCTAATTTTAAAACGTTTTCTTGTTGTAATTGTTCTGATAAATGATGAATTTCTGGGTCAAACACTTGAATAATTTCATTATTTACTTCAATCGCATGTGGAATAAGAACATCGCCACCAAACACTAAATTTAAATGACGACATAAATAACTTTTACCTGTACCTGGCGCACCATAAATTAATATTGGTTTTGTGGAATTAAGAGATGGGCCTATTTTTTGTAATAAATCATCAGAAAAAGTTAAATCACAAAAGGCATTTGTAAGCTCATCAATATTAATATGATGACCTCGACTAGATTGCTTTAAACAAATTTCAGTATATTGCTTTAAAGGTACAGGGGCAGGACCAACATAACCATTTCTTAATAACTCTTTTTCGGCTTCTAATGTACCAATTGAACTCAACGAAAATCGCATTTGTTCGTTCGCATTGTTTGAATAATTTTCTATCCAAGACTTCACTTTAGCTATATCAATTAAACCTTGAACTACGCCGCCACTTAAACACATTTTTTGAGCTAAATCACGAAGGGTTAATACACCAAAATACTGTAAATGTTTAAGCATTAAATTAACTAATAAATATTCTGACAACCCAGTATCTGATAACTCTAACGGACAAGGTGCTACTTGATTAAATTCAAAATATTTATTGGAAATTTCTGAGTTTGATAAGTCTTGTGGTTGGTAACTAATTCTCTCATTACTATTGCCTTCTCCTTTTGAATAAAGGTTAAAGCCTTCAATTTTATGTTTTTCTATTGCCTCGCCTACCAAATCAACACGATCTTCATCAAAAGTTATGTCATCATCATTATTAAGTTCAGTAATTTCATTTATAATTTGAAGGTCATTGCCCTTCTCTATAATCGAATCTTCTGATTTTATTGATTTATTTTTAGTGAAGTCAAATAAACTCATGAAACCTCCTTCATGAAAATATCACATATTTAAAATTAGAAAGAACACTTAGAACATCTTTATTTTGACTACAAGCTAATAACCAACCTAAAGCTAAAGCGGGAGCATAAGGAACTTTTAAAGAAGCAGCTTCACCTGCACCTGGTTTAAAGTATGTTCTTAAATAAAAGCAATGGTAGTACCGAACAAGAGTAGCCTTAATACCTTTAAATCCAGTTTTATATATAGTTAAAAGTAAACTTAAAAATCCTCCTACTAGAATTGCATAGACTATTGACCAACCAATTAACATTGGACCTATCAAAACACCTATAGCCATCATCAGTTTTACATCACCTCCTCCTAATGCTTTAATATAAAAAGCGGGAAAGAGGATGATAAAAGCAACAACAAACCCTAAAACAGCAGTAATTAACCCACTGAACTTTAAAAAATAAATTTGTAACACGACTCCGATTAGAATTGTTACAAAACATAAAGAGTTAGGGATACGCTGAAATTTCAAATCGTATATCAGTGCAATAGTAAAAATAGCAAATGTAATGATTAAAATTAAAGTTTGCCCAAATTCGAATTCAGTCATGATCCCTATATCCTTAATTCAAGTGAGATTAGGTACAATCTACACCAGCTCCAGGAGCAGCATTAATTGCAGTATCCATACAATCAAGGCTATCTGTTGCCGCATCACCTAGCTCGGTAAAGGCTAAAACCAACGCAGCTGAAACTAAACTACCTGCAATTGCATATTCAACAGCGGTTAATCCACTCTCATCATTAATAAAATCTTTTAATAATTTCATTTCTATTCCTTAATTAATAATTGAAATTTAATCTATTGCGTACAAGTAGATGCAGAGGTCCCTGCGGCTTCACATAGATCTCCTATTTTTGTTTTTGCGGACTGACCTAAATCTGAAAACGCAACAACCATACCACCAACGACTAAACTACCCGCGATAGCATATTCGACAGCGGTCAAACCACTCTCGTCTTCAATAAATTCGGTGAATAAATTTTTTAATTTTCTCATCTGAAATGACTCCATATTTTTTTAACTCAGCTAGGAGAGCCAAATTATCTGCTCCCTGCCAGACTTTCGTTAACCTTACACAAACCAAGGTCTATTTAAGGTACGAATTAAAAGATTAGAAGTTATTTTGAGAAATGCTTATCACAGGATTGCTATCTGTTGCATGAAATTGCGAATTAGATGAATTGTTATGATCAAGGTTGTAAATGTCAGGTGAAAGTCTTAATTCGCCTTGCTCATTTATCCAAGCCGTTTGGTAAGTAATATAAACAGGTAGAGGGTTGTTTAATGGTAGGTTTGTAGTTTTTCCCGACTGCAAAGCTTTATTCACTTTTTCGGGTTTAACAGATGTTTCACTATTTATTAAGTAATTAGCCAAAAGCTTTGCATCTTCGAGTCGAATACAACCATGGCTTAATGCTCGTTCACTACGGTTAAATAATGATTTAATTGGTGTGTCATGCAAATACACTGAGTAATCGTTAGGTATATTAAAACGATAATAGCCTAATGCATTATTGTCACCAGGAGCTTGTACCAAGCGGTATGATTTTAGAAGTTTTGCTAAGTTTAAATTAGGGTCGTCAATTTCTCGCGTTTGAGCATTTTTCCAATAACCTTTAACCAATTGAAAGTTTTTACGCTTTAGCGATAAGTAATCTTGTTCAAACTCAGGAATTAATTCATTTTTAATAATGTTAGGTGTTGGTGTCCATGTCGGATTTAAAGTGACACGATTAATCTCGGTGATCATTTGCGGTGTTTGATTATCGTTATCGCCAACAATAACCTTCATCTGCATTACTTGCTCACCACCTTCAACAACAGCAAGCTGATAGCCGGGAATGTTTACTAATAAATAATTCTCTGGCGCTTCTTTTGGAAGAGTAAACCACCGCCAAAGGTTAGTTTGTAGTTGCACTACACGCTGCTTTGGTGTGACCGACAATGCTCGGTATGTTTGAGGCCCTAGCTTTCCATCAACAGTTAGACCATGACGTTCTTGGAATTTTTTTAGCGCAGCAACTACAACGGAGTCATACACATCTAATCGGTATTGAGTTTGCGCCTTTTTAGGTAAGTCACCTAAATTAACTAGAATATTCCTTATTGCTGCAACATTTTTATGGCTTTGACCTAGTTTTGGTTTAAATGAAGGATCTAATTTAGGCCATTGGTAACTAGATAGAAAACGGTACTGAGAAATAGCTTTACGTAAGTGGCTAATTTGGTCGTAATTAGGAATTAATGACAGTAATAATTCATCTGTAGAATCATTATCAATAGCTTCTAATAAGCCATCACTTAAATTCTCTTGGCTGCTGCTTTCATTAAGGTTTAATAACTTTAAAAAACCAAGAGTTAAAACCTCATCATGAGCTTTAAATGATTCAGCTTCAATTGAAGTAACTTTGATTTGTTGATGCCAACCAAGATCAGCCAGTAAGCGATGCAGAGATAAACCAGACATTGTTAAACCAGAGTCATCAAACCATAAATATTGCTTTTTACTGTTTGAGATCAGGTAATCATATGTGGGGATACTAGATGAACCAATATTATTGTGATTAAGATTCTTTGAGTCAATAACCTTGGAATTACCACTCTCAGCTACAGGTACGCTTAGAACACTTGAAATGACAGTACTTTCTTGAGCCGCTATAGGCTGGGATATAAAAATACCTAATACAAGTGCGAACTTCATTTTTCTAAAAGGAAGAATAAAGCCCTTATAAAATACAAATATCAACTTAGGACACACGACTTATCCTATTACTAGCATAGGCACTTGGTTGATTAGAGTATTGCTGCATCATATCAGACCGGACCCTTTGATAATGAATATATGTTGGACTTTGTTTTAATTCATTATTGGCGTGCACATAAGCTGTTGGGGTGATGTTTAAATGCTCTTTAAAACTGCGGCAAAAATGGGATGGATTCGAAAATCCAACTTGATAAGCAATCGTCGTGACAGAATTATCACCAGATATTAGTAGCCTTTCCCCTTCTTCTAGTTTTCGGCAAATGAGATATTGACTGTAAGTTATGCCACATAGGTCTTTAAACATATGACAAATACGGCTAGGACTTAGGTGTACATCATGAGCTAAATCTTGAAGAGATGGGCCTTTAATATAATCGCGTTCGATAATATCTAGCAGCTCTGATATAGGGTTATCCCTATCAAGTGTTTCACAACATAAATCATCGCTGAACTCCGAACTTAAAGAGTTACATGCTATTTGTGTTTTATTCATCAGGTTACATCGCAAGGATTTTTTATCTTGCTCATTTAAAGGAGAAATAAATAAGTCATTTACACCTAAATGAATGGATTGATGTAATAGAGGAATTGAAACAGCAGAAGATATGACGAAAAATAGCTTAGATGAATATTTATTGCGGATATATTCAATATTGTGCAAATGAGCGCTACTGGTGTAGTCCATTAAATAAATTACAGCGCCAGGCTCTATATTGGAAAATTCCAAGTCTTGCATTGAACGAATAAACTGGGTATCGCAAAATGAACTCAGTTCTTCCCTGTAGTGTTGCTCTAACACCCTATCAAATGCTATTACTAGCAAGCTGTTTGTTTTATCAACAACCATTTTTTAATCCCTTTTTAATCCCTTAATACACTCAGCAAAACTCTATTGCTATATAAAATCTAGGTAGCAATATTTAGTCTGTCAAATTATGAGGGATTAAATTTTGTAACAATGAACGGGGTTGAATGGTGATTTGAAAGAAAAAAGGTGGTAACTTGTTGATATTAATTTATCTTATAAAACTCTGAAATGCTTTCTTCCGTAAAAAATCAAAAAACTCTCCCCGCATTAATTTGGTTATGCTTTTGCACTTCATTATTTATATTTTCGTCGGGGATCAGTTGGAAATTAAACTCTGCTATTGATTTTACTTACCCTAATTGGTATCAAGCTTTAGACATAAAAAATCACATACAAACCTATGCCCCACAAAACCAATACAATAAACAGGATTTTGTACATACAAGCAGCGAACAGCATTATTCATTATTTTCGGAAGTAGTGGTGGCGATTAACAACCATGGTGAAGGTCTAGATAAAATAAGCTATACAATAGATGAGAGAACAAAAAGGCTTTTTACAAAAAGTGAGGTTATTCACTTAGAAGACGTAAGTATTTTAATCGACCGGCTCACTTGGCTTTGGCTAGTAAATTTAATTCCTTTAAGCATTTTACTTTTTGCTTATATAAAGAATAAAGTAGCAATGCCTGATAAGAAATTAAAACTACAAGCGTTAATTACTAGCGCATTAGTAATTGTTTTAAGTTTTGCTTTTTTGGGTTTTAAACAAATATTTTATTACTTTCATACCTTAGTTTTTCCGGATAATCATCAGTGGTTCTTTTATTATCAAGAATCTTTAATGAGTACATTTATGAAAGCACCAGACTTATTTGCAGTGATGGGCTTAAATTTATTTTTAATCGCCATAATTATATTTTATTTAGTTAACTATTTTCTCAATAAATACATTAATAACATCACTCCAAATCAATAGTACGAATCGCTTTTTTAATAAACTCGATCCTATCTGCAAGGTGTGTCTGATCTTGCATTCCTGTGTATATACTTTGATCAGCTTGAAGTTGCAGAACTAACCAGCCCCTGATCATTAAGTAGTATCTTTGATCCCAGCCAAGCTTGGTTATTTTATGGATAGATGTTGGGTCGTTTGGGTGTTTAATTGCTAATAATGCTTCGTTAATTTGCTTTCCTAGTTTTAAAGACTCAATATCTTCTTGTGATAATTCAACAGTTACAAACTGCTCTTGCTGTTGAGTGTTTATCTCAGAAGAATTCGCCTTAAAACATAGTAATGCAATGGTTAAATGACTGAGTAAAATAAAGCGAGTTGAAATAGTTTTTTTATAAGTTTTAGATTTGTTATTGATATTCATTTATTTACTCACTTTTGTAATTAATTCTCATTAGCGTGCTTGTATTAACTATAGCAAGCTATTGATATTTCACCGTCATAACCGGCAATAAACTTTTGTTGTTCAAATTTAAAACCAAGCTTAGTTAATAGTGCCTGTGAAGCAGGGTTCTCTATCGCAGTCATAGCCATTACTTTATCTAAGTTATGATGTTCTATTTCATAGTTTAAAACGGCTTGTGCTGCTTCAAAACCATAGCCTTTTCCGCAGTATTTTTGTAAAAATGCAAAACCTAAATCAGGGTAAGGTAGAACAGGTCTTTTTAGAAAACCACAAAACCCAATTGCTTGCTCACTTTCTTTTAAAACGACAACATGTAAGGCAAAGCCATGCTCTTTTAACATTTTCTGAGGGCCTGTTTTTATATAATTAATGGCATCGTTAAGATTTCGGATTTCTTTATCGCCTATGTATTTAATAAATTCGGGTTCATTGAGCAATTCCAAAATAAAGCCCGCATCTTCAATACTTACCTGCCGAATTAAAAGGCGTGGTGTGGTTAATATATATGGATTCAATATTTATAATTCCCTGATGAGTGACTCTTGATTTTTGTACTTAAAAATTTAATCCGCTACGGAAAATATAAAATATTTGGCACATCATTTTAAGGTTTTTTAATTATTACATCATAAATAAACCATACTCTTTCGAGGTAGTATTTAAAGCTTTATTTGAAACAAATAATAAAAACTTAAAAAACATACAATTACAGTTCATTAAAAAAGCAGGTAAAACTCTTTAACAAAAATGCAACATGATTGGTCTTGTATAGATTTTTAATCGGCGTATCATCCGCTCAACTTTTTCGTTTCCCTTTTCTGGAGTTATTTATATCTATGAGAAAACTGCTTACTTCCCCTGCAAAAATGTCTATTGGCACACTTGAAAACCAAATTTATCAAACCGCTTTAAAATACGTTGCCGATCTGGCCCTAAACTTAATGGCAGTTAAAGTTGAAAATCATCCAGAAGACTTTTTAGGTTGGTGTAAAGAGTTACACAAATTATGTAAGCATGGAATTAACATGGATTTATTGGAAGAAAATCAGTTTCGTCCATTAAAAAAACTGCAAGAAACATTGGAAGCTGGGATTTCGGTTTGTCAGTTAAAAATGACTCGCATAACTCCTTGGCCAATCTACCTAAGCTTTATTGAAGAAAACTCAACTCTGCAAGCTTTAGAAGAACGCTTAGCTCTGCTTGATTACATCAATGAGATAAAAACTAAACCTTTAGCTGAGATGATCGAAGAAGATCGTTTAGCATTTACCGGTAAGCACAGTGCCAAACACGATATTAGCATTTATAACTTTGATGTTGAGTGGTTTGCTAGTACTAAAGGCGCCAAGATATTTCATAACCTATTAGTTAATCATAGCGAATACTTTGATAGTGCTCTTGCACATATCCCACTAGAAGGCGATGTGACAAAAGCTAATTACGATGCGTTCGTATCAGCATATTGCAATGTATTTACCGAACATACGGATGGTGATAAGCCTTCTATGATGGCTGCAACGCGTTTATTAGCAATGCGCCGTCCAGATATTTTTGTGGCGTTAACCAATGCCAAACTCGATGTCATTTGCCAAGGTTTAAGTATTACGAAGTTTAATAATCAAAGTTTCGATGGTTACTGGGATGAGCTAATTACAGCGATTCAAACTTGCCCTTGGCATAGAGAGCCAAAACCGAGCGATGAACAACAGCTTCGTATTTGGCAAGCCCGCGCACTAATGATTGATTTATTCTTATTTGCCGATGAGTCATTAGCTGAAAATTCTAATTACGTACGCATGCGAGATAAACCTAAAAAGACAAAAGTAGGTGTTGCTCGTAGCGTTAAACGCACCAAAGAATCAGCTGAACAAATCGTTGATAAAGCCCTTGCTCAAGAAGATATTCCTGAATACTTGCTGGAAATGAGAAACTCATTAATTAACAGCGTAAAAGATGGCAAGCCGGTTGAAAAGGCGATTTCGTTAATGCGCTCTATATTCGGATAGCCTTATATTTTATCCATTTAAAGTATTTAGCTTGGGTTAGTTTTTATTACTAATCCAAGCTCTTCCCTCCAGCTATCACTACAAATCTTTACAAATTGTAACTTAATCGCATAAATCGGTGCTTTAGGCTGATAGTGCATTGACTCCCCTACTGCTCTTAGTTAAATTCTCATCCACAAAATAGCGCTAAGTGTTGAAAATTTTTGTTTAAGCTTACTTTCCAAAGTCAAACATTGCTTTCAACTAATCCAAACTATATTTCAGGAAGATTCATGAACTTTAAAGCATTGTGCCAAGCAACAATCTTATCGATTGTTATAGCAGGCCCTGCAGTTGCTTCTGCAGTAAAACAAACCAAAGGTGATTTTGAAGATAAATTTCGTCAATTAGAAGAAGTTTTACCTACACCAAATGATTACCGTAATGCCGCAGGTGAACCAGGTAAAGAGTACTGGCAACAACAAGTAGATTACAAAATTAATGTTAAGCTAGACGAGAAAAAGCGTCGTCTTAGCGCATCACAAACGATCACTTATAAAAACAACTCTCCTTATACTTTAAAATATATTTGGTTACAGCTTGAGCAAAACCGTTTTAAACCAGATTCAATTGCTGAGCGCAGTGGAGACTTTGGTGGTATTGGTCGCCGTGGTCCAGCAAGCAGCAAAGCAAGTGGTAATACACCAGCAAAAGTGAGTATTGGTGAATTACGTCGCCAGCAATACTACGCTGATAACACGATTGGTTATGACATTACTAAAGTTACTGATAAGCGCGGTAACAAACTTAAAATAACGATTACTGGCGCACAAGCTCGCATCGATTTAGCAGAAGCGTTAGAGCCAGGTGATGATTTTGTTTTCAACATCGATTTTGCTTACAACATTCTTGAAGAGAACGCGGTTTCAGCACGTTCTGGTTTTGAGCACTTCCCTGATGACGCTAACGAAGGTGGTAATGACATTTTCCTTTTAGCGCAGTGGTTCCCTCGTGTTGCTGCTTTTTCAGATTACGAAGCATGGCATAACAAAGAGTTTTTAGGCCGTGGTGAGTTCACGTTAGAGTTTGGTGACTACGACGTGTCTATGACAGTACCTGCCGATCATATCGTTTCATCAACTGGTGTACTTGATAACCCAAGCAGTGTGTTAACAAAAACTCAGCGTAAACGTTTAGAGCAAGCTAAAACGGCTAAACGTCCTGTTATGATTGTTACTGCACAAGAAGCGTTAGAGAACGAGAAAGCTGGTACAACTAAAACCAAAACATGGCGTTTTAAAGCTGAAAACGTACGTGACTTTGCTTGGGCTTCATCTCGTAAGTTTATGTGGGATGCAAAAGGTTATAAGCAAGGTGGTAAAGAGCAACCATTCGTTATGGCTATGTCTTTCTTCCCGAAAGAAGGTGGCGAGTTATGGAGCAAGTATTCAACTGAGTCTGTTATCCACACCTTAGACGTATACTCTCGTTACACATTTGATTACCCATACCCAACAGCAATTAGTGTTAATGGCCCTGTTGGCGGTATGGAATACCCAATGATCAGTTTTAACGGTCCTCGTACTACTCGCCATGAAGACGGCAGCCGTACTTACACATTAGCTGAAAAACAATTCTTAATTGGCGTTGTTATCCACGAAGTTGGTCACAACTACTTCCCAATGATTGTTAACTCTGACGAGCGTCAATGGACTTGGATGGATGAAGGTTTAAACAGTTTCTTAGACGGTGTTGCTGGTCGTGAATGGGATCCTACAATTCCATGGGGCGTTGAGCCACGCGATATTACGTCATACATGAAATCTAACGTACAAGTACCTGTTATGACTCAATCGGACAGCGTATTACGTTTAGGTCCAAATGCTTATACTAAACCAGCTGCGGCGTTAAATATTTTACGTGAAGTAATTATGGGTCGTGATTTATTCGATTTCGCTTTTAAAGAATACGCGGTTCGTTGGAAAAACAAACGCCCTACTCCATCTGACTTTTTCCGTACCATGGAAGAAGCTTCTGGTATGGATTTAGACTGGTTCTGGAATGGTTGGTTCTACACCACAGATCACGTTGATATCTCTTTAGATAAAGTATACAAACTGCGTTTAGATACTAAAAACCCTGACATCGATTTTGACCGTCGTCGTCAAGAAGAAGCGAACAAGCCAGGTACCTTATTCTTAGAAAGAAACGAAGCTGAAGGCGTTAAAACGTGGGTTGAATTAAACCCTGATGTAAGCGACTTCCATGACAAGAATGACCGTTGGACGGTAACGAACAAAGAGCGTAACAAGTACAATGAGATGCTTAACAAGCTTAAGCCTTGGGAGCGTACCGCGTTAGAGCGTGCAGTAGCTGAAGATAAAAACTACTACGTAATGGATTTCACTAACGTTGGTGGTTTGGTTATGCCGATTTTATTAGAAATGACTTACACCGATGGCACAAAAGAATCATTGCATATTCCTGCTGAGATCTGGCGCCGTGCTCCTAAAAATGTAAGTAAGTTAATTGTTACTGAAAAAGGTAAAGAATTAGCATCTGTAGTTGTTGATCCTTTATGGCAAACAGCCGATACCGATGTTGAAAATAACCATTACCCGCGTCAAATCATCGAATCTCGTATTGAAGCGTTCAAGAAAGAGAAGAGCAAAGCGATGAAATCACGTGATATAATGCACGACATCAAAACAGAACTTAAAGAAGTTAAACCTAAGGTATACAAAAAATAATGCGTATTTTTCATTTACTATTTATAACTATCTCCTTGTTAATGAGCAGCTTAGTTACCGCTCATCAGCAAAAAGAAGCTTACACTACGGTATTGTTTAACAACAATACCGGTAACATTGAAGTTTCACATCGCTTTTATATACACGACGCTGAGCATGCGCTTGGCAGAATATTAAAAAGGCATACTGATATTATGAAGAGTGATGAAACGCAGAAAGATTTTGCCAATTATATTCAACAGCAATTTCGCTTAGGCGATCAAAACAAACAACTACTTGAACTTGGTAGTGTTGGCTATGAAATTGAAGGTAAATTCTTTTGGGTATACCAAGAAATTAAGCAGCCGAAAACTATCACTAGCGTGTACATTCAAATGCGTGCACTGCAAGAAGTTTGGCCTGGCCAAATTAATCAGATAAACGTTGAGCGTGATGGTAAAACATCTTCGGTACGTTTAAGCGATGATGATGATTGGCAAAAACTAAGCATCGACTAAAGCTAGTCATTGATTGTTAATTGATAGCTGTTAAAATAATATAAAAGCGAATTAGGCAACTAATTCGCTTTTTTACTTTTAGCTATTTAATCAAAAACCTTTAATTACTCGAACCCTTATGACTGTTTCACTAAAGTATTTATCTGCTTACTCGCCAAATGTAATTGCGCAAGTACAAACGCTTATTGATGAAAAGCGATTAGATAAATTTTTACTTAAAAAGTATCCCAAAACACATGGCATTGGTAATGATAATCAGCTACGTGAATTTGTACTAGATTTGAAAAATCAGTACCTAAGAAAGTCTGCGCCATTAAGTAAAATAGCCTTTGATAATAAAATCCATGTAATTAATAACGCACTTGGTCTGCACACCTATGTATCGAGAGTACAAGGTAGTAAGCTGAAAAGTAAAAATGAACTGCGTGTTGCTGCTCTATTTAAAAACACACCGATTGAATTTTTAACTATGATAGTGGTACACGAGTTAGCACATTTAAAAGAAAAAGATCATAACAAAGCATTTTATAAGTTATGCCAGCATATGATGCCTAATTATCATCAGGTTGAATTTGAATTACGTTTGTATTTAACCCAGATAGAGTTTATTGGCGAGATTTATTAAGAAAGAGCGTAATAGTTCATCAAGTAAGCGGGTACTTAATGAACTATTACTGAAGCTAAGTTCTATTTGGCAAAATAGCTACTTGCGTGTGTAAATGCGGCCTTACCAATTTTTTCACCAATAAGGCGGCCAGGAATATCATCTGCAGGTGGATGAATACCTCCCCAGATACGCGATAAGCTACACTGATCTGATGCATCTTGATAAGTCGCCCATTGCAGTTTCATATCAACACTAGGGCCTTGTTCGAAAACAAGAAAATCATCCGCTTTTATTTCAAAACTACTCATACCACCTGGAAAATACTTACTTCCTGTTAACAGTGTTAATAATTCAGCTGCTGCCCTTGAATAAGTTGAGTGCCCAGAAACGTAACCAGCAAAAGGTGGGGTAACAAAAGACGGTCTTTGATATGGCCACCAATTTTCAGCTAAAATCCAACCAACTCCAGCTACATCCACAGTAGGATCATCGATATAATCAGGGCCTTTCCATGCTAATAATTTAATCTTACCAACATGCTCTGCGTTTTCTCCTGCTAAAACATCTTCTGCAGTTACCAGTTCGATTAAACCAGTTTCTAATGCTAAGCCCTTAGCGTTGTAATTTGGTAGATTTTCATCACTACTCTGCCCTAAATCTGCTAAAGCACGTATTGCCGATACAGGTCTAATATAGTCATACCAGCCTTTAATCCCCCATGCTGCAATAGCAGAGTCATGCATAGCCCCCGCTAAAGCGAAATAAGACTTAACATCCCACTCTAACGGAGAAAGCTCTTCGCCAGTACCAGCAAATTTTCTTTCGAACTCAGGATGGTCATTAACTTCGTTCATGATCACAAACCAATGCCCTGGAGGTGTTTCAGAATCAGGACCATCCGCCCAAAATTCAGCTAAAACTCTGGTGTAATCACCTCTTGGTACCATTTGTTTTTCATATGCTTCACCCGTTACAGGGTTAATGTCGTAGCCCTTGCCTATATCTCCACCTTCAGTTTGATAGAAACTGGCATGTTCTTTATAACTAGTAGGGAAACTTGCTAGATCAATATTGCCTTGGCTTGCCGGAGATATATCTATCATTACTCCATCAGCAGGATCTAATTGCGCCGACCATTTCGCTACTAATGAAAAAGACCATAAGTATTCCTCAAAAGATCCCTCATTAAACGATGGTGGAGCACCTGGATCATGATATACATGATAATCATAGCCATCACGATGATGAATAGTTAAGTCGTTTGCAGATAAAGCAAAGGGATCGACTTCTCCCCACTCCGCGCCCAGAAAATCTATCGATCCTTGTACTAAATTACCTGACTGGTCAATATAAGTACCTAGATCTAGCGATTGCCAACGATCCATATTTTCTATATTAGGATTACCTGGCATTTCCGGTTCTAATGGTAAATTAGTCGGTTGATAAACTGTGTTTCGATGTAAAAAACTTTCTTTAGAGCCATCCTCTAAGCCATATTCAATGTAGCAATTAGCAATGTAGTTACCAAGTGCAGCTGCATTTGCATCTATATCAACAGAGTTATAATCTAAACTTTCATTGCTACTGTCATACCCTAAAGATGTCATCAGAGCATCAGCTAGAGCAAAAGTATCTTCAGCATCAGGTGATAGTTTAAAGCGGTGTTTGATCAATCGGTAAGTTGCAAAACTTATCGCTTTCTCACTCGCGGCTAATGTATCTTCTGGAATATTATCCATCTCAAAGTGACATGTGTAATCTTTTTGAGTATTGTTTAATAAATACGGTGAATCTGGATAATATGCGGCCCAAGAATCGTACATTGCGGATGACATATGAAATAAATTACGCGCATGTACAGTTGGACGCGCGAAATCATTACGAATACCGGCGAGTATTACTTCATTCCATCGGCGAGCCACCGAAGGCTCTTTTGGTTCAATATCCTTATCAATATCTTGGTCAAGATTATTATCGATATTTTTTTCAATATTTGCTTCTGCAGCTTTATCATCACAACCGGACATGCCAAAAGCTGAAGTGATAACCGCTAAGCTAAGTGCTAAAGGCTTTAATTGTATATTTTTCATTTAACTCTCTTATTATTGTTCTATGATAATGGTTTGGTTAACGTCAAGAGAACTCATCATTTCTATTTGCCCATCAGGCCAAATAATCTCTAACGAATCAACACTATTGCTATCCCCTAAACCAAAGTGTAATTCGGTAGGGTTGTGTGAAATAAAATTACTATTAATATTTACTTCGCGCATTTGTGTTACCCCTGATGAGGTTAATTTAACCATAGCCCCAATAGCATATTGATTAGTCGTTTTGCTGCGCAACGTAATTTTTAAATAATTTCCAAGTAGTTCTTCATTCTTATTTTCGTAATAAACAATGGCATTTTTATTTCGGTCTAAATTAAGAATAAAGATGTCAATCATGCCATCATCATTGGCATCATAACAAAGCACGCCCCTTCCTTGACCTTGATCGGTTAACCCAGCATCAACAGAGGTTTCTTCAAAGCCTCCATTGCCGTTTGACATAAATAATTTTACGCTATCGGTTGTATGAGGCTCACTACCATTACCGCCAACCCCATCGGAGTGATAGCCATTTGTTACAAACAAATCTAGGTGTGAGTCATTGTTAAAATCTGCAAAACAAGTTCCCCATGCCCAACCCGCATCAAACGTTTTCGAAGCAAAGGACACATCTTCAAATCCACCTTGACCGTCATTTTTAAAAAGTTTATTTCCGGTAAAACTAGTACTAAAAATACCAGAAACAAACCAATCTAAATCACCATCATTATCATAATCAGCAATTGCAGAGCCCATTCCATTTAAATCTGGAATTTTTATATTTAGCGAGGATGTATGATTTGAAAATGTACCATCTTTGTTATTTAACAAGACTACAGATGTATTGTAATCTGATGCCATAAGTAAATCAGGGTATAGATCATTATTAATGTCAGCAAATGCTGGAGTAAAACTGAAGTCAGGACTAATAGCAGAGTTAGTTATAGCACTTGAAACATTGGTTTTTTGGTTTACCGAAACAAAGGTGTTATTGCCAGTGTTCTCCCATAAATTCTCTGCATCTTCTGTTGGCATACCTCTTTCAGCCCAATGGCTTAACAACAAATCTAAATCGCCGTCTTTATCATAATCGCCAAACGCCGACGAAACAGTGGCGTTGGTGGTTACCTCTTGAATTTGGCCAACAAAGGTGCCATCCCCTTGATTCTCAAATAAGTAATTTTTCGCGTGTAAACTACCAATAAATAAATCTAAATCACCATCGCCATCGGTGTCGGCGAAGCTAGCACCACTGAGTAACTCGCCCTCTAACTCAACGCCAGCAGCTTTGGCAACATTGATGTAGGTATTATTTCCTTGGTTTTGAAATAACTTACTCGCGGATAAGTCACCAGTTGCAACAAATATATCGAAGTCACCATCATTATCATAATCACCAGAAACAATTGCTCCAGCCGCTGTCAAAAGATCCTTTTGATAATGAGTCACATCGTTACTTTTTAATAATTCCACATCCCAGCTATGATGTAAGCCAGTTTTAGCTGTTTCATTTGCAAATTTTAACTCTGTTGGTTGTCCTGGCCCTGTTTCATAAATATCAAGAATACCATCGCCATCATCATCAAGATCAGCATTGTCGCCAATACCATCATTATCAGTATCTTTAGTTTCGCTAGCATCTAGAGGAAAATCATCTAAAGTATCTGGGACCAAATCACCATCATCATCTAAGTCACTATTATTACCGACTCCATCTAAATCAGTATCTTGTGACTCTTTAGGGTCTAGCGGAAAGCTATCTTCGATATCAGATACACCATCATTATCGTCATCCAAATCATCAATTAATCCACCTTCATTAGCAAAACCATCACCGTCGGTATCAATAAAATCAACGCCTGGTACTAGGGCATTCTCATCGTCAATATCTTGATCACGTGGCCAACCATCATTATCAGCATCTTGAAAACTGTAACGACTAGGATCAAACGGATAGTCATCTTCGCTATCTAGCACACCATCATTATCATCATCGTTATCGGCATTATCACCAATACCATCATTATCGACATCTTTTGATTCGTTAATATCTATCGGAAATGCATCTGCGACATTAATAATGAAATCACCATCTGCATCTTCATCTTGATAATTTAGAATGCCGTCTAAATCAAGATCGAGTTCTCTACTTTGAAGAATTGCAGCGTCGAGCAGTATTTTTTCGGCCCTACTAATCAGCATAGTTTGTGTAGGTTTAGATACTGTAGGCAATATCTGCAAATAATTACCGCTTAAATACTCTACTGAGACACCATAATATTCAGCTAGTAAGCTATAGTTCGATTGTAGTTTCGATTGTAAGGTTGTAACGCTAATTTCATCCGTGATTGTTCGTTTAACATAGTCAGTTAAGCCTTCATATATAAGATGCGTGAAAGCAGATAAATGAACTTCAGAAACATTGTCTATTTCTAAACTGTTTGTATGCTTAGGCAAAACAGACATAGCAAATGGATGAGAATTATAGAATTCGTTGCTATTTTGGTGTTGGACTTCATTGTTAATATAAGCGCGAATAGGTGTGCTATAAAAACGTTCAAATAAACTGGCATTAATAATTAATTTATACTCGCCATTACTATCGCTACGAGTTTGTGGTTCATTACTGTCTATATGTTGGTTAGCATTAAGGTCCATAAAGATGGTAGCAGATATATTATAATCACTTATAAGTGCTCCCTGAATTGAAACGGTATCTATAATTTCAATAGAAAATTCAATAAAGGCATTATCTTGGCCATCTGTCACCGTGATTTTTATGTTCTCATATACTCCAGAATCATCACTAGTTGGTGTTCCTGATAATGAACCATCAGTTGTATTGAATGTTGCCCAATTAGGAATATTCTCAATAGTAAAAGTTAATTTGTCGTTATCAGGATCAGACGCTGAAGGTGTGAAATAAAAATCGGAATGCTCTAATAAACTAAAATTTGATGTTTTTTCAATTTGAGGGGGCGTATTTAAGCTAACATTGGGCGAGTCAGTCGTGGATGAATCAACATTATCGCCACTTTCTCCACAAGAAAAAGTTAAACATATTAGGCAAGCCTGCGATATTATTTTGATGAGTTTTACAATAATTTGCATGTTCATATTTGACTACTAGAGAAATAAAAAAAGAATGAATTGTAAACCTACAAAAAAGTAGGTTTAATAAAATTTTACATGCGTCAAAATAACATAGAAGCGTTTAACTTTGATTAGATTTAACTTGATAAATCATCAAAAAATATTCATTTTTATATCGATTATTTTTATAATTAGGCAGTCAATGGGGGTTATGTCAGGCATTAGCCTGTTAATCAATCAAATTACTTGTGATTTGATTAATCAATTAGCAAGTTTTTAATTTTATTCGGTACGCCATCCCAATCTTTGGCGTCTTCTGGTGGGGCTTTAACTTCGGTAATACGCGGCCAAATTTGTGAAAGTTCAGCGTTGAGTTTTATAAACTCTTTTTGATCTTCAGGTACAGCATCTTCTTGGTAAATAGCTTCTGCTGGACATTCAATCGGACATAAATCACAATCGATACAATCATCAGGATTTATTACCAGAAAATTAGGCCCCTCAAAAAAGGCATCTGCAGGGCATACTGCTACACAGTCAGTATATTTACATTGAATACAGTTGTCGGTAACAACAAACGCCATAAAGATCTTACTCATTCACACTAATTATTGCTCTAGATCATACCTTGCTTGGCGACAATTTCAATCTCTTGTTTTTATGCGCGTCACTATAAGGTAAAATACGCAAAATTTTTATCCATAGCGCTACTTTTTCTATGAACTACACCATTTAGTCTATAGTGAAATAAGTAATTAAATTATTTACGGAAAACCATAAATGTTACGTTTAACCAATGTGCAATTAGATCTCAACCATGAGCCCGAAGAATTACAACAAGCAGTGCTCGATATATTACAGATCGAAGAAGATCAGTTAATTGATTTCACTATGTTTAAACGTGGCTACGATGCCCGTCAAAAAAACAAAATCACGCTCATTTACACTCTTGATGTAGATACCACCATTAATGAAGAGCTGTTAGCTCGTCACGAAAAAAATCAACAAGTACGACAAAGCCCTGATACAAGCTATAAGTTTGTTACTCAAGCGCCAAAAGATTTACCACAACGCCCGGTTGTTGTTGGTTTGGGCCCTTGTGGTTTATTTGTTGGTTTAGTCTTAGCGCAAATGGGTTTTAAACCAATCATTCTTGAGCGTGGTAAAGAAGTACGTGAACGCACCAAAGACACTTTTGGTTTTTGGCGTAAGAAAGTATTAAATACCGAGTCAAACGTACAGTTTGGTGAAGGCGGTGCTGGTACGTTCTCGGATGGTAAATTATATAGCCAAGTTAAAGATCCAAAACATTACTCGCGTAAAGTTTTACATGAGTTTGTAGATGCTGGTGCACCTGAAGAAATTTTATATGTAAGTAAGCCTCATATTGGTACGTTTAAACTCGTAACTATGGTTGAGAAAATGCGCGCTCGTATTATCGAGCTTGGTGGTGAAGTTCGCTTTAGCCAGCGCGTTGACGATATCGAAATAGAAAATGAGCAAGTAAAAAGCTTAACCTTATCTGATGGCAGTAAAATAGAAACTAACTTTGTCGCTTTTGCTATTGGCCATAGCGCCCGCGATACTTTTAAAATGCTTTTCGATAAAGGCGTTTACATCAAAGCGAAACCTTTCTCTGTTGGCTTTAGAATTGAACACGAACAATCGGTTATTGACGAAGCTCGCTTTGGTAAAAATGCAGGCCACCCTATTCTTGGCGCTGCTGATTATAAATTAGTGCATCACTGTAGTAATGGCCGCTCTGTTTACAGCTTTTGTATGTGCCCTGGTGGTACTGTAGTTGCTGCAGCTTCAGAAGAAGGCCGCTTGGTAACTAATGGTATGAGCCAATATTCACGCCACGAGCGAAATGCCAACAGCGCTATTGTAGTTGGTATCTCACCTGAAGATTATCCAGGTGATGTGTTAGCAGGTATTGAATTTCAACGCCGCTTAGAAGAAACCGCATTTAAACTTGGCGGTTCAAGCTACGATGCACCTGCGCAGTTAGTGGGTGATTTCTTAGCAGGTCGAGCAAGTGGTGAACACGGTGATGTTATCCCTTCATATAAGCCTGGCGTTACTTATTGTGATTTATCACAAACCTTACCAGATTATGCAATTGCAGCTATTAGAGAAGCGATACCTGCATTTGAGCGGAAGATTAAAGGCTTTTCGATGAAAGATGCTACGTTAACGGCAGTCGAAACTCGTACCTCATCACCAATTCAAATTACTCGCGATAAAGAGCTAATGACTAGCTTAAATGTTAAAGGCTTATACCCTGCGGGTGAAGGTGCAGGTTACGCCGGAGGTATTTTATCAGCAGGTATTGATGGCATTAAAATTGCCGAAGCAATGGCACTTGCAATGATGAAAGAATTTTCAAACAACTAGATTTATATTATCTAATCGTAAAAACAAAAAACGAGCAATTAGCTCGTTTTTTATTGCCATCTAATATCAAGGTGTCTGACACCTTGATATTAGATACCAAGTTAATTAATTAACTGCCCATTTTTAATGGTTAAAATGAATAACTACTGCGTTATAAAATTTATAAGTAGAATAACTACTTACTAAATTTTATGCCTTGTATTTATCCCTTTTCCCTCATGAAAAAGTAGTTCACTTAATTAATCAAATTGGTATTACTTGTTTAAGTAGATAGAGTTAACTTCTTCACTGCCATCAGCAGTTGGTACATCGTCTTCAACAACTTCTTCAGCTTTAGCTTTCTTAGCTGCTTTGGCTTTTTTCTTAGCTAAAGCGGCTGCTTCTTTTTCAGCTTGCTCAGCTTCTTCTAATTCAATTTCAAAATCGAATTTAAGCGTATCAGGTTTATTTTTTAATTCGTCATCCGCATCATTACTTTCTAACGCTTCTAGCTCTTCTAGGTCAGCAATTGCTTTTTCTTGCTCTGCTTCAGTTAATGAAAACGACTCTTCACTTTCACTCTTATTAAGCTCTTGCTCGCTGGCTTCTAGTGCTGCTTCTGATGCAAGTAATGCCGCTTTTTTTAATTTATCTTGATATTGCTCAGCACGCTCTTCGTCATGACGCTTATTTTTAGCAACTAGCTTGGCTAAAATTTCTTTTAACTGCTCTTCGGCCCAAGTAATACCTTCAGCTTCGGTGGCAAAATTAGTTTGGCGTTTCGATACAACTTTCTTTTTAGACGTTGCTTGACGTTGGATTTCAGCAGTCCAAGTTTTGTTGCGTTTTTCAACAACACGGAAACTATATTTTGGCGCTTTGCTCATGGGTATTCCTAAGTATAAATTGGTACGATAAGGCGTACGTGGCTACAACATTAACTTGTTGTAAATAATAATGGCGTTATTTTACACTGATCTCACGCACTTCACACGCAGTTAATTGCCTACTTTGTGTAACCAACAAGTTACTATCGAGTTGTAAGTTACCAACGGATAGGCGGTGTAAGCCAATAACAGGGTTTTGAAAGCGCCCAAACATACGCTTTATTTGATGATACTTTCCTTCTTGTAAGGTAATTAATACTTCATTTTCACTAATAAACTGTAAAGTTGCGGGTTTAGTGGTGAGATCTTCATAAGCGAAATACATGCCCTTAGCAAAAGCGGATAGATATTGCTGTTTTAATTCATCACTAGCAATTGGATTTTCTAAGGTCACACGATAGACTTTATCAACCTTGTTTTCTGGCAAGGTTAAACTTTCTGACCAACTACTATCATTGGTTAATAATATTAACCCTGAAGTATTTAGATCTAAGCGACCAACAATATGCAGTAGATGTTTTTCTGGATAATCCTTGATATCGAGTAAATCGATCACCGTTTTATGCTTATCATCTTTAGTGGCACTGACAACGCCTATCGGCTTATGCAGCATAATGTAGCTAGCTTTGTTGGCTTGTAATATTTCACCATCACATTCTATGACTGAGAACTTATCAACAATAAGGTCAATACTGTCTGCAACATTGCCATTAACTTTTACTCGCTTTTGAGCAAGCATCAAACGCACCTGTTTTTTAGGCACGTTAAGTTTTTGGCTAATAAATTTATCTAAGCGGCTGCGCTGCATAATATAATGGAGTCATTTTGAATTATTGGCTTATTCTAACTCAGGCAATAATTGTTACAATACTATGCGCCATAATAGCAATTTTATTAGCGCTGAAAATCCGTATAATAGCCGCCCTATACAATACACATAGCTAATAAAGAATCTGATGCGCTTACTTAAATCGACTATTCATCCTGACATTGCAGAGCTCGTTAAAAATCAGCAAGGTAAACAATTTAACCGTAAAGCGGCTCGTGGCATAGTGCTTAACGGGGAAGATATATTATTACTCTATACCGAGCGCTACCATGACTATACCTTACCCGGAGGCGGCATCGATGAAGGTGAGGATAGTATTACCGGTTTAATACGAGAGTTAAAAGAAGAAACCGGTGCACAAAATATTAATGTATTGTCTGAATTTGGTTTATACGAAGAGTTTCGTCCTTGGTATAAAGATGACTTTGATATCGTACATATGGAGTCTTATTGTTACGTTTGTCGTATTGCTGACGAACTACTTGCTCCTGAATTTGAAGAGCACGAAATTCAAAACGGTATGAAACCGGTGTGGATGAATATTTTTGATGCCATTAAACACAATGAACAAACTATGGCAAAGAGTAACAAAAAAGGCCTATCGATTGAACGAGAGACCTTTCTATTAAAGCTAATTGTTAGTGAATTAATTGAACAAGCGGTTACTTAAGCAATTATTTTTTAAGCATAGATTTTAAATCGGCAAACGGGTTATGAGTAGCCGCTTGATGATTATCTTCGCCGGCTTTAACTTCACGGGTGTACTGCTCTTGATCTGTATATTTAGCATGCTCATTGTCATGACAATAAATACACAGTAACTCCCAATTACTGCCATCTTGTGGATTGTTAGTATGGTCATGATCGATATGATGCACGGTAAGCTCTTTAAGGTTTGAGTAAACAAACTCTCGAGCACAACGACCACAAATCCACGGGAAGAGTTTTAACGCTCTATCTCGATAACCTTGCTCTTTACTTTTATAATTAGCACTGGTGCCAAATCTATCTGAAGACATAATATCTCATCACTTTTACTTACTATAGCTACATTGTAATCATGCTTGCTGATTAAGCCAAGTAAGCAATTGCGGAAAATGATCTTGTTCGGCCAATGGATGCGTTAAAATATTGATATGGTCATAATCGACTAAATTACCATTTTTCTTACTCAATAAAGAAAATTTAGCATTATGATTTTTAGACTCTTCAATAAATAACTGCACATCAACAGCATTTCCTAATACCGTATCTTTTATTCCAGTTAAGTGCCAAGTTGGCGGCCAGATAATGTTTTCTGCGGCCTGTTGATAATTAAAGCCATCTTGAGGGTCTTGCCACTCGCCTTTATTAACCCAAGCGACACAATGTTCTAATGATTTACGGGTTTCATTGTCTGAGCCAAAATTGTATTTTTTGGCGTCAAGAAAGCCATGTTTTTTAACCATACGCATAGCTAATTTATTCCAAAACAAATCAAGTTTTAAATACTTTTCAAAACCACCAACAGTAACTCTTCGCTTACTACCAAAACAAAGGTTGGAGCGAATTTTAAGCAGTACCTCTTGATGCCTTGCCATACAACTTGCAGCTAAAATTCCGCCCCAAGAATGCGACACTAAATGTATGCGTTGCTTAGCATTTTTATAAATATATTCAATGGCAAGAGGAATATCATTGGTAATTGATTCATATTGGCCGTGATCAGATTCAGCATTTATGGCTGGCACGCTCTTTCCACGTCCGCGTAAATCTAAAACATAAACATCAAATCCCTGCTTTGCTAAATAACAAGCAAAACCTTTGCCTTTTTCGGTGTAAAAGATTAAACCGTTTTCTATAACGCCATGCACCATAAGCACCGGAACGCCACCAGGGCTCTGATAAATATGACGAAGGTGTAATTTATGATCATCATCATCAATAAATAATGATTCTTGATTTAAGGCTTGTTGATTCATGCAAAGTCCATTGTTGCTGCGCTAAGTAAGCAAAGGTTTAAGAACTTTTAACTTAACACAAGAGGTACGACCAGAATAATATACGGATAATAAATGATAAGAGCAATGCTTAATACCAAGTCCATTAATTAACTGCTCATTTTTAATGGTTAAAATGAATATGCTATTGAACTAATTGATTGCTTTCATACAAGGTCCACTTAACGCCTATAGCGAAGGTATAAGTAACGTCTTGCTGAAATAAAGGACTATCTTCATTTTTAGCCCCAGACCAAACACCGATTTGGCTAGCAAAGAAAATTGATAAATTTTTTCGTAACAAAAAACGGTTGAAGATACTTATTTTGGTGCCTAAATAGCCACTGTGAGCTTGGTAAAACTCTCTATCTTCATTTACATATTGTTGGTCAACACTATAGAAATAATCATGTGTCTTTTTAGTCGCCCAAATAGGTGCGATAGAAAAGCCAAAATCTGAATCATCAGTTATTACGCCTTTGCCTTTAAACGCGACTTCCGGTTGAAATAAATAGCCTTTATGGTCTACTTCAGAAAAATCGGTGGTAAAGACAGACCTAACTTGTAGATTGAGCCAAGTATTAGATGAGTCATTGTCATCCAGTAAAAAACTCGCCTGCGGTCCAATTTCAAATAAAAAATCTAGGTCGGGCATTCCTTCTCTAATTTTTGACTTTTCAGAGTCAGCATTAAATGCAGCCCCTAAAGAAACATCAAGTTTAAAACGCTCTTTTTCAACGGCCATAGCTTTTACAAAAGATCCGTCACCTACACGGACTCTCTCGCCCCTGTAAATAACAAAAGGAACGGGTAAAAATTTATTTTGTGTATCAGATGCCGCGGGATATATAGGCCCATTAAAAGCAGCTGTAAATATACCTGCTTCCCAAACAGGTTTACCTATAATTTGATCATCCACGTCCATTTCATCCGCATAAACAGAGAAAGTAATAGCGCACGATAAAAACCATAAACTGATCAATAATACGGTAGGTTTAATTGAATTAACTGTTTGAACAGTCAAAGACATAGCATCTATCTCTCGAAATCTAGTTATTAATGTTATTAGAGTTATTTGTTTTATACGAAATAGTTAACTCGTTAGTTCACAATATCAGTAAATTAACCTAACACCAATAAATTCAAAATAAGCAGTTATTAACGCAACAATAAATCAATGCTACAATTGCGCTAATTATTCCAAAAAAGAAAGTAAATGAATTACATCGCTATTGAAGAGCTAAAACATGCTTGGGTTTTTAAACGTAAAGACTTACCAATTTCTGATAAAGACTTAGCGGCTATTAAGCCTATGTCCAATGCCCGTTCAGCAACGTTATGGGGAGCTGCAATAAGCTCTAAAGTTGATCATCCTGATTTTTTCTCTGAAGGTGATTGGGTATTTGAAGACAGCACTTGGAGCGAAAAAGGCCCTTGGGAAGCTATATGGGATAGCGAAGAGCCTGAGTTACCTGAGGCGATTTTAAATCATCTGACTTGGGAAAATAATACCGTTGTGTATTTTTGCCTATCGCGTAAAGTCGTTATTGAAACAACTTGGGCAGTATTTAAACGTACTTGGAAAAACTTTTTAATGATGGACGATGGGCCATTGTTAGTGGCTAAAAAGCGTAAAGAAGTCGCTCAGTTTTTACCAAATGGTACGTTTAAATTAGGCCTTAAACCTTAAGCTTTGAGTTGCAGAGCAGCTCCTGCAAACTTAATACCTTGCCAACCGGTTTTAATAAAGTTGCGAATATTAGCGTGATCATTTGCTTCAGGGTAAAGTAAAACATCAATACGATAATAGTCACCAAAGCAGGCTAATGTTTGCTGCTCAGATAAATTATTAAGCTGAGCAAAAGCAAATATTTTACAAGAGCCTTCGTTAGTGCCAGCATCATTAGAGATATCACCATTAATAAAGCTAGTTGGTGTATATATGTAGTGTTGGTTTATTACCGAGATAACTTCAGAAAATATTACGTTTTCTGGTTCAGTGTTTAATTGGTTTAACAGATTTTTTAGCATTTTATTTTTAAATTAATCAATAAATTTGCCCGGATTATAACAAGCTCACTAATTAAAAGTATATTAAAGAAACTTTGAAAACCGGATTACGATTACAAACCATCAATGCCATGGTCAACAATAACTACACTCACATATGGGATTGTTGTTGCGATCATGGCTTATTAGGTATGAATTTACTTAAACGCCAAATTGCCGATAAGGTTCACTTTGTCGATATAGTACCAGCGCTAACCGAGCAAGTTCATACCCAGTTATCAAAACACTTTAGCAGTGAAATATTTGCTAATAAGTGGCAAGTACATTGTCTTGATGTGGCAAAACTTCCTTTGCATATAACTGCGTCTAATACAGAAAAGCCAAGCCATTTAATTATTATTGCAGGTGTCGGTGGTGATTTACTAATCGAGTTCGTGCAACAAATAGTAAAAGCTAGCCCTACCTTAAAACTAGAGTTTATGCTTTGCCCTGTCCATCACAACTATAAGGTAAGAAAGGCCTTAATAGACTTAGAGTTTGATTTAATCAATGAAGCCATTGTTTGTGAAAATAAACGCTTTTATGAAGTTATTCATGTGGTTAGAAACAGTCAGCAAACACCAAAGCACCAGCTAACCGATGTTGGTTCAACAATGTGGGATCTTAGCATTAAATCACACCAAGAATACCTCAGTAAAACCTTGAGTCATTATAGAAAAATGCAGAGTAAGCCTAAAGAAAATGTGAGTAAAGTAATTGCAAGTTATGAGGCGTTAACACTTTAAATCTAATTCCTTTAGAGTTAACGCCTAATTGATTGGTTATTGCGATAGCTCATCTGGGCTTAACATATTTAATGCCCTGATCTCTTCTTTAGTCTGCTGTTTCAATGCTTCGATTTCTTTACCATGTAATGTAGGTTTACGAGTTTCTGGATCGACGGCAACAAAAACAATATCATCGGCAAAACAGATGGTTTTTTTAGAGGCTTTGTTTCTTACTAAACAGCTTACGGTGATTGAGGTTTTACCAACCTTTTTGGTTTCTAAGCCAAACTCAACAATATCTCCTTGCATAGCTGGTGACTCAAAGCTTATTTCACCTATATGCTTAGTCACCAAAAAATTAGTTTCAAGCTGACATATAGCGTAAATTGCGGCTTCCTCATCAATCCATTCTAATGCTCTACCACCAAATAAAGAGTTGGCATAGTTTAAGTCATTAGGCATAACCAGACGGCGAGATAAAAAGCGCATATAAGTTCCTCAGATTAAGTAAAATATCGTCATAATTATAACCTTTAAAATCAAATAACAGTGACTTTATTTCAATAAATTACAATTTAAAATCAACTAGTCAAGCTGCACTATTTAGCTTTCTGTAATTGAGCAAGTGCTAAGTCGGTTTGTTTATGCATATAAGCATTTATTTTAAAGTGTGATGGACTCCAACCTTGCAAAAACCGATAAAAATCTGCCCAAGCAAATGCATATAAGCCTTGCCACTCATTGATAACTTGTTGCGCTCTCACGCCTCTATGATAACGTTTCAGTGCTAACTTTAACGTACTAAAATATTCTTCAAGTAACTCGTTATGATGTAGGTGTAAGTCTTTACTATCAAGACAACTCCCTAAAAAGTAGGCAAGGTCTTGCACTCCAACTCCAGAGCCAATGTACTGAAAATCTACCCCTACTACTTTATTAAAATCTTGTGAGAAGCAAAAATTAGCTAACTTAGCATCACCATGAACCAAAGTTTTATACTTTGCGTCATTAAGTTTTTGATCAATAGCGCTAGCATTGTCTTTTAATCGCCCTGCAGCCATAGCTTTTAATTCATCAGGGCGAGTGCCTAGATGCCAATAACACCCTTGTTGCCAAAGGCCTTGACCGTCGTGATTGAAAAAGTAGCCATGAAAATTTGCCAACCAGTGAATAACCGACTTTATCTGCTTCATATCGGCATCAACTACGCGGTTAAAATAACCTGCATAATCTAAATCTTCCATAACAATAACTAACTGCTCATCAGAGACAAGAGAAGCTATAGGCGTAGCTACTTTACAAGCTTCAGGACAAAGATTGGCATAGTCTTGATAAAAGCTTTTTTCTATTTGGTAAGAATTTAGTTTTCGTTGATGGCTCAGGGGGGTATTCCATCCCCTCGGATGTTCGATATCCTCAGGTACATCGATGTGCTTTATAATAAAGTGTTTATTATTCAAAGGGCTAAAGTAACGAGCTATTTCACCATAATCGCTCCATAGCATTTGCACAGTTTCGACTTTTTCTAAATTAGGATCGTTTATTATTGTTTTTAATTGATTTATTAGCATGTAAAACTACTTCCTATAGTTAAACTTTAGTTTACACTGTCTTTATGAAAAAGAATGATAAAAATTTCGAAAAAGCGTTAATCAAAAAATTAACCATTATCTGTGAAGAGTTCAAGCTAACATCCGATGGATTTAGTTGGTTAACCCATAGCGTAAACTTTAAAGACATAGCCAACAGTTTAACTATTTATTGTATTTATGACACTGAAAAACAACGTAAACAAGCTGAAATTAACGGCGAACAAAAAGCTTTAACAGCCGCTATTACGGCCGTAATAAATGAGTTATCAGTCGTCATTAAACCAAGCAGAAAAGTTGTACGCTTTGACAGTGAACAAGCATGTGAAATAAGCCACAAAGGAAATTGGCAAGCAAGATTGCAACAAACATTTCATTAGCTAGCTTTATATTTAGATTGAGATATTTAGATTAAGAAATTTAGCTATTTAAGTAGGTTAAAGTGTATTAACTAAGACTCATCTTCAAAATTTTGGCTCGTCTTCATCATTTCAATATTAACAATCTTTGAGCGATTAATCGTGATCTTAGCTCGCTGTAATATTTTTTGATTTTTACGGTTCGATTGCATAATCACTAAATTTATTTGATAGCGTCGCTCAACCCCTTGGTTCGATATTTTACTATTATCTAGTGAATATAATCGTCCTTCGCCTTTTTTTAAAAAGCGATTAAATGGGCTTAAATTAAAGACGATTTGATTTTGAATTTCTTCAAACCCTGGCATAAAATCTTTAGCTATTACTCTGGAGTCACAGCGAAAATGCAGCAACTGCGCCGATTGCCGATTTTGCTGGCGACGTTTCATTAATAAAGCATCAACTTCTTTAGGTAAGTCTTTTTTCTTAATGTATTCAAGCCATATGGTTTGCGAGCAAATTTTATTCTTAGTTAAGCTATTACTAAATAAGTGCTGCCACTTAGGCCGGCCATGTTGGATCTTACGCCAAAGGTAGCTGGTTAAATCGTCTTTAAAAATTTCACGAATGCCATAAATCACACCTAATGATGCAATTAATACTAAGGTAACTTCGTTATAAGCGGTGCGAGCATTTAACACAATAGCCATAACAAACGCCATGATAACCGCGGTTACACTCCCCCTTACCAAACGCTTTAAATTAGCATTTAAGTTAAAGGTTTGACGTTTAAATACCACGCCAATCTCGCTTAATCTCTGCAATAGGCGCATTTTATTGGTAATGCGATTTGGATCGTCTAAAGTGATTTTTGAGTTATATTGATTCTCATCTCGATAAGCTGATTCTTGCTTACATAACTCAAGTAATAACTCTCTTTCTTCACTATGCTCACTACTTTTAGGGCCATTAGCTACTAGTTTTAAAAATAATTGCTCGGTTTTCCAGCTTAAAAAGTTATCTACGTTTTCAAAATACGAACTTAGCTTTTGATCGGGAGGCGTATAACGACGCAGCTTTTTTAATAAAGCTTGGGTTTGCTCGAGTAGCTCTGATGCATTTTGGTAAAATTCATCCGCTGACTCTATCTTAACCGCCTGCTTAACATCCGTTTCTAAGGCTTTGCGGTACTGATGTGAGAATAAGTTGAGGTTACTGCGATAATCGCTTTGCTGACCTTTGGTTTGACTAATAAAGCGACTTCGAACGAGTGGTAAATGCACTTGTTCAGAATAATAAGCACAGTGGCTACGGATACTTGAATGAAAGTAATTTTCTTCAGAAAGAGTTTTGGCACTTATGCCCATTTCATCAGGAATAGAAAAATATAGGTCGATGTGTTGAAACTCTTTTGGGCACAATAAATGGCTTACCTTAATTGATAAGTTTTCATCTTGGCTCAATTTAAATTTCTTCACCGCTAAAAAAGATCCTTTTTAATATTTATCAGTAGCTTATAGCTCTATAGTAAGTATCTATTAGATGCACTGGTAAGTCTAATAAGATTTTGCTCTGAGCTATACCAAGTCCATTAATTAACCGTTCATTTTTAATGGTTAAAATGAATAACTACTGCGTTATAAAATTTATAAGTAGAATAACTACTTACTAAATTTTATGCCTTGTATTTATCCCTTTTTCCTCATGAAAAAGTAGATCACTTAATTAATGGAATTGGTATTAGTTATTTTTGCACAAAAAAAGGTTAAGAGCCTGCTCTTAACCTTTTTATTTAAACTGTAGTATCTAAAGACTTAAGCTTAATAAAGACTACGCACGTGAGATGAACTTTTGCTCTTCCGTGTTAATCTTAATTTTGTCACCTTCCGCAATATGCTCAGGTACTTGTACGGTTAAACCCGTAGTTAAAATCGCAGGCTTAGTACGAGCGCTCGCTGATGCACCTTTCATAGAAGGAGCCGTTTCAACAATCACTAAATCTACCGTTGCAGGTAAATTTACGCCAACAGGTACACCATCCACAGAAATAACAATTAACCCTTCAGTTTCTTCGTTAATAAATGGTATTTCGTCAGCAATGCTTTCTTTGTTTAAATGAAATGGCGTGTAATCTTCATTATCCATGAATACATATTCGTCACCATCAACGTATGAAAACATTACTTGATTGCGAGTAAGATCGGCAAAGTTAAGCATATCTTCTGCTTTAAATGTTTCATCCGCTTTTGCATTTGTTACTACATCGTATAAGCGCATACGGTATAAACTACCACCAGCGCGGCCTTGTGGAACTGAACGGGTAATGTCGCGAACAATATACACTTTACCGTTGTGTTCTATTGCAGCATTTTTCTTTATATCACTTGCTTTTGGCATGAATAATTTCCTACTTAAAATCGTGCTATGAGTTTACACCATTTGTTTTTTAAAAAAAGCATCTATTAATGATTAATATTACAGAGCTAAAAGATAATCTAAACCACCCGTAATTGCAGCAACTTGCGCAACAATACAGTTTTCATCATCAACTAATGGGCTATCAGGATAAACTTCTGTGGTGGTATTGTATTTTGCATCACTAAAACCAGTACAAAGCCCAAGCTCTTTGGTTGGGTAATTAATTACACCTGTTTGTGATAATTCAACACCAATTAATTTACCATCAGCATCGGCTGGGGCTATATGGGTGATTTGCGCAACACTATTATTGATTGCCGTTTGAAAATCATCACATGGATTAAGAGTATCGCCAACCAAATAGAAGCCATCTGGAATGTTCCAGTTTTTTTGCACAATGGCATCACGGGCAGCAAGCGCTGGCCTAAACTCACTATTATCTGTATCTGTGGTTTCATGTAAATCAATATGAGCAAGTAACTCAACGTTTAAACTGGCCACAAATGCCATAACTTGTGCCGACTCAGGTGCAGGCGAGTCTTGATAAAACGATCTATTTGGATCAACCGCCTTTGGGTTCCAGCGATTAATAGTTTCATAGCCCCAAGGACTAATACATGGCGTAACCACAATATTAAACTGCTCAGAGTAACGTTCAGCTTGTGTTTCAACAAAACGAATTGCCCCTTGTACACCACTGGTTTCATAACCGTGTACGCCACCTGTTACCAAAATAGTTGGCTTAGCGCTGTCCCAGTTTTTAGTTTTTATCGCAAATAAAGGGTAGCTATTGGCGGCTGTAGCCAGTGTTTCATAGTTAAGCTCGCCGTATTGCACAACATCGAACCTGGTTTTTAATGCTGCAATCTTACTTAGCACTTGCTCTTGATAAGAACGCTTAATGCTTTGATGTGCTAACCACTGCGCTTTATCAGCTTCATTCCACTTCTCATTTACACGGCCTATGCCGTATGAATTAATTTCTGTCATTTTATCTTCGCTTTATAATGCTAAGTTTTTTTTATTAATGGGTATTGAGTTTACTTTTATCAAGTCTAATCAACACCTAAGAAACCACCGGTTTGATGAGTCCACAGATGAGCGTATATGCCACCGGCGTTAATCAGCTCGCTGTGACTACCCTGCTCTACAATTTTACCTTCATCAAGTACGATTAACCTATCCATAGCAGCAATTGTTGATAAACGGTGCGCTATAGCAATTACTGTTTTACCTTGCATTAAGGTATATAAACTTTCTTGAATTGCTGCTTCCACTTCAGAGTCGAGCGCTGAAGTTGCTTCATCAAGCAATAAAATAGGAGCATTTTTAAGTAACACTCTCGCAATGGCAATACGTTGTCGCTGCCCGCCAGAGAGTTTTACCCCACGCTCACCAACTTGTGCATCTAAGCCTTTGTTGCCATGCGGGTCGGTTAAGGTTTCAATAAAACTTGAGGCTTCGGCATCATTTATCGCTTGCATTAACTGCTCTTCACTCGCATCTGGATTACCGTATAAAATGTTTTCTCGAATTGAGCGATGCAATAAAGAAGTATCTTGCGTTACCATACCTATGTGTTCACGCAAGGAATCTTGTTGAACCTTGCTAATGTCTTGCTCATCAATCTTTATCGCGCCCTGCTCTACATCATAAAATCGCATCAGTAAATTAACTAAGGTGGATTTACCTGCGCCAGAGCGCCCAACTAAACCAACCTTTTCACCCGCTTTAATGTTTAAATTAAGTTTGTCGATAACCCCAGTGTTTTCGCCGTAATGAAAACTCACGTTATTAAAGTCAATGCTACCTTTTGCAACATTTAATTTAGGTGCATTTTTATCATCAGTAATTTCAATAGGTTTTGATAACGTATTCATGCCATCAGCAACGGTGCCAATATTTTCAAATAATGAGCTTATTTCCCACATTACCCACTGCGACATGCTACTTAGGCGTAGTACCAGGGTGATTGCTATAGCAATTGCACCTACGGTAATTGCTGAGTCAGTCCACAGCCAAATAGAAATCGCACTTATGGTAAAGATCAACACATAGTTAATAAACTGCACACTCACATTAATGCCAGTAACTAAACGCATTTGCTTATAAACAGTTTGTAAAAACGAGTCCATACTGTCTTTTGCATATTCAGCTTCTTTATCGGTATGAGCAAATAGCTTTACTGTGGCTATATTGGTATAGCTATCGACAATGCGCCCTGTCATTGTTGAACGAGCATCTGCTTGCTCTGTTGATACACGTTTCAATTTAGGTATAAAGGTAAGCTGTAATACCACATAAACAACTAACCAAGCTAGCATCGGCAAAAGCAGACGATAATCGGCATTGGCCATCATTACTATCATAGAAGTGAAATAGACAAAGATATAAACCAATACATCAAGTAATTTGGTTACGGTTTCACGCACAGCTAATGATGTTTGCATCACTTTAGTAGCGATACGTCCGGCAAAGTCATTTTGGTAAAAAGAAACACTTTGTTTAAGTAAGTAGCGGTGAGCAAGCCAGCGAATAGACATAGGGTAATTACCCAATAGCCCTTGATAAATGACTAAGGCATGGAACAAAACTAATGCAGGAATAACCACTAGTACCATCAGCGTCATTTTCAATAAATGCTCACCTTGCTCATCAAAAAAAGTATCTGGTTCACTATTTACCAAAAGGTCAACTAAATCCCCCATAAAGCCAAATAAAGACACTTCTAAAATAGCTAAACATGCCGTAGTTAACGACATTAATATTAAAGGGATCTCAAAACCGCGAGTATAGTGACGACAAAAAGCAAAAATACCTTTAGGCGCAGGCTTTTGTTCTTTTTCGCTAGCTTGCTTTGGAAAAGGAGTAACCCAAGATTCAAAACGTTTAAACATGAAAGTCTCAATAAAGTTTAATCAATGTGATAACACCAATTATTTTGCTTTAATTGGTATAAGAATGCTTTAACAATTAGTTTTGTTCATTTAAAGTGTAAATCATTTAGCACAAACATGTATAAGAATTAACGTAACAAAATAATTTAAGGGATTTAAAATGACGATTGCCTATTGGTGTGTATTAGCTAGCTGTTTATTACCTCTACTAGCCGTTGGTTATGCAAAGTTTTTATCGAGTGATTCAGACCCGAAAAACTATGACAATAATAACCCTCGAGACTACTTAGCAAAATTAAAAGGTGATGGACAAAGAGCCTTGTGGGCGGAAAAAAATACTTTAGAAGCTATGCCGCTATTTTTTGCAGCGGTAATTATTGCTCATAACACTGGGGCTGACCAAGCAACATTAGATGCGTTAGCTATCAGCTTTATTGGGTTTCGCCTGCTCTATATTTACTTGTATATTAGCGACAAAGCGACACTACGCTCACTTTCTTGGTTTGCTGGATTAGCCTGCTGTGTTGCTATGTTTATCATTTCAGCGTAGTAACAATTCAATAATTTAAATCATCTGCAAGCTAGGTAATGTCGTGATTTTTTGAAAGAGCTTTATTGAAGTTGGTAAAGCTTTTTTTCTTGTTTTGTCAATTACAGAGGGATTTAATTATGAAGTTAACCATGGGTTATATATATCTAAATTCATGTGTTTAAAGTCCTTAACATTACGTGTGATTAGAGTCATTCCATGAACTTTAGCTGTAGCACCGATCATTGCATCACGCTCGGACTTAGGGTTCGGTACATGAAGCTTTGCACACTGTATTGCAACACTGGTATCTATAGGTAATATCCTATCTGAAAATGCTTTTAACACATGGCTATTAAGCCAAGTTCTTAAAATAGCGGCTTGAGCTGGATCCTTTCTTTCTTTTTGCAAAATGCCCATTTCAATTTCTAATATAGAAATTGCAGATATAAACATCGAACCTACTGATTGTTGTGTAGCCCACTCAACTACATTTTTTTCTGCTTTGCTCGTAGATGCTTTTCTAAGTTCGGAAATAACATTAGTATCAAGTAAAAACATTAATCAAGATCCGCGGCTTTCAATGATGATGCATTGAATTTTGGAGCATCAAATTCAATGTCAGCTGAGTTAGGCATAGACAGTAAATCAACGATTGTATCTGATGAATTCGTTAGCTCTTGGTATTTTTCAATAGATACTAAGACGTGAGAAACCTTTCCTCGTTCAGTAATTTGAACAGGAGATGAAAGAGCTGCTCTTTTTACAGCCGTAGGGTCTTGGTTAAATTCCCGACTAGATACTGTTTGAATACTCATAAATACTTCCTTAATAAAAATGTAGATACGTTACTACATTGTAATAGTATGATAAAAATAGCGCAAATTTTTTTGATAGTGATGTTTCTTTAAATATACCCACTAATAAATTAAAGTTATTATCAGTATATTAAAGCAAGCCTTTATTTGACTTTAATAGTATGAGCCTTATGAATGGTCGGGGTTACGATCCAAATCATAGTCACGCATCTGTAAGATTGCAGGCCAATTATCTCAAAAAGTGTATTAATTAGCGCTTATTTTTAGGTACGTAATTTAATATTGAAATAGGCACTGTTTTTCTTACCGGGAACTCGGCAAATTCTTTACGCTCAATAATATGGCCTAAACGGCTTTCTATAGCGCAAAGATTTCTAAAATTATCTTTAGCAACAAACGATATAGCTTCACCTTCGGCTCCTGCACGGCCAGTACGGCCGATACGGTGAATGTAATCATCCGCTTGATCAGGTAAGTCGTAATTTACTACTCGGCTTAACTCTCCAATATCAATACCACGAGCAGCAATGCCAGTAGATACTAAAAATTTAATTTTACCCGATTTAAAGTCAGCTAAGATTTGTTCGCGCACGGCCTGAGTTCGACCACTATGAATTGATTCAGCTTGAATACCGCGTTTTTCTAACTGACTAACAAGCTTGGCAGCGCCATGTTTAGTTTCAATAAAAATTAACGCTTGTTGCCAATCTTGCTCAACAATTAAATGACTTAATAATGCTGATTTTTTATCTTTATCAACGGTAACTAACCACTGCTCTATGTTTGGTTTTGATGCGCTATTCTTACCAATAGATATTTCGACAGGTTTATGTATTGTTCGGCGAGCAAGACTTCGTACCTCTTCTGAGATAGTGGCAGAAAATAATAGGTTTTGGCGTTTATGCGGGAGTCGCTCAATGATTTTATTAATATCATCAATAAAGCCCATATCTAACATTCGGTCAGCTTCATCAAGAACAAGCACTTCAAGTTCATCAAAATGCAAGGCTCGCTGATGTGCCATGTCCAATAAACGTCCCGGGGTTGCCACTACAATATCGACGCCCCAGATTAAGCGCTGCTTTTGTTCATCGATACTTGTACCGCCATACATAGCCATTGAGCTTAACTCTAAGTTTTTACCGTACTGAGCAATACTTTCTTCAATTTGCACTGCTAATTCTCGGGTAGGAGTCAAGATAAGGGCGCGAATACGCTTACCGCGTAATTTTCTATCTTGGTTGAATTTTTCTAAAATTGGCAATACAAAACTAGCAGTTTTACCTGTGCCTGTTTGCGCAGCAGCAACAACATCTTTACCAGATAAAATAACGGGGATTGCTTTACTCTGTATGTCGGTTGGCTCGCTATACCCTAGTTCAGTTACAGCATCTAATATTGCAGGTGATAATCCAAGAGTTGAAAATGACATAAAAAGGCCTCTGGCAAACTATTGATGCCATTTAAGATGTTGCGGAAAAACAAAGAGTTGAAGTATAGCAGAAAGCTTAGCTAAGCTGAAAGCTAAGCCCTTTTCAAATTTGATTAAAGGCTCGATATTGGTAAGCAAATTCTCAAAATAAAATAGGGCGGAAGATGCTAACGAAAGGAATATTTTCTGCTTTGACTCATATCAAACAAGGTTATTAAAACCTTATCTAGTTACAAATAAAAACAATTAAAAAAGTCTTATTATTCTTATAGTTAACTGATTACAAACTGTAACTTGTTCAATTAGGATTCTGTTATAAACTTAACTCAATATTAAAATAGTACGAGTTTCATATGAAATCCACCACGTTTGTTACAATACTTTTTGGCACTTTATTAAGTGTTTTATCACAGCCGTCATTGGCTGATGATGGCAAAACAAAGCTTTCAGACTCAGATCCAACAATTAAGTCTTGGGGTAAGGATTACCCTGAGCATGTTGAAATGTATATGATGATGAAAGATACATCGAAACCAACTGAGTATGGTGGTAACACGCCTTATAGTAAATTGATACGCTTCCCGCAACTTACCGAGCTTTGGGCTGGCTATGCGTTTTCCGTGGATTTCAATGAAGAGCGTGGTCATTATTATTCGCAAATCGATCAATATGAAACTAAGCGAAATGACAAAGAGTTTTTGAACTCGCACGGCTTTGCTAAATTTAACGGCCAGCCTGGTGCTTGTATGAATTGTCATAGCGGTTGGGTACCTGAGCTTGTAAGAGAAATGGGCTGGGAAAATTTCAACCGTACTCCATACTGGGATACTGTGGCAAAATTAGAAGAAGATCATGGTGAAGGTATCCATGGCTCTGAAATGGGTAGTACTTGTGCCGATTGTCATGCACCAGATGATATGAGTTTGCGAGTTACTCGCCCAGCTTACATTAATGCCATGGTTGGACGTGGCTATGAAGCGGATAAAAAACACGGCCTTAAATCTAGCCAAGAAGACATGCGCAATCATGTTTGTCAACAGTGTCATGTTGAATATTACTTTAAAGGTAAAAACAAAGAGCTTACTTTCCCTTGGTCTAACTGGCCAAAGGATAAACCTTTAAAAGTAGAAATGATCGAAGAGTACTACGACAATGCTCGTGCAAATGGCACTTTCAAACAAGACTGGAGCCATAAAACCACAAAAGCGCCAATGCTTAAGATGCAACACCCTGAAACAGAAATGACCTCAAGTGGCCGTCATACTCGCGATGGTGTTACTTGTGTCGATTGCCATATGCCTGAAAAAACAGTAAATGGTAAGCAATTAACTAACCATAACTTAGAATCACCATTGAACGAGCTTACAGCTTGTTTAAGCTGCCATGATGATCAAAGTGAAAAACAAATTAGAGCTATGGTACGTGATGTACAGCGTTACACAGTAAAAGAGTTAAATGATGCTGAAAACGCAATTCTAGCGTTAATTGAAGACATTAAAGGTGTTCGTGAAGATTTAGCTAAAAAGGCTGAATTTAAAATCATTGAAGATGAACAAGAACGAGAAGCAGAAATATCAAAAGCAATTCAACCGGCTCTTGAAATGCACCGCCGTGCTAGCATGCGTTGGGACTTTGTTGGTGCAGAAAACTCATCTGGTATTCACAGTCCTCGTGAAGCATGGCGTGTTTTAGGTGATGCATTAAAATTAGCGAAAGAAGGTCAATTATTACTAAAAGAGTCGGCAGAGCATTACGGCATTGAGGTGAAAATTACTACTGAGGCGACAATGCCAGCTGCACCAGAAATGATTAACCCAGGTAATATTGTTGGCTCTATGCCTCCAGAAGTAACAAAAAGAGCTGATTACTAACGCTTGGATTTAATCACCCAAAATACATTACGATGGGCGAGTGTTATCGCCCAATTTATCTGGTTGCTACACCATAAGCACCAGTAAGAAAGATCAACAGAGGCACATTCAATGAAAGTTTGGATCCCAGTAAAAGAATTTAGTTCGGCTAACCGTATCGTTCATCACGTATCAGCGTTTGCTTTTATCACCGCATTAGCACTTATGATGTACGACTCATATGCTGGTTCATCAGAAGCGATGAAACTACATCAATCGTTTGGTATGACCGTATTCTTTTTATATTTCGGCCGAATCGTATTAATGGCGTGGTTTGGTAAGCCTGAAGGGTTAGGCACAAAGTTTGAAAAATTTGTAGCTCATATGGCACATATGGCTCTTTATGCAATATTATTGCTTATGCCTATTACAGGCTTATTAATCAACCTTGCTAGAGCACGAGAAACGGTAGTATTTAATTTATTTACCATTCCTGGTTTTGAAGAGCGCAATATGGGACTTTATATTATGGCGCTTGATTTCCATTCTTTTTTAGAAATAGCTTGTTATGTATTATTAGCAGCTCATATTAGTGCATCTTTTTTTCACCATTATGTATTGAAAGACGATACCTTAAGAAGAATGTGGGGCAAGCTTAAGTAGGTATTAATTGATCAAAAACTTACACACCAACAATCAAAAAACGATAGGCTTACTGACTATCGTTTTTTGCGTTCCACAGATTTGTCACCATTGGAATTTATGATGAAAAAAAGCCTAGTTAGTTGTTTATCTTTAGCCTTATTATCGGTTTATCCATTTGCTTATGCTGCAGATGAAAACTCTAAAACTAACTCACAAGAAGCAGAAAAACCTGTAACTCAAAGTGACGGAAAATGGTTAGTGGCTCCTAAAGTAAGTAATAGTCCTAAGCTTGGTTTTTCCGGTGGCGCGAGTGCTAACTACATAAAAAAATACGATGAGCTTTCGCCCGTTTCACTTGCTGGAGCTTCATATACTTATTCTGATACTGACTCTTGGGTTGGCCTTTTATTCAACCGAGCTTATTGGGATAACAACACCAAGCGCGCGTTAATGGTGGGCATGATTTCAGAAACTAATAATGATTATGATGACTATCTAGGTCAAGGCCCTGCATCGTTAACAACTACATTTGAACTATACTACGCTCGCTATCAACAGCGTATTGGCGACTCTCTTTGGTTTATTGGTGGTAGTTATGTGTATACCAATTTAGATCCGCAAGCAGCGGATGCACCGACAGATATCATCCTTTCTAAATTTGATATTGGCAAAGTTTACAGTGGTGGTCTTGCGTTAAATATTACTTATGATTCTCGCGACTTAGTGATGAACCCAAGTTCTGGCTCATACCTTGAGTTTTCAGCAACTAAATTTGATGATGCCTTTGCCAGTGATTTTGACTATTGGTCGTACAATACTCAGTACTCATACTTTCAATCAATAACCGATGATTTGGTTTTGGCTTACAATACTTCCCTACTTTCTACCGTAGATGCACCCAAAACGTCACAAGCTACACTGAGACGTCTACGTGGTTACACGCCGGGCGAAAACAGTGCCGAAAATGCTCTTGTTATGCAAATTGAAGGGCGTTATAGGTTAAACCCTAAATGGGGCGTAGTGGCATTTACTGGTGTTGCTTCATTGTTTGATGATTTTGATGACGCCGGTAACGATGACAACTTCTACCCTATGGCTGGTGTTGGCGCAAGATACACCTTAGATCAAAAAAGCCAAACCTTATTAAGATTAGATTTTGCCGTGGGTGAGTCGGGCAATAACGGTCTTTATTTACAATTAGGGCAAGCATTTTAAATATTTAGTATATTAAATTCTCCAGTCAATAAAATAATACCCCATACAAAACATAAACTTGTATTTCAGTTTATGTTTTGTATTAACTAATTAGTTAGAGGCTATTAAATAAACTCCAAGCAATAGACCACATAAGCACAGCAACCAAAAAGTTTATTACCCTTTGTACCTTCTCTTGAGAAAGCCAAGGTGACATTTTTGCCGCCGCAAGTGAAAGGCTATAAAACCACACCAATGACGCCAACATAATCCCTACTAAAAATGCGCTTTTTTGAGAATCATCAAATTGGCCGCTAATACTACCTATAATAACAACCGTATCTAAGTAGACATGTGGATTTAATAAAGTAACTGCTAATGTAGTAAAAACAACCACTTTACGGGTACTCGGTTTCACTTTTTTTAACATATCGCCCTTACCTCCCTGATAACAACTTTTAAAAAACAAAGCGCCATAAACAGATAAAAACACGATCCCAGCCCAAGTAATTATTAACGCCAGTGCAGAATTACTTGCAAGTAGTGCACCGCCGCCATAAACCCCAACAGCCATTAAAATAAAATCACATACAATACAGATGGTCGCTGCCACTAAGTGATGATTGCGCTTAATACTTTGACTAAGGACATAAGAGTTTTGCGCGCCAATAGGAATAATTAGCCCAGCGCCAATAACAAACCCTTTTAAAATTGGCATAACAGTTAACATAAATCCCCCCCACAAAAATTGAAACACAAAGATAAAAATCAAATTAATAGCTAAATGTTAGTGACAAGATCATATTAAGTAAAATTAAATAAACTTAACTTTTATTAATTTTACTTATGATTAAATTTACCTATAATCAACAAAGGTTTTATTAATAGAGAAATACAGTGCGCCCTTTTGACTATAAGCTGATCCATGCCCTAGATACGGTTATTCAACAACAGAGTTTTGACAAAGCAGCAAATATACTTAACATAACCCAGTCGGCAATCTCACAGCGTATTAAGCAACTTGAACAGTTAGTGGCCCAGCCGGTATTGATCAGAACTCAGCCCTTGTGTGCAACACTCGTTGGTGAAAAGCTACTATCTCATTTTAGAAAAGTTAGGCAGCTGGAATACGATTTAGCAGGCGAGATAGTACCAAGCGATCAAGCAACTGCAATTCCAATAAACATTGCGGTAAATGCAGACACCTTAGCCAGCTGGTTTATTCCCGCGATTTCCCCCATTTTAAAAAAGCACGCTATCGAGTTAAACATTCAAGTTAGCAATGAAGCCAGTACCCAAGAGTTATTAAAGAAAGGCGAAGTTTTTGCCGCTGTCAGTTCTCAAAAAAGCAGCTTTGCTGGAGTAAAAGTTGAAGCAATTGGCACCATTAACTATGTTTTGTGCGCGAGTAAAGAATTTAAAAATAAGTATTTTAAAGATGGACTCAATAAACAAAACCTTATACATGCGCCGAGTATAGATTATGACGCGCGCGATACTATGCACAGCGACTATTTAAAACAGCACTTTAAAATACGTCGCAATGATTATCCCTGTCATAGAATTCGCTCTTCGGAAGCAGTCGTAACTATGACACTCGCGGGACTGGCATATGGTCTAATACCTACAACTCAAGCAAATGAACATTTATTATCTGGCGCACTAATCGACTTAGCCCCAGATAAACATTTACCACAAACCTTGTACTGGCATAGTTGGGCACTAGAGCGAGGTGTACAAAAGCAGATCAGTAAAACGATTATTGCTTATGGCGAAGATAACTTTATCCGCCAAAGCTAAAGTATTTGCCAAGCTAAATCACAAAAACAAACTCGTTTTAAAAAGGCCATTGCAGCAAGGTATGGCAACAAGCAATTGAAACAGTGATACCCTTTGAGCTAATATGAATTATGAATAAAATTAATCAATTAGATTTAGACGGTAACGCTCTTAAAACATTTCTTACGGTGTTAGAAGAGAGCTCTGTGACCAAAGCAGCTACAAGGCTAGGCGTAACACAATCAGCGGTAAGTCATACCCTTGATAGATTGCGTACCGTACTTGACGATCCTCTATTCATTCGTGAAGGGCGAGGTATAAGTCCAACAATGAAGGCGATATCACTGCAAGAGCCTGTAGAAGCTATTTTAAATAGATTAACTTTACTCAACGTGCCACACAGCTTTGACCCAAAATCTGATCCTCTTAAATTTACTATTGCAGCGAATGATTTCCCTACCGGTTTTATCTTTCCAACCCTGCTTAAAAATTTAGCCTGTGAAGGTATATTCCCCTCTTTAAACTTTATTCCTGCGGGTATTCCTAGTTCAAATCAATCGCGTACCTCAGATTGTCATATGCTGATCACACCTGCCCTACCAAATAAAGATGGGCTAAATCATGTATCATTAGTCGAATCAAAAATGGTCTGTTTTTATGATAAAAGCATGCGCCAGCCACCAAAGACATTAGAACAATACATTGATTGTAAATATGTCGATGTAAGATTTAGTAATACAGAATCATCAAATCAAGTATTACCACGAGCCATCACATCGCAACTTAACCAAGCGACAATAGATGTACCAAACTTTAATGCCGTATCGGCTTTTATCCAAGGTACAAATTTAATTACAACGCAATTAAGTGTTATGACCTACGGCTGTTTAAAAGATTTAACCTGGGCGCCTTTGCCAATTGAAACTAAACCTTTAAACCTGTATTTAGTATGGCATGATCGTGATCAAGATGATCTTGCCCATAAGTGGTTTAGAAATAAAATAATTGAAACCGTACAAGCCATCATAAAAGCCAACAATCACTAGTTTGGTTAACTTTATCTAATCTATTTACAACATTTTTAAACTAACAACAGCCAAATTAGCATTGATATTTTGCAATAACTACCAATGCTATTTATCGCTGCAGAAGCCTCTACACTAAGCTTTCCTAAATATTCAGTAGTGCTCCAAACCCAACAGTTCAATTTTTTTGAACTGAACCGTCAAATTTGATTGCTTATGCTCAATTAACTTTCCTATTACAATAGCTCCAACTTAACAAATACTTTAAATACCAAGCTCATTAAGTTTGGTATCAACATTTTAAATACTTAGGAATTAACATTATGAACACTTCAACATTGAAACAACTTTTTAGCTCTGAAAACTCTGTATCAGCATTACCACTTCGTTTAATCGCTGGTATCATTTTTATGGCTCACGGTGCACAAAAACTTTTCGCATGGTTTGGTGGTTACGGTCTTGAAGGTACAGGTCAATGGATGGAGTCAATTGGTCTAACTCCAGGTTACTTACTAACTCTTTTAGCGGGTAGCGCAGAATTTTTTGGTGGTATTTTATTAATCGTAGGCCTTTTAGTTCGTCCTTCAGCATTAGTTTTAGCCTTCACTATGATTGTTGCTATCTTCAGCGTACATATCGATAACGGCTTATTCATGAGCAACAATGGTTATGAATTTGGTTTATCACTATTAGCTATCAGCGTTGCATTAATGCTACAAGGTGCTGGTCGTTTTTCAATTGATAACATCATTGCTGACAAACTAAAGTAGTCTGCTACTTAATATTCTAAATAATTGAACATTGCGTCTATTAATTAACTAGGCGCAACGTTATTTAACCAATAAAAATACTACCTACCGCACCAGCACTTGCGAAAGCAGTAAGATGATAAGTAAGGATTTAACATGATCAAGCAATATACTTTTGATAAATTAGGTAAAGCTAACCACGGCTGGTTACAGTCGAGCCACCACTTTAGTTTTGCTTACTACTACAATGTAGACAGAATGGGATTTGGTACTCTTCGAGTAGTAAATGATGATTGGGTTGCTCCAGGTACAGGCTTCCCTACTCACCCACACAAGAACATGGAAATTATCAGCTTTATTCGCTCTGGTGCTATTACTCACAAAGACAGTGCTGGTAATGAAGGCATTACTCCTGCAGGTGAAGTACAAGTTATGAGTGCAGGTACTGGTATTGCTCATTCAGAATACAACTTAACTAAAGATCCTCTAACATTTTACCAAATTTGGATTGAGCCTAACGAGTACAACATAAAACCTCGTTGGGAGAGTAAGCGATTTGCCGAAAAGTCTGAAAATGGTGATTTAGCATTATTAGTTTCTGGTTACCCTGAAGATCAAGACAAAGCTTTATATATCAACCAGTTTGCTCGTATTTATGGCGGCAAAGTTGAACAAGGTAGTGAGTTTGAAATACAAGTAGAGCACCAAGCTTATGTATTAGCTTCAGATGGTCAATTTGAAGTAAGTGATGAACAAGACTCAATTGTAATGAATAAAGGCGATGGCGCAGAAGTTACTATGCAAAAAACAATTAAGTTTAAAGCATTAACTGACAGTGAAATTATCGTTATTGATGCTCCTGAAAAATAGCAATCCCTAAGCTATTTCAATATTTTATCAATAAAAATAAAGTCCCCTTGCTGAACAGCAAAGGGACTTTTTATTGCGTGATTAAAATTAATAGCAAGTTAATTAAATGGCTATAACTTAGGCGTCACACTGATTTCGTAACTTTTCTACAAATACTTTTGCTGCTGGCCCTAAATTGTCGCAGTCTTTAAAAATTAAATAAAGTTGGGCGAAACGCTTGTCGTTATATTGTAAAGGCAAAGGCTTTAACATCCCCTGTGTAAGCTTATCCTCTATGGAGGTTTTTGGTAACCAAGCAAAGCCAAAACCATTACAAATCATATCAATAGATGTTCTTAGGTGGCTTACTGTCCAACGCTGATTTGAACCAAGCCAACCAGAATCTTTTTGATTTAATATGGCAGAATCTCTGACCACTATTTGTCTATAACCTTTTAAATCTTCAACAGATAGCTGCCTATCTAGCTTGTGTAGTCCATGTTCAGGACTGGCCACAGCGATGAAGTCTACTTGACAAATTTGTTCACAAAAACCCTCACTGATTGGATTTGATGAAATGGCAATATCAACATCTGAGTTTTCAATTAATTCACTGGCGCCACTTAATACCGACTCAACCAACTCGATTTGTAGCAGGGGGAATTGTGTAGATACACGCTCTAATACTTTATATAAAAGTAATTGAGGGAACATTTCATCAACGGCAACTTTTAATTGCCCTTCTGTACCTTGCCCCAGCGTTTGCCCTACACTTTCTAATTTTGCTGCCTCTTGTAGCAGAAAATCAGCCCTTTTTAACATTAACTTACCGGCATCAGTTAATATTGTTTTTCGTCCTTCTATCACAAATAGTTTTACTGCTAACGACTCTTCAATCTTACTTACTGCATTATGAATACTTGACTGACTTTTATATATGCTTTGTGATGCTTGGTTAAAGCCACCATACTCAACCACAGCTTTAAACATGCGCCATTGCTCTAGAGTGACTCTAAGCATAATTTTTCTCTATATTTGCAATTAAAACTATCTCACGATTGTTCATTATGATACATGTTGAATCAACCATACTAGTACGCAAAAAACTCTTTATCATCGCCAGGGATGTTAGGAAAGCGTCTATTTATCCAGTCTTCTTTAGCTTGTTTGATGCGCTCTTTTTTAAAAGAAACAAAGTTCCAATGTATAAATGGAACTTGCTCAAATTTATCACCACCTAACATTACATAACGGCCATCAGTTGCAGAGCTAATTAAGCTGTCGCCTGGCTCTAATAAAATAAACTGATTGGCAGCAAACGTTTCACCATTAATACTAACCTCACCACATACGGTAAAAATTGCCGTTTCTTGGTTTTGATCAGGAATTGTAACTTCACTGCCTTGACTCGCGACTACATCAATATAAAACATTGGCGAATAGGTTTTCACTGGTGAGCTTAATCCATAAGCTTCCCCAACAACTAACCTCATCATTACCCCTTCATTAATAATATTAGGTAGTTGTTCTTTTTTAACATGGCTAAATGCGGGTTCTAATTCAGCTAAAGCTTCAGGTAATGCAACCCAACACTGCAAGCCACTAACAGAATGAGGATTAGCTCGCACTTCAAAACTTTCTCGCTCTGAATGCACAATACCTTTACCCGCTGTCATCCAATTAACATCACCTGGGGATATTTCTAAATGATTACCTAATGAATCGCGATGTAAAATACGGCCATCAAACAAGTAGGTTAAGGTGGATAAGCCAATATGGGGATGTGGTTTAACATTAATTCCTTGTCCTGCGGGAAAACTACTAGGTCCCATCTGATCAAAAAAAATAAATGGTCCCACCATGCGCTTTTCTTGATGAGGCAAAATACGATTTACATCTAATCCGCCAATATCATGTTGCGTTGCTTTAAGAACTTTAGCCATATGCCTACCCTAATTACTTAAGTGATTGATTTAATATCGTTTAAGTTATTAAACAAACTAAAAAAATTTATCAAAATGGGCTAAAGAGCACATTTTTCATTTGTACACCAACCACATTCATTCTATTTAATAGAACATATTATACCAAAATTACAAATTTTCAATCGACTCAATAGGATTTAATATAGCCTCATCAAAGTAATAGTTAATTAGCGAAAGTAAACGCTAGTACTTATTTAACCTTATTAACATAAGTCCCTAACAGTGGGGCTTTAGGAATGAAAATGAAAAAATTAACCATATTGAGTATTTTATCACTTGTTGTTGCTATTAACTGCCCAGCAAGCGAGCACAGCAATTTGAAACTAGCTGAGAAATTAACAAAGGAATGTGTAGAGTTTAATGCTCATACGGATAAATTTAGCTCAAATAGCCAACCTCTTGAGTTTGCTTTAAAAGCCTACGCTGAGCCAACAAATAATGGCGGGTTAGCGGTGATGATGCAAACCAATGCTCGTGCGCTATAAGTATTAACGAACTAGAAGCAACAATTGAATAGAGGGCTATTTAGTCGCTAGGCAAGTAAGCAAGAGACTATTATCAAAATATTTGATAAATCGACCTATTAGTTTAAAATTATTTTTATCGATGACCTTGATTTTAAAACAATTTTTAAACGACAATTTCAACGTTATGAATGAGTAAATTATTATGCGCCAAATATTTAAAGCACTGATTTTACCTTTTATTATAACCTCTTTGTTAGCTGCGGGGGTTTTTCACACCATAAGAATCGATTACTTTATTTTAGAAAATCAACTGCGTGAAACGTCTCTCACAGAATTTTTGCAACAGTTATTTTTGTTAGTTAGTTTAAGTGTTTTTACATATTCGGCTCATAAAGATGAAAAAAGTAGACCGCTATATGTGCTAATTGCCGCATTTTTTGGCTGTATGTTGATACGTGAAATGGATTATTTCTTAGATATGATATTCCATGGTTTTTGGTTCTACCCAGCAATTTCAGTAGCTGTAATCGCTATAATTTACAGCGCGAGACACAAAAGCTGTTTAAATAAATCGGCACTCAAGTTTAGTCAAACCAATGCTTACTTTAATATACTCGTCGGCTTGGTGATTATTATGATTTTTAGTCGCTTATTAGGCTCTGGCGGGGCACTTTGGAAAGAGGTAATGCTTGATGATTATCGTCACCTTTATAAAACTATCATTCAAGAAGGTTTAGAGCTCTTTGGCTATATGTTTTTACTAGTAGGCTCTTTTCATCAACTTAGAATGATAAAAAAGCAATTTCCACAGAGAAATAAATAGAGCATAAAAGTCATTAAAGAGGGAGTTTTTAAAACTCCCTCTTTATTTGTATAGCAAATAATTTAAATTACCTATTAGAGCTATTTATAAGTATTTACTAACAACGACTTACTTTTTAGTAAACCTTGGGTAATCAGTTAAACCTTTTTCATCACCACCAAATAAAGTATTTGGATCGTGAGGAGCAAGCTCTTGACCATTCAAAATACGGCTAGGTAAATCTGGGTTAGCCACAAATGGACGACCAAAAGCAACCATATCTGCTAGGCCATCTTTAATTGCTTGTACAGCTTTACCTGCATTGTAACGACCAGCGTAAATGATGATGCCTTTATATGCTGCACGAATAGCCTGCTTAAATTCCAAAGGCGTATCTGGCGCATCATCCCAGTCAACTTCTGCAATGTGTAAGTAAACTATGTTTAGCTTATCTAATAATGCAGCGGCGGCAGTATAGGTTTCAATTGGATTAGCATCAACTGTACCATTTAATGAAGTAAACGGCGCTAAACGAACACCAACACGCTCTGCACCAATAGCAGAAACCATAGCTTCAACCACTTCACCTAAAAAGCGTAAACGGTTCTCAACACTACCACCATATTCATCGGTACGGTTATTAGCTTCGGAGTCAATGAACTGATTAATTAAATAGCCATTTGCAGCATGTAATTCGATACCATCAAATCCAGCTTCAATCGCATTTAATGCAGCTTGGCGATATTCTTCGATCACATCTTTAATGTCATCTTTTGTCATTTCGCGCGGCATAACCACATCAACAAAACCAGGTGCATCGCTGCCGTTATCAATAAATACTTGCACGTTTTCAGCTTTAAGTGCCGATGATGAAATAGGCTGCTTACCACCAATATTTTCAGGGTGAGTTACACGGCCAACGTGCCAAAGTTGGGCGAAAATAACGCCATCATTTGCATGTACAGCATCAGTGGTTTTCTTCCAACCAGCAATTTGCTCTTGCGTATAAATACCTGGAGTCCAAGCATAACCTTGGCCCATAGCTGAAATTTGTGTGCCTTCTGCAACAATAAGTCCAGCTGATGCACGTTGTCCATAATATGTCGCCATTATGTCATTAGCCGTATTACCCGGCTGACTTGCACGCGAGCGTGTCATTGGTGGCATAACAATGCGGTTCTTAAGGGATAAGTTACCTAAGTCAACTTTAGTAAATAATGAGTCTTGCATAATAATATTCCTCTAGTGCTACTTAAGAGCCGGTTTGGATAAGTTCAATTGGGTATCCGTCAGGATCGTTAACGAATGCTATGTGGGTCGTGCCGCCTTTCATAGGACCGGCTTCACGAGTAACGTTACCGCCGAGTGCTTTGATGTTGTCACACAGTGTATAAATATCATCAGCCCCAATCGCTAAATGGCCAAAAGCATTTCCCATTTCATACTCATTGGTATCCCAATTATGAGTTAATTCAATAGTTGCAGCATTTGGTTGATCTTCATAACCAACAAATACTAAGGTGTATCTATACTCGGTATTTTCAAATCGATTTAATAACGACATGCCCAATACTTTGGTATAAAACTCAATAGACTTTTCTAAATCAGTAACTCTGATCATAGTGTGTAATAATTTCATCAATAGCCCTTACAATCTAAAACGATAAAAGCATGATGAAGAGAAATATTCACGTTGGTCATGCTTAATTTGTTAACTAATTATAGACAAGCAAACGAGTAATAAAAAAATTATTGTTTCTTATCAATTTGATAAAAAATTGTTATGCATTAATAAATATCTACCTCTTTTTAGCTTTAAATTTCCCATAAAAAAAGGCGAAGCAACTAATTGCTTCGCCCTTTAAACTCTGGGGAGAGTTTTGCTCTAGAGCAAAAAATAAATTACTTATTTATTTGCTTCAATACAGGCTTGAGTAATCGCATTCCAATCACCTTTTTCAACCCATTCTTTTTTAGCTACCCAAGTACCACCTACAGCAAAACAATTGCTAAGAGATAAGTAATCAGCTTTGTTTTCTAAGGTAACGCCACCCGTTGGGCAAAATTTGATATCTTGGAAAATAGAAGATAACGCAGCAATAAATGGCGCACCACCAGATAAAGAAGCAGGGAATAATTTAAGCTCTTGATAGCCAAACTCACGGGCCATTAATATCTCACCAGTATTAGATACACCAGGAAGTACCGGCAAACCACAGTCAGCTAGATAACCAAGTAATCGCTCTGATACTGCTGGAGTAATAATAAAATCAGCACCGGCATCAACAGCCTGCTGCAATATAGTTTCATTGGTAATAGTACCCGCACCAACGATTAGGTTTGGTAGTGCTTTTTTAATTGCCGTTAGAGCCTCAAGAGAAGCTTCAGTTCTTAATACAACTTCGATTAAAGTTAAACCGGCATCAGCCATAGCCGTTGCAATTTTTACGCCTTGCTCTGCACTATCTGCTTGAATGATAGGCAAAAGGGTTTGTGACCCCATCAAGGATTTGAAAGATTTCATTATGTAGACCTTTTAGCAAAGCACCGAACTTAGGTGCAATGAGTGAGTAATTAAATTAAATGGGTTTGAGTAAATTCAGTAAAACTTTGTTTTTCAACAATTGCGCCTTTATGCTGAATAACAAAACCAGCAGCTTTTGAGGCCATATCAATTGCTTTTATTATCGACTTGCCGTTTAGCCTTGCGCCTAAATAAGCACCGTTAAACGAATCGCCTGCAGATGTTGTATCTACGACATTTTGCACCGGAGTAATATGGTGCTGCTCAGTTACGCCTTGCACAACACTAATGACTGTTTCAGGGCCATTTTTAACAATAATTTCGTCTATTTGGTAAGGGGCTAAAAACTGATTAACTTGATCAAAATTATCCATACCATAGAGGCTATTAAAGTCATCTATACCAGGTAATAGCATATCCGATTGGCTAAATGCTTTATCAAATTGCTCTTTTGCTTGTGCTTCATTTTTCCATAAACGAGGACGATAATTAGGGTCGAAAACGATTTGCACACCTGCACTTTTCAGCTTTGTAACTAGATCCCAAAACTTTGCTCTTGCATCAGCTTCAACCACAGCAAGTGATATACCCGAGAAAAAGAACATATCCCCTTTCGCTAGCTCAGCTACGGTGTCCTCATCTATGTGCTGCATAGTTTTACGAGCCGCTGAATCGTTACGCCAATAAGTAAAACTACGCTCTCCCTCGTCATCGAGTTGTATCGAGTACAAGCCTGGTATTTTATCTTCTGATTTGAAAACAAATTCAGTTGCTATGTTTTCATTCTCAAAATATTGGATCATATCCAAACTAAATTGATCTTTACCAACAGCGGTAACTAAATTCACTTTTACATCAGTAAAAATGCGTTTTAGATAAACTGCTGTGTTAAAAACATCACCAGCAAATGACTGCTTCATGGTATTAGCTAACTCGCCCTTTTCAGCGCTCATTAGCTCAATCATACATTCGCCGAATAAAAAAATGTTTTTCATTACAAAGCCTTATTCACTTTTATTAGATTTATTAAAATGACTCGATAAAGGCTATCGAGTCATTTCAAACTTTACTTCTTTAAACTTTTAAGAGGTTCGATTTTTGGAATAAGAACCCAAACAGCAAGCATCGCAGTAATTGCTAAACCAGCACCAATAACAAATGCAGGAGTGTAGTTACCATCAGCAGTTAGCATAGGTACTAAAGCTGTTAACCCTAATGCACCTAATTTAGCTGCCATACCTGAGAAACCAGCAAGTGTACCAACGGCTTTCTTACCAAATAAATCACTAGGTAATGTTTGCACGTTACCGATAGCTGTTTGGAAGCCAAATAAGATAACAGCCATGATCATTACTGCTGAAGTAGGACCGCCTGGGTTTGCCATCATCAATAATGCAGGTAGCATAATTAGACAGCCTAAGGTAATCGTTAACTTACGTGTTTTGTCTGTATTCCAACCCGCTTTGATACGATTTTGCGCAAGCAAGCCACCAAACCAAGCACCAAACATTGCACCAACGTAAGGAACCCAACCATAAATACCGATTGATTTAACATCCATCGCGTAAACTTCGTTTAGGTAGATAGGGATCCAGAAAACAAATAACCACCAAATAGGATCGATTGCAGCAGAGGCAATAATTACACCCCAACTTTGCTTACGAGAAAGTAATTCACCTGTAGAAGGGTTGTATTCATCTTCTTCACAAACAGCTTCTGATTGCGAGTCTGAATTTTTTTGACCTGTTAAAATATAGTCACGCTCTTCATCTGTGATCCAAGGATGTGAACCAGGTGGAGCTTTAACAATAATCAACCAAGGAATAAGCCATAATAAGCCAACTAAACCAATGATAATAAATACCATTTTCCAGCTAAAGAACACGGTTAAATAAGCAATAAGAGGGATTGCAATAATACCGCCAATGGCAGCACCAGAGTTGAATATACCTTGTGCTAAAGCGCGCTCTTTGGTTGGGAACCAATCGGCATTACTTTTAGCAGCGCCCGGCCAGTTACCCGCTTCAGCAACACCTAAAACAGCGCGAACAACAGCAAAACTTAATGCACCTTGAGCAAATGCATGGGCTGCAGTTGCAAGTGACCAAACACCAATAGATAACACAAAACCTAAACGAGTGCCGACCCAGTCAAAAATCTTACCAAAGATGGCTTGACCAAAAGCATAAGATAAGATGAATACGATAGAGATATTTGCATAAATTTGCTTACGCTCTAAAGCTGATTCATCAGGAAAAAGTTCTTCAACAATATCAGGCCAAAGTACACTTAAAGCTGATCTGTCTATATAGTTTATCACTGTGGCTAGTGCGATTAACGCAATTACCCACCAACGTAACCCTTGCATTTTCATTATTTAATCTCCGCTGGTTTGGCATTAAGTTTTTCTATATCGATATTATCGAATGTACCTTCAGGTAAAAAATCTTCACGTGGCGGACTAAATGTATCGATTAAAATACCGCCATCAGGACAAGTCGCACCATGGTCAGCCCACGGTGGGATCAAACAGCTGTCCCCGGCTTTCATAATTGTCGTTACACCGTCAATGTTAAAGTGAAATTCACCTTCAACAACATAAGTAACTTGAGAATGTCTGTGCCTATGGTTGTAACCAATAGCTCCCTTATCAAACCAAATTTTAACGGCCATCAACTCATGGTTATAACCTAACATTTGACGTTTTAAGCCACCGCCTAGGTCTTCGATTTCAGTTTCGTCGCCAGATAAAAAGTGAGCACTTTGACTCATAATAATTCCCCTACTTACTTCTGTGATGGTAATTTAAAAAGATTAAATCGCCCGTTGAATTTATATTCAACTTGTTGATATTTGAATGTTGATTTCTCGCTAGTATTATTATTAATCGCGAGTAAATACTGCGCACCGTTTTTAAGCTGTACTGTAACTAAGCTAATGTTATTAACTTGCTCAAAACTTAAATTTGATACTTTTGGATTAGCAGACAAAGTATATTCTTTAGATGGGTTATACTCGCCGTGTGGTTCTAATACGCTAACAAAGCGATGATTTTTTACCGCATTTTTACGGTAAATAAAGCCAGACTCATTGCGTAAATTAAAGTTAGGATCATTTGCTCCAACACGGGTAAATAACGCATCAGTACTGCCATCTACAAGAGATGATTGTGTATAGAACCTACCGTTATCATTTAACCACGTAATTTGCGCTATGCCAGCTTTAGGTGTTGCTTGTCCGGTTAGCCATAAATGCTGGTAACCATTGTTATTACCAAGCGCTTTTAAGTTATTGCCAAAACCCGCCATGGTGAAATTGCTATCAATAAAATGACCATGATAATGCACAGGTAAATCTAACTGATGCACCTCTTCACTGGTTACTTCAAAGATATCGAACGCTAGTGGTTTATCAATTTCAGGCAATTTAACTAACGCCAGAGTACGTAACAGGTTAACGCCTTTATAAGCTGTGTCTATTTGTGCAGAAGAAACACTACCTTGAGCATTGTTTTCAAAAAACAATAGCTCTGGGTGGTTTGCATTACCCACTTCAACATCACCTAAGAAATGACTTTTCTCGTCAACAACAACGGTATTATGAGCAACCGTTTGTTTAGCGTAAGAGTCGTTTTCGGGTAAATAACGGCCACCAAATTTGGCTTCTACATTAAGAAAACGTGCCGCGCCATAATCAGATACAATTTCAGCGCCATTATCATAGAATTGCCATGTTAATTTATCAAAATGACCATGACCTAAACCCTGTGCAGCAGGTTTAAATAATAAGGCTTGTTCACCGCGAGATTCTTGGCGCATGATCACTAACGCACCTTGCTTGCCATTAGCGCCATCACCAAAAGCTACCGACTTAAATTTGTAAGGTGTGGCTAAGTTTGCATCTAAAGCATTTGCTACTTTAAGGCCATCACCGGTTAAAATAATTTGCCCTTGTTGCTTAGCTATATCTAAAAGACCTGTGTCTTGAGTAAAGCCATAAGCAACCGTTACACCATTAACAAGCTCGATAGTATCAATGCCTTTACTTTTAATGGCATCATTAATTGGATAAAACAATTTGTTGTAGCTTAATTGAATCGTAGTATCTATAGCCTTAATAATAATACCGTTGCGGTGTTCAAATATTTTTCGCTCGGGTTGGTTATTTTGAATCGCCTTAGCAAAAGTAATAAATGGCAATAAAGCGAAACGTTGGTAATACGGCCCTTCATTGTAATAACCTTCAGGCGAGAAAAGCTCATCTAGTTGACGTAAGAAACCACCTTTACCTGACTTTTCTAAATCAAGTAATGCCTTTTCTACGTATTCAGGTTCATTTAACACATAGCCAGCCATACCAACACCAGCGGCAGCCCACGTACCGTGATTATGTACCTTGTTAAATGTAGAAGGTTGGCCTTCAGATAAAAATAGCGAAACTGGCTTTAAAAGCTTGCTCTCAATGGTTGCAATCTCATCAGCAGATAAAGAATCTAGGATAAGATCGTAAGCCTGAATGGTATGAACAAGCCACATTGCTTCATTAAGACTTTGCCAAAATAACTTGCCTGGATTTTGCTTATTAAGTTTACGCTTAGGGTGTACATCAAGCGTAGGGTACAACTTGGCATACTCTAAAAGCATATCGCGTACATAATTGGCGTACTTTTTATCTTCACTTAACTGGTAAATAACCCCTGCATTGTACATTAAAAGATAGTTTTTCTTATGGCGTTCATGAGTTGGACCACCGCCACCATCTTTAGGTACAGGCACCTTAATCGTCTGACTAATTTGCTCGTCAACTGATGCTTTGGTCTCTAAATAAGCTTTAGCGAAACTTCCCGGCTCTTTAATAGCACTTTGCATTAAAGGGATGTCATCTTGGCTAATAACTAAGTTAGGGCTTACTCGCGCCACACTTTGACTACATGAAAAAGTAAGTACTAAAAAACAAGTAACAAGTGCTTTAACATTCATTTTTTTATAAAAACCGTTCAACATAATTTCTACCTACTTAGCAACGACTTGGTTGTTCTCAAGTACAGCCGTATGCGGGCCACTAACTCGAAGTTCAACAACACTTACATCTTGACTAAGCTTGTTATTTTGGATGCTTGTTTTTGGCTGACCCACCGTATGTTCTACTACAATTTGAGCTGACTCAGCTAAGGTATTGTCTGCAACATTAGTCACTTGTACACCGTGTAAATAAAGGCTAGATTTCGACTTATTACGCTTACCATTACCTACATTAGTTACCTTATTGTTAGTCATATTAAGGTGTGGACCGAAGGTACTTTCATCGCTACCACCTCGGTACAATTTAACTAAAGCTCCTTCTACATCTTTAAAAGTGTTTTTTGATAAAGTAACGTATTCAGCGTTATAAATCCCTAAATCTTCTAACTCTCTATCAAGGCGAAGAATATCGCCGGTGATATTATCAAAGCTGTTATTGCTTAACGTTATTTCATCAGCAAATGCACCATTACCGGATACAAAGAAATGGAACGAGTGGTTAATATCTAAATTTTTAATTTCAGAGTTTTGCACAACTAAACGATAATTAGCTGTCATGCCCCACTTTTTAGTACGAATTAACGTATTGCCAGAAGAGTCAGGGCTATTTTTACCACTAATCACTAATCCGTCTAAGCTTAAGCTGCCACCATCAGCAATTTCAAACATAGCGCCACGTTCAAATGATAACTGTGCAGTTTTTGACTTATCGGCTTTAATCGTTAATGTTTTATCAATCACGATTACTTTGCGTTCATCATAGTCACCAGGTGCAAGAACTAATACATCACCATCTTCAGCTAATTGCACTGCATTAAATAAGGCATCACCTTGTGGCTTAATCTTAATAGTTGCACCGCTAGCGAAATCAGTTTGACCAGCAGTTTTAGGGTACCAAGAAGGTCCGGTTTCTGATTTAGTAATTGGAGAAATTGATCTATCTACACCAATGTTTTTACCTACAGGATATAACAAGCCATTTTCTGCTCGCTCTATTTTGATAGCTTCGACTTTAAAGCCAGATTTTAATTCAGATAATGGCTTGCTATTGGTTACGTTATTATTAAAGGCAATGCCCGAGATATCATCAAACAGAGTAAAAGGTTGCTTAGCGCTTTCATTAAACACAAAGTTTTGTGCAAATTTACTATTTAATGGTGCAGCAGAGCGTTCGGCATCACTACCTGCAGCTAATTGGATATGGTCAACATTAATCATTGAGTTGTCTTCAATTAGTGCGTTTTCAACCTGGTGGTAACGATTAATTGGAGAGTTAGGTACGCCGTTCATCACGGTAAAACCACTACCAAAACGGTAACCCGTTAAGCCTTCCATATAGTTATTACGGATGATTTGATCTTTGTTAATAACACGAATACCGCCAGTATGATCCACACCATTACCAAAGAAAACATTGTTTTCAATAACGTTACCATTACCATGGCGAAGCGTTAATGTGCCGCGTGATTCAAAAAACACATTATTTCGTAATTGGTTTTTACCTGACTTTACCGAGATAATTTCAACTTCGCCGTTACATCGGTCAAAGTAATTATTTTCAACTACAGTAAATGAGTCAGTTAACGAGTGATGGCTAGTACCAATACGTAAGGTTTCACCACCATTTGAACCAAAGATAGGACGAGGCCCAAAGTAGTTATGATCGATTTTGTGGTGGTTCTGCTGACTATTTTTACTATTTAAACGTACTGCAACCGTTACGCCTTTATTTCTTTTACCTGCTAAGTAGTTATTATCAAAACGGTTATATTGACCGTAAATACCTACCCAGTAATCAGACTCTTGCTTATCCGGATTAGAATAATCTTCAATTACAGTTTCAGTTACTCTTGAATGGTAAGCATATTCCGTTTTGTTTTCTCGAAAGGCAATAACCTCACTACTTGGGGTATAACCATTTTTAAATACTAAACCAGAAACAACTAAATACTCTCCCGCCAAACGTAAGTTTGATAGGCCAGATAAAATTACTTCTCCTTTAGTTTCTGCTGTTAATGTAATTGGTTGCTCTTTTGAGCCTTTACCAGTAAATAAAATTTCAAAGTCTTGCCATGTACCATTAGCCAATTTTATTGTATCGCCAGGAGATAAGTTCTTAACTGTATCTTTGAATGCTTCAGGCGTTTTTACTAAAAATTCTGCAGCATAGGTTGTAAAACTTAATAAAGAAATTGCGATTACGCTGAATGATTTTTGGAAAGTTTTTTTGATCAAACTAGGTTTACTGATAACCATGACTTACTCTTCTAAACTGTTGATAAATTTAAGGCTTTCTCTACTCCTTGTAATAGAAAGCCTTATAATGCTGATTTACATTTACTAGTTATTTGTTGTATCTAATAGGCTTTATCAGCCTTGATACACATTAACTATTAACTACTTCTCTAATAGAGTATTGAAGTAATCAAAAATTACAGGTACGTCATTTTGACCAAGACCAGCATCAACTGCCGCTTGTAAGTTAGCAGATGTACCTTGAGCAATTAATGATTCTGAACCTAGGTCTTTAACCATTTGATTAAAGTAACCAAGATCTTTGTTAGCATTAGCAACAGAGAAACCTAATTTTTCATCACCATCTACCGCGTAGAATTTACAAAATTGCATAAACGGAGAGTTAGAAGGACCTGCAGACATAATGTCAAATAACTGCTGACCATCAACACCTGCAGCTTTTGCAACAGCAAACGCTTGTGACATTGCCGTAACAGTTGTCATACCAATAAAGTTATTGATTAACTTAGTTGTGTGACCTGCGCCAAGTGCGCCAAGGTGGAAAACATTCTCGCCTTGCTCGTCAAGAACTGGCTTAACTTTGTTAAACGTATCAATATCACCAGCAGCCATGATGTTTAATAAACCATCTTTAGCATGCGCAGGAGTACGACCTAAAGGAGCGTCAATCATGCCACAACCTTTAGCAGCAAGATCAGCACCTATCTTACGAGTAGATGCAGGGATAGAAGTACCGAAATCAATTAATGTTTTACCTGCACTCATACCAGCTAAAATGCCATCTTCAGCGTACACTACCGACTCAACAACGTTTGAAGTTGTAAGAGCAAGCATTACGATGTCACTTTTTTCAGCTAACTCTTTACCAGAAGACACTTCTGTCGCATTACCACGAGCAATAACTTTAGCAACAGCATCTTTATTAAGATCCATTACATTTACTTGAAAACCACGTTTTTGTAGGTTTTCAACCATATTTCCGCCCATAAGGCCAAGACCGATAAAACCAATAGTTGGCTTTGACATAATTAACTCCTAATTATTTTGTTTTTTGTTTTTTGTGTATCAGAGGGAGAAATTTATCCACCTCATAGGCCCATGCACTATTGAATTACTTAAAGTAGTAAAGCCGCCTAGGGTATAAATAGTTGTCTAATGTATTCCAACTAATATGGTGTATTCATTTACTGGAACATCCCAATTAAATTGGTGACCTGTATTACCTATTTTAGAGAAACAAGAATTCGATTCTTGTGCGCTAATATATGCAAGACATAATGGTTACATGACTTATCATTCAAATCACATAGTAACCAATTCATAAAACGCTTGTCAACCAATTTGTCAACCAATCACCTGACCAACAAATCAACCATTGTATAAAGAGCAACCAATAGGTATGTAAACCATAAAAAACAAAAATAATGACTTGATTTTCATTTGAAAAGTGAGTGCCTAATTTACACCTAAGTTTGCCATAATAGTGAACGCTAATATTCACAATACAATATCTAATTAGGCTTATGAGTACGATTTATACAATAACTAGAGTGAATCTAACTTGCCTTCAATCTAGTTAGAATTATAAAATCAAATATAAAATGGATTTACAATATTCTACTGGGTAATAAAATAAAACAGGATTTAGCATCCCTATTCGATTAAGCACATCCGTTTAAATTTAATTTATCGAATAATAGGCACATCAAAGCGCCTACACTAGCTATTTAGAAATCCACTCTAAGAAAATACATCAAAATATAATCACTACGACCACCACCTTGGTCATAACAAGATAAGAAAACACAATTACCAATTTAGCAGCTAAAAAATTGACAAGTAATTTAATCCCCCTGCATTTTGGCATGACATATTTATTGGGTGTTTTAACGTTCGGTTCGAAGAATATTAATAAAATTCACAAAATGCCTAAAAATGATTATTCTTAAGAGGTCATATAAAATAAGTTGATTTAAGTAAATAGTACAAATTAAGTTTTTCTAATGTAATCTAGGCGAAGGTTTACAGTGGTGAAATCTTAAATAGCTATGCCTATAATTAAATATCAACTTTTCTGATTAAAAAATAGCTTGGCCAAATTTCTTTCACTTGTCTATCCCAGTTAGGCTCTACCTTTTCTTCAGAGGTTAGTAACAACCAAAACTTAGCCCACTTTTGTACATTCTTACCTGATTTACTAAGTTTTAACGGTAAAAATCGACGTTCATAGCGACGACCTTCATATTCAACAATAGCTTGGTTTTTTACATTCTTGTATAAAGCATCTAACGCAGTTGTGATTAACTCAACTTCGGATATTGCTAGTATGCCCTGCCTTTTTAAACAGGCTAATATCTCAGCTTTCTTTATTGATACCTGCATATACGCATCAATGTGGGGAGTGTAAACAGTTCCAGTTAAGCCATAAATAGAAGCAAGCTCCCTGTCTGCGAGTTTCTTTAAAGGGATAAGTTCTTCGTTGATAGCGATAAGCTCTGTGAGCTTGTGCAATGCATTATTTGGTTTAGGCAAAAGTATTCCTATTGGGTAAGAGTAAAAAATATTCCTTCTGATAAAAAAAGGGTTAATTTAATGATGATATAAATCCATTTAAAGGCAAAGCCTAATAAATAAGAGCTCGAGCAGAGTGCATTTTAGTTTATGTCATATCCTTATGTAAAAGCTATGCTGGCACTTAATCTTGCCCTTTTTTATAAAAAAGGCCAGAAGCTTTCGCCCCTGGCCTAAAATAAATAATTTAACCTAGATAAATACGTTAAATTAAACAGTTAGAATTTGTAGCTTGCACCAACTGTGATTCGACGATCAGGTAAGCCTACGAAACAAAGTAATGCATTGTTCGATACACAGTATTGATCAACACTTTCTTCTGTTAAGTTTACACCTTCAACACCAATGTTAAAGTTTTCGTTAACATCATAGCTAACACTTGCATTTAACTGGCCTCTGTCGTCAGTAACAACAGGGAAACTAAGTGTACTTGAACCACTTGTATTCGCGCCACCAGCAAAATCGTTAGTGCGGAACGCTTCACGCCATGTATAACGCATACGTGCTGTTAAACCGTATTTTTCGTAGTAAAGCGTAAAGTTATACGCATTTTCTGAAAAGTCTAGTAAACCGCGGTCAATACAAAGTTCGCCAAGAACCTCTTCACCACGACCAGAAGTACAATCTTCTACAGAACCTCCAGAGAAGTCTTGAATTGTGTAGTTCGCAATAACACCAAAGCCTGATGCCCAGCCTAACTGCTCTTCAAAGTCAGATAAACCGTATTGGAATGCAAATTCAAAACCAGTAACTTCAGTTGTATCAGGGTCGTTACCAGGCATAGTTTGGTCAACACACATACCAGTAATATTAGGGTCACCTAACTGGTTTGCTTCAGCGATTGGATTCCAAAAACCACCATCTTCACAAACTGGGCCCATTTGATCACGCTCTAAACCACCTGTTGTTGTATCTGATGGGTAAAGTTGTGCACCTTCAAAGTCTGTACCAAAGATATTAGTACGTTCTTTCTTAAAGTAACCAACACTTGCTACCGCTGCTTCTGCAAAATACCACTCAACAGAGATATCTAATGAATCTACTTCTTCCGGCTCAAGACCAGGGTTACCTAAGTCTACTGCAGCATTTTCACTAGTATCTAGAGAGTAACCAACGGCTAATTGGTCAAAATCAGGACGTCTAATATCGGTACCGTAGCCAAGACGTACAAGTACGTCGTCTGCAGCATCAATAACAAGGTTGAAACGAGGTAATACGAAGTCGTAGCTACCAGTAGTAGAACCTTTAACACCATCTTGGAAACCAGTTGATGTAACATCAGTTTCAAGGTAGCGCACACCTAAGTTACCACGGATAAAGTCGTTGTACTCAAAGTTAACTTGTGCATAAAGAGCAGTAGTTTCTTCTTCAACTTTACGATAACCTTGATCATTTTCGGCTATATCAGCAACCTTAGCATCTGGATTATGAGCCAATGTTGCTGATTTTAATGTATTCCAAACCCCCATTGCATCATCAAACGACTTATCAGGGTCAACTAATAAAAAGTTTTTGATAAATAAACTTCTATCATCACCATCACTGTAATTTGACGGACCTTTAACAAGTAAATCAGCAAATGCAGTACCTGGCGCACTATCTACCATTTTACTGTAGCCACCAATTTTACCACTAACATCTCTAAATTCATGTGATGATTCATTGTAACGTGCACCCCAGTCAACTGATGTAACTAATGGTACTTCATCTAAGAAGTAGCTAAAGTCTACACGAATCGCGTCTTCAGAGTTTTCTGTTGTATCGTCACCAAAATCAACTTGGTCAAGAACAACGTTAGCTGGATCTAATAATTGATCAACAGTAGGTGCGTATTGATTTTCAAAATCAATACCAAATGCTAATGAGTTGCCAGATAAGTCATAGATAAATGGAACACAGTTATCGTTACTTGAACCATCTTGTGGACAGTTAGGGTTAATAAAGTTAACTGTTGTATTTAATGTCGGGCTACTAGAATCTGATTGAGACGTAGAAACTTCAGCACTAATAAAAAGGTTATCACCTTGCCATTCACCGCCCAATACGAATACTTCAGTATCAGTAACACGAGAGCCGGTCTCAGTTGTAAAACGTAGGTTTGGATCATCGTCATCTTGAGCTAAATCTGGAGATAAGCGACCTGCTACTGCAGCTTGATAGGTTGGTAAACCATAGCCGTAGTTAACGTCTTCAAATTTTGTTGGCGTGCTTGTTGGATAGTTTTTCAATGCACTTACGCCAGATGCCTGTAGACGGTATTGATCACGGCTTCTTTCTTGGTCGTTAATAATAACATCGGCATAAAGTTTCATGTTGTCATTTGGCGCCCACTCAAACGTGGTTGCTAAATTAACAGTTTCATAATCGTCATTTTCTTGTTCTTGAACTAAGAACTGAATACCTTGATACCCGGCATCTGTTAAGTTATCACGGTCAGCTCGAGGACGGAATGACACAGCTTCTTGTTCTGTGTAACTACCACTCATCACAAAACCAACTTTACCAAAGTCAGTATCCCAGTTATCACCGTATGCACCGGAAAGTCTTGGTGAAGCATCTTCATCACTTAGGCTACTATCTTCCATTTGTACACGAACAGAACCTAATGTTTCCGATAATTCAAGAGGACGAATAGTACGTAAGTTAACAGTACCACCTACTGAACCTTCAATGGTTTTTGCTTCTGAAGCTTTAGTTACTTCAACACCAGCTATAATTGCTGGGTTAATATCTTCAAAACTAATACCGTTACGGCCAGCGCCAGCGCCAACTGTTGATACACCGTTAATTTCAACACGGTTTGCGTTAGTACCACGAATTTGTACACCAGTACCTACACCAGCTGTTCTTGTTATTTGAACACCTGTGATGTTCTCTAAAACTTCTGCTAAGTTTTGGTCAGGAAGTTTACCAATATCGTGAGCTTGAATCACTTCAACGATGTTAGCGCTATCGCGTTTTTCCATAAGAGCGCCGGTAAGAGAGCTGCGTATACCTGTAACTTCAATTACTTCGACTTCTTCTTCGGCAGCTGCTGTTGCTGTTTCAGCTTCTTCAGCAGCTAAAGCTGATGCCGATAACATTGCAGTTAACGCAGCACCAAATAAAGTTAAATTTTTGTTCGTGTTTTTATTAGAACTAAAAACAGAACTAATTTTGTTAAGTTTCATTTTATTTCCCCGTAAGACTGAATATTTACTCTGAATAAATTTCAGTTTTTATTTTTTAAGTCGTCATTCTATTTGAAATATTAATGTAAAAACCAATATGTCAAGACAATTTATAATACATCACAGAGAGATTTACAACCAATACGTTAACAAAAAGACAACAATTGGTTAACCAATCAAGTTACCAAGAAAAAATAAGTAGCCACAAGCCTTTATATAAAAGGGCTGTAAGAGATTAAAGAGTTTTTATTAAATATTTAACTATATTATAACAAGATGTTTATAATTATTTGCGGCAAGATTTTTGCTATTGGTAAACAGAATTCACGCTCTAACAGTTAAAAAGCGCTCTTAAAATAAAGACATTTGGTAGACCATTTTTTTAAAAATTGGCTGACCTAAAGATGAGTGTATAGCTACATTGGTAACTGTAGCGGACTAGCATGTGTTTTTTAACTTTATTAAGGCTAATTAAATCGTCGCCTTCATCAATTTCATCGCCATCATCATTGTGTCAGGTAATGTTTTTTATGTAGATGAAAACACATCGGGTTTAACAGGTATAGATGATGGCGTGTATAGCAAGTAACCCAAATGAACATGGATACCTTATCTATATTTATCTCTAATAAAGATAAGTGGAGAATTAAATTGAAAATCACCAGCGCGAAGTTTTTGTTAGCTGCCCAGGTAAAAATTACGTTAACTTTATAATTATGAGCGATGAAGGTATTTGGAATTTTTTTAAGTTATAAATAAACATAAAAGCTAATCTCAATACACTAATACACTTTAGCGTGGTAGAGCGGTTAGGACTTTTTCATCATTAATTATTCACCAAGACAAGTCCAAATACCTTACCAATAACAATCCCTCCCATCAGAGCTTACACTAATAAATACAAAAACCTGATAAAAACATTATTACCAATTAGATTAATGATCAAACAATGTCAATTACCAATTTGACACCTTTAGATTCTTTACTATAGAATGTAAATCTTAGGTGTTGAAAATCATTGATTTTATCGATAATTACATTAGCACTTATCTGTATTATTTGTTTTTAAGGATTTTTTGGATGAAAAACCGTCGTTTATTTTGGCAAATTGTTGAGAAAATAGAAGCGCTAATTGACTCAGGTGCATACCCTGTTGGTGGTCGATTACCTGCCGAACGTGTACTTGCTGAAACATTTAATGTCAGTCGCCCTACAATTCGTGAGGCTATTATTGCTTTGGAAGTAAGAGAAAAAGTCGAAGTTAAAACCAGTTCAGGCGTATATGTTCTAGCTAAAATTGATGAAGAGAGCAGTTCTGCTAATATCAGTCCTTTTGAATTAACCCAAGCAAGAGCACTTATTGAAGGTGAAGCAGCCGCTTTAGCTGCAGCAACAATTACTCCGGATGAATTGCAACAACTACAGAGCACTTTAGAAAGAATGGGTAGCGGTCCCAACCCAGAAGTTGCAGACAAAGAATTCCACAAAATAATATCTGCTGCAACTCGTAACAATGCTTTAACAAAAACCATAGAAGATTTATGGAAACTACGTGAAAATAATCAAGAAATTAACTCTGCTTATAAAAATGTTTGTAGTCAAAGTGATAATGACCGTTTAGACGAGCATACAAAGATATTCAATGCACTTAAAGAAGGTGATAGTGAAGCAGCTAGGAGATCTATGCATCAACATTTTAATCGTTTAATAAATTCATTATTCGAAGCAAATGAGAAAAAAGCATTAGAAGATTTACGTAAAAAAACATCTGAAACAAGAGATTTATATTCATTAAATCACTTAGTTAACTAACAATAATTTTATCAAATTAGATATAAAGGGGCTTATGGCCCCTTTATTTTTACGCCTTTACAAATAACTGACCACAATTAACATTTGTAAATATATCACCTTACATATGAAACCAATCGTTATTACCAATAAATAATTACCTATTGACCAACAGGCCTTACCTATTGTAGATTAGCCTAAGGATTATTAGTTAACCCAAACACGTACAGACATACAAACTAAGTTAACTAGAGATCAAGGATGATCTTCTCCCCAAGAGATAATTAATATGTTTATGATAGGTACAAATGAATGAAAAATATTTTGAGTGTTATTTTTATAATTAGTTACCTTACAGCATGTGGTTCAGGCTCTAGTTCTAAAGGTAATTCAGCGAAGAATAATGCTACTACAGATGTAGCTTCGCCAGCAGTTATTAGTGGTGAGTTAAGCAAATCAATCAATGAAGATATTACTACGTTAATAACAGGTACATTATCAATTGAAGATACTGATATAAACGAACAAGGCTTCAAAATACAAGAAAACGTTTCATCTAAGTATGGTTCTTTCAACCTTCAACAAGATGGTTTTTGGTCATACCAATTAAACACTCAAAATGAAGAAATCCAAGCACTACCTGAAGGTCTTTCCGTAAAAGATGAAATAAAAATATCCTCGATTGATGATACCTTATCCACGATAGTTATTACCATTGCAGGTGTAAATGACAAAGCAACCTTCAGTTCAGGAAATAATTTAGATTCATTGCAAATAGCTAAAGATACAAATGTACAGATGCAAGCAATTATCACAGTTACCGATATAGATACCGCACAGAGCCTGATTATTCCTCAGAATAACACCCAAGGTAAATACGGTATATTTTCCATAGAAGCAAATGGAAGTTGGTACTATAAATTATCTGTCTCTGCTAATGAAGTTTATCAATTAACTTTTCCAAACACGCTAACAGATGAATTTACCATTAACTCTCTAGATGGTACCCAGCATACAATTAAGGTTGAAATATTCGCTAATGAAGATTCAATTCCGGACCCCGCCCCAACTCTAAAAACAAACGAGCTTGGGATAGAGCTAAATGATTGGTATTTAAGTGTTCCAACAGATGTTGATGGCAATGGGAAATCTGATTCTATTAAAGAATCAGTATTATCTAGCGGATACTCTGATGAGTTCTTTTATGTATCAGATGATAACGGCCTAGTATTTAAGTGCCCACCAAGGGGCTATAAAACCTCGGAAAATACTAAGTATGTTCGTGTTGAGTTAAGAGAAATGCTGCGTCGAGAAAATACCAGCATAAAAACTCAAGGGGTTAATTTGAACAATTGGGTTTTCTCCTCAGCTCCGGGTGAAGATTTAGTCGCTGCAGGTGGCATAGATGGCAAACTTACCGCTACCCTTGCAGTAAACAGTGTTACTAAGACAGGTGAGAACTATCAAATAGGCCGGGTTGTTATTGGTCAAATTCATGCAAATGATGACGAGCCTATTCGTCTTTATTATAGAAAATTACCTAACAATACAAAAGGCTCTATTTATTTTGCTCATGAACCTATCGGCGAAAGTGACGATTATTACGAACTTATTGGTAGTAGAAGTAATGATGCAAACGATCCTACTGATGGCATAGCACTTGATGAAAAGTTTTCCTACTCAATTGAAGTAACAGGTAATATGCTCACCGTTAAAATTATCCGTGATAACAAGCCTAATGTTGTTCAAACAGTGGATATGACAGCTAGCGGCTATGATCAAGGTGGTCAATATATGTACTTTAAGGCTGGTGTGTATAATGGTAACAATTCCGCTAACGATGACGAATTTACTCAAGCGACATTCTACGAATTAAAAAATAGTCACGATGGCTATGCTTTCAGTGAACATTGAAAGCCTAATTAGTTTAAGAATCTAATTAAAATGACTGTACATTATTTTACTACATAAAAAATATTATAAAACAGAGGTTTTTATGCGCCATGCTTCTTTAACCAAACTATCCACAGCGATACTTTCTCTGGGGTTAATTTTTTCTCCTATGGCTTTATCGGCAATTCCTGCCGATAAGTTCAACTTATCACATTGGAAAATCACTTTACCACTTGATGCTAACGGTGATGGCAAAGTTGATGAGGTCGATGTTTCAAGAATTAAAAAATTTCAACATTCCGATTTCTTTTATCTAGATTCAGAAAATGAAAATATGGTATTTGTTGCACCAAACAAAGCCCAAACCACCGGTGGTTCATCAAATACCCGTAGCGAATTAAGACAAATGCTGCGTGGTTCAAACACCAGCATCGGCACTAAAGATCGCAAGAATAACTTTGCTATAAAAGCAAATATGCGCGCCAAAAAGTTTGGTTCTATCGGCGGGCAGTTACAAGCGCGTTTAAAGGTTGACCATGTTGCTGTTAATGCCGGTCATCCAGATAAAAAACCCGCGTATTCAGTTGTTGTTGGGCAAATCCATGCAGGTAAAGATCAAGGTATAATTGAAAAAGATAAAGGCTTTGGCTGGGGTAATGAGCCAATAAAAATATACTATAAAAAGCTGCCTAACCACGACAAAGGTTCAGTATTTTGGACTTATGAGCGTAATTTACCCAAAGATGATCCTAATCGTACCGATATTGCTTTTCCTGTGTGGGGTAATACTTGGGATAACCTAGCCGACCCAGGCGAAGCTGGTATAGCACTAGGCGAATATTTTACTTACACAATATTAGTGTACGAGAACATGATGTACGTTAAATTTGTGGCTCAAGACCATGATTCGGTAGTATATAAAGTCGATTTATCAAATAATGTTGACCCTTATGGCAAGGTTGACCCACTCGACCACCCTCAAGGTTACAGCCAAGACTGGTTCTACTTCAAAGCAGGTGCTTACAACCAATGTAGTACTAAAAACTCTGAGCATTACTGGTATACCGCCTGCCCTGGTACTGGAGATTGGAAAGTCGATAAGAAAAATGGTGATTATACGCAAGTAAGCTTTGCTAAACTTGAAATGAAAAAGATTAAAAAATAATCATCACTAATTATCACAATAAAGCCCTATAAATAATATTTATAGGGCTTTATTTTATAACTAGAACTAATTAGTCTTTTGCTTTAATTGTTATTTCAATATTCTTTTTATCACCAGCAAACCATTTTTGTACATAGATAGAACCTAACACTGGCGGCATGCCATCCGCTGGAACTTCTTTGTAGCGAACACTGTTTTTATTTTGCTTCTCAAATTCAAAGTTGATGATTTTTTCAGACATCGTATTTCCTTTTAATTTATTAATTCATGTTATCAGCTTATTGCTGATAAAAATGATTTTTATACTTCTAATGAACCCTTCAGTTTTAAGTTCATTTTAGGGTCTTTCAATACAATCCCTTTTTTCAACAACAATTTATGTAAATGCTTTTGTAACTTGGTTTCAACATCACTAGCCAGAGCAGCCTGAAACTGTTGCTCATTAGAAAAGTGACAAAGTACTAATAAGCTACTGGGGAATAAATCAAATTGCACACTGTGACTTAAATGGCTATAGCCTTCAAATTGCTTAGCCTCCTCATCTATTTGCTCTAATGCTGCCAATAGTTTTACGTTCAAGCGTTGAACTATTTTACTCATTTTCATTCTATGCCCCCCGCTTTATCAATCGCTTGCTCAGTTTTTAACTTTAAATCAATGGTATTGATATAAAGTTTCGGGTTATCAATTTGCGCCAACATTAAATGATCAGGCAAGCAATCGTCATCAACATAGTCAGCGTAATTCGCAGATGAATCAAACACTAAAATATCTAATGCTAACCTATCTAAACCATATAATCCTCGGTGGATCATATCAGCTGAAAAAACTAAGATATCTCCTGCTGCAAGTTTTACTTTTTTACCTCCCGAGAGGTTTTCACAACTTGTTCTGCCCTGTACTTCCTGGCGCACTGCAAACTCTTCATCGTTATCCCAACGCTTATGAGTACCCGGTACTAACTCAATACCTAATTCATCAAATAGTGGCACCCGTAAGTGCACTACTTGCGTTTCAGTAATAACTTTCTTTTGATCTTCAACATCATAGTCGTATTGACAATCTCGATGCCAAAAATCTTTTTGCTGTGGATTAACAGGGTTAAAAAATAGCTGCGTATTCATAAATGCAGGCTTATTTGGCATTAATGACTCAACCAATGCCATCATTTTTGCAGAGCTGATAAAGTTAAACAGTTTAACTCTATCAGCACAGCCAAGGTATTTACTGCCAGTAATTAAGGATGAGTTAAAAGCCTCTTGTTGATAAAACTCAAGGTTATCTTGCTTCCATAATTGATGAAACTTTAAAATGACCGCTCTTAACGCCTCAATTTCTTGAGCGCTAAAAAAGTCACGAAGAACAAAATAACCTTCATGGTCATACTTAAGGTTTAATTGTTTGATTTTATGTTCCATAAACGACTAACTTCCTAATAGCAAAATGACTCTATCCACCCAATTGAAAACGCACACCCGCGTTAACAGTAAAACCATCATTTCTTGACCAAATATCGGTAGTCCAACGCCCGCTTGGTGCTTGCTCAGGTAACACTAAAGGATCCTCATCGGTCTGTCTTATATTAAGTAAGTTTTCAGCATTAACAAAGTAGCTTACTTTGCCAATGGTAATTTGTCCTAATAATCCTAAATGCCAATAAGGCTGACTCTTTTGGCGATATGGATTGTTTTCAAGGTGCTGAGTACCAGTATAATACGCTTCAAAACCAAGTAAGTAACTGCCGTGCTCTTCCTTCATCACCACAAGACCTGCCGAATGCTCTGGTGTTAGCGCTAATGCTACACGGTCAAATCCAGTATCATCTTCTTTTGTTGCATCGGTATATAAATAACTTCCGGTAAATTTAATATCTTGCCAACGATAACGCAGTAATAGCTCTGCACCACGAATTTCACTTTCACCTTGTGCATTAACTATTTCAACTTGCTTATCCATTGGGTCAGTAACGCCGTTAATCGCAACTAATTCAGTAACGTTTTCAATATCTGAGGCAAAAAATGTGACACTGCTTTCAACACTGCCAATAGCATAGGTAATATCAAGTGATGCAGTCGTTGCACGCTCTTCTTCTATGTTATCTAATGGTGCAAGACGAGATAAGCCGACTTCATCAATGTCTTCAATAAATGGCGTTGGTGCGTAATACCCTTGTCCGTAAGCTGTGCGGAACGTCCAGTCATTTGGGCTGTACAACATTGATACACGCGGGCTTACTTGAGTGCCGTACTCACTATGATCATCCGCACGAGCACTAAATGACATTGAAATATCATCGCTTAGTTCATAATCTAATTTCGAGAATATTCCAGGTACTTCATAAGAGTAATCAAACTCAGAATAAGTATCTGAAGAAAATTCTTCAGATTGTAGCGCCACACCAACTAACCAAGCGGTTTGATCGGCATAGGCAGATAAGCTTGTCTCTATTAGGTAACTTTCGTGGTTGTCGTCTTCTAAAATAGCGCCGTATTGATGTTCATGCTCTTGATTCATTGCCGAACCACGAACATTAATATTCATGACTTCGCCAATAGGTTGGTCATAGATAAAGCCTATATCGGTTCTAAGTGTGTCTTGTGTTTGCGCATATTGACTGCCATCAGGGAGTGTAGCATTACCTTTTGTACCGCCATCTCTTTGCTCCGACATAGCACCAAGCGTGAGGTATAGGTTAGCGCCATCGTCATTTTGCCAATAAAAGCGAGGGCGAACAGTGCCACGCTCATAACCAGCCATATCAATCCAGCCATCATCATCTAAGTCCTTTTCTTCCTGATGATGAATCCCAGCGGTAACAGATGCGCTTAAGGTATCATTTATTGGGGAGGCCAAATATGATGTGACATCTTGGCCATTCTTTGAGGTCGCATTAACTAATACTTCACCTTCAAATTCATCGCTTGGGGTGCGAGAAATTAAGTTGATCACGCCGCCAAGGGCCGAGCCACCATAAAGCGAAGAGGCAGAGCCTTTAATGATTTCAACATTAGCAAGGTCGGTCGGTGGAATTTGTAAAAGACCAATGGAGGCGGTTTGACCGCCATATAAAGGTAAACCATCACTTAATAGCTGAGTATATCGGCCATAAAGACTTTGTAATCGTATATTTGCACTACCTAATGTAGGTGATGTTGTTTGTACCCTAACGCCACCAGTTTCAGCGACAAGCATAGAAATATTACCAGGGCGCATCAGAGCTTTTTCTTGGATTTCCTCACCGTTAATAATTTCGGTACGAGTTGCCGACTCGGTAACAATCCGCCCTAACCGAGATGCGCTTACTTGAATTCTTTCAATACCACCCTCGTCATGGTCATGATGCCCGTGTTCTTCTTCATTTTTGTCATTATGCCCATGATCGTCTTCATGTTCATGCTCGTCGTTATGACCATCTTGTTTTTTATGGTCTAGCTCTTTATGTTGCTCACTCGATTCTTGATGAGCTTCTTCTTTATTGCCATGCTCATTTTCACTGGCATAGACAGATGAAGGAATTAACAATGCTGCAATGGCTATTTTTATACTTTGTTTAAACATTTTTTACCTTAAATACTACTTGTTAGTACTCGCCTAAAAAGCTGAATACTATTAAATTAGGAACAATTAATTTAGAGCGAAATTTACGATTATTTTTATTACGAGCTCTAATTGAAACTATTTATGAGGTAAAAATTGGGGGGCGATAAAGTGAGGTTGATACGGAATTAGGTTGTACTAACTCTGGCAAGAACATAGTTTCATCTAATGTAATTGTCTTAATAGTTACCAAGCTAATATTGAAATAAACCACGGAATTACACGTATTGGCAATGCAGCTGCAATCTAAATCGCAACATTCTATGCCGCAGCAATCGTCATGATTATCAGGATCTATTGAGTCATTATGCGCTGAAATAGTATATTTAGATTCAATATCAATTGCAGTATTAGAATTTAACTTTTGCGAGGTAGTAACTACATTTAAATGTTCATCTTCAGCAGTTTCACAAGGCATAGAAGTATTAAAGGCCATTGCTTGGCTTAGGAAAGCGACAAGCATCATGGTTAATACCAATACTTTTGAAATTGCTTTAAGCATAGAAACCTCTAATTAACATCTGCGCGACATATTAAAGATTTTTTTACCTATGAACAATCAAAAGAGGTAAAAAGAACGAGTTTTTTACCTCTTTTACCTAATAGATTATTGCTCCTGCTTATCTTTTAACGTGGCAACTAGCAATGCAGGTAAGAACGTAAGCGTAAGCAAGGTAGAAACCAAAATACCACTAAGTACAATAACCCCTACGCCTCGGTATAACTCGGTACCTTCTCCAGGAATAAGTACGAGTGGTGCTAAACCAAAAATGGTGGTCGCCGTTGACATTAAAATAGGTTTAAGGCGCTTTTCCAAAGCTTGCATCACAGCCGCTTTAACTTGCATGCCTTGTTCGATAATACCGCGGCGGGTTTGATCAACAATTAAGATAGGATTGTTGACCACAGTACCAAGTAAAATCAAAAAGCCAAGCATAGTGATCATATCAAACGGTAAATGAAAGCTAGCCATACCAATGCTATTAAGCACAGCGTTTATGCCATTAACGGCAACTAAGCCAAGTAAGCCACCTGCCATACCTAACGGCACCGTTGCTAAAATAAATATAGGGTAACGCCAATGACTAAATATGGCGACGAGTAGTAAGAAACATAAAACCAATGCGATTATAAAGTTGCTCGATAGTGAGGCTTGAGTTGCTTCAAGTTGATCAGCCGCGCCGCTAATACTGACTTTAATGCCTTGCGCAATTTTACCTTCTTGCCAAAGCGTTGGCAGGAGCTCTTCTCTTACTTTTTGCTCGGCAATTTCTAAAGCAACGTTTCTTGGCGGAATAATATAAACTGACACAGTACGGTTACCATCAACACGGCGCACCGAATTACTGTTTTGACTTTCGACTAAATCCGCTAACGCATTAAGTGGCAACACATTACCTTGCGGCGTAACTAATGGAGTATCAGCAAGCTGGGTAAGGTTTTGCTCATTACCTGCGCCACTAAACAAAAAGATGTCGACTTTATCATCGTTTAAAATAAATTCATCCACATAAGCGCCATCACTCATAGCAGCAACCGCATAACCAAAATCACTGTTACTAAAGCCAAGTTCTGCAAGGCGTTGCCAGCGGGGCTTTATTTCAATTAATGGTTGGTCAAGAGTTAACGAGCTTGGCTGGGAGTTAATTTGAGGCTGATCAAATACAACACTCGCTTGTTGATAAACCGCGTCCGCCGCTTGATATAACTCAGTAATATTATTACCGGCTATATCGACAGCCACAGCTCTTGTGCCGCCATTGTTACTTGAGATAATAGAGCCCCGTGATGAGAATGCCCGCATATTCTCATAGCTTCTAAATTTTTTAGTGATGGCATCCATCATCTGATTAATATATGCAGGGTCAAGCGGTGCACTTAAAAACCAAATACGGCCAACCGATACCGACATAGAATAATACTCTAATGGTGGCATATCAGTTTCACCTGCAAGGAAAGCTTCGTCACTTGCCATGACATAGCTATCAAAATGTTCTCTTAACTCTTCGCCTATTTTAGCCATTTCGGATAAATTATAATTAGGCGGCGCTATCATCATAGAAAAGGCTTTCGGCTCTTCTCCTTCAGGTAGATATTCAGCTGCTGGCATAAGCATATAAGCCGCACCTAATATCACCACAACAAAGCTAATTGCACACAGTCTTGCCTTAGCAATACTTTGGGTAAAGTACTTGGCTAAACTTAACCATTTTTTCGATAACTCAAATTGTTTACCCTGCTTTAAATCTTCTTTTTTAGTGATATGAGATAGTGCAACTGGGACAACAAAAATAGCCACTAGCATTGAGGCGATAATCGCTCCTGAAATCGCAATAGCGATATCAGAATAAAGCTGCCCTGCTTCTTGTTGCACAAACAAGATAGGCGCAAAAACTAAAACGGTAGTTGCCGTTGAGGCGAGTACTGCAGGCCATACTTCTGTAACACCATTAATAGCGGCTTCTATCCTACTTATACCTCGGCGCTTTGCTTGCACGATAGATTCTAAAACAACGATGGTATTATCGACGGTCATACCGATAGCAAAAGCAACCCCAGCAAGTGATATAACATTAATGGTGCGACCAAATGCCATTAACGCCAAAAACGCAGCAATGGTACATAAAGGAATACCTAATACACCGACAAGAGTTGCTTTACCTGAGCGTAGGAAATAATACATCACTAACGTTGCCAGTAATGCACCAAGGGCAAGATTGGTCCACACATTTTCTAGTGAGCTTTTAACGTATTTAACGTCATCGCTAGTTAACAGGAGCTCTAGGCCATTTTGTTGTAATAAGTCACGATTAATATCATCAACAATGGGTAACATAGCTTGTTTAATGGCTAAAACATTAGAGCCACTTTCACGGCGAACCGACAGGCTGAGCGTGCGCTCGCCATCTTTAAACGACATGCTGCGAGTTTCAAAATGATCAAGCGTTACACTGGCCACATCGTTTAAGCGAATATTGGCGCCATTTTTCCGACTAATGATCAGTTGTTGTAATTCGCCAAGATCTTCAAAACGGGCAATAACGCGCAATAAATAGCGGCTTTGTCCACTTTCGATATCACCTGCTGAGGTATCTTTATTACGTGATCGAATAGCGTTTCTTAACTCAGATAAACTAATATCTCGCTGTGCTAATTTGCTCGCATCCACTTTAATTTGTATTTGCCGTTGCGCCCCGCCTCTTACGCTTACTTCTGATACGCCATCAACACTTTCCATACGAGGACGGATAAAGTCTTCAGCAAAGTCACGCAGCATATCAACATCAATATTTAATGGATTGCCTTCTTGTGGCTTTAATGAAAAATACATAAACGCATTACCAGAAAATGAGCTGGCAAATAACCTAGGTTGGTCAACATTTTCAGGGTATGAGGATACTTGGCTTAAAGCATTATTAACACGGATTAATGCATCGTTTTCATCAACACCAAAAGGAAATTCTAACTCTATTCTTGCTGAGCCCATCTCGGCATAAGAGGTCATACGTTTTAATTGCGAAAGACCACGTAAATATCGCTCTTGTTCAATCAGGATTTCTTTTTCAACATCTTGCGGCGTTGCGCCAGACCAGCCAGTTCTAACGGTAATGGTACGTACTTCTAAATCGGGGATCATTTGCACAGGAATAGATAACGCAGCTACTAAACCTAAAATGGTGCTAATTAAAACAACAACCGTAACTAAAATCCCTCTATTAACGGCTTGCGCTATCATGAGTTGTTACCTTGTTTAATAGTTACTTTGCTGCCCACAGTTAATACAGGTACACCGCTAACAATTACTGGATTTTTTGTTGTAAGGTCTGACACAGCAACTTTACCGTTTTGCTCTTCCACAACTGAAATCACCATATTTTTAGCAACGCCATTTTCAACAACAAAGATACTTCGACCGCCATCAGGATGATACTTAATTGCTGACTTTGGCAACCATACAACGTCTGTTGAACTTGATGGCAGTGTAAGTAGCACCTGAGTTGACATGCCAACCACTAACCCTTCATTTGCAGCAATATCTACCCAAGCAGTTAATGCCCGGCTAGTACTATCTGCGACAGCAACAACACGGCTCACTTTAGCTTGTATTGGCTTCATATGGCTAAAATCAGGTACTACAGAAACGTTAATATCTTTAGACTGTGAAGTTGCTGCTGAAATTACTGCATAATATTCTTGGGGTACAGCAACATTCACTCTTAATTGCTGATCACCAACTAAAGTAAACACCGAAGTTTGCTGAGTAACCCACTCACCTAAATCAATGTTTCGACTAGCAATAACGCCATTAAATGGCGCGAATAAACTATGTCTTGCTAACTCTTCTTGGCGATGCGCTAGCTCTGCTTTTGCGCCAGAATACTGTGCCTTAGCAATAGCAAGATTAGACTGACGCTCACCAATCAAGGTTTTTTCGATAACGTTTTTGCTTGATAGTTCAACGACTTCATCTAGTAACCGCTGCGCTTCATTCATAATGGCTTGCGCAGCTTGATAGTCTGCACGAGCTTGCTCAACATTAATACGCGCAAACTTATCATCAAGCACAATAAGTTTTTGCCCTTTACTAACCACATCTCCGGCATCAACCAACAAACTTGCGACCACACCAGATTGCAAAGGAGCTAAGCGTGCATGCTGTTTTGCTTCAACGGTGCCAGAAAGAGAAAGCACTTTATTTGACTGGCTTATTTCTGGGTAAACCACGTCAACTACAGGGCTAGTTGCAGCATATGCAAAGATATTAGTAACCAATAAAGCAATAAAAGTGATGAGTCGTGACATTAGGCTCTGCCTTGTTAATTATATAAATGATAACTGTTCTCATTAAGAATAAGTTATCTAACAATAAATTTCACTGAATTTATGTCTAAGTATTTAAATATTTTAGATAAATTAAAGTATCACCTTAAAATTGAAATGTGCAAAATTTAAAAACAAAAAAGCGAGCTTATAGCTCGCTTTTAAATCAGTCGACTTGTTGTCAGTCGGGAATTAACTAATCTTCGTAAGTAGATACCGGCGGACATGAACAAATTAAGTTACGGTCGCCGTATACATCATCGATACGGTTAACTGTTGGCCAGAATTTGTTTGCTGCCGCTGCCGCTACTGGGAATACTGCTTCTTGGATTGAGTAAGCTCTATCCCATGTATCAGTAATATCAGCTAGCGTATGTGGTGCATTATGAAGAGGGTTATCTTCACTTGTCCACTCACCTGATTCAACTTTACGAACTTCATCACGTATTGCTGTCATTGCTTCAATAAAACGATCAAGTTCTACTTTGCTTTCAGACTCTGTAGGCTCAATCATGAACGTACCTGCAACCGGGAATGACATAGTTGGCGCGTGGAAACCGTAGTCCATTAAACGCTTAGCCATATCAACTTCTGTAATACCTGATTCTGCTTTTAATGGGCGTAAATCGATAATACATTCGTGTGCTACACGGCCATTTTTATCAGAGTATAAAATTGGGTAGTGTGCGCTTAATTTAGTCGCTAAGTAGTTGGCATTAGTAATGGCGTATTTAGTTGCATCGGTTACACCTTTTTTACCTAATAAGGCAATGTAAAGGTAAGAAATACAAAGAATACCCGCTGAGCCAAATGGCGCGGCAGATACAGAGCCGTTACCTTTAGTGTTTTCATTAACGGTAACTAATGCGTGATCAGGTAAAAATGGTGCTAAGTGCGCTTTAACGCCGATAGGACCCATACCTGGACCGCCACCACCATGTGGAATAGCGAATGTTTTGTGTAAGTTTAAGTGCGATACATCAGCGCCAATGTAACCTGGCGAAGTAATACCAACTTGTGCGTTCATGTTCGCGCCATCAAGGTAAACCTGACCGCCGTTAGCATGAATTACATCACAAATTTCTTTGATTGTTGTTTCGTATACACCATGCGTAGATGGGTACGTGATCATGATACAAGCTAAGTTTTCTGCATGCTCTTCGGCTTTCGCCTTTAAGTCATCCATATCAACGTTACCGTTTTTATCACAAGCAGTAACAACAACTTTCATACCAACCATTTGCGCAGATGCAGGGTTAGTACCGTGCGCAGAAGATGGAATTAAACAAATATTACGGTGACTGTCGCCACGGCTCTCGTGGTATTTATGAATAGCAATTAATCCAGCATACTCACCTTGTGCACCAGAGTTTGGTTGCATTGAGATATTGTCGTAACCAGTTAATTCAACTAACCAATCACCAAGCTCATCAATCATTTGTTTGTAACCTTGTGCTTGCTCAATTGGAGCAAAAGGATGCATATTGGCAAATTCAGGCCATGATACCGGGATCATCTGCGCGGTTGCATTAAGCTTCATGGTACAAGAGCCTAATGAGATCATTGAGTGGTTAAGAGCTAAATCTTTGTTTTCTAGCTTTTTGATGTAACGTAACATCTCAGTTTCTGAGTGGTACGAGTTAAATACTGGGTGCGTTAAGATTTCTGATTCACGAACAAGTGATGCAGGGATTGAAGACATGCCTGATGCCACAACAGCGTCATCTAATTCGCTAACATCTAAGCCGTGACCACTACCAAGTAATACATCAAATAATGTATTTAATGATTCACGATTAGTTGTTTCATCAAGAGAAACACCAATTTGGCCAGCAACATCAACACGTAAATTAATATTTGCAGCTAATGCACGAGCAACGATTTCTTCTTTGTTGAAACCTTGGGTAGCATCTACATCAAACGTTAATGTGTCGAAGTAGTTGTTATGCATCGCCATTAAACCATTTTGCGCCGTACCTAAAGCTAAGATATCAGTGAAACGGTGAATACGCTCAGCGATTACTTTTAAGCCTTTCGGGCCATGGTAAACCGCATAAAATGCTGCCATATTGGCTAATAAAACTTGCGCAGTACAAATGTTTGAGTTGGCTTTTTCGCGGCGAATGTGTTGCTCACGAGTTTGCATCGCCATACGTAGTGCGTTGTTACCGCGAGTATCTTTTGATACACCAATAATACGACCAGGTAATGAACGCTTGTATTTATCTGACGTAGTAAAGAATGCCGCATGAGGACCACCGTAGCCCATTGGAACACCAAAGCGTTGGCTTGAACCAATAACGGCATCAGCACCTAACTCACCTGGCGCTTTCAGCATCACTAAACTCATGATATCAGCAGCAACTGCAACAATACCTTTGTTGGCATGAATGCTCGCAATTAAATCAGTAATGTCTGTTACTTCACCTGTTGCTGATGGGTATTGTAATAATGCACCAAAGATATCGTGCTCAGGCGCTTGCGTAGCCGGAGCAACAACAACGTCAAAACCAAACATGTCAGCACGTTGCTTAACTAAGTCGATAGTTTGTGGGAACACATCACTTGCGATGAAGAATAAATTTGATTTTTTGTTTTTAGAAACACGCTTAGCTAAAGCCATTGCTTCAGCAGCCGCAGTACCTTCATCAAGTAATGAAGCACTTGCTAAATCTAGACCTGTTAAGTCGATACACATTTGTTGGTAGTTAAGTAATGATTCTAAACGACCTTGAGCGATCTCAGGTTGGTACGGCGTATATGCTGTGTACCAGCCTGGATTTTCTAACACGTTACGTAAAATCACGTTTGGTGTTAATGTGCCGTAGTAACCTAAACCAATGTGCGAAGTATTAACTTTGTTCAAGCTCGCAACTGCTTTTAAGTCGGCAAGTGCTTGTACTTCAGTTTTACTTTCGCCAATGGCAGGTAAATTTGCTAAACGAATATCGCTAGGTACGATTTCATCAATTAAAGCATCAACAGAGTCGCTACCAATTTCTTTAAGCATTGCATCAGTTTGCTCTGCACTTGGGCCAATGTGACGACGGATAAAATCTTCAGTTTGCTCTAATTGAGTCAACGATTGAGTAGACATACAACAGGTCCTAAAATTTCAGTAACTTGAGTTACTGGTTTATTTAATTTATTTAAACTATTTCGGTGCTAAAATAAATAAGCCCCGAACTGCGTTCGAGGCTTATAAATGATTGTTAATTAACAATTAATCTTCGTCAATTGAATTTTCGTAGCCTTCAGCATCTAATAATGCGTCTAACTCGCTAGCGTCATCCAATTTGATTTTAAACATCCAACCGTCACCAAATGCGTCAGAGTTAACTAACTCAGGTGAATCTTCTAAGTCTTCGTTAACTTCAATAATTTCACCTGAAACAGGTGCGTAGATGTCAGAGGCAGCTTTTACCGACTCAGCAACAGCTACATCATCACCAGTACTTACTTCGTCACCAACTTCTGGTAACTCAACAAATACCATGTCGCCTAAAAGGCCTTGTGCGTGTTCAGTGATACCAACAGTAACAGTACCGTCACCTTCGTTGCGTACCCATTCGTGTGATGTTGCGTATTTTAATTCTGAAGGAATTGAGCTCATTTTTTTGTTCCTAAAAAGTTTTTAATTTTTGTACTCTTGCACGCTAAGCAAAAGAGTTTATTCATACGGTTGTTGTCTGTCTATATAATAGTCAAATTTGACCGTATGAAAATATATTTTTTGTTTTTTATCGCTATTTTTTAATTCGATTTTCTTATATTGAAAACGAGATTAAAAAACTTTTTTACCATTACGTACGAAGCTTGGTCTAATAACCTTAACTTCAACATGCTTCTTACGCATTTCTACTTGTACAGTATCTTCTAATTTAACTGCGCGTGGCACACGAGCCATAGCAATAGAATGACCTAATGTAGGAGAGAAAGTACCAGAAGTAATAACACCTTCGCCGTGCTCAGTAATTACTTTTAAGCCAGTACGTAATACGCCTTTAGCTTCCATTACTAAACCAACTAGTTTTTGTTCGTCGCCTGCAGCTCGTTGTGCAGTTAATACTTCACGGCCAATAAAGTCGCGAGACTCGTCATCCCATGCAATAGTCCAAGCCATGTTAGCGGCAAGTGGAGAAACAGTTTCATCCATATCTAAACCGTAAAGGTTCATACCCGCTTCTAAACGTAATGTATCACGAGCACCTAAACCACATGGCGCCACGCCAGCATCTAATAGTTGCTGCCATAAATCTGCGGCTTGCTCTGCTGGTAATGCAATTTCATAGCCGTTTTCACCAGTGTAACCAGTCGTAGCAATAAATAAATCACCAGCTTGGGCTGAGTAGAATGGCTTCATACCGTCAACAGCAGCAGTTTGCTCTGCATCTAATAAAGTAGCAACTTTAGCTTTAGCTTGTGGACCTTGTACTGCGATCATAGCGAACTCTGGACGTTCAGTTACGGTCACTTCAAAACCTTGAGCTTGCTTATTGATCCACGCAAGATCTTTTTCACGCGTTGCAGAGTTAACCACTAAACGGTAATCCGTGCTTGAGAAGAAATAAATGATCAAATCATCAATCACACCACCTTCTTCATTACACATACCGGTGTAAAGGGCTTTACCAGCTTCTTCAAGCTTAGCTACATCATTAATAACCAAACGACGTAAAAATGCTTTAGCATCACTGCCCTTAACATCAACAATGGTCATGTGAGATACGTCAAACATACCGGCGTCAGTGCGCACAGCATTATGTTCTTCAATTTGAGAGCCATAGTTAATTGGCATTTCCCAGCCGTAGAAATCAACCATCTTTGCATTGGCTTCTAGGTGTTTTGCGTGTAGTACGGTTTTATTAGTCATGCTGTTATTCACTTTATCGTTGGGTTAGGCATTTCCATAGCAGGAAATAGTCGCTAACGCTTTGCTGCTTTAGTAACCAATCGGCAACTAAATCGTAACTAAATTTGCGCAAGATTATACGATGAGGATTTGTGTGAATCAATTTAAAAACACACTTTTTAAAACATTAAACCAACTAAATAGTAATTACCGAACATTATTCTAATTAAATCAAAATAACAAAATTAAATATTAATTATTTTTTACGTTTTAGCAGTTAGCTCATTGTTCAATATTTACACATTAACTTTATTTAACAAAGCTAAAGTAAGCCGTCCTGGTTTTGCGATAATTTAGGTAACTCGCCTTTAAAACCAAGCGCTTGTTTTATCAGTAATTTTTTTGCAGGTGAAAACTGATTTAACAAAGACATACCTAAGCCACGGATCACTTTAGGTAGTTTTTGTTGTAAAGAGAAGCCTTGCTTAATCGACTCCATAGCCATGATCATTTCACTGGCATCAGCTTTGCGCCAACGACTGAAATGACCAAGCGCTTTGCTGTCACTTATGTCGCTACCTTGCTCAACTAATTGCTCAAGAGTTTGAGCTAAAGCAGATACATCAACTAAACCTAGGTTAACGCCCTGCCCAGCGAGCGGATGAATAGTATGTGCTGCATCACCAACTAATACTACGCGGTCTTTAACAAACTCATTAGCTAAACGCATAGTTAATGGGAACGTTGCTCGCTCGCTAACTAAAGATACTTGTCCTAACTTGCCATCGCTAGCTGCGAGAATTTCTTTATTAAACTCTTCCTCGCTCAGGCTTTTTATACGCTGCGCTTCATCAGGCGGCAGTGACCAAACAATAGAGCAATGATCTTGCTTATATAAAGGTAGAAAAGCTAACGGTCCGGTAGGTAAAAATACTTGCCAAGCAGTGTCTTGATGGCCTTGACTGCACTTTACCGAGGCAACAAGTGCATGATGATCGTAGTCACGAAAAGTCATCGCCATATCAAGTTGCTTACGCACCCATGAATTTGCACCATCCGCGCCAATAACAAGCTTTGCCGTAACTGGTGCTTGACCTTCAATCATTAAAAATACTTCACTACTGCCCATGGCAATGCTAGTTAGTTTTTCAGTAATAAATACAATACCGTTGTCTTGCTCTGCTTTGTTCCATAAAGCATTACGAATAACATCGTTTTCAACGATCCAACCTAAATTTTGCTCTTTATTATTGCTGCTCGCTATAAGGTTTGGGAAGTCTTGTTGGGTAAAATCAAGATGGCCATAACCGTCTTTATCCCACACATGCATACTTTTATATGGCTGTAGTCGAGTATTAGTTATGTCTTGCCAAACCCCAAGGTTAGTAAATAGTTGTTGGCTTGCACCATTAATGGCACTTACTCGAAGATGAGGATCTGAAGATAATTCATTTAATGCTTGGCTTTCAACGAGGCCAACCGTTAATGAGGTTTGCTTACGAATAGCTAACGCCGTTGTTAAGCCAACTATACCACCGCCAACAATTACAACATCAAGGTTTTGCATTATTATTCTCTTCGATTTTACTATTATTTAATGGTTTTTTATAAGGGTTTAGCTTAGCTAATGACCCATTGTTTTTTGTGCTAAGGCCGACTTTAACGGGCTCACATAATTTAATACTTTTAAGCCAACACCACGGCCAATAACCAACGGAGTATACTTATTGGAAAACAAATGCACTAAGGAGTCGGTTAAGGTTATTACTTGTTTATGATCAGGCTCTCGTGATTGAGCATAAGCGCTTAATACTTTGTAGCTACCTATGTCTTGGTTTTGAGTAAGTGCTTGTTTAATGTATTTCGCCATTGCTTCTACATCGCGAATACCTAAGTTAAAACCTTGCCCGGCAATAGGATGTAATGAGTGCGCGGCATTGCCAAGTAATGCCATACGATGATGTATTTGCTCATTGGCTTGAATAAGCTTTAACTCAAAAGAAAAACGCTTACCTACCGTGCTAAAATCACCTAACCATCGACCAAACTTATCGGCTAATGTTGTAGCAAACTCATCATCTGATAAAGCTAGTAATGGCTCAACGTGTTCAGGCTTTACCGTCCAAACTAAAGAGCAGCGGTTATCTGTCATCGGTAATAATGCAATGGGACCAAACTCACTAAAGCGTTCAAAGGCTCTATTGTTATGTGGTTTTTCAGGGGTAACATTAGCAATAATGGCAACTTGCTGATAATCATTTTCTGTGGTGTCTATTTTCGCTTGTTTACGACACATAGATTGGCCACCATCACAGCCTAAAAGTAGCTTGGCTTGAATGCTCTGCCCTGAGCTTAGCTGAACTGATACACACTCGCTTTGCCAGTTAATGTCACTTATGCTGTCAGGTGCAAAAAAGGTTACGTTAGCACTTTGCTTAAGTGGCGAGATAATCGCATTACCAATGGCTTGCATTTCACTGACAAAACCAAGTGCGCTAACGTTATAATCTTCGGCGTACATTCGCGCTTTGCCATAATAATCACAATCAGAGATATGGATAGTTTTAATCGCCATAGCATCAGGTTTTAGCTGTTGCCAGACATCAAGTTCGTTTAAATACGCCGCGCTCGCATGTGATAATGCAATTACTCTAGCATCATAACTTTTAGGAAGTTGGTCACTTACCGGGAATGTTTCGACCACAGCAATAGATAACAATGTACCATCGGGCTTTTGCAACTTAGATAAAGCAAGCGCCATACTCGCGCCAGCTAATGCTGCGCCAGAAATAATAATGTCAAATTGTTGTGCTGTGCTCATAAAATGCCTTTAGCTACTTATATAAGATGGCGTTGTTACTTTTTCTTTGGGCTGCGCATCGCGTTTTCAATTTCTTTAATTGATTTCGGTGCATTTATCGTTAAATTCTCAAAACCGCTTTCAGTTACTAAAATATTATCTTCAATGCGGATACCAACGCCTTGTAGCTCTTCATCCACATCGGCTTCGCTATCAAAATACAAACCCGGCTCAATGGTAAGCACCATACCTGGTTCAAATGCGCGTAGTTGGTTACGGTCATGGTCGACCTGATAATCGCCAACGTCATGTACATCTAACCCTAACCAGTGACCTAAACCGTGAATAAAGTATTGCTTACAAGCTTTATCGGCAATTAGCTCATCTAAATCACCAGATAAAATACCAAGCTCATACAAACCTTTGGTTAAAACTTCATTTGCTGCTTGGTTGGCAATAGCAAAATTACTGCCAGGTTTAATTGTATTGAACGCGGCAATTTGCGCATCAAGTACCAGGTTATACACTTTTGCTTGCAGCTTAGTAAACTTACCGTTTACTGGAAAAGTTCGAGTGATGTCAGCAGCATAACCGGCAAGTTCAGCGCCAGCATCAATCAATACTAACTCGCCATCCATAAGCACTTCTTCGTTGTCGGTATAGTGCAAAATTGTGGCATTTTCACCGCCACCAACAATGGTGCCATAGGCTGCAGAGCGTGCGCCATTAAACGCAAACTCATGCAATATTTCAGCTTCAAGCTGATACTCAAAAACACCTTGTTTACTCGCTCGCATTGCACGTTTGTGAGCATTGCCAGAGATAACATTGGCTTCGCGCATAATCGCAATTTCAGCAGGTGATTTAATCAAACGCATTTCATGGATAAGATCGCGTATATCAACAATAGTGCTTGGCGCGGTTAATCCTTGTTTAGCGCCACCGCGCAAAATATTTAAACAAGCAAAAACCAGCTCATCAAACTCTTTATTAGCTCCTTGAGCAAACATTAAAGTGTCTTTGCCATTAATGTACATAGGCAAAACTTGCTCTAACTCATCAAGCGTATAGGTGAGGTCAAAGCCAAACTCAGCTTGCGCAGCATCAGGTCCTACACGGCGGCCATGCCACACTTCTTGATGTGGGTCTTTGTCACGACAAAATAAAATACTTTCATCACCAAAGTTTTTAACTAGCACCAATAAGGCATCTGGCTCATGAAAGCCTGACAAATAATAAAAATCTTTATCTTGGCAAAATAGGTATTCAGTATCGCGGCTTCGAGTTAGCTCTTTTGCAGCCGGAATAAGGGCCACGCTATTTTCAGGCATTTGGGCTAATAAAGTTTCACGGCGCGTAGCAAATTCTGCCACATCAATTCGAGTATGTTTGGTCATGGTAATTTCTATGGGTATGAGTTACTTATTAATGGATGGTTTTGCTAGTGTCTGTTTCAGGCTTGTTACCCAACTCAGCAAAGCATAACTGCGATGAAATACGAACATACTCTAAGATTTCAAAGTAGGCTTGCTCTGTTTCTTCATCTTCTTCAAGCTCATTAGATAAGTTAGCAATATCAGCAAAGTCTCTTATGATCTCTTCAACTTCTTCAGGCATTTTATCTTTATTTTGCTTTTGCAAACCAAAACCTAAATTAAAGCCTTGTACCCACAAACTTAAGGCAGTACCACGTTCAACAATAGCTTCATCATCATCTGGTACTAACATTTGAAAGGTAAAGTTTGCATCAAGCATTGCTTGCCAGATGTTACCGTAAATTTCTTTAATAAGATCTTTAAGGTTTTTACCTAAGCCTTCACCATTATTAAATAAGTCATTAATAATCGGTAAATAGCCTTCATCTTCAAAAGCAAAACCAGATGAAATAATACCTGTTAATACGCCGTGAATTTCAGAAGCATGTGCTTGAAAGTTTTCACCACCAAACGCTGCTTGTACGTTTGCAAAAGTTAAAGATTGTTGTTCAGCCATTTCGACACTTTCTAGTAAATATAAAATATAGTTAATCCTAACACTCAATCAAAGTTCTAACCAGAAAAAACCATCATTCAAACCTTGATAAAGCTCAACAAAACCACACATCGCGTAGAAAAACAGCAGTCAGACAATAGTTACATTTTTTTAGTTGATTGCCCTAAATGGCTCAGGTAAAGTTGCCGCGTTTTCTAGTAGTGGGCTACCGAATCTCACGATATTGGTAAGCAGTTTTAACTCTGACGCATACAAAATAATAAGCTCGCACTTTTATTCAGAGTTAAAATTAGCACACTACTTTTTTATTCAAAATATACCGCCATTTCGCAATAAGCGGTGTATACTAAGAATATGTTTCCTGGGATGTTGAGTTGTTAATTATGTCCCTGAGCCGATAAGTTTTACCTAAGGGGGTTTATCGGCTGCTATTGTGCAAGCCCGACCCGTATCGGGAAGCCTGAGGCAGTTGTCCAATCTCCGCCTTGAACACACGGTTGTTCATGGGCTGACATTAACGCTGGCATTCTGGGAAACTTTCCTTCCTTTCTATCTATTATAATTTTTTAAGTGTATTAACACCTGAACACACGCTCAGATAAATGCGCCATTGAACATAACAACTGACATTAACGCTGGCGCTAATACTTCTGGGGAAACTTTCCTTTCTTTTTCTATTTTCTATTTTCTATTTTCTATTTTCTATTTTCTCAAAATATCAAGGTGTCTGACACCTTGATTAGTTTATGCCGCGTTGGGTTTCTAGGTATGTGGCGAAGCTGCCAAGCCAGTGGCTGCCCATGTAGTGCAAATCATTTACTACTGCGTCAATGCCTACTTTTTTATGCTCACTTGCTGCTCGCTGTATTGATGCTTGGCGAGGGTCGTTTTTATCTAAGCCTGATGCAATGCCTTCTAACATCCAACTACGGCTTAAGTTTAATCCATCTAAATGCGCTAATTTACCATCACTTTTATCTACAACATTAGCGGTAACTAACCAGGCACTACCGTCTTTAGGAATACTTGGTAAAAAGTCAGTGAGCCAAACAGCGTATTGCTCTTTATTCATTACCCGGCGCATTAAATCGGCTTCAGCAATACAAGGCGATAAGAAATCTTGCCCTGATGGCTCATAAGCTAATGGGCAATTATTATCGCTGCCATACAATGTAATGATTTTACGCGTAAGTAATTGCTCCATGGCGGCATCATTTACTTGTACACTCCAATCAAGCATTAAGCCAAAAGCAAAAGCGGTTTGGCTATGCTCACCACCACGAATAGGAAACGTAAGTTTTGGTAGCCAATTGCTTATATTGGCAACAATTTTATCTTCTAATGGTCGTAAAATCGCTAACCACTGCTTGGCTTCAATCGAGTTCCATTGTCTAAGCTCGGTCGTTAACTGTAAAAACCACGCAAGTCCGTATGGACGCTCAAAGCTTGTGCCGGTATTTGGACGGTTAAAATAGGCTAACTCCCCTGCGATGTTTTCTTTAGTAAAGCTTTTATTCAAGCTGGAGATAATGCCATCGTAATAAATATTGTCTGGGTATTTATGCAAAATACGAGTTAATAACCAATGACCATGTACCGATGAGTGCCAATCAAAGCAGCCATAAAATGCAGGGTAAAGTTGTTTTGGCGTGCGCACATCTTGTTGTGAAGTCATCATGTGCTTAATAATATTAGGGTATTCTTTGTGTACGCAATCTAGTGCAAGTTCGGCAAAGCGGCTGATCAAAAGGGTTTGTTGTTTTTGTGCTTGTTCACCTGCTTTTGCAGCAAGGGCGCTAACGCTACTGAAACATAGCAGGAGTATAAGTAATTGTGCTAATTTCATTATTTGCCTTTATTGTTTTTATTGGCGTTATGTAAAAATAATATGATACTTTTTTAATCGTTTCTACCTTTAAGCAAATAAAAGTTGGCTAAGTTCAGTCGTAGACTAAAACACACAGCAAGGTTACTATAAAGACTGCGTAACTAGTTAATATTTAAGGGGTAGAAGTTGGATTTGATAACACACGAGCAAAGACAAGCTTTGCGTAAGCAAGTGCGTAAATGTCGCCAGCAGTTATCAATTAACGATCAACAACAAGCCGCTATCGATTTATGTCAGCAGCTAATACAACAACCTAGCATCATTAACGCTCAAACTATTTCGGTGTATTTAGCCAATGATGGCGAAATCAGCCTTGAACCATTTATCCAGTGGTGCTGGCAGCAGAATAAAAAAGTCTATCTTCCTGTTATCCACCCGTTTAGCTCTGGGCATTTACTTTTTTTACATTACCAACAAACAACCACTTTAGTTGCCAATAAATACAATATATTAGAACCCAAACTAGCAGTAACTAATGTACTGCCTTTTAATCAACTTGACGTGTTAATTGCGCCATTAGTTGCTTTTGATGCACAAGGTAACCGCTTAGGCATGGGCGGCGGCTTTTATGATCGCACCTTAAGCAGTTGGCATAACCAGAAAATTTTGTCAGAGCAAGTACACCTTTCACCTATTGGTGTCGCCCACGATTGTCAGTTACTAACCGCTATTCCAAGCCAGCACTGGGATATCCCTTTGCCACAGATAATCACCGCAACTAAGCACTACTCTTGGTAGTTAAAAGTAACATAGATTATTTGCGATTAATTACCGCAAAAGCATTTATCCTTATTCAATACATGGTTATAATTAAGGCAATTATTTATCAGCATTAATGCTGTTGTACCAAGCCCATACCAAACACATTAATTGGTATCTCTAAATACTCTTAACAGGAATTGTCATGACCCAAGATGAAATGAAAAAAGCCGCCGCAATTAAAGCTCTTGAATTTGTAGAGCAAGGTTCAATTGTTGGTGTTGGTACTGGCTCTACTGTTAATCACTTTATTGATGCATTAGCAACAATGAAAGATAAAATTGAAGGGGCTGTATCAAGCTCTGAAGCATCTACAGAAAAATTAAAAGCCTACGGCATTGAAGTGTTCGATTTAAACTCTGTTGATGACTTATCAGTTTATGTTGACGGTGCAGATGAAATTAACGAACACATGCATATGATCAAAGGCGGCGGTGCGGCTTTAACTCGTGAAAAAATAGTTGCGGCTGTCGCTAAAAAGTTTGTGTGTATTGCCGATGAAAGCAAGCAAGTGCCAATTTTAGGTACTTTCCCTCTGCCGGTAGAAGTTATTCCGATGGCGCGCAGCTATGTTGCACGTGAGTTAGTTAAACTTGGTGGTGATCCTATGTATCGTCAAGGCGTGGTAACGGACAACGGTAATGTAATTTTAGATGTGTATAACATGAGCATTTTAAATCCAGTTGAAATGGAAACCAAAATTAACGCTATTGTAGGCGTTGTTACTAACGGTTTATTTGCTGATCGCGCGGCAGATGTTTTAGTACTTGGCACACCAAACGGTAGTAAAGTGATTGGTTAGTACTAACTAATATTTGAGGCCATGATATTACACCCACAATATCATGGCCTATCCCCCCTTTATTCACTGTAATTTCACCCATCTCCAATACCAGCCCAAACGGGCAACTTATTACCTATAACTTAATGTTGAATATTTTGTAAAATAGTTCTTTCGAGTTTTAACTCTATATGTTAGTTTTATATCTCATCATGGATATCTAGCCATCCAAAACAAATAAAATAATTTGAAGAGTTAACCGCTATGACCAGAACATCGTTACATAAAGATAAGATCAAAATCCTATTACTTGAAGGCGTACATCAATCGGCTTTAGAAGTATTAAAGTCGAACGGTTATAGCAATATCGAATACATCAAAAGTGCATTAGATGACGACGAGCTAAAAGAAAAAATTGCTGACGTTCACTTTGTTGGTATTCGCTCTCGTACTCAGTTAACTGATGACGTTATTAGCCATGCTAAAAAATTAGCGGCAATTGGTTGTTTCTGTATTGGTACTAACCAAGTAAATATTAGTGCTGCACAAGCTCGCGGTATTCCGGTATTTAACGCACCATTTTCTAATACTCGTTCAGTAGCTGAGCTGGTATTAGGTGAAACGCTATTATTGCTTCGTGGTATCCCAGAAAAAAGCGCGCAAGCACATCGCGGTGTTTGGAATAAATCTGCAGTTGGTTCAGTTGAAGCTCGCGGTAAAACTTTAGGTATTATTGGTTACGGCCACATAGGTACACAACTAGGGATTTTAGCTGAGCATGTGGGCATGCGCGTTAAGTTTTATGATATTGAAACTAAATTACCTCTTGGCAACGCAAGCCAAGTAGACAGCATGACCGAGTTGTTAAACGAAGCGGATGTTATTACCTTACATGTTCCAGAAACAGCTTCAACGCAAAACATGATGGGCGCAGCCGAATTTGACGCAATGAAACAAGGCGCAATCTTTATTAATGCGGCGCGTGGTACTGTGGTTGATATTGATGCATTAAGCGAAGCTATGGCAAGTAAAAAGCTTGGCGGCGCGGCAATTGATGTATTCCCGGTTGAGCCAGGTTCAAATGATGAAGAGTTTATCTCGCCACTGCGCGCTTTTGATAATGTTATCCTAACGCCGCACATTGGTGGTAGCACCAAAGAAGCACAAGAAAATATTGGCCGTGAAGTAGCAGGAAAAATTGTTAAGTATTCAGATAACGGTTCAACGTTATCTGCGGTGAACTTCCCTGAAGTATCATTACCTGCACATACCAACCGCAGCCGTTTATTTCATATTCACCATAACCAGCCGGGCGTACTAACGCAAATTAACCAAGCGTTTGCTGACCGTGGTATTAACATTGCCGCGCAGTACCTACAAACCGATGAGAAAATTGGTTACGTAGTAATTGATGTAGAATCGGCTGACAGTGAAACGGCATTAAAAGAGCTTAAAGCAATTGACGGCACAATACGTGCTCGTTTAATTCACTAAGCTTTTGCTTAATCAATAACACCGAAAGCTACCTGTAACAATCAAACATTACAGGTAGCTAACTTATTTATGCCCTTCCCTACTTATCAGTTCTCTAGCAAACGTTTTACCATGCGTTTAATGACGCTTGCCGATAAAAACTTTTATATTAATCTGCATCAAGACCCAATCACTTGCCAGCATGTCGGCGGCGTATTATCAACAGAAAAAGCTCTGCAAGAATTTAACTTTAGCTTAAGGCTCAATCGTAAAGGCTCTATTTTAACCTTTATCATTACAGAGCATGCAAAAGATCCCCATAGTATATTTAGTCAAGAGCTAACGCAACCCGCTATTGGTTTATGCGCTTTAGTCTGGAATAAATATAGAAGTTCGGTAGAAATGGGCATTTATTTAAACAGTGAACATTTTGGTCAAGGTATTGCTAAAGAGGTTTTAGCTGAGCTTGCCAAGTTTGCATTTAAGCAACTTAATATTGCGTGTTTAATGATAAGAACCGATGCAAAAAATAAAGCTATGCTCAAGGCAATAAAAAGCTTACCTTACAAACTTACAACAACAGACAGTAAACACTGTTGGCAAATGAACAATCCAAAATTTAAATAATTTAAAATAATAAAAACGGTACAGAATAAAAATGAACGATACCGGCAGCACTAGTAACAATCTAAATGAATTAACCGCGAAACAAGGCAGCCTTGTGTGTGTTGGCATTGGTATGCTACTTGGCGCACATCTTACCCCTATTTGTAAAAGCCATATTGAAGATGCCGATGTTGTGTTTATTAGTGGCAATAATGCATTTATTAAAGAATGGCTGAGCCAGTTAAATAACAATGTGGTTGATTTACAAGAATACTATCAAGAGGGAAAGTCACGCAGTTTAACCTATGATCAAATGAGTGAGATTATGCTAGCGGCAATGCGCGAAGGTAAAAAGGTGGTTGGCGCATTTTATGGTCACCCGGGGGTGTTTGTTACGCCTGCGCATAAGGCGATAAAGCAAGCGACAAAAGAAGGTTATTTTGCCAAGATGGAAGCGGGCATTTCAGCTGAAGATTGCTTAATTGCCGATTGCGGCATTGACCCTGGTAGTGTTGGTTTAGCGAGCTTTGAAGCTAACCAATTTATTCGTTTTAAACGACAAGTAGATAACAGTGCCTATTTAGTCTTATGGCAAGTTGGTGTTGTGGGCGATTGCAACTTAACCCGCTTTTCAACGGGCAGTGAATATCGTGCGGTACTAGTTGATGTTTTATTACAGCACTACCCACAAGAGCACCCAGTTATTTTATACCAAGCAGCAACACTTGCTATTGAGAAAACCATTATTAATAAACTGCCGTTAAAAGATATTATTGATGCCGAAGTAAATCAGTGCACCACCTTAATTATTCCGCCATGCAAGCGATTAGTAGTAAATAAGCAGGTAATGGAAAAACTGCAACAGTTAGATAAGCAGCGCACAACGCCTTCTCTTACCGCGATAAAGTAGTGCTTTATTTGATGAAAATAGTTTATACCTTACACTCACGTTCAAGCTCAGTTTCGGCAATAATCCTAGGCATTAATTTAAGCTTTAATTTAAGCATTGATTAATAAGTAAAAAATTAGCATCATAGCTATAGTTATACCAAGTTCATTATTGGTATTAAATTGGGCAAGCGCAGTAAATTGGCCAATAAACAGCATTTAATAACCAACACAATCTAACAACAAAAAAGAGGTATTTATGTCCGTTATCAATTTACTTGAAACCTTAGCGAAACAAAGCGCATTAGCAAATTTATCAACTGAGCAACTAACCACGCTTGTTACTCAAGCAGAACTTACTGCAGAGCAACAAACAGCTATTATTAATAGCGATGTTAAAGCGCTAGAGCAACTGTTAAAATTAGAGCAAATAAAGTGCTATATATATAAAAAAGATGTACCAGATGAAGATGATGTACCAGATGAAGAAGAAGCGCCTAATAACGAAGAAATTAAACAAGCCATTTAATGGCTAAAATAATTTGGGCATATTAAATTATGCCCAATTCTTATGCCACTTTAAGCCTTAAATGATAAATACTATCAACACTTATCTTAACCGAACATCAATAGCAACTAACCTCACGAATATACGGTTATTGTTGACGACAATACTCATCTTAACTTTATCTATTACATTTACTCCACCAGCATTTGCCGACCACTTAACTAGCCAAGAAATAGATACGCTAATTGCTGAAACTATGGAGATCAGGTTATCTAATCGCTCGCAATTTAAACAAAATTTAATAATCCTTGAAAGCTTAGCAACCAGTGATGAGCAAGCCCAGCTTAGCCAAAAACAAAAAGAGCTAATCATTTATTTACGTGGTTATGAATTTGCTATTAATAGTAAATCTAAGCAAGCAGTTGCAGCATATAAGCAGATTCAAGACTCCAAGGATGCAGAAATTCGAGCAATAAGCTTATCAGCGCAATTAAATGTCGCAATCCTTTCAAGTAAATTTACTAACTCATACACACTTATTGACTTACTATTAAAAAATGTCGAAACACTTGCTGATACTAACTTGCATAAAAATAGTGCTTATTTAATGGTAGGTTATTTTTATAATCATTTAGAAAAGTATCAACTGGCGTTAAATTATTTTAGTTTAATCAACCAAAATATAATGCCAGATAAAGAGCTTTGTACCTTAGGACATCATCAAGCGTTAAGCTATTTAGGCGCAAAACAAATACGCGCTAATGATGAATTTGTAATATCAGCGATTGAAAACTGTAATTTAAGCGGTGACGTTATTATTGCGAACAGCTTAATTATTGAAAACGCTAAGTATTTAATAGCTGAGCAGCAATACGATTTAGCGATAGCAAACTTATTAGAGAACGAGCAAGTTATTTTATCGGCAGGTTTTAGCATGCATAACTTTTCATTACATGTATTACTAACAACAGCTTATATCGAGAAAAAGAATATTTTAGCGGCAAAGATAAATGCCACTGCTGCAGAAGAAATGCAAACTAATTTTAGCATTAGTAAATACAATTTAATTTTTTTTGAAAGCCTGTCTAAATTGTATGTACTCGATAATCAGCCAGAAAAAGCTTTAGCTTATTTACAGCTGTATCATCAGACCAAGCAAAGCATTGCCGATCTCGATTTAAAGAAAAAAATGGCCTCAGCTATGGCAAGGCATCAAACCATTGAGCAAAGTAAACAGTTAAAACAACTGCTAATAGATAACAGTAACAGCATTGCCACCGATGAGCGCTTACGCCATGAAAATAGAATTTTAGAGCAAAGAGTAGCGCTACATTTTAAAATTATTATCGGCCTATTTGTTTTTTGTTTAGCGCTTTACCTTTTAACTTTTTGGCTTAAGGCACATCATCAAGGCATATTAAATAAAGCTTACATTGACTCGTTAACCGGGTTGTATTCAAGGCGCTATTTTATTGATAATTTAGCCGGTTTAATTTATCAACAAAGAAGCTTACACCAGCATTTATCGCTCATTACCCTTTGTTTGGATGATTTTCAGCAGGTAAATAACAAATACGGATTTGAGCATGGTGATTATGTTTTAAAGCAAATTGAAGTAATAGTTAAGCGCTTAAAAATTGACAATGTATTGTTAGGTAGAACTGGCGCAACCGAGTTTTGCCTTGCTTTAGAAAATCACACACAGCAACAAGCGTTAATTGTTGCTCAAAAGCTTTTACAAGAGTTAAAAACATTAAAGAGTGCAGACCATGCAATAAGTTATGATCTGAATGTTTGTATAGGAGTGAGTGATACAGAATTGGCTAAGTACGTACCTAAAAACCTACTCGCAGACAGTAACTGTGCAATGCATGTAGCTCGCGCTCAAGGTAAAAATCAAATTGTTGAATTTGAATTATGTATGAGTGAGCGCAGTAAATACATTGTTGAAGATAAGCTTACCTATGTTTTTAAATAATAAACAACGCACAAATATGATAAAAACACTAGTCAATAGAGTCATTTTTATAGGCTGTTTTTTGGCTATAACCGGTTTTAGCCAAGCGCCATTACGTCCGATTAATGATATATACTATGAAGCCATTGCAGTAAAAAGCTCTGATCCAGATTTAAGCCAAGAGTTATTATTTAAATTAAATTATCGACGTGACGAACTCACAGAAGCACAGCGCATAGAATTAGTCTATTTAACAGGTTATCTTGAAACCATGCGCGGCAAGTACTACCGCGCCTTAGATGTGCACGAACATTTAACCTTAAGTGATAAACCGCACATTGTATTTAGAGCTTACGCTAATATGCTGCAAATAAAAATGTTAATGCGCGATTATGGCGGGGCAGCAGAATATGTACCTAAAATATTGGCTATTATGAACGATGACTCTGCTAGCTTACCAAGTAACACTCTGCATAATACCTTGATCGGTTTAATTGGGTTTTATAATCAACTTGGACAATTTGAGCAAGCACTGCCATATATTGAAAAACTGTTTAGCTATTCATTAACGCCAAGAGAGCAATGTTTTGCTAATGCTCAACGTACTCAAATAGAGGTTAAATTAGGCAAAATTACCCTTACAGATGAAAGTATTTTATCGACAAAAAATTTATGTTTGAGTATAGGTGAGGAAGTAGTAGTACAAAACTACATTGCTGATTTAGCCCTTATTTATATTGAGCAACAACAATACCAAGGTGCCATCAACCTAATAAATACCGAGTTAGAGCGTTCAAATGCTATCTACTCTAGCTTAAATAAAGCCGAATACAACGCGTATTTGGCTTGTAGCTATATGCATTTAGGCGACTTAGTGCTTGCTAAGAAATACGCGTTAGAAACTCTTAATCACGTGGCAAATATTAAAGAGCCTTTACCTAAAACATGGGCATACGATGTGTTATATGAACATGCGCTAGCTCATGATAATCACCTTGAGGCGATAGAATATTTAAAACTTTATAGCGCTGCCAATGATGAGTTAACACAAATTGTTCATTTAAAAGCCTTAGGAATAGAGCAAGGTAATCAAGGTCTTAAACCAATAGAAAAAGATGTTAGCCTTTATAAAAAGCGCCTAAAATTAAATGATGCGATGCAGGCGGTTGAGCAAGAAGGTAATATATCTTTTCGTCGTTATCGGTTAATACAAATAACCTTAGAAGTATTGTTTTTATTGTTTATCGGTTATCAGTTCTATTCTATGTATCGTGTAAGACAAAGCATTAAACTTGCTCGTAAAAACTTAGCTTATGACCCAACGACTAAAGCATTTCAACGACACGCATTTATCAGCAAAGCAGAAGATAAACTTAGCCAGCAGCAAAGCGAAAATACGCCGTGCGGTTTATTAATTTTCAATATAGATGATATGAATCGTATTAACTTAATTCATAATAGTGATCGTGGCGATTGGGTGATAAAACATGGATTACAAGCTTGCTTAAACGTATGCACTAAAGGCGAAATTATAGGCCGACTTGGTGGTGACGAGTTCGCCATACTAATTCCAGAGCGATCATTGCCACAAATAAAGTCATTTGCGAATAAAATATTAACCGTATTTCAGCAATTGGACACTTCGAAAGTAAGTTACCGGTTTGATAGTTTTTGCAGCATTGGCTTAACCAGCACTCAAACAAGCGGCTATCAGTTAAAAGATTTAATTAAAGATGCTGATGTCGCACTACGCAGTGCGAAAGCTCAAGGCAAAAATCGTGTAGTTTATTTTGATCAACTTGCGCCACACCAGTAATGCTATAACAAGTCAGTTAAGCTTTTAATCAGGCTTACTGACTTGCTATAAATACAAGCTTATAGAAACTTGACTAGCTGTAGAGGCTTTCCATATAGCTTTCAAGGATGAGCACCGCAGATTGGCAGTCGATATTATCTTTTTGCAAATTGCGGTAACCACCTTGAGCAAATAATTGCGCTTTAGCGTCTGCCGTTGTTAAACGCTCATCTTGTAGTTCGGCTTTAATGCCAAAGCGCCCGGTTAGGCGGTTAGCAAATTTACGAGCTCTAGCAGTAATAGGTTGTTCGGTGCCATCCATATTAAGGGGCAAGCCAATCACTAATAAGTCAGGCTGCCACTCCTTTATTATTTTTTCAAGATCGCCCCAGTTAGGAATACCGTCTTTAGCTTTTATAGCTTTTAGCGGGGAAGCCGTGCCGGTAATTTCTTGACCAGTTGCTATACCAATATAGCTAGTACCAAAATCAAAACCAAGTAAGGTGCGCTGTCCTTCACTAGCCATGTTAACTCCTACGAGCTTTATCAGTTAAAGCCATTGTAGATGGGCACGACAAGATTATTGCCTTGATCATAAACGCGCTTCAATCATTAAGCGTTTCATATCACGAACTGCAGTATCTAAACCATCGATTGCAGCACGGGCAATAATCGCGTGGCCAATATTAAGCTCAATAATTTCTTCAATCGCCGCGATTGGTTTAACATTAAAGTAATTTAAACCGTGACCAGCATTTACTTTCAAGCCTATACTTGCCGCATACTTTATACCTTTAGTAAGGCGTTCTAATTCTGCAAGTTGTTCATCTTCAGTTGGCGCATCGGCATAGCAACCAGTGTGTATTTCAATAAATGGAGCGCCAGAAGCTTTGGCAGCATCAATTTGTGCAAAATCAGCGTCAATGAACAAACTAACTAAAATATTTTCATTAGCTAAACGAGTAACGGCATCGGTAATTTTATCTAGTTGGCCTGCAACATCTAAACCGCCTTCAGTAGTTAGCTCTTCACGTTTTTCGGGTACGAGACAACAAAATACAGGCTTTACTTGGCAAGCGATATTAAGCATTTCTTCAGTAACAGCCATCTCTAAGTTCATACGAGATTGGATAGTTTGTGCCATTACTTGCACGTCTCGGTCATTGATGTGACGGCGATCTTCACGAAGGTGAATAGTGATGCCATCAGCACCGGCATGTTCGGCTACTGAGGCAGCATGGGCAGGATCAGGATATGTTGTACCGCGTGCTTGTCGCAGAGTTGCGATGTGATCAACATTAACACCTAATAAAATATCGCTCATTATATTTGTCTCTATAAATATTCTTAGCTTAATAGTGATTTATTTAGCTAAGCGGTTAAAAAATAATTTTCTACTGTTTAATGGTTTATTACCAAGGTATAACTGCAAAACTTGTCGCATCAATTGTTTGCAGGTTAATAATACGTTTGCATCGCTAAAATTACCATGACCAATTTGCTGTAAATGCAATTGTTTATAACTAGGAAAGTTCAATGTGCCGTCGGCGCGTATAAAGCCCTGCTCGGGAATAAAATGCCAATACACTGGCTTAGGTTCATTTATGCGAAATGTATTACTATCTTGCGGGTTTGCCAGCAAATATTGGCCATCATCAGCTAAGGTTTGGTCTGCTTCTGAAGAGTCTGCATCTTGCTCTAAGGTAGAAAAGTCTAACGACATACCAAGCTCTTCTAATAAGCTTAATTCAAATCTTCGTAAAACTGGTTCAATACTTTGTTGTTGTGCCAAGGCTTGTATGCTGGTTTGATATAACTGAAAAAGTTGTGGGCATGGAATGTTTTCGGGGAGCAAGCGTACCATTAACTCATTTAAATAAAAGCCGCTATATAAATACTTACTGCTTAATTGTAAGCTTTTTTGCATAGGCTCTATTTGCGATAATGTTTTTAAATCGTTTTGGCCTTTAAGCTCGACTTGTAAACTTGAAAAAGGTTGTAGCAGGCCTTTTTTATTGGATTTTTTACTCTTACCAACATAAACCACAGCGCTAACATGGCCGTGTTCTTCACTGAGTAAATCGACTAATAAACTGCTGTCTCGATAAGGGCGCGAATGTAATAAATAAGCTTGGTGTAATACAACTTCTTTTATTCGCGCCATAGATAACCTTAACCAGCTTTAGGTTTGTTTAACCTAGCCTGAGTAATCGTCGCCATAGCCTAAGCTACGCAGCGCTCGCTCATCATCTGCCCAGCCGCTTTTTACTTTAACCCAAGTTTCAAGAAACACTTTACGGTCGAATAACTCTTCCATATCTTTACGTGCTTCACGGCCAATGGTTTTCAGCTTTTCACCTTTGTTGCCGATAACAATACGCTTTTGCGTGTCTCGCTCAACTAAGATCAAGGCATTAACATGGATAGTGCCTTTTTCATCGGTTTTAAATTGTTCAATTTCTACCGTTGTCGAATAAGGTAATTCATCACCGGTAAAACGAATAAGCTTTTCACGTACAATTTCTGAGGCCATAAAGCGTGATGAACGATCGGTAACGTAATCTTCAGGGAACCAAAATTCACCTTCAGGTAAAGCTTGTAAACAAAGGTCGCGGATATGATCGACCTTATCGCCTTTAGCTGCGCTAATAGGCACGATTTGTTGAAAGTTATGCATTGCGCCAAGTTTTTGTAAGTGCGGTAATAACTCTTCTTTATCTTGCACGTTATCAATTTTATTAACGACTAATATCGTAGGTACGCCGCTATTTTTTACTTTCGAAAGCACCAGTTCATCGTCTTCAGTCCAGTTTGTACCTTCAACTAAAAACATGATCATTTCTACTTCAGCAATCGAACTACTGGCTGCGCGATTCATTAAGCGGTTAATGGCACGTTTTTCTTCGTTATGTAGGCCAGGGGTGTCAACTAATACAGCTTGGCTTTCACCTTCAGTTAAAATACCTAAAATACGGTGACGGGTAGTTTGTGGTTTACGCGAGGTAATACTAATTTTTTGCCCAAGCAAGGCATTAAGTAACGTTGATTTACCCACATTAGGACGACCGACAATAGCGATTAAACCACAGCGTTGTGTATCATTAGACATTAAGTAACTCCAAAACTTTTTCAGCGGCGGCTTGTTCAGCCTTGCGACGAGATGTACCTTTGCTAATAATAACGTCCTTAAGACCTTGTACTGAGCAACTTACGGTAAACTCTTGGTTGTGCGACTGCCCTTTAGTATCTGTTACTTCGTAGACTGGCAATGGCTGCTTACGCCCTTGTAAATATTCCTGCAAACGCGTTTTTGGATCTTTTTGAGCAGAGCCTGGCTGGATTTTATTTAAGCGCGCATCAAACCAAGATAAAATTAAACGACGACAGTTATCCATATCTGAGTCTAAAAATATAGCGCCTATAATTGCTTCAACCGCATCTTCTAGGATTGAATCACGACGAAAACCACCACTTTTGAGCTCACCCGGACCTAAAATTAAATAGTCACCTAAATCAAAATCTCTGCCGATGTCAGCTAAAGTAACACCACGAACCAGTGAAGAGCGCATACGCGTTAATTCACCTTCACTTGATTTTGGAAAACGGTCAAATAATTCACGAGCAATCACATAGCCTAAGATAGAGTCGCCTAAGAATTCTAAGCGCTCATTATTTGCTCCTTTAGCACTACGGTGTGTAAGCGCTTGGATTAATAATTGCTTGTCGTTAAATTGATAGCCTAACTTAGAAGTTAAGCGTGATAACTGTATTGGTTTTGACAATTAATTTATTCCGCCAATTCGTTCAAATCGAATCCCTGTTGGGATCCACGTTGGTAAAAAGTCTTCTTCGTTGCGCTCAAAATCAAAACTCATCCAGATTGCAACGGCTTCACCAACTAACTCTTCTTCGGCAACAAAGCCCCAAAAACGACCATCTAAGCTGTTATCGCGGTTGTCACCCATCACTAAATATTGACCTTCAGGTACTAACCATTCACCTTGAGGTAAACCAGGCTGTCTAAAGAAACGTCCTGTTTGTGCCGGGCTATAATTATTGATTAAAATTTCATGTGTTTTATTTGGCATTACCGATTCGTAACGAGACAATGCGGCGCTTTCGCCCTCACCTTTGGCTTTAAATGTGGTAAGAACTTGCTGCATTTCAGGGCAAGGTGTTTTACCCGAGTTACAAGCTGGTTGAATAAAAAGAGTTTTATTACGATAAATAATTCTATCGCCAGGTAAACCAACAACACGTTTAATAAAGTCTACTTTAGGGTTAACCGGGTATTTAAACACGACAACGTCGCCACGCTCTGGTGAGCCAATTTCAAGGAATTTATTACGGGCTACAGGTTCACGCAGACCGTAATTAAATTTATTTACCAGAATAAAGTCGCCATCTAATAACGTTGGCATCATCGACCCGGATGGAATTTGAAATGGCTCGTAAATAAATGAACGTAATATTAAAACAAACGCAATAACAGGAAATACCTGTACTGACGTTTCAACTAACGCATTTGGCTCAGTGATTTTTGCTATCGCTTCTTCGTTAAGAGGTTGCGAGCACTGCTCTTGCGTTGCCGCTAAATTTAACTGGCGCTTAGGTGCATAAACAAATTTGTCTAATGCCCAAACAATGCCAGTTACTATAGTAATAACAACTAAAAACAGTGAAAAATATGCTGCCATGATAATCCTTTATTTACCTAATTTAAGTACTGCTAAAAACGCTTCTTGAGGTACTTCAACGTTACCTACTTGCTTCATGCGTTTTTTACCTTCTTTTTGCTTTTGTAATAGTTTCTTCTTACGAGAAATATCACCACCGTAACATTTTGCAATTACGTTTTTACGTAACTGTTTTACTGTTGTACGGGCAATAACATTGCTGCCGATAGCTGCTTGAATTGCAACATCAAACATTTGACGGTGAATAAGTTCTTTTAATTTTTCTACTAACATTCGACCACGAGAAACTGAATTAGTTCTGTGGGTGATCATCGCTAGTGCATCAACGCGGTCGCCATTAATTAAAATATCACAACGCACCATATCTGACGCTTCAAAGCGAACAAAGTTATAATCTAGAGAAGCATAACCACGACTGGTAGATTTTAATTTATCAAAGAAATCCATTACTACTTCAGCCATAGGTAGCTCGTAAGTAACCGCTACTTGGTTACCATGATAAACCAAGCTCTTTTGCACACCACGTTTTTCAATACATAAGGTAATTACGTTACCTAAATGCTCTTGCGGCACAAGTATATTGGCTTCAACGATTGGCTCACGGATTTCATCAATGTTATTTACTGGCGGTAACTCTGATGGGTTATCAATTGTTACTACCGTGCCATCATTACAAAGTACTTCATAGTTTACCGTAGGCGCAGTAGTGATTAAGTCTAAATCATATTCACGCGATAAACGTTCTTGAATGATTTCCATGTGCAGCATGCCTAAGAAACCACAACGGAAACCAAAACCTAATGCGCCAGAGCTTTCTGGTTCAAAGAATAACGACGCATCGTTTAAGCTTAATTTATTTAGTGCATCACGGAAGTTTTCAAAATCATCAGAGCTAATTGGGAAAATACCCGCATAAACTTGAGGTTTTACTTTCTGAAAACCTGGAAGCACGTCTTCAGATGGATTACGAGTAAGGGTTAATGTATCACCTACTGGCGCACCATGAATTTCTTTAATACCGGCAATGATAAAACCAACTTCACCGGTTTTAAGAATACCCGTGTCGGTTTGTTTCGGCGTAAAAATACCAACTTTATCGATATGGTGAGATTGGCCTGTCGACATAACAGTCATTTTGTCGCCTTTTCTCACTTCACCATGAATAATACGAACTAATGAAACAACGCCTTGGTAGTTATCAAACCAAGAGTCAATAATAAGCGCTTGTAACTTGTCGTCTTTATTGCCTTCTGGTGGTGGGATATTTTCAACGATGCTTTCTAATACATCTTCAATACCAATGCCGGTTTTAGCTGAACATTGCACAGCCTCGGTTGCATCGATACCAATAATGTCTTCAATTTCTTCACTGACGCGATCAGGATCAGCTTGTGGTAAATCGATTTTATTTAAAATTGGAACTACTTCGAGTTCCATATCTAGTGCGGTATAACAGTTAGCTAGCGTTTGAGCTTCAACACCTTGACCGGCATCTACTACTAACAAGGCACCTTCACAGGCCGCAAGAGAGCGCGATACTTCGTATGAGAAATCAACATGACCTGGCGTGTCGATAAAGTTAAGTTGATATACTTCACCGTCTTTGGCTTTGTAGTCTAGAGTAACACTTTGCGCTTTAATGGTAATACCACGCTCACGCTCAATATCCATTGAGTCTAAAACTTGAGCTTCCATTTCACGGGCTTGTAAGCCACCGCAATGTTGAATAAGACGATCTGATAAAGTCGATTTACCGTGATCGATGTGGGCAATAATAGAGAAATTACGTATGTGCTTCATAGTTGAGCTTTTAAATTCGATAATAATAGAACAATAATTTCGTGATTTTACAGAATTTCGAAGCTTGGGGCTATCTTTACTTGCAGCTTTGCCGATAATTTGGGCAAAAATATGTTTTTTTTAGTTAAATTTGCTTCACCGGGATGGTATTTGCGCATTTACGCATGATTTTAGGCTGTAAGTTTGCGGCAACTTGAGTATTACTTTGTCGATATTTAGCAAGATAAAAACCTAATAAAGCCCCTATCACGGCAAAAAACAGAGCAAATAGTTCATGCAATTCATATGATTCAACCAAGGTAAATTGGCCAAATGCAGCAAAAAGCACTAAGCCAAATAAAGGCAGCATATACACTTCAAAGGCACTCGTTAACATTGAATTTTCAGGCAAGCCAAGCACCACTTCATCACCGACATTGAGCTGTAGTGAAGTAGTTAGTTTAGTCGTTAACGCTTTATGAGGAATTGCTTTGGCAATTTGACCACTGCCACAGTCATCTTGCTGATGACAGGAATGACAAGTGGACTTTATCGTGCTTTTAACCGTGATAATATCACCATCAATAGCTGTTACTGTTGCGACTTCTTCAATCATTTTGAATCACATAGGACCATACTATTAGCTTTAATCGCTAAGATTAATTAAAACTTACCGAGTCTGCAATAGCCTTAGCCGTATCCGCAGGAATTTGGCCAACTACGTTTATTTCATAGCCATCGCGCAATTGCGAAAGTAGAACCGTGGCGCCAGCTTGATTAACCGTCATAGGTCGATTGGCTTCACTTGTTTGACTTACGTAAACGGAAATGTCGACTAAACCATCATTGAACATTAACGACTCTACTTGTTGATTAATTCCAGCTAAACGGTTGCGCTTAGTATTAACCAACTCAAAACCAGATGGTAACCAACTTACTTGCCAATGCAGCTCAGGAACTTGTTGTGACACAATTAAGGTTGATGGTAATTCGGCAACAAGTAATTGGTTTAGTGTTTCACTCGATTTTTCAGTAATGGTTAAATGGGTAAATTGGATTTGTTCTAATAAATCACCGTTACGATCAATTAACGCAGCCTTTAATAATAACCCGCTTTGTACATCAAGCCATAACCAATAACCAAAGCGTTGTTTATCTCTGCTTTCTAGGCGGATTAGTTGAGCTGGTCGCCCCAAAATTCGGCTTTTACCAACACTAACAAAGTCATAACTTTGTTGTAGCTTTTCAATGTCACCACTAAATGCCACAGGAATAGGACCACTTATGGCGTCGGCTTTTACCGTATAAGGGTGAAGGTTAGAATTAAAATAGCTGACATTATCATTAACTCGAACTGATTCTTTTCGAGGGCCATTTAATAAGGTCATTAACTCTAGATCGTTACCTTCATCAATGCCATGCAACCAACGGTATGGCTCTGCTCGGTTATTTTTAACAACAACGAACGAGCTATCAAAATTTAAGTTTCGAATTGAATAGGATAAGCGTTGCATCCACTGCAATGCAGTTGGTACTTTTGCTATTTTTTCATCCGTAACAGCTTGTTGTGCTGTAGTTTTTTCATCGATGCTATTTTCAATGATAACTTTTTCGGATGAAAGTTCAGGTGAGCTATTTGGCTCTACGTTTTGCTGGGAAAGCACTGGCATTGCGGTAAATGCCAGTAATATAGAAAGTGTTTTTGATTTCATTAATTTTGATTTGGCTGCTGCGCGTCAATTAATTCTACTTGCTCGGAGTCATCTGTAACAGTAGCTTTTGAATTAAGTTTTGTTTGCATTTGATGATCGGCTAAAATTGCTTGCAGTTTTTGTTGGCGTTCAATCTGCGCTCGCTTTTGCTGTGAAGGTAGTGCTGTATCTTGTCTTGAGTAATTATAACTTACTGGGTCGGCAACACCTCCCATAGGTAGAGGTTGCCAAACTTGCGCTGGCACAGCGGTCATATCATCTGGATTATTTGCTTGTTGCACACCTAATATCATTAAACCGGCAGCAGAAGCGGCGATAGCAAATTGGCCAAGAGGCTTACCTAATTGCACTACTTTAGCTTTAACTTTTTGGCTAACCGATTGCTTAGCTTTAGGTGCTAATAAGGTTGGCTCAGCAGCAATTGCACTGGCTATATTTTGTGATAATTCTGTATCAATAAAGTCGGCAGTTTCTCCGCGCATAATATCTCCAATTAAGTGATATCGGCTCCAGCTTTCATTTAGCTTTTCGTCATCAATCACTTGCTTAAGTAAATCTTCATCTACTTGCTGTTGATCTAATAACGATGATACTGCTTGCAACTTATTTTCATTCATATTTAAACTCACAAAGTGATTATTAGCGTTTTTATTGTAAAGACCAAGTTTGCATTTAACTTTGCAACAAAGGCTTTATCTTTTTATCTACTGCATCTCGAGCTCGAAAAATTCGAGAACGTACAGTACCTACAGGGCAGTCCATTACATTAGCTATTTCTTCATAGCTTAAACCATCGAGTTCTCGCAAATGAATAGCAATTCGCAACTCTTCAGGTAATTGTTCTATTGTTTTAAATATTAACTGACGAATTTCGTTAGTTAACAATAATTTTTCTGGTGACGCATTTTCACGTAAAGCATCACCACTGTCGTATATTTCAGCATCTTCAACTTCAATGTCACTTCCTGGCGGCTTACGAGAGCCTGCCGTTAAGTGGTTTTTCGCCGTGTTAACCGCAATCCGGTATAACCATGTATAAAATTGACTGTCGCCGCGAAAGTTAGCTAGTGCACGATAAGCTTTGATAAATGCTTCCTGAGTAACATCCTGCACATCCGCTTGGTTCTTTACATAGCGCGACACTAAATTCATGACCTTCTGCTGATATTTGCTAACCAACAGGTTAAAGGCGTTTTTGTCACCTTTTTGAACCCGTTCAATCAAAGCCTGGTCTATGTTCTGTTCGCCCATCTGAGCTTTTACCCCTTAACAAGCCAATTAATTTTGGCTAATACTACTTTTATTTTCTAACTTCATGCTTGGGTCGTTTTTCATTTAAGCTCATGACAAACGTATAATTAGGACTGAGGCATAATGAAAAAGTTCGATTTTTATCAATAAAAAAAATAAATTATTAATTTAATTAACAAATAATACGCCAAAAAGCCTATAAAACCGAGGTTTTATTATCTTCACAAATTTAATGATTTTTAATATTAAACTAGAATTATGGCCTAAATAATGTTTTTTAATTATTCTAGCCACAAGTGACTTACTTTACTTTTTACGTTAAAATTTAATTTTCTCATTGCTAACTTTCCACATCTATACATATGAATCAACAACATAACTGTGACGTATTGATTATAGGCAGCGGCGCTGCAGGTTTAACACTAGCTTTAAACCTAGCCAATCATGCCGATGTGATCATTCTCAGTAAAGGCCCTATTAATGAAGGCTCTACCTTTTATGCCCAAGGTGGCATAGCTGCGGTATTTGATGAAAATGATTCTGTTGATGAGCACGTAAATGACACTTTAGTTGCGGGTAATGATATTTGTGACAAAGATATTGTGCAATTTACTGCCGAAAATGGCCGAGAAGCAATGGAATGGTTAATTTCTCAAGGTGTTGATTTTGATCGAGAAAAGCCGACATTAGAAGACTCTAAATATCATTTAACCCGTGAAGGTGGTCATAGCCATCGCCGTATTTTGCACGCTGCCGATGCAACAGGAAAAGCCGTTCAAACCACTTTGGTTGAACAAGTTAAGATGCATTCGCGCATAAGAATTTTTGAGCGTTATAACGCTATTGATTTAATTTGTTCTAAATCTAAGCAAGATAAACAATGTATTGGTGCTTATATTTGGAATCGTAACATTGAAAAAGTTGAGTCAATCCACAGTAAAAAAACAATTCTAGCCACCGGTGGTGCCAGTAAAGTTTATCAATACACCTCAAACCCAGATATTGCTAGTGGTGATGGTATTGCCATGGCTTGGCGCGCAGGTTGTAAAGTAGCGAATATGGAATTTAATCAATTTCATCCAACCTGTTTATATCACCCACAAGCAAGAACGTTTTTATTAACTGAAGCGCTGCGCGGTGAAGGGGCTATTTTACGCCGACCAGATGGCAGTCGTTTTATGCCAGAGTTTGACGAGCGAGCCGAGCTTGCCCCTCGCGATGTTGTAGCCCGAGCAATCGATTTTGAAATGAAGCGTCTTGGGGCTGATTGTATGTTTTTAGATATTAGCCATAAATCGGCTAAATTTATTAAGCAACATTTCCCTACCATCTATGAAAAAACCTGTGCTTTAGGCATAGATATGACTCGTGAACCCTTGCCTATTGTTCCTGCTGCACACTATACCTGTGGCGGTGTGATGATAGATAAGAATGGCCAAACGGATGTTAATGGTCTTTATGCTATTGGTGAAGTGTCATATACCGGTTTGCATGGCGCTAACCGTTTAGCGAGTAATTCATTACTAGAATGTGTGGTTTTTGCTCGCTCTGCTGCTCAGCACATTGCAGCTACTTTAAATACTAAAGAGAAAATTAAACGCTTACCATTATGGGATGAAAGCCGAGTAACCGATTCTGATGAAGAAGTTGTTATTCAACATAATTGGCATGAGCTACGCTTATTTATGTGGGATTTTGTTGGCATTGTGCGCACGACAAAACGCCTAGAGCGAGCGTTACATCGAGTGCAGTTATTACAATCAGAAATTGAAGAATATTACCGTCACTTTAGAGTCAGCAATAACCTATTAGAACTGCGTAACTTAGTACAAGTTGCCGAGCTCATTATCAATAGCGCGTTAGAGCGTAAAGAAAGCCGAGGCTTGCACTTTACTTTAGACTTCCCTGAGCAATTAGAAGTTTCAGGACCAACAATTTTAACGCCAAAAGGCTAAAACACAAGCCTATACATTAGCCTTTTGCCGCATAACTAAGCGACATAAACGTCGATAAGACCGATTGTTTAAACTGTCTTTAAATACCCAGCAAAACAATTTTTTTGAGTTACGCTCTAGCACTAAACTGCAGCCAAAAGGCAAGATAAAGCTGGCACTGGTAATTTGCCAGTGCTGATCGGCAGCAAAAGTTAACTCTCCACTTTCACTCAACAAAACATTGTTCCCCACTAACAAATTTGACTTAATTTGTTGCTTAAATAAATACCTAAGAAAAAAATATTGCGGCAGGGTTAGTGTTAAAACAATAATAACTATGTACTTGGCATCGAGGGATGCATTTAAGCGATAAAGTAGAGTAAAAAATAGAACTAAAAAAAGTACCGTTAAATATAAAGGTACTTTTGGGGCTATGTTAGAAGGGGTAAAGCTAAGTTTATACTTTGACTCGGTTGAGTATAAGTTGCACCATTTCGTTGAGTTCTTCATCCTTGCACTCCTCGTGTCCCATAAACCAGGCAAATAACTCTGGGTCATCACCTTCAAGTAATCGTTCAAACACCGCCTTGTGTTTGTCTGATAAATCATCCCACGCTTCTTCCACAAACGGCATAAACAATACATCAAGCTCCAACATACCGCGACGACAAGCCCAACGTAATCTTGCTTTATTATTTGCTAACGACATTTTACACCACATGATTTATCTGAATTTTAATGGCGCTATTATAACAACGAAGAAATCAATTTAACCAGTAATTATAAAATTATAGCTCACATTATTTAGTCTAAGGAACTTGATTTTTTTGCCACTCGCCCCTATTACTGTTTCTATACAATAAATACTAAGAAAACTTATGAATATTGATTCAAGTTTACCCACTAAAGAGCAACTACCAAGTAGCTTTGCCATTTATGCTGATAATTTATCAGCAATTAGTGTTACCGGCGAAGAAGCTGATAAATACCTGCAAGGGCAACTTACTTGTGATGTAAATCAATTAGCAGAAAAGCATTTATTAGTTGGCGGTCATTGTGACGCCAAAGGTAAGTTGTTTTCAGCATTTAGGTTAATTAATCATTTTGAGCAACGCTTGTTAATTCAAAATAAACTAGCATTGAACGAGTCATTAGCACAACTAAATAAGTTTGGCGTTTTTGCTAAAGTTGATATTAATGAAGCGACTGACTTAGATTTTTTAGCTTTAGTCGGTGATGAGGCGAAAGCATTTATTAATGATAATTTTCATAGTGTCCCAGACTCATTCAATCCGGTAGTTAATGATAACGGCGTAAGCATTGTTTATATTTGTGGTGCAACAAACCGTTATTTAATTATTGCTAAGCAAGACAAAGTAAAAGCGTTAGCGAGTGCAACTAATCTGCCTGTTTTTGGCCAAAAAGTTTGGAGCTTATTAGAGATAACTTCAGGTTTTGTTGATATGAATGCAGCAAGTGTGAACGAGTACGTGCCACAAATGCTTAACCTGCAGTTAGTTAACGGCATCAGTTTTACTAAGGGCTGCTACCTTGGACAAGAAACCGTTGCACGTATGAAGTACTTAGGTCGCAATAAAAAGGCTTTATACGCTCTGCAAACCACAGGTGATACTAAGTGGCAACTTGACGTTGAAATTAATGAACAATCGGCTTTAGAAAAGCAACTTGGCGATAATTGGCGTAATGCGGGTAATATAATTTCTCATTATCAAGCCGATGACGGTACAATCTATGTGCAAGCTGTACTTGCCAACGATACAGAAGAGAATGCGGTATTGCGTTTGAAACATCAAAACGGAATTAAGTTTTCATTGATGCCACTACCTTATTCTTTACAAGAGTCATAAGACTCTTTTTAAAATTAAATTTACAAATTTCTATATTATTAATACTTACATAAACCAGGATTTAAAATGAAAATTGAAAACAACAAAGTTGTTAAAATGCACTACGCAGTGATGGACAGCGAAGAAACTCTTATCGACAGTTCATACGATCATCAGCCGCTTGAATTTATTCAAGGTGTAGGCTTTTTAATTCCTGGTCTAGAAAAAGCTATGCTTGGTAAAGTTGTTGGCGATAAATTCGTTGCTGACGTACCAGCTGTAGAAGGTTACGGCGAACGTGAAGAAGGTTTTGTACAAACAGTTCCTCAAGAAATGTTTGCAGGTATCGAAGACTTAGATGTTGGCATGCAACTGCGCGCAACAACAGACGAAGGCGAGCAAACAGTGATTGTTATTGGTATGGAAGATGACATGATCACCGTTGACGGTAACCACCCTCTTGCCGGTATCGACTTAAAATTTGAAGTAGAAGTGTTAGAAATACGCGACGCTACTGAAGAAGAAATTGCTCACGGTCACCCACACGGCGAAGGTGGCTGTGGACATAACCACTAAGCTTTAACGATATAAAAATTTCAAAGGTACATTGCAAGTTCAGTTATGTGCCTTCTTTTTATCTTCCCCAATTTAGATCCCCCCTTTATTTACAGCGAATCAGATAAAAACATTACGTTTTAACAGCCTTAAAAGGTTTGTATTTGTATGATTTATTAAAATAATTTACTTCACTATATTTCACCGATATTACTCAACAAAATAACGGCTACTTTTAAAAATACCTCCCACAAGCTCTTGACTGGTTAGTCAAAAAAGATACAACTATCTTTTTAATCTACATAACTATAGAAATTCTAAGCTTAGCGAAAATAACCATCAACAGCACGCTCTGCCCTAGAAAGTAAAAACAAAAAAATGCCGCTATTAATTAGCGGCATTTTTAACACAATGTTTAAAACATTAATCTACAACTGCAAGATTATTAGTCTTTTTGAACTGTTGCTTCAGCAGAGCTTGAGTAAGTGGTACTCAAATCATCACCTTCAACATACATTTCAAAGTCTTCAGATAGAATCGTCGCATCATTTGCATCAGCAATCATGATGTCATCAGCTAGTAATTCTTTTGCTGACTCTTTCGAAGAGCTACCAATACGGATTTGATACGTTTCTGTTGCTGTACCTGTATTAATTGCAACATACGGACCGAAGAACGTTGTACCACCATCAATTGAAACTGAGTAACCCGTTGCAGTCCATTTAAGTACTACATTAATATCAGTATCATCTGCAAACGTTAAGCCTTCGATAATTTGTTGAGATTTTGCTGCATCACGATATTTAACAGTACCATCATTAGTTAAAATAATTTCACCCGTTAGGTTACTTGAAGAGGCAGAGCCACCGTAAACACTAATATAAGCGGTATTATCTTCGCTAACATCTGGTGTAGCAGTGAAGCCATCAATTGCTTGTAATTTAAGGGTTGCAGAAATAGAACCTTCAGCAAGTGCAGCCGTCGTTAAACGTAACTCAGCATCAGCCGTTGTGGTTGTATCAGCCATTCTTGCAACAAGGTTTATCGAGCTATCAATGCTTCTTACTGTTGCTTCAGCAGAACTTGAATACGTTGTGCTTAGGTCTTCACCGTCAGCATAAAGTTCGAAGTCCTCATTTAGAATTTCCGTATCATTGGCATCAGCAATCACGATGTCATCAGCAAGTAATTCTTTAGCTGACTCTTTCGAAGAGCTACCAATACGGATTTGATACGTTTCTGTTGCTGCACCTGTATTAATTGCAACATACGGACCGAAGAACGTTGTACCGCCATCAATTGAAACTGAGTAACCCGTTGCTGTCCATTTAAGCACTACATCAATATCAGTATCATCACTATACGTTAAGCCAACAATTGTTTGTTGAGATTTTGCTGCATCACGGTATTTAACAGCGCCATTACTAAAGACAATTTCACCTGTTAGGTTACTTGAAGAAGCAGAGCCACCGTAAACACTAATATAAGCGGTATTATCTTCGCTAACATCTGGTGTAGCAGTGAAGCCAGCAATTGCTTGTAACTTAATGGTTGTAGAAATAGAACCTTCAGCAAGTGCAGCTGTCGTTAAACGTAACTCAGCATCAGCAGTTGTGGTTGTATCAGCCATTCTTGCAACATGGTTAATACTAGTTCCAGCTAGGGTTCTAACTGTTGCCTCAGCAGAGCTACCGTAAGTAGTACTTAGATCTTCACCGTCAGCATAAAACTCAAAGTCTTCATTCAGAATTTCCGTATCATTTGCATCAGCAATAACGATGTCATCAGCAAGTAATTCTTTAGCTGACTCTTTCGAAGAGCTACCAATACGGATTTGATACGTTTCTGTTGCAGTACCTGTATTAATTGCAACATACGGACCGAAGAAGGTTGTACCGCCATCAATTGAAACTGAGTAACCCGTTGCAGTCCATTTAAGCACTACATCAATATCAGTATCATCACTATAGGTTAAGTCAACAATTGTTTGTTGAGATTTTGCTGCATCGCGGTATTTAACAGCGCCATTACTAAAGACAATTTCACCTGTTAAGTTGCTTGAAGAAGCAGAGCCGCCGTAAACACTAATATAAGCGGTATTATCTTCGCTAACATCTGGTGTAGCAGTGAAGCCCGAAATGGCTTGTAACTTAATGGTTGTAGAAATAGAACCTTCAGCAAGAGGATCCGTTGTTAAACGTAACTCAGCATCAGCCGTTGTGGTTGTATCTGCCATTCTTGCAACATTGTTATCACCTGTCGCTACAACTACGGTGCCTGAAATTGTTATAACCAACTCAGCAGTCGTTCCATCAACAGAATCAATTGTAAAAGTATCTGTCTCACGCTCACCAACAATAAGTGCAGCAATAGTTTCGTTGGTAGTATCAAGAGTGTAAGTCCATGAACCATCTTCTAAAATTTCTAGCGTGCCGTATGTACCAGTTTGTGTTGACGGAGAAGCAAAAGCTTCGCCATTATCTGGATCAAGTACACTTACAGCACCTGTTGAGGTAGCTTCATTACTAGCTATAGCACCTGTTAAACCAAAGAATACAGCTGGCGTATTTTCTACTGTACCGTCACCAGAATCAAATACAGTAACTTCTGAGTAGATAGCTAAGCTATACAAGCTGTCAGTACCATCTAAAGTATCACTTACCTTATAACCTTCAAAGTCATCTGAAAATACACTTGTAGTACCTGCGGTATCAGAAAATACCTCAATGTTGTCTACATAGAAAGAACCAAAAGGAATCGTTCTATCATTATCACCAAATCTAAATTGGATAGATTTCACACCATCAGCGAACCACTGGTCTAAATTTGTAAAATCCGAGTCAACAACTGCTGCAGTAGAGAAAGCACCGCCACCAATCACTTGACCATCAATAGTTACAGTGATTTGTTCAGCTGCATCTAAATTCCATGTAATATCTACTTCGTGAAACTGATCTTCAACAAATGGTGCAGTGATGATATCACCAGGATAGGCGTCACTGTCAGTATTTCGAACAAAGAAACGAGGGGCTACCGGAGCATCATCAATAGTCTGGTTACCTTGAATACGCAGGTCTATTAACGATTCACTTGAACTACCAGATGAACCATAAAGCGTAATATAAGCATCTTTCACATTTCCATCACTACCAAGAGCAACCTCTTTAGTGAAAGTTGCAGTCAGTTTACCTTTACGAAGGTTATCAACCCTAAATCTAATTTCACCCGTATCGCCACCTGTATCCGATATTTTTGCAACCTGAGTAAGCGCAGCTACACGAATCTGAATTTGAGCAGAGGTGCCATCTATAGAAGCGATAGAGACATAATCATTTACAGAATCTCCTAATGCAAGGCTAGCCACAGTATCGTTTTCAGTGTTAACTTTATATGACCAAACACCATTGGCAGTGATACTAAATGTACCATAATCAAGTGCTACATTAGTTTGAGCAGCAATGGCATCTTCTTCAAAGTTTGGATCTATAACCGTAACTGAACCAGTTAACGGGTCAATTGCAGTATTTCGAACTGTACCTGATAGATCACCCTCAATGATTGCTGCAACCGGGTTATTGTTGTAACCCACAGCAGCGCCTATCGCGTCAAGTAAGAGCTCATCAACAGAGCCAGCAACTTCTGATGTAGTTTGCAGATTAATTTGTGCTGTTTCAAATGTAGTTAAAGACTCTTCAGAAAAAGAACCATCTGCAATGTCAGTAGCCAGAGCTTCCATAACCGCAGATATGTCCATATCTTCGTTGTCAGCATCAAGTTGAGATAAAAGTGCTAACACAGAGCCGTATCTATCGTTCTCTTCCGCGCCATCGGCACCAAGGTCAACATTACCTACTGCAGTAGGAAGTACTTCTGTTATATCAAAACGAATGCCAAAGCGACGGTTCATGATTGCAGCTTCATCGGCGAACTGGTTTAAATCACTAGCAGCGTTTTGAACAGCCATTTCGGTTAAAGGAGAAACAACATAGGTCGGTGGTGGTAGTAGTATTTCTTTACCATCATCATCTGTCTCAACAATATTTTCAACTACACTGACAACAGATCTTAGTTGCGGTGCATCTAAGGTTAAACCTGTCGACTCATCCGTATAAGTACCGCCTGTACATGTAATTAAACCAACGCCTTCGAAGTGTACATTGTTAAATGTAACACCACCTGAACCGTCAGAAGTTGCAGTGCCTTGCGCAGGAAGAACCGCAGCACCACTTTCATCAACGGCAAATATGTCACAACTTGCACCATCAACAGGACCTTTGATAATGCTAGCAGTAACATTCAAGGTTGGGTTGATAGCAGGTGTGGATGCACCAACACCTTCTGTAAAGCCTGCATCATCGGTATATCTAGCAGAAACAGTAATTACTGAGCCTTCATCAGCTTCGGTAATTGTGTAAGATGTGCCGGTAGTACCGGTTGACCAAACGTAGGTAATAGTATCGGCTTGAATTCCGTCTGCATCACTAGCTACTGCAGAAAGTGTAGCGCCAGCGAAAAAGTCGCTTCCAATTATTTCGATGTTACCACGTGTATTGCCATCCAGTGCAGCATTATCATCACCACCACAACCTACTAAGGTTGTCGCGATGATAACGGATATAAGTGATTTCTTAATCATGTTTTCTACTCCAAAAAATCTTATTATTTTCAAATTTAGCTTGTTATAACTAAGTACTTTGTTTGTCTAGTACTTAACGCTTATACCCGCGAATAGGCGAGGGCCATAGTCACTTACTTGACCTAAGTTACCTTCAGTATAGAAGTCATCAGAACGATGTTCGCTAAACAAGTTAATTGCTGAAAATTTAACTCGAACGTGTTTATCGATTTTGTAAGATGCACGAGCTTCCCAAACACCAGCCTCATCAACATAACGCAGTCTTGTGCCGTTAGAAGTGTAAGGTTGGAAGTATTCGCTACGATACTTGTAGATAAGCGCGGTATCAAAATCGCCAATTTGGTAGTAAACCTGTCCATTAAATACATGCTCAGAAAATCCAGGTACGGAGCCAGGAGGAACAATACCTTTGGTAAGCTGAGTGGTTACACCATCTAAATCAGTAGTAAAAGTATCACCGTAGTTACTATCTTCAAATTCAAAGTTTGTATCTGCATAGTTATAACCAAGCTTCACACCAACGCCAGAATCCCAACGATAAGAAAATGACGCTTCTAACCCTATCAAGTCACTTTCTTCGTCACTAGTTACTGAATTAGTAATAGGTAAAGCTACTTCCACACCGTCAACAATAAAATTCTCTAACTCGGTTTGCTGTTGGAAACCGCCATTGAATTGCTTGTAATAAACACCTACCGCTACAATAGAGTCATCGCTCGGGTACCATTCAACAGCAGCATCATAGTTCCATGACATTAGTGGCTGAAGGTCTGGATTACCAGAGCCATTAACACCCACTAACAAGTCTTCAACTGATTCAGGAGTATCTGATTCATCGGTTACGAATGTGCGGCTATACCCCATATCAGATGGATCTGCACGTGACATACCTCGGTAAATACCGGCTCTTAGGATAATATCTTCATCATAATCAACTACTAAATTAAAACTTGGTAATACTTCTGTGTAATCACCGCCACTTTTAATTTTTTCTATAGTACCGTTTGTTACTAGACTGACCTCTCCTGTCACTGGATCAGTGACAACGTCAAAACCTTCTCTAAAACCAATAGAAGTAACCTCAGTATCAACTACTCGAACACCAAAATTACCACGAATAAATTTACCAAACATTTCAGTGTCGTAGCTAAGCATTGCGTAAGCAGCCGTTGTTTCTTCTGTTACGTCAATAGTACCCGTACTCTCGTATACAACCTCTGGGTATGCGAATTGTCCGCCTGCAGATGCTGCTACTGATTGAGAGAAACATTTGTTATCGTAAGTTGCCCACGAAGAGCCTGTACCGCTTTCTACAACATTACCTGAAGTGTCAACATGGGTAATAATATCACCGTCAGATACAGTAGATAAAAAATCAGACTCAGGGAAGTCTATTTGACAACCTTCAAGTACGTCGAGGGCTGATGTTACAGTTTCATCTAATTCATATGTGTCTCTTGAGCCATTACCATTAGTTCCACCAAATTGAACAAACGTTAGTTCTGAAACTCGAACGCCACCTTGAACGCTACTAAAAATATCATGGTCTAGATTATATTCAATATCAATACGAGCACCAATAACTTCGTTATCGCGTACATTTTCTCTATCTATGCGAGTACGAAGATCACTAGTAAAGTTAGAAATATCAGTCACATCAAAATCCGTAACTGTGAATTCTGGAATAGTTGAACCTAAATCCCAAGAAAAGAATGGGCGAGAGCTAGTTCTTCCTCGGTTTGTTATTTGTAGTTCTTCACGGCTTGTTTCAGAATAGCCAAGGTCGACGCTAATTTTTAGGTCATCAGAGAAAAAATGTTCAACGTTCAATCCGTATCCACGATAGTTTTCTTCACGTGAAAACTGCTCGCCCGCGGATTCGATACGTTCTTCACCTTCCCAATGAAGAATAGCGCCAACATCGTTTGTGATCAGATTTTGGCCTGTTACACCCGGTGTAACACGCTTTTGCAAGAAGATTAAATCATGACGAGCTTCAGCTTGAGTACGATCTGAAACTTGCACGTCTAAATTTATATCCCACGCATCTGAGGGTTGGTATTGTAAAGCAAAGAACAAAGCGTCTCTTTCATCAGACGTCTCGTTTTGACGGAAGCTTCTACTTGAACCAGTCCATGCGTATGGTGTACCGTCATCTACTGCAAGACCTGTATCTGGATCAATATCAGTATTATAACCTTCGTTACGCGAACCATCGACGCCATCTTCACAATCGCCCGCTGAGCTACGGAAAAAACCGGTATTGGTATTGGTTGGATCATTCAAACATGCCCACAAAGATGAGCCTGTTGGGCTTGAGCTTCTATATTCAGCTTCTGGCTGGCTAATATCTTGACGTTGAAAACCTACACTCATACCAAGCGCTTGACCGTTATCAAATTCAAATTGGTCAACATAACTTAGTGTTCCACGGTAGCCCAAATCATCTTGAAGTGAATTGTCAACGTTTGCTTGGTCAGGATTGTAGTTAGCTTTTACTTCAGCCTGAAAACGTTGCTTACCAAACTCTAAAGGCTTAAGTGTCTCTAGGGAAATAACACCGGCAACCCCACCTTCAATCATGGAAGCATCTTGTGTTTTATAAATAGCTACTTTCTGCATCAGCTCTGATGGGAACTGAGAAAAGTTAACTGAACGGTCACCACTACCATTGGTCGCTTCTCGGCCATTAATATGTGTCGCACTTAAGAATGGGCCTAAACCACGAATACTGATTTCAGTAGCACCACCATTTTCACGGTGAGATGATGCTCCAGTTAACGACTCTAGCGCCTCACCAATTGAAAGCGCAGGTAAATCACCAATATCTGAAGCAGATAAACCGTCAACAACAGTGGTAGCTTCACGCTTTATTGCAATTTGGTCTTGAATTGTTTTACGTGTACCAACAATTTCTACAACTTCTATATCATTATCGACTGTATCTGGATTTTCAGTTTGGGCTTCTTGCGCTGATGCCGAAAATGCAAAAGAGCTAGCTGCCGAAGTAATTACGGCAGCTTTTATCCATTTTGCTGTAGGTGAAAGCCTAAACTTCCCTGCCTTGTGGGTGGATTTCTTGTTTTTTCCTAATATTAAGGACATTTCTAGTTCTCCCTTTATTTTTATCATTGCAAGCCGGTAACTTACATTTATTATCAGTTATATTTACATTTATTATTATTAATTATATTAGAGCAACATCAATTTTAACTAACCGTTAACTTAGCCAACCCAAACCAAAGTGTCAACCAATTTATTGAAAGAGTGGTTACCAAGCAGTATAACCAGTAATGATAGCTACGAGTTAAAAGATAAAAATGAAACATTGATGGGTTAACTGCGCTACAACTTCTATCCTTTATGCTTGTTATGGATATTAGAGAAAGTGGCTTGCACATAATCCCTATCAGCACCTTCATTGTGTTGGTTATAAACACCAGCTTTAAAGTACATATACTGGTTACCAGCACGGTAATCACTATCTTTAATATCGGAGTGTTTAGTAATATTAAGCTTACCTTCGCTGATTATAGTGACGCACTGCACTTCGTCTTCTACGGTTATTGTATATGAGAATTTTTCGTTCAAGGCGGTGCCGCTATAACCAATTTATAAGGAAGAACTTAGCGATAGGTATAACCAGGAATTGCGGATATGAGTAAAAAGATACAAATGAAACATTGATTGGTTAACTGCGCTAAAACTTATATCCTTTATACATGTGTTGGATATGATAGAAAGTGGTTTGCATATTATCAGCATCAGCGACGTCATTGTTTAGGTTATAAACACCCGTTATAAAGTAAATATAGTGGTTACCAGCTCGGTAACCACTATATTTCATATCGTAATGCTTAGTAATATCAAGCTTACCTTTCCTGATTATAGTGACGAATAACACATCGTCTTCTGCGGATATTTTATAAGAGAGTTTTTCGCTTAGGCGACACCTTTATAACCAATTCACCATAAAGCACTTACCAAAAAAACATAACCAGTAATTGTGGCTACGAATTAAAAGATACAAATTAAAATTGATGGGTTAACTGCGCTAAAACTTATATACTTTATGCATGTTATGGATATTATTGGTCATTGTTGTTATGTGGTTGATACCTTACTTATCCCTAAAAAACGTTCCATGTTTTTAAAGGGTTATGCGAAATCTTAAGCCGGTAACAATAATATCGTCTTCGGTATTAAGCGCAGGATCAATTAAATACTGAACATTTGGCGTTATTGCCATGTTTTGCGCTAACTGAATACGATAAAACGCTTCAAAGGTGGTTTGTGAGTCATTAGGTGTGCCAAATTCATCCGGTATTTGGCCATGTGACAGCGACATACCGAGTAAGTCTGATCGCTCGGCAAAGTATTTGATAAAACCAACGGTAACATCTCGCTCATACAATTGTGGAACAGCAGCGGAATCAACACTTGAAAAACCTAGTTTTGCAAATACCATCCACTCTAGCTCCCAAGTATAGTTTGCCCCGATAACAATACCTTCTGCGCCATCTTGATAAGTGTTATCTTCGCCGTAGGCTGTTTTCTCATCCATCTGCCAAAGCATTACATGGACATTTTTAAAGTATCGCTCCCCCTTACTTGGCGAATATCCTAGCTCAACTGTTTTATATAACTCATCAAAACCTTCTTCAAATGGGTCATCGGTATCAACCGTACCATTTGCATCATTTATTGCACCATTGATATAGATATTGTCATTAAACCAATGTCCCATGCCTATCCCGTAGCTATTATCAGGCAAAGCTATGGACATAGTTAGTAATGAATCTAAATTTGAAAAAGCAGTCCAAGGAATGGCATAACCTAGTACGTTAAAGTAATCATTTGGATCAAACTTACCCACAACAATCGCAGTATTACCATCATTGAAATATTGCTGATAATTAAAGTCGACTAATACTGTGCCTTTGTCACTAAATAGCATACCCGTTTGACTTAAATAACCGGCATTACCACCAAGCTCTGATGGTGTGGCATCACCTATCTCATGGCGATTATCCACTTTAAAAACTAGTGATCCCGAGTTCATTTCGCCTTTGTTAATAAACTCCCATTTACCATAAAATCGAGCAATTCCAGAAGAAGCGCTATCATGTGCGGCACCGGGGGTTGTATCACTTAAATTTTGATATAAAACGCTATAATCTAAACCAAACTGCAGGCCTGTATCTTCGTAAACTTGATGCTTCCAATCTTTGATATTTTTTACGCCATCATCAATGGCAGGGAGTCTAAATATTGGCAACTTTTCTTTATCATCATCTTCTAATTGATGAGTAGTTTCCGCTGGCCCACCAAAACCTTCATCGGCATCATATTTCTTACCGCCTTCAGCAAAAGCATTCGCAGATAAAAATACACTGGCAGTAAGTCCGGTGCAGACTGCAATTGATAATCGACTTATAAACCAATTGTTTGTATTCATAATAATTCCTTTACCAGTTATTTAAACCAACTAACCAAAGAGTTTTCTACCACTGGAGTAATGTTGAAACTGATCATATATTCGGGACCAAATGCATCAGGTTTTTCCACATAATAATTTAACTCAACACCCAACTTCCAAGGTCTACCGCTTAATATTAAGGTTTTACTTACAGTAAAGTTAACTGGCACAGTCCACTCTTGGCCATCTTCGGCATTCCAGTTATAACTAACAATAGGCGATGTACCATAGCTCCAACCACCACCGGGAAGTAATATCGCAAAAAATTGTGATGAAGTAAGGCTTATGTCGTTATCACCAGCAATGTCCCATTGATGATTAGGGAACACACCAAAAATACTTTCAGCGCTTAATTTACCTAATAACATTTCAGGACCAAACGTTGTGCTCTCACCCATGTTTAGCTCATCTGCCCCCGTAGGTAGTGACATAATAAAACCATAAGCAGTTAAGTTACCTGCCTCAGATTTAGGGGCATAGGCTAAATCAAACGAAATATCACCAAGACCTGACTCATCACTCCAACTATCCCCACCTTGATATATGGGCTGTTGAATAAACATTGGCACAGCAGGCCTAAATAAAATTTTACTGCCATCTTCACGGGGGAAAGGCATACTCGGCTGAAATAAAATCATATTGCGAGTTTGATCATCAGCTTTTGGTAAATCGCCTTCAAAGGTGGTGTATTGAAACTTAAAATTGAGACTTGCTAACGCGGTATTGGGATTAGCCAATTCCTTTGCCGCTTTATCAGCATCACTTTCTTGCGCGAAAGAGCTGGAAGATAAAGCAACAAGTATCATTAAGCTAATAAATGGAGATGCTAAATACTTTTTAATTTGAACAGCCATAGTTTTCCCTGTTGATATTTATATAATGTTTTGTAATTTAAGTGTGGTTTATTTAGTTTAGGCTAATAGCGTAATGCTACTTTTCATCCATCAACAGACGTTCACCCTCTGCTGGTATATTGCCTTTTTTATCTAACATGCCAGTTAATTTAATGTTTAAATATTTAGGTGCTGAGTCGTCAATACTTACCCACATAATATGGTCCATATTTTCACCATCACCAATTGTATGCTCTCCACCTGTGGTAGCTAATTGAATGTAATCCATATTGTTACGTTGCCAGTATTGATAACTATGAACATGACCATTAAACACGGTAAAGTTTTGTTTATTTAAAGCGGATTCTATTTGCTTAAAATTAGTTTCATCTTGGCTTTGCCAAATAGGTTTATGCATTAATAAAAATGTCCAACGAACGTCTTTATTTTGTTTTATAACATCAAGAAAATAATCTCTTTGCTCACGGCTAATTTCTCCATATTTACGCTCTGGCATTTTCGCGTATTCTGTATCATTAAATTTTTTCGGGTCTTGCTTATAAACCTCAATTGCTTGGTTTCTTTTGTTTTTAAAGTTACTAAAAAATTCACTGGTGAAATCTTCAGAATCTAAAATCAAAAAAAGCACGTTTTTATGTTTAAAATGGTAATAACGCGGCCCGACAGTTTTGGTGTACCAATCTCGCATCACCATATTTGAGATATCATGATTACCAACTGTAGGGAAAAATACGATACCCTTTTTGTTTAAATTACGTTTAAATACAGACCATTCCTTGTTAAGCGTGGCGACATCTTCTGTACCACCTTCAATTAAATCACCGATACTTAAAATAAAATCTGGCTGCATTTTATTTATCGCTTCACTGCCAACTTTAAAGACTCCTTTTCTTTCTCCGCCGGTTAAATCTCCAATAACAGCAAAACGAACTAAATCAGCTGATACTTTAGGTTCACCAAACGCTTTAATACCATCATTAGCACTAACTGCTACATGGCAAAAAAATAGGGATAGAAGTGTTAAAGCAAACTTGTTAATCATTAAGGCTCGCCTTTTGAGTTGCAATAAAAATAATTTAATCGCCTTGTTGCTCAATGATGGTCACATTTTCTAATTTATAAACTGCGTGATAATTCATTTCATGATTATCTGCAGACTTTAAATTTTTCTTAACATCATCGGTATTAAGTAAACCGCTAAGAGTAACTTTTTCTTTTGATGGCATGATATTAGACTTACTTAAATCAACGTATATGGTTTGATTTGGCTGGGGAACGTGGTGTTGGTGAGCAACAACAAAGTAAGGAGAATCTTTCACTAAAAATGCGGTTTTTATTGCATTATTTTCAATTTCTATCGGAACTAAATAGCCAGAAACAGTGTGTTTAGTTGAGCTATTAATTATCTCAGGGTTTGTTGCAGTAGCTGCTTGCTCTCTTTTCTGCATCACAATTTTTCGTTGTGACAACAGATAATTAACATTTATATTTTGCGATTGTAACTCTTGCTCTAGCGCGGTTTGTTTTAGCTTTAACTCAGGTAACTTTTTATAGTTTGGGGCTTGGCTCTCAATTAGCGTTATATCTTCAGATAAGGCGACAAAGTATCCTAAATCATCGAGTTGTGGCTGTGTTAGCTGTTTAAAAGGGTCGTTAAATGGCGCTAAATTGGGACGCAATTTTTGCCATGTTTGTTCTGAACTTGTGGCGAAACTTATCTGGGGTATTGCAAGCAATACTAACAATAAAAAACTACCTAAATGGTTATTGCGCATATTTATTACCTATTGGTACTCAAAGCTTAACTAATTTACGGTTTAAACTGCTTTAACTGGTAAACAAAAAAAGCGAACAAGCTATAAAAGCCTTGTCCGCATTATCATTATTTACGATTCATTTTTGTAAATAACGCCTTCTTTCATAATTAACTGAATGGTTTTAATTGGATTTTCTCTTGGCGCAGGTTGTGAATACCACTCTTTATAGCCACCGTTTAATACATGAATATCTTTTAGCGGGTTACCATCAACCAATAAAATATCAGCGGTAGCGCCTACCTCAATAACACCAATAGGGCCTGGAGCAGGGTTTCGAGGGCCAGATAAAGCAAGCATTTCACCAGCAACTGAAGTTAACTGTTTGAGTACTTCAAAGTTACCATCGTAGTTGTTTTTACCACCACTAAACATCACTGTACGCCAGTAAATTTCATAACGACGAGCTCTATTAGCTTCTTCTATTTCACCTACCCAATCAGACTGAAAAGCAACTTTAACGCCGGCATCTAACATAGTACGACCAACGTCTTTATAAGTTTCTTGAAGTACAGCTACCATTGGTAATTTATCGGCTGGCATATTAGGGTTGTTAGCAAGTTCTGGTGATAAAGCCCACATTTGCGGAACAATAAATCCGCCTTCTTTACCTACACGTTGATAAGTTTCAAACGAGGCAAAGAAACCGTGTTCCATGGTTTTCACACCACAATCGAGTGCGCGGTTAATGGCTCTGTCGGTAAAGATATGAGCGCCAACATAGGTGCCCCAATCTTTCGCAGCTTCTACAATGGCACATGTTTCTTCAACTGAATATTGAGTGGTGTCAATTGGGTCATACTTAGATGAACCACCACCACCTGCCATCATTTTTATTTGCGTTGCGCCATGACGTAAGTTTAAGCGTGTTTGCTCGAGCACTTGAGGGACTCCATCTGCAACAGCGCCAAAACCTAACTTTTCCCAAACACCGACATCAGAATCGCCGCCACGAATCGTATACCCCATATCAAAACGACCGCGAAAATCACCATGACCAGAAGTTTGTGAGATAAACGCACCCGATGGGTAAATACGTGGGCCAACTATCTCGCCCTTTTTAATTTGACGCGCCGTAGCAAAAGCAGGCCCGCCCATATCACGAATAGAGGTAAAACCATCCATTAAGAAGTCTTTAGCAACAATGGCTGATTTGATGCCTAAATCGTACGGGTCTTGGTTAGGAATAATGTCTGAGTAGTTTGAGTTGATCATGATATGAACATGGCCATCAATAAGGCCTGGCATTAATGTACGTCCCTTACCATCAATTACTTTAGCGCCTTTTTCAGTGCTAATTGATTTTTTAGAAATTGTTTTAATTAGCTTGTCTTCAACAAGAACATTATGGCCTTCATACAGTTTATTTTCTGTGCCATTAAAAATATTCACATTTTTAAATAGAACTTGCTCTGCCAGTGCATTGGCAGACATACCAACAACAAGGGTCACAGCTAAGGATGTTTTCGTTAAAATGGTTGCTATCTTTTTTGTCTTTAAGTTCATTGCATTGCCTTTAAAAATTTGAAAGTACGGGTAACTTGCTACGTAGATTAATACGTTAACTCTTAACTAAATATAGTTAGCAATTAATAGGTTGCACGCTTAATTTGACAAAAAATGTCATTTGACGACATAAGATGATTTAGTTACCTTAAACTTAACTAAATTATGGAGTTGTTTATGTATCCAAACTTTTATGTAGCCGATGCTATTTACTTAAAATCTATTATTGATGTGCTTGATGATTTAAATGCACCAACAGAGAAGCTTCTAAGCTCAGTTACATTAACCCGATCGCACGTTGCAACAGAGCAAAATTTAATTTTAGAACTGCCTATATGGCAGTTAATGGAAAATAGTGCAAAACACGTTACCAGAGATGAATTTGGTTTATTAGTTGGAGAGTTATTTGCCGATAAATACTATAAACAACTAATGCCTGAATTGTTTGGCCAAGATAACTTAGAGCAGGCAATCAATTTGTTTTTTCAATTTGTAAAACAACAATCTAATTGCCCTAACTTTTGGCTAAAAGAAGATGGAGATAACTATTGGCTATGCCGAATAGGCACTCCAGGAATAATTAATGGCGAAGAGCAAATAGAACAATTAGTGGTCTCTATGCTACTGACATTTTTACAGCATTATTTAGGCAAGGATTGGCAGCCAAATGCAATTAAGTTTAAGTCGGTTAAAAGCAGTAATAAAGTCTACTTAAACAAATTCCCTGCAACGCAATGCTCTTTCGCTAATGAATGCACGGCTATTGCTATAGATAAACAGCATTTTAAATTTAACAACAAATTACCGTTACAAGCCATTGAGCAGCAACCAATTAGCCGTGACCCTAAATTACTAATTACTCGCTTATTAGCTGAGAATTATTTTGGCAACAATGCTGACGCTAATAAGATTGCTAAAATGCTAAATATTAATTTAAGAAAATTACAAAGAATTCTAAGTGAGCAAAAATCTAATCTAAAAGAGCTTATTGATGACGATAAAAAGCATAAAGCACAACGTTTATTAGCAACAAGCCAATTATCAATTACTGAGATTTGCCAAGAACTTGGCTATAAAGATAAGGGCAATTTTAATCGGGCTTTTAAGCGTTGGTTTAATACCACACCGTTAAAATACCGCAAAGTTCGACAAAGTTAATGTTAGTGTTATCAATACAAATAAAAAGCCCCGCTAACAGTTAATCAGCGGGGCTAAAAACTTAAACCTGAACGGTTGCCTTAAATACTACGCTTTTTCACTACAATACTATTTTTCCAGTGTTGTTGTTTAAGATAAAATTTGTTGTCAGTTTTAAAAGTTAAAGTTACAGGTTGCTCTTTATCAAATTTTTTATTTGTAACCGTTGGTAGTTCATAATTATTACCATCAGATAAAGTTATATTTAGTGTTCTTGATTTTGATATTTTAGTTATGGTTAATTGTTGTTTTAAAGGAATTGTTTCTAATTGTAGGTCTTTTATAATTTGCTTTACTGCATCTCTAACAGGTTGCTGTACACCACTAGTTGATGCATGAGTATAAGTGTTTAGAATTATATCACCGGTACTTTCATCACTCAGTTCTAACTTTAAATTTCGAATGTGATCACCCAAATCCCAGTAATGAATATAACTATATTTTAATACATAATTACGCAATTTAGACTCTTGACGAACAACAGTAATCATCCCTGTACTATTAATTGCTTCTTTAATGTTTGTTGCATAAGTTTTAGGCTGTTTAATGTCGTTTTGAACTAACCAACCATGAACTATATTAGGTGAAATTGCAAAATTAATACCTTGGGCTAAAACACCTGTTTTTTGTGCCGTAGCAACAGTCGATGCAGAACTAACAACAACACCTTTTAAAGAAAAGTCTTCTCCTATAACAGGTCCACCAGAATTTCCTGGTTGTATAGGTGCAGATATTTGAATTTGATCCTGTGAACCTTTAAAGCCAGCTAAACTATTTATCAAGCCAGACGTGACGCGAGCTTGGCTACCAAGCATATCTGGCATAGGGTAACCTATTGCAAATATTTGTTCAGCAACATCTGCTTTTCCTATCTTTATTGGCAAAAATCCAGTCGTATCAGCTTTAAGCAGGGCTAAATCAGAATTTTCATCTGTTGCAATCACAGTAGCTGGGATATTTCTATCCACAGTGGCTATATTTATAGTTTCTAAGCCATCTATCACATGAAAATTTGTTATCCAATAACCATCCGCGATAACAAAACCACTGCCACTTCTGCGTGAATTTACTTTATCGACAATTTGCGAAGAAACATTATAGTTTTTAAAGTTAGAGTTGAGAATATTACCTACATTCATAGGGTCGTGACCAACAGCTTCTAATATATTAATGTGAATATTTTCATCACCAATTGCGGTTTTATCTTGTATTGAAGAATTAGAGCTTACGCAACCTTGTAGTGAAGAAATAAACAAAGTTAGCAAAGTGAAAAGTTTGAGTTTTGACATATCCATATTTTCTTTAGAGTTTTTATAGTAATAACTTTACATAAAAATCACACAAATACAACAAATTAGATTTTATTTATGATTTGTTTTTTTATTTTCTTCACCTGTTATATTCGCTTATAAGCAATAGATATCTCAGCTAATATAATTATAAAAAAGCCCCGTTAAATTAGATTTAACGGGGCTTTTTTGATTCGTTTTTAGGGTAAAGCTTATTCAGCAACTGGACGCATGTGTGGGAATAAAATTACGTCTTTAATTGTTGGTGAATCAGTAAATAACATTACTAGACGGTCGATACCAATACCTTCACCAGCTGTTGGTGGTAAACCGTATTCAAGAGCTGTGATGTAATCTTCATCAAAGTGCATTGCTTCATCATCGCCAGCGTCTTTTTCTTCAACTTGCTTTTTAAAGCGTGCTGCTTGATCTTCTGCATCATTAAGCTCAGAGAAACCATTTGCTAATTCACGGCCGCCAACGAAGAACTCGAAACGGTCAGTAATAAATGAGTTTTCATCATTACGACGAGCAAGAGGAGAAACTTCCCAAGGGTACTCAGTAATGAATGTCGGTTGGTCAAGCTTGTGCTCGGCAACTTCTTCAAATATTTCACATAGGTACTTACCTGGACCCCAAACGTTTTTACCTTCTGGCTCTTTAACGCCAACTTGCTTAGCAATTGCTTTAAGCTCGTCAAAACGACCTTCAGGATCTTTAATAACATCCGCATCTAAATGAGGCGCGTGTTTAATCACAGCATCCATCATAGATAAACGCTCGAATGGCTTACCGAAATCGTAGAATTTCTCTTCGATAACTTCACCTTCGCCGTTTTTAACCGTATTACGAATAACAGGGTTGCCCATAACGTTTTCAGCAAGAGTACGTAGCATATCTTCGGTAAGGTTCATTAAGTCGTTGTAATCAGCGTATGCTTGGTAGAATTCAATCATAGTGAATTCTGGATTATGACGAGTTGATAGACCTTCGTTACGGAAGTTACGGTTAATTTCGAATACTTTTTCAAAACCACCAACAACTAAACGTTTCAAGTAAAGCTCAGGAGCAATACGTAAGAACATGTCAATGTCTAATGCATTATGGAATGTTTCAAATGGCTTAGCCGTTGCACCACCAGGGATAACTTGTAGCATTGGCGTTTCAACTTCCATAAAGCCACGCTCGGTTAAGAAGTTACGAATACCACTTACAATTTGCGAACGTACTTGGAAAGTATCACGTGTTTTTTCATTGATGATCAAATCAACGTAACGCTGACGGTACTTCATTTCTTGGTCAGATAAACCGTGGAATTTCTCTGGTAATGGACGTAGAGATTTAGTTAACAATGAATACTCTTCCATATTCACGTATAAATCACCTTTACCTGATTTATGTAAAACACCTTTAACGCCAATAATATCGCCAATATCTAATAAGCCCCAACGAGCTTTAATGTCTTTTTGTACGGTTTTTTCAGCGTATGCTTGAATACGACCAGACATGTCTTGTAATACTAAAAATGGACCACGTTTAGCCATAACACGACCAGCTACAGCATAAGTTACTTGTAACTCTTCAAGCTCTTCTTTGGTTTTTTCACCATGTTCTGCTTGAATATCGGCAGCGTAATGCTCACGATCAAAATCATTCGGGTGGCCATTTGCAGGACAGTTTTCACGAATGTTAGCTAATTTACCGCGACGCTCTGCGATTAATTTGTTTTCGTCTTTTACTTGTTCAGTCATTTTTAGGTTCTCAATATTACGTAATTTGTTTATAAGCCAAATTTTAAACTGGCTTCAATAAATTGGTCTAAACTGCCGTCGAGTACTTGTTGCGTATTACGCGACTCAACCCCAGTTCTTAAATCTTTAATACGGCTATCATCAAGTACGTACGAACGAATTTGACTACCCCAGCCGATATCTGACTTGCCATCTTCTAAGGCTTGTTTATCGTCATTTTGCTTTTGCATTTCAAGCTCATACAATTTCGCTTTAAGTAGCTTCATTGCCGTGGCTCTGTTTTTATGCTGCGAGCGATCAGCCTGACAACTAACCACTGCATTCGTAGGAATATGAGTAATACGAATGGCAGAATCGGTTTTGTTTACGTGTTGTCCACCTGCGCCAGATGCTCTGAAAGTATCAATACGTAAGTCTGCAGGATTGATATCAATCTCAATATCGTCGTCAATCTCTGGGTAAATAAATGCCGAGGCAAATGACGTATGGCGCTTACCACTTGAGTCAAATGGCGATTTACGCACTAAGCGATGAACGCCTGTTTCGGTTCTTAACCAACCGTAAGCGTACTCACCTGAAAACTTGATAGTACAGCCTTTAATACCAGCTACATCACCATCGGCTTCTTCAATTACTTCAACTTTAAAGCCTTTAGCATCGCCCCAACGCAAAAACATACGTTGTAGCATCTGCGCCCAATCTTGCGCTTCGGTGCCGCCAGAGCCAGATTGAATATCAAGATAGCAATTATTGGCATCTTGCGGGCCAGAAAACATACGGCGAAACTCAAGTTTAGCTAATTGTTCTTCTAAAGTTTCAAGCTCAGCGGTTGCATCCGTTAATGTTTCTTCATCGCTCTCTTCAACGGCAAGCTCGATTAAACCTTCGATGTCTTCACAACCGGTATCCATATCATCAATAGTTTTAACTACTAACTCTAATGCTGAACGTTCCTTACCTAACGCTTGCGCTCGTTCTGGTTCGTTCCATACATCTGGAGACTCTAATTCTCGACTTACTTCAACTAAACGTTCTGATTTCTGGTCGTAGTCAAAGGTACCCCCGAAGCACATTGGTGCGTTCGCGAATGTCTTTTATTTGGTTGTGTAGTGGTGCAACTTCAAACATCTATAATATTCAGCTTTAAAACTTAAGAAAAATAGTCGCGCATTGTAACGTATTTACGCATCAGAATATAGATTTAAGGGGGAAGTTTGCTAAAAAGTTTAGTTGATGAGGAAAATTTAGATTATTGCTTAATTAAAGTAAGCAATAATCTACTGGTATATTAGCGTCAATAGATTGAACTTATTGAGGAAGTTTCACTATGCGGGCTGTAAGTAATCGACCAACAATTGCACCGTTTGCTTACCTCTAAATTCATTAATATCAAGCTTATATGCTAAATGTACCCATTCACACTGATGATTTGGCCACTGCTTTATATCAATATTAAAAGCGATGGCATCAACAGCTAAGCCATCTATTTCAACCACCATTTTTAGATGTTTTTCGCCAACAATGCGTTGCTGGATTAAGCGAAAATGATTATCAAAAACTGGCTCAGCAAAGTTTTGTCCCCAAGGACCAGCTTCGCGCAATACACTGGCAAATTCCAGATTAAACGCATCTTTAGATAGTTCGCCATCAGATAAAATTTTACCTTGCAGCATATCAACGCTTAGCCACTTTTGTGCGTACTCATTAAGTAGCGTTTGAAACTGTGCAAAATTAGATTTATCTATAGATAAACCCGCAGCCATCGCATGGCCGCCAAATTTAAGAATAAGACCAGGGTGCTGTGAGTCAATGTGCTCTAATAAATCTCGAATATGCAAACCAGGAATTGAGCGAGCAGAGCCTTTTATTTCAGTATTATCACTGTTTATATCAGTATTGGCACTAGCAAATACTATTGTTGGGCGGTGGAACTTTTCTTTTAAACGCCCAGCAACAATACCAATAACACCTTGATGCCAGTCGTCTTGAAACAGTGCTATCGCAGAAGGTAAATTATCCTCAGTAAATTCTAAGCTTTTAAGTACATTCTCAGCTTCATATTGCATGCCCTGCTCTATTTCACGACGAGCTTTATTTAAATCATCAAGCTCACTTGCCATAACCCTTGCTTGATTTAAATCAGTAGCAAGTAAGCATTGAATACCTAGGCCCATATCATCTAAGCGCCCTGCGGCATTAAGCCTTGGCCCTAAACCAAAACCAAAATCACTAGCCACCATTTTATACTGATTTTTACCTGACACTTCAATTAACGCCTGAATACCAGGGCGAGTTGCTCCGGCTCTTATACGCTTTAAACCTTGCGCTACTAAGATTCGATTATTCTTATCAAAGCTCACCACATCGGCAACCGTACCAAGGGCAACTAAATCGAGTAACTGGGCAATATTAGGCTCACCAATGCCTTGTTGTTCAAACCAATTATTAGCGCGCATAATTTGGCGTAATGCAGCCATTAAATAAAAGGCAACGCCAACGCCAGCTAGCGCTTTACTTGGGAATGTACAACCACGTTGGTTAGGATTTACTATCGCGTCAGCATCAGGCAGTGCTTGACCTGGCAAATGATGGTCGGTCACTATCACCATACAGCCAAGTTCTTTCGCTTTAGCAACTCCGGCAATACAGCTAATACCATTATCAACAGTTACAATAACTTCTGCAGCTTTTGATTTAACCGCCATTTCACTTATTTCAGGTGTTAAGCCATAGCCAAACTCAAATCGATTTGGCACTAAAAAATCATGATTGGTAGAACCTAAAAGGCGTAAACCATCCATCATTAGTGCGGTCGATGTTGCTCCATCGGCATCAAAATCGCCAACTACAATAATGCGTTTATTGTCTTTTATTGCAGTAAATAATAATTGGCAAGCGACATCTAAGCCCATTAACTCATTTGGTTTATGCATTTGATCAGCAGTTTGTTTTAGCTGTTCAGCATTACTTATACCGCGCGAGGCGTAAATAGCTTTTAAGATAGGGTGCAGGCTTTCAGGTAACGAGGATGTATCAGAGGTTTCACGACGTGAAATTTGTTTGTGCATAAAAAAGACTTATCAACTGAGATTAGTTAAAGGTTACCGCAGAACTCAAGTTTAAGAAATATAAAATGCCTATAATCTAGAAGTTAAATGTTCCATGGTGATTTACATAGTTGCATTCCCTGAAATCTTACAAATCTAAAACCGTGACGTATCAGGGATGTACTAATGCCGTGATCATACGGATGTGAAAGAGCGGTCCATGGTGATTTGCATACTTTCGTCCCTGAAAGCAAAAAGGCGCTAACATAGCGCCTTGGTAAAACTTAATAAAGCTTAGCCTGTTTTCTTAGTAGAGTAGCTTTGTAATATTTTTTGCATTTGCTCTGGTGTTTGGTAACCAGGGATCATCATGCCGTCATCTAACATAATTGCTGGAGTACCAGTTACACCAATTTTACGACCAAAATCATATTGTTCGGCAACAGGTGCTGTACAAATTTTTTGTGCAACCTGAGCGCCAGCTTTTGCGTTGGTCATTGCTGTTTGTTGATCGGCACTACACCAAACACTACGCATATCATTGTATGACTGACTTGCTAAACCGCCACGAGGGAAAGCTAAATAACGAACAGTAATACCCATATCGTTATACTCAGCCATTTGATTATGTAATTTACGACAATAGCCACAGGTTAAGTCGGTAAAAACGGTTACTTGGTATTTTTCTTTTTCAGCAGGGAAAACAATCATGTTGTCTTTAAAGGTTTCCATGCCGTTAACGCGCACTTTAGCTAAACTTTCTTCAGTTAAGCTTGATACACCGCCATCAGTAATTTCGTACAGCTTACCTTGAATCAAGAAAGAGCCATCAGCATTGGTGTAAAACAAGCCTTGGCTTGTAAAAACTTCAAATAAGTTATCCATTTTTGATGGGTTTATCGACTCAGCTTGTAAGCCAAGTTTAGCAAAGTTAGCTTTAATCTTTGCATCTGTATCATTAGCCGCTTGGCTAGGCGCAGTTATCAACAACAAGGATGCTGTAACAATCGCAACTATATTCTTAAACATGTTTTAATTCCTTTACTTCATTTCGGAAAATTTATCGTACGCTTACTTCATAGGACCGATAATTTGGGCGTAAAATTACTTTTAATTTGCTTTAATTACAAGAAAAACTCAGTAAAGATTTTTATTAATCTTAATTTACAGTCAATTAATCTAATATTTAACTAACATTATAGCCCATAACATGCGCTTTTTAGTACTTAAAAACTTTAGTTTATGTGCTTAAATCTGCTAGAATCGCCGCAAATTTAAGATCGGAAATGTTCATCAACATGAAAATTGCATTATTTTATGGCTCAACAACTTGTTATACCGAAATGGCAGCTGAAAAAATTCAAGCTTGCATGGGCGTAGAAACGGTTGAAATCTTTAATATTAAAGATGTGCCTTTAAGTGATTGTTTAGCTTATGACGTTATCATATTTGGTATTTCCACTTGGGACTTTGGCGAATTACAAGAAGACTGGGAATCAAGTTGGGATGATATTACCGAGTTAGATCTTAATGGCAAAATTATCGGTCTATTCGGTTTAGGAGACCAACAAGGTTACGGCCAATGGTTTCAGGATGCTTTAGGCATGTTACACGATCATATTCTACCGCAAGGTGCTAGCGTAATAGGCTACTGGCCAAATGAAGGTTATGAGTTTGAAGCATCAAAAGCATTAACTGAAGATGGCGATTATTTTGTTGGCTTATCGCTTGATGACGAAACTCAGTACGATTTAACTGACCAACGTATAAATCAGTGGTGTGAACAACTACTTGAAGAAATTAATGACATCGCTAACGCTTAACGTTACAAAAATGTAAAAAAGCGTAATAAGCATAAACTTGTATAGGAAATATACAGTTATGCCACTATAATATGCACAAAATGCCATCAGCTTGAATGACAGCATTAATATAAACAACTCTATAAAAACACTCTAAGGTAAAATCTATTCATGTTTACACAGTTTGATCTTGATGATGAACTCGTTGCTGGTACTGCAAAAGCTGGCTTCAAAAAGCCGACTTCAATCCAAAACTTAGTTATACCTGAAGCTATGGCTGGTAAAGATGTTTTAGCATCAGCACCAACAGGTACAGGTAAAACAGCAGCTTTTATACTTCCTTGTGCCCAACATTTATTAGATTACCCAAGAACTGAACCTGGATTTCCAAGAGTTTTAATACTTGCTCCTACGCGAGAATTAGCGACGCAAATTTATCAACAAGCGCAGTTATTAACTGAGTACACCGATATTAAAATTGGTTTAATTACCGGCGGTGTAAACTACGGTTCGCATAAAGAAATACTGACAGAAACAACTGATATGTTAATTGCTACTCCAGGGCGATTAATGGATTACATCGAAACTGAACAATTTGATGCTCGTGATATTGAGTTACTTGTATTAGATGAAGCAGATCGCATGCTAGATATGGGCTTTTCAGAAATTATCAGCCGTATCGTTGGTGAAGCAAGGTGGAGAAAACAAACGTTATTATTCTCTGCAACACTTGCCGGTGCTGGCATTATTCGCTTCTCCAAAGATATTTTAAATGAACCGGTATTTTTAGAATCAGACCCTTCTCGTAAAGAGAAAGCTAAGACCCATCAATGGTTACACTTAGCAGATAACCTAGATCATAAAGTAAAACTATTAGTCGATATATTAAAGCAAGAAGATGTTAAACGAGCGGTTGTTTTTGCTAACAAGCGTGAAACAGTACAATCTCTTGCCGGTTTATTGCAAAGCGAAGACTTAAGAAATGCTTGGCTTGAAGGCGAAATGCCACAAGACAAACGCAACAAAGCAGTAGATCGCGTTAAAAACGGTAATGTAAATATCCTTGTTGCTACCGATGTTGCAGCTCGTGGTTTAGATATAGATGATATAACGCATGTAATTAACTTTGACATGCCTCACAAAGCTGATATCTATGTGCACCGTATTGGTCGTACCGGCCGAGCAGGTAAAAAAGGCACTGCAATCTCATTAGTCGAAGCACATGAGATGCTGTTCTTAGCTAAAATTGAGCGCTATATTGACGAAAAACTAGCACGTCGTGTTATTGAAGGGTTACGTCCTCAACATAAAGAAGCACGTGTCCCTGTTAAGCGCAACAAAACCAAAGTAAAGAAAAATGCGGGTCTAACCAAACGAGCTCGAGTTGCTAAAAAAGCAGCTAAAGCAAAGAAAGCTAGAAAGAAGCAAGCTAAAAAAAGTAGCTAAATTAAATTGTGATTGATAAAAACCTTAAGCTTAGCTTAAGGTTTTTTTTTGCCCCTAAAATGTTAACACTTAGTTAAAAACACATATTTTGTTATTAAAAGGTAAGTTTATCCTTTCATTTATGTAGTAAAACAGTAGACTGCGCTTAAAGACAACTATTAAAGCGACAGGGTATTTATGTTACGAAATTTTATTTTAACACTTTTAATCGTGCTACCAATTTCAGCATCGGCAGCCGATTCAGTAAAACAGCTATTCAAAAAAGTAAACAATGGCGTAGTTGAATTACACGTTACCTCTATTGCTTCTCCAAAACCGGGACAAGTGAGCTACAAAGAAACAACTCAAAACTCATTGGGCTCTGGTGCTCTTATTAATAAAACAGGTCGTATTTTAACTGCAGCACACGTAGTTGGTAAGGCGACAAACATTAAAGTTATTTTTAACGACGGTAGTACAACTAGTGGTCATGTAGTTTGGGTTGATACGTTAATTGATTTGGCGATGATCCAAGCAAGAAAGGTTCCTAGTAGTATCGAGCCTCTTAAGCTTGCAGATAAAGGCGGCTATACCATTGGTGAACAAGTTATTGCCATTGGCGCACCTTATGGGGTAAGTCATAGCTTATCAGTAGGTTACTTAAGTGGTATTCGAGACCGTGATGAAATTCCAGGTACTAGTATCAAACCTCGCTTACTACAAACCGATGCATCAATTAACCAGGGTAATTCTGGCGGCCCATTATTCAACCTTGACGGTGATATCATTGGTATTGTTAGTCATATTTTATCTAAATCTGGTGGCAGCAATGGCCTAGGTTTTGTTGTTTCTGTTGATACGGTTCGTGAAGTTATGGATTCATCGCCAGGTAATTTTAGCGGTTTTATCCCGCATTTATTACGCCCTAATGAAGCGAAGGCGATTAATAACCAATACGGGCACGGCATGTTAGTACAACATGTGATCCCTGGTACCTTAGCACACAAACTTGGTTTTCAAGGCGGTTACTTAAATGTCATTATTGGCCGCACTCCGGTATTACTTGGTGGTGACATTGTGGTTAAAGTTGACGGCGTTGCATTAAAGGACTTAGCCAGTGCAATGAAGATCAGACAACGTTTATCTGAAGTAAACAAAGGTGAAAAGATTGTCTTTGAATACTTGCGTAATGGCGAAGAAAAAGAAGTAACTTGGTTAGTCGATTAATTTAACTTTATAAATTTTCGCGATTAAAAAAGGGCCTAGATGATTATATCTAGGCCCTTTTATTTTGCGTTAAAAAGTACTCTCTAACCTAATAAACCTTTCAGCTTTTTCTTTAGCTTATCTTCGAGTTCGTCTTTTTTACTATCAGCTAATTTAGATTTTAAAAGTTTATTCAATGCTTTATCGGTATCTGTTAATAAGCTTTCTATATCAGCTAACTCAGCAGCCTCGCTATCGTTAATTTTAAGCGCTTTAGCAACTTTTTGATTTAAGCCCGACTGTAGCTTATTTTGAAAGTCAGTTAATTTTTTCTGTAACTGCTTATTAATTGCACGGCCAATAATATTATCTAAATCCGATTTAACTTTGTAATCAGGAGAATTAATATCACCACTAACTTCGACATCTAAATTGAATTTATTGACTTCATTAATTGCACTCACTAGCGAACGGCCAATAGAGGAATCTGATGAGCCAGTGAACTTTGTTTGAGCAACATTAACATCATTAATGCTACTGATATTTTGCCCGGCGAAGCTAAATTGACCAACACCGGTTATATCAGCAGAATCTAAAGTTAAGGCTAAATTTTTATTATCCCTAAGTTTCACATCTGTAACAGGCACATGGCTAAATAACCAGTCACCTTTTACATCAACATCGCTTTTACTTTTAAACACTTGAGATGTTAATTTAGCATCGCCTCCTTTTAATAATTGCTTAGTAGTGATGTTAATTAACGTCGGCTTATTACGGTGCCAGTGCTCACTGGTTAGCTCAATAATATTAATATCAAAGTTACCTTGAGCTAAGTTTACTTGTAAGTGAGCTTTTTTCACTAACCAAGGTGGCAATGGATTTTCATCAATAAAATGAATAAAGCGTCCATGCGCTAAGCTTTGTTCTACTGCTTGTTTTTGTTGCTGCTTTTGCTCTTTAGAGTCATCTAAATAAGGTTTTACCTTTTGATAAATGTCTGACGCCGTTTGATAGTATCCTCGGGCACTTTCACCAAATAAAATATGAGCAAAATCTGCATTGTCTACTTTGTCTAATTGATATTTAGACTCAAGTTGTTGCCAATCAGCATCTGGAGCATTTTTAACCTCTTTAACCGCTTTAGCTAAAATAGTTTTACTCGCTTTTAGCTGTTGTTTCGATTGCTTGATCAAGGCTTTATCTTGCTTAAACTGCTTTTTAAGACTATCGAGTTCTTGTTGTAAGCGAGTAACATCACTCACCGACTTTATCTTCGTTTTAGTTAATTTTTTAACTCGTGCTTCGTAGTCTTTTAACCTAGCTTTATTCGGTATTTTTTGTTGCAGAGCTTTTAATTTTTGCTTTTCTTGTTTATAGCTCTGCTCTAGTTGCTTAGATGCTTTAACTGTAAGCAAATTACTGTCATCTAAGATGTCTTTTACATCAGGTAATTGGTCTTCAATTGCCGGCATTTTCTGCTCAATGGATTGCGCACTAGCTTTTACGATAGAAGTATCAGCATCGCGGTAGACTTCGCCTGCAGATGAGCGCTCTGTATCAAATGCTAAACCAACTATTTCTAGCTCTTCAATAAGCACTCGTCCAAACATATATTGCCAAATATCAACGCCGGCACTCGCCTGTTCAAATTCAACAAAGTTATTACTTGGTTTTTTATTGTCTGTTGCTTGTAAATTGTTAACCTTGACAACTAATGGCGACCATTGAATATCAACATCACCAACATTAACTTCTGCACCGTTATACCAGCCTGCGCCTTCTTCTATTGATATTTTCACCAGTGTTGGGGCAAGTACTAGCAGCACAGCTAAAACAGCAGCAACAGTTAATATAAACCCGGCAATCCCCTGCCAACGGAAAAACTTAGCCATTATATGCTCCCTGTGCCAGTGATACTTTGATAAACCTGATAAAACTTAGAGCCTTTGAGCCATTGCACTACTTTAAATTTTTCAATAAAGGTTTTTAAATGATGACGATAGCGTTCAACTAACAACCTGCTGATAAATACCATTGGGATAAATAACACCAATGAGCTAACTAACGAGCCTAAGGTTAAGGTGTTATGAAAATGTGCTGATTTCATCAGATTTGACTGATATAAACTTTGCCAAAGGCTATTAAGCTCAATATTGGTGAGTAAGCCCTCCCCAATACTAGAGAAAATTGGAGCAAGTCCAAGTGACAATAAACTAAAACCGGCAATAGCCACAAAAAATGCGCTTAAATTTATGCGTAGGATAAAAGCAATAAACAGCACCACAAGGTTATGTAAACTCAAAGTTGGGCTTAAGCCAACTATCATGCCTAGAGCAATCGCTAAGGCTATCTGCCTTGATGAGCTTTCTGAGTTTAAAGCTTTAAATAGTTTTGCTAATAGAGTCAGCAATTTCTTCTCCTTAAGTGACTAGCCCCATAGAGGAGCATTAACTTACCTTATTAGTTTAGTCTAGATAGCAGTAGGATAAAAATTAGGCTATAGATACAGGTAACTATAGCCAAATTTATTAAACGATTTTACGAGTAAACACAGGCACTGCATCAGTTGATAAATCAGCGTTATAACCATAACCGTCTAAATCAAATTCTTTAAGTTGTTCAATGTTATTTATTTGATTTTGAATAATGTAACGCGCCATTAGTCCACGAGCTTTTTTAGCGAAAAAGCTAATCATTTTATATTGACCATTTTTCCAATCTTTAAAAGCCGGAGTTATAACCGTAGCATTTAACGCTTTAGGTTTAACAGATTTGAAATACTCGGTAGAAGCAAGGTTAATTAATACTTCATCACCTTGTTGCGCTAGCGCTGCATTAATATTATCGGTTATCGCTTGTCCCCAAAATTGATAAAGGTTTTTACCTCTATCATTGTCAAGTTTAGTGCCCATTTCAAGACGATAAGCTTGCATTAAATCAAGTGGTTTTAATACGCCATATAAGCCAGATAAGATTCTTAAATGCTTTTGGGCAAAGTCAAAGTCTTTATTGCTAAAAGAGTATGCGTCCATACCGATATAAACATCACCATTAAAAGCTAAAATAGCTTGGCGTGAATTTTCGGGTGTAAAAGGTAATGACCACTCACCGAATCTAGCAGCATTCAAACCAGCTAACTTATCACTAATACCCATGAGTGATGAAAGATCAGCAGGGGTTAATTTAACACAACGCTGCATTAGCTCTTCGCTGTGTTCTAGTAACTCAGGTTGGCTATATTCGGTAGTTGGTAGTGATGATTCATAATCAAGATTTTTTGCAGGAGAAATAACTAATAACATAATAAATATCAGAGTAAAAATTGAAATTAATAAAACTATATCACGATAAAAGTAAAAATTAACGGCTTGATTTTAACATAGCTAATTAAAGTAAGTTTTAAGCTCAGAATGACGATAAGTCTCATTAAAGTGGTATATTTACTCTAAATTGACATTTAGCTCTTGCGTAATCCCGTAATTTTGTTACAAATAGCTATCAATATCAGTTAATTTAAAAAATTAGTTGGCTAATAAAGAAAGTAACTTTCAATTTTTTACTAATTTTCCCAATACGGTGACCCTATGAGCAACCAATTATCACAATTAAAAGCAATGACAACTGTTGTTGCTGATACTGGCGACGTTGACGCGATAGCTAAATACACGCCTTATGATGCAACCACTAACCCATCATTATTATTAAAAGCGGCTGAGCTAGAAAAATATCAAGCGCTTATCCATAAGTCTGTTGAATGGGCAAAACAACAATCAAGTTCAAAATCACAGCAAGTAGTTGATGCTGGTGATAAATTGTCAGTATTAATTGGCGCTGAAATCCTTAAAGTGATCCCTGGCAGAATTTCTACTGAAGTTGATTCAAGATTATCTTTTGATATCGAAGCTACCATTGCTAAAGCAGAAAAGTTAATCGCCTTGTATGCTGATGAAGGGATCAGCAAAGATCGTATTTTGATCAAGATGGCTTCAACTTGGGAAGGCATTAAAGCTGCTGAAGAGTTAGAGAAAAAAGGCATTAATTGTAACTTAACTTTATTATTTAGTTTTGCTCAAGCACAAGCTTGTGCTGAAGCAGGTGTATTCTTAATATCTCCATTTGTTGGTCGTATCTTAGATTGGTATAAAAAGAGTACCGGTAAAGAGAGCTATGCAAGTGCTGAAGATCCAGGTGTTGTTTCTGTAACAAATATTTATAACTACTATAAGAAATTTGATTATAAAACGATTGTTATGGGCGCAAGCTTCCGTAACACTGGCGAAATTTTAGAACTTGCCGGTTGTGATCGCTTAACCATAAGCCCGCAACTACTACAAGAACTTGAGAGCAGCAATGAACCAGTAGTGCAAAAACTTAAAGCACAAGCAAGTGAAGCTGTTCGCCCGGTAGCGTTAACTGAGCAAAATTTCCGCTGGAATATGAATGAAGATGCAATGGCAACAGAAAAATTAGCTGAAGGTATTCGAGGTTTCACTGTTGACCAAATTAAATTAGAAGAAAAATTAGCCTCTCTGCTTTAATTTTATCCAACTTTAAACTTACAACTGCACAAAAAGTCGCCAAGCGCGACTTTTTTGTTAGCTATTTGTAAATTAAGTGTTTTATTTTTTTATTTACTATGGTATTAAAATGGAGACGTTGTAAATAGAAGGAGTTTAACTATGGATCCAATTGATGGCTTAATGGAGATTATAGAAGGTAAGTCGAAGGCCAAAACTAAGCAAAAACAAAAATGGCGTGAGATTGAACAGCTGAAAGAAAAACTAGAACTAGAAAAAGAAATAGAATTCTACAATGGTTCAGTAGAACATCTTTTAGAAGAGTATTAGTCAAAACTAAAATTATAAAACTAAAATATCTTAACAACGCAAAAAACTCGTATTTTACGAGTTTTTTTTTGGATTGAACTTTATCAAAAATAAAAACTCAAATAATAGTCAAACAATAAAATTGAGTGTACACATGTTCATTTTTAAAAAATCAAACATTATTTTATAAAAATATAGCAAGCGAGCAAAAGCTTAAAAACCTCTCAAACCACAATAACTGAAACACATAAACAACTGATATAAATAGGTTATACATGTAAGTTTAGTTGTTACTTTTCATTCTTAGCTTTTATATTTAATTTCAGTGTACACTTGTAAACAAATTTACCATTGCAATATAATCATTCACTGGTCATACTAGTCTTAACTGGTTAAATAACCTTCGCTTTAGGATATAAATTAATATTATGTCAGCTTTCGTTTCTACACAGCCTTCAATAATGGCATATTCACCAATTGAAGAGTCGATCAACGCTATTACTCACTTAGTGGGGGCAATGCTTGGTGTCGCCGCTCTAGTATTAATGATCCAGGTCGCTTCTGATGCTTTTGCTTTAACCAGTGCTATTGTTTATGGCAGCAGCATGATTGCGCTGTTTTTAGCTTCAACCCTTTACCATAGTATTGGTGGTAGCAAACTAAAACCTATTTTAAAACAGTTTGACCACTGTGCGATTTATTTACTAATTGCCGGGACGTATACTCCCTTTATGTTAATCAGCTTAAAAGGCGCTTGGGGTTATTCAATTTTATCAGTCGTTTGGGCTTTAGCTGTATTTGGCATATTCTTCAAATTAAAATTCAAACAACGCTTCCCTAAAATATCACTAGCAACATACCTTCTAATGGGCTGGTTAATTGTTATTGCGATGCCGCAAATGTTAGATAATGTGCCTGCGGGTGGCATTAATTTATTAGCCGCTGGCGGTTTAGCATATAGCATTGGCGCTATTTTCTACGCAATTAAAAAAATTCCATACAATCATGCTATTTGGCACGTATTCGTACTTGGCGGTGGCATATGTCACTTCTTAGCGGTGTACATTTACGTAATGTAGTCGTTGTACCAAATTCATTAATTAAATTGTTATTAAAAGCGAGCCATTGGTTCGCTTTACTTTTATTAGCTTAATAAACTATTTCCCCCTATCTATACCTACTCTTGTCGTAATAGCCCAAGCTTGATGTTACAATGCCGCAAAAATTATTAATGATAATAACGATACTCAAAGCAGGGCTTCCTAATGCAATACGCTGATATTACCGGTTGGGGTAAGTACACTCCTCCAGCAATCTTAACTAACGATGATTTAGCTACGGTTATCGACACTTCTGATGAATGGATTACATCAAGAACTGGCATAAAGGAACGCCGCATATCACATATTAATACTGCCCAAATGTCGACATTAGCAGCAAAACAAGCTTTAGCTCGTGCGGGCGTTGATGCAGCAGATATTGATTTAATTATAGTAGCAACTTGTACTCCTGATACGTTGGTACCAAATACGGCTTCACGAGTACAACAGTTATTAGGTTCAAATGACGCAGTTTGTTTTGATATCTCTGCAGCTTGTACTGGCTTTATATATGCTTTACAAAATGCAACGGCACAAATCAGAACGGGAATGGCGAGCAAGGCTCTAGTGATTGGTGCTGAACGTATGAGTTGGTTCTTGAACTGGAACAACCGTGATACAGCTGTACTATTTGGTGATGGTGCAGGAGCTATGGTTCTAGAAGCTAGTGATGTTGAATGTGGTTTACTTAATGCCAAACTTGGCTGTAATTCAAACTCTCGTGATATCCTAAAAATCAGTAACTTTGGTACTGACATGGACAGATATGAAAACCCACCAAAAGGTTTAAAAATTGACTTTGCCGGTCCTGAAATATTTAAACATGCGGTTCGCGGTATGGGCGCAGCAACAGAAAACGTACTTACGCAAGCAGGTCTTAAAGTTTCTGATGTTGACTTATTAGTACCTCACCAAGCTAACGTTCGAATTATTGAAACCCTACAAAAGCAGTTGAAATTAACTGACGAGCAAGTGATGGTTAATATTAATAAATACGGTAATACTTCTGCAGCAACAGTTGCCATTGCCTTTTGTGAAGCAGTAGAACAAGGCCGTGTTAAACCCGGCGCAAACATAATATCTGCAGCATTTGGCGCAGGTCTTACTTGGGGTGCTACGTACATAAAATGGGGTGAGCGTGTGACGCCAATTAATGACTATGTACAAACCGAAACCGAGTGTTCACAAACAGCGTTAGAGCTTTTAGATATAGCGATTAAAGGTTGTCAAAACGAAGCTTAATCTTAGTAAAAATAAATTTAAAAATTAAGGTGAGCATCTGCTCACCTTTTTTATTTAACGCTCCAGTTGTACAAACTAAATTCTTTCATTAATTGCATTGTCTGTTTTTTACCGGTTAAATTAAACTCAGCATAAATTTCGGACCAGGACTGCTGCTGAATCACTTTACGGATCATCAATTTATATCCTAAAGATTGCTCCAAATTCGAAACCTTTCCTTGTTGAAGCAAAGCTAAAAACTTTCTTTGTAAAGCCGGAGCACAACAGGAAAATACCCTATATCCTAGTGCAAAATCTGATACGGTTTGTTGATCAATCAGTACTTGCTGATCATCTAATGATAAATATGGATTTGGTAGTTGCTGTAAAATAAGCAGCATAAGCTCTGTCGGTAAATACTGATATTCATCACTCATGAGGTATTGGAAATCTATATTAAATTGATTGCTAATACTCTTTAATAATACATCGCTTTTACTATTAAGAGCTTGTAGAACTAGGGCTGAATGTTCACCACTGGCCTTATCTTTACTAAAACCGATACGGGCGATGCTAAAGTCATTACTTAACCAAAAATTCAATAACTGCGCATTAGCACCAAAACTGGAACTGATAAAGTCACTGCCCTGCTCAATCGCTATACGCTTACATTGTGCAATTAATTTATGGCCTAAACCTAATTGTTGCAGTTCAGGATGAATAGCAATACGTACAATACGTTGGTAGTTATACTCAAATGCCTGCTCAACTGCGCAATGTACAAGTAGTGACTGCGGCGTAAAGTGACCTTTAATTCGACGTAAAGAGTGTTTAATATCAGCTGATAATGCTTGCTCAATATCCCCTTCCGCTAATAAAAACACCACACCAAGTAATTGTTCATTTTGGATTTGTAATACAAGCCTTACTCGCTCATTATCAAGTAGCATCTTTAGATCGCTTGGCTTCGTTTGATAATGAGCACTTACTAACAATGAAAATACTTGTGTTAATAAGCCGGGAGTCAGTAACAGTTGCGAACCAGATAAATTTTTATATTCAATTTCAACATTTTGCTGTAAGCATACCTTTGGCAAAGTAGCATCAAGCAATAAACTATCGAAAGTAAAACTCTCTAAATAATCCCCTCTAGCCCAGCGAATAGGTTGATTAATATGAAAATGTTGGCTTTGTGGTTTTAACTGCTGCAACTCTTTGATGAATTTAGTACTAAAACCTCGCCCCGCACCTTCATAACCATGAATAGTAGAAACAAAAACTTGCCGATGATAATTCGATAATAGGAGTCTTAAAATTGGTAGTGGTACGCCCGCCGCTTCATCTACCATTAATAAATGGCAACTAGGTTTTTGTTTGAGCAGTACATCTAATGGGACAAACTTAACATTGCTAGTACCAAGGCTAACGCTATGTTTAGCAGTTTTAGCTTGAGGTAAACTTATTTCTAATTGCTTGAAAAAAATAGCTAAACTTTCAGAATGTGACGTTGTAATAATTATTTGCTTATTATCTTGCTGTAATAATTCTACTGCAGCCAAAGCCAAAGCCGTCGACTTTCCGCGCCCCCTATCAGCAGTAAGCACAAGGGGTCTATCACGATGACCTGAAACTACACGTAAGATTTTTTCAACGGCCTGTTGTTGCTCATAAGTTTTACAAGCAAAATTTAATGGCAGAGTTTCAATGTTTTCAGACTTATCAGTATCAAGAGCTATAACAGGGAAACTTTGCTCGTTATCATTTTGATTGAAAACATAAATACTATCAGTACCTTCGGCTTTATTAATAAAGTAGCGTACGAATTCGCTGTTATTAAATAAGTTTTTATTTATGGTTAAAACAAGCAGTCCGCCGGCGACTACAGTGCCAGATAAAGCGGCAAAGGCATCGATATTAAAATCATCAAATGCCTCAAATAAAATAAGGTCTTGTTCAGTTCCTAGGTACTGTCGATAATTTTTATTATGTACATAGTGATCGCTAGATAGTATTTCTAATTCTGTATTACTTTGAGTACTGGCAAGCTTGTCACTAAAAAATAAAAAGTTCGCTGATTTGCTTTCGCTAATATGTTGCTCTATTTGCTTATTTAGCCACTCCTGCTCACCGATAAAAATAAGCATACTACGCATATGCTTAGTAACTAAATGAGCTTGTAAGGTGTTAATAAATTCGAGCCGTTTGATATCAATAACCAATTAATAGATAAGTAATAATTTGAGTTTAACAGAAATTAAATTGATGTGAATATTAAGCTAAATAGAAAAGCACTCAATCAAACCGTTAATTGACAGAACACTCACACAATGAAATATTTAATAAGATGTAAACAAAGCGTTAAAAAACATTGATTAAAATCAAATTGTTGTAAATATATTCGTCTATACTAAGTTAAATAACCAATAATAGATAAGAGTTTCAATATGTCTGACGTAAATAACAATACAGAACAAAAGAAAGATGAACTCAATACCTTCCTATTTTTAACCATATTCCTAGCACCTTTTTTAGCCGTTGCTATTGTTGGCGTATTAGGCTTTTCAATATGGTTTAGCCAGCTAATAATGGGACCTCCTGGGGTATAGGGTAAATTATGTCTACAGCAGTAGATCAATCTAAACGTAATTTTCTACGAGGAAGAAAGCCTTCTGTTGTGGCTAAGTTTAGATTGCCGTGGATAACCAGTGAAAGTGACTTCCTTAAAGATTGCACTCAATGTGGCGACTGCATATCTAGCTGCGATGAAGATATTATTGTTAAAGGCGATGATGGCTTCCCTACCATTGACTTTAATAAAGGCGAATGCACTTTTTGTACTGACTGTATTTCATCTTGCCAACAAACATTTTTCAAAAATGATAAAACCTCTGCTGCTTGGCCAAGTAAATTTAACATTAAAGATGATTGCTTAGCTAAAAACAAAATCTATTGCCAAAGCTGCAAAGACGTTTGCGAACCTCGTGCTATTACCTTTAGTTATTTAGATAGCTCCATTCCTCAACCTTTAATTGATCAAGATTTATGTAACGGATGTGGCGCTTGTATCCAACCATGTCCATCCAACTCAACCGAATTATTCCTATTTCAGGAGCTAAGTTAATGAATCAAGCCAGTGCTAAAACCGCTGAATACCATGTGGCCAGTTTTATTATGCAAATCGATGTAAGCCAAGATGCTGTAGTTAGACAAAGCATTGAAGCTACACCAGGCGCAGAAATTCATGCTGACAACGGTAAGGGTAAAATTGTTTTTACCATAGAGTCTGATAATCAAAAACACATTGGTAATTATGCCGATGAACTCAAATATCAACCAGGTGTATTAACACTAGCACCTGTTTACCACCAATATTTAGAAGAATAAGTAGGACGCGATATGAAACTTAATAGAAGAGAATTTATTAAAGCAAACGCTGTTGCTGTAGCTGCAAGTGCAGCAGGTATTGCTCTACCGGCGAGTGCATCAAACCTAATAACTAGTAGCGACATGACTAAGTTAAAGTGGGACAAAGCACCTTGTCGTTTTTGTGGTACAGGTTGTAGTGTTAATGTTGCTACCATGGACAATAAAGTAGTTGCTACCCATGGTGATATTAAGTCACCAGTTAACAAAGGTCTTAACTGTATTAAAGGCTATTTCCTATCAAAAATCATGTACGGTAAAGACAGGTTAAAAACGCCTTTACTGCGCATGAAAGACGGTAAATTTGACAAAAACGGGGATTTTACGCCAATTACTTGGGATCAAGCATTTGATGTTATGGCAGAAAAAGCCAAAGCGACATTAAAAGAGAAAGGTCCTGAAGGCGTTGGCATGTTCGGCTCAGGCCAATGGACAGTACAAGAAGGTTATGCCGCAGTTAAATTGATGAAAGCGGGCTTTCGCTCGAACAATATAGATCCAAATGCTCGTCACTGTATGGCTTCAGCTGTTGGTGGCTTTATGCGTACCTTTGGTATCGATGAGCCTATGGGTTGTTATGACGATTTAGAAGCGGCTGATGCATTTGTGTTATGGGGCTCAAATATGGCAGAAATGCACCCTATTTTATGGACTCGCATTACTGACCGTCGTTTAAGTGCACCTCATGTAAAAGTTGCGGTTTTATCGACGTTTGAGCACCGCAGCTTTGAGTTAGCTGATAATGGCATGATATTCACCCCGCAAACTGATTTAGCAATACTTAACTTTATTGCACATTACATTATTAAAACCGATCGTGTTAACAAAGACTTTGTTAACAAGCATACTAATTTCCGTTTAGGTAATGCCGACATTGGTTACGGCTTACGCCCAGAGCATCCACTTGAGAAAAATGCGATAAACTCAAGCGCTAAAGATGCAGGTGGCTCAAAACCAATTGATTTTGAAGAGTACGCAAAATTTGTCAGCACATACACAGCGGAGTACACGTCTGAACTTTCAGGAGTACCAGTTGATAAATTAAATGCCTTAGCTGAACTTTATGCTGACCCTAAAACGAAAGTAACATCCCTTTGGACTATGGGCTTTAATCAACATACTCGTGGTGTGTGGGCGAACAACCTAGTTTATAATATCCACTTATTAACCGGTAAAATTTCAACTCCTGGGAACAGCCCATTTTCATTAACAGGTCAACCTTCTGCTTGTGGTACTGCTCGTGAAGTCGGTACATTCTCGCATCGTTTACCTGCCGACATGGTGGTGAATAACCCTAAGCACAGAGCCATTGCTGAAAAAATTTGGAAGCTACCAGAAGGCACAATTCCACCAAAACCAGGTTACCATGCCGTTTTACAAAACCGTAAATTAAAAGATGGTGAGTTAAATTTCTACTGGGTGCAATGTAATAACAACATGCAAGCGGCAGCAAACATTAATGAAGAAGGTTTACCAGGTTATCGTAACCCGAAAAACTTTATTGTTGTTTCAGACCCATACCCAACAGTGACAGCACAAGCTGCTGACTTAATTTTACCTACCGCAATGTGGGTAGAAAAAGAAGGTGTTTATGGTAATGCAGAACGCCGTACTCAATCTTGGTACCAACAAGTGACACCACCTGAAGGTGCATTCTCTGACATGTGGCAAGTAGTTGAGTTTTCAAAGCGTTTTAAAATGGAAGATGTTTGGACTGAAGAATTACTAGCTAAGAAGCCTGAGTATCGTGGTAAGTCATTATTTAATGTGCTTTATGAAAACGGTAATGTTAATGCCTTCCCTCTTTCAGAGATCCCTGATGATAGATTAAATCAAGAATCTAGAGATTTTGGTTTCTACATTCAAAAAGGTTTATTTGAAGAGTATGCAGAATTTGGACGAGGTCATGCACATGATTTAGCACCATACGATAGATATCATAAAGAACGTGGTTTACGTTGGCCTGTAGTAGATGGCAAAGAAACGAAATGGCGCTTTAAAGAAGGTTCAGATCCGTACGTTAAGCCAGGCTCTGATTATGACTTCTATGGTAAGCCAGACGGTAAAGCCGTTATATTCGCCTTACCTTATGAACCTGCAGCGGAATTCCCTGATGCAGAATATGATTTATGGTTATCAACGGGTCGTGTATTAGAGCATTGGCACACAGGTTCAATGACACAACGTGTACCAGAACTTTATAAAGCAGTGCCAGATGCCGTTGTTTATATGAATCCAGACGATGCTAAAAAACGCGGTTTACGCCGAGGTGATTTAGTTAAGCTTATTTCACGTCGCGGTGAAGTTGAAACTCGAGTTGAAACTCGTGGTCGTAATAAGCCGCCTCGAGGTTTAGTATTTATGCCTTTCTTTGATGCGAGTCGCTTAGTAAATAAAATAACCTTAGATGCCACAGATCCTCTTTCAAAAGAAACGGATTTTAAAAAGTGTGCAATCAAAATTGAAAAAGCGTAGGAGAATAACAATGAAAAAATCAATTAACGCTTTAACCAAAGTATTAGTAACAGTGACCATGTTTACTACATCATTTACTGCGTTTAGTGAAGGTAATGAAGTTGCAACCTTGCGTGATAGCACAGCAATTGAAACTCAAAAAACACCTGACGCGATACCTAATGTTGCTAATACCGATATTAAGCAAAAACGTAATTATCCTATGCAGCCACCTTTAATTCCGCATAAGGTAAGAAATTACCAGGTAGATTTAAAAGTAAATAAATGCATGTCCTGTCATTCACGTAATCGCACCGATGAATCACAAGCTCCTATGGTGAGTGTGACCCATTACATGGACCGAGACGGAAACTTTTTAGCCGAAGTTTCGCCACGACGCTACTTTTGTAGTCAGTGTCACGTACCACAACGTGATGCCGAACCATTAGTAGAAAATACTTTTGTTGATATGAATACATTAATGAAAGAAAAACAAGCATCTAAAGCTGAAAAACACTAGGGGCTAATATGAAAAATTTAGTGTTAAGAATTTGGCATACCTTACGTAAACCAAGTGTTCACTTTAGCTTAGGTTTTCTAGTAATAGGCGGTTTTATTGCTGGCATCATCTTTTGGGGTGGGTTTAACACCGCTTTAGAGTTAAGTAACACCGAAGAGTTTTGTATTTCATGTCATGAAATGGAAAATAATCCGTATGAAGAGTTAAAAACAACGATTCACTTTACTAACCGCTCAGGTGTGCGAGCTACCTGTCCAGATTGTCATGTACCACATAAATGGACGGATAAAATAGCGCGTAAAATGCAAGCATCGAAAGAGGTTTGGGGAAAGATTTTTGGCACCATAAATACGCCAGAAAAATTTGAAGCTAAGCGTCGACATTTAGCTGAAAATGAATGGACCCGCTTAAAAGCCAATGACTCTTTAGAGTGTCGTAACTGTCATAACTTTGACTACATGGACTTTACCGCACAGAGTACCAGAGCTGAAGAGCAACATTCTACTTCTTTAGCAAGTGGTGAAAAAACATGTATTGACTGTCATAAAGGTATAGCTCATGAATTGCCAGATATGACAGGTGTCGAAGGTTGGTAAAAACTAACTAACATAAACCTAGTTATAAACAGATAAAAACAAAGGCCCTACATTATTAAAATAATGTAGGGCCTTTTTATTATTCACTCTTTTAAGAGTTACTTGCCTCGGTTATGAGGAACTGTCCAGTCTTGTTTGTGCGTAATTGGCACAATACCAAACGGGTTAAACGATAAGTGACTTGCATAATAATGACGTTTGATATGCGCTTCATTTACTGTTTTAGCAATGTTAGGCATTTGGTACAGCTCTAACATGTAATTATAAATGTTTTCATATTGTTCAATTAATCGTAAGTTACACTTAAAGTGAGTGTGATATACACTGTCAAAACGCACCAAAGTAACCCATAAACGCCAATCTGCTTCAGTAAGCTTATCACCAGTTAAGTAACGATTAGTTGCAAGAATTTCTTCAACTTTATCTAATGCAATAAATAACTCTTTAACGTTTGTATCATAAGCTTCTTGCGCTGTAGCAAAACCACTTTTATAAACACCGTTGTTAATCTTGTGATAAACCAACTCGTTCATTTCATCAATTTTGCTGCGTAAAGGTTCAGGGTAGTAATCATCTTCGTTACCAGTAATATGGTTAAACGCACTGTTAAACATACGAATAATTTCAGAAGACTCATTGCTTACAATAACTTTGTTCTTCTTATCCCATAATACCGGAACACTGTTAACACCAGCGTACTCAGGATCTTGAGATAAATATTTTTCAGCAATAAATTTATCGCCGTATAAATCATCACCTGTCGTACCATAAAGCTTTGCTGAGTTTTCATCGTGGTTAAAACTCCAGCCATTTTCATGCATATCTGGGTGAACAACACTTACCGTAATTAAATCTTCAAGTCCCTTCAATTGACGGAAAACTAAAGTACGATGTGCCCAAGGACACGCTAAAGAAACATATAAGTGGTAACGACCAGCTTCAGCTTCAAAACCACCACGTCCAGAGATACCAGCACTGCCATCAGGCGTGATCCAGTTTCTAAATTGTGATTCTTTACGTTTGTATTCACCATCTTTAATGCTGCTGTTCCAGCTGTTCTTTACTTTAGTCATGTTAATTACCTTTAATCTTTAAAATTCATACTGCCTTTATTGCACCAACGTTATTAATTAGGCTTAGGCTCTATCGTTTACCATCAATGTCAAATTGATTAAATAATACGAGTTACTTGTTCAAGTGTTAATCTTGGTCCGCGAGGATAGTTACCTGAACTATCACCATAACCAAGGTTAATTAAGAAGTTAGACTTGTATCTACCTTCTGGGAAAAATTCGCTATCAATAGCATTATTATCAAAACCGCTCATAGGTCCACAATCTAAGCCTAGCATACGCGCCGCCATAATTAAGTATGCGCCTTGCATTGAGCTATTTCTTTGTGCTGTTGTAGCACTAAATTCAGCATTAGATGCAAACATATCTTTTGCATTTGGTACTGCAGGAAACTGCTCTGGTAAATGGTTAAAAAACTCAGTATCAGTAGCCACAATAACCGTTACCGGTGCAGCCATAGTTTTTTCCTGATTACCTTCCATTAATGTTGGTTTTAAGCGCTGTTTCGCTTCTTCAGATTTAACAAAAACAAAATGTCCAGACTGACAATTCATCGATGTTGGTGCCCACTTCATTAAATCGTATAACTGGGCAATAAGTTCATCTGATACATCTTGTTGAGTAAATTTATTCACTGTTCTTGCGTTAATAAACGTTTGCTCTAATGCTGAGTTATCTAGTTTAGTTGTCATAATCTTTTCCTAAATCTTTGTATCTAAAATTATCGAGATTTTTTCATTTCAATAATTACAAAATGTGCATTCTTACCTTTTAAAGAGAACTTCAATGTTCCTGGCTCTTTTAACTCTAACGAATCTCTTTCATCAAGAGATGGGTAACCTTCGATGTGAACACTACCCTCAGCACAGTTAATGTAAGCTTGACGACCAGGCTTTAATTCAAATTCAACTGTTGCATACGAATCTGTGATTTCAGATGCATATAAATTAACGTCAGAGTTAACATATAAAGGTGAAGTATCTTTATTTTTTGGGTTACCAACAATATGTAGTAACTTGTTTTCTCTGTCTTTTAATTCAAAGTTTTTATGGTTATAACGAACCGCGCCGCCGCGTTTAGGTGGCATAATCCAAATTTGTAAAAAACGACACCAGTCACCTTGTTTATTTAATTCAGAGTGCCAAACACCTGAACCAGCAGAGATTGCTTGTACGTGGCCACGACCAATTGTTTCTTCTTTTTTAGTAACACTATCCCAATGGGTTAATTTACCTTTAAGAACGTAACTAACAATTTCCATATCTTTATGGGGATGACGTCCAAAACCACCACGTGGTACTACATCATCATCGTTTAATACACGTAATGCGCCGAATCCCATCCTTGCAGGATTGTAGTAATTGGCAAATGAAAAGTGAAAACGGGTATTTGCTGGGTGCATGTTACTGCTTGGTAAATAGTGCAATTCAGATGCACTGATTTTTTCGTAAGCTGGTTTCATATTAAAATCTCTCAAGTCAAATTGCTCATTGTCACTGGGGTTATAAACACCGACACAACAATGTTAATGTAAAGTTAACGAAAAAACTGTCTCAATTAAGATAAACGTTGTTTCAAAATGTTATCGATTGACAGCTTTCCTGCACCGCTAAGCATTAGCGATACTGACATAGCGAATAATGCTAGGCCGAATTCATAACCGTTATTACTCATAAATAAACCGTTATCGATGTGAACACTGAAGATAGCTACCAGCATAGTGAAAGCTAAAACTAATGCCGCTGGGCGAACCAATAAGCCAATTAATAATGCAATACCGCCAAAGAACTCTGCACTACCGGCTAATAAAGTTAATAGGTAACCTGGTGTTAAGCCGATAGACTCCATCCATTGACCAGTCCCCTCTAGACCGTAACCGCCGAACCAAGCAAATAATTTTTGCGCGCCATGGGCAATAAAGATAATTGCAGCTGTAATTCTAAGAGCTAATGTAGAGTAGCCAGCGTCGCTATTAAGTAATTTTTTAATAAATGAAATATTCATTTAATTCTCCAAAGTTCATTGTGTTTGAATGTTGAAGCTATTATATTTAAAGGACTGAGCAATTAATAACGGTTATATTTGAACCTTAGGTTCAAAAAAATTGATGTAATGAATTCACCTATAACATTGGATGCATTGAAAGTACTCGATGCGATTGAACGTAAAAAAAGTTTTGCCGCAGCAGCGGATGAGTTATTTCGTGTGCCTTCTGCTATTTCTTATACTGTAAATAAGCTAGAGGAAGATCTGGGAGTCGCATTATTTGATCGCAGTAAACGCAGGGCTGAACTAACTACTGTTGGAAATATGATTGTCGAACAAGGCCGGTTAATTCTTAAAGCTACAGATGAATTGACCCACATGGCTAAGCAATCTGCCGATGGTTGGGAGTCAGAATTACGCATATGTATAGATAGTATTTTGCTGTTTAAACCAATCTATACGCTAATAGAACAATTTTTAAAAACCTATCCTTGGATTAATATCCGCGTTTCTGAAGAAGTTTTTGGTGGCACCTGGGATTCACTTGTTTCAGGCAATTCAGATCTTATCATTGGTGCAACTGGTGATCCATATAACAATGATTTTGCCGTTCACCCTATAGGTGAAATTGACTTTGTATTTGCCGTAGCCCATGACCACCCGTTAGCGAATGAACCACAACCAATAGCTAATAAAATAATTAAGCAGTATCCATCAATAGTTGTAGCGGATAGTTCAATAAACTTACCGGCTCGCTCTGTCGGTTTATTAGATGGCCAAGCTCGCATAACGGTACCCACTGTACAAAAGAAAATTGATGCTCATTGCCTTGGTTTAGGTGTCGGATTTTTACCCATACACAGAATAAAGGAGCAACTTGAGTCAGGGCAACTAGTTACACTTGAGCTGGCAAAATGCGAAAATAGACAAAGTGAGTTATCTATGGCTTGGAATAAAGATAACCAAGGTAAGGCACTGGCTTGGTTTGTTGAAAACATACAGAAGATACAAGAAAAGCTTTTATAGTCCAAGGCTATAGAGTTGCATGATATCTAAATTAAAACATAATTAGGGTCACGTTTGCTGACCCTAATTGACTCAAACCTTATTTTAGAATTAACTAAATTAAAGTCGTTTACTCAATGATATATTTATCTGCCCAACTACTTATCACTGTGGCCGCATATTTCGCATCTGATTTATTAGATAAGAAATGATCAGCCTTATCTAATGAAATAAAGCTTTTAGGATGCTTTACGCTTGCATAAATTTTTTCAGCTTCGTTTATTGAAACCACAGCATCCATAGGGCTGTGTAAGATCAACAAAGACTTTCCTGATAAATCAAAATTTTGCTTAGAGTTTTCACTAAGATCATCAACAAATTGCTTTTTAATAGTGAATTCTTTATAGCCAAGTTTTACGTTAGCGATGCCATTACTGCAGATTTCATCTAAACTATCATCAAAGTTATGAATAACATGCTCAGCTTTTGACGGTGCACCTATTGATACTACAGCCTTTACTGAATCAATGCTGCTTGCTACTGCTAGTACAGCAGCCCCACCTAAACTATGGCCAATTAGTAATTTAGGGGCGCTATAGCTTTCATTTAAAAATGCCGCAGCGGCTCTCAAATCATCAAGATTTGAAGTGAAGTTGGTATTGGCAAAATCACCATCACTATTACCTATGCCGGTAAAGTCAAAACGTAATACGGCAATGCCATTATCGTTTAGTGCACGAGAAATTCTTGATGCCGCAGCAATATCTTTACCACAGGTGAAACAATGAGCAAATAATGCATAGGCTTTTGTATCACCTTCAGGCAACTCTAATAATCCAGACAGGCGATTATCGTTACTATAAAATTCAACTTCTTTTCTCATGACTTTATCCTCAATTAAACTGCAAGAAATCATTTAGTGCTGGTTTAGGTTAATCACAGGTAAAAGCGATTAAGCTAAGCACTGCTTTATCTTGAGGTTATTATATTTAAAGGCCTGAGCAATTAATAACGGTAGTATTTGAACTTTAGAATCAAAAATATTGATGCATTTATTGTTACCAGCTAATTAATCGCATTGGTATTACTTCTCGAGTATTGGCTAATTTAAACAGTTTTCAAACGTAAAAAATCCAGTCAACTTTCATTGACTGGATTTTTATTAACAAATTAAATTTTGTTTAATTAAACGAATGCTGCTTTGTTTGCTGCAACAAAATCTTTTAATGTTGTTAGAGGACGACCTAATAGTTGCTCACCATCTGGGCTTACTACAGCTGCTTGGTTAGTAGCGAAAACTTCGAACAACTCTAACATACCTTTTGCTTGCCACTCAGGCCAGCCTGTAGATAAAAGTGACTCTAATGTTTGCTCTGTTGTTGGTGAAACATAAGCAACTTCTTTACCTGTAACATCAGTAAACACTTTAGCCATATCTTCACCCGTTAATAACTCTGGGCCTGTAATGTTATAGGCTTTGTTATCGTGGCCTGATGTCGTTAATACATTAGCTGCCATTTCGCCGATATCAGCAACATTTAATGGTGCTAAGCTACCTTCACGAATACCGAAGTATAAACCACCTTGTTTAACACCTTCAGCCCAACCAAAGAAGTTGTCTTGGAAGAAGATAGTACGTAAATGAGTCCAGTTAAGACCTGATTGCTCTAGGTACTTTTCACCTGCTCTAAATTGCTTACCGAATAAGATTGACTCATATTCTGCACCAAATACAGAGTAGAATAAAAATTGCTTAACAGAGCCTGCGTTTACTGCTGCATCGATTGCATTTTTAGCATGTTGCTCTCTTTGCTCAACATTACCTGGGATCATGAATACTTTAGTAACGCCTTCATAAGCAGCAGTTAAAGTTTCAGCTTTATCAAGGTCAATTAATACAGTTTCAATTGCAGGAAATTTTGCTTTTAACTCAGCTGCTTTTTCAGAGCTGCGAACCGCTGCACGAATAGTTGCGTTAGTTTCTTTCTTAACTAAAGAATCGATAGTTGCAACGCCGTTGTTACCAGCTGCGCCAATAATTAAAATAGTTTCAGTGTTCATTCTTTTTCTCCAAAATTTATTTAACAATCTGTATGTCTGTAACGAATTAAAGCCGCTACGTAAGTGGGTAAATATTTGATGGGTGTATAATAAAATATGTTTTCTAAAAAAAATAACGCAATGATTTGAACATTCAGTTCAGTAAATTTGAACCGTCTTCTTAGACTCTAGCAAGGCTACTAGTAAATTAAATTGTTAAAACCTAAAACTGCCAACAGCAGGTATACGCTATTACTTACATCGGATTGGTATATAAAAATCAATCAAGGTTTAGGTTTATAAAAACGTAAAAAATCCAGTCAACTTTCATTGACTGGATTTTTATTAACAAATTAAATTTTGTTTAATTAAACGAATGCTGCTTTGTTTGCTGCAACAAACTCTTTTAATGTTGTTAGAGGGCGACCTAATAGTTGTTCACCATCTGGGCTAACTACAGCAGCTTGGTTAGTTGCGAAAACTTCAAATAACTCTAACATGCCTTTTGCTTGCCACTCAGGCCAGCCTGTAGATAAAAGTGACTCTAATGTTTGCTCTGTTGTTGGTGAAACGTAAGCAACTTCTTTACCTGTAACATCAGTGAATACTTTAGCCATATCTTCACCCGTTAATAACTCTGGGCCTGTAATGTTGTAAGCTTTGTTGTCGTGACCTGATGTAGTTAATACATTAGCTGCCATTTCGCCGATATCAGCAACGTTTAATGGTGCTAAGCTACCTTCACGAATACC
>NZ_VKDD01000006.1 GCF_007097525.1 Thalassomonas sp. M1454
GCCATATCTTCACCCGTTAATAACTCTGGGCCTGTAATGTTGTAAGCTTTGTTGTCGTGACCTGATGTAGTTAATACATTAGCTGCCATTTCGCCGATATCAGCAACGTTTAATGGTGCTAAGCTACCTTCACGAATACCAAAGTATAAACCACCTTGTTTAACACCTTCAGCCCAGCCAAAGAAGTTGTCTTGGAAGAAGATAGTACGTAAGTGTGTCCAGTTAAGACCTGATTGCTCTAGGTACTTTTCACCCGCTCTAAATTGCTTACCGAATAAGATTGACTCATATTCAGAACCAAATACAGAGTAGAATAAAAATTGCTTAACAGAGCCTGCGTTTACTGCTGCATCGATTGCGTTTTTAGCATGTTGCTCTCTTTGCTCAACATTACCAGGGATCATAAATACTTTAGTAACGCCTTCATAAGCAGCAGTTAAAGTTTCAGCTTTATCAAGGTCGATTAATACAGTTTCAATTGCAGGGAATTTTGCTTTTAACTCAGCTGCTTTTTCAGAGCTGCGAACCGCTGCACGAATAGTTGCGTTAGTTTCTTTCTTAACTAAAGAATCGATAGTTGCAACACCGTTGTTACCAGCTGCGCCAATAATTAATACAGTTTCTTTTTCTGCTTCAAAAGCGGCTTTATTCGCTGTAACAAAATCTTTTAATGTTGTTAGAGGGCGACCTAATAATTTTTCACCATCAGGGCTAACCATAGCAGCTTGATTCGTTGCGAAAACTTCGAACAACTCTAACATGCCTTTTGCTTGCCACTCAGGCCAGCCTGTAGATAAAAGTGACTCTAATGTTTGCTCTGTTGTTGGTGAAACGTAAGCAACTTCTTTACCTGTAACATCAGTGAATACTTTAGCCATATCTTCACCCGTTAATAACTCTGGGCCTGTAATGTTGTAAGCTTTGTTGTCGTGACCTGATGTAGTTAATACATTAGCTGCCATTTCGCCGATATCAGCAACGTTTAATGGTGCTAAGCTACCTTCACGAATACCGAAGTATAAACCACCTTGTTTAACACCTTCTGCCCAGCCAAAGAAGTTGTCTTGGAAGAAGATAGTACGTAAGTGTGTCCAGTTAAGACCTGATTGCTCTAGGTACTTTTCACCCGCTCTAAATTGCTTACCGAATAAGATTGACTCATATTCAGAACCAAATACAGAGTAGAATAAAAATTGCTTAACAGAGCCTGCGTTTACTGCTGCATCGATTGCGTTTTTAGCATGTTGCTCTCTTTGCTCAACATTACCAGGGATCATAAATACTTTAGTAACGCCTTCATAAGCAGGAATTAATGATGCTGGCTTATCAAGATCGATAATCACAGTTTCAATTGAAGGAAATTGTTTCTTTAATTGTGCTGCTTTATCAGCACTACGAACTGCAGCTCGAATTGTTGCTTTAGTTTGTTTCTTTACTAAAGAATCGATAGTTGCAACGCCGTTATTACCAGCGGCACCAATAATTAAGATAGTTTGTTTGTTGGTTAATTTGTTCCAAAGTGTGTTTAGCATTCTATTCTCCAATATGACTTTTAGCCGTTGATTTATGGGATATCTATTTGATGGGAGAATAATAGAATAAAAATTGGACTAAAAATAACGGAATGATTTGACCGTTTAATTCAATTATTTTGAACTAAGTGTTTTTTGAATTGCTAAGCTTAACTTTAGCACTTGGCCTAGCGCTGATTGCACGCTGATAGCAGATAACAAGAAAGGTTTTGTAGTCTCGTATTTGCGAAGTGCTAAAGCTTATCTTGAGAAAGTTTTTTATTTAAAAATAACCTTACGCTCACTCGGTTTATAAGTACGTGATTCAGGTTTAGTCCATTCACCTTTTTTAAGGTAAGAGGTAGTTACGAGCATATTGCCATCAACTAAGGTGCTGGTTGACTTTACCTTGGTTATACCTTGCTGTGAGCCTTTCACATCTTCATAAGCAATGAAACTATTATCGCTAACAACCTCAATTGTACCTTTGGTATAAAAGTCTGCGGTAGTAAAATAGTAAAACACTAACGAGCTTTGAGCCTTATCCCAAAACAGCAACATTTCACCGCCGTACATGCCGTTATCGATAGAATGAGTTGAGCGAATGGCTTTGCCATTTAGCGCTCTTTCCCATAAAGCAACATCAGTTACCTTAGTTTTACCATCATCCATCAACATTTCAGACTGCCAGTTACCTAAAAAGCCTTGGAATTTCGCTAGAGGCTCAGCAAGTGGTTGTTCTGGAGTTTGCGCATTGGTATGCAAGCTTATCGATAGTAAACAAAAGACTATAATTGACAATATTTTCATGGCGTATTCCAAACGGTTGATTAAATTAAACCTAAGTTAGTTATTGAAAAACTGAAGTAAATGGCTCAACAATAACTGATTCTCCCGCTTCAACACTTCCTTGCTCAGCGGATAAAACAATAAAACAATTAGCTCGGCCTATACTTGATAGCACGCCAGAGCCTTGGCTACCTGTGCTAGTAACTTGTGCTAGACCTTGTTCATTATAGGACAATAAAGCTCGTTGGAAATCCATGCGTCCAGGTGATTTACGTAAAGGCGTTGTAGTTATAGCTGAAAATTGAGTGTTAGCTTTATAAGGCTGACCTTGCATTTTTTCGATACCAGGAACAGATAGTTTATAAAAGGTAACCAGTGCAGATACAGGATTACCCGGCAAACCAAAAAACACACTGTTAGGTAATTTACCAAAGGCAAAAGGTTTACCCGGTTTCATCGCTATTTTCCAAAAGTTAATGCTACCAAGTTCATCTAGAATATCTTTAGTGTAATCAGCTTCACCAACGGAAACACCGCCACTAGAAATAACCACATCAGCCTCTAAATCAGCTTTAATAAATGCATCTCGTATCGCTTGCTTGTCATCTGCAATAATGCCTAAATCCAGTACATTAACGTTTAAGCGAGCCAACAGCCCAAGTAAAGCAAAGCGATTACTTTCAAAGATGTCACCATCGGACAAGGTTTGCCCTGGGCTTTTTAATTCATCACCTGTAGAAAGGACTGCAACGGTGATCGGTGCAAACACTTCCACGTCAGCAATACCTAATGAAGCAAGCATGCCTAAATCAATCGCGCTAAGTTTATGACCTTTGCTAAAAACTGCCTCATTTTTGCTAATGTCTTCGCCACAATAGCGCACATTCGCCTGTGCTTTTGGTGCTTTTACTAATGCCATTGTGTTGTTATCAACACTGGTATTCTCTTGCATAACTACAGTGTCACAACACTCGGGAAGCTTAGCGCCAGTCATTATGCGGATACATTCTCCCACGTTAGTTTTGCCTGAGTAAGGCTCACCAGCAAAAGAGCGCCCTACAACTTGCATAGTTTGTTCGCCACCTAAGCTAAGAGATGATGAATGAAAAGCATAACCATCCATAGCAGAGTTATTATGAGGAGGGACATTTACCGGAGAAACTACATCGGCAGCCAAAACGCGATCGAGACAATCTTCAATTGCTAGCATTTGAGTTTTTGTCGCACTAGGCACGTTATCAAGTAACTGCTTTAAAGCAGTATTAAAGGGCATTAATCCAGGAGCAGAACAACAATCAGACATAAGAAGAAAATTTATTATTAAGTGATGAATGAATCCTAATAGATTGTCACTAAAAACTAAATTAATTTAAAAAAATAATAACTATTTATTTACAATTATATGATTTCAATCAATGTTAGTAGTCACAACTTGCAACATTATAACCACACTATAAAAACACAATTAAATAAAAACAAGCATAATACTTAAGCGAATAGAAGTATCTGGAGAGAAAATGAAAAGCGTAATTATAAATAATAACAATACCTTAAAATTAAGCTCGTTAGCTTTGGCCTTATTAGCGAGTTCTTCTGTAAATGCTAATGTTGGAGATGATTTATCCTCAGCAGTTAAATCATCGAAAGTTGATGTTTCATTGCGATACCGAGTAGAAGCAGTCGATCAAGACAGTCTACCCGAAGAAGCACTAGCATCTACATTAAAAAGTAGATTAACGGTAACTACAGGTAAAGTTTACAATTTTGGCGCTCAAGTTGAAGTCGATGATGTAACTTACCTAGGCAATGACAGTTTTAATAGCACAATCAATGGCAATACCGATCACCCAGTAGTGGCTGATCCTGAAGGTACTGAAGTTAATCAAGCATCGCTTAGTTATTTTGGTAAGTCATATACCGCAACAGCTGGTCGCCAACGCATTAATTTAGATGACCAACGCTTTATCGGTGGGGTTGCATGGCGTCAAAACGAGCAAACTTTTGATGGCTACCGTTTACAAATGACACCTACCAATAAAATCAGCTTAGACTTGAGCTATTTACATAACGTTAATCGCATTTTTGGTGAAGACAACCAAGCAAAATCTGATTTGCACGGTGCTGTAGCTTTAGTGAATGCAAAATATAAATTAAACAAAGAGCATGCTGTTACTGCATATTACTATGGTATGGAGTTTGATAGCGCAGCTACTATGTCAAATGACACTATTGGTGCAACATACAATGGTAACTTCCCAATTGGTGATAACAAACTCGTACTAAAAGTTGGAGTAGCTAGCCAATCAGATGCTGGTGATAATCCTAATTCTTACGATGCGACTTACAGTGTTGTAGATGCAACAGTGAAATTTGATAAGTTTAGTGTAGGCGCAGGTATTGAAACACTTGGTAGTGATAACGGCGTTGGTTTTCAAACACCTTTAGCAACCGCGCATAAATTCCAAGGTTTTAGCGATCAATTCTTAAGTACTCCTGGAGATGGTATTCAAGATACTTACATTAAAGGCGCAACTAAGTTAGGACCTGTTGCTTTATCTGCAGCGTATCATGTATTTTCAGCCGATGATGGTGATGCAGATTTCGGTGATGAAATTAATTTAGTCGCAGCTTACAAAGTAAACAAGCAAATATCTACTATGGTTAAAGCAGCCAGCTATAGCGCAGATGACCATAACAGCGATACGACTAAATTATGGTTTATGGTAAGCGCAAATTTTTAACCACTGCTTTACAATAACTTTACATTGCCAGTGGAGCTCACCTTAGTAAAGTGCTAAGGTTAGATACAATTAATCGCCGAGCTTTGTGTTTCTAAGCTTTTTTAGTATGAAACCTAAGCCGTGGCTATAAGCCACCAGGGCTAACAGGGAAACCGGTTAGCCTCCCCCTATTTGGAAAGGTGAACATGCTAGAAGATAAATTTGGTCGCAAGTTTTATTACTTGCGTCTATCTATTACCGACGTTTGTAATTTTCGTTGTAATTATTGCTTACCAAATGGTTATGAATGTGATCATGACCGCGACTTTTTAACTGTGCCTGAAATAAAGCGCATTGCTAAAGCGTTTGCAGAAATGGGCACGGAAAAAATTCGCATAACCGGCGGCGAGCCAGCTCTGCGCAAAGACTTACCTGAAATTATTCGTACTTGTAAACAAACTCCAGGCATAAAAACAGTCGCTTTAACAAGTAACGGTTTTAAATTACGAGAACATCTACCTCAATGGCTAGATGCAGGCTTAGATGCGCTTAATATCAGCATAGACTCTCTTGACCCAAGGCAATTTAATGCCATTACCGGTAAAGATAAACTCGATGAAATATTAGCCGGCATAGATATGGCATTTGCTCGCGGTTTTAATAACATCAAAGTAAATACCGTATTAATGCGCGAATATAATTTACATGAAATGCAGAGCTTTTTAGATTGGGTAAAAGTAACCCCTATTAGCTTACGCTTTATTGAGTTAATGCAAACAGGTGATAATAAAGAGTTTTACGATAAGCAGCATGTTAGCGGTCAATCGATAAAAGATCAGTTGTTAAAAACTGGTTGGTTACCAATTCATAGAGGCAAAACTGCAGGCCCTGCACAAGAGTTTGCACACCCTGACTATAAAGGCACGATTGGTTTAATCATGCCTTACTCGAAAGATTTCTGTAATACCTGTAATCGCCTGCGCGTTAGCTCATTAGGCAAACTGCATTTATGCTTATTTTCTGAACAAGGTTTATCACTTAAAGATCATTTACAAACAGATGATACCGAGGCGTTAAAACTACATATTAAGAGTTTAATGTTTGACAAAAAAGCAACTCACTTCTTACAAGATGGTTTTACTGGTGGGACCAAGCATTTATCTATGTTAGGAGGTTAGCATGAGCTGTATTGGTGTCGTACTCGCAGGTGGTTTATCAAGCAGAATGGGAACTGATAAAGCTAAGTTACAACTTGGTGAGCAAAGCATGCTTAGTTTCAGTCAAGATCTATTGCGCCGGGCAGGTGTAGATAAAGTGATCTGCAGTGGTGAAAATGTTGGCGGAATCAAAGATTTATACCAACAAGGTGGCCCTTTAGCGGGGATCTACTCAGTAATAAAAAGTGAACGACCACAAGCTATTTTAGCCATACCTGTTGATATGCCATTTTTAACCAGCAAACAACTAACCGAGTTAAAACTTAAAGGTGAACTAAGTCAAAGAGCGACTTATTTTAATGACAGCTCTTTACCAGTTTACCTACCGGTTAATGCGTTAGTTAGCCAATATCTAGAGCAAGAATTTAGCTCAAGCAAATTTTTAACTACTGGCAAAGGCCCTTCTTTTAAACAAGTTTTTAAACGTTGCAATGCCCTATCCTTGCCATTAAAAGATCAACAACAATTAATAAATACCAATACTCCTGAGCAATTTAAACAAGCTCAGCAGATATTAACAAAGACTAGGAGTAATTATGTCTAATAATAAAAATGGCGGTCATGGCGGCACTGTATTTCAACCATTGAATATTGCAGTATTAACTGTTTCAGATACGCGCACAGAAGAAAATGATACTTCAGGTCAAACTTTAGTTGAACGCGTACAAACTGCAGGGCATAAGGTGGCAGAAAAAGCTATTGTAATTGATGATGTTTATCAGCTGCGCGCTATTATTTCCCGTTGGATAGCTGATGATACTATCAATAGTGTTGTCGTTACCGGCGGTACCGGTTTTACTGCCCGCGATAATACGCCTGAAGCAATTATGCCTTTGTTTGATAAAAACGTAGAAGGTTTTGGAGAGCTATTTAGACATGTTTCGTATGGAGAAATTGGCACTTCAACGATTCAATCTCGTGCCTTTGCTGGCATGGCAAATAATACTGTAATTTTCTGTATGCCAGGCTCTACCAATGCTTGTAAAACCGCTTGGGATAAAATAATTAAAGAACAATTAGATGCCAGTCATCGCCCTTGTAATTTTGTGCCTCATTTAAATTTAGCGCAAAACTGTGATACTCGAGGTTAATGTTATGTCATTAACTAAAGAAGCAGATAATACTCAAGAGTTAACTCACTTAAACGCTAAAGGCGAAGCCAATATGGTCGATGTTACTGAAAAAGCAGTAACTTCACGAACAGCTCGCGCCGAAGGTTTTATCAGTATGAGCGATAAAACTTTCAGTATGATCGCCAGCGGTGAACATGCCAAAGGTGACGTTTTTGCCGTTGCTCGTATTGCCGGTATTCAAGCGGCTAAAAAATGTAGCGACTTAATTCCATTATGTCATCCTCTTATGCTTTCTAAAGTACAAGTAGACTTTGAATTAATTCACGAAACCAAACAAGTTCGTGTGATCAGCTTATGTAAATTAACTGGGCAAACTGGTGTTGAAATGGAAGCTCTAACCGCTGTTTCAGTTGCAACTTTAACCTTATTTGATATGTGTAAAGCGGTTGATCCATTGATGGTAATTTCTAATATTCGTGTATTAGAAAAACAAGGTGGAAAGTCAGGAGATTGGGTAGCGTAATGACTATTAATGTATTATTTTTCGCAGCCTTTAAAGAACAACTTGATTGTGCCGAGCTGCAAATTGAAGCAGCTACAGTGCAGACTGTTGCTGATTTACAAAGCATGCTTATTGCAAAAGGCGATACTTGGAACAAAGTACTAAATACCCCGTCATTATTAACCGCGGTTAATCACACCATGGTTGATAGCGAATATGAAATTAAAGCAGGTGATGAAGTTGCTTTTTTCCCTCCGGTAACAGGTGGATAAATGAGCATTCCATCTATCAGTACTAGCATAAAGGTTCAATTGGAAGACTTTGATTTTGCTCTGGAAGTTGATAATTTAGAAGCAAATAATAGCACCGATGGCGCTGTTGTTACTTTTATTGGTCGAGTTCGTGACAACAATGATGGTTTAAAGGTTGAACATTTATTTTTAGAACATTATTCTGGCATGACCGAAAAGTGCTTAGCTGACATAGTTGAACAAGCTAGAGCACAATGGCAAATAGGCAATGTTTGTGTCATTCACCGTTATGGCCAACTTAATATTGGCGATAAAATAGTGTTTGTTGGCGTTACCAGTAAACATCGCAAAGATGCTTTTTCAGCCGCTGAATTTATTATGGATTATTTAAAAGTCAGCGCACCATTTTGGAAAAAAGAACAAACCGAGCAAGGAGAGCGTTGGGTTGCAGCAAAACAAAACGATCAACTTGAGGCCAATAAGTGGTAAACCTGCGTTTAACAATAATAACTTTAGTCATTTTTTTAAGTATTTCTTTACCTAGCAATGCGCAAACTTTGCGTATTGCAGTATCAGCAAACTTCGCTAAGCCAGTAGAAAGACTGGCTCAGATATTTTCAAAATCAACTCCGATCAAGCCACAAATCACAGTGGCATCAACAGGCGTTTTGTACCAACAAATAAGGCATGGCGCACCATTTGATTTGTTTTTTGCTGCCGATATAAGACGCCCGCAATTACTGGAAGAGCAAGGCTTAGTCTTTGATGAATACCGTAAAACCTATGCTATCGGGCAAATAGCTTTATGGTCGGCAACAAGTAAAACCGAAATTCAATTAGAAGACTTAAGGCAATATAAGGGACGTATAGCTATAGCGGGACCGCATATTGCTCCTTATGGTTTAGCAGCCAAAGAGGCATTAATATCATCGAATTTATGGTCTAAATATGACGATCAATTAATCGTTGGCAATAATATCAATCAAACCTACCAACAAATTTTTACTGGAGCAGTTAAGTTTGGCTTTATTTCCTATAGCCAACTACTAGATTCAAAAGTAGGTAATGGTGTGTTAATCGACCAAACCTTGCACCATTCGTTAGAGCAGCAGATGGTGGTATTAAAAAATGCTGAAAATATCGATATAGCCGCAAAGTTTTTTGAGTTTGTTTTATCTAAACATGCACAAGAATTTTTAGCTACGCAAGGTTATTTGGCCGCTATTACAGTACCTAAAATAACAAATGAATCTACAACTAAGGCAAGTGATAGCTCACCGACAAAGGAAGGTTAGTGGAAAACTACAATGAATGGCTAGCACTGGCTACCACATTAAAATTAGCAGCAATAACAACCATTATTTTATTAATCATTGGCACCCCTCTGGCTTGGTATTTGAGTAAAATCAAAAGTCGCTTCAAAGTATTACTTGAAGCATTGGTTGCTCTGCCTTTGGTATTGCCCCCCACCGTATTAGGCTTTTATTTACTTATTTTATTTTCGCCAACTAGCATGCCAGGAAAGTTCTTTCAAGATGTTACAGGTTCATCATTAGCGTTTAGCTTTACCGGCATTTTAATTGGCTCGGTAATTTATTCACTACCATTTGTTGTGCAACCTCTGCAAAAAGCATTTGAACAACTTGGAGACAATTTATCTGAAGCGGGCTCTATGCTAGGCGCTAAAGGTTTAGATCGATTTTTTAATATTACAGTGCCGATGACTAAGGCTAGTTTTTTAACCGCAGCAAGCTTAGGGTTTGCCCATACCGTAGGTGAATTTGGTGTAGTGTTAATGATAGGCGGTAATATTCCTGGTGAAACACGAGTGCTATCTATCGCTTTATTTGATCATGTAGAGGCGCTAAATTACAGCACGGCTCATTGGCTAGCGGCAAGTTTACTTGTTGCTTCAGTGGCAATGTTAGCTCTGATTTATTTACTTAACTTTCAATCAGAAAAGAAAGTTAAAGCCAGAGGTATAATATGAGCCTCAAATTCAACATAGAGCTAAGTTATCCTAATTTTACCTTAGACTGTCAGCATGACCTTAACTTAGATGGGATCACAGGTATCCTTGGTCATTCTGGTTCAGGTAAAACAAGTTTATTGCGCATTATTGCCGGCCTTAATAGACACGCAACAGGCTCTATTTCACTAAAAGACACAGATTTACAAGACAGCGCCAACAAACATTTTATTAAGCCTGAGTTAAGAGACATAGGTTTTGTATTTCAAGATGCGCGCCTGTTTCCACATTTAAATGTGCTTGGTAATCTAGAGTTTGCAGCAAAACGATGCCCTTCATCTACTTTAACTATTGATGAAGTAATAGAGTTAACCCAGATAAAACACTTAGCTGTGCAACACGTTGAGTTATTATCCGCCGGTGAAAAACAACGAGTCGCACTAGCTAGAGCGCTTTTAGCTGAGCCGAAGCTATTACTACTAGATGAACCGCTAAGCGCCTTAGATAATAAAGCAAGAAGTGCAATGGTCAACTTACTACGAACCATTCATCAACGCTTAAATCTGCCGATGATTTACGTAAGTCACAGCATAATTGAAATTCAGCAACTAGCAGACGAAGTGTTGGTTATGGAAAATGGCAAAATAGTTCAGCATGGCCATGTTCATCAGGTAATAAATAATTTAAACGCCAACATTAGCGATGAATTTAGCACGCAAACCAGTTTAACTCTTAAAGTAAAACAGCATTTAATTAATTTCGGCTTAACCCAGCTCGACTTTGAAGCGCCGAGCTCAGGGCAAGTCAACTTATACAGTAACTTGCAACCGCAAGCATTAAACTCTTCTTTGCGTTGCTATATATTGGCAAGCGATATTAGTATTTCTCGGGAAGAGCCGGCAATGAGTTCCATTATGAATTCCTTAGCAGGAAAGATTACAGATATTACTCGCTTAAATAAAAATGCAGCGCTTGTTAAAGTCGATATTTTAAATCATATTTTTAGCGTTAATATTACCCGTTATTCAGTTGAACGTTTGCGCTTAGCCAAAGATGACAATGTTTTTATTCAGTTTAAAGCTAGTGCGATCCGCAGTTATTAATTGCTCGCGGCTTTATAAATAAAGTAAGAGATTTTTATGTTAACCAGTAATGAACAACTGCGCTATTCAAGACAATTACTACTAAAAGGCTTTAGCGAAACAGAGCAACTACAATTAAAACAGGCAAAAGTATTAGTTGTTGGATTGGGCGGCCTTGGCAATCCTGTTGCTATGTATTTAGCCGCAGCAGGCGTTGGCCAATTAATTTTAGCCGATGGCGACAGCATAGATATCACTAACTTACAAAGACAAGTAATGTTCCATAGTGCGCAAGTAGGAAAAAATAAAGCCGAAATAGCAAAAGAGCATTTAACTAATCTTAACCCTGAAATAGATATTGAAGTTATCGATGAAATGCTAGATTTCGAGCAACTTGATTACTACGCGAGCGAAGTGGATTTAATCATAGATTGTACCGACAACCTTAGCGCACGTTACGCCATTAATCTTGCTTGTGTTAATCATAAAACGCCTTTGATCAGCGGCGCAGCTATCCGCTTTGAAGGACAACTCTATATCGTTGATCCAAGGGTTGATAATTACACTTGCTACGAATGTTTTTATCCAAAAGATAAAGGTGAACCTGCCCTTAATTGCTCAACAGCCGGAGTACTAGGTCCCGTACTCGGCGTTATAGGAAGTATGCAAGCATTAGAGGCAATAAAGCTACTCACCAATAAACCAGTAAGTACCAATAAAATAAAAATTTTTGATGGCTTATCAGGACATTGGCAAGAATTTAACATAAGCAAACGCACTAACTGTATTTGCAAAAGTTAAACGCCTATAAACACAAAAGCCTTAACATATTAATGTTAAGGCTCTATTTTCTCATTACTTGATTTTTGTTAGCTATTTAAACAACCCTGAATTTCGGTCCGAAATGGCATCTCGCCACCCGCCTAGCCATTGTGATTTTACGTCAACATTTTGATATGGACATTGTTCTTTATTTTTACCACTTAAGCCTGCTTGATATCCCTTTGAATGCGCTCGTCCTAATGGATCACGTTTTTGTCTTTTCATAGATGAGTCTCCTATTGTGAGTAAGATAGCCGAAAAAACTGCATCGGTAGACAACATCAAATTAATCTTTAAAACTAAGATTTAGCTAGAAAATTAAATTAATGAAGTACATTTAATTTAAGACTAAGGTGACAGCTTAGCAACCTGTTTTTTGTAACCCTGAATGCATTTTAAGATGAAAATTAACGAGTGAAATGCAACTCACAAACGAGTAATTTAATGGAGATGTTTTTTTACTAAATAGATGAATAAAAATACAGACATTAATTGCTAATAAAAACATCATGTTATTATTTTAGGCTGAATCTGGGGTGGAAAAAACAAAGAAACAACTGTACGAAAATCAATCAATTATTTTTATCGAAACAAGGAATGTTAATCTAAAAAAACATTAATCTTGCACTAACGGCAACAACATATCTTCTAAACCATTAAGCTTAACTTCATACATAAGTGCTAACTGTTCACCTAGCTTGCCTGCGGGAAAGCCTTTACTGTGAAACCAGACTAAATAAGGCTCTGGCAAAAATAATAATTTTCTACCTGCGTATTTACCAAAAGGCATCACCATATTTACGGCTTCGAGAAGTTTTTGTTGATCCATGCTTTATCTAAAAATAACGATATAAATAATAAGACTATGTTCCCACATTTTGTTTTAGATGTTTATACTTAAACACTAATTAAATTAAATAAGATAAAAACAATGCAAACTGCAATATTAGGTGGTGGCTGCTTTTGGTGTTTAGAAGCGCCGTATCAAAGAGTAAAAGGTGTGATATCAGTTGTATCTGGTTATATCGGCGGTCATGTAGACAATCCGACTTATCAACAAATTTGCTCAGGAACTAGTGGTCATGCAGAAGTGGTAAAAATCGAGTTTGAGCCAAGTGTGATTAGTTTTAGCGAGCTGCTTGACGTGTTTTTTAACATTCACGATCCAACCCAATTAAATCGCCAAGGCAATGACAGCGGTACGCAATATCGCTCAGCTATTTTTTATCAAGATGAACAGCAACAACAGCTAGCTCAGCAGTACATATTACAATTATCTAAGCAGCAAGTTTGGTCACAGCCTATTGTGACCACCTTAGAGCCAAAGCAAACCTTTTATCCAGCAGAAGACTTTCATCAGAATTACTATGATAACAACCCTAATCAACCCTACTGCCAAATAATGATCAGCCCTAAATTGGCCAAACTAGAACACCTATTTGCAGACAAGCTTAAATAAAATCAAGAGGTGGATTATCAAGGTGTCTGACACCTTGATATTTAGTACATCATTGAGAAGAGTTTGCGGCGGTATTTGCTTGCTAGAGGATCACCGTCAGGTAGTGCGGCTAAAACGTCTAATAGCATTCTTTTACTATCGCTATCGTTTCTATCTTTTAGCATTAATCCATATAACAATACTAGGGCTTCTTCTTGACGGTTTACTTGGCTATATTGCACCGCTAACGATCTTGCCACCTCTGCGTTTTCTGGGTCACTTTGGTGTTGTTGCTCAAGCGCCTGGATTTCAGGAGAGTTAGATGCTTGTTGGGCTAACTCTAATTTAGCCATTAATGATTGATAATAGCTGTCTTGATCAACCATTAATATGGTTGCTAATAACTGCTCGGCATCATTTATCTTGCCAAGGCTAATGTAAGCATCAGCCAAGGCCAGTTTAATATCACTGCGTTCACTACTTAATTGCTGAGCTTGTAGTAATAAAGGTAGTGCCTCATTCGCATTTCCAGCTTCTAATAACTGTAGTGCTTGCATCAACAAACCGTCTTCGGCTTTTGGTAAATGCTTATCCAGAAACACAGATAATGTTTCGTCTGTTTGCGGACCTGAAATACCATCAACTGGCTGACCATCTTTAACTAAAACTGCAGTAGGTAAACTTTGAATACCAAATTGCTGGGCAATGGCTTGCTGAGATTGGCAATCAACCAAACCTAAGATTATTTGAGTACTGTGGGGCACGACAGCAGTAGCAAGTTTATCTCTTAACTGTACGCTTTCTGGGATTTGCTCTGCCCAAAAGGCAACTAAAATAGGCGTAGTTTTAGATTGTTCTAGGATCACCTGTTGAAAATTTTCGGGAGTGATATGGATAATATTGTCTGACATTTGCAAGCATCCTGATAATAAATGGAGATAAACGACTTATCGCTATGGCTAAGTTAATATGGGCTAACAGCCATAATTACAAGTCGATATTGGTAAAAGTGATATTTACTGGGTTAGTTTTTGTCATTACCGTGGTGAATGGCATCGATGACGATAAGTAAACTTACGATTATCTCATTTAAACTTTCATCATGTACCTCTAAGCCGTAGGTATCACGAAATGAAAACATCTCTTTACTTACTTGTGCTAGCACCTGACCATTCTCGGTAAAGCTGTATTCATGTGATAAAAAGTTACCGGTTATTTCCAGCTCCCTTGCTCCTGCTCCAGGTTGGTCAATGGTAACTAAAAAGCGGCTACTAAAAAGCGGTAGGAATGTTTTGATAATTTGCGCATGCGAACCATCATTCAATAGAATATGAAATTGTGGTCTAAAGCTGAGTAACTTTTGCTTTATTTCAGCTAAAACGTTTTCTTTATTATCAAACAAAGTAAAGCGTTTACCGATACTAAAAAACTTACCTTCAACGAGATAAACAATTTCGTCTTGTTCATTTTTTATTTCAAACTTTTCGGTGATTGATAAAAATTTTTGCTTTAACTTGAATGTTGCCATTTATTTTTCCAACTTATTATTATTCTACGCTTATTGTTCAAAGCTAAAATTAATTATGCTCGCTAGTGATTTTATCATCTATGTATTCACACCAAGCGCGACTCTCAAGATCTGGGACTTGTTCATTGTCACGTAAACCTAATTTAAATTCAATCACCGACTTCCACTCTAAACTACCTAAGTCAGGACCATGCCCTGCACCGTCACTGGTACTTATATAATCTTCAACATAAACAAACCATTGCTGTGAACAGGGCTCTAGCACAACAAGAGAGTTAAGTTCATCTTGAGTTTTACCCGGTAGGTTATCAGATGAGCATGCCGATAAATAAAACGATATCAAACAAATAGTCAAACCACGCCAAAAAGAACACTGCATATAATGCCTCTAGAATTTAAAATCACTTTAATTTTAGCAAGTTATTTTACTTAGACTAAATAATAAACGGTATAAAATTCGATTTTAGTTATATAATAAGTGCAATGAATTTTAATCTAGGAATAGTTAATGAGCGAAGTTAACCAAGATTTATCTGCTTTTGTAGCGGCAGTTAATGAAGAAGAAAAAGTGTGGGCACTACAAAATGCCGATGGTGATTGGGTTGTATGTGACTCAGCAGAATTTGAAGGCGCTGATGTTATGCCAATTTGGTCTAATGCTGAAGCTGCTAAGAAATTTTGCGTAGATGAATGGCACGATTACAATGCTGCAAGCATCATGTTAGAAGAGTTTTTAGAAGATTGGATTAGCGATCTTAACGAAGACGGTGTTTTACTTGGCGCAGAATGGCAAATCCAAGGCGAATGCCCTGAACTTGATGCCATTGAACTTGCTAAGTTAGTTGTTAATGCTTAAAAACCTTAAATATTAATAAACAAGCAAAGGCTGAAATATTTTTCAGCCTTTTTTATATTCTATAAAATACTATCCCTATCTATAAAAATGTAAGCAATGAAACATTGCTCTACCTGATAAAAACTCATTAGATACATATCAATAGCGCGTACAAATTCGAACAAACCTGTAACTTTGTGCAATCTGGTTGTAAATTTATTGTTGACCTAAAAGCCATTTTAAATTACCTTAATGGAAGCGCTTACATTTTTTCACACATAAAAATGTAAGCGCTTACAAAAAAATATACTTACATTAAACGTCACTACATAAATAATAAAACTAATCTTGGGGAGAGAAAAGTGGATTACAAAACGTTTAACAAATCAAAATTAGCGACAAGCTTGTCACTAATTTTAGGCGCTTCAGCAATGAACGTAGCCTACGCTGCAGAAGAAACAACAGCTGTAGAGCAAGATGTAGAAGTTATTGAAGTAACGGGTATCCGTGGTTCATTAACAAAAGCAATGGATATTAAACGCAGTAGTTCTGGTATTGTTGAAGCGATCAACGCTGAAGATATCGGTAAATTTCCAGACTCAAACTTAGCTGAATCACTACAACGTATTTCTGGTGTTGCTATTGACCGTAACAACGGTGAAGGTAGTAAAGTAACCGTTCGTGGTTTTGGTCCAGATCGTAACTTAGTTTTATTAAACGGTCGTCAAATGCCAACAACAACGGGTGATCGTTCGTTTGATTTTGCTAACATTGCTTCTGAAGGTGTTAGTGGTGCTGAAATTTACAAAACTAGTGATGCATCAATCGCAACTGGTGGTATTGGTGCAACGATTAACATTTTAACGCATCGCCCTATGAACAACCCAGGTATGGTTGCTACATTTGGCGTTAAAGCTGTTGATGATACTTCTGCTGATGATGGTGATCTTACTCCTGAACTTTCAGGCTTGTACTCAAATACATTTGCTGATGATAAATTTGGTATTTCAATTTCAGGTTCTTACTCAGAGCGTGAAAGTGGTAACCAACAAGCAGAAGTAGGAACAGGTTGGCGTTCATTTACCGCCCCTACTGACCAAGATTGGTCAGGAGCTCCAGGCTCTCAACCTGAATGGGGTGGCGTACCAAAAGATGGTCAAGTAAACCGCCCTACTGGCGTTGATGAGATTTACTCGGTTCCACAAACAACTATTTACAAATTTGAAGAACAACAACGTGAACGTATTAACGGTCAGGTTGTTTTCCAATACGCTCCTACAGATAATTTTAAAGCGACTTTAGATGTTACTCATATGAGTAATGAAATTGATCGTCAATACAATGATGTTTCAGCTTGGTATACGTTTGCTCCTTCTGAAAACGTATGGACTGATGGCCCGGTTTCATCACCTCTTTATTACTCAGAAAACTATGGTGCTGATAATAAGCAAGATTTATCTATGGGTGCTGGTATGTCTGGTACTAAAGCAGAATCAAACTCAATCGGTATCAATTTAGAATGGCAAGTAAACGATAACTTATGGTTAGAGCTTGATCACCACTCTTCTGAAGCTGAAGAAACACCAAACAGTCCTTACGGTAGCTCAAACGTAATATCAACGGCTGGTTTTATTCGTGAAGCAGCAGCAACTGATTTCACTGGTGACTTACCAATTTTAGCTGTACGTGGCGCAAATGGCGTAACAAAAGCGGATATGTTAGTAACAGGTTCTTGGTTTAGAAACGACGATAACCGCTCTGAAATCGACCAAACACAAATTAACGGTAAGTACGAGTTAGATGAGTACGGCAGCATTGACTTTGGTGTTGGCTTACTTACATCTAACAAGCACAATCGTGCAGTACAAGTTCAACGTAACGATTGGGGTGGTGTTGGCGCTGCAGGTGATTTAGCTGGTATTGGCGGTGATATTGATAGCGTTCAAAATCAATTTGATGATGTTGATGGTGGTAATTTTGAAAATCACCCTGATGGTCCAGACGGTTTTGAAATCGTTGATACAATTTTCATGTGGGACTTTGCCGAGCTTCGTGATTTCGCTGAAGCAAACTACACACCAGACAATGTTGTTGGTGGCGGTGATTGTGGTACATTATTCTGCCCATCTTCAGATTACAGCCGCGACACTGACCGTTTTGTAGAAGAAGAAGTAACTTCTATTTACGCACAGTGGAATTACGAGGGTGAAATTGGCGATATGCCATTTGAAGTACAAGTAGGTATTCGCTATGAAGAAACTGAGATTGATTCAACTTCTGTAGTACCTGATTACACAGGTAATAGAACAACTTGGGTTGGTGATACTGAATTTGTTATCGCACCATCGGAGTTAACTTCGGCACAGTCTAAATCAGGCTCATACGATCATACTTTACCTAACTTCAACTTCAACTTAGAAGTTACCGACGATATTATCTTACGTGCTGCGTATAGTGAAACTATTGGCCGTGCTTGGTACGGCGATTTACAAGGTGGTACAACAATTGGTACAACCTTTAATAAGTCAGGTGCAAGTGGTAGTTCAGGTAATCCTAACTTAGAACCTTTAGAATCGACTAACTATGATTTAGAAGCTTCATGGTTTTACAGTGATTCAAGCTATGTTTCTCTAGGTTGGTTCCAAAAAGACGTAACAAATTGGATACAAGCAGGCACAATTAACGATACTTTATTCGATTTACGCCATCCTGGTGACGGTCCAAAGCTTCAAGCTGCATTAGCTGCAGGTATTACTGATGCTGGTCAACAAAAAGAATGGATCTTTGATAACTACGGAGATAACCCTGAAGTATATAAAGATGAAAATGGTAACATTTTAATCGATGGTATTGCTGAAGATGAATTAGTTGAGTTTTTAATTGGCGTTAAAGTTAACGATGATATTGAAAACACTTTTGATGGTATAGAGTTTGCTGTACAACACATCTTTGGTGATACAGGTTTTGGTACGTTTGCTAACTATACAATGGTTGATGCGGGTGATGATTACAATAACCTATTATTAACAGGTGGCACTGCTACAACTGGTAACCAAGACATTATCGGTGGTTCAAATGATGGCGTGCAAACAGGTATATCAGATACGGCTAACTTAGTATTTTTCTATGAAAACTACGGTATTTCAGCTCGTATCGCTTATAACTGGCGTGATGAATACCTAGAAGCTACTTACCAAGGTACAGGTGGTAACCCAGTTTATGTTGAAGAATATGAGCAAATCGATTTTAACGTAAACTACACCTTCCAAAGTATGGAACAATTATCGATATTTGTTGAAGGTATCAACATCACTGATGAGTTCCGCCGTAAACATGGTCGTAGCTCTACTGAAGTACTTAACGTAACTCAGCAAGGCGCACGTTACAGTGTTGGTGCACGTTATACTTTCTAAGCAGTTAAAGGCTTGATTTTATAACAATAGAAATAAAGCCGCTGATATTTAACAGCGGCTTTTTATTTTCTTTTTTAATCAAACTCTATGATTTTTTAAAGGGAACTATGTGCTCAATACTAAGCAAAAATATATCGTTAAATTCATAATATTTCCTACCCTGAACATTTATGTATAGATAGATATAACAAAGCCATATATAGTATTTATAAGCCATGTAGGCCCTTTTAAAAAATCATATTAAGTAATAAAGAAGTTATCTCATCGCTTGCTAGCAATTAGGTAATTTGCGAGATAAGTTGTATGGATCGCCCAATAAAAAAAATAGTCATTGTTGGTGGAGGCTCAGCCGGTTGGTTAAGTGCAGGTATTATTGCTGCAGAGCACCAGACAGAGGGCGAACATGGTATTGAAATAACTTTAATCGAATCACCAGATGTTGCAACGATAGGAGTGGGTGAAGGCTCTTGGCCATCGATGCGTCAAACCCTTAAAGCTATTGGCATTAGTGAAACCGAATTTTTATTACAATGTGATGCAACCTTTAAACAAGCATCAAAGTTCGATAATTGGATATCTGGCGCAAATGACAGCTATTTTCATCCTTTTTCTCTGCCTAATGGCTTTTTTGAAGCTAACATTGCCGAATTTTGGCAAGCACATAGTCAACAAGTCACATTTGCCGATGCTACAACCGCACAAAGCCACCTCTGTAAGCAAGGCTTAGCTCCGAAACAAATTACTTCCCCTGAGTACGCATTTGCTTGTAATTATGGTTATCACTTAGATGCCGGTAAATTTAGCCAATTTTTACAAAAACACTGCTGTGAAAAATTAGGCGTTAACCATGTATTAGATCATGTGGTTAATATCAACAACCACGAAAATGGTGATATTGCCTCAGTTTCCACTAAACAAAATGGCGACATTGCAGGTGATTTGTTTATTGATTGCACGGGTTTCAAGTCACTCCTATTAGGGGAGCATTACAACATTGACTTTATCAGTCAAAAACATGTGTTATTTAACGATACTGCATTAGCAGTACATGTACCTTACCCTGAAGAAAATAGCCCAATTGCTTCTCATACCATATCAACAGCACAAACGAGCGGTTGGATTTGGGATATTGGTTTACCTTCTCGTCGTGGTGTTGGCCATGTTTATTCTAGCTCGCACATATCTGATGATGAAGCCGAGCAGCAATTACGCTCTTATATTGCGCCAACAATGTGCTCTGACCATAACCTCACTGAGATAAGAAAAATATCAATAAATCCAGGTTATAGAAGTAAGTTTTGGCATAAAAACTGTGTCGCAATAGGCATGTCTTCAGGCTTTATCGAGCCGTTAGAGGCATCTGCATTAGCCATGATAGAGCTTTCTGCCAAAATGGTTGCAGAGCAGTTACCAGCAAATAGACAAGTAATGGATATTACCGCGAAACGTTATAACGAAAAATTTAGTTATCGTTGGCAACGTATTATTGAGTTTTTAAAACTGCATTATGTATTATCTAATCGTACTGAGCCTTACTGGCAAGATAACAAACATTCTGAAAGCATTCCTGAGCATTTAGCTGAGTTACTTACTCTGTGGAAATATCAAACGCCATATAGCTACGATACACATCACACCGAAGAGTTATTCCCTGCGGCCAGTTTTCAATATATTCTTTACGGTATGGGATTTAAAACACAACTTCCAGAGCGTGCAAAAAGAGAAGATAAAAGTTTGATCGCAAACAAGATATTTAACGACAATATTGCGCATACTCATAAATTAATCAATGCTCTATCAACTAATAGAGAGCTACTGAACAAGATAAAACAATATGGGCTAAGTAAGGTTTAACCTTACTTGTCGATATTAAATAATAATTACGGAGATCAACATGGCAAATCATGCATTAGTTAACCCAGTTGCACATAAAGACATTAAAATCATTACCGACCGAAGTGCAAAGTATGGCGACAACCTTTGGTATGCACTAACTTTCCCTAGAGAATTTCGTAGTGCGCAAGCTCATTACCCAATCTTTTTTAATAAAGATCCTAATACAGGTAAATTTGTAGCAGTAGCATTGTTTGGTTTTAAAGATAAAGAAAATTTATTTTTAGATGATGATGGCTGGCATGCTAGCTATATACCAGCATCTGTACAACGCCATCCTTTTTTAATTGCAAATCAAACAGTTACTGAAGATGGTGTAGAGCACAAAAAACGTATGCTTACTTTAGATATGGACAGCCCAAGAGTAAGCCATGTTGAAGGTGAGCCTTTATTCTTACCTTTTGGCGGTAATTCAGATTTCCTAGATAAAACCGCAAGCATGATGGAAGCGTTACATTTAGGCGCTATTGATGGTCAAAAATTTACCCAAACATTAGCTGATCTCGACTTACTCGAACCATTTACATTGGATGTCACTTTAAATAATGGTAGCCAACACCAAATGATTGGTTTTTATACCATAAATGAAGATAAGTTAGATGCCTTAGATATTGAGCAATTACAAGCATTAAAAGATGCTAAATACTTACAAGCGATTTATATGGCTATTGCTTCGCAAAGTAATATCCGCTCACTTATCGACAAGAAAAATGCTTTAGTCGCAGCTCAGGCATAATAACACCCTATGTTGAATATAAGCCAACAAGTTGAAGAACTTCATGATATCAAAGCAGACAATATACCTGATTGGATTTTTTCAGCTGATAAGCCTTTAATACTGCGTAATTTTGCAAGTGACTGGCCATTAGTAAAAGCAGGCCTTGAATCGAATGAAGCTGCTTGTGATTTACTTCGAGGCTATTACCAGGGCGTACCGGTAAATGCTTGTTATGGCGCGCCTGAAATCAACGGGCGAGTATTTTACAACGAACATGCTAATGGCTTTAACTACTCGGTAAGCAAGGCTGACTTAAACCTTGTGTTAGATAAACTTTTAGCTCATCAAGATGATAACCAGTCACCTACAATGTATGTTGGCTCAACAGAAGTTAATAGCTTTTTACCTGGGTTTAAACAGCAACACAGTACATCTATCGATCAATTTAGGCCATTAACCAGTATCTGGATTGGCAATCAGAGCAGAATAGCCGCTCATTATGATTTCCCGCTAAACTTGGCTTGTTCGGTCGTCGGTAGACGTCGGTTTACCCTATTTCCACCTGAGCAGATAGAAAATTTATATGTTGGCCCTATGGAGTTAGCTCCTGGTGGACAAGATATTTCAATGGTTGATTTTGACAACCCAGATTTTGATAAATTCCCTAAATTCAAACAAGCAATAGCTAACGCCCAAGTTGCAGAGTTAAATGCAGGCGATGCCCTATTTTTGCCGAGCATGTGGTGGCATCATGTACAAGGTTTAGATGCAATAAATATGTTAGTCACCCATTGGTGGCGAGACACGCCCGCATTTATGGGCCGCCCAAACAATGCACTACTAATGGCAATGCTAAGCTTACGAAACTTACCAAAATCCCAACGTAAAGCATGGAAAAGTATATTTAACCATTATATTTTTGACCACGACGAACAACAAATTGACCATATACCCGAAAATGCGCAAGGTATGTTAAAAAAACCAATGGATGAATTAACTGCCCGTAAAATACGTGCTGAATTAATAGAGAAATTAAAGCGATGAACGATACTCAAATGAATAACAAAGCAATTAAAAATGTCGTTATTGCTGGTGGTGGAACCGCCGGTTGGATGGCTGCGGCCTCTTTAAGTAAATTACTAGGTAAAACAATAAATGTCACTCTAGTTGAATCTGATGATATTCCAACCGTTGGTGTTGGTGAAGCAACAATTCCTACCCTACATATTTTTCATAGTTTATTAGGTATTAATGAAGCCGAGTTTATGGCAGCAACAAATGCTACTTTCAAACTTGGCATCTCATTTGAAAATTGGCGAGATGTAAATAAAGACTATATCCATTCTTTTGGCTTTTTAGGGCAAGATTGTTGGGCTTGTGGTTTCCAGCATTTTTGGCTTAAAGGCTTACAAAAAGGTATGGTTTCAGAAATAGGTGATTACTGTCCTGAGCACCTTGCTAGCCGTGAAGGTCGATTCGCTGTACTTGCTAACCAAGATCTTAACCATGCCTACCACCTTGATGCCGGTTTATACGCTAAGTTTTTACAAAAAATAGCGTTTGACCATGGTTGTACTCGTGTTGAAGGAAAAATAGATAAAGTTAATTTAGATGAGCAAACAGGCTACATAACGAGCTTAAACCTAGGCAATGGTAAAGTGGTCGAAGGTGACTTATTTATCGACTGTACTGGGTTTAGAGGTTTACTTATTGAAGACGCCTTACATACTGGCTATGACGATTGGAGCCATTATTTACCTTGTGATAGTGCTATTGCAGTACAAACAGAAACAGTAGGAAAACCTGTACCGTATACACGTTCTATTGCTCGTGATGCAGGCTGGCAATGGCGCATACCTTTACAAAATAGAACAGGTAATGGCTTTGTTTTTTGCAGTAAATACATGAGCGATGAAGAAGCAAAGCAAACATTGCTTGAAAATATCGAAGGCAAGTTATTGAACGAGCCTCGTGTGATAAAGTATAAAACCGGTGCTCGTCGTAAGCACTGGAATAAAAACTGTATCGCAGTTGGCTTAGCATCTGGCTTTATTGAGCCGTTAGAATCAACTGGAATTCATTTGTTCCAAAAGGCGGTTGTACGCTTATTACAACTATTTCCATCTCAAGGCATTAACCAAGCTGACGTTGATGAATACAATGAGCAAACTAAAAGAGAAGCGGATAACATTCGTGACTTTATTATTCTGCACTACCACTTAACAGAACGTCGTGATTCTCCATTTTGGCGCTATTGCGCAACTATGCCAATCCCTGAATCATTAGCTCATAGAATGAAATTATTTAAAGAATCTGGGCGAGTATTTAAGAAGACTGATGACTTATTTGGTGAGACATCCTGGGTACAAGTAATGATGGGACAAGGCTTAATGCCTGAGCAATATCACCCAATCGTAGATATGATGTCTGATGATGAGCTGCAAGGTTTCTTAAATAAAATAAAAAACGGTGTGCAAAAACGCGTTGCTAATTGGCCTGATCATAATGACTTTATTGCTCATTACTGTAAGGCAAAAACTAATTAAGACTCAGCCAGAATTACATGATGAGTGAATTTAGTATTAATCCTAGCATTAAACCTATGATTAAGTTGGTAGGTAAGGAAAAAACACCTGTAATCGTTATTGATGATTTCGCTACCGATCTATCTGAAATAGTAGATGATGCGGTAAATAATCAAACTTTTGTTAGCGATCCAAACTCTTATTACCCTGGAGTAAGGAGTCGCGTACCACAAGAGTATGTATTAGCAATATTAAAAACTGTTTATCAGGGTATATATAAAGTTTATGATATCCCTCGGTCGCTTAAGCTTAAATTAATGCTAAATTATTTTTCACTGATCAACACCCCAGAAGAAGAGCTAAGTTTATTACAGCGTATTCCTCATTTTGATACTCCTCGTCCTTATTACTTTGCTATTTTGCACTATTTAAACCCAGGCCAACATGGTGGTACTGGGTTATTTAGGCATACGCTGAGTGATTTTGAACGTATTAATGACGAACGAGTTGATGGTTATATGCAATCAACAGAGCAATACATGCAAGAACATGGCGAACTACCACCTAAATACCATAATACCAGCTCAAAGCTTTACCAGCTCTATGAAGAAATTCCTTACAAACCTAATCGCTTAGTTATTTACCCGGGAAATTTATTACATTCAACTATTGTTGATTTAAAAAATGATATTGATGGCGATCCAAGAACCGGTCGCCTGACATCAAATATATTTGTAGAATTTAAATAAATCAGTTCCATTAAGGCATTAATGGGTTTAATGGAACTGTACTTGTTTTAGCTACTTTTGATAGATACGCACGTAATCAACTTCCATACGAACCGGAAAGATAGAGTCATCAATTGGACCGCCTGCTCGTCCCCACATTCCACCGATAGCAAGATTTAAAATGATGTGATAAGGGTGATCGTATGGCCACGCTTGCCAACCAGCATGCTCATTTTTGTAATAAAAATAAGGGGTATCATCAAAGAATATTTCAATATGTTCAGGACTCCATTCAATGGCATAACGATGAAACACTTTATCAACATTAACCCCCTCTACGCTTGATTTACGCTGTTGCCAATTTACCCAATAATACGCTTTATTATGTACCGTGCCATGAATGGTCTGCATGTCATAACCAACGTGTTCCATAATGTCTATTTCACCCGAATTAGGCCAAGCATCACAGCCTTGATGCCCATCGGTGCTGGCATCACAGTTAGTTGCGTATTTAAAAAAGTCGGTTGGTAACATCCAGATTGCAGGCCAAGTACCCTGCCCAGCAGGAATTTTGGCGCGGATCTCAGCTCGCCCATATAGAAAGTCGCCTTTGCCGGATGACTGTAATCGAGCTGAAGTATATTGAGCGTTATTGTATTGCTCTTTGTGCGCCTCAATGATCAATTTACCCTGTTCAACTCTGGCATTTTTTAACCGGTCAGTATAGGTTTGATCTTCATCATTTACTTTACGCGCAGGCCAAATATCATAGTTCCATTTATTAGCATCAGGTTTACCATCGATATTAAATTCATCTTGCCATACTAAGCGCCAATCGCTATCTAAGGTGTGTTTTTTACGTACAACAATGGCATTTAAAACAGGCATCCCAACTTTGCCTTTAAAAGACAGTTCTAACTGAGAATTGGTAACGGCTATATCTGTTACTGCGCGAACAAGTGCCGATTTACTTTTGCCATCTCTAGCCCTACGAATATCAAGATCAGCTATCACTTTGTTTTGCTGTGCATAAACATCAAAAACTCTCTCCCCACTTGCAACATCATTGGGCTCAGCAAATTTAAAAATAATATCGTATAAGCCATTAGGTAGTTTTTTGTTAATGTCAAAATCCCCCTGACGATAGGTTTGAAACACAAACGGGTCTTGGCTTCCTAGTACATTATCAATTACACCAGTGTTTGTAGATAGAGGTAATGTATCTGCCTGATAATTTATATTATCGATACTCAAGTGCTTGTTGCCACCAATATTTATGGCCCAAACCACTCTGTTGTCAGTTTTAATATTTACTTTATCTGATGAATATTCTAATGCTTTTTCAGGCTTGTTTTTTAATTCATTCTCATTTGAGCAGGCCGCTAAAGTGCAGACTAACCAGCACATAATTAAAATTTTTAAAGGATTATTTTTCATTTTAATACCTAATTAAACTAAATTAAGGTGAAAAAAAACTGATGCTCCATAATAGTTCTATTATGGATAACATCAGTTTCATTGTTAAGTCTGCCAATTAGCTATTTTTATTGACAGCTAACCGTTGCATTGTCTGCTTTGTTTGGTTGCAATTTAATTGTCGAGAATGACAATTGGCCGCTACCTGAGGTTGCAATACCAAATGGTAAAGTAACTCGCGCAGGATTTAACCCTTGCTCGACAAAACAATTTAAATCAACACTAAGCTCTTGCCATTCATTGTCTGTAAAACCTTGCATAGCGCTAGTAACATCAATGCTGTATTGGCAATTAGCTTCATCACAATGCATTTCTAAAAAGACTTTATCTGAGAAGCTTTGCTCTTTACGAACGAGCACAGTTAAAGCTGATTTATTTTCAATTTGTGCACGTAAGTCTTCAACAAAAGTACTGCGTAAACTAACCATGGCTTTTTCAGTACCTTTAAAGGTAATAGTACGAGCATCTTCTTGCACGTCTTTATCCATAGTTTTTAGTTTGATACTTGCAAGTTCAACAATAGAGCTGTCAACGCCTGATGATTTATCGCCAGAGATTAAGTTCATTGCCCAAGGAGCTTTAGCAGCATGCTCAAACAATACCATAGCTTTATCTGCATCAGCTGATTTAGCAACAGTCTCATCTAAATCATCCGCTAGTACATTTTTATCGCCATAGCTCAAACCAAAGCCGTATGGTAGTAATGGCGCATAATTAGCGTCATTACGGTTAACCACAGCTTGGGTGGCTGTTTTTGGCCATGAGAATGATAACTTACCAGTAAAGTCGTAGTTAATAGAACCATCAGCTTTAGTAAATAGCACTTCACTTACGCCATTACCTTCACTGCCCGGCAACCATGCGGCAACAAATGCATCAGAAGCATTTAGCTCCGCATTAACCCACATAGGTCTACCTGAGATAAATACAGATACAACAGGAATACCTTGCGCTTTAAGTTTATTTAATAGGGCTAAATCTTTTTTATTACCACGCTGATAATCTAAGTTATCAATGTCACCAATGCCTTCTGCATAAGGTTCTTCACCAAATACCACAACCGCAACATCTGGTTTAGCCTTATACTCACCAGCAACTGATAATTCAATGTTACCGCCAGCAGCATTCACTACATCCTTAAAACCATCATAAATAGACGTGCCACCAGGGAAGTCTGCGTTTGTATTACCTGTACCTTGCCAAGTAATTGACCAACCACCAGATTGCTTACCAATATTATCAGCGCCGTCACCAGCAACTAAAATATTCGCTTTCGGATTTAATGGTAGAATATTATCTTTGTTTTTAAGTAGTACTAACGACTCACGTACGGCTTGGCGCGCAACATCTCTATGAGCTTGAGCACCAATTAATTCTGTTTTACCAGATAATGCACGCTTAGCTGGGCTTGGCTTATCAAATATGCCAGCACGTAGTTTCACTCGTAATATACGACTTACTGCATCATCAATTCGCGCTTGCGAAATTTCACCTGATTTAACTTGGGCAATAGTATTTTCATAAAGAGGTTTCCAAGCATCGGTTGGAACCATAAAAATATCTAATCCAGCATTAACCGTTTGTGCACAATTATCATTAGTACAGCCTGGAATTTGTCCATGACCATTCCAGTCACCAACAACAAAACCATCAAAGCCCATCTTATCTTTTAACACAGTAGTTAATAGGTATTCATTGCCATGGTTTTTCTCGCCATGCCAGCTGTTAAATGATGCCATAACCGATTGAGCACCAGCAGATAAACCGCCAACATAACCTTGACCATGAATATCAAATAACTCTTGCTCTGAGGCAATATTATTACCTTGGTCATCACCATCAATCGTACCGCCATCGCCTAAAAAGTGCTTAACAGTTGAGATAACGCGAGTGTCACCTAAAAAGTCCTGATCAGCAGGACCTTGTAAACCTTTAACAATTGAAGCTGAGTATTCACGTACGATTTCAGGATCTTCAGAGTAACCTTCATAGGTACGGCCCCAACGATCATCACGAACGACAGCAACCGTCGGTGCAAACACCCAGTCGATACCAGTAACCATAACCTCAGTGGCAGTTATGGCGGCGATTTCTTCAATTAAATCAGGGTTATTAGCCGCACCTAGGCCAATGTTGTGCGGGAACAAAGTAGCACCAATAACATTGTTATGGCCGTGTACTGCATCTGTACCCCAAATCGTTGGGATAGTCGAACCATCAATTGAATCATCAATTGATGCTTGGTATAAATCTTCAGCTAGTTTGATCCAATCAGCAGGAGTTGCATGCTTATTATTTTCAGGAAAAGCACCGCCACCATTTAAAAATGAACCAAAGCCATATTTACGCATGTCTTCAACCGTAATGTCTCTTATTTCCGGTTGGATCATTTGTGCGACTTTTTGTTCAAGCGTCATACCAGATAAAATATCTGCGATTTTTTTCTCAAGTACCGCATCTTTTTTAACTGGCAACTCTAATGTTGGCCAAATATCAATATTATGCTGCAATTTTTGTTCAACTGCTGTTACGTCATGATCATTAGCAACTTGTTCTTGCGAACAGCCAAGAGTTGCAAGAGTGATACTCGATAACATCAAATACTTAGCATGTTTAGCTAAATAATTTGTTTTAAAGGTTTGCATGTGTTTTCCTGATTATCTAATAATTTTTTTAATATTTAATGCTTGTAAAAATTAGTTTTTTGGTTTTGAACCAACTAAGCCATAGTATGCAATGAATACATAACAAATAACTGGTAAAAAGAACGAAGCTTGTACGCCCATTGAATCTGCTAAGAATCCTTGTAATACAGGCACTAAAGCACCACCAACAATGGCCATACATAAAATGCCTGAACCCTGAGAGGTATGTTTTCCTAAGCCAATAACAGCTAGACTGAAAATAGTTGGGAACATAATTGAGTTAGCTAAACCAACTAATAAAATTGACCACATTGCCACTGAGCCTGAGCCAAAGATTGCAACTAAAATCAGAATAGATGCAGCAACAGCATTAAATGCTAATACCTTACCTGCAGCAATTTTTTGCATAACAGCTGCGCCAATAAAGCGACCAACCATAGCCCCGCCCCAGTAGTAAGTTAAATAAGTTGCGGCTTCTGATTCAGCTAAACCAGCAATATCTGGGTCACCAAAGAAGTTAACTAAAAAACTACCAATTGAAACTTCCGCGCCAACATAAACAAAAATACCAACAGCACCTAAAACTAAGTGAGAGTAATTCCAAGCACTACCATCTACTTGTTGTTTTTCTTCTTCAGTTTCATCTTCAGCTGCAATGTGAGGTAATTTCATCCAAGCAAAAATAGCAGCTAAAACTAATAACATTGCTGCTAACATAACGTATGGCATTTGTACTGATGCTGCTTTTTCTTGAGCAGATAGGCCTTCTACCGCTTCATTTAAGATAAACAAAGCACCTAGATAAGGAGCTACTGTTGTACCTAATGAGTTAAATGCTTGGGTCATTGTTAATCTTGAAGATGCAGTAGCTGGATTACCAAGGCTACTTACATAAGGGTTAGCTGATACTTGTAATAAAGTAATACCCGATGCTAATACAAATAAAGAGACTAAGAATACTGGGTAACTATGCATTGACGCTGCCGGGTAAAAACCTAAACAACCAATAGCAGCAATAACTAAACCGATTACGATACCGCGCTGAAAGCCAAAGTTTTTAACAACCTTACCCGCAGGGATTGAAACAATAAAATAAGCGCCAAAAAAACAAAACTGAACTAGCATTGCTTGTGCGTAAGTTAGGTCAAAAATCCCTTTTAAATGAGGGATAAGAATATCGTTTAAGCAGGTAATAAACCCCCACATAAAAAATAGCGATGTTAACGAGGTTAACGCAAAAGTATAATTGTCAGATGGATCTGAACCAGTAGAGCTATGTTGTTGAGCTAAGTTTGCACCAGCCATAATTTTTCCTCAGTGTGTTAGGTAATACTTTATAAAACGCGTTTATAAATGTACGAACTTAAATATCATTTAGTCAGATGTATATTTTAGTTACCTTAAAATTATTTTCTGTTGTTTTTATGTATTATTATTGTTGTCCAATATCGCCTATTTTGTTGACCTTTAAACAATTTAACGTTAACCTGCCAATGTAAGCGCTTACATTTATACCATATAATGGCTATAGAGCAAGAAAAATATATAATGCAGCGCATAAAAAACACTACAGATTAATGGGATTAGTCGTCTGATATGAAAATTACATTACCAAGCAACTCTAAAATGTTGCAAAAGGACTTTCTTTATGGAGTCGCTACGGCGTCATTTCAAATAGAAGGAGGCATCAACGATCGCTTACCTTGTATTTGGGATACTTTCTGTGGGACAGATGGAAAAATTTTAGATAAAAGCGATGGTAGTGTCGCTTGTGATCATTACTCATTATGGCAACAAGATATTGAATTAATCGACTCTTTGGGCGTTGATGCTTATCGACTTTCTATTTCATGGCCACGTGTGATGAATCAAGATGGCAGTGCCAATCAGCAAGGTATCGATTTTTACATCAACTTATTAGATGGCCTAATTGCCAAAGGCATTAAACCTTTTGTAACTCTTTNAGTGTCGCTTGTGATCATTACTCATTATGGCAACAAGATATTGAATTAATCGACTCTTTGGGCGTTGATGCTTATCGACTTTCTATTTCATGGCCACGTGTGATGAATCAAGATGGCAGTGCCAATCAGCAAGGTATCGATTTTTACATCAACTTATTAGATGGCCTAATTGCCAAAGGCATTAAACCTTTTGTAACTCTTTATCATTGGGATTTACCACAACACCTTGAAGATAAAGGTGGTTGGTTAAATCGAGAAACAGCTTATAAGTTTAAAGAATATGCCGACTTAATCACCAAAGCATTAGGTAATAGAGTTCACTCATATGCAACGTTTAACGAACCATTTTGTAGTGCTTATTTAGGTTATGAAGTTGGTGTACATGCACCAGGGTTGGTTGGTAAAGAAAATGGCCGTAAAGCGGCTCATCACATTTTATTAGCTCATGGTTTAGCCATGGATGTATTAAATAAAAATGCACCAAATAGCATGAATGGTATCGTTCTTAACTTTACCCCTGCTTATCCTCTTACCAATTCAGCAGCAGATTTAGCCGCAACCAAGTTTGCTGATGATTATAATAACCAGTGGTATATCAAGCCATTATTTGATGGTTGTTACCCTGATACCATTAAGCTTTTAGACGATGCTCACAAACCAGATATTGTTGCAGGTGATATGGAGATTATCTGTAAGCCAATGGACTTTTTAGGTATTAACTTTTATACCCGTGAAATTTTCCGTAGCGATAATATTGAGCCATTCATGGTTGTACCACCAAACAATGTACCGGTAACCGATATGGGTTGGGAAATTTATCCGCAAGCATTTACCGAACTATTGACTAAATTAAATAATCTTTATAATTTACCTCCGGTTTACATCACTGAAAATGGCTGTGCGATGCCAGACACAATTAGTGATGGACAAGTTAATGATACAAACCGTATCAATTATTATAATAGTCACCTTAATGCCTTAAATGATGCCATTGAACAAGGTGTTGATGTAAGAGGTTATTTTGCCTGGAGCTTAATGGACAATTTTGAATGGGCGCTAGGTTATAGCAAACGTTTTGGCATTGTTTATGTAGACTATGAAACACAACAGCGTACAATCAAGGCCAGTGGTGAAAGCTATCGAGAATTAATTACCAATCGATAAACAGCATTAAGATTTAACCGTTCACACTATAATAATATAAAGACGATAATCAATATGACTAAACTTCCATTTTATGAAAAAGTTGGCTATGCCATGGGTGATGCAGCAGCCAACTTAGTTTGGCGCGGTGCCTTAGCCTATTTAGCTGTATTTTATACCGACACCTTTGGTATAAGTGCAGCAGCTGCGGCCATGCTATTTTTAGTTGTGCGTTTATCTGACGGTGTTACCGATATAATCATGGGCATGATTGCCGATAGAACATCGACACGTTGGGGCAAATTTCGCCCATGGATATTATGGTCTACTCCTTTCCTTGCGCTATTTATGGTGCTTTGTTTTACCACACCAGATCTTAGCGAAACCAATAAACTAATTTATGCCTATGCCACTTATATAGGTTTAACCTTGGCTTATACCGTTAATAATGTTCCCTACTCTGCTCTTATGGGAGTTATGACACCAAGCGATACCGAACGCACCAGTTTATCTGGCTTTAGGTTTGCCGGAGCCTTCGCTGGTGGACTATTAGTTATGGGCTTTTTGCCTGATTTAGTTGCTTACTTAGGTAATGGTAACGATGCTGTAGGCTATCAATATACTATGTATGTGTTTGCCGCCTTATTAATCGTGTTAATGTTAATTACCTTTTTTACAACCAAAGAAAGAGTTGTACCAACAATCGATGATAAAAGTAACTTAAAAAGTGAGATAAAAGACCTAACCAAAAACTTACCTTTTATCATTATCCCTCTGCTTTCAATCACCCTCTTCTTTTATTATCGAGAGCTTTATAGTGGTCTATTTTTTACTTTAGTCATGATTACTATGTGGCTTTTAATCAAACGCCTATTAGCCAACCCTTCAGATAAACTAACCGGCACGCAACGGGACATGGTTGACTTATTAACCAATAAACCTTGGCTTATATTATTGGGTATTGGCTTTTTAACCATGATGTTTAATGGTATTAAATACGGCGTTATTGCCTATTATTTCAAATACCATGTGGGTGATGAATTAATGGCCGGTAAATATTTTATTGGCTTACTCATTGTTTCTATTTTAGGGGCGCTATCAACTAGCTATTTATCGGAAAAGTTCGGTAAAAAACCTCTATTTATTGTCGCACTTTTAATTAGTGCAATTCTAACCATTGCCTTTTACTGGGTACCACAAGGAAATATTGCCGCGATTTTCATTTTAGGTTGTACTACCGAGTTTTTCTCTGCCATTATGCCTACCTTATTTTTTACCATGTTGGGTGATTCAGCCGATTATTCTGAATGGAAAAATGGCCGCAGAGCTACAGGTTTAATCTATAGTGCTGGTACTTTTATTCAAAAAACAGGCGGTGGTTTTGCCGGAGCATTAGTGTTAATCGTTTTAGCTGGCTATGGCTATGATGGCATGGACGAAAGTACAATTGCAGCATCATTACCAGGCATGCAATTATTAATGAGCTGGATACCTGCAAGCTTTGCTATTTTAGCGGCAATATTGATGATGTATTACCCATTATCAACAAAGCAAAATAAACAAATGAGTGATGATTTAGTACAACGCCGAAGCGCTTAATACAGGAATATTATGGCTACTATTTATGAAGTTTCTAAACTAGCTGGTGTATCGTTAGCAACAGTCTCTAGGGTTATGAATAATAACGCTAAAGTGAGCGATAAAACTCGCACCAAAGTATTAGAAGCAATGGAACAATTAGGTTACCGTCCTAATTCAATAGCCCAATCACTTGCATCAAATCGTACCAATAGCGTTGGTGTTTTAGTGTCAGAATTACACGGTGGTTTCTTCGGTTTAGTAATGAACGGTATTGAAACTGAATTACGACTCGCCGATAAACACATCATTATCACCACAGGTCACAGTGACGAAGCACAAGAAAAGTCAGCGATTGATTTTTTAATTGGGCGCAAGTGTGATGCCCTAATACTGTTAGTTGACTCGGTAAGTGATGAATATTTAATTCAAGTATCTAAAACTATCCCTACTGTTTTAATCAACCGTAAAGTTGATGAAATTAGCGATAACTGTATAAGTTTAGATAACCAATATGGTGGCTATTTAGCAGCTAAACATCTGTTAGAACAAGGCCATAGAGATATTGCTTATATTGCAGGCCCTGACTGGAAAGTCGACTCTTATGATCGCTTTGTTGGTCATAAAAAAGCATTAGCCGAGTATAATATTGATTTAAATGACAGCTATTATTTTGAAGGTGACTTCAATGAAAACAGTGGTTATAAATGCTTTCATAAAATAAATAACAGTGGTATTAACTTTACTGCTATTGCTTGTGGTAATGATGAAATGGCATCAGGTGCAATGAAAGCGGCAAGAGAGAGTGGATATATATTGCCGAAAGATTTGTCTATTATCGGCTTTGATAATAATATGTTTGCCAGTTATCTTTATCCTGAGTTGACCACCATTGATAACTCAGCCTATCAAATGGGTAAAATGGCAACCGACATTATCTTAAAAGATGTTTATAAACATAAAGATCTTAATATAGCTAAGATTGTTAATATATTTGAACCTAAGTTAGTTAAGCGCAATTCGGTAAATTCAATTTAATTGATCTAGATTGAATTTATACCTATGCCATTAAGTTTCTGCTCATTGAGTAGCATTTATAAAAAACAAAAATGCTACCCTGTGAGAATAGTATTACCTGCCTACATAATATTGTTATAGCTATTTCACTAACTTGATCTTGCCAAAAACACTAGCATCAATATAACCTAAGTTTTTATCACCATTTACCGGAGTTATCTTGTGTGAACCAAGAAAGTGTTCACGCTCAACACTGGCATCATTATCACAATAAGCCAACATAAAGCCCATAGTTTTATCTGCGCTGAGTTTTACCGGAATATTTTCAGGGTTATTAGATGGTAAGGTAAAACTGTCATCAAAAATTTTAATCGCTAATTCCCAATAAACTTTATGGGGCGCGTTAGTATCCCTTTTCCAAACACTGTTTACATGATCATTTAGTAAAATAAAGTTAGTACTACCATCAGTATTATTAGGGCCAATATCTGCCACTTGGTTATCAAGAGCAACATGGTAAGCAAAGGCGTTAAAGTCAAATTGATGATTACCACCAGATGCGTCTTCATCAAGAAATATCTCTAAGCAATCATCATCCCAATACCTATCTAATGGGTCGGCTATTTTATCTATAAGAACATCATCGGTGATTTCAGCTAATAGATATAAATAATCCTTATCCCAGAGTAATTTAAATCGACCTGAAAAGTCTTCCTTACTCGGATATTCACCTATCATATGTTGATCAATTGGCAGCCAAGTACTTGCACTCCATGCGCTATCATTAGCAATGCCATCAATAGTGATTGCTTGTGTTGCAACGGGTACAGAAATAACATCTTCGTTACTGTTTGCGGAGGTTGCGCACAATAGCGCAGCCGGTATTAATGTTGATAATAATTTTTTGCTAAACGCCATTCGTTTGATTTTCCTTAGTAACGCTATTAGAAATTGCCTTGATAATTTGCTGACAAAGTGGTGCTACGGCTTGGTTAGCATTGAATGTTAACACATCCGCTTCACCTTCAGGTGATTGCAAGCTAGCAAATTGACTCGCCAACAATGTCGGATTAAAGAAGTGTGATTCTCGCTCTGTTAAACGTGTTGCAATAACATCTTGCTCCGCTTTTAAATAAATAAACTGACAGTTAAAACCTAACTGTTTAAATTTTTCTCTATGCTCGGCCCTTAAACCTGAATAGGCTAAAACACAGTCATTGCCAAGTTCATATTGCGCTTTTAAAGCACTACAAATTAATTCAATCCAAGGCAGTCTTTGCTCATCGGTTAAAGCAACGCCTTGCTGCATATAAGCTTTAGCTTGCTCTGAATGAAAATCATCCGCCTCGACGAAGTGATAATTAAAATGCTGGCTTAATGTTTTAGCAACCGTTGTTTTACCACAGCCGCTAACTCCCATCACTATATAAAGATTCTTTTGTTCAGCCCTAACTTTATTCTCAGGAATTAACACCTGTACATTATATTGTTTATTTGGCTGTATATTATTAATTTCATTACTTGCTAAAGCCTCACCATCTACTTCGATAGTTAGCTTAGTCACCTTCGATGTTTTTTGATAATCGACATTAAATGTGGCGCCAAGGTATTCACGTTTTACCGATAACTTTTGCCAATCGCTTGGCAGTTGTGGTTTTATTGTTAAGCTAGCATTTTGTCCCTGCAATCCGGCAAGGCCTTCAATAATGCATCGATATACCCAAGACACTGTTCCGGTGTTAAAAAGCTGACTTGAACGACCAGCACGCTCTGGGTGTTGATAATAGGCGCCGCGATAATAATTAGGAATAAAGTTAGGTAACTGGCCTCGTTTGCCAAGGTCATCGTCAGGTAGCATTTTACGCAATACTTGATAAGCTTTTTCGCCTTCCCCTATTTGGTAAAGACTGTAAGCGTAAAACACCGCAGCATGGTTATATATAGAGCCATTTTCAGCTGTACCAGGGAACTTTTGGGTAACTCGGCCGACATCTTCACGCATCTTGGTATAACTTGGCGCTAGCATCATAGTGCCAAAAGGCGTATCGAGTTGCTGTTGTATTTGCCCTAAAATTTCACCTTGCTGTTGCTTATTAGCAGCTCCTGCGAGCAATGCCCAAGACTGAGGGTTTAAGAAAATACGCCCTTCATGATCAGCCCTTATACCGAAACTAATGTTATCGTCAGTGATGCCTCGGCTGTACCACTGCCCGTCCCAACAATGCTTATTAACCGCAGCATTTAATGCTGCAGCCGCTGTTGAGTATTTTTCATCACAATCTAAGTTGTATAAGCGGCATATATTCAGCCAGCAATTTATGGCATAGGCACTGGCTAAAGTAAGCCAAGTAGAGACGCCCTTACCTTTGTAGCCCACCATATTCATTGGATCGCACCAATCCCCTTGGGCAATGTAACTAAGCCCCCGCTGATCACAAGCGTTAATCAGCCAATCCAGAGCTAATTCAACATGCTCTTTAAGGGATACCTTTTGCTCACTATCAGCAAATTTAATGGATTCTGTTAGTAAGCTACTATCATTGGTTTCATTAAAATAAGCTTGCAGACAAATTGGCAACCACACACAGTGGTCGGCATGTGGCACTTGATTGATATATTTTAAGCTTGCTTCTGGGTGGATTAAAATACCATCAGGCATAGAGCCATTAATGCTTTGCTGACCTAATGCTGTAATAAAGGCAGCTCTAGCTTTAGCCGAGTTGATATAGCTCATGCCTAAAGCATCTTGTAAATAATTTCGAGTTTGTGGGTCGGTGGTTAAACGGTTTACGTCACCATGATAATATACCTGCCTTGGCAGCCAATGATTCACATATTCATCAAAAACAGTGTCACCTGAGTCTATATTTAAAACCCCCTGCCCCTTGGCAATATAGTTTTGATAAGCTGTTTTTTCAGCGCAAAATTTATCTTGGCTAAAGTATTTTTGCTTAACACTTACGACTTGCTCATTATCTTTAGCTGGGCCAAATAAAAATCGGTAAGTTTTGCTTGCTCCTGCTACAAGTTTTTCACGATACTGCATGACAGCGCTAGGCACTTCATAGAGCGCGTTCATATTATCTAGGCTAGCGCAATTAATACCATCCGGATTAGCAATACCACCTTCACCTGTAAAGCTGTTTTGATTACAGCACCATGCAAATGGCGGTGTTTCTGCAATTAAATAGGTTTTATCGTTTAACTCACCACGTTTAAAGTATTCTTCGACCTTTTGGTAGGGAGAGATACAGGTTGCAACAATCGTATTATGCTCTGCTAAAAATTCGGCGGATTGATTCATCCAAGACATATAACCTATGGTGAAATATGGATAAATGCTTATATTTCTTGGTTTATCATCTAAATTAGTAACCGCTAGCTGCCACATTTCAATGGCATCATCTTCGGCTAAATTAAGAGTTAAATCTATTTGTATATTTAAGTTTTCAATATGCCATTTAATATCGGCTTGCCCGGCGCAAAACTCAAACTTGTCTAATTTAGCTCGAGTTGGCTCAAAAGGGGCTGAAAATATTTGTCCTGAATCTTCATCTTTAATATAAAAAAATCGTCCAGGGTGATCAGCATAGTAATTATGCTCAGGTTGCATAAAAGTTTTTGCTTCAATGTTTGGTGCAAATGAGTATTTACTAGGCTCTGGTTGCATAAATTGCCCTACCGCATAACCCCGACAATTCATTTGTAGCATCATCACTTTATTCCACAAAAAGCTTCCTGCTTGTGGCAATTGCGTTGCTGAATTTAAGATAAAACTATGCTGTTCTCTATCAACCGATAACAGTTCTTTATTAAGGTTTTCCATCAACTAAACTTCCTGCTTTTTAAGTTCAAGCTGTGCCTGTAACTTGGCAACGTCAGTATCGGCTAAAGGATACAAGCGAATGATAAATACCGAAATTAAAGCGAATACCGCAGGTAACAAAGTCATCAGCAAAACTATACCATTTTGCGACTCAAGCGACTGCGCTTGATTGGCAATATAACCAAGGCTTGCAAGCACCCAGCCCATCATAGCCCCAGCTAACGCACCACCTAGCTTTTGTGCAAAAGCCGCGGCAGAAAAAATCATTGCTGTAGCTCTGCGCCCAGTTTGCCACTCGGAGTAATCGGCAGTATCGGCATACATAGAAAAAACTAAAGGAGATTTAGGGCCAAGGCAAAAACCTATGGCTATCTGCAAAGCAAAAATAAGCCATAATTGCTCAGGTTCAACAAAATAAAAAACGCTTGATAAAACCGTTACACAAGACATTAAAATAAAGAGTAATTTACGCTTATCACAGAATTTAGTTAATATCGGCGTACAAGCAGCGCCAACACCTAATGACAGCATGTAAGCAAGGCTAAAACTACCAATCAAGTCTTCACGCTCAACAAAATATTTAAAATAAAATGTGCCCGAGCTTCCTCTCAAGGTGATTGTCATCATAATGATGAGCGCAAGTGAGAACAAAATTAACCAAGGTTTGTTACTAAACAAGTCTTTAATATCTTGCTTTACTGGGGTTTTGCTCTCGCTGATCGGTTGGATACGCTCTGTGGTTGCAGCAAAACTTATAAAAAATAATAACCCAGCAACAAGGCCATAAGTAAGCATAGTAAGTTGCCAGCCTAATACTTCATTATCTCCCCCATACCACAGCACCAACTCTGGTGTAAGGTAAGCCACTAAACTACCGCCGGAAAACGCTCCGATAAATCGGAAACTAGTTAATAATGTACGTTGTTGACTATTACCGGTGATAACACCTAATAAAGCACCATAAGGTACATTAATAAAGGTGTAAGCTAGCATCATGAAAATATAAGTTGCATAAGCCCAGACCAGTTTTCCAGTATCGTCTAAATCGGGTACGGTAAAGGTTAAAACACCCGCCGCAATAATAGGAATGATCCCCCACAACAAATAAGGCCTAAATTTACCCCAGCGCGTTTTAGTTCTGTCGGCTAAGGCGCCCATAAGAGGGTCAGAAAAGGCATCAATTAAACGAGTAACTAGCATCATTGTACCTACTGCTGCAGCAGATAAGCCGAATACATCGGTATAAAAGATAAATAGAAATACGTCGAATACACGCCAATAAAAATTAGAGGCTACGTCACCACAGGCGTAGCCAACACTTTCTTTAGTACTAAATGGTTTTATCGTTTTTGTTATGGTCATATTGTTCACTGGATACAATGTAAGCGCTTACACAAAGTTAGCAACTAACCATAAAAAACACAATAAAAATCACTTTTAGCAATTAAAAGTTAAAAGTCACCCCTTGATTAAAAACATTGTGGCTTTCTTGCGCTAAATATTGATAATTTTTTGATGACTTTACCGGTAATGCTTCAATAATATAGCGCAGTGGGGTTTGACTTTGTGTTTGCTCAAATGGATAGCAAGTTACTAACAATAAGCGCTCAAAATCAGTTTGAGTGATTTGTTGTTCATTAATATCAATAACTTCAATATTAATGATTTCATAAGTAAATAAATTACCTTCGCTATCTTCGATAACAATTTCTTCAGTAGGATTCAAATGCTGTAAAATAGAAAAATGAGTATCTCTGTGACCAGAGATAACTACAGTTCCCTCCTGCCCTGGAGCAACACTTGCATAGCTTACCCCAGGAGCAAAAGCCAATGCATTACCCGAGTCGCCCGCAAGTACAATTTGCTTTTCATCAACACTTGGAAAACCTAACTTTAATACCGGCCATGTATCAGCCCATGGCCAAGGTTTAACGTTTTTATCCACTTTGGTTTCTTGCCATGCTTGTTTCAATAAATATTGGGCTGCATATGCCTTAAAATGGATAAAGGCACTGTTAAACACCAACAACACAGCTATTGTGATTAAAATTTTACGCAGCCAAGCTTTAACTTGCTTATGGGCTAACTTAGCTTTTGGCTTTGTTTCGCAAGTTGGGAATGCCTGTTCGATAGAGTTTCGAGTATTATTCATCATTACCTAGCTCCGCTTTATTTTTAAAGATAAGTCGCTCAACAAGAATATAAATTGCGGTCATTAGCATTAAGATTAAGCCCACCAATAATTGCATTTTGGCACTAGTTGCAGTTTGCGCTAAAGGAATGCTCTGCAGTGAACCTTTCGGCATAGCGTTGGCAACAGATTGCTGTTTTAAGTATTCATTCACCTTTCTGCTTGGTTGTTTTTCAACGGCCACTAAGCTGGTGTATTTCGATAAAATATTATGTTCAAGAGCAACCAATGTTATCGAATCAATAAGTTGCTGCTTTTGTTCAAGATCATTGCTTTTATGAAGCTTGTAATTAAGCTGCTTTATTTTTTGTCTTGCCCACCAAGTAGCAATTCCAGAGTGTTGATTTACTTGGTTTAATGCTAGTGATTGCTGCCACTGTCGCTTAATTATATTACCTTTGATAACAACCTCACCTTGGCTAGTACTTGGCCAACGAGCACTAATCATTAAAGGCTCGCCAGCATATAGATCGGCTATTCTTTGGGGTAATAACTCAACATTTTTACTCGGCCAGTTAACTTTGATATCGGTTAATAACGGTTGATTAATTTTGCTAAACAGCTCTGTCATTTTTGTTCTAACTTCACTGACATCACCTATGTAGCTAAATGTACCTCTGCCAAGCTGTGCACTGCGTTGCATAAAGTGGCTATTAGGAGCTGAGCCAATTCCTACTGTGTGCAATCTAGAATTAAATAGTTTGTTATTAATTACCGTAAATAACTCTGTTTCATTGCCCACACTACCGTCAGTAATAAACACCACCTGACGAATAAAGCCTGGCTTTGAGTGATGACCTAATGCCGCATTTAAAGCCGGTAACATTTCAGTGCCGCCATCTGCCCGTAACTGATTTATCCAATGGATACTTTGTGCAACATTAGCAGCACTTGCCAATTGAGGTTGTGAATAAAGGGTTGAGTAAGTGCTATTAAACTCAATGATATTAAATAAATCTTGTGGCTCTAATTGCTTTATTGCAAAGTCTAATGCCCGCTTGGCTTGGCGTATAGCTTCACCTGCCATAGAGCCAGAAGTATCAATGATATAAATCATCTCCTTTGGCATTTTAGCCGCGGTTCTCGCTAACTTAGGTGGGTTTAACATAACTAAACCGTAATCATAACCATCTTTAGTTTCTTTAAAAAATGCACCATTAGGAATAGACTCATTGGCAATAGACCAAGTTAAAACAAAGTCACGATCCATTGCTATGTGCTTACTGGCAAGCATTACTTTATTGGCTTGGCGTTTAACCTGATGGTACAAACTTTTGACATCTGTTATCGCTAGCCCAACATTTAAATTTACTCGAATACTCGCTTGCTGAGCTTGTTGTTGATGTATCTGAGGGGGAGTTATTCTTGATGCATCTACTACTTTTTTAGTGTTTACAGACCAACCAGTACCTTGGTTAATATTAATGTTTTCATTGTTTGCTTCGACTAGTTTAGTAACTTGCTCTGCGCGCAGAACTTGTTGTTTTTGTCTGCTTAGTTCAACACTCTCTTTGGGTATATATCTAGGGGTAATAGTCAACGGCAAACGTAAGCTGAACTGGCCATCAATTAAAGGCAGGGCGTGCAGGTAACTTATCTTAATTTTTACCGTTTCACCCGGAGGAATATTAGCAATTGAAGTAGTAAAAAGATTGCTTCGTTCTTGCTCAAGTAAACTTGCTTTTTTGCCAGCAGATTTAGCTTTTTGATAAATTTTCTTTGCTTGTTTGCGCTCTTTTATTTCGCCAACAATAATCTGTTCACCAATATGCATCTCTAAAGCATCAACGGCAACACCTTCTGTTAAAGGGAATACATATACTCCCTCCATCCAATCATTCGAAGTATTTTTAAACGACTGAACTAAATTGGTTCGAGCCATTAAACCGTTAACGTCAACGCTATAATCAGTACTTAAGACTAAGCTATTTTGATAACCTTGCTGGTTTTTTAAAAATAAACTGCCAGAGCTTACCCCTGATAATTCAATTTTTTGTGGTAATGGCTCTGAGCTGAAATCACTGGCATTAGCATATAACATAAAGCTCATTAACAGCGATTGACCTAAGGCTAAATAACATAGCCATGGAAAAATAATGGTAAAATTTTTCTTTATTAAAATAGTTTTTGGAATGGGGGTTAATGACATAACAATTCTCCTTGGTTATGACACTATTTAAACCAAACAAAATGACATTCATTATCTGTTAATCTGACAAAGCAAAGAGCAATAATGATCAATTATGACTCTACTGTTCATTAGTAAAAAAATGGTTGCTGTTAAATAACGAAAACAGAGCTATTTTCAAAGAAAATAGCTCTAATGAACGAAATATTTATTTAATACCAATCCTCATAACTAACTGGTATAAGTTTATAAGTTTGCTTGTTTAGCCACCTCCTCACTATTAACTAATAATTTAAGTTCAACGCGACGGTCAAAGTAATTAACTTCAGATGTTAAGGTGTTATCAATAGGTTCAAGTTCACCAAATGCATTTTCAATAATTCTTCCCTCAGCAATACCTTGCGCAACAAGAATTTGTTTAACATTAGCCACTCGCTCCTTGGCTAATTTATTATTTAGCTCTTCATCACCTTGCTTATCGGTATAACCTGAAAGATCAATATTAAGGTGCGGAGAACGTTTAAGTACTTGTGCTAGTGCTTCTACTTGTTGTTGATAATGAGGTTCAATTTGCGAAGAACCGGTGCGAAACATCAGGCTTACTAAAATATTTTCCACTTGTGCTTTTTCACTATTCTCGTAAGTACTCGCAATGGTCATTACTTCTTGTTGATACTGCTGCTCAAGCCTTTTTATTTCTGCTTGATGCTTGTTGTGCTGATTTTTAGCATAAAGATCTTTATTGCTTAGTTCTGATTCAAGCTTTACTACTTGCTCTTCGTAATCAACGTTCTTAGCAAAAAAATCGCCGGTTAAGGCACCGACTATAGCGCCAACAGGTCCAGCAAAAATACCACCAACAATTGCGCCGGCACTGATGCCGATTGTTTCATTGGTCGATATTTGCTCATCAAGTTCGTCTGTTGAGGCCATTGACGTCGGGCTTAATAAAATAGTTGAAAATACTGCTGCTGTTATTGCCGCATTTACTCGAGTCTTTTTAGTTAATTTTGCTTGTTTCATAATGTTCACCTTAATGTTGTTTCGGTTGTTGTTTTTGATGACTTAATTAAACCGAATAAAAATGACAATAAAATAGGAGAAAAATGAAGAGTTAACGCGCAATTATGACGAATTATGATTGTTTGCCTGTTATGATAAAACTATGAAAGATTTTCGATATAGTAAGCAAATCGTTAAGCACAGAATAAAGAATAAGACGGATATATAGCCAATGACAAAACGAATTGCCATAGTAGAAGATGATGAAGCTATCAGAGAAAATTATGCCGATGCTTTACGCAGCCAAGGCTTTATCGTACAAACTTACCGTAATAAACAACAAGCAATCAATGCCTTCGATCTAGCTCTACCGCACTTAGCTATTTTAGATATAGGTTTAGAAGAAGATTTTGACGGTGGCTTTGATTTATGCCGTTACCTGCGAGAAAAATCGGCAACCTTACCTATTATATTTTTAACGGCTCGCGATAGCGATGCCGACATCATCAGCGGCCTTAGATTAGGGGCAAATGATTACGTCAGTAAAACCATGAGTTTTGCTAACCTAAGTGCTCGTATTCATACCATTTTTAAATTTTTAGATGCGATGAGTAACCCACAACCGGTAGATAAACTGATTGAACGTGGTGAGTTAACTATCAACTTAGACAGGTTAAACGTACACTGGAAAAAGACTTTGGTGAACAGCACCATCACTGAATTTTGGATGATCCATTCACTTGCTTTAAACCCTGGTCATGTTAAGAGTAAACAGCAACTTATGGATGATGCCAAAATTTTTGTCGATGACAATACCGTTACCGCCCATATAAAACGCATTCGTAAAAAGTTTAATGCGCTAGATATAGAATTTAACTGCATCGAAACAGTCTATGGCATGGGCTATCGTTGGAATGATGGTAAATAGAGTAGCAAGTTAATGAAAAAGTTACGCCTTAATCTGACGGTAAAATTAATGCTAGTTGCTAGTCTGCTTTTGGCTATTCCTTTTGTTGGCTATTATTACGTCGATGATATGGAAGAGCTATTAAGGAAAGGCCAAGAGCAAAACTTAATGGGTAATGCTCGAGGTTTAGCAACTGCTTTGCACGAAAGGCCAAACTTATTTAATAAGCATGCAAGCTTTCTTGATAAGCTCACCACAGGTAAAGACTTTTTCCCAACCGAAATCAATACCGCGATCAAACTCGATGGCAAAAGAGATGATTGGCAAAACTTTATCACCTCAGAAAATAGCAATCATTACGATGGTCAAAATCAAATAAAGAAATTTGCGCAAGTTGAATTTGAATTATTAAATCCCGATTCGGTTAGTTTATCTTATGAAACTCATATTGGTCGCTATAAAGAGTTTGTCTACGCATTTTTTAAAGTAACAGATGAACGTGTTATTTTTCGCGCCAGCAATGCCCTTTCTGTCACAGATAATGATCACTTAGAAGTCGCTACTATCAATCAAGATAATCAATTAGTACGCTATGTTTTTAGTAACTTTAAGCCAGGCTGGAATAGCGCATATTTAATGCCTAATTCGAGCAATAAGTTGGCCTTTCCCAAACCAGAAAACCGCTTTCAAGGGGTAATGCATTTAACGCCAGATGGTTATAATTTAGAATTGCGCATCGCCAAAGATCTGGTTGGCGAGAAGTTTTCATTTCATATAAGCGATGTGGACAGCTCAACTAAACCCATTAAAGCGGTCAATATTGGTACTAGCAGCAGTGAAACTATAGAGTCACTGGGCACATTTACCGTACCTTCAAAAACAATCGAAAATATAATAACCGCAAGTAAACGAACGCATTCAACAATCCGAGTTATGGATCAACATAACCGCGTCTTATTTAAAAAAGGTACGTTAGAGAATGCTACTGGTGAGTGGTTAAACGAAGATATTTCAAAAAAAGAACTGTCGCGTTTCGAACAAATTAAAAACATTTTATTAGAGCCTCTTTATAAATTGTATTTAGTTAAGCCAGCTAAGCAATTTACCACCGAAGACTTTGCCAATCGCAAACAGCAAGATTACATTAATAACGCTTTACAAGGCACTCCTGACTCTCATTGGTGGCGCTCTAAAGATAATAAAGCCGTGATACTATCGGCAGCCCACCCTATTTATTTAGACAATAAAGTTAAGGGAGTGGTGATTGTTGAAGAAACCACCCATGCGGTTCGAAGTATTCGTAACAAAGCAATTGAAGGGATAGTGATCACCAGTGCTTTGATTGCTTTTAGCGTAATATTCTTATTTATCTATTCGCTTTGGACATCTCTAAAAATTCGTCGCTTACGTAACCAAGTAGAAGCAGCAGTTGACGATAAAGGCGAGATCAGCGCCAATATAACACCGTTTAAAAGCAACGATGAAATAGGCGATGTATCACGCAGTATGCATAAAATTATTGGCGAACTTGGCCAGTATAATGATTACTTAAAAAATATGTCTTCAAGGCTATCGCATGAATTAAAAACACCTATTTCAGTAGTGCGTTCTTCATTAGAAATGATGGAAAATGATAACTTAGCTGATGCAACCAAACCTTATATGCAGCGGGCTAAAAATGGCATAAATAGGTTGAACTCAATGCTGATGGCGATGAGTGAAGCCAGTCATTTAGAGCAGGCTTTGCAAACATCATTATTAGAAAAATTTGATTTGGCGGCATTAGTTGAGGGCTGTAGTTTGAGCTATCAACAAATTTATCAACCGCAACTTTTTAGCGTCAATATTGCAACCCAGCCTTTATATATCAAGGGAAGCGATGAGCATATAGCGCAATTATTTGACAAACTCATTGCCAATGCTGTTGAGTTTAGTTTAGATAAAGACGCTATTGTTATTTGTTTACATAGCAATAGTAAAAACAATAGTGCGACCTTATCGGTAACCAATAAAGGCGCATTGCTGCCAGAAGGGATGGAAAATAATATATTTGATGCCATGGTTTCATTAAGATCAGAAGAGCAAAAACAACAGCCTCATTTAGGCATTGGTTTGTATATTTGCCGTTTGATCAGCGAGTTTCATAATGGTGAGCTAGAAGCCAAAAATCTTGATGATAACAGTGGAGTTGAGTTCACTCTTACCCTACCGATGAAATAATTTAACTAGCTTTTATATTTTTTGGAACAGTTTATGCTTACTTATAGTTTGGTAATTCAATTTACTAAACTATAAGCTTATTTGCATTTAGACTGTGCAAAAATCACATGAGATGCACCTTAGTTGCGCAATCTTGAGCTTATAAAATTTTTTAATAATTTTTGTAGGAACAATTATGATTACTAAGAAGTTTTTTAAAACCAAAGATGAAGCAGAAGTTACCTTTGAATTTCAACGTGACGATATAAATAAAATTGAACTTGTGGCTGATTTTAATGAATGGCAGCCAGTTGCAATGAAATATAATAAAGCCAGTAAAGCATTTAAAACTAAGGTTCGTTTACCCAAGAATGAAACTTTCCAGTTTCGTTATTTAATCAATGATAATGAATGGGAAAATGACTATAAAGCGGATCTTTATCTCGCCAATGAATTTGGTAGTGATAATAGCATTGTCATAACTACTTAAGACTAGTTCAAATTAACCTAACACTTTACATTAATTCGATATTAGTTCTTATCATTAGTACTAATATCGGATATAACAGTATTATCTCAATACAAACAATCAGATACCGCATTACGAGGACGCTATGCCAATTACTTCAAATCGCTATATAAGTAACTTAACTCGAGATACCTACGCACTTATTCTAGCTGGTGGGCGTGGCTCTCGTTTACATGAATTAACCGATTGGCGAGCAAAACCTGCAACATTTTTTGGTGGTAAATTTAGGATTATTGACTTCCCTCTTTCTAATTGCATAAATTCAGGAATTCGTAAAGTCGGCGTAGCAACGCAATACAAGTCACATTCACTTATTCGTCATATTAATCGAGCGTGGGGACATTTTAAAAAAGAAATGGGTGAATCGGTAGAAATTTTACCGGCTTCGCAGCGCTATGGTGAAGGGTGGTACGAAGGCACTGCTGATGCGGTTTTTCAAAATATTGATATTATCCGTCACGAATTGCCAAAGTACGTAATGATTTTATCTGGCGATCATATATATCGTATGGACTATGGTGCCTTGATAGCCAAACACGTAGAAACTGGCGCCGATATGACAGTTTGTTGTATTGAAGTACCAACAGAAGAAGCCGCAGGAGCCTTTGGTGTAATGACGGTTGATGAAAATAATAAAGTTTGCCGCTTTGATGAAAAGCCAGAGCAACCTTCGCAAGTACCAGGAAAGCCAGGCGTTACTTTAGCTTCAATGGGCAACTATGTTTTTAATACCGAATTTTTATTTGAACAACTAAAACGTGACCATGAAAAAGAAGCCTCAAGTGGCGACTTTGGTCACGATATTATCCCTGAGATTATAAAATCGCATAATGTGTTTGCTTTTCCTTTTCAAGATCCGGAAACAGGTGGCCAGCCATACTGGCGTGATGTAGGTACATTGGATTCATTTTGGCAAGCCAATATGGAACTTGTGTCTGCCGAACCGCAGCTAAATATGTATGATCCTAAATGGCCTATTTGGACTTATCAAGAGCAAACTGCACCAGCTAAATTTGTTTGGGACGAGGAAAACCGCCGAGGTACAGCAGTTAACTCAACAGTTTCCGGGGGTTGTATTGTATCTGGTGCGACAGTAAAAGAATCGCTACTGTTTTCACAAGTTAGGGTTAATTCTTTTAGTTACATTGAAAAGTCAGTAATACTGCCGGGAGCCAAAATTGGCCGTAATACTAAAATTTTCAAAGCCATAATTGATCGAAGTGTTAGTATACCTGAAAACATGCATATCGGTGTCAACCATGAAGAAGATAGAGCAAATGGTTTCCGTGTTACTGACAAAGGCGTTGTCCTAGTTACTCGTGAAATGATCCAAGCTTACTTAAATAAACAAGCACTCTAGGGGCGATATTTTGTTAAAAGTATTAATGGCTGCCTCGGAGAACGATGCTCTGCCAAAAGGAAAAGTAGGTGGCATAGGCGATGTTATTCGTGATATTCCCAAGTTCTTAGCTCAACAAGATGTACATGTTGATGTACTTATCCCAAGCTATCAATACCAGTCAGTGGTAAATGATTGCGAATTAGTACTTACATTAGACGTACCATTTCAGGGCGAAATTAAACATGTAGAACTTTTTAAAGTAAATAATATAACCAATAAAAATGTGACGCAGTGGGTATTTGAGCATCGAAATTTTTGTGTTGGCGAGCCAGGACAAATATATTTTGATGATGGACCTCACAAACCTTTTTGCAGTGACTCAAATAAATTTGCCCTATTTTCAGCGGCAGTTTGTGAATTAATTTGTGGTGCTTGGTTCGATAAAATTGATGTATTACATTTGCATGACTGGCATACGGCTTTCATACCTATGCTGCGTGAATATGAGCCAAGATACAATAAATTGAAACATAAAAAGCTCGTTTACAGTATTCACAACTTAGCTATTCAAGGTACACGTCCGTTAGAAGGTGATGAAGCATCTTTGCATTCTTGGTTCCCGACCTTAAATTACGATGTCGATGTTATTAACGATCCCCGCTACACACACTGTATAAACCCAACTCGTACAGCAATTAATCTAGCTGATGCGGTGCATGTTGTATCACCGAATTATGCCAAAGAAGTTATGCAACCGAGTGACCATGAAAATGGTTTTGTCGGTGGTGAGTGGTTAGAGCAAGATTTAATCAAAGCAAATAAGCAAGGTCGATTATTCGGTTTTATCAATGGTTGTGACTATGATTTTGTACAACCAAACCCTATTTCTAATGCTGAATTATTAACTAAAATAGCAGATAAAATAACTGTCTTACAGAGCCATGAAAAACGCGAGAGACAGGTTCATAACATTGCTAATGAACGTTTGTTATATTGGTCTAAAACTCCCAGTAATGGGCCTTCTTTGGTTAGTATTGGACGTCTGACCGAGCAGAAAGTAAAACTATTATTATTACCCGAAGGTGAGCAACTTGTCCTCGATAGCTTGTTACAGCAACTCGATGAAAATGATGCAAGAATGATCATTTTAGGATCTGGTGATCCTATGCTTGAAGATATTGTTACACAAGTTATGGCGAGGAATAAAAATTTACTTTTTATAAATGGTTACTGTGATAATTTATCGCAAAATTTATATGTAAATGGCGATTTATTTGTGATGCCAAGCTCTTTTGAGCCTTGTGGGATTTCACAGATGTTAGCTATGCGTGCCGGCCAGCCTTGTATCGCACATAAAATTGGTGGTTTAGCAGATACTATAGAGCATTTAGAGTCTGGGTATTTATTTTCTGGTTCAACATTTAACGCTCAAATAGCTGACTTTAAAAAGCAGCTAGCGATTGCTTTACAAGATATACAAGATAACTCAAAACAATGGCAGCATATTCAAAAATCAGCAAAGGCTAAACGCTTTTATTGGCAAGATAGCATTAAAGGTTATATTGATAAACTATATAAAAATTAAGGATTTAGACCAATAAAAACAATCAAATTGGTCTTATATTTTTTGTGCGTATTTGTCTTCAGCGATATCAAACTCTTTTGAATTGGTAATATAAGGGTGATCTTCGAGAAATATTTCAATCGCCCTTTTCACTTTATTACTTATGAAGTCAATTTTATCATCGAAGAAATGTTTACGATGATCTTCAGAATCAAAAATACCAATCACATCACCACTTGGCCCAAAGATAGGGCAGCATAATTCTGACTTCACTTTCGCATCACAACGATAATATGGACCATCATGGTTATCTACATCAGGAATATAATGTTGCTGTTTTTCCATGATCACACGAGTGTTAATTGACTTTTTTAAGTTCTCTTCTGAAATTTCAAACTCAGCTTTTGACATTTCACCGTTATAAACGTACTTCACTAACTTGTCGCCATGGCGCAAGTAAATACCAAACCAAAGCACATCAGTTTTAAGGTGGATCCAGCGTACTAAGCGGTTTAAGCGAGCAAGTAAATCTAACAAATTCTTTTTTTGTTCTTCACTATCTACGTATTGTAATAAGTCATAGGTATTGCCAGGGACTTTATAAATAGGGCAAGTGCCGTCGTCATTTAATTGTGGCTCTACATAGCTAAGCAAATGATCATGATTGTCTAAAGTGTTAATTGGCTCATAAAGAACCCCTAATATGTCAAATAAACGCATTTTCTCTACCTATTGGCTAATACAACATGATATTAATGATAACTAAATGTAAATTTAGATGTTTAGACGTCTAAACATCTTTTAAGCATTATACACAAGTTAACTTTAATGCCAATATTTAAATATAAAGTTTGTATAACTTTGTAAACTTTTTATTGGGGATAAGCGTATTAATTAGTTAAACCCTTGTTATACTAAATTTAATCGCCCGTAGCTGTTATCGAGAAGTGGAATGCAAAACGTTGAAAATATTAATCGCAGTAATAGTTCGCTAATAATTGAAGAAGCGACCATAAATATAATAAATTTACGATTAAGAACTTATATTGGTTTTAATCCTGAAGAGCTAACCAAACAACAAGATATTGTGATTAATGCACAAATAACTTATCCAGCAGGTAACGCCTGTAGTACTGATGAAGAGACACAAGCGTTAAACTATAAAACCATCACTAAAAAAATGATCGCTCACGTTGAAGATGGCCACTTTAAGTTGTTAGAGAAACTTACCTCTGATTTATTAGAAATTGCAATGGCATCAGAATTAGTAACTTTTGCTAAAGTGACGGTAGAAAAGCCACATGCCCTTCGCTTTGCTGACTCAGTATCTTTAACACTTAGTGCCAAGCGAAATTAATATGTTAGCCAACGCAATCCTTATTACAGGGGCAAGTCAAAGGCTTGGCTTTGAGTTAGCTAAAGCATTACACACTGACAACACACCTGTTATTGTGAGCTATAGAACCGAGCGTGAGAGCATAAAAGAATTACGCAGCTTAGGCATTTTTTGTATCCAAGCTGACTTTTCAAATAATGGCGCCATCGAGGTTTTTGCCAACCAGATACATGCTAAGTGTTCATCACTAAAAGCCATTATCCATAACGCTTCAGATTGGCTTGCTGAAAGTGATGAAATAAAGCCAAGCGACATCATGAATACAATGCTGCAAATTCATGTGCAGACACCTTATCAACTCAATTTATCACTGGAAAAATTGCTGTTAACTTACGCTCAGCAAAATAAAATAGCTGCAGATATAATCCATTTTACCGATTACATCGTAGATAAAGGTAGTAAAAAGCACATAGCTTATGCAGCAAGTAAAGCAGGATTAGCAAATTTAACCTTATCATTTTCTGCAAAATTAGCGCCACAGGTTAAGGTAAATTCTATTGCGCCATCGTTATTAATGTTTAATGAAAATGATAGTGCAGCTTATCAGCAAAAAACCTTAAAAAAATCGTTAATGCAAATAGCTCCAGGAGCTATTGAAGGCATAGAAGCCGTGCGGTATTTACTGAAAAGTAGGTATATAACAGGACATACTCTACACTTAAATGGTGGTAGAGCTTTAGTCTAACAGTTACTGATTGGGAACTTTATGAATACAGCACAAGCAAAAAAATTAGCATCAATAGCAAATAATACGGCCACGAGCGCAGAAGCCAAGTTGGTACAACAAGCTCTCATAAGTGCTGGTTTAGAAACGCCTATGCACAAAGGCTCTTCATTATCTAGCGATGAAAAGTATCAAAAGATCAAACACGCTTTTACTGAGATCAGTGAGGCTTTAGGTTTAGACTTAACTGACGATAGCTTACAAGAAACGCCACATCGTATTGCCAAAATGTATGTTCAGGAAATATTTTCCGGCTTAGATTACAGTAACTTTCCTAAAATAACGGTTATTGATAATAAGATGGCCAATGATGAAATGATCATGGTCAAAGACATTAACTTAACTAGCACTTGTGAACATCATTTTGTTACTATTGATGGCTTAGCTAAAGTTGCTTATATTCCCAATAAAACCATTATTGGTTTATCTAAAATTAATCGTTTAGTACGTTTTTTTGCCCAACGCCCGCAGGTACAAGAACGTCTTACCAAGCAAATATTAATCGCATTAAAGGCGCTTTTGGCAACAGAACATGTTGCCGTTACCATAAATGCCGTGCATTATTGTGTAAAAGCACGTGGTGTTATGGATTCAAATTCATCAACCACCACCACAGCACTTAGCGGCTGCTTCAAAACTAATTCAGCCAGCCGAGCTGAATTCATCAGTAATTAGAAAGCGAATCAAATGAAAAAATTAAAAAATGAATCAGCGTTATTAAAAATAGCATTAAGTGTTGGTGAAAAGTACGCCATAAATAGGGGCTATAGTAGTTTTAAAGCAACCGACGCATCAAAGCAAAAAATTGAGGCTTTGTATCGATTACTGGTACAAGACAAGATGGTTCACCCTTTGCCAGAAGACCAAGAAGGCTTGCTTGATATGAAACACAAGTTAGCTTTATGGATCCAAAAGAAATTACCCGAAGGTCATGAATTACTTTAATTTAGCTTTTAATTAAAGCCTAAATTAATCAAAAATTGCCACAGTTTGACGACTGATGGCAACCAATTCACCAGCGCTATCCCAAACATTAGCTTCGGTGTGACCATAACCGTCTGCAGCTTGTCGGGTTTTTACTTGAAAAGCGAACCAATCGGTCGGTTCAACTACTTGATGCGGGTGAATAAATTCGACATTCCAACTTACGCTACTTACAGGAGCGGGCCAACTCATCATTTGCATTACCGGCGGCGCCCAACCATCAATTAAAGCAATAAGGTGAGCGTCAGTTATTTGCTCAGGTGGTTTAGTAAAACGCATCCATCCCTGGCCTCTAGACATTTTGCTACCTGAAAACGGTAAGCTTCCTTCAACCACATTTAAATCGATATGTTGTAAAAATTTAGGTACTAACTTAGGTATTTGCGGTATGTACTTAGCTTTCTTAGGTTTGGGCATATTGTGAAAATCAAGATTTGTTACTGCAATTTTAGACGATCTTGCCACGCCAAAAGTCGCTTGTGTCATTACGCAGACTTTGTCATCTTGCATTGCTTTAGCGATAACTTGGCTTACATTTTTACCCTCTCGCAATATTTCAACTTCAATCGTTAATGTGCAGTCTACGGCTATTGGCCCAACAAAATTAGTGGTTAAAGAGCGTAATACTCTATCTTCACTTACTTTTCTGCGTATTGCCTGATAAACCAAAGCAGCCGATATGCCGCCAAAAACAGTGCGACCTTGTGCCCAGCTTTTATTAATAGTGACTTGTGCTGTATTACACTCAGAAGATATTTGCTGATTAACTTGTTGTAGAAGATTGTCGATATGCATGGCTAATTCACAATGAAAAAATACCGAGTTAGTATATCAATATAAACCTATTTTACTAGCATATCGCGACATAATAGGCGAAGTTAGCTTAAATTTATTCAAACAATTAAAACGGGTTTAGTGTATAGCCTTGCTGTTGCAATAAAGCATTGGCTGTCATAGCTGACAGCGCAAGTTTAACCTCAGGATTAACCATATTTTGAGTTATGCCTAAATAACTTGCTGACTGGCCACATAAATAGATATCTACATTGGCTTTAAATAACTCATTTACCAAATCGGCACTTTTATTTGCTTTAGCGAATAACTTTTTATATTCAGTCGGTGTTAATAAATCAAAGCCAGCTTTACCATGAACAACTAAAGCGACCTCAATATTCTCAATAGGCACACCTGCCCTAACGTGCATATTAATAAAACGAGCAACCGTGTTAAAGCTGCCATTGACTTCACCTTGCTCGTTTACCTTTGATACGTCAAAAACCACCTTAAACTTTTGTTGTTCAGGATCCATTAGGCCATTTTCAACGACTACATTTTTACCATAGCTTTTGATCACCGGCCCAGTTTTAAATTCAGCACTTTGAGCTGTTAAAGACAGTATAAAGATCAAGATAAAGGTAAAAGATTTAAGCATTTCAACAACCTGTAATGATTCAGTTAAATATTAAGATAATCAGCTATTACAGTAACAAGAAATCGTATCAAGGGTAAACCGGAAAGTTCATGGATCTAGTCTATAATTAAGGATCCTTATAGGAGGTGTATATTATGTCTAATGATTATTCTTGGGCATTATCCATGCACCAAATTGAAAGTTGTAGCTGCAGTCATGGCTGTGGTTGTCAGTTTGGCGGTTTTCCCGATAGTGCTAACGGTGGCTGCGAAGCCATTCTAGGTTTTCAAGTGATTAAAGGCCACTTTAATGACCTTGATTTGAGCGGTTGTAAAATGGTGTTTGTTGCCATGTGGCCAAAAGCCATGCATGACGGTAATGGCAAAGGGGCATTATTTATCGATAGAAGTGCCTCTACTGAACAAGTTACCGCCTTAGCCACCATAATGTCTGGTCAAGCAGGTGGTATGCCAGTTGAAGCAATAGCCAGTTTATTTACTGAATTTGAAGGCCCTATTATTAGTGATATCGTTATGGATCCACAAGATCATACTTCAACAGTATCTATTTCAGGTGTATTAGCAACAGGGCAAACACCGCACATCAATCCGGTAACAGGTTTAGAAAACAAGGTTCATATCACCTACCCTGAAGGCGGATTTATGTGGAATGATGGTTTTATCGGCAAAACCACGGAGCTTAAAGTTAACCATGGTAATTTAGCCTTTGACTACAAAGATACTTTTGCCGCAAAAGCAATTGTAAATTGGCCTAACGCTTAGCTATCAATAATTGATACAAACATTACTTGCTTGGGAGCAACTGTTTTTGTTGGCATTATACTTAAAAAGATTATTTAACTTATTTACTTTAGTTTTTATCATCTTTTTAAGTTGGTATTACATGGTTTATGGCATGACTATGAATATGGAGCCAGTGGCAACATGGACAAGTGTGGATATTGCCTTATTGTTTATGATGTGGGCCATAATGATGGCAGGCATGATGTTGCCTTCAATAATACCGGTAATGCTATTAATTGATAAAATTAATGCCACTAGCAAACAACAAACCAACGCCTATACACCTACTTTATTTTTCGCTTTTGGCTATACCATTGTTTGGATCATTTATAGTTTAGCGATAACTTTAATTCAGTGGTGGCTACATCAATTAGCCTTATTAAGCCCGATGATGGTGAGCAATAATATAACATTTAGTGGTTTAATTTTAATCATTGCCGGAATTTATCAGTTTACCCCATTAAAACAACAATGCTTGAAACTGTGTCGCTCACCACTATCGGTTATTAGCCAAGAACTAATCCCTGGTAAAATTAATGCCATCAAATTTGGCTTCAAACATGGCCAGTTTTGTGTTGGCTGTTGTTGGTCTTTAATGGCGGTATTATTTGTAACCGGGGTAATGAACCTACACTGGATTTTACTGCTTACCTTGATGGTAATCATTGAAAAGTCGCTACCCAAAGGAGAGTTATTTAGTAAGGTTTTTGGTGTGTTATTAATTTTACTGGGTTGCAGCTATTTGATTTAATCACTTAATTTATTTAGTAGAGCTTGCAACAGGCTGTTTTTTCAAACCAATAACTTGCTGATAAGCCGCCTTAGCTTGACCATGGCGATTAAATAATAAAGGGTAACTTGTTCTGCCTTTTATTGGCCAATTATTTAACCAAGAGTCTTGGTCCGTTACGCCCCAAAAAGTTACTCGTTTAATCGACTTTTTATGTTTTAAAAACAGCTCAAATATATCTTTATAACGCTGAGCTAAGGCCATATCTACAGCTTGCGGTAACCCATCGGCGTAGGGGTTGTTGTGCTTTGTCATCGGCAACTTTAATTTGGTATTAGCACCAAATTGAGATTTTTCTCTTGGCAGCACATCAATATCTAATTCAGTAATGTGGACATCAACGCCAGTATTAGCAAAAGCCACAATGCTTTTCTCTATTTCCGCAATTGATGGAGAATTTAATGACCAATGAGCCTGCATGCCTATTCCATCAACTCTTATGCCTTTGGCTTTCATCTGTTTAACCATTTTGACTACTGCATCTCGCCTACCCGGAGCTGTCATACCAAAATCGTTGTATATAAGCTCGGTGCTTTTAGGGAGATGTTTGTCAGCAATAATAAAGGCTTGCTCAGCAAAGTCTTCACCTATAATTTCAATCCACTTTGAATTACGCCATTGGCCATTGCTTAAAATGGTTTCATTAACAACATCCCATGCATGGATTTCATTCGTGTACCTTTTCGATAAGAGTTTTACCCTTTCATTCATTCGCGCAAGTAACTGCTCACGATTTAGCAACTTGTGTTTATTGTGTTGAAACACCCATTTAGGCGTTTGGTTATGCCAAAACAACACATGACCAACAACGTAATGATTATTTAAAGCACCAAATTCAACAAAATTATCAGCGGAGTTAAAATTAAAGGTATTAGCTTTTGGGTTCAATGGCCCCCATTTAAGCATATTTGCCGAAGTTACACTGTTAAACTCTCGATTAATAAGTTGCTTATTAGCGTGATTAGAAGTGTCGACAAACTCAGCTTTTAAAGAGGCGCCTATATAAAAGTCGTTACTAAAAGCTTGTTTTAGTGAAAGAGTCTCATTCGCTAATGAAAACGGAGACATAAGCACAATAGATAAACACAACAGCAGTCTATGTAATTTAGATTTGTGCATTATGAGTCCCCTATCGAAAAACGGTAAATAACTAGTCACCTATAATATTACTGGCGTACTTAGTATGTAAAAGCGTACTTAACTTAGTAACAACATCAGCATAATCGGCTTCATCAACAACATTAATATTTTCATCAACATCGGTTCGATGATCATAAAGCATGCGTGCGAAGGTCTTATTTTTATCGTTAATAAATTCAGTGTAACTATATTGATGGGTTTGAATGGTATAGCCTTTACCATTTTTTAAGAACACATGGTCTTTACCTTTTAAGGTAGGATCATTAAGTACCGGTACTAAGCTTTTGCCAGCTAATTCATGCTTTGGTAGTTCAAGATCTAATAATTCAACAAGGGTTGGATAAACATCAACTAAATCAACTAAAGCATCTGTTGTGCTACCTTTTCCCATTGTTGGTACATGAAGCATCAAAGGTACTCTAGTTGATGTTCTATAAGTTGTATATTTAGCCCATTGAGTGTGCTCTTGCAGGTTATAACCGTGGTCAGATACAAAAATAACGATAGTATTTTTATCTAATTCTAAGTCAGTTAATGTAGTCATTATTTGACCAATTAAAGCATCAACATAACTTACCGTTGCGTAATATCCATGTATTAATGAAATTGCCGTTTCATCACTAACAGGGCCTTGCTTAGGAATGTCGGTATAAGCACGAAGCTCTCCCCAATTGCTTATTGATACTTTAGGGGCATTTTTAGGCACGTAATTATTATTTGGTAGTTTTATATCTTTACGATCATACATGTCCCAATATTTGCTTGGTGCATTAAATGGTAAATGTGGCGCAATAAATCCAGCAGTAAGCAAGAAAGGTTTATCACTATTTTTTAAACGCTTTAAATCACTAACCACTTTATCGGTAAGTATGCCGTCAATGTATGTATTATCACTAACATCGGCTCTTTCGAACGATGGACCGAGATCGGTAGCTTTATATAATTCGATATTTTCAGGTAATTGATAATCTTTCCATAAAGATTGCCAGTAATCTAATGGTGACAACCCTTGCTCATTTTTATCAAACGCGTATGGGCGCCACACTTCATCCCAGTCAGAGGTTCTATCGTCTAAGTGATGATAAACCTTACCATTAGAGATCGTGGTATAGCCGTTATCTTTTAATAATCTTGGTAGGGTAACTTGCGCAGGCGTTTCTAAATCTACTCGAGTATTGTAGTCAATAAAGCGAGTCTTAGTAGGTAGTAAGCCAGTTAGCATACTCGCTCGCGATGCACCGCAAACAGAAACATTACTATAAGCTTGAGTAAACTGCACCGAACGGTTAGCTAGTTTATCAATATTAGGAGAGATAATTTGCTCAGAACCATAAGAGTTTAATTCTGGCCTTAAATCGTCCATGTACAGCAATAAAACATTTGGTTTTTTACTGCTATTTTCATCGGTAGATGCAACACTATCGGTTGATACTGAAGATTCGGAGCAGGCAAATAATACTAAGATTAGAGTAGATAATATTAATTTTTTCATTAGCTTAGGTTCGAATTATTATTGTTTTATAATTCAAGTTTATAACAGCAATACTTAGTTTACTACTGTTATTGACAACCTTATCAATAGTGAATTAAAAAGCTCATGGTGAGCCGTTTATTAGTTAATATTTTTAATAAAATTGATTGAGTGGAAGTTAAATTCGTCTGACTTTTCAATATTACAAACATGACCGCAGTCAACAATCTCAGTCAATTGGCTCATCTCTTGTTTTGCGACAATTTCTTTAACCGGACGAAGAAATAAATAATCATTACCTCCCATTAAGTACAAGGTTGGCGTATGAGTTTTAATACTCTTGTAGTATTTCATTAAAGGATTCACATCAGCAGCTAACTTATACCAACGCTTAAACTCTTTTTGACAAAGTTTTTTGGCGTCATTTATAAATAAACTTCTCGACTCACCTTGACCTTTTTGTGGCATCAATACATAAGCAAATAAACGATATAACCACATATAAGGCATAATATGTTTGAACATATCGCCGAGTTTCACCAAGAAATTAGAGCGAAAATCAAAACGAGTTACAGCTCCACCAAGTACCATAGACTGAACTCTTTTAGGGGATAGTTCAGCTAGCTTTTGAATAATAATAGTACCTAAAGAAATACCAACAAAATGAGCTGATTTAATTTTTAAGTGATCAAGCACTTGCACTATATCTAAAGTGACATCGTTAAAAGTATAACCTTTTTTCAGCTTTTCTTTGAATGAAACAGCTTTCGATTTGCCATGGCCGCGTAAATCAATAAATAACAAGTTGAAATGTTTTTTGTATTCTTTTATTTGTTTAAACCAAACATTAGAACTGCCGCCGGCACCATGAATAAAAACCACCCATTGTGAGCTTTGAGGATGCAAAATTGATTTGTGATACAACATAGGAATGATTAAGAATACTAACTTTAAACAATGTCCCTACAATAACATGAAATTTTGATAACGAATACAAAACCGCCATTAATTAATTCATCCAATTAATTATTTAACGCTTAAGTTTTATCTTTTTACCTAGACTTGTTTTATCATAAGCACACGAGTAATAAACTATATAAGGCTGGCTTTAAGTGCAAACATTAGCACAACTTACCTCAGGTAAATTAAAACATAGTAAGCGATTACAGTTAGTTGAGAATTTAACTGTGTTTCCGCAGGAAATATTTAGCTTAGCCGATTCTTTAGAAATACTGGATTTATCAAACAATCAACTGTCAGCATTACCTGATGAATTTTCTTGCTTAAAAAACTTAAAAATATTGTTTTTATCGCAAAATAACTTCACTGAACTCCCCTCTATTTTAAAGCAATGCGAAAGTTTAGAAATGATCGGCTTTAAAAGTAACCAAATATCTAAGATTGATGAAGATTCATTGCCTGAGAAAACTCGTTGGTTAATTTTAACCGATAATGAAATTACTTCATTGCCGGATTCAATGGGCTCTTTAGCAAATTTACAAAAGCTTATGTTAGCGGGTAACAAACTATCAAAATTACCTAGCAGTATGAATAACTGTAAAAAATTAGAGTTAATCCGTTTGTCCGAAAACCGATTAACCGAATTGCCAAATTGGTTATTACAACTTCCTAAGCTGGCTTGGTTAGCGTTTTCAGGTAACCCGGTTAGTACATATGCTAAAAGTGATATTGTGCAGATACCACAGGTTACTAGTGACGATTTAGCAATAGGCGAATGTATCGGTGAAGGTGCATCGGGCATTATTTACCATGCAAATTGGCTAAATAAACCAGAGTCTTTGAGTAATAATTTAGCACCGATAGCTGTAAAGATATTTAAAGGTAACATTACCAGTGACGGCTCACCAGATGATGAGTTAAATGCTTGCTTAAAAGTTGGTTTTCACTCTAACTTAGTTTCTGTAAGTGCATTACTCAAAACTCAAGATAAGTTAGGTTTGGTCATGAACCTTATACCTAGAAATTACTTTAATTTAGGCCTCCCTCCCTCTTTTAGCAGCTGTACTCGTGATACATTCGATTTAGATAAACAATACTATTATCAGGAAATACAAAAAATGTGCTTGGCTATGCTTAATGCAATTGAACATATGCATAGTAAAGATATTTGCCATGGCGACATTTACGCCCACAATATTTTAATTAATCAAGATTGTCAGCTGTTGTTTGGTGATTTTGGTGCAGCATCAAACTATGGCTTACTGCCTACAGAGCAGCAGCGTTATATTGAAATCATTGAACTAAGAGCTTTTGCTTGTTTAATAGATGACTTAATTGGCTTAGCTAAAGATATCGATGTAAGACCTAAATATTATCTACAACTAAAAGAGTTACGCGATAATCTTATCAACAATTCAATAGATAATTTCACTTCAGTTAACGATGCCATCGAATTGCTCAAATAATAAAAAGCCGCTTTAATCTTGAGAAGATTAAAGCGGCTTAAGATTTAAATTTAAAAGCTAATTACTGCTAAAAGGTGAAGCCGGTAAACCTTCTTTGTTGTACAAATTAATAGTACTTGGGTTATCAGCCCATCCATATTTTACTGCAACAGGCTTGCTAATTTCAGGATGACTTACTTCAACAAACTGCTGTTTACCTTTAATGCCAGGTAAAATTTTAGCCTCAGCCCATACGTAATTACCATCACTACCCGCAATTGCAAAGCCAGTTAAAGGTTTACCATCATCGGTTGTTAATCCAGAGCCAACATCACTAAATTTAAGCTTTATTTTACTATCCATAACCTCTGCTGATTGATAACTTGGACCGGATGAAACAACATCTTGATTATATTCATTTTTGAGCGCAAGCAGTGATAAACGACGACCTAATTCCATTTTATTTTTTGGATGAATATCATTAGCATCACCAATATCAATTGCCACAGCAATATCTGCATTATTTAATGCTTTGGTGGCACGGCGCATCGATTCTCTAGTGTTTGGCCAGTATTGCTCGGTTTCCACCGGGTTAACCTGTGGCTTTTTAAAGTTAGCTAACTGCACCGCATAAAATGGCAAATCGCTCTTGTTCCAGTCAAAGCGATAGCCATTAATTAAACTCGTTAATTGCGTCTGATAAAAGTTACCTTTTGCAACTGATTTAGAGTTAGCTTCACCTTGATACCAAAGTACACCTTTTATTGCGTAAGGCTTTAATGGGTTGATCATACCGTTATATAGATTACTTGGATAACGTTGAGTTGTATGTGGGTGCTGTGGTTGCTTGGGTCTTCTTTGTTTAAATTTTTGACCTGCGGTTTTAGCTGCATTGCGGTCATTTTTCCACTTTGCTAGTTTTTGCTGGTATTTGTCTTGTTGTTTTTTCTCATTATAATTCGCTGCCCACTTATCTTGCTGTGCTATAAGCTTTTGAGTTGCTTCATGTTCAGATTGCGCACTAGCAGACAACCAAGATTCAATTGGCGTTCCGCCCCAGCTTGAATTAACAATCCCAACTGGAACACCTAATTTATGGTGTATTTCTCTAGCAAAAAAATAAGCCGTCGCGGAAAAGTTTGCTACGCTTGTTTCATTTGCCACTGTCCAATTACCTGTAACATCTTGAGCAAGTGACTTAGAAGCATTTTTCTGAACAGTAAACTCTCTTATATGAGGAAAATTAGTTTCACCAATTTGCTGTTTCGACAGTTTAAGTGCTTTTATCGTAAAAGCCATGTTTGATTGGCCTGAAGCTAACCATACCTCTCCTACTAATACATTATTAATCGTTACCGTATTACTTGCTTTGAATTCAATAGAGTATGGCGTTGCTTTATTGTTGTTTGCTACAGGGGTTGTTAATGTTGTTTGCCACTTACCGGTTTTATCGGCAGATACCGTTACACTATCTCCCCAACTAGCTGAAATGGTCACTTTCTCACTTGGCTCTGCCCAACCCCATATTGCCGCATCGGTTTGCTGCTGAATAACCATATTATCAGTGAATAAGTTAGCCGGTTTAACTTTGGCAAATGCACTAAAACTTGTTAATGCTGCACAGGTTAATGTTGTTATTATTGTTTTATTCATTACTTACCTATTTTTCAAGCTTATATTTCAGGGTATATTTTTAATGTACATATAAAAAAGAAGTAAATAATTTACTTCTCTTTCTTTATAACAGCAATTTTATTAATTAACTTGGTATAAATACTAGCTAATTGATATTTTTTAAAGTTTTAAGATATTACGTCTTAAAATCAATAAACCACTAGCAAGTAGCCAAACTAACGAGCCTCCACCTGAGCTAGAATCTGATTCAGGCTCTTCAACTTCTGGTGTTGGATTTGTCGTAGGATCAGGTGTCGTTGGTGTCGGAACTATCTCACCTGTCATATCAACCACATCTGAGTCTTGTGATATATTGAACGATCTATCTGTGGCAGTAACATAATATTCGTAACTATTACCCTCAGATATATCTAAATCAATATATTCTTTTGTGTATACTTTCATATCAACAGGCTCAAATGCAGAGCCATTGACCGAACGATAAACAATATAATGTTCGATAGGATCATCAATAGAATCATATTGCCACGTCAAAACTAATTTATCCGATGTAATATCTAAAGCTAAATCAGTTGGCGCTTCAGGCGGGGTCATATCTATTTCAGTACGAAAGTATTCGTTACCTAAAGTAGACTCTCCTGTATAAACCTCATAACCAGCACGTACCGATTTAATCCACAACTCATCATCCATTTTTTCATTTGCTAAAGATAACTCTTCTGCAGGTAAATCAGTAAACTGCAAATAATCTTTAGCCGAGTCGACGAACGTTTTTAAAGGATGATCTAAATATGGAGCAACATTAGCATTATCTATAGGGATGTATTTAACATGAACTTTATTATTTTTATGAACATTATTATGTCCTTCAGGATAGTTAAAAAATTTATACCTAACTCCCCAATGATATTCTTTGCCGTCGATAGTCAATACAAACGGTTTTATACTATTATCTGAATTTCTTGCGAACCACCAATATGAATTATTACCTTTTGATTTATCTGTTAATTTGTCTTGCTCATAACGCTCTAACTGAATGACAACATCAAAATCTCTATCGTCTTCGTTAGGTTGTAGATGTGCACCTAATGAATCTAAGATTACATTAATAGTAGCCCACCACTGATCATCTTCATCATAAGCATTTTGCTGGAAAGTTTTCCATTGTAATCTAAAGCTATTATCTAACTCTTTGATTTGAATTGGCATGCCTGTCAAAGTAATATCGCCAGGATGCCATTTTCCACCATATTTGACACCACCAACAGCTCCTTGAACATAGCCGTCAAAGCCGGTAGTTCCTGGAATATTTTTATACTCCATAGAAAATGCAGCCCCTAACTCATCAACTTTTGAGGAGTCATAAGTCATGGTACTTATTATCTGGCCTTCAGAATTTTTATCATTGTGTAAAGGATTTGATAAGGAATAGCGATCATCTTCAATACTAATAGTAGCTGACAACACTTCTCTTTCTTCAGCATTTAGTAATGTTGAAAAACTCGCACTCATAGTCAACAAAGTTGATGTTGCTAACAACTTAAAATTGTTATTCATTTAAATAATCTCTTTATATTTATATCAAAGTCACAATAGTGCATCTAAAAATACTCGTTTTAGACCAATACAATGTTTTATTTGAATTGAACTTGGCTACAGATTATTACAAAACCAACACACAAGTCAACAACCTAGAAAACGTTTTCTTTAAACGAAAAACCTATAGAAAAACACAATCAACAATATCAATCCAACAATTACACTACACATAAAAACAAAACTCAAATATAACGTTTACTTAACAGCAATATAACCAACGAAAAGTATTTGAGTTAGATTTCTGCTGCAATCACTGATATTTCAACGAGTAATTCATCTCTAGCCATATTAGCTGTAACGCAGGCTCGAGCAGGAGCAAAACCATCTGGGACCCATTTATCCCAAACAGCATTCATCTGTGCAAAGTCATCCATGCTTTTTATATAAATAGTCGCAGATAGCATATGTTCTCGAGAGCTACCAGCTTGTATCAATAACTGATCAACCTTAGCCAACATTGTCTCAGTTTGTTCAACAATACCTTTAGTAGCATCGGCACAAACTTGCCCACATAAGTACACTGTACCGTTATGTTTTACTATGCGACTCATTCTTGCCTTTGTTTCTAATCTTTCAATTGTCATTGTTTTTCTCCATTTTATTCAAGACATAAAAAAACCCCGCTATTGCTAGCGAGGTTTATTTAAGTTGGTAGCGCTGGTCGGAGTCGAACCGACACTCCCGAAGGAACCAGATTTTGAATCTAGCGTGTATACCAATTTCACCACAACGCCAAAGTACTTTTTTGTTTCGCTTATTTAACTAAGCAAAACAAATGTATTTGATGCTAGGCATTATACGAAACTACAATGGGCAAGCAAGCCTTTTCTAATGCTTTGCTTGCGGATGAACAAGATTTGGGCAGTTGTAAAGAAGTTAAACTCTACTAATCGCACAACAATGTCAAAAAATTATAATTTTTGTCTTTTATTTGAGTAATGATAGACTAGCGAAAATTTTAATTGTGAGTGTATTATTTTGTCTACTATTGAACCTAATTTCCCCAGAGCTGGATTTCGACGACGCTTGGGCTCTTATATCTATGATGCATTAATTGCTTTGGCTGTTTTCATGATAGTTGGCTATATAGGTATAGGTATCATGATTTATTTAGATCACTTAGGCTTAATCAGCATAGTACGAAATAGCTTTGAGATTGATTGGCAAAAAACGCCAACTTTTTACAATGCTTTATTCCATACTTGGAATATCTTTTGGGTTAGTTATTTCTTTATCTATTTTTGGTCTAAAAAAGGTCAAACAATTGGTATGCGTGCATGGCGCTTAAAAGTACAAAACCTTGATGGTAGCCTAATTTCAGCGAAAACGGCTGTTATACGTTTACTTTTTACTTTACTCGGCTTAGGGAATTTATTGGTCATCGTTGACCGTAAAAATAAATTAGCATTACAAGATAGGATATCAAATAGTGAAGTTGTTGTGTTTTCTTTAGAGGCTAATAAAGCAAACCTCGAGTAATACCAATTCCATTAAGTTTCAACTCATTAAGCAGCATTTATAAAAGCAAAAGGTCCGATTAAACCACCCTTTTGCTTTCTAATACTTTTAAGCTGTAATGCTTATATTTTTATTAAACTTTGCGCTGTAATAAATAAACCGCAACGACAACAAATAACACACTCGGTAAAGTTGCTCCAAAAAATGGAGGTAGATCGAAAGTTAAGGTGATCGAACCAAACATTCGATTAGCAAAATCATAAACGATACCTGTGCCTATGCCCATCATAATTCTTGCCCCCATAGAGGTAGAACGCAATGGACCAAATATATAAGATAAAGCCACAAGCAGCATAACAGCAACAGTAATGGGCTGCATAACTTTTCGCCAAAAAGCCAACATGTAGCGGCTATTGTCTTGCTGATTTTTATCAAGATAATCGAGGTAGCTAACCAAACCTCGAATAGATAATGATTCAGGCTTTACTGTAACCACGCCTAATTTATCTGGGGTAAGCGAAGACTTCCACTGACGACTATCTTCATTAATAGTATTAATTCTATCATCACTAAAATGCGCAGTGCTAATACCATGTAAAAGCCAATGGTCACCAACAAAATTAGCTTTTTCTGCAGTCAGCCAAGTTTGCATTTTTAAGTTATCATTAAATTTATAGATAGCAATACCTTTTAAGGTGCCAGTATCGAGTACCTCAGCAATATTAACAATAAACTCCCCATCTTTTGCCCATACTCCACTACTTGAGGAGATCAAACTGCCACTAGAAATAGCTTTCGCCTTTACCTCCCTAGCAGTTGCTTCGCCTTTAGGAGCAAGAAACTCACCAACCAACATACTCATCACAATTAAGATTGCCGCGGTTTTCATCACTGACTTAATGATTTGAACTTTAGACAAACCTGCTGCTTGCATAACGACAAGTTCACTATTACTTGCCATCATACCTAAGCCTATTAAGCCGCCAACAAGAGCTGCCATAGGGAAAAATATTTCTATATCCCTTGGTACTGAGTATAACGAAAATAGACCCGCATGAATTAACTCATAATTACCTCTGCCGATATAACGCATTTGCTCGACAAATTTGATGATGGTGCTAACGCTTACCAAAACGGCAAGGGTTAAAAATGTGGTGGTTGCAATAATACGACCGATATAAAAGTCTAGAATACGCATTAGCTTTTACTCCGGCTAAATTTAGCTTTCATTTTCTTACCACTTTTTCTACTTTTAAGTAGTAAGCTCCAGCCTAAAAATAATGCTACAAGGTGAACTGGCCACAAACCGACTGCAGGAGAAATAACACCATCTTCAAGAGCTGACTTTGCGCTAGTTAAAAAGATGAAATAGCCCAAAAACAGCATTAATGCCGGAAACATTTTGGCAAACTTACCTTGTCTTGGATTGACCACACTGAGTGGCACGGCAATTAACGTTAAAATGATTACCGCCAACGGGAAAGATAAACGCCATTGTACTTCAGCTAGAGCTTCTATTGAATCGTCTTGCCATAAATCAACGGTTGGTATCGCTTCTAATTTACGGCGTTTCTCTTTGGCTTTTTTATCCTGGATTTCCATTTCATAATTAGCAAACGTTATGGTTTGATACTCATTTTTTGCTGCATTTTTTTCATAACGATTACCCATTTCAAGCTGAAGACGTTGCGTGCCGTTATCGGCTTCATAAACTTTACCTTTAGCCGCATAAATCAAATTAACTCGACTCGCATCTTGCTCTTTGTCATCAGGTACTTGCGCAACAAACACCTGATCTAATTCATTGTTTTCATCTATATTTTGAATAAATACCACGGCTTCGTTATTACTTGTTTTTTGAAAACGCCCTGCAACTAAAGCTGACAAACCAACGTCTTTCGATAACTCTTCTTTAACCACATATTCCTGCTCAGCCGAAAGTGGTGAGAGATAAATTGTAAAAGCGCCGGTGATTAATGCATTTAATAGTGCCGCAACTAAGGTAACCCGCACAACATACCACTCACTCACACCACAAGCATGCAGTACGCTCATTTCGTTTTCGGCATAAATTCGCCCATAAGCAAGCAAAATACCAAGAAACAAACTTAGCGGCAGCATAACGCCAATGAGATGTGGAATAGTTAAACCAATAAAGGTTAAGACCATTTGCGCGGGGATCCCACCTTCTGAGGCATCTCCAAGAATACGAACAAATTTTTGACTGATAAAGATTGTCATCAGCACGAGGAAAACTCCTAGCTGAGTACGAATAACTTCACCGAACAAATATCGAAAAATAATCACTGATTTAATCCAAAAAACTTAGTTTTTTTCTGACAACGGATGCTTTTTTAAGTAAACTTACCGTTTTTATATATAATTTAATTTTGGCGCCTAAAGCGAATCAATCGTAAAGTAAATAGAACTGGCTATAATAATAGCCTAAAGCACGATTAAAAGTATAAGTAAGTCTATCTTCTTAAACTGGATTTTAGCAAGCTAATCTAACTATACCAAGCCAAAAACAACTATTTAAACATATTATTAGGAGTGTTCATGGAGTTCAGTGTAAAAAGTGGCAGCCCAGAAAAACAACGCAGTGCCTGCATCGTAGTAGGTGTATACGAGCCACGTCGTTTATCTGCTGTAGCTGAGCAACTTGATGAAATTAGCGGTGGCTATATTTCAAACCTTCTTCGCCGCGGCGATTTAGAAGGAAAATCTGGACAAATGTTGTTACTACATCAAGTACCAAACATTTTAAGTGAGCGCGTTTTGCTTGTTGGTTGTGGTAAAGAACGTGAACTAGACGAACGTCAATATCGTCAAATAATTAGTAAAACCATTAATACTCTTAACGAAACCGGTTCTATGGAAGCTGTATGTTTCTTATCAGAGTTACACGTTAAAGGCAGAGATACTTACTGGAAAGTCCGTCAAGCAGTTGAAGCGACCCAAGACTGTTTATACACATTTAATAGCTTAAAGACTCGCAAAGAAGAAGCTCGTAGACCGCTTCGTAAAATCGTTTTTAACGTACCTACTCGCCGAGAGCTACCTTTAGGTGAGCGCGCTGTTGCTCATGGTTTAGGAATCGCTGCGGGGGTAAAAGCTTGTAAAGATGTGGCCAATTTACCACCAAACATTTGTAACCCGGCTTATTTAGCCGAGCAAGCTCATCAACTTGCAGCCCAAAATGACAAAATCAGTACTCATGTTGTTAATGAAGCTGAAATGGAAAGCTTAGGAATGGGCTCCTACCTTGCCGTTGGCCGTGGTAGTGTCAATGAGTCATTAATGAGTGTTATTTCTTATAACGGCGCTGAAAGTGACGTTAAACCGATTGTCTTAGTTGGCAAAGGCTTAACTTTTGATTCAGGTGGGATTTCATTAAAACCAGGCGAAGCTATGGATGAAATGAAATATGATATGGGTGGTGCTGCAGGTGTTTTAGGTACGATGAATGCTTTAGCAGAACTTGATTTACCTATTAACGTAGTTGCCATTTTAGCAGGCTGTGAAAACATGCCTGATGCTAATGCTTACCGCCCAGGTGATATTTTAACTACTATGTCAGGACAAACCGTTGAAGTATTAAACACTGACGCTGAAGGTCGCTTAGTATTATGTGATGCCCTTACCTACGTAGAACGCTTCGACCCAGACGTAGTTATCGATGTAGCAACGCTAACGGGTGCTTGTGTTATCGCTTTAGGCGCGCACGCAACAGGCTTATTAAGTAGCCATAATCCTCTTGCCCATGAGTTATTAAATGCTTCAGAGCAAAGTGGTGACAGAGCATGGCGCTTACCTTTATGGGATGACTACGCAGACCAACTAGAAAGTCCATTTGCTGACTTTACTAACTTAGGTGGCCGAGCAGCAGGTACTATAACGGCAGCAGTATTCTTATCTAAGTTCACCAAAAAATATAACTGGGCACATTTAGATATTGCGGGTACGGCATGGCGCGGCGGAGCAAATAAAGGCTCAACGGGTCGTCCAGTAAGTATGTTAACGCAATACTTAATTAACCGCAGTGGCCAAGAACAAGGCGAGTAATAATGGCGCAGGTAACCTTTCATTTAATGGCTGAAAAAACGTCACAAGAATCTGTGAGTGTTGAGGAATACCTGCAAATTGCTTGTCAGCAAGCAGCCCACAATTACCGTTTAAATAAACGAGTGTTTATTTATGTGTCTGATCAAAAATCAGCACATCAAGTGGATGAGTTACTTTGGGCATTTGATGCCGATAGTTTTGTTCCACATAACCTTCCCGGTGAAGGGTTAAAAAGCGGTTCGCCAGTAGAGATAAGCTGGCAAGCACCGACAAACAATAGAAACATTTTAATTAATTTGACCAGTGAAGTTCCAGACTTCGCCCGTCAGTTTTCTCAAATCATAGACTTTGTGCCTGGTGATGAAGAGTTAAAACAACTTGCTCGTTTACGATATCGACAATATCAACAACAAGGCTTTAAAGTTGACACTCAAAAAACCACACAAGCAGCGTAAGACAAAAGTAAGAAATCATGGAAAAAACATTTAATCCGTCACAAATAGAGCAAACTTTATATTCTTCATGGGAAGAAAAAGGTTACTTCAGTCCAACCGGCGAAGGCGATGGCTACTGTATCGCTATTCCACCACCGAATGTGACCGGTAGTTTGCACATGGGTCATGCTTTTCAGCAAACCATTATGGATACTTTGATCCGCTACCAACGCATGCAAGGTAAAAATACCTTGTGGCAAACAGGTACGGACCATGCGGGTATCGCTACGCAAATGGTGGTTGAGCGTAAGATTGCCGCTGAAGAAGATAAAACTCGCCATGATTACGGCCGTGATGCTTTTATCGATAAAATTTGGGAATGGAAAGAAGAGTCTGGTGGAAATATCGGCGAGCAAATGCGTCGCTTAGGTAATTCTATCGACTGGTCACGTGAACGCTTTACCATGGATGATGGCATGAGTAATGCTGTACAAGAAGTTTTTGTACGCCTATTCGAAGATGATTTAATTTACCGTGGCAAACGTCTTGTTAACTGGGATCCTAAATTGCACACAGCGATTTCAGACTTAGAAGTTGAGAACAAAGATAAAAAAGGCCATATGTGGCACTTCCGCTACCCGCTTGCCGATGGTGTAAAAACTCAAGATGGCAAAGATTATATTGTTGTAGCGACTACTCGTCCAGAAACCATGCTTGGTGACACTGGCGTAGCGGTAAACCCGGAAGATCCTCGTTATAAAGACTTAATTGGTAAAAATATTTTATTGCCATTAGTTAATCGTTTGATCCCTATCGTTGGCGACGAGCATGCTGATATAGAGAAAGGCACTGGTTGTGTAAAAATAACTCCAGCTCACGATTTCAATGATAACGAAGTAGGTAAACGTCACTCTTTACCTATGATTAATATTCTTGATAAAAATGGCGCTATCTTAGCAAATTCAGAAGTTCATAATAGCAATGGCGAAATTTGTGATGCTTACAGCACAGATTTACCAACTGCCTACGCAGGTCTTGACCGTTTTGCTGCGCGTAAAGCAATAGTCAACGATTTTGAATCTCTTGGTTTACTTGATGAAATTAAAGATCATGATTTAACCGTACCTTATGGCGATCGCTCAGGTGTTGTTATTGAGCCATTACTTACAGACCAATGGTATGTAAGAGTTGAAAAACTAGCTCAACCTGCAATTGCAGCCGTTGAAGATGGTGAAATTGAGTTTGTACCAAAACAATACGAAAACATGTATTTTGCTTGGATGCGTGACATTCAAGACTGGTGTATCTCTCGCCAACTTTGGTGGGGCCACAGAATCCCTGCTTGGTATGACGAGTCTGGCAAAGTATTTGTTGGTCGAACTGAAGAAGAAGTTCGTACTAACAATAACTTAGATTCATCAGTTGTTTTATCACAAGATAACGATGTATTAGATACTTGGTTCTCTTCTGCACTGTGGACTTTCTCAACGTTAGGCTGGCCTGAAGAAACCGAAGATCTGAAAAACTTCCACCCTACCGATGTACTTGTTACTGGCTTTGATATTATTTTCTTCTGGGTTGCACGTATGATCATGATGACCATGCACTTTAACAAAGACGAAAATGGCAAAGCGCAAGTACCATTTAAGAAAGTTTATGTTACCGGCCTTATCCGTGATGAGAACGGCGATAAAATGTCTAAATCAAAAGGTAACGTGGTTGATCCTTTAGATATGATTGACGGTATTTCTTTAGAAGACTTACTAGAAAAGCGTACTGGCAATATGATGCAACCTAAGCTTGCAGAAAAAATTGCTAAATTAACCCGTAAAGAGTACCCAAATGGCATTGAAGCTCATGGTACTGATGCCCTGCGCTTTACCTTAAGTGCTGTAGCGTCAACTGGTCGTGATATCAGCTGGGATATGAAACGCTTAGAAGGTTACCGTAATTTTACCAATAAATTATGGAATGCCAGCCGCTACGTATTAATGAATACCGAAGAACATGACTGCGGTAAGGATGGCGGCGAGATGCAGCTATCTCTTGCAGATAGATGGATCATAGGCCAGTTCCAACAAACAGTTAAAACTGTACATACCGCATTTGAAACATTCCGCTTCGACTTAGCCGCACAAGCACTTTACGAGTTTACCTGGAATCAGTTCTGTGATTGGTACTTAGAGTTAACAAAACCAGTATTGTTTAAAGGTAATGAAGCCGAGCAACGAGCTACTCGTCATACACTAGTTAATATACTAGAAGCATTACTGCGTTTGATGCACCCGATCATGCCTTATATCACTGAAACTATCTGGCAACGTGTTGTGCCACTTACCTCACAGCAAGTAAGTATTGATAGCATTATGATGCAAACTTACCCACAATTTGATGAGAGCCAATTAGATGAATTAGCAATTAGCGATTTAGAATGGGTTAAGAGCTTTATTGTTGCTATCCGTAATATTCGTGGTGAAATGGATATTGCGCCAAGTAAGCCTCTACCAGTATTTTTAAAAGGTGCATCTGTTGATGACATTCGCCGTCTTGAAAATAACAAAACCTTCTTAAGTTCGCTTGCAAAACTAGAGAGTATTGAAGTATTACATGCCGATGAAGAAGGACCTGCGTCAGCTACAGCGGTTATAGGTGAAATGAGCGTACTTATCCCTATGGCAGGTCTTATTGATGTTGATGCAGAGCTTGCTCGTTTAACTAAAGCAATGGATAAGCTTGAAAAAGACGTGCAACGTACTCGCGGTAAACTTAGCAATGAAAACTTTGTTAGCAAAGCGCCTGATGCAGTTATCGCTAAGGAAAAAGAAAAATTAGCCGATGCTGAATCTATGCTAGCAACATTAGCCCAGCAAAAGCTCACTATTGCTAATTTATAGAAGTTTATTTAAAGTAATTTAAAATTTTGCCAGCTATTAAAGGTTTAGTAGTTGGCATTTTTCAAGGAACTTAGAACCCTCTAATAATAATTAGGTTATCTAAAGCAGTATAGAATATATGTTTAAATTGATAAAAAACTTAACACTATTGTGCTTATTTACAATGAGTGCATTTATGGTAAATGCTCAAACTGATGAAATAGATGCTAACAATTTTAGCGAAAACCCAAATAAAGTTTCAAAAGAAGTCAGCGCCCAAGTAAAAACTACGGCAAAGCCAACAATGCAAAAATGGCAAGTAGATGTCTTAAACTTACCTGAAGGCTATGATTGGGTACTCCTTAAAAATGGTGAATTATTTAAGGGTGAAGTGGTTTCAATGTATCAAAACAGTATTGAGTTTGACTCAGATGAAGTTGGACTGATCAATCTAGATTTTGATGATATCGATCAGCTTCGCGGCACTCAAATTATGAGTATTCGCTTTGATAATGATGAAGTTGTTGAAGGCAAAATTTATATCCATGAAGGTATTATCACTTTCTTAGATAAGCCAGAACTGCAATTTCCACAAGATACTGTACTAGCCGTTGCGCGCTCAAAAGAAAGTGGGGAAAGTTTATGGGACGGTAGCGCGAGTTTTGGTGTTAATTACCGCAGTGGTAATACTGAAAAATTTGACTACAGTGGTCAAATTAAATTAAGACGTTTAACTTCAACCTCCCGCGTTCTTATTAACACCGCCTCGAATTACTCTGAAGTAAAAGATGCAGAAACAGATGAAAACGTTAGAACCGTTAAAAATACTCGAGTAACAGCATCCTATGATTGGTTTTATTCTAGAAAGGTGTTTTTCAGAGTTCCTGGTTTTAGCTATTACACTGATGAGTTTAAAAATATAAAACATCAAGTCGGCTTAGGGGTTGCCGCAGGTTATGTTATTTATGATGAAGCTCACCTTAATTGGGACTTCCATGTTGGTCCTAGTGTTTTATACACCGAATATGAACAAGTTGAAGTAGATCAAGACGACACCCAATCATCTCCAGTAATTGAAGTTGGTACCCGCTATAATTACGATTTAACTAAAGACATTGAGTTTTTCTTAGAATACACAGTTAAATTCGTAAATGAAGAGTCAGGATCGCAATTACATCACCTTGAGGGCGGATTTGATATCGAGCTTATCAGTGACTTTGATTTAAACTTAAAAAGTATTATTGACCGAGTTGAAAAACCAATTCCTGATACTGAAGGTATTTATCCAGAAAAAGATGATGTGTTATTTATCGTTAGTATAAAGTACTCGTTCTAATTAATATAAGTCTATTTTAGACGAAATACAGACATTAAAAAGGCTTACATGGTAAGCCTTTTTAATGTCTAATAATAAGCGCTATTAGTACCTCTATTACTCTTCGAAGTAAGTTCCCCAACCATCGTATTCAACATTATGTTTTTTAGCGAATTCAAACATTTCTTTAGTTTCTGCTTTAATATCTTCTTCATCTAAATATTGCTCTGTGGCGATATCAAATGCAAATATACGAGCACCGTTTTCTAATTGCGCCTCTTCTGGCTCTTCAACTTCTAAACCTAGTTTAAAAGCAGCTATGGCAGCAGTTTCTAATAGATCAAAATTACTACTAGCAAAGTGATGCTCTATCGTGTGAAGCGCATCATCATTAGAACCATCTTCGAGTAATTCGTTAACTAATTCATCGGTATGGTCAAACCATTGTTGTAATTCAGGATCATCGGTAGTGATCGGCTCTTGGTTCTCTGTTGTAGGTTGCTCGCTCATTTTATCATCCTGCTTTCTTGCTATCTGAAACAGTAAATGGGTTGCCTGCTTCATCACTAATTTCATTAATTTTTGCTAACATCAACTCGTGAGTACTATTAGCAATGTGTCTGATTGAGGTATTTGAGTCATCCTCTATTTCAATTGGATCTAAAAACTCAACAATCATTTTACCATTATTCCAGCGGTTTAATTTAACCATATCATGTGAATTACTTACACAAATTGGAACAATCGGTACACCAGCTTGTTTAGCCGTATGAAATGCACCAGTTTTAAAAGGTAATAAGCCTCGGCCATAACTGCGCGTACCTTCTGGAAATAACCATACCGATAAATTTTTATCGCGCATTTTTTGTGCCGCAGTTGAAATTGTATTATGTGCCTTAGAGCGGTTGGCGCGATCAATTAGTATGTTACCGGTAAACCAATACATCTGGCCAAAAAATGGGATCCAACGTAAGCTTTTTTTACCTATGGTTACCGTTCTTTTAGGTAAACAGGCACTAATAGTGAAGATATCGTAGCTATTTTGATGGTTGGCTACATAAACCACGGGACACTCTTCTTTGTACCCTTTAGGTTTTCTGATCTCAACCTCAATACCAAAAATTTTACCAAGCTTGCCCATAAAAATAGCCGTTACATGAGCATTATTTTTATTTTTAGGTCTAACCATGCAAAGTGTAATCGAGAATAGACTAATCACAAAAATTAAAATCGTCACCAAAATGATACGAACAACAGCTAACACTACAATCTCCAAAAATTAAGCAGAGTAACCAATATTAAGTTATCAATCTGCCTTGGCAATATGAATAAAGGCGCAATTATACACAAACTTAGTTGATTTAGCATATAGAAAAAAGCCAGTAATAAAATTACTGGCTTTGGGTATCAACGATATAGATTAGCAATAGTAAAGAAGATACTAATCGTCTGTACCTACTTTTATTGACTCAACCCGCTGTAATCCACGTGGTAGCTTATTACCTCTTCTACCACGTTCGCCTCGATAATGTTCAAGATCCGATGGTTTCAAGGTTAACTTGCGTTTACCTGCAAATAAGGTAACCGCTTGCTCTTCACCAATAATAGATAAGATAGTGACATATTCCTCGCGAGTCTTGGCCCGAGCTGAAGGTATATTAATTATCTTATTACCTTTACCTTTACTCAGCTGTGGCAGATCTTTTAATGGGAATATCAGCATGCGACCTTCTGTGGTAATAGATAAACATAGTTGCTCATCTACGCTGTCCACCTGTGATGGTGGTAATACTTTTGCCGCAGGAGGCAGACTAAGCAATGCTTTACCGTTTTTATTTTTACTGACCATATCAGCAAACTTACCGATAAAACCATAACCAGAATCACTAGCAAGTAAGAATTTTTGCTCATCGTCAGCCATAACAACATTGGTGAACGTTTCACCTGGTGCTAAATTAAAGCGCCCAGTAAGTGGCTCACCTTGGCTTCTTGCCGATGGTAATGTATGTGCATCTGTAGCAAAGGCTCGACCTGATGAGTCAATAAATACAGCAGGGCTATTACTGCGCCCTTTTGCTGAACATAAGTATTCATCACCAGACTTATAACTTAATGCATTAGCATCAATGTCATGGCCTTTGGCGGCTCTTGCCCAACCTTTATCAGATACAACAACTGTAACCGGCTCTGATGGCATAAGATCTTTTTCATTTAACGCTTTTGACTCAGCTCGTTCAACAATTTTAGAGCGACGCTCATCACCGAAATCTTTCGCTGCTGCTAGGATTTCTTTTTTCATTAGCGTATTCATACGAGCTTTCGAGCCAAGAATTAATTCGATTTGATCTCTTTCTTTCGCTAGTTCATCTTGCTCTGCACGTATTTTAATTTCTTCTAGCTTAGCTAACTGACGAAGTTTAATCTCTAAAATGGCTTCCGCTTGCGTTTTACTCAAGTCAAAACGCGACATTAACTCGGCTTTTGGATCGTCGTATTCACGAATTATCGCGATCACTTCATCAATGTTTAAATAAGCAATTAATAAACCATCAAGAATATGTAATCGAGCAAGCACTTTATCTAAACGATATTGCAAGCGGCGACGAATAGTTTCACGGCGATACTCTAACCACTCAGATAAAATAGTTTTAAGATTTTTAACCGCTGGACGGTTATCCAAGCCTATCATGTTGATATTTACACGATAACTTTTTTCTAGATCAGTGGTTGCAAATAGATGCTGCATTAATTGCTCAATATCAACACGGTTTGAACGTGGAACAATGACTAATCGAGTTGGATTTTCATGGTCTGATTCATCACGTAAATCAACAACCATAGGCAGTTTTTTGGCAACCATTTGAGCAGCGATTTGTTCTAAAATTTTGCCGCCAGCGGCTTGATGTGGCAGTGAAGTAATAACAATATCACCTTGTACTACATCGTAAACCGCACGCATTTTAATGCTGCCACGTCCGGTTTCATAAATTTTATTAATTTCAGCTTTTGGGGTAATTATTTCTGCATCAGTTGGGTAATCTGGACCTTGGACATGTTCAAGCAGGTCGGTAACTTCAGCTTTAGGTTGCTCAATCAGGTGCACACAGGCATCAGCAATTTCACGAACGTTGTGTGGCGGAATATCTGTTGCCATACCAACAGCAATACCAGTGATACCGTTTAATAAGATATGAGGAAGACGAGCAGGTAAGGTCTTAGGCTCTTTCATCGTACCATCAAAGTTTGGTGCCCAATCAACCGTGCCTTGTCCTAGCTCTGATAATAAAACTTCACTAAATTTTGATAATTTTGCTTCGGTATATCGCATCGCAGCAAATGATTTAGGATCATCTGGAGCACCCCAGTTACCTTGACCGTCAACGAGTGGATAACGATAAGAAAATGGTTGCGCCATTAACACCATAGCTTCATAACAAGCTGAGTCGCCATGCGGATGAAACTTACCAAGTACATCACCAACGGTACGAGCGGATTTCTTATACTTAGCGGCTGCATTTAAACCAAGTTCAGACATTGCGTAAATAATACGACGTTGTACAGGCTTTAAACCATCACCAATGTGCGGCAATGCCCTATCCATGATTACATACATGGAGTAGTTTAAATAAGCATCTTCAGTAAAACGTCGAAGCGGTAGCTGTTCAACGCCATCAAGATTAAGATCGATTGCATCAGACATAAATGGTGATTTCCCTAATGTGAAGCATATTGTTCAATATTATTATAATTTTATTACTTCTACTTTAGCCCAAAACAGCCTTGCACTGAATAGACTTTTAACGATTTATTTAACTTTTAGCGATTTAACTATGAAAATATGTTAATTCTTAGCGTAAATCTTCTCTGCCAGCTCCATATCCCAGAAGCTTGCTTCTATTTTATGACCTTCCGGATCAATAACAAAACAACCGTAATATGGCTCACCGTACTCAGCTCGAGGACCCGGCTTACCGTTACAGCTTGCCCCAGCAGCTATAGCTACTCGATAAAAGTCGTTTACCTGTTCTTTATTTGTCGCCATAAAACCTATATGAGAACCATTAGCAATGGTGGCAGGTTGTTGATCAAAAGGAATTTGTAGCCAAAATGTTGGATAGCCTTTGCCATAGGCTACTGCTTGCTCGTGGTTTGTTACTCGCTCAATGTTCAAGGTTGCCAGTACTTTGTCATAAAACTTAATCGCTTGCGGTAAATTATTAGTGCCAATAGAAAGGTGGCAAATAGTTTTATCTTCTTGTTTTAACATCCATCGAGGCCTTAATTTGTGTAACGCTGTAATACTAAGTTGATTAAATTAGCATTTATTATGGATTTATTTTAGGTTTTTAACGAGGGGGACGCAATGATGATACTGCAGAAACAAAAAAGGCAATGAAGTCCTTGCCTTAAAGATATTGAGATAAGCTTACTTACTCGTTTAACTCATCATTCATACTAAACTTCATACCTTTGAGCATGGCTTGCATACTTAAACCCGTTTTATTAAATTGATAAACGGTAATATCACCAATAACTAGGCCATCAATCATAGAGTTTACTGCAGTTGCTTCAACCCGTTCATCAAAGCTCCAGCCTTCGTTAATAAAGGATTGCATTCTTTCTTCAGTTTTAAAGACAAATACGATTCTAAAATCACGACCACCGACACCAACACCAACGCCGCCGCCAACAACTTCCATATAAGTTTTTTCACCAGTGAGATTGTTATACACAGCGCCATGGCCATTACCCGCAGAAATCAAACCTAAATTAACTTCTGCAGCACTGAAAATAGCAAAACCAGGTGAGTCATTAATTTCGTGAAGTGTGCCGGGGCTAATTTGTTCAATATCACCTAAAATCTTAGAATGCTGACTCGCAATTTGCATGCGGTTATCTGCTGTAGTTGAACAAGCTGATAAAAATATTGTTAGCAGCATTATGCTAATTCTTTTCATGGGAAGATCCTAAAATTGAATATGGTAATCAAATAATGTATTTGTTTTGTTAAATCTTAGTATAGAGAATAAGTAACCTTTGTTTGAGGTTAAACTGTTAGTAAATTGTAGTAATTATGTAACCGAAGACATAAAAAACTCTCTTAATATAATTAAGAGAGTTTTATTCTATTAAACGCTGATATCTAACAAGTTTTAATCAAAATCAACCAAGTTACCTTTTTCTTGTAGCCATTCTTTACGATCACCTGCACGCTTTTTCGAGAGTAACATATCCATTACTTCCATCGTCGTATCGAATTCATCAACCGTGAGTTGTACCAAGCGACGGGTATTTGGATCCATAGTTGTTTCACGCAGTTGTAATGGGTTCATTTCGCCCAAACCTTTAAAGCGTTGTACATTAACTTTACCGCGTTTCTTCTCAGCTTCAATTCTATCTAATATGCCATCTTTTTCTTGCTCATCTAAAGCGTAGAAAACTTCTTTACCAATATCGATGCGGTACAGAGGAGGCATTGCAACAAACACATGTCCTGCTTGTACAAGAGGCAAAAAGTGTTGAGTAAATAAAGCACAAAGTAAGGTTGCGATGTGCAATCCATCCGAATCGGCATCCGCTAAAATGCAAATTTTGCCATAGCGCAGTGTTGATAAGTCTTCACTATCAGGGTCGATTCCTAGCGCAACAGATATATCATGAATTTCTTGAGAAGCTAGAATTTGTCCCGATTCAACCTCCCAAGAGTTAAGAATTTTGCCTCGAAGTGGCATTATCGCTTGAATGTCTCTATCTCTTGCTTGTTTTGCACTACCGCCGGCTGAGTCACCCTCTACTAAAAATAGCTCAGTACGCTCTGGCTCTTGCGAGCCACAATCTGTTAACTTTCCTGGTAGTGCCGGACCTTGCGTAACTTTTTTACGAACAACCTTTTTACTTGCTCGCATACGGCGTTGAGCATTTGAAATACAAAACTCAGCTAGCGCTTCTGCAATTTCAGTGTGCTCGTTTAGCCACAAACTAAATGAATCTTTAACTACCCCAGAAACAAAAGCAGAACATTGTCGAGAAGATAATCGCTCTTTAGTTTGTCCTGCAAATTGTGGGTCTTGAATTTTAACCGACAAAATATAAGAACATTTATCCCAAATATCATCAGGGGTTAATTTAACACCTCTTGGGATCAAATTGCGAAACTCACAAAACTCACGCATAGAATCCAGTAAGCCTTGGCGTAAGCCATTTACATGAGTACCACCTTGAATGGTTGGAATAAGGTTAACATAACTCTCGCCAATACTTTCACCACCTTCGGGTAACCAACTTACGGCCCAGTCAACGGCTTCATTTTTAGCCGAAAATGCGCCAACAAATGGTTGTTCTGGTAGGTTAACGTAACCTTTAATCGCTTCTTTAAGATAATCTTCTAAGCCGTTTTGATAACACCATACTTCTTTATTGCCTGTGTTTTTATCATGGAACTTAATCGTTAAGCCAGGACATAAAACTGCTTTAGCTTTTAAAATATGCATCATCTTAGAAACTGAGAACTTAGCCGTATCAAAATAACTCGCATCAGGCCAAAATCGCACTTGCGTACCGGAGTTGCGTTTACCAACGGTACCTACTTCGGTTAATTCAGTTACTTTTTCACCATTCTCAAACGCCATTTCAAATATTTTTTGATTACGTTTAACTGTTACTTCTACTCGCGTAGATAAAGCATTTACGACGGAAATACCAACACCGTGTAAACCGCCAGAGAATTGATAGTTCTTGTTAGAAAACTTACCACCGGCGTGTAATCGACAAAATATTAATTCAACGCCAGGAACACCTTCTTCAGGGTGAATGTCTGTTGGCATACCGCGGCCATCATCGGTAACTTCTAATGATTGGTCTTCATGGAGTACAACTGAAATATTTTGCGCGTGCCCTGCCAATGCCTCATCGACGGAGTTATCGATTACCTCTTGCCCTAAATGATTAGGTCGCATGGTATCGGTATACATACCTGGACGTCGGCGCACAGGATCAAGGCCACTAAGGACCTCAATGGATTCGGAGTTATATTGATCAGTCATGAATTATTCTGGCCATTAAATTTGTGATTTACTTTATTGTTATAAATTTTTGTTATGCAATGATGTCGTTAAAACTGAAAGAATTCCGCAATTTTAGGAAGCATTTGCTCAAAATGAATAAAGCTATGATCGCCGCCTTTTTGCACTTCCAGTTTACAATTACCATACTTTGCAACTGCCTGTTGATAATCTAACACTTCATCCCCTGTTTGTACCATAACAAAAAACATTTTTTGTTGGCAAATTTCACTTTCTATTAACTTTAATTGTTGCATATGCTCAGGGGTAACTTGATAAACCTCTCCTGTATGAGGATTTACTTGTTCACCAATATAGTCCGCCAATAATAAGTAAGGTGTTACCGCAGGATTTATCAGTACCGCAGGTCTTTTATATTTATCCACTAAATAAGTGGCAAAATAGCCACCTAAAGATGAACCGGTAAAATACCAATCAGTATTAGGTTGCGCTTCTATAATATCGCAAAGCTGCTTAATTGCGGCCTCTGGTGTTGATAATATTTGCGGAACAACAACCTCTATTTCAGGGTAGTGTTGTTGCATATATTGTACTGTTAATTGTGCTTTTAATGACTGTGGCGAGCTATTAAAACCGTGAATAACTAATATTTTTTTGTTTTTCATATTGGGTATTAACTAATGGTAAAAAGACGATTGTTTATTGCTCAAGGTAAACCAACTCAGTACTGAAAGTATTATTCGCATTTAAATTAATTAAACGAAAGCCTGGCCCCTGTGCTAAAGCTGAAACAGTTTCGCAGTTAGGATCAAACTGAATAGACGTCGCCGGACAAGCATAAACAGGCACTTTAAACTCGATGCTTTTATCAATTGTTATACCTCTATGGACATGGCCATGAAAAATGGCTCTAACATTTTTACAGCGATTAACTTTTTGCCAAAACTCCATTTTGTTTATTAATCCATGTTTATCGATAAAGTAATTTACATCGATAGGATGGTGATGCATAAAAACTAAACTGGTTTTACTAGCACTTAACTGTTCCATGCGGATAAGTTCTTGTGCTGAGACAACGCCAGCAGGTGTCTCACTTTTCGAATTAACTAATATCAGTTGCCAAGACTCAAGTTCAATTTGTTTCGCGATTTTTATCTGCGGATGAGTAAGTTCAGATGCAAGTAAATCAATCTCGTCATGGTTACCAGCTAACCAGTACAGCTCGCAGCCTAGGTCAAACTCTAAAACAGCATAATTAAATGCTTGCAGGAATAATTGATACGAAGCAGTTGAATGATCTTGGGTTAGATCACCTGTAAAAACAATACAGTCTAAATAATCTACTGTAGATAAAGCTTTAAATACCCTCAATAGATTTTCATAAACGACTTGCCCATGATGCTTAGCGTCAATTTGCGCGAATAAATGACAATCGCTTATTTGAGCAATAACAACTGGCTTGGATTTAGAGTTAATAATAAAGTACCGAATTAAGATGCTAAGTTAATTAAGCTTAACAGGTGTTTGCCCCTGACTTAAGCACAGCTGCAACCATTGCGTTAAAAAGTAATGATTTTGCTGCTTTTCATCAGGTTGGTGCATTTTAGGGTTAGGGTAATCATAACGAGGTTTAATCTGCCGAATATGCTGACTTTCTATAACTTCAGCTAAACGAGCATCATGGTATATGCGAATTAACATGCATGGGAATGTTAATAGTTTCGCTTTTGATGCTTGGCTAGTATTTATTTCTACCTGACGAAATTCAATCACGTGGGTATATTTAGATTTTTCTTTAACGGTGAGCTGATAAGATAAATGTTCATTGATAAAAAATTCACGGCGTTGGTTTACTTCATCCAGATCAGCTAATAATCGGGTAAGCAACATATAGTTAATTTCAAAACTGTTAATCAAGCCTTTTAGGCTAGGTTTGTAATTTGCCATAAAATTTTAATCTAGTTAATTTGCCCTTTTGCGATTTTTTTATAGTTCATCGCCAGCCATTGTAAACCTATAATGGTTGAGGCATTTTCAATTTTACTTTGCTCAAGCCAAGTAAGAGCTTGCTTCCTTGAAACTACATGACTCAAAATATCTTCATTCTCACATTCTAATCCTGCAACCTCACCTGATGAAAGTTCACTGGCATCAATAATAGCTAAATACATATACAATTTTTCACTACAACCACCAGGTGTAGATAAAAAATTCATCACATGATGGACTTTGTCTTTATCTATAAATAAATTGGCTTCTTCTTCTGCCTCTCTAATTGCAACATCCACCGGGCTTTCATTGTCACCAAACATACCGGCAATAAATTCTAACATCCATGGCGATTCACTACTGCGCAGTGCGCCGGCTCTAAACTGTTCAATTAGCACCACTTTGTCTGTTATAGGGTCGTACGGTATTAAGACAACCGCATCACCTCGTTCAAATATTTCTCTGGAAAACGTATTACTGCTACCACCATTAAACAATTTGTGTTGTATTTGATACTGATCAATACGAAAAAATCCTTGATATTTAATATCTCGCGACTTGACCAATACATCATTCGCGGTAAACTGTTGTATATTGTGTGATTTAGTCATAATTTGTAATTCTTTTAAGCTATTACAATGTGTTAGAAAAAAATTCTGTTACACTTTATTTAAGCTAATACTAAAATATAGTTTCAGCATAGCATTAATTATCGTTACACTTTAAGAGCTTTCATAAGTTAAGTGTGATTAAGGGAACCAATACTCATGGCAAAAAGATTAAACTCACTATTTGTGGGGATTGTTTTAGCAACCACTAGCCAAGTGGCTACAGCTCAAGATTTACAGCAAATTTATCAGTTGGCATTGCAAAATGATCCAACAGCATTAAAAGCTGAAGCTCAGTTCAAAGCAACCCAAGAAAAAATCGAACAGGCACGCTCAGTATTGCTTCCACAAATTGCAGCTAATGCTTCTTATACAGACCAATCATCTGAAACTGATGATTTAACTACCGATACAACAACAACTCGCGTAAGTATCGATTTAAACATGCAGTTGTACCATCACAACAGTTGGTTAGCTTTAGAAACATCTAAGAAAACAGCTCACCAAAGTGACATCAATTATCAGTTTGTTAAACAACAACTGGTTACGCGTGTAACAGAAGCTTACTTTAATGTGTTAGCCGCTTACGATGGCCTTGAATTTGCACAAGCAGAGAAAAAGTCGATCGAGCGTCAGTTAGAGCAAACCAAACAACGTTTTTCTGTTGGTCTAACCGCAATTACCGATGTACATGAAGCACAAGCACAATATGACAACTCGGTAGCAGAAGAAATTCGTGCTCAAAATACGGTTTTCCAAGCAGAAGAAGCACTTCGCGAAATTACCGGCTCTTACCCGCGTGATTTAAATGTGTTAAACACAGAGCGCTTTACTCCAGTAATGCCTTCTCCATCAAGTCCTGGTGAATGGCAAAAATTGGCTGAAGCGAAAAACTTACGTTTAATATCGCAAAAAATTAGCATGGATATTGCCAAAGAGAATATTGATATTGCTAGCTCAGGTCATCTACCAACATTAAGTTTAACTGGTAGTATTGGTACAAGTGAACAAGATCAAGAACGAGACCCAGCAACCGCTTTGGACTTTGAAGGTAGAGAAACTGATACAACTTCAATCGGAATTCAATTGAGCGTACCAATCTACTCTGGTGGTAATACAAGCTCACAAGTACGTGCAGCACAGCAAAACTATGTAGCAGCAAGTCAAGATATGCAACTTAGCTACCGAGGCATTATTCGTGAGTCTCGTAACTCATACAACTCAGTGGTAGCCACAATTTCAGGTGTTAAAGCATTTGAGCAATCAGTTATCTCTGCTGAAAGTGCACTAAAAGCAACTGAAGCAGGTTTTGAAGTTGGTACTCGTACTATTGTCGATGTACTAGAAAGCACTCGTAACTTATATAATGCTAAACGTAACTTATCATCAACTCGTTACCAGTACGTTATTAACATGCTGCGCTTAAAAGAAGCGGCAGGTACTATTACTGATGAAGATATTTTATCAATAAACCAAGGCTTAATACCTAAGTAAGCTAAATACTAATAGTTAATTTAACAAGGCCCTGATTATCTTTATAATCAGGGCCTTTTATTTTATCAATGATGGGCGCAATGATAGCGTTTATGCATTAATCTCCTAACCTAACCGTATTAATAATCTCACTGGTAGGCTCTTCCTCAAAGTCGATAACCTGTACTTCGCCACCATTGGCAATTACACTTTCTGCGCCGACAACATCTTCAAGATTAATATCTTGGTGCTCAACAAGTAAATCAGGTAGTACATTAGCAATGAGATCTTGTAAGTTATCTTCGTTATAACTAATCACCCAATCAACACAGTCAAGTTTAGCTATTAAAGCCATTCTTCTATATAAATGGTTTATCGGACGGCCAGCTCCTCGTATGCGTTTAACACTCTCATCATCACTTACAGCTACAACTAAACGCTGTCCTAATTTAGCAATTTTCGCTAAATAAGACGCATCAGCTGATTCTAAAATATCGAAACTTCCCTTGGTAAATATAACTTTTTGATCAAGCTGCTTTGCTTGCCTAATAAGTGTTTTTAATTGCTCTGTAGTTACAATTCCACTACCACAGTCTTTCCCAGATTGTAATGCTTGCGCTATCTCCACTTCACTTAGTGTTGCAGCCCCCTTCTTAGCAAGTACGATATCCATAGCAATATTGGCTAACGCACTTGCTTGGACTAAGGATGCACCGGCAGCAATTGAGCAAGCAAGAGTCGCGAGTAAAGCATCATCGACACCATTATCATCAAAGATTTCTGGCGTTATTGTAGGTATGTGTAGCTCTTCTTCATTGGTACGTATTAAAGTAACTCCCTGCCCTGTACGATATATTAGTAAAGCGTTAAGCTCATACTGAGTTAATAATTCTTTTGCCCGTATAACTAACTCATTTTCATTACAGGTTTCAGTAAATATATTTCTAAGCTGGTCTATAGTAAGAACGATGACCGATGCACCACGAAAGTTACTCAGTTTATTAGATTTGGTATGCACAATAACCGGTATATCATTATCATGTGCTAATGCTATAACCGGCTGAGCATCAGATAAGGTTCCCAAGTCGTAATCACTTAATAAAACTAAGTGATGCTGACCAATGTTAGCCTCAATCATAGCCAGCATTTTAGCTTTATCGATTTCAGTAAATGGCCTATGCTTTTCCTCTGTTCCCCCTAAAGGGTTAGAGTTAAGATTAAATGAGTTGCTGAGAGTAGAAACTAATTTATTATGGATAAAGTGGCAAATAACATCAGTTGAAGAAAGCTTATCATCGAGGCCTTGAGCGAATTCATCATCTCCTGTAATGCCGAAAAGACTTACTTGCCCACCAAGGCAAGCAAGATTAAGAGCAACATTAGCAGCCGCCTCAAGAACTGGTTCAGCATCATAACTATTAACCATAATATCCCCTGCAACTAATATGCGGGTCTCATTAAAGTTGGGAATATTCACTTGCATAGCAATTCCAAAGTAATTAAAAAGCTAGATTAACGTTTATTTTTGTATCTTTAGCTTACAATAAGAACAGATGTTTATTAAAATAAGCGTTCGTTCGCTTGTTAACTATCATCATACGCTAGCAAGTATAGTATAAACTTTTCATGAGTTGATTAATCTTTGAGCAAAAACAAATCAATACAAACTGATTTTAAAATAAGCTTTTTTCTTCCAAAATATTGGCTTACTTGGTTAGGAGTTATTGTTCTATGGACAATTTCGTGGCTGCCATTTAAATTACAATTAGCCATGGGAAGAGTTGTAGGTCGCATAATGATGAAGATTGGCGGCACACGTTTAACTGTAGCTCAAAAAAATATAGACGTTTGTTTCCCTGAGCTTAGCGAGAAACAACGACATACTATGCTAGTTAAAAACTTTGAAAACACTGGTATTGCCTTGTTTGAAACCGGTATGGGTTGGTGGTGGCCTGATTGGCGCATAAAACGTATTACTAAAGTATCGGGACTTGAAAAGTTAAATGCAGCTAAAGCCGATGGCAATGGTATATTACTATTAGCTATGCACAATTTATCGCTCGAATTTTGTGGACGAGCAACTGGTTGTGCCAATCCTGTTGTGGCATTTTACCGACCAAACCATAACCCATTAATGGAGTACTTTCAGCATAGAGGTCGTGCCCGCTCGAATAAATACATGATTGAAAAGACCAATGTTAAAGGCATGATTAAAGCTTTACGTGATGGTGAAACAAGCGTGTATCTTCCCGATCAAGACTATGGTCGCAGTCGCTCTATTTTTGTGCCATTTTTTAATGTTCCAGAGACTGCTTCAACCATAGGGACAATGATTTTTGCAAAAGTAAAAAACGTAAAAACTATGATGCTTACCCCAAGTCGATTACCTGATGATAGTGGCTATCACATTGAGATTAGTGAAGTATTTGATAATTTTCCAAGTGGTGATGACGAAGCTGATATCACCCGTATTAATCAAGAGCTTGAAGCTGCAATTCGTAAACAACCAGAGCAATATATGTGGTTACATCGCCGCTTTAAAACTAGACCAAATAAAACTGACCCTAAGTTTTATCGATAAACTCGATAAATATCAAGGGAGAACAAAATCTCCCTTGGCCAACAAGTTATTTACTCTATCTAATTGCCTAAATATTCATTCCAGATAGTAGATACATTTTCTCGCTCCTTTAGCATATTTTCATTATCTACAGTGGCCGCTTTATTCTGCAGTACCAATGAATGGCCTAAATCTCTTAATGAGCAATAACTGCTAATAAGTTCATCTCCCTGTTCTTGGCTAAGTAGATTATCAGTAATTAAGCCTTCAAAAATACGAACATTGTCAGTGAATTCTGTCAAATTCGGTACCGCATGAGAATTCGCTAAGACTAAGTATTGCGCTAAGAATTCAATATCGGCTAAGCCACCTTTACATTGCTTTATATCAAAGGTTTGCTCTGTTGATTTATCAAGGTGTTCACGCATACGTTCGCGCATTTTCACCACTTCATCGGCTAATACATTTTGCTCACGTTGTTGCTGCAAAATACTTTTACGAATACGATTAAACTCGTGATGTAATTGCTCATCACCACAAATAAACCTAGCCCGCACTAAGGCTTGATGCTCCCAAGTCCATGCTTCTTGTTGTAGGTATTTTTGGTAACTATCAATATGAACCACCATAGGACCTGAATCTCCTGATGGTCTTAAACGCATGTCAGCTTCGTAAAGAATTCCGCTGGCAGTACGGGTATTAAATAAATGCTGTATTCGCTGTGCTAGCTTTAAATAAAACTGCATGCTCGAAATGCACTTTTGTCCATCGGTTTCGTCATTAGGGCAGTTATGCACAAAAACTAAATCTAAATCTGAGCCATAACCAAGTTCAATACCGCCAAGCTTGCCGTAACCTAACACAGCAAATTTTTTATCCGTGCTACCGATAGTCGATTTAGGTTGACCATAACGATGAACCATTTGCTGCCAAGCCATATTAACCACTTCATCTGTAGTAGCTTGTGCAAGGGCCGTCAAATGATCGCTTACCTGCATCACCGGCAATATGCCGGTAATATCTGCTGCCGCTATTTTTAACTGCTTAACTTGCTTAAACTGCCTTAAGCCCTCCATTTGCGCTTCTAAATCATCTTCAGGGATGCGCATTAATGCTTCTTTTATTTGCCAAGAGTAGTTATTTAACTCAGGCAATGCGTAAAGCAACTTAGGATCGATTAGTTCATCTAATAAAATAGGGAATTTTGCTAAATATTCGGCTATCCACTCACTGGCCCGGCACAGTTTAAGTAAGTGCTTAAATGCTGGGGCATTTTCATAAAGTAACTCTAAATAAGCCGTTCGTGTAGTTATTCTAGATAATACTAATAAAGTTCGCTCTAACGTTATTTCAGGATCGTTTTCATCAACCAATAAGCCGAGTAACACAGGCACAAGTTTATCTAAAATAATTCGGCCTCGTTGACCGATACTGCGCTTTTTGGCATCAAGCTTGAAATGCTTAATCAGATGATGAATTCGTTCACAAGGCCAATTAGCTTGAGATTGCTCGATCCAGTTTATTGCTTCTTCATCTTGCCAATCTGCATGCCAATAAGTCACCCAGTGTTCATCGGCATCATTACTTTGTTCACTTTCTTCGCCGATCAACAAGTTAAATTCACTGTTAACTAATTCCATATGGCCATGGCACTTACTAAGGTAGTCTTGCCAGTTATCACATGCCATATAGTGAGATAATCTTGCCTGATTTAATTCTTCATCCGGTAATTGCTGAGTTTGTTGATCGTTAAATGCTTGAATTGCATTTTCACTGTGACGAAGAAAATCATAAGCTTGACGCAATACCTGTTCACTTTCGCTAGATATACAGTCGTACTTAGTAAGTAATGGTAGAGCTTTTAAAAGGCTACGCTGTTGCAGCTGTGCTTCACGGCCACCTCGGATCAATTGAAAAACCTGTACAATAAATTCTATTTCACGAATCCCGCCAGCACCTAATTTTATATTGTTTTGCAACTGTCTGCGTCGTGCTTCTTGTGAAATCATCAACTTCATTCGCCTGAAGCTCTCAATCACACTAAAATCAATGTAACGACGATAAACAAAAGGCCGAAGCATGGTACTCAACTGGTTGTGATAAATACTATTGCCAATTAAGCGAGCCTTAAGCATGGCATAACGCTCCCAATCACGGCCTTGATCTTGATAATAATTTTCGATGGCTGAAAAACTCATCACTAAAGGGCCACTATCGCCAAAAGGACGCAAGCGCATATCAACACGAAAAACAAAGCCATCGGCGGTTACTTGGTTGAGTGCATTAATCAATTTTTGCCCTAAGCGAGTAAAATACTGCTGATTATCAAGTGCGCGACGATGCCCCACGGTTTCACCTGTATCAGGATAAGCAAAAATCAAATCAATATCTGATGAAAAGTTTAATTCTTTACCGCCAAGTTTACCCATTGCATAAACAAGTAAAGATTGCTCCTCACCTAAACTATTTTGCGGGGTTCCCCATAAAGACTTACAATAAATTGATAACCAATTTAGTGCCCCTTCAATTAAACAATCAGCTAAAGATGACAAATTACTTAATGATGTTTCTAGTGGCGTTTTATGACATAAATCGGCAATAGCAATTGCGGTTAAATACTTCCTACGAAACAAACGTAAACACCGCATTAACTCATCTTCTGTTTTACACTCTTCAATGCTTGCCGACAAGAGTCCTTTAAAATCAACAGGTTCAGTTAAATCAGTCGATAACAAATCCAACGCCCACTCAGGGTAAGTAGATATTTGCGTGAAAACAAAATCACTTAAGGTAAACGCATATTTATAAAGGTTAATTTGCTCGTTTGATAGTTGCTCAACAGTTTCAGGGGAGGATTCACTAAAACGTTGCCAATAGCTCTGTTGACAGTTTTGTAAAACAGGCGCTAGCTCTGATGTTAATGCAATGGAGTCAAAATTTTTCACAATAGTTAAATTTCCATTTATTGATATAATTTTTATCTATTAATAAACTAGTTATTAGACATATTATGTCAAAGGTGTTATTAATATCGCCTTCACTTTAGCATTTTTGAAGGAAATTAAGCAGGAATGCAAATAATAAAACTAGTATTACTTTTTAGCCTACTGTGTTTAAGTGCCTGTGGCGATCCTTATCTACAAAAGATAGAAGATCAAACCCCAGTTACTGAGCAACGTATCCAGCAATTAAGCCAAGCTTTAGATAATGGTCAAATACGCAACGCTAATTTAATTAACCAGTATGCCAAGCAAGTTTTAACTTTAAAACCTGAATTATCAAGCCTAATTGACGAATTTAAAAAAGATGCGACCTCACAAGGTCCTATGTATCTTTCCTTGCTGGATCGCATCAACACAGTTAAATCCCAACCACAGATATTTGAAAGTAGCCAAGCAATTTATCAAGAGTTATTAAATATTTATCAGGCTGCAGATCCCGTACTGTACTCGGATGCATTAAGTGACCCACTTAATGTACTAGCTGATATGTCTGATGGCGCGCTACCAAGAGTAAACTCTTTAAGTAAAGAGCAGAGTCTAGCAGCTAATAATGCTCAAGACTTTGGTGTAGGATCGCAACTTGTCGGTAACCCGTCATACGGAAGTTGGCAAACTAATAGCTCAGGTACTTCGTTTTGGGCTTGGTATGGTATGTATTCAATGATGGGCAACATCTTTGGTAACAACCGTATATCTTATGATAATTGGGGGCGTAATAGAGGCTACAGTTATTATAATGATTATGGTCGTAGCCGTTATACATCCCCAACTGATTTTCGTAAGCAAAGCCAAGTTGAAAACCGTACTAAAAAATCTTTTGCCAGCAGAGGGCAAAAATTTACCAGTGCCTATAGTAAAAATAGAACAGGCTCTGCAGGTTTATCGAAGCAAAGTCAGTATGCACAAAAATCGGCAAGCAAATTTCGCAGTAATTCCCCAAGTAAGTCGAAGTTTAGTAGCAAATCTAAATATGCTCAAAAACAAACTAAGCCACGCTTTCGCCAAAAAAGAAAATCATTTATATCACGCAGTTTTAGACGTCGTAGATAACAGGAAAAATTCATGGAAAACTTATTACAATTTGCTGCAATCGATCAGCACATACTCACCATTTTAGTTATTGATATAGCTATTGCTATATTGCTTTTATCAGCAATGCGTTTTATTGCTGGGCTAACAGCTAAGGTCAACACTACCGATGAATTGGCAGTTAAAGATAATTTTGCTTTTGGCATCAGTGTCGCGGGAAGCGTTGCTGCGCTAGGTATTGTCTTAACAGGTGCTATAACCGGTGAACACTCTGTAAGTTACGAAGTAGAAGCTATTGGTATGTTTGCTTACGGTTTATTTGGATTAATGTTAATTAAGCTAGGTCGATTAATACATGACAAATTTGCCCTACAGCACTTAGATAAAATCGCTGAAATTAAAAATCGTAACATCTCTGTTGGTATTATTGATGCGGCGAGTGTAATTGCAACAGCAATAGTGATCCGCGCAGTATTGATCTGGGTTGACGGTCTTGATGTCTACACATTTGTTGCTATCGCAAGTGGCTTTATTGTGTCACAAGTTATCTTAGTTTTAGTTACTCGTATTCGAGAATCTCATTTTGCAAAAAACAATCAAAAAGATTGTATGCAAGAAGCATTGACCGATGGCCAAGTCGCAATTGCTATCCGCTATAGTGGTCATATCATATCAACTTCATTAGCAGTAACTGCCGCTAGCTTTTTCCTAGTTTATACCCCAGAAACCATAGTAGAAAATTTATTAGGCTGGTTAATATTTGGCTTGATAATGACGGTTGTTGTTTCAGTGTTAACAGGTATAGCTAAACGTATCGTACTTTGGGGCATTAATATGGCTGAAGAAGTAGATCAACAACATAATGTTGGAGTTGCATGTGTAGAGATGGCTGTAAGCATTTCTATTGCACTAATTTTAACGGCATTAATGCTTTAAACAAAAGCGTTAATAAATAACTTAACTAATATTTATCAAATTAATTATTTGACATATTATGTCAGCATGCTAAATTAAACATCAATTGACATAATATGTCTTAGATAAAGAATACATATTATTTTGATAAACATAAGGAAGACAATGAATATCCATAAAATCGCCGACCATTTAAATGAGTTAGCAGATTCATCTGCAACCGGTTTAATTTTTGATTGCCAACCAATTTCAGGTGAAATTGATGTATTACAAATAACAATCGCAAATAGAGAAGAGTTGCCTATTTTTGTTTCTGTTACTGACGATCAAGTATTATGTATTACTTACCTTTGGGGCGAACAAGAAGTCAAAGCTGAAAAACGAGTATCTATGCTTGAAGCTATGCTTGAAATGAGCATTCCAATGCCACTTTCGTCTTTTTCAAAAATTGGCGATAAGTATGTAATTTTCGGTGCACTATCTGTCAATTCCTCTTTTGCCGATATTGAACATGAATTAGCGGTTTTAAGTAACAACGCCATTGAAGTCATTGCTGACATGGATGAGTTTTTAATTTAAATCTAGATTGTTATAAAACAATTTAATGGAGTAAATATGAGTATTTTTAAAAAAATCATGACCGCAATTAGAGGCGGAGCAACTGAAATAGGTGAAGGCATTGTTGATGCAAATTCAACCCGTATTTTTGAGCAAGAAATTCGTGATGCCGAGCATCATTTAACTAAAGCTAAACGTGATTTAACTGCCGTTATGGCACAGCAAATGTCAGCTAATAGAGAAGTAGACAGATTAAAGCGTGATATTGCCGAGCACGAAGGTTATGTTGCCCAAGCTTTAGAAAAAAATAATGAAGCACTTGCTCTACAAGTCGCTGAAAAAGTTGCAAGTTTAGAAAGTGAATTGTCTACACAACAACAAGCCCTTGATAGTTTCAGTGCCAATGCTGATAGACTAAAAGAGTTAGTTAAAAAAGGTGAACGCCAAGTAGCAGAATTCAAACGCCAGCTATCTATGGTTAAGACTACCGATAGTGTACAAAAAGCTACATCAGCGATTACCGATAATTTTTCATCAAGTAGCTCAAAGCTATTAAGTGCAAAAGACTCTCTTGAGCGCATTAAAGCTAAACAACAAAAATTTGATGACCAACTAAAAGCTGCGGAAGTACTCGAATCAGAAAGCTCTGACAGCTCACTCGAAGCGCAACTTAAAGCCGCTGGTATTGGTCAACAAGACAACAGCGCAAATTCAGTTTTAGAGCGTATAAAAGCTAAGCAAAACTAAATTGATAAAGGCATCTCTATGATGCCTTTTTGTTTAGAGAGATAGTAAAGATCAAGGTTATTAATGAGTTTCTTTAAAAAATTATTTAATAAAAATCAAAACCAAACAAGACAGTTAAGCCAAGTATCAGAGCTTATCGCTAAAGATATTATTGTTTTTAGTGACAGTTTTGCCCTGCCACACAACTTACGAGAGCAGCAATTTCAAGTAGCTAATATAAATACTCATGAGTTTGAGAAGAAATCATTAACTGAGTGGCAGCTAAATGGCGCAACAAATGAGCCTATCTACTTAACTTTAGAGCAAGGCCAACAAACTTATCTAAAGCTGTCGATGAAACTCAGCGACGAAGATGTTGAACAATTATTTAGCCTTGATGATTTTGCTGAAATTTTTACCGAACCAGGTAATGCATTACTTAACCGTATAGCAGACACAAAAGCTAGCGAAGGTTGGAGTTGTGAACAATATCAACAATATATTTATGCACAAGTTGGCTACTTTCATCGTCAAGACCATCGCCTAAATAGTACAATTGAAGATGAGGGTGAAGCGTTCGAATTATATAGTTTACGCGGCTTTGATGATCAATACTCAATTGACATTCAAGTATGGGAAGATGGTGAAACCGATGTATTTTTAAATTTATATCGACCAACTAGCGATATTAAAGACTTTTACCCGGGGAGCTAAAATGACAAATCGAAAAGTACCGGAAAAATGGCAATCAAATGTCAAAGCAATTAAAGCTGTGCAGGTAGCATTTGATATGGATGAAAAAGTCCAAATGGAAATAAGGAAATCTGCAGTTGAAGCAAACTTAAGTCCTTCCGACAAAATAAGATTAATTTTAGGCTTGCCTGTTAATAAAAAACCTAAGCGTCCAAGACTGACGGTGTCTTTAAGTGCTGATGATTACCAATTACTTGCAAAAAAGTATCAACTTGAAGCTAGCCAACAACTTGAAATAAAAAGAAAACTCATGGATGAATTAGTTCGCTTTGCCAGTGATAAATAATACCATTTTCATTAATTTGCTATAAAACCTGTTTACAACTCGTTACCTTGTAATAAACATTAATCTGCTATCATCTTGACGTTAATAAATGCCATTAACAGGTATATGTAAAAGGTCGAGTAATGATATTAATTATACGCAAATTAAGAATTTATAATGTTGATGAGTTTGGTGTTAAAAATTATCACAATACGTTTTTAATCTTTCTTGCCCTACTCCTGCTAATCTCTAGTATGACTCTTTTCTCAGGCGCCCTATTACACTTTGAATCAGCAAGTAGCCATGCCAATATCAACAACTTTTCAGATGCGCTATGGACCATGTTTATGACCTCAAGCACGATTGGATTTGGCGATCATTATCCTGTGACTGATGGTGGCAGATTAGTAACTGGCATAATGTTTTTTGTTGGTTTTGGCTTAGTCGGTTTTATTGTCACAAAAATACTCGGCTCAGTTATAGGCTTTACCAATACCGATGTACGTAATCGAGAATTAAGAAAACAAAATGCAGAAATACTCGAGCGCAATAAATTACTAGAAAGGAAAGTAGATAGCTTGCTTTCTATCCTAGACAAAGTGAAACAATCTAACTAACCCAAGTTTATCTATCGCACCTTCTATAACCAATAAGGAGGTAAAACAAGAGCAGCTTGTTTACAGTGCTCTAACGTGTCAACTAAGTGCTCTATTTTATTATCTAGCCAGGCAATGAGCTTTTGCGGGACATCTTGATGAATGTTCTGTAGGTGTTCTTTTAATAGCAACAATATTTTCAGCTCTTCAATACCATGATGAAGATCCAGCCAAGGGCCCCTATACTCGTTACGACCGGTATGATCATATAATTTTGCAAACCAACAACCGGTAAGTAAGCTTCGAGTTAATAAAGCATGTTTGTCGATATAATCTTGCGCACCTAAGGCTTGTTGGCAAGTAAAAGATTGACGTAATTCATCCAAATTGATGGTTAACCAGCTCGGGGCTAAATCAGTTAGCAGAGTTCTATTTTCGCTTTCATTTAAATCGGATATCACCAGTTGTAATAAAGACAGCTGCAATAAATTAAAGTCAGCTCGATAAAATAACTGCACGGCATTTTCTAAATCTTGCTGATCATGCTTTGCTTCTTTTAATTCAAGTAACAGACTTTCGCTATTTTCAATTCTTTTGCGGTATTTACCTGAGCGAGCCACTAACTCTTTTACTTGAATTGCAGCATCAACCCAAGATAAATTTTTAAGTATGGTTTTAATGTGCTCCCTTAATGAAATATTTATTTTTTCATCTAAGTAGTCTTCATATAACCATAAACCATGACGGGTCATAGCAAGCACATCACTAATGTCTTTTAAGGTATATAAATTAGGCTCAACAATAAATTGTTCAGTCAACTTTTGTATATACGCTAAACATTCTTCAAAGCCTTTTTGCAGTGACGTCATTAGCGACATATTTGCAGATAATTTAAGGACAATATTATTTGCATCAACCTTTTCGGGCTCATGCGCAAAAGCTAAACCATAACCACGTGCGGCTTTACTAGCTAATCCTGGCCTTAACGAGAGCTGGCTAAATAAGAGTTTAGCTAAATCAAATAAAGACACCTTATTGCCGCTAACAAGCTCTAACTCAATCTCACTAATATCTTCACTCTTGCTCGAAGTGCATACAACTCCAGAGTCATAAGCCAATTCAATAATGCTGTCATCTGCACAGGTGATTAACCAAGTACTGCGTTTAAAGTTTGTGGCAAACAAGCTAGTAAGATTGGCTGAAATTTTTTCGATATTGAAATCTGCAGGCCAGATATTAGCATCAAATAAACTGAGTTTAGGTACTTCACCATCGATAGTTGTGTTGTACTCCGGTCTTTGGTGTAAACCGCCGATAACTTGCCCTGCAGTTTTAACTGTTTGCTCGCTCGCCTTTACTGAACTATGGCGAATTCGTAAACCTATATCAGCTTTTCTCAGTTGTAAATCGGGGGTGTCAAAATAGTTATTTCCAAGTTCTTGCTCTTGGTATTGAAAAGGCAACTTATGCAGGGTTAATAGGTTGGTTATTACTTGGGCGACATCATTACCTAAAACTAAATATTTAAGTTCTATCTCAGTTTCCATGCGACTTTGTTTGCTTACTTTTAATAGCGATTTAATTTACCCACTTTACAAAAGCTCACAATAGCTTTCAATCGATAAATACCTTAAAACATAAAAACTTAACTTTACCCTACAAATGCAAGATAAAAATAACAATATAAAACAGTCATTAACCTTGATATCAAGGCAACAAACACCTAATATCTTTGCTATGTATTAATAAAAAATCAATTCAGTCAAATTCATGAAAAACTTACTTAAAATTTTCTGCATCGCCATGGTTTCTTTCACTTTTTCTGCTAATGCGCAGCAAACACCAGAAACTAAAATAGGTTTTATAAGCGACGATCTATTCATTTATTTTCATGCAGGTCCTGGTACACAATACCGTATCTTAGGTAGCATTAACGCAGGTGAAGAAGTTCAAGTTTTATCTGCAGTAGAGGATGATTACATTCAAATTCAAGACGCAAAAAACCGAAAAGGCTGGATCGATGCATCATATTTATCAGATAAACAAGGCCTACGTGTGGTTCTTGCAGAATTGAATGAAGAATTAGCTGACAAAAGTAAGAAAATATCGGATTTAACCAATAAATTAAGTGACACATCTTCAGAATTGGTCAGTACTAAACAACAATTAAACGCAGTACAAAAAGAGAAAGAGCAAATAGCAGACAAATTTGCCGAAGCATCTTCTGTGTTAGATGAGCAAGATTTTGAAATCAAAAAAACATGGTTTATCTACGGTGCATCAGTGTTAGTAATAGGTTTATTACTAGGTTTAATTATGCCTAAACTAATTCCTAAAAAAAGCTACTCTTCTTCATCTTGGGGATAAATAATCCTATTATTTTTTGCCAAGCGCCTTTCTTGGTTGCTTGGCAAAAATGTAATGTATTGTTTTGCTACCAGACTTAACTGCATATATCTATTGCCCTGTAGTAATTCATTACAAAACCATCCTTAGTTAATTACCTTGTTGAATACTATATAGTTTATATCCTATCGATATAATTCCTTTTGCCAAAAAAAGCATTTTAAGTAACTATACTTAAGTAATTTAGGTGTAAACTAAAAGTAAAATAATGACGATATCGCTTATGCAAAAACTATCCGATGATCTACAATAAGCTTAAACTTAATAGAATTCTCTAATATGAAAAAAATAAAAATAAAACCTTTTTTTATCACCTGCATACTGTTCATAAGTTTTTTCTCAAAAGCTGAACCTTACATTGCCCCTGACAGCCTGGCCCTGAGGGCAAATATTCAGATATTAACTGAACAAGGTATTTTAAAAACTATGACCACTACTTATCCGATGATGTGGCCAGAGGTCAAAAGAGCGCTGGATGAGGTAGATGAAACATCACTAGCTGGCATTAATTTAAGTGCCTACTTGTTTATTAAGAATGAGTATAAAAATGCCACTAAAAAGCGAGCAACATTAAGCGTTAATGGAGCGACAAAAGATAATAGATTCCACTCTTTTGGTGATAACTCTCGTAATAAAAACACTATTCAGTACTCTGTCAGTGGCGTCTGGGACTATGTCGCAGTAAAGTTTGCACCTTCGGTAACCACTTCAAATTTTGATGATGACCAATACACTTTTGATGAGAGCTATTTAGCATTTAGAGCAGGTAACTGGAATTTAAGTATTGGTATGCAAGATAAATGGTGGGGTGGTGGCTGGGATAGTAACTTAGGTTTAACCAATAATGCTCGCCCAATGCCAGCTATTACTTTAAGTAGAACACAAGCTCTACCATTTAACGTACCATTTACTGACTACCAATTGCCATGGACAGTAACTACCTACATGGCGCAAATGGAAGAAGAAAGGCACGTTCCCAACACGCTTTTATGGGGCTTTAGAGCAACTGTAATGCCATTTGATAATTTTGAATTTTCAGTGTCTCGATTAGCACAATGGGCTGGTGATGGACGTCCAAGTGATTTTGATACCTTTGTCGATCTATTTTTAGGTAGAGATAACTGTGGCAAGAGTGGTTTTGAATGTGGCGATGAAGCTCAAGCCGTAGAGCCAGGAAATCAGCAAGCTGGTTTTGATGTGCGATATTCATTCAATGCTTTTAGCAAACCTATTACCTTATACGCTAACCATTTTGGTGAAGATGGCGGCGGTGATAAATTTATATCGAGAGCTGTTAACCAAGTTGGTATGGATATGAGTTTTAATTGGTTTAATCAATATCAAAAAGTATATATTGAATACGCTGACACTTTTAAAGTTTGTGCTAATACCAACGGCTGGCAAGGTCCAGATAGGCCCGGTGATTGTTTTTATGAACACCATATTTATCAAACCGGTATGCGTTATAAGGCTAGAAACATAGGTCATTTATATGATAATGACACGACTTCGATTGTAGCTGGCATAGTCAACCAAGACTTTAACGAAACTGTTTGGACTGCAAAAGTCCGCTATTTAGAGATAAATAATGATAATAGTGCAAGATACCCTGATGACCCAAACAAAGGTCATACTCTAAGCAAAATATCTGAAGACGTTATTATGCTATCAGGAGATTATCAAAAGCGTTTAGCCGAATTTACTTATAAAATTGGTGCTAGCGTAAGTCAATCAAGCTTCATAGATTTACCATCTGAAACTGACTATAATTTGTTTTTCCAAATTAAACGAGACCTTTAAATAATCAGGCTTTAACTAATATTAGCAAGTGCTTCACTTTTTTTAATTTTAGGTTGACACCAAAGGGTAAAACAAATTAATGTAGAGCAATAGCTTTAAAAAAATAAATATTAAATTAAAATGAATAACTATTTTAAACAACGCATTTTACTAAACCTCCTGCTAGATTCATTTAGCGGGCGTTTTTCAATTGTTTAAAATAACTTAACGATTTACACAAACCCGCAACGATATTGCGGGTTTTTTTATTCTTGTAGTCGTTGCAAACCAGAAAGGCAAAGTCATGGATAATACAGTTAAAATTTTTGATACCACATTACGTGATGGTGAACAGGCATTAATGTCGAGTTTATCGGTTCATGAAAAATTACAAATAGCTTTAGCTCTTGAACGCCTTGGCGTTGATATTATGGAAGTTGGTTTTCCGGTTTCTTCCCCTGGTGATTTCGAGTCAGTTCAAACCATAGCTAAAACGGTTAAAAACTCAATTGTGTGTGGTTTATCAAGAGCGGTTGAAGGAGATATTCAAGCTTGTGCTGATGCATTAGGTGTTGCAGAGCAATTTCGTATTCACACGTTTATTTCAACTTCAGACGTTCATGTTCAACAAAAGCTAAAACGTGAGTTTAGTGACGTTGAAGCTATGGCGGTAAGCGCGGTTAAATTTGCACGAAAATTTACTGATGATGTTGAGTTCTCTTGTGAAGATGCTGGACGTACGCCAATCGATAACTTATGTCGCATGGTTGAGTCAGCGATTAAAGCTGGGGCCAATACAATCAATATTCCAGATACTGTTGGCTACACCCTTCCTCATGAATTTGGCGGCATCATCACCAACTTATTTGAGCGCGTACCAAATATAGATCAAGCCACTATCTCTGTACATTGTCATAATGATTTAGGCTTAAGCGTTGCTAACTCAATTGCTGCAGTAAATGCAGGAGCAAGACAAATTGAATGTACTATCAATGGTATTGGTGAGCGTGCGGGTAATTGCTCTCTTGAAGAAGTTGCCATGATCATGAAACTGCGTAATGATATTTTAGGTTTAAATACCAATATAAACCATACCGAAATAGCTCGTACTTCTCGCCTTGTCAGCCAAATTTGTAATATGCCAGTGCAATCTAATAAAGCTATTGTTGGTGCAAATGCGTTTAGTCATTCATCAGGTATACACCAAGATGGTATGCTTAAAAGTGCAAATACTTATGAGATTATGACTCCAGAAAGTGTCGGTATCAGTAAGACCAAATTAAACCTAACGTCACGCAGTGGCCGCCATGTAATTAAACACCGTATGGCAGAATTAGGCTACAAAGAAACTGATTTCGATTTAGAAGATTTATATCAAGACTTCTTGGCATTAGCAGATAAAAAGGGCCAAGTATTTGATGATGATTTAGAAGCTTTATTGTTTAAAAATCAACAACAAGATGATGCTGATAGTTATAAAATTGAGTATATGAATGTTATTGCAGGTAGTGGTGACTTTGCGACAGCAAGTATTAAACTTGCTTGTGGTGATGAAGTTAAGATTGAATCAGCCACCGGTAATGGCCCTGTTGATGCATTATATTGTGCAATTAAAAAAGCCGTAGATATTGATTTTGAAGTAGCTGATTACAAAATATCAAATAAAGGTTCAGGTGAAGATGGTTTAGGTCAAGCGGCACTTGTTGTTAGTTGGCAAGGACGAAATTTCCATGGCTACGGATTGGAGACCGATGTAATTGATGCATCTGGCCAAGCTCTAATTCACGCAATAAACAGTATTATGCGCGCTCAACAAGTTGCTCGTCTTAAAGAGCAAGCGGGCATTGAAACACAAAAAGAAAAAGTTCAAGGGATTTAAAAGATAATGGCAAACATAGCAGTATTAGCCGGTGACGGCATCGGCCCAGAAGTAATGGTAGAAGCAGTTAAAGTTTTAGATGCCGTTGCAGACAAGTTTAATTTTACAATTAACACTAAATCATACGATGTTGGTGGCTTAGCAATTGATAATCATGGTGAAGCTCTACCAAAAGCAACTTTACAAGGTTGTGAACAAGCAGACGCGATATTATTTGGCTCTGTTGGCGGTCCTAAGTGGACAAAATTACCACCAAGCGAGCAACCTGAGCGTGCATCATTGTTAGGTTTACGTGGTCATTTCGGCCTATTTTGTAATATGCGCCCTGCTTCATTAATGCCATCGCTTTCACACCTATCAACTCTGCGTAGCGATATTTCAGGAAAAGGTTTTGACGTATTAGTAATACGTGAATTAACCGGTGATATTTATTTTGCCGAGCCAAAGGGCCGACGCGGAGAAGGAGAGGAAGAAACCGGATTTGATTCTATGTTTTATTCTCGCCGTGAAGTAAAACGCATTGCCCATTTAGCATTTAAAGCGGCGCAAAAGCGCAATAACAAGGTTACCTCTGTAGATAAAGCCAACGTATTAGCAACCAGTATTTTATGGCGTGAAGTAGTTGAAGAGGTAGCGGTACAATACCCTGAAGTTGAGCTTGAGCATTTATATGTTGATAACGCGGCAATGCAGTTAGTTAAAGACCCTGCACAATTTGACGTAATGCTTTGCCCAAATCTATTTGGTGATATTTTATCTGATATATGTGCAATGGTTACCGGTTCAATGGGCTTATTACCATCAGCAAGTTTAAATGAAACAGGTTTTGGTTTATACGAGCCAGCTGGTGGCTCGGCACCTGATATAGCAGGTCAAGGCATAGCAAATCCTATAGCGCAAATATTATCAGCTGCACTAATGTTAAGATTCAGTCTTAATCAAACCCAAGCAGCAACAGCAATTGAAGAAGCTGTAGCAAAAGCTCTCGATGATGGCATGCTAACAGGTGATTTATTGCCAAGTGATCAAAGAAGTAACGCAAAAACCACCAAAGAAATGGGTGATTATATTTGCGATTTAATTAAAAAAAGTGACATCAAGGGATAACATCATGGCGACTACTTTATACGAAAAATTATGGCAACGACATTTAATACAGGACAAGGCTGGCGAAACGCCACTTATCTTTGTTGATCGCCATTTAGTGCATGAAGTTACTTCACCGCAAGCTTTTGCAAATTTGAAGTTTCATAACCGCCCGGTGCATAGTCCAAAGCGTACTATTGCTACTATGGATCATAATATTTCTACCAAAGCATGTGATATTGATGCCGCTGGTGAAAACGCGGCTAACCAATTAAAAACTCTACAAGTTAACTGTGATGAGTTTGGCGTAGAGCTATATGGCATGGGTCATAAAAACCAAGGTATCGTTCATGTAATGGGACCAGAGCTTGGCTTTACTTTACCAGGACAAGTAATTGTTTGTGGTGATTCGCATACTGCAACTCACGGAGCGTTTGGCGCATTAGCCTTTGGTATTGGTACTTCTGAAGTTGAGCATGTTTTAGCAACACAAACTTTACGTCAAAATAAAGCTAAAACCATGCAAGTAAAAGTAGATGGTAAATTAAATATTGGCGTTAGCGCTAAAGATTTAATTTTGGCTATCATTGGTAAGATTGGTCATTCAGGTGCAACCGGTTATGTGGTTGAGTACACAGGTCAAGCATTCATAGATTTAACTATGGAAGAGCGTATGACCGTATGTAACATGAGTATTGAGCTAGGCGCTAAAGCTGGTTTAATTGCTCCTGATCACACGACATTTGAGTACCTTAAAGATAAAGAAAACGCACCTAAAGGCGGCGTATGGTTAGATGCTGTTGCAGACTGGCAAACATTAAAAACTGATGAAGGTGCAGTATTTGATACAGTAGTTACTCTTCAAGCCGAAGATATTAAGCCACAAGTTACTTGGGGAACAAATCCAGGTCAAGTTGCTAATATCGATGGCGTAGTACCTTCTCCAGATGACTTTAGCGACCCAATCGTACGTGAGTCTTGTGTTAACGCATTAAAGTATATGGACTTAACTCCTGGTACTAAGATTTCAGATATCAGTATTAATAATGTCTTTATTGGTTCTTGTACTAACTCTCGTATTGAAGATTTAAGAGCTGCAGCTAGCGTTGTGAAGGGAAAAAATGTTGCTGATGGCGTAACCGCAATTATTGTTCCTGGTTCTTATCGAGTAAAAGAGCAAGCTGAAAAAGAAGGCTTATCGCAAGTATTTATTGATGCAGGTTTTGAATGGCGCTTACCAGGTTGTTCAATGTGCTTAGGTATGAATGACGATAAATTAAAAGAAGGTGATCGCTGTGCATCAACGAGTAACCGTAACTTTGAAGGTCGCCAAGGCCGTGGTAGTCGTACTCACTTAGTGAGCCCGGCAGTAGCAGCTGCAGCAGCAATTGCTGGTCACTTTACTCAAGTTAATGCATAGGAATAATCATGGAAAAATTTAGTCAACACACAGGTACCGTTGTCGCATTAGATAGAGCCAACATTGATACCGATCAGATCATCCCTAAACAGTTTTTACAAAAAACTACTCGTACAGGTTTTGCTCAGCATTTATTTCATGACTGGCGCTTTTTAGATGATGATGGCTTACAACCTGATCCAAGTTTCATCCTTAATGACGCTAAATATAAAGATGTAAGCATTTTACTTGCTCGTGAAAACTTTGGCTGTGGCTCTTCTCGTGAACACGCTCCTTGGGCTATTCAAGAGTACGGTTTTAAAGTAGTTATTGCAGCAAGCTTTGCCGATATCTTCTTTGGTAACTGTATCAACATTGGCGTTGTACCTGTTGTATTAGATGCAGCTGTAGTTGATGATTTATTTAATCAATTTGGCCAAGGTGAGTTAACCTTGACGGTTGATTTGCATTCAATGAAAGTTATTAATGGTGATAAAGAATATTCATTCTCATTAACCGAATTTCAAAAGTATTGTTTAGAAAATGGTGTTGATGCAGTTGGTTGGACTTTAGAGATCGCCGATAAAATCAAAGCATTTGAAAATAACCTTCCTGCTTGGCAATAAATATTTAATACCCTAAGTATTAGACAAAAAGAAAGGGCTTACGCCCTTTCTTTTTGTCTTAAACTTAACTAGGTTTATTTTTGATAAAATTCTTTATACCAATTAACAAAATTATTAACGCCTTCATCAATAGCTACTTGTGCTTTATAGCCTGTCACTTTAAATAAATCTTCAACTTCGGCATAGGTTTGATATACATCACCAGGCTGCATTGGCATTAATGTTTTCTCAGCTTTTAAGCCTAATGAGATTTCCATCTGCTCAATAAAATCTAACAATTTAACCGGATGGCCATTACCAATATTATAAATGCTATAAGGTGCTGAGCTGTTTGCTGCCGATGCGGTTTCTACCTGCCAGTTTGCATCTCTTTTTGGAATAACATCTTGAATACGAACAATGCCTTCGACAATATCATCAATATAAGTAAAGTCACGGCGCATATCACCATGATTAAATACATTTATTGCTCGTCCGGCAGTAATGGCATCAGCAAATAACATTGGTGCCATATCTGGACGGCCCCATGGTCCATAAACAGTAAAAAACCTAAGACCTGTAGTTGGCACATCATACAAATGCGAGTATGTATGCGCCATTAATTCATTTGATTTTTTAGTCGCCGCATATAGAGAAACAGGATGGTCGACGCTATCTGATGTCGAAAAAGGTACTTTACTATTTAAACCATATACTGATGAACTAGAAGCATAAACCAAATGTTGTACATTATTATGGCGACAACCTTCTAAAATGGTTAAGTGGCCAATTAAATTTGCATCAGCATATGCTAATGGATTTTCAATCGAATAACGCACGCCAGCTTGAGCAGCTAAATGAATTACTCGATCAAATTGTTGATTAGCAAATAGCTGAGCAATGCCTTCTCTATCTGCTAAGTCCATTTTTACAAATTCAAAAGAACCGGTTGGCGCGTCTTTAGCTGCCTGCTCGTTACTGTATTTCTTTAATACTTCTAAACGAGCTAGTTTAAGATTGACATCATAATAATCATTTAAATTATCAAGGCCAATAACATCATGGCCCATATCACATAGTTTTTGAGCGACATAAAAACCAATAAAGCCAGCTGCGCCGGTTACTAAATATTTCATAATGAAATCCTTTTCGCCAAGTTAATCCTCAACGAAAAATTAATTTATCCTAATCAGAGCCAAATAAGTCGCGAGTATAAACTTTACTTGCAACATCGCTCAATTCACTATCCATGCGATTAGAGACAATAACATCTGATATCTTTTTAAACTCTTCTAATTCACGGTAAACCTTAGAATGGAAAAATTCATCATCTTCAAGTACTGGTTCATAGATCACAACTTCAATACCTTTCGCCTTAATGCGCTTCATGATTCCTTGAATAGAAGACGCTCTAAAGTTGTCTGAACCAGATTTCATAATTAAGCGATAAACACCAACAACCTTAGGCTGCTTAGCTATGATAGAGTCGGCAATAAAGTCTTTACGCGTAGTATTAGCATCAACAATGGCACTAATTATATTATTAGGCACATTTTTATAGTTAGCTCTGAGCTGTTTGGTGTCTTTTGGTAAACAGTAGCCACCATAGCCAAACGAAGGGTTATTATAATGATTACCAATACGAGGGTCTAAACCTACCCCTTCGATTATCTGTTTCGAGTCTAAACCATGCGCTTCAGCGTATGAATCTAGTTCGTTAAAATAAGCAACGCGCATAGCCAAATACGTATTAGAAAATAGCTTAACCGCTTCTGCTTCTGTCGATTCAGTAAAGAGCACATCGATATTTTCTTTAATAGCCCCTTGCACTAGTAACTGAGCAAAAATCTTTGCTCTTTGCGACTCTTCCCCAACAATAATTCTAGAAGGGTGTAAATTATCATAAAGAGCCTTGCCTTCACGTAAAAACTCTGGAGAAAAGATAATGTTTTTACTATTAAATTGCTTACAAATACTCTCAGTATAACCAACAGGAACAGTCGACTTAATGACCATAGTTGCATCAGGGTTTATTTCTAATACATCTTTAATAACAGCTTCTACTGAAGAGGTATTAAAATAGTTGGTTTCAGGGTCGTAATCAGTAGGAGTTGCGATAATGACATAAGCGGCATCGCTATAAGCCATGTTTTTATCTAATGTTGCAGTAAAGTTTAAATCATCGCGAGTTAAAAATTCTGATATTTCTGCATCAACAATTGGCGCTTGTTTATTATTAAGCATTGCGACTTTTTCAGGGATAATATCAACAGCAACAACTTCATTGTATTGAGCTAATAACATAGCGTTGGATAAACCAACATAACCGGTACCGGCGATTGCAATTTTCATAACTATTAAAATCTTATAATTGAATGGCTTAAGTATAACACCAATACTTGTTCTTGAAAGTATTGAAATTGGTAACTAATTAATTTATTTGTTACCAATTACTTAACGCTTTCATAGTGAAACGTTCACCTTGATATTGCAAAATTAGCTTTTGAGGGAGTATTTGTTCGATAATCAAACCTTCGTCAGTTTGCTCGCCGCTATAATAATCCTTGCCATTTAGCCTTACCCAACTATCTTCAGCTGATACCGCATACATATGTAAAGTAAAGCGCAGCGTTGGCAGAGAATCTTGATACCAACTAGGCATTTGCCCTATAGATTTTAGCTGTTCATCAACATTTTCATGGTTTGAACCACCCTCAAGTGATTGCTGTGGTTTATCAAGTTCACTTTCGTTATTGCTATCATCTAAAGCAGATTGAAAAGCAAGTAATAATTCAGGGGATACACCTTCAAGTTCATCCTGATTAAGAGTTAATTTAACCGGCTCTTTTTTTACACTCTTCCCTGGTGCAAGCGGACTTTTACGTTTATTAGAGCCTTGAGCTATCATCACATTAGAATCTTTTAACGCTAGCTGAACCTGCTGTGCTAATAATTCTTGTTGTTGTTTTTGTTTAAGCTGTTCTTGCTCTAATAGCTGCTGCTGACGCTGCATCTCGGCAAACTTTTTATTGGCAATGAGTTGCTTATTAAAATCATCAACCGCTGTAAAATAGCCATGTACATTTGTATCTACAGCTTGAAAATTATTTTCTAGAGGTTGTTCTTCATCTACACGAGCAGTAGCAATTTCAGTTACCTCATGGTCAATCGCAGTGTAATGTGCAACTAATTTTTGTCCGCCAGCAAAATAAAAACCAATCAGGATAGATAAAATAATTAAAAATAGTATTTTAACGATTAATACAAAGTAGTTTTTATTAGACTCATCACTAGCTTCAACATTGCCTGTAACTTCATTAAAATCTAGTGCCGATAACGACTTTTGATCTTTTTTTAAGGCATCTAAAATATATGACATTATGAATTGCCTCTTGCTGCATTGCTATTTGCTAACAACATCACGGTTTCAATATCGGCATATTCTGATACGGTCAAACCTGCTTGTTGCTGAAACTGCTTTAACTGATTAAGTAATAATGGATCAAAACTATCAATAACTCTTGGCCCTCTATTTTGTTCAGCACTTAGCTTTAACTCTAACCAACGCACTAACTCAATAGGGCTATCACTATCAATTTTATCAATAAACAATGCAGGAGGGCGCCAAAGAACAGCAGCACTGCCTTGCCAATTTTGTTGTAGCCATTGTTCACTCACCTCATAACTTTGCTGGCCAAGTTGTAATTGGACCTTGTTATCATTGCTACTTACAAGTGTTGCAAAATAGGCTTGGCCTTTTTCATCAAAAAATTGTAAGACTGCCGGATAATTTAATGTAAGCAAAGTATCAACATTACCTTGATACCAATAACACTCTAATTGGAAATCACTGGCAACATCGCAAGGTGTTTGCTCACCTTGAAAAAGGTCTACTTGCCATAAGCTATAAATAGATTTAAACGCTTTTGATAAACTGCGGCTTTGATTAATTAGCCCATTAGGAACTGTATTTAAACGTTGCAGCTGTTGTTGCTTGGCTTGTTCATTTAATGTTGCCAGTTGCTGTAATTTATCTTGCTCTATTATTTTTAGTTCACGCTCTGTAATATAGTAAGCGCTAGTCATGAAACTTATACTTAGCAAAGACGCGCAGCTTACTTTAAGCCATTTATTTTTCCAAATAGTCGCAGAGCTGAGATCATTACCTAATGCTTCTGTACTTGCTTGTAGTACATGTTGCTTGCCTACTAGCTTACTTTCTTGGCTATACGCCCCCAATAAAGCCCGATCACACAATAAATTCACTAACCTCGGCACACCTTGCGAGAGCTTATGAATTAAATTGATTGCGCCCTTTTTAAATAATGCCTTACTGCAGCCGGCAACCGCTAAGCGGTGCTTAATATAAAGTTCTACTTCTTGCCTGTTTAGTGGTAATAAATGATAGCGAGCGGTAATACGTTGAGCTAATTGTCTTAAATCACGACGTTTGAGTAATTCTTGTAATTCGGGCTGACCAATAAGGATGACTTGTAATAACTTTTTAGTATGGGTTTCTAAATTAGTTAATAGCCTAAGTTGTTCTAACACTTCTACTTGCAAATGCTGAGCTTCATCAATAATTAATAAGGTATTGATACCTTGCTGATGGTTGTCTAATAAATGCTGTAATATTTTATCAGTAAAGGTTTTTAAGGTTGCGCTGCTATCATATTTAATAGCAAGCTCATCACAAATGGTTGCCAACAACTCTTTAGCAGATAATGTTGGGTTAAAAATGAAAGCCGCTTGCGTGTTTTCAGGAAGTCGCTCTAATAAACATTTAGACACTGTGGTCTTACCCGTGCCAACTTCACCAGTTAGCAAAGCAAAACCACCTACTTCGCCAAGTCCATAAGTCAAATGCGCAAGCGCCTCTTTATGACGTTCACTCATAAAAAGAAAATGCGGATTCGGTGCAATTGAAAATGGAATATCAGTTAAGCCAAAATAGCTTGTGTAGCCGTTATACATAAGAGTCTAGTTTTAAAGTATATCTATCAAGGAAACTACCTTGTAAGCCTGCATAAGTCAAAAAATCTATCTATATAAAGAGTATTTTTTGCTATACACTAACCATAAGTTAAAAGTTAATTAATAAAGTGCAAATGGATAAAAAGATCACTGCAGATCTAGATGTTTATTTAGTCGGTGGAGCCGTTAGAGATAAACTATTAGGTAGAGAAATCATTGAGCGAGACTGGTTAGTTATAGGTGCCAGCGTAGAGCAAATGTTGCAACTTGGTTTTAGCCAAGTAGGTAAAGATTTTCCTGTTTTCTTGCACCCTGAAACTAAAGAAGAATATGCACTTGCTCGCACAGAGCGCAAGCAAGGTAAAGGCTACACAGGTTTTGTTTGCTATGCCGAGCCAGATGTTACTATTGAGCAAGACTTATTACGTCGAGACTTAACTGTAAATGCTATCGCACAGGCCGAGGATGGCTCTATTGTTGATCCATTCAATGGTCAAACTGACATAAAAAACAAAGTGTTACGCCATGTTTCATCGGCTTTTGCAGAAGACCCGCTAAGGGTGCTTAGAGTCGCAAGGTTTGCCGCTAGGTATTATTACTTAGGTTTTAGTATTGCCCCTGAAACCTTGCAGTTAATGACTGATATGGCATTAAGTGGCGAATTAAATAATTTAACCCCAGATCGTGTTTGGAAAGAATTCTCTAGATCATTAACCGAAAATAATCCTGAAGTATTTATTGAAGTATTACGTGCAACTGGTGCATTAAAAGTATTGTGGCCATCACTTGACGCGCTTTGGGGCGTACCAAATCCAGAGCAACATCACGGTGAAATAGACTCAGGTGTTCATACTTTGATGGTACTTAAACAAGCGGTTAAGTTTAGTAAAGAAGTGTCGGTTAGATTTGCCTCTTTATGCCATGACTTAGGGAAAGGTTTAACGCCAAAAGATCAATGGCCAAGTCATCATGGCCATGAAAAATCGGGTTTAGCTTTAGTACAGACTATATGCGAAAGCTTTAAAGTGCCTAACCAAGTAAAACGTTTAAGCTTATTGGTATGCGAGTTTCACCTACATTGCCATCGAGCGTTCGAGTTAAAACCAGTCACTGTTCTAAACTTATTCGATAAATTAGATGCTTGGCGCAAGCAAGATGACTTTGAATTATTTTTGTTTTGTTGCCATGCAGATATCTCTGGGCGATTAGGTAAAGAGCAATCTGCATACCCACAAGCTGATTATTTACGTTCAGCACTTAATGCTTGTAAAGAAATCACGGCAAAGCCATTTGTTGAACAAGGCTTAAAAGGGCCTGCGATTAAGCAAGCAATGAATGCAGAAAAAGTGGAGGTTATTGCTTTAGTTGCTCAAAACTTTAAAAACAACAAAGGCGAGTAAACTCGCCTTTAATTTAGTTAAATGCAAGCTAAACCACAAACCAAACTAAAAATGCTCCAAGTAATAAGCGGTAAATCACAAATGGCATCATGCCAAGTTTATCCAATAAAATTAAGAAGGCATGAATACAAGCATAAGCACTGATAAATGATATTGCTGAGCCCATGAAAATCGCCTGCCAATCAACATATTCACTACCTGTAATAAGTTTCATAGTTAAATAACTGCCTGCCATACCGATTGCAGGAATTGATAACAAAAATGAGAATCGAGCAGCTGCATCACGAGTTAGACCTAACATCAAGCCCATAGTCATAGTGATACCAGAGCGGGAAGTACCAGGGATAAGTGCAACAGCTTGCGCAAGACCAATATACATAGAGCCTTTTAATCCTAAGCTTTTTATATCACGATTTTGCTTGCCTTTAATGTCAACATAACCAAGCAGTAAACCAAATACTATCGTTGTTATCGCAATAACGGCGGCCGATCTTAAATGCTCTTCAATAAAGTCTTTACCAAATAAGCCAAATAAACCGGCAGGTATTGTGGCAAAAATAATCCACCAAGCTAAAGCACTTTCGCCTGTATGTTGTTTTTTAACGATCGAATCAGTCAACGCAAAAAACATCTCTCCAACATCTTTACGAAAATAAATCATAACAGCTAGTAAAGTACCAACATGCACCGCGACATCAAATGCTAAACCTTGGTCGGCCCAGCCTAAAATTTGCGAAGGTAAAATCAAGTGAGCTGAACTTGAAATAGGTAAAAACTCAGTAAGTCCCTGAATAAGCGCAAGGATGATTATTTCTAAAGTTGACATTTTAAGCTTCCGGCCAATTAAAAGGGATTTTATTTATAAATTGTTTAGTTTTATTATAATTTAACCAAAGCTCATTATAAGAAAGTTGTATCGTTGGATGAACTAACTGCCCTGCAAGCTCTGCTAATGGTTGCAGCACATAAGCATTTTCAGTGATCTCATCTCTTGGTATTTGCACCGGTGTAGTTAATACCAAATCATCATAAAGTAAAATATCTAAGTCCATTTTACGAGCACTGAACTTTTTAGAAAAATCAATGCGGCCATGGGCTTTTTCCAGTGATTTAAGGAAATCACCTACTTCAGCAGGGGTTTTATCTGTAGTAACACCCGCGACTAAGTTATAGAAATTATCACCTTTAAAACCTACCGGTTCACATTCATAAACTGAAGATAACTCAACATTATCAAACTCAGTCTGTAAGGCTTTCACACTAGCAATTATTTGCTGTTCTTTATCAATGTTACTACCAATTGAAATATATACTTTAGCCATTTAAGTGCGCACGCCACGTTCAATAATAACCCCAACAGCATTCGCTTCTTTGACCGCTTCTGGTTTCGAGATTTTTAAGCTAAGCCATTTAATATCAAAGCGCTCCATTAAGTGAGAAGCTAAGTTTTCAGCAAGGGTTTCTAATAAATCTACCACTTTTGCATTGGCAAACTCGGCGATTGCTACAGATATTTGTGCATAATCTAGAGTTTTGGCAAGCTCATCACCAGCTGCGGCAGCACGTATATCAGTACCCATTTGCAGGTCAAAAATAAGCGGTTGCTTTATCTGCTTTTCCCAGTCGAAATAGCCAATGGTGGTTGGCACGGTTAAACCTTCTATAAAGATAATATCCATAAGCTAAAGGTACTTTTTCAAAAAAAATGGCAATTAATTATAAATATTACCTTATTAAGAGGTAGAAAAACCACCAATTACACTGTTAGAATGGCAAAAAACAAACTATCGTACATAAATCACTCACTTGTCGTTAGGTTTAAAGAGGTAACTGGCACTAGCATGCTATATTTTTTAACATTCCTTATTATTATCGCAGCCTACCTTTTAGGCTCCATATCAAGTGCGATTCTAATTTGTAAATTGGCCCGCTTACCAGACCCTCGAACTCAAGGCTCAAAAAACCCTGGCGCAACCAATGTATTGCGCATGAGTAATAAATTCATCGCATCGCTGGTATTAATATTTGATTTGCTCAAAGGTACCCTGCCGGTTTATGGCGCATTCCTATTAGGTGTTGAACCTCTACATTTAGGTTTTATTGCCTTAGCCGCTTGTCTTGGCCATATGTATCCGGTGTTTTTTCAATTTAAAGGTGGCAAAGCCGTAGCAACCGCCTTTGGCGCATTAGCTCCTATCAGCTGGGGTTTTGCTCTTATGCTTATTAGTACTTGGTTGTTTGTTGCTAAAACGACAAAGTATTCATCACTTGCAGCAATAGTAACGGTATCCCTCGCCCCACTATATAGTTGGTTAATTAAACCTATGTATACCCAGTCAGTAACAATGATCTCAATACTAATATTGATCCGTCACCGCAGTAATATTTGGCGCTTACTTACTGGAAAGGAAGATAAATTCAGCAAAGAAGAAATCTAAAGCTTCACTTTAGATTTCTTCGCTGAAATTTTAATAATGCTCAGACTGGAGGTAATGAGTCTAGTGACCAGCGTGGATTTGCTTTAAAAGTTAAATCGGTTGTAACACCTGACTTTAATCTTTGCATACCGGCATAAGCTATCATCGCGCCATTATCAGTACAAAATTCTGGGCGTGGGTAAAAGACTTCACCATTTAACTTTTTCATTACCAAAGCTAATTTTTCACGTAAAGCGGTATTGGCACTTACACCACCAGCAATCACTAATCGATTTAAACCGCACTGCTCTAACGCTCGGCGACACTTTATTGCTAAAGTATCAATCACCGCATCTTGGAAGGCATAAGCTATATCAGCTTTAGTTTGTGCACTCTCATCTTCAGCTCGGATAGTAACTGCAGCAGCAGTTTTTAATCCCGAAAAACTAAAATCAAGGCCTGGTTTATTAGTCATAGGACGTGGAAATTTAAAGCGACCGGGAGTGCCGGCTTCCGCCATTTTTGCTAATACAGGGCCTCCTGGATAATCTAGTCCTAACAACTTTGCGGTTTTATCAAATGCTTCACCAGCGGCATCATCAACTGATTCGCCAAGTAATTGATACTTACCAATACCATCAACTCGCACCAACATTGTATGCCCACCAGAAACAAGTAGAGCAACAAATGGAAATTCAGGGGCTTCATCTTCTAGCATAGGTGCAAGCAAATGCCCTTCCATATGATGTACCGGGACTGCAGGTAAATCCCAACCATAGGCAAGTGAGCGACCAATCGAGCAACCCACTAATAAAGCACCAACTAAACCTGGGCCTGCAGTGTAAGCCACACCATCAAGATCGTCAGGTGTAAGACCGGCTTCTGCTAAAGCCTCTTTAATTAGAGGAATGGTTTTACGCACATGGTCTCTTGAAGCAAGTTCAGGCACTACTCCGCCATAATCTGCATGTACCGCAATTTGTGAATATAAACGGTGCGCCATGATCCCTTGCTCTTCATCATAAATAGCAATACCGGTTTCATCACAAGAGGTTTCAATACCCAAAATTCGCATCTTTAATTGTTCCAAACGTCATTTTTATGCGATCATAGCGCCGAATTTATAAATTAACCACTGCTTTTCGATAAAAAAGCCATTTATAACTTTACATGGCCTTGGGGTTCAGATTAGAATAGCGCACCAATTTTAATCGGCTTGGTTAAATTTTACCAAGTATCACAGTATTCACTAGAGGTGAGGGCAAAAATGCCAGTAATTAAAGTAAGAGAAAACGAACCGTTTGACGTTGCACTACGTCGTTTTAAACGTTCATGTGAAAAAGCAGGTATCCTTTCAGAAGTTCGTCGTCGCGAATCTTTCGAAAAACCAACTTGGGAACGTAAGCGTAAGAAAGCTGCAGCTGTTAAGCGTCACGCTAAAAAAGTTTCTCGCGAAAACGCTCGTCGCGTTCGTTTATACTAGAACTTAGGTAATAAGTTCCTAGTTATGAGTTTGCTAAGTCAACTCAACGAAGAAATGAAAAATGCCATGCGTGCCAAAGACAAAATTCGTCTTGGCGTTATACGCATGGCATTGTCAGCTGTTAAGCTTGCTAAAATTGACAATCAACAAGATATGTCAGAAGCAGATATTCTTGCTTTAATCACTAAGATGATTAAACAACGTAAAGAATCTGTTGCCATGTTTACCCAAGGTGGACGTGACGAATTAGCAGCAAAAGAACAAGCTGAAATTGTTGTATTAGAAGAGTTTTTACCACAAGCATTAACTGCAGATGAAATTAAGCAATTAATTTCTGCAGCTATCACTGAGTCTGGCGCAGCATCTATGGCTGACATGGGCAAAGTAATGGCGATATTAAAGCCGAAAATGCAAGGCAAAGCTGACTTAGGTCAGGTGAGCGGACAGGTTAGAGCCACTCTAAACGCATAAATCTATAAAAGATTTATTAGAAGCCGTACTTACCTAGTAAGCACGGTTTTTTTATATCTAAAGCATACTAATTATTGTTATACCAATTCCATTAATTAACCGCTCATTTTTAATGGTTAAAATGAATAACTACTGCGTTATAAAATTTATAAGTAGAATAACTACTTACTAAATTTTATGCCTTGTATTTATCCATTTTTCCTTATGAAAAAGTAGATCGCAAACTTAATGGAATTGGTATTACGCCTTTTAATTAATATAGTTGTATGTCTTTAATAATTTATGCCACTATAATCATTACCCTACAATCCATTTTCCAAAAAAGAAATTATCCTTAACTATGGCCGGTATGATCCCCAGAACATTTATCGACGACTTATTAGCTCGTACAGATATTGTTGATTTAATTGACTCTAAAGTTAAATTAAAAAAAGCAGGGAAAAACTATCAAGCATGTTGCCCTTTTCATAGCGAAAAAAGCCCTTCTTTTTCAGTCAGCCGTGACAAGCAGTTTTACCATTGTTTTGGTTGTGGTGCGCATGGCAATGCAATTAGTTTTATCATGGAATATGAGCGTTTAGAATTTGTTGACGCTATCGAAGAGCTCGCCAGCCATAACGGGGTTGAAGTAGAGAGAGAACAATCAACTCAAACTCCAGCTCAACAACGTCAGCAGCAAATAGCACATAAGCAAAAGCTAGACGATTATGAATTACTCGGCAAAATAAGCCAGTTTTACCAGCAAAACTTAACTCGCCACGCTGACGCAAAAACCGTGATTGATTACCTCAAAAACCGTGGTTTAACGGGTGAAATAGTCAAACAGTTTGGTATAGGTTACTCAGCCGATAGCTGGGATGACATGATGAAAGAGTTTGCTAAAACCAATCAAACTTCAACTCAGTTAGTTGATTTAGGTATGGCAATTCAAGGTGACAAGAGTCGTCCTTACGATCGTTTTCGCGGTCGAGTTATGTTTCCAATCAAAGATAAACGTGGACGAGTCATAGGTTTTGGTGGCCGCATTCTTGGTGATGGTACGCCAAAATATTTAAACTCGCCAGAGACTCGTATTTATCATAAGGGCCAAGAGTTATATGGTCTTTATGAAGCAAGGCAAAATTGCAAAAACCTTACTCGTTTAGTTGTGGTTGAAGGCTATATGGATGTCGTTGCTCTTGCACAGCATGGGGTTAATTACGCCGTTGCTTCACTAGGTACGTCTACTACCGAAGAGCAACTCACCACCATGTTTAGAACTGTTAAAGAAGTTATTTGCTGTTACGATGGTGATAAAGCTGGACGCGATGCGGCATGGCGAGCAATGGATAACGCCCTGCCTTTAATCAATGATGGTATTTCATTAAAGTTTGTTTTCTTACCTGATGGCGAAGATCCAGACACTTTGGTAAGAAAACAAGGCCAACAAAAATTTGAACAAATTTTAGATAACGCTAAGCCTTTATCACAATTTTTATTTGAACATTTGTTAAGTGAAGTAGATATAAACTCTTTGGAAGGAAAGTCGGCCTTAGTTGAATCATTTCAGCCATTTTTACAAAAGCTGCCAGAAAGTACTTTAAAAGACTCAATCCGTAATGAGTTAGCAAATAAATTTGGCCATGGCACCGAACAACAGCTTGCCAAACTCAATAAAAATAAGACTCCGAGCCAACAACAAGTAAAAAAATCGAAATCAAAAGCAACTCCAATTCGATTAGCTATTGCATTATTGCTTGAGCATCCCCATTTAGTAAACGTACTGGATGATTTATCAATTTTAGAACAGATAAATATACCAGGAATAGAATTATTCAAACAGTTAATGCACCAATGCAAAGCCAACCCCAACATAACCAGCGCACAAATTGTTGAAAGCTGGCGAGATACGGAGCAAGGTAAGGTATTAGCAAAATTAATTGTTTGGCAGCATCATATTGATGATGAAGCCGCAGAAGAAGTTTTTATTGATATTTTGGATAAAATTATCAACACATTTGTAGAGAATAGAACAGAGTCTCTACTACAAAAAGCTCGTTTAGGACAATTAAACTCTTCGGAAAAACAAGAACTTCAAGCCCTGCTTAATGCGCAGAGTGAATAAAAAAGCTAGTATACTAAACTGGCTTTTATGGAATCGTCTTGCTATAATTTCGTCCTTTACTATTTGTATTTTGATAGCCATATATAGGTGGACATTTGTCAATGGATCAAGCCCCACAATCTAGACTTAAAGACCTTATCACTAAAGGTAAGGAGCAAGGGTACTTAACTTTTGCTGAGGTGAATGATCACCTTCCTCAAGACATAATTGATTCGGATCAAGTTGAAGATATCGTTCGCATGATTAACGACATGGGTATTCAGGTGTTTGAAAACGCACCAGATGCCGATGACTTAATGATGAGCGAAGCTAATACAGATGAAGATGCAGCCGAAGCTGCAGCTCAAGCATTAGCAACGGTTGAAAGTGAGATCGGTAGAACTACCGACCCTGTACGTATGTATATGCGTGAAATGGGTACAGTAGAGCTTCTTACACGTAAAGGCGAAATAGTTATCGCTAAGCGTATTGAAGAAGGTATCCGTGAAGTTCAACGTAGCGTTTCTGAATATCCTCCGGCGATTAACCACTTACTTGAGCAATGGGATAACTTTGAAGCTGAAGAAGCTCGTTTAACAGATATCATTGTTGGTTTCTTAGACCCTGATGCGCCTGATGAAGTTGCTCCAACAGCAACACACATCGGCTCTGAATTATCAGAAACTGAGTTAGATGACGAAGATGAAACCGATGTAGATACTGACGACGAAGATGAAGAAGAGGAAGATACAGGCCCAGATCCTGAGCTTGCTCGCGAAAAATTCAACGAGTTAAGAGCTAGCTACGAAGCAGCAAATAAAGTTATTGAAGCTAAAGGTCGTAATCACAAAGATGCGGTTGAAGCGATTGATAAAATTGCTGAATGCTTTAAAGAATTCCGTATCGTTCCTAAGTTATTTGACCGTTTAGTTAAAGGCATGCGCGATGTTATGGACCGAGTTCGTGTTCAAGAACGTCTTATCATGAAGCACTGTGTTGTTGGTGCTGGTATGCCAAAAACTACTTTCATCAAGATATTCCCTGGCCATGAAACTGAAACTCAGTGGTTAGAAGATGAAATTGCTGCAGGTCACCCGTACTCAGAAAAATTAAAACTTGTATCTTTTGATATCGAGCGTTGTATTTACAAATTAACGCACCTTGAAGAAGAAACTTTTTTAAACGTTCAAGGTATTAAAGACATCAACCGTCGTATGTCAATCGGTGAAGCAAAAGCTCGTCGTGCGAAAAAAGAAATGGTTGAAGCTAACTTACGTCTTGTAATATCAATCGCTAAAAAATACACCAACCGTGGTTTACAGTTCCTAGATTTAATCCAGGAAGGTAACATTGGTCTGATGAAAGCTGTTGATAAGTTTGAATACCGCCGTGGTTACAAGTTCTCAACTTACGCTACTTGGTGGATCCGTCAAGCAATAACACGTTCAATTGCCGACCAAGCACGTACCATTCGTATTCCGGTACACATGATTGAAACAATCAATAAATTAAACCGTATTTCTCGTCAAATGCTACAAGAGATGGGCCGCGAGCCAACTCCTGAAGAATTAGCAGAACGTATGGTGATGCCAGAAGATAAGATCCGCAAGGTATTAAAAATTGCTAAAGAGCCAATCTCAATGGAAACGCCAATTGGTGATGACGAAGATTCGCACTTAGGTGACTTTATTGAAGATGGCAGTGGTGAATTACCAGTTGATGCAGCAACAACTGAAAACCTTAAAAATGCAACTCACGAAGTTCTAGCTGGTTTAACAGCACGTGAAGCTAAGGTATTAAGAATGCGTTTCGGTATCGATATGAATACTGACCACACTCTTGAAGAAGTTGGTAAACAATTTGACGTTACCCGTGAGCGTATTCGTCAAATCGAAGCAAAAGCATTACGTAAACTTCGCCACCCTTCTCGTTCTGAGCAACTTAAGAGTTTCTTAGACGGCGAATAAACAACGTTTATACCCATAATAAAAACCTGCTTCGGCAGGTTTTTTTTTATACGCAAATGTAAGATTTATTTAACAAAGCCAAACAAGTCTACTTAAATGAAAAGATTAATAACAAGTTATTACTTTTCATTATTCCTAAGCTACTAATTTCAATAAATAAAAATGATAAAGTTAACTTAATCTTTAGTTAACAAGTGTTTGAGTTTATGAACAATCAAAAAAAAGAAATTAGACAAAACTTTGAGGGCTTAACATCAGGAATGGCAGCAGCTATTTCAGCTTACCTAATAGCCTTGGCCACTAAACTTGTTTCTATCACCCTATTCTCAACGGTAGCAGCCTATGTCGGTACTTTTTCTTTAGTTATGTTGGTGATGTTTCGAGTAGGATCTTTTTTTGAGCAAACCGCCCAAATCAAAAATTCAGAACATTTACGCAGCATATTTTTATTAGGAATGACAAGCGGCTTACTTACTTACCTTATTATCTTAGCCAGCATAAGTTGGGGCCTACCATTACTTGCAATAATGGCGTTCTCATTGTCATTATTCCTATTTCAACCTAAGAAAAAGCCAGCCAAGCGTAACATGCCAAATCAGGCTCAATTAACAGCGGCTAACAATTATCATTTGCCAAACCTGAATAAAGCCAGAATGCAAAATAAAGGCAAGCTAATACCAAACATCATTAAGTTTAAACAGCTTAGTAAAACCGCATAAAGCCAATGTTAATATAATGATAATCGCTTGCACTAAAAATTAGCCTCCCCTATGATGAAGGTACTTAACAATAAAAAAGTTACCTTATGAAAAAAAGTTTAATCATCCCGGTTCTTGCCTTGAGTTTTTCTCAACCTTTATTTGCAGCTGACAATGCCGACGATGGAGCTTGGCAATTAACCGTATTTGCCGGGCAACGTACATCAACAACATTAGAAGATGATAAAGATGACGACGATGTAAGTATTGATGAAACGGTAACTGAGGTAGACTTTCTTAATGATACATCTGCTGGCCTGATTTTAGGTTGGGAATACGATAATAACGGACGATATGGCGAACTATTATTTAGCCATTCAGCCACAGAATTTGAGTTTGACAACGATGTTGAACTCGACGATATGGATGTATCTGTTACCTACCTTCATTTTGGAGGCTCTGTACCAGTAAGTAGTGGCAAAGTTCCAATATATGTAAGCGCTGGTATTGGTATTGCTCATTTAGCTCCTGGTGATGACTCCTTAGATACTGAAACCAGACCTTCAGCCAACCTTGGTGTTGGCGCTAGATTTAACTTTAATGAAAACTTTGCTCTAAGATTGGATGCTAGAGGTTATGGCACATTCTTTGACAGCGATGGCTACATCTTTTGTTCTGGTGATACTTGTAGAATCCGCACGTCTTCCAACGTTTGGTTTCAAGCCGATTTTACTGCGGGCTTAACTTATACATTTTAAATTGACTAATTTATAAACGAACAAACAAAAACATCAAAATAAATACGCTCCAAGTGGTGACAATAAAATAAAAAGTGCTTATACTTGCCACCGCTTTTGGTTATTATCTAAATAACTAAAAAGTTGCTCTCTAGATGGCCCCTTAGCTCAGTTGGTTAGAGCATCCGACTCATAATCGGCAGGTCCCCTGTTCAAGTCAGGGAGGGGCCACCATCTAGAACATCAAAGTCTACCTAGGTAGGCTTTTTTTGTGCCTGAAATTTACTTTCTCTTCTAAAAACACTTCCTTCTAGCGCTATCATTTACCGTAATTACATTTGCCAGTTATATATTCTTCTAATATTATTTAGGGGCTTGAAGCGTACAGCCCTAGTTTCTTACTTTAGATGTAGCTTAGCAAAACACCCATAACAAAAAATTATTATATTTATAAAATCTAATAATTTTTATTAATCATACAAGTTCCATATAATAGCCTCATTGAAACAGACAACGTATTTAATTTAATTAACACTTAGGAATTTATATTATGAAAATGAATCATGTAGGCCTTATGGTAGGCGATATGGACAAAGCAGTAGACTTTTACACTAAAGCATTAGGTTTACGCATTGTGATGAATAACACCAAAGTTCAAGAAGAGCGTGAATCAGCAATTGGCAGAATGTGTATTGCTGTATTTGGTGAAGGTTTTGAAGGTTTTAACATTGCTCACTTAGTAACAACTGATGGTATCGGTGTTGAATTATTTGAAATGAAAAACCGTGAAGATCGTCACAACGTTGACTTTAACCGTTTAGGTATCTTCCACTTTTGTTTACAAACAGATGACTTTGAAGGTGCAATGGCACGTGTTGAAGAGTACGGCGGTAAAGTACGTATGGATGTTATGCGCTACCACCCTGAAGATGATTCTAAACCAGCAAAAATGGTTTACTTAGAAGACCCGTTTGGTAACTTATTTGAGTTCTACTCACACACGTATGAAGAAACTTACGCTACTGATTACGAGTAAAAATAATCTTATATTTTATGGGGCAGTTGTGAACTGCTCCATTTTTTAAGTTAGTCCCTTTCCTTAAATACCTCACACCATTATCTATTGATTTCAAATTTTATTTATTATTGTATCAGAGCAATAATTACCCTATGATATTTCTTTAAAAGAATAATTCTTCAAATAAAACAATAATCTAAAGGAATAAGTTATGTTTAAAAATCTCGCCTTGTATTTTTTCATCTTCTTCATTAGCTGTAATGCGCATGCAAATAAATGGGATAAACTTTTTGATCGCCCAGAATATTTAAGTGTCAAAATTTCTCCCGATGGTGAACATCTTGCAGTAAAAGTAATGAAAGATGGTAAGCCGGCTTTAGTTTTTTTAAATACGGAAACAATGAATGTTACAGGCAGTAGTATATTTCCGGGTAAAAACGAAGTTGGCTACTATAAATGGATAAATAACGAACGAGTTGTGATTCAGGTAAACCAACGAGAGCCATGGAATAAGGAGTCATTTTATTACGGAGAACTTTTTGCAGTAAATATGGATGGCTCTAAAGGAAAATTAATCTACGGTTACAGAGCCGGTGAGAAGCAAGTTGGTAGTAATATCAAAAAGAATAAACAAATCATTGGTTGGGCACATATTATAGATACTCTTCCCGATGATGATGAGCATATAATTATAAGCTCTACCCCGCAAAGTAAGCATAGTAATGTTATCGCATCTATATTAAAAATAAATATTTATAACGGTAGAATAAAAGAAAAGTTAGGACGAGCTCCGGCTGTTAATGCCAATATAATAACGGATGTAAATGGTCAAATAAGGGCAGCAACAGCTATTGATAAAAACCAAGTATTGCGAGCTTACCTGAAAAAAGATAATGAATGGCAAACAATTCCACAGGAAAATTTTGGCTCTAGCTTTACACCAATAACAATCAATAGTTCGGGGGATCAGCTTTATACCCTAGATAATTATAATCAAGATTTTACCGGTCTTTTTAAATTAAATCTGAACACTGGTGAGTATAAGCATATTTTAACGGACAAAAATGTAGATATTAGTGACGCTATCAAATCAACAGATGGCCGAACTGTTTATGCGGTACGAGCTGATGATGGGTTTCCTGTCTATTACATGATCAATAAATCTTTACCTGAAGCAAAAGTTTTCAAAAACCTAGTCGCTACTTATCCTGGCCATTCAATTGATATCACTAGCCATACTAAAGATGGTAAATCTTATATTGTAAAAGTTTCATCGGATATTGAGCCTGGCAACTTTTATATTTACGATACAGAAAAAAATTCGATAGCATTACTCTTCAAATATTATCCTAAGTTAGACAGTAAGCACTTAGTTTATACTGACCCATTCAAGTTTACCGCATCAGATGGATTAGAAGTAAATGGCTTTTTCACCCAAGGTAAAGTCGCAAAAAAAGGCGACATAGCACCATTAGTTATATATGTTCACGGTGGGCCACACATTAAAGATTCTTGGGGATTTGATCCTAATAACCAGTACTTAGCCAACAATGGATATTCGGTTTTGCAAGTAAACTTTAGAGGTTCTACAGGCTACGGTGCAAATTTTGAAAGTGCAGGGTATAAAAATTGGGGTACTAAAATTCAAAGGGATATTAGAGAAGCTTTTGATTGGGCGGTTGCCAATGGTAAGGCAAAAAAAGATAAGGCTTGTATAATGGGTGGTAGTTTTGGTGGTTATTCTGCTGTACAAAGTACCATTATTTACCCTGATGCTTACAAGTGTGCTATATCTTATGCTGGTGTATTTGACCTACCTTTAATGTTTGATGAAGGCAATATTAAAAACGTATATTATGGTAAAAGTTATCTCGAAAATACTGTCGGGAAAGACGAATCAACATTAAAAGCGATGTCACCCGTATACAATACCGAAAAAATGAAAACACCATTACTTTTAGCACATGGAAGAAATGATAAGCAAGTTCCTTTTGAACACTCTCAGCGTTTATTAAATGCAATGTCTAAAACCGGAAATGATTATATTTGGTACCCTGTAGACTCAGAGACACATGGCTTATTTGATCCTGAAAATAAAAAGCAATATATGAATAACGTATTGAAATTTCTAAATAAGCACTTGATGTAACTCTATTACTAAATACGTTAATTATTTAAATTACTGATAGTAACAATTAACCAGCGAGGCTAGTTTAACTATGCCTCGCTTTTTTATTTTTTACTTCTTTCCATTTTAATGTCCAAGTAGCAGGCAGAGAAAAGCTAATATTTTAGATAATTTATTGACAAAATTTAATTACAGACAAGAATTTTATAAGCAACTAAGTTCTTTAAGGGCAATATGAGAGTATTCAACAAGCAACGGAAACTATCTTTATTTACCAAAAAAATACGTCAATATTTAGCCTATGCCTTAGGGGAAATCGTTTTAATAACCCTTGGTATACTGCTTGCCTTACAACTTAATAATTGGGATAAATCGATAAAAGACAGGGCAATAGAAGCTAATTTAATTACTAAGTTACTCGCAGAGTTTACCGTAAATCAAAGCAATTTAGATTCTTCTATTACCCATGTTGGCATCGTAGCAACTAAGATGACTGATTTTTTAACCTTAATGGGCCCAACACCTAAAGCTGTCGATGATCAAGTAATTCATGGTTATGTTTCTAATTACTATTGGAATCCAGGGTATACGCCAACCAAAGTAGTGTTTGACGTATCATTAAGTAACGGAGATTTAAACCTAATAAAAAACACAGATCTCCAAGAAAAGCTCGGTACCTGGTCAGCAATGCTTAACTCTAACGATCAATTAGAGGTAAGTATTGGCAAACATCAAGGAGACTATGCTACTGCATGGCTAGGCCTACATTCATGGAAAAGCGCTATAGCAGCGACAGGTGAAATGAAAGATATAGGACCGAGTAACTTCCCTTTTGATCAAAAAAAGTTTTTATCGTTACCAGCCTTAGAGCATGCAGTTTCTCTGAAACTTATTTTAGTAAGCATGCAGAAACAATTACTTATAGACATAAGTGAACTACAAAAAGAAATTATCGAGATGTTAAAAAAAGAGCACTCTTTATCTTAGAAAGTAGAAAAATCAACAACTAACTCGCTATTATTTATACCTTATAAGTTATTCTGTTAACATTATTTTCATTGGCTTATAGGCTATTTATCACTATGATTAAAACATAACAAAAATATTACATTTATCTGGGGATATATATGTCATTTAAACTACTTCCTATCGCTCTTGCGCTAGCCTCAGCTCCTGTTTTAGCTGAGGAAGCTGCTGAACAAGAAAAAATTTGGTCCGGAGATATTGAATTCGGTTACACAAATTTATCCGGTAACACAGAAGAGACAACAACCGTAGGTAAATTTTTAATTAAAAGAGAAAGTGCTCCATGGAAATGGCAAACATTTGTTGAAGGTTTAGCATCTGAAAAGGACGATGAGCGTACAGCTGAGAAGTACGGCATGTTTTCTCGTTTGGAATATAACTGGACAGATAAAAATTACGTGTTTGGTCGAGTATCATACGAAGAAGATAAGTTTAGTGGTTTTAAAAACCAATATACAGTGACTTCAGGTGTGGGTTGGAACCTGTATGATCTTGAAACTTTAGCATGGGACGTTGAGGCTGGTCTCGGTTACCGCTTTGAAGAGAGCGAAGATATTTACGATGAAATAACTGGCGCTTTGATCAGCTTAGGAGAGAAAGAAGAAGAGCCTATTGTTCGTTTATCTACTATCTTCTCTTGGGATTTTGCAGAGAACGCAAAGTTTGTACAATTACTTAGCTCTGAAATGGGTGATGAGAATACAATAAGCTATTCAAGAACAGCTCTTGAAGTGAAAATTATTGGTGAGTTAGCATTAAAGGTAAGTTATAACATTAAGTATACAGAGGAAGTTCCTGCAGAAACGGAACATGCAGATAAAGAAACTTTAGTAACGCTTTCATACTCATTCTAATATCAACTCCTATAAAAATTCGAAGGTTTGTTCACAGCAAACCTTCGAATTTACTAGTGAATTAAAGTCTAAAAATATTATTAATTGTCGCTTAATAGCAATTTGAAATAAATCAAAAAAACGTCCTTAAATAAATTATTTCCATTGGAATTTATCGCGTTTGCCTCTATCATTGCACAACTAAATACCCATAGCATTTATCGAAATTATGACACCAAAATTATTACCTTTAGCCCTTGTATTAGCATCAGTTCCTGTTTATGCAGTGGAGCCTGAAGAAGTAAGCTCTAAACAAAAAGAGCATGTTTGGTCAGGTGATATTGAGTTCGGCTATTCTCACTTTACCGGTAATACTGAAGAAACCAATACGGTCGGCAAGTTTTTAATTAACCGTGAAAGCGCTCCTTGGAAATGGCAAACCTTTGTTGAAGGTTTATCGAAAACCAAAGAAGGTGAAAGATCAGATGAAAGATACGCGATGTTCACCCGTATTGAATATCACTTCACTGAAAAAAACTACCTTTTTGGACGTACATCATACGAAGAAGATAAGTTTAGTGGCTATGAAAGACAATATACAGGTACGGCAGGTTTAGGTTGGAATCTTTATGAACTTGAAACTTTGTCTTGGGATAGTGAGATCGGTATTGGTTATCGATATGCCGCAACAGAAGATGTTTATGACGACGACACAGGTAGCCTTTTAGCTTTAGGTGAAGAACAAAAAGAAGCAATAATTCGTTTAGCAACCGGCTTAACTTGGGAGTTTTCTGAGAATGCTAAATTTACGCAAACACTCAGTACCGAACAAGGTGATGAGAATAATGTTAGTACCTCGAAAACGGCCATACAGTTAAAAATCATTGGCGAGTTAGCATTAAAGCTAAGCTACGATGTTAAGTATATTGAAAAAGTACCGCTTGATACTAAGCATACAGATACTGAAACCGTAGTTACCCTATCCTACTCTTTCTAATCCGCTAATAATATAAACTAGGTTTAGAGGTGAAACGCCACTAAACCTATTCCATAAATAGATTAACCACAGACTTTATTACGGCCAGTTTTCTTCGCTTTATATAAAGCTTGATCAGCTAATTTAAAAGTTTGTTCAAAGTTAGTATTTCGCTCTTTTTGAGCAACTCCAATTGAGACACTTACACTTACTTTTTTAACTGAGCCTTTATTTTTTTTGTTATTTCTTTGCTCTTTAGTTTTTCTTTTTGGGCTACGTATAACCATTTTATAGTTAGCAATAACTAACCTGATGCGTTCTAACTCAGTAAGAATTTGTTCAGTATTTTTTCGAGGAAAAACAATACAAAACTCCTCCCCTCCATAGCGAAAAACTTTACCGCCTTTTTTAACCGTATTGAGTTTACTTGCCACCAATTTCAACACCTGATCGCCAATATCATGACCATAACTGTCATTGAACTTTTTAAAGAAGTCGATATCAACAACCGCAATTGAATATTTATTACTCAAAGATAGTGCTAACTGATTAAGGGCGCGGCGAGATGGAAGCCCGGTAAGCTCGTCGCGATAGGCAAAAAAATAAGACTCGACAACCACAACAAGTAAATAATAACTTACCAAAACAGTTAAAGTTACACTCCATGGCAGTTCGATAATTTTATAGAAATGTAAGCACCAAACAATACAACTAATAAGCAAAGCAACAACAACTAAGTTGGCTGTAACTATACTTCGCCAAAGTAATAATAAGCTGACCAATAAAATTGGCACTTCGAGTAGTAAATAATGATTCCAGTTACTAGTAAATTGATTAACATTTAACTGCTCAATAACCACTTCAATTGCAATACCCCAAACATAAGCAGAAAGTCCACATAGGCCAAATAATATTACGCGACTAATACCATGAGCGGAAATAACACCACGCTCTTTTAACTGTGATAATAAGGCGAAAATAAACAACCCACTTAATAGTAACCAGCTTTGGTTTGCTAAAACCCAATTAGACCAAGCCAACTGCTCATTAATGGTGATATAAAATAATGCAAAAATGATGGTAAGGAAGGTAAAGCGACTACGGCTAAAGTGTGCCGAAAAAATGATGGTGATAATAAACAAGCCATAAAGGGATTGCTCAAATAAAGCTACTTTTGACAGCCAAATATGTTGAGTATCTATAGCAACATAAAAGGCCAAAGATATTACCACTAAGCTTAGTAATGTAACTTTAATTCCATTTGCGATATTCAACAAAGCCTTCCATTTCCTATTATCAATAATTATTTTAAAAGTATTTACTTAATTTATAACAGCAATAAACATCTAGCAATCAAATAGCACTTTAAAAATAATTTCATTTCAAAACAACAAGAAAACGTTTTCTTGACATAAGCAAAAACCACAACTAACTTAAATACTCTTAGATAAAACGTTTTAACAATTACTAAGAATATTTTGTGAGTACTAGGAAATATAATAAAGCTCACTTTAACAGTGCTAAGTAATATCAAAAGGAAAAGTAAACTAGCAACGATAATAAAAATAATGAGGCAAACATGTCCAAGTTTAACAATATAAACAACAAGAAAGTATCTGCATTATCATTGTTGATGATAGCATCAGGATTCACCACAACAGCCTATGCAGCAATAGTAACTAAAGCAAATACAGTGATTAAAGCCGATCACTACTTATTAAGTAACAACCTATATAACGATGGCAGTGATATGTCTTACGATCCTGCTCAAGTTGATGTGTTAGGTGCTGCTTTTTCAATAAATTATGTTGATGCCGGTGGTTCGGGCATGGATGCTTATGTCCAAGGTACTGTAGGGGGAGCAAAGAGTGGTGGTGCATGGCGCCCTGGAGATTACTCTCTTACAGGGATGCCCGTACAAATTCAATCTTTAGATAATAACTTTCGTTTGAAGTGGAAAACATTTCAAAATAGTGATGCTCATGATGCTGACGACAAATGGTGGGCAACCATTAATGTCATTTTTGATGCAGGTACTGATGTATCCGAACCCATAGCAGCTGATCGTGATTATGATGTAGTTATTCAAATGGAGCGTTACGAGCAAGACACTCTTACCGACAAGGAGAAAGCTAATAATAATTCTTACTGGTGGTTTGCACGTAACCCTGATTCGAGTATAAAGCCTCTGGTTTTAAATGTTGACGGCATTGATTATGAGTGGGCAGTGCGTTATAAATTTTTCCAAAATAGTGGCGACGATAACAATAAAGTTCATATTAAGTTTATCCCTGTAGATAATAGCAATACTCCTCCTTATATAGATCACCCTTTAAAAACTTTTGTCGATGCAACAGTTGATTACTTACAATACATTGATATTCCGTCAGCAGAACTTAGCTTAGCGAATGAAAAGGTCGCAGATCCGAATTTATGGGTCAAGTCGGTACGTGCAGGCTATGAGGTATACACAGGTCAATTCACTGTTGGTAATGAATACTTTAAGACCGTCATAGACCTTACCGCACCAGACACACCAGAAAACCTTTCTGCTATAGAAAATTCTGACCATATCGCTGTCAATTGGGATGAAGTTAATGATCTGGCATTACAAAATTATATACTTTATCGCTCAGTGAATGGTGGTAACTTTACACCAGTTGCCGCTGATTTATATAATGGAAGCTATAACGATAGTGATGTTCTAACTGGCAACAACTATGATTATTATGTAACGGCACAAGATAGATCGTTTAATGAATCACCGGCTTCAACGATTGTAAACCAATCATTTGGAGGCGTTAGTAATAACGCTCCAGTTTGGAATAATCCCGACTTTAGCCAACCCGACATTATAGAAAATGTAAGTTACGTCAAATATCTTGCATCTCGAGTCACAGATGCTGAAAGTGATCCATTAACCTTTAATAAGGTATCAGGACCTACTTGGTTAACCATAAACGCAAATGGCAAAATAGAAGGTACGCCATTAAATAGTGATGTAGGAACTAATGTATTTGTAGTGAGTGTAACTGATGGTTTTAATAGCCCAGTTAATGCGACGATGACCATTGAAGTATTAGCGGACACAGCATCTAACAGTGCTCCAGTATTTAATAGCGATCCTATAGTTTCAGCTAGCGCTCAAAAAAACCAAGCATATAATCAATCAATTGCAGGGGAAGTAAACGATGCTGATGGTGATACTTTAACGTTTAGTTTAGTATCAGGCCCATCATGGTTGAATGTGAGCAGTACCGGTCAATTAACCGGTACACCACGTAAAAAGCAAGTTGGTATTAATAGCTTCGTAGTTAGCGTAACTGACGGTATTAATTCAGCAGTGCAAGCAAGTTTAACTATTGATGTAAGCAATTAATTATTTAAACCTATTTGATTGAATTAGCATTACAAATTTTGTTAACTAACACACTAAAAAAGGGTAAATGATATTTCATCATTTACCCTTTTATTTAGCTATTGATTGATAATTAGATTAGGTTATCTTTTACCCCAAGGGTCAACCTTGCCGGAGAAACGTTCACGGGTAACCTTGGCTTTGCGCGCTCTAATTTCTTCAGCATGTTCTAGGCTAAGTTCGGAAGGCTCTAGAGGTTCCAAGCCAGAGCGAAACACTCGCTTTCTTGGCGGTAAATCATATTCTTTATTATCTGGCTTTGGCATACGCTTAAAACGGTATAAGTAAAAATCTTCTAACTTCTCTCGAGCCCATTCGGTTTTCTTAAGAAACTTCACACTTGCAGCAATACTTGGATTGTTTTTAAAACAATTGAGGTTGGTATAAGCCGCTAATATTTCCCAATCATAATGATGAACTAATTCAGTAAGTAAGGCTTCAAGCCCTAAGCCATGTAGAGGGTTATTTTGTTGTTCTTCTAAAGACGCCATGAGTTTTCCTAGCAACCGTAATTTAGCAATAACTTAATTATAAATTCATAATATTTATATAGATAGTAAAAGTAAGCGCTGTTAGCTATTTAACTGAAATTTCTTTTTCATTAAGCAAATACACTTCTTTGCCTTTCGCTAAGCCTGGACATTTTTCTTCGGCTTTTTCACACCACACATCAACAACGTGTAAATCTTCATCAACCTTAACGATATAACGCCAGCCATAGGCTGTCTTTTTAGTACTTTTTTGACTTTTAGCACCAAGAATGCCACCAAATATTTTAGCCGCTGTATTACCTGAACCAGAGCCAAACATAGAGCCAATACCTGCACCCGCAACAGCTCCTAAAACAGGCTTGCCATCTTTACCTACCTCGGTAGTAATGGCCTCTGCTTTTTCAATCACGCCTTCACTAACAGAATCGCTTGCATGAGCAAAACCAGTGCAAAACAAGGCGCTTATAACAAAAATAAATCGTTTCATGAAATTCCTATAATTAGAGCATATTCAAATAAAATAACAAATTTTAAACATTTACATTGTTTTAAAATGTAAAACCTCCAGCTACCACTAAAAAAATAGAATAAATGTGCAATAAAAAGTAACGAAATAGGACATTTTGTTAACATTATCATTGACAATAATAGCTAAATTCGCCAATATCAGATTAGAATAATTATTCTAATCCATAAAAAATAAAAATAACATTTCAGGGAAATTCTAGTGAGCCTTTTTAAGAGTGCAATCAATAAATATAATTTATCTGGGGTAGCTATTGCCCTTTCTTTTGTCTTACCTAATACAACTTTCGCGGCAGAAGTACCTAGTGCTGAAGAAGATATTGAAGTAGTTGTCGTTGTTGGCTCACGAGCTGAACCTCGCAGCATTCATGAAAGCTCTGTGCCAGTTGATGTATTTGACGAAAACGACATAATTCAATCAGGCTCTTTAAGTGGTGAAATGAGCCAAGTACTTCATAATTTAGTTCCTTCATTTAACTTTCCTCGCCAGTCAAACTCAGATACTGCAGATCTTGTACGCCCAGCACAGCTACGAGGCTTAAGCCCAGACCAAACACTGGTATTAGTTAATGGTAAGCGTCGCCACACAACAGCAATTTTAAACACTGGTGGTAAAACAGGTCGCGGTAGTGCTCCTGTAGATTTAAATACTATTCCTATGAGTGCAATTAAACGAATTGAAGTACTTCGTGACGGTGCAGCAGCTCAATATGGCTCAGACGCAATCGCAGGCGTTATTAATATTGTGCTTAAAGACAACAATGAAGGCGGCTTATTCTCTGCAACTTATGGCGAGCATAATACAGATTTTGAACCAACAGATGAAAGTATCACCGATGGTGAAACAGTTTTAGTTACTGGTAACATGGGTTTTAGCACTGGCGATGGCTTTGTAAATGTAAGCGCACAATACCGTACTCGTAATGCAACTAATCGTGCTGGCTTTGATCAGGTGCCTGGTTGGGAGATGGATCCAGAGTGGTCGTGGTCAGGTGACAGTTTTGATGCCGCTGTTGGTAATAAAAATTACAAAGTAGGTGACCCTGAAGATAAAGGCTACAGCCTTTTTGTAAACTGGGAACAACAATTAACTGATGACTTAAATTTATACGGTTTTGCTAACACCAGTAACCGCGAAGCAACAGGTTCAAACTTTTATCGTTACCCATATAATACTTGGAATAACGTACCTGAGGTTTACCCTAACGGCTACCTTCCTGAGAATGTTGGTGAAACAACAGATAACTCATTGGTATTAGGTGTTACTGGCGGCAATGACTGGCAGTGGGATTTAAGTGCCAACTACGGTAGCAGCGAATTTAATCTAGACGTTGAAAATTCAATTAATGCTTCTATGGGCGTCGATAGCCCAACAAATTTCCATATTGGTGATTTTGAATACGAGCAAATGTTATTAAACTTTGACGTAGTTAAATTAGCAAACCTTGGCAATATTCCTGTAACTATTGCTCTTGGCGCAGAATATCGTAATGAAACTTATCAAACAAGCTCTGGCTCAGAAGCATCTTATGCTATTGGTCCTTTTATTGCAGCAGCTGGTTCTCAAGGTATCCAAGGCTTACGCCCTGAAGATGCGGTCGATGTTGACCGTGACGCAATGGCCGTTTACTTAGATACTGAATTTGAAGTTACCGATGCATTAACTCTAGCAACGGCTGTTCGTTATGAAGATTACAGTGACTTTGGCGATACATTAAATTCTAAATTAAGCTTACGCTACGCTGTTACAGACAACATTGCTCTGCGCGGCGCGGCAAGTACAGGTTTTAGAGCACCATCGTTAATTCAAAATAGCTACCAAGCTACTTCTACTGATTTTGGTGACAATGGCGAACTATCTACATTTGCAATTTTACCGGCAACCGATGAACTAGCAATGTCATTAGGCGCAGAAAGCTTAAATCCAGAAGAATCAGAAAACTACAGCGTTGGTTTTTCAGGTAACTGGGATTTCGGTTTAAACGTAACTCTAGATTTTTACCGTATTGATATTGATGACAGGATCACCTTATCAGAAGGCGTTTTTGCTGATGAAAATGGTACACCAATTGCTGAATTACCTGGAGCTGGTGATCACCCAGGTATTCAAGGTGCACAGTTCTTTGGTAACAATGTAGATACCCGCACCGAAGGTTTTGATTTAGTGGTGCAATACAATTGGAATAATTTCGATTTCTCAGTAGCTTATAACGCTAACGATACGGAAATTACTAACGACGGCACAACCAACGTTGAAGAAATAAACACTCTTGAAACTGCCGCACCAGATAATAAATTAATCTTTTCTACCAACTGGCAATCAGGCAATTGGGCAGCAATGTTACGTGCTACTCAGTACGGTGAAACTAAGCGTGTATTTGATTTTGGTGGTGGTTATGAACCAGAGCAAACTTACGGTAGTAATATGACGGTAGATTTTGACCTTCAATACGCATTTAATAACGGTATTACATTCGCTGTTGGCGCAAATAACTTATTAGATGAATACCCAGATGAATCAATCGATGACATAGCTTATTTCGGTAACTTACCATACGACGTAATTCCACCAGTTGGTATGAACGGTCGTTATATTTACAGTCGCTTAAGCTATAAATTTTAATTAGATATTTTTACTTTATACGACTCACTCTTTATTTGTTCTGAGTGAGTCATTTACAATCCAAACGGGCTTTATATGAACAATTTAAAAAAACTTTCCCTTTCTCTTAGCGTTGCTGCAACAATGTTAGTTGCACCAATGAGTTTTGCTCAATCAGCATTGGTTTTTCAATCAGACTTTGGTGACAAAGATGGCGCTGTATCAGCTATGAAAGGTGTATCTGTTGGCGTTGATGCAAGTTTACCTATTTATGACTTAACTCATGAAGTACCAACGTTTAATATTTGGGAAGCGTCATATCGCTTATTCCAAGCATCTAAATACTGGCCAGAAGGAACAGTGTTTGTAAGTGTTGTCGATCCAGGTGTTGGTACCCCACGTAAATCTGTAGTACTTAAAACTAAAGCTGGATACTACTTTGTTACTCCAGATAACGGCACATTAACCATGATCGCTGAGCATCAAGGCATCGCGGAAGTACGCGAAATTGATGAAAAAGTTAACCGTTTAGCTGGCTCTGCCGATTCATATACATTCCATGGCCGTGACGTATATGCTTACACTGGTGCACGTTTAGCTGCAGGCGCAATTAGCTTTGAAGAAGTTGGCCCTAAATTACCTAATCAAGTTGTTAGCATTGACTACCAACATGCAACCGTTAAAGATTCTACTATAGACGGTAACATCCCTATCCTTGACCCTCAATTTGGTAACGTTTGGACTAACATCCATCAAGACTTACTAAAAGAAGCGGGCATAAAATTAGGCGATACTTTATGTGTAACAGTAAAAGATAAAGATGAGACTGTTTTAGATACTAAACTTCCTTATTTAGCCTCTTTTGGTAAAGTTAATGTTGGCGAGCCATTAATCTACGTAAATAGCTTACTTAATGTTTCATTAGCATTAAACCAATCAAACTTTGCTGCAAAACATAACATTGCATCGGGTGCAGATTGGACTATTAAATTTAAAGAATGTAACTAATCTTCATGTTTAATTGCTGTTGATTTAACGGCAGTTTACAAATAGATTTTAAGCAGTAATTGTTTTGCAATTACTGCTTTTTTATATGCTTTTATAAATGCTACTATGGCGACAATTAAATCTAACAAGAAAAGTTTATGAGTAAAAAGTACTACGTAATTTGGAAAGGCGAGAAAACGGGTGTATTTGATAATTGGCCTTTAGTAAAGCAATTAACCGCTGGTCGTGCGGATGCACAATATATGGGCTTCCCTTCTAAAGCCGAAGCTGAAGCAGCCTTTGCTTCAACATACTCAAAAGCACTAATGAAACGCTCATTAGCTAAGAACCCTAATCAAAGTTTATCAGGGGCAAATACTAAATCTAGCGCAATAAAAGCCAGTACAGCAAAATCAGCCTATAAATCAGCTCCGGCCAACCGCAATCATGCCGACATTAATATCTATTGTGATGGGGCTTGTTCACCTAATCCAGGTAAATCAGGTACCGGGATGGCAGTGTATCAAAAATCAGAGTTAACTGAGTTATGGTACGGTTTGCATCAAGCTATGGGTACCAATAACACAGCAGAGCTTAATGGTATGCTTGAAGCTATGCGCTATGCAGCGCCTCATGCAGCAAAAGGCATGCATATCCAAATTCTTTCTGACTCAAAATACTCCATTGATTGCATAACTAAGTGGGCAAAAGGCTGGAAAAACAAAGGCTGGACCAGAGGTAAAGGGGAAGAAATTAAGAACCTAGCAATTATTCAAGAATGCTTTTCATTATACGAGCAACTAAAAGCTAACCTCACCATTACTCACGTAAAAGGCCATGCAAATATTGAAGGTAATGAATTATCAGATCGCATGGCTGTTTATGCTCGAGTAAATAAACAACAAGGCTTTGTTAAATATACTGACAACCTAGATATTCAAACCATTTTAGCAATGGAGTCTGGTTAAGAAGAATATAGGCGAGATACTTTCATTGTCTCAATAAATCAAGCAGATACACAATGTTACATATATATTCTTAGCCCTTACTTGTTAAGCTAGTGATAAAGATTATAATAAAATTAATGTTTTCAACAAATTGCTATAAAGCAATAGGGAAGTTTTATGTTTCAAGCAACGCAAGTTAAATCAAGCTTAAAAATACTGATGGCCACTTTGTTGAGTATTATTATCACCGCGTGTTCTTCATCAGGTACTGATATTGAAAGTGATTTAGATATTTCAGGCGCGCCTGATTGGGTAAATGAAGGAACAACAGCAGTTAGTGATAATGACGGTAAGTACCTACAAGGTGTCGGTATGTCTGTTCCTGTCCATGATGAATCTTTACAAAAATCAGCTGCAGATAGCAGAGCAAGAGCGCAAATAGCGCAAATACTATCAACCTTTATGGATGTTAGTATCGATGATTATATGGCTAACAATGGCGATATTGGCACAACTAATATCGAACGTGAAATAAAAGCATTAAGTAAAACATCACTTAATGGCTCTAAAATCATGGCACGTTGGAAAGATCCTGAAACCGGTAATATTTATTCATTTGCTGAATTAGATTTAGACAAGGTTGAAGAGATGATCAAGCAATCTAGCAGCATGAATAATGAATTAAAATTATATTTAAATGAAACGATGAATACCAAATTTGATCGTTTCATTAAACAAAACGAATCGGAGAATAAGTAATGAAATCTAGTAAATTAGTCGCTATAACTTTATCAAGTGTATTAATTTTAGGCGGCTGTGGCACAACAGTAGAGCGTGTCGATGCAGGTACAACCGTTGATTTAAGCGGTGCATGGAATGATACCGATTCGCAACTTACCGCAAGAACTATGGTTGAAGATGCATTATCTCGACCTTGGTTTAAAAAACATATGCAAGCAACAGGTAAAGCGCCAACAGTAATTGTCGGTAAAATTAAAAACCTTAGCCATGAGCATATTAATACACAAACATTTATTGCCGATATCGAACGTGAGTTAATTAACTCAGGTGATGTTGAGTTCGTTGCTGATGCGACTGCCCGTAAAGAAATTCGTGAAGAGCGTGGCGACCAAGACTTAAACGCCACCGAAGAAACTCGCAGCGCAATGGGCCAAGAGATAGGCGCAGATTACATGATGCAAGGTAAAATCAATACCATTATTGATGTTGATGGCACTGACCAAGTTCGTTTCTATCAGGTTGACCTAGAGTTAATCAGCATGAAAGACAACCGCAAAGTTTGGATCGGCCAACAAAAGATCAAGAAACTTGTTGAAAACAGTAAAATGAGAAAATAAGTGTTAATGAGTCTTACTAAGGGCAGAAGTACGCTTCTGCCCTCTTTTATTAGCTATCGATCATTTTTAGTTTTAGCCCTGTTATTACTTTCAGGCTGTAGTGTCACCCATAAAAAAGTAAACCAGCTATCACAATCATTAAACACCAACTCTCCTGAAGCAGTTCTTACCCAGCTGCAAACAATTAAACCTAAAGAAAAAGACCGCCCTTTATTTAATTTAAATATAGGAACATTGCAGTTTTTATCTCAAGACTATCCTAGTGCTATCACTTCATTAACGTTAGCAAAAGAAGAAATGGCCGTGCTATACGCAACCTCTATTACAGAAAATATTGGTGCCGCTACCGTTAATGAAACCATGCGCAGTTACTCGGGCACCCCTTCTGATTTAGTCATGGTGCATAACCTTTTAGCCTTATCTTATTTATTTAATAACGATCCTGATTCTGCTCGCGTTGAAATATTGCAAGCGGATATTATGATGAAAAAGCTCATTAAAAAAGATTCAAATTCAGGCCAACTTGCAAGTGCACACTTAATTTCAGCGGTAATTTACGAGTTACTAGATGAGCAAGACAATGCACTCATTAGTTACAAGTTTGCGGCCGAATTAATGCAAGCTAGAGGCACTCCTTTAACGAATGATATTAAGTTAGCGCTAACAAGATTAAGCAAAGAGCTTGGAATACTTGATCAATTCGACCAATACAAATCAGAGTTTGGTATTAGTGACGAACAAATAGAGAAGCTAACGGCCAAAAACAGTAGTGCACTTTACTTTATCCATTTTGATGGCGTGGTAACCAGTAAAAAGGAAGTTTCAATTATGGTGCCAAGTTACCATGATAACCGTAACGATCAACTCATTCGTATTGCCATGCCTTCATATCCTAACGTTGTGCGAAACATAGGAAATGCAACAATTGATGTTGGTGAACAAGATATTCGCACCAGCGAGATTGAAAATGTAAATACCATCGCCAGAGAAGATCTAGACGCAGAATATCCGGCAATATTATTAGCCACAACGTCAAGGGCTGTACTTAAATACGATGCGGTTAAAAATGCTGAGAAGAAAGATCCTTTAGCAGGCTTTATTATGAATGTAGCGACAGTATTAAGTGAATCAGCAGATGTTCGTAGTTGGAATATGCTACCAGCATCAATTCAATACGCCTATGTATCAACGGGTGAAGATAATGTCGCAATACGAGCTCGCAGGTTAGCTAAGCGTAAAATAGCCTTAAACCCTGGTAGTAAACACGTTATTTTAACCAGTAGTATTAGTGATAAGTTATTTCATTATCAGCAAGAAAAATCGATTTATTAATTTAAGCAATTTAGTCTTAAATGGATAAATTTAGCAAATGCGGCTATAAAAAGTATATAAAGGAAATATTATGAAACTTCAGTTAAAACTTACTTTGCATATGCTACTTTGTGGCTTTTTACTTGCTGCATGTAGCAGTAATGACGACACTACTCCACCAAGCTGGATAAACTCTCCTGATAGCCTATACCCAAGTACACAATACTTAACAGCCGTTGGGCAAGCGTCAAAACGCGATAGAGCATCAAATGTAGCTTTAGCTAACTTAGCCAAAATTTTTACTGTTGAGATAGAGGCCGACTCATCAGATCTAACCAGTGCTGTAAGTACTAGTTCGCTCGCGGGGATGCAAACAACTACTACGCAAGAGCTTTCTCGAAATATAGTGACCAACACCGAGTTAGAACTGCAAGGTGCAATAATTAAAGAAGCATGGCAAAGCCCAACGGGGGATTATTACGCCTTAGCGATTTTAGAAAAACAAAAAGCGGCAAGACACCTAACTCAAACCATAAGAAATGCCGATAAAAATACTCAGCAATTAATTAGCTATAGCAGCAACCAAGCGCCAAATATAGTTCTCGCGTTGACATCCTTGCGCCAAGCAAGAGCAGAACAAATAAAAAGAGAAGTTGCCAATAAACAATTAGTACAAGTAGCTAATCAAGGCATTGTTAATAAAACCAGTAGCAAAGAGATTGAAACCTTAATTAAACTCTCATTAGCTGAATTAAAAGTTGCTACGGCTGCAGAAAGCGAACGCAGCAATAACGTTTTACAGTCTGCTTTAGGGCAATTAGGTATACCGCATGCTATTGAATCGAATCTTACTTTAAAAGCAAACCTAGACACCATAGACCCGACCTTTACTAATCAATGGTATTGGCTTCGTGGAAGCTACGATTTAAGCATTTTGGATGGCGACACGGTTATTAGCTCAAAGCGCTGGCCTATCAAAATTTCGGCGAAGGAAGAGCAGCTGCTTGAAGCCCGCTTACAAGATCAAATCAGCGCAAAATTACCAGATTATTTAATTGAGTTGTTAAGTACTCAACCTACCCAGAACTTTTAAATAGCAAGCTAGAAAGCATTCAAAAAAATTTTTCTTCCCCCTAAAAAATAAGACTGTATAAAAACACAGTCTTATTATATTATGTTGACAGTATCCCGTTTTGAGTTTTCACTTTGAAGTTATACATTGCCGAGAAACCAAGTTTAGGGCGAGCCATCGCTGACGCATTACCTAAACCACATAAAAAGCAACAAGGCTATATCGAAGTTGGTAATGGAGACATTGTAAGTTGGTGTATTGGTCATATACTCGAGCAAGCTGAGCCAGATGCCTATGATGAAAAATTCAAAAAATGGGACATGGCTCACCTGCCTATTGTGCCCGACGTTTGGCAGTTAAAACCAAAATCTCAAACTCGCTCACAATTAACCGTTTTAAGGAAACTAGTTAAGCAATGTAGTCAAATTATTCACGCCGGCGATCCAGACCGCGAAGGCCAACTATTAGTTGATGAGGTTATAGATTACTTAAAAGTTAGCGCCGCAAAAAAAGCCAGCATGCAACGTTTATTGATCAGTGACTTAAATTTACCCGCGGTTAAACGTTCGCTTAGTGCATTAAAACCAAATAGCGAATTTATGCCACTGTCAGTATCCGCCCTTGCTCGCTCAAGAGCCGATTGGCTTTACGGGCTCAATCTAACTCGCGCTTACACCATTATGGGCAAAAAATCAGGCTTCAATGGCGTGCTATCTGTTGGCCGGGTACAAACCCCTATTCTAGGCTTAGTAGTACAACGCGATAATGAAATAAATAACTTTGTCAGCAAGCCTTTTTATGAAGTTATTGCTCATATAGAAGACAAAGATAAACAAACATTTACAGCTAAATGGCAGCCTTCAGAGGCCTGCCAGCCATATATGGATGACGAAGGTAGAGTACTTGTTAAAGCACTAGCCGAAAACGTGGTTAAGCGAATAAACAATAAACCAGCCATTGTTACAGAGTTAAAGCAAGAGCAAAAGAAACAGTTTGCCCCCCTGCCTTATAATTTATCTGCCCTGCAAATAGATGCTGCAAAACGTTTTTCTATGAACGCTAAACTCGTGCTTGATGTGTGCCAAAGCTTGTATGAAAAACACAAACTAATCACCTACCCTCGCTCTGATTGTCGTTACTTACCAAAAGAGCAGCTAACACAAGCAAAATCTGTTATTGATAACTTAGCCAAGTCATCAATGCCATTTTCAGTCTTTGCTAAACAAGCTAATTTAAGCATAAAAAGTAAGGCTTGGAATGACAGCAAAGTTAGTGCTCATCATGCAATTATCCCTACGGAAAAGTTAGTAAACCAAACTAACTTGAACTCTTTTGAGCAAAATATTTACCAGTTAATAGTGACGCAATATTTAGCGCAATTTTATCCAGCCTTCGAGTATGCACAAACCAAAGTTAGTCTAAATATTGAAAATGGCGTATTTAAGGTAAACAGTAAAACGCCTTTGATAGAAGGCTGGAAAGCTCTCTTCAAGCGAAAGTCTGCTGATAATAATGTTAGAGATTTATCAGAGTCACAATCATTACCTCAGTTAAATAAAGGCGATGTTCTACATTGTAACTTAGGTGAAGTATTAGAGAAAAACACCCAACCACCACAAGATTATACCGATGCCAGCTTACTTGCAGCTATGACCGGCATTGCTAAATTTGTCCGCGATGCACAAATTAAAAAAGTATTAAAAGATACTGATGGTTTAGGCACTGAAGCCACTCGCGCAGGTATTATTGAATTGTTATTTAAGCGTGGATATTTAATACGCCAAGGTAAAAAAATAAAAGCAACAGAAGTTGGAGTGTCATTGATTAACGCTTTGCCAGAACAAGCAACACTACCTGATATGACAGCGCATTGGGAGTCGACTCTCAATGCGATATGTGACAAACAAGCTAGTTATCAAAGCTTCATGTCGCCTTTATTAACAACAATTAGCCAAATGATACAACAAGCCAGTGAACTAACCTTAGTGAATTTTCCCAAGCTTGCTAACAAACCTAAATTTAAACGTAAGCGTAAAAGCAGTTATAAAACAAAGGCGTCAGCTAAGCCAAAGAAGTCAGCTTAGTTATAGCTAGTTGAATAACCAGCAGGTTAAGAAGTTGTTTCTGAATTCTCTTGCTCAGCCGCTTCTAGTTTAGCTCGCTCCGCTTTAGATATATAACGCTCTTTATTCGGTTTGTTTAGTTTAGCATTGGCTTTTTTTATCTTGGCTTTTAAGGTTGATTTCACTTTCTTTTTGCGGTTCATAACAATATCACTTGTATTAACTCTATAGTCGAACAACTATAGATCTTAGCTCTAAGTTTGGGTAAGTTAAGTATATCAGAACTGTATCTATTTAAATAAGGCTAACATGTCTGCATTAACAACCGCCCCAAAGCATATACAACTCGCTGTAGACCTAATTCAGTTGCTAGAAGAAAATAATATAGCTACCGATACCGCGATAGCAGCATTAGAAATTGTACTAGCTGATTTCAAAAATAAAGATGCAAGCAATCAAGATTAACATTTAATTTAATTGCTATACTTAAACTAGCAATAAAAATAATAACTAATTTAATAATAAAATGAACATGCAGCCAACTAACAAACAAAACCCTTTTCACAGCAATAACCGATATCGTCGCATAATTTTAGCTTCGGCTTGTGCATGTATTTTTTCATTGCCTAGCTTTGCTGCTGACACATTAGTTTATAAATACAGATCTAAATCAGGTGTGCCTTCGTTTAGTGATGTTGAGCCACAAGGTGTTGAATATAAGCTAGTGAAAGTTGGTTGTTTTGCCTGTAACGTTAGTTCAATGGTCAATTGGTATAAAACGCCGTTAAACACCAAAGCATTTGCCAGTATTATTGAAGAAATGGCGTTTACTTATAATGTAGAGCCAGCTCTTATTAGGGCCATAATTCACGCCGAATCTCACTTTAAAGAGCGGGCGTTGTCAAAAGTTGGCGCCCAAGGCTTGATGCAATTAATGCCAGCAACAGCAAAAGAGCTAGGCGTTAAAGATTCATTTGTAGCAAAGCAAAATATCCAAGGTGGCACTAAGCATTTAGCTAAGTTATTTAAGAAGTATCGCGGCAATATTGAGCTAGTCGCCGCGGCTTATAATGCAGGTGAAGGTGCGGTAAAAAGATATGGAGGCGTACCTCCATATGCAGAAACAAAAACCTACGTTGAACGAGTGCAAATATTACACATGCGCTATCGTAGAAGTTAGAGTTAGTAAGTACCTCTTAACCCCATAAAGTAATCAAAGCTTGGTTTATCTTGCGCTTTTTGTGCAAGTGACAACCCTAACTCTACTAATTGTTGATTTTGAGGGTAATTAGCAATAATCGATTTCAAGATTGCAATAGCTTGTTTGGTATCACCAGTTCCATCTACTGACAGCGCATATACATAACCATACTGAGAATTAGCTGGGTCTAATGTCATTGCCTTTTTAAATAAGGGTACTGCTTTAGGTAGTTGTTGATTTCTAACTAAATGCAAACCATAACCGTAATTTAATAATGCTGAACTAGGTACTTTATTTAAACCGGCATTGTATACAGAGATCACTTGCGCAGGCTTATTTTGCATACGATAAAACTCTGCCAAATTGCTATAAGCAGCATCAAAATATGGTTCAACTCTAATCGCTTCTTTAAAGTGCTTTTCAGCATCTGAGAAGTTCGACTTATCAATTGCCAGTAAGCCTTGATTTAATCGTCCTTCACCGCGCCAGCCACTTTGCTCTAACGAAACCGTTAACTCTTTAAAAGCTTTATTAAAACTGGCTAAGTTAGCTTGTGGCATATAAATATCGACCATAGAGCGAGCCGCTGCCACTCTAATCGCTTTTCTTGGGTCATCAAGCAAATGGCCTAATGCTTGTGCTCGAATTCCAGAATTAATTAAAGTACCAACACTTGCAGCTGCAAGTCTAAGTAACTCTTGCTCATGGTGTAAATAAGGCTGAAGAGCATCAGAGCTAATTTCTTGCGTACTAAACGTCAACATTTGCAAAGCTGTAGCTCGGCTGATCACATCAATATTGTCATCGGCAATAATTGCTAAGTGCGAATCGAGTGCTAGTGGCTGCCCCGACTTCAACATAAAGAAATCGCGCTGGGTTTTACTGTCTATACGAGGTTTTATCTTCCAAGACTTCATAAAATTTAATGCCCAGTCATTATCTTTATCTTGATGACAACTAGTACAGGCATTAGGCGAAGAAAATTGTTTAGATAATTCTGGTCGCGGTATTTTAAAACTGTGATCGCGTCTATCATCTACTCCCATGTACCGATTGTCAGGCATATGACAATTAACACATTGCGCGCCTTCGCTACCAACATCATGATTATGATGCTCTGGCTTATCAAATACTTCACTAGCATGGCATTGTAAACATAAGCCATTACCAGGAATTTTAACCTTCATCGTATGTTGATCATGACAATCAATACAGTTAACACCTTTGGCAAACATCTTCGACTGTAAAAAAGAACCATAAACATAAACTTCTTCTTTAATTTGGCCATCAACATGATAAGCGGGAGCCTGCAACAATTGTGGAGTAAATTGATCTAAGAAGTGATTATTTGGCTCAATACCATCTGTTAATGGCGCACGTAAAGAGTGGCAAGAAAAGCAATTATCCATAAAGCTATTATCACGTTTTGCTCCAATCCATCTGGCGGTATCTTCACCAAACTCTCTCTTCCAAACACCTTTGTCTACTGTTGATGAATGAGTTACATGAGTAGTATCAGCTTTATTCTTCGTTGCTTGCTCGCTATGTTGTTGCTTATCACCATGACAAGAAACACAGCCAACATTAATATTACTAAACTCTGAAGCAAAACGATTTTGTTGCACATCATAGTTACGCTTTAATCCATCCGAATGACAATCGGCGCACATACCATTCCAGTTTTGTAATGGTTGTCGCCAATGCAATCTATCTTCTGGTTTTATTTCTTCGTTAGCGTAATTATGATACCAACGTTGGCCGCCCTCTTCTTTGTCTCGGCTATCCCAAGCAAATGGTAACACCTGATAGCTGCCGGCTTTAGTTTCAACTAAGTATTGCTGCAAAGGATAATGGCCAAAAGTATAGGCTATCTCTAATGTTTGCACTTTATCGTTGTAAGAAATATCGACAAAATACTTACCTTTATTCTTATAAAAGTAGGCTTTTTGTCCATAGTGCTTGGCTGTTTGTTTATCAAAGTTAGCCTTTACTGTTGACGAATCGGCTATCGCCATAGCTTTTGCATGATCAGATTGCTGCCATTTATTGACTTGCTCAGTATGACAATCAACACAAGCACTATCGCCTTGTGCTAAAGTATTGGTAGCAAATAAAGTGGACAGCACAAGCATTACTTTAAGTAATGAAGAAAAAAGAACAATGGTTGGTTTCACAAAAAGCCTATTATTATTGAAGAGTTATTAGCTGTGATTAGCTTATTACATCAATACAGGTAATCACAGTAAATTTATATTTAAAGGGGTCAAAACCTACTTAGAAGCACTTTCTTCTAATAGTTTTTGCACTTGATAATAAGCCTTATGCGGCACTAAATCATCACTCCAGATACCAAGTGTCTTAATAGTCTTATCTTTAAAGTGCGGCACATCTGCTATTGTCCAAACACTCCAACCTACAACACCTGTATCGCGGTTATTAAGTAATACTTCCAATATATTGGTAAATGCATCAGCAACAAGCTGCTCTTCGTATGGCACTTCATTTTTTAAATGAATATTAGTTTCAGTGACATGGAATTCTAAATTGTTACTGTGCGCCCATTTAACTAACTCATCCAAAGTCTTTAATCTTTGATGGTTTCTATCGGCAAATTCGACATATTCATTACGCATATGTGCTTGCCAGCCAATGCCATCAATGCGCAAACCTCTATATCTAAGGTATATTACCAACTCTTTCATCAGCGCGATTGATTCAAGAGTTGTCATACGGTGTTGGTTTAGAATTAACTTTAAATCAGGAGCATTTCTTTTGGCTATAGCAAAAGATTCAAGAATATAATAAGGCACACCGAGTTTTTGTAATAATGGAAATTGATCAGGAATATTGGTTTCAAAACCTAAAATAGTCCACGGGTTCTCCCACTTATCAACGCCCGGTTTAGGACCAAACCAAGTCCCCTCTTCCGTAATGGCTTCATTTACTACATCTAACCATTTTACTGATTCATGTCCGTTGTAACGTTTTGACAATGCCGTCATATAATCGGTTAGCATATCAAGCATTTCGGTATGAGTACGGTGATCTGCAAGAGCCCATTTAGAGCTTTGCGGGCTAATAGGGCCATGAATTCGAACTAACTGACCATTTTCTTTAGCGGTAGCAATCCAAGCATCAGGTTTTTCCCAGCGCCACTGGTTTGGCTTAGGGTGAATGTGACTTTGCTTATAAATATTAGCAGGGGTGATATAACGAAACTCTTTATTTAATAAATCACCTTTCGGGCCATCAAGTTCATTATATTGAATGGTTCCGCCAATATATACATTAGTTGGGTACTTGTCGGCGACAATATCTCTTAATGGGCGCCCTTTATTTTGCTCAGTAACTTGCGCTTTACTTTTATCAGCGCTTTTTGCTGTAGATTCAGCTGATACATGTGCTGTAAAGGCAGCTAAGCAACAAGTTAGTAATAAATTAATTTTATTGAATTTCATAATTGATTCTTATTAATAGTTTTAAATAAAAAGGCTTAATCGGCATTATTTATTCTAATTTTTGAGCCGCTTACACCATAAAAAATAATATAGACATAGCACAGTAAAGGCACTAAAAAGGCCATTTGAATACCGATAATATCTGAAAACATCGCCTGTACCATAGGCACAATAGCACCGCCGGCAATTGCTAAGCATAAAATACCTGAGCCTTGACTCGTGGCACTTCCTAAATCTTGTACGCCCAAACTAAAAATAGTTGGAAACATAATTGAATTACACAGCCCCACCAATAAAATAGCCCACATAGCAATTTCGCCATCAGCAAATACAGCAAAAGCAATTAAGATCACAGCTAAAGTAGCATTTACGCTAAGCATAGTATTTGCGGCAATATAACGCATTAAAAAAGCACCGATAAAGCGACCAACCATAGCGCCTCCCCAATAATAAGGGACGTAATTAGCAGCTTCGACAGTACTAATATTGGCAATATTAGGTTGGTTTAAAAAGTTAATAATCAAACTACCAATAGCGACTTCAGCGCCAACATAAACAAAAATACCTAAAGCACCTAACATAAGGTGCGGAGTTTTAAGTACCGAAAGCATGCTAGATTTAACTGATTCGCCACTTTGTGCATCTTCATTTTTATGTAAATCGGGTAATTTTAGTAATACAAAAATAACCGCTAACATAAATAAAATACCGGATACTACAAGGTATGGCCCTTTTACGGAACTTGCTTGCTCGGCTTTTATTTGTGCTTGCTCGGCTAAAGATAATTGCGCAATATCTTCAACCCCAATACTCACCGCAGCTAAAATAAAGGCACCACCAATAAATGGCGCTATTGTAGTACCTAGCGAATTGAACGCTTGAGTTAATGTTAACCTACTTGATGCAGTTTTAGCTGCTCCAAGCAAGGTTACGTAAGGGTTTGCAGATACTTGTAAGAAGGTGATACCAGAAGCAAGGACAAAAAGAGCAAACAAGAAAAGAGGATAAGACTGCGTAGTTGCCGCAGGATAAAATGTTAAACAACCACTACCTGCAATACATAAACCGGTAACAATACCGTATTTATAACCAATTTTTTTAACCACATTTCCGGCAGGAATCGATACCACGAAATAGGCACTAAAAAAACAAAACTGTACTAGCATTGCTTGCGTGTAATTTAGGTCGAATACATTTTTTAAATGGGGGATTAAAATATCATTTAAGCAAGCAACAAAGCCCCACATAAAAAATAAGCTAGTTAATATTATTAAGGTATATCTCTGATTCATTGATTCATCGCTAGTTAAGTATCAAACACTAAATAAAATATTATCCTTAATATTATTTTCTCTACCGATGAAAGCTGTATAACTATTTCATTGGCAATCCCTGCACTATACGAAATAAAAATAACAGAAACAACAATTAGCTCAGCTCTCCATATTATTTTACAAAGACTTTACAAAAGCCTTTAAAATGCAAGATTGACAACGTTATCTTATTTGTTGCATAGTTGAGACAATTAACTAAAAGAGCCTAAATGCACAAGTATGTGCTTATAGTTTAGTAAGGAATTACTTTGTCTAATATAACAATTAAAGATGTTGCAGCTTTAGCAGGGGTTTCAGTAAAAACCGTTTCAAGGGTTTTAAATAAAGAAGCCAATGTTCGTGATGTAATGATTGAGCGTGTAAATAAAGCGGTAAAAGAATTAAATTTTACACCAAACCCTATGGCTCGAGGACTTAGAGGCCATAAGACATTTATCATCTCGTTACTTTATTCAAATCCTAACCCTGGATATATCGTTGAGTTACAAAAAGGTGCTATGCAACAAGGCAGCATTGATGGTTATAACCTGCAGATTTTTCCCTGCGATCACACTGCAGATGACTTATATGAAACAGTCATCACTTTTTTAAAAAATTCACCACAAGATGGTATTATTCTTACCCATCCTATTTGTGACAATAAAGCGATTATCAAATACTTAGAAGACAATCAAATTCCTTTTGCTAGGATTTCTCCGTTATATTCAGATCATAACTCTCCTTATGTGGGCAGTGATGATGAAAAAGCCGCATTTGAAATGACTCAATATTTGATCTCTTTAGGCCATACTAAAATTGGCTTTATTAAAGGTCATCCTGATTTTGCAGCCACTCAAAAACGCTTTGATGGTTATAAAAGAGCATTAACAACCAATGCCATCGGCTTTGATGAAGAGCTAATAAAGCAAGGCTTATTCACTTTTGAGTCTGGTGAGGCCTGTGCAAGACAGCTTTTAACGCAAGATAATAAACCTACGGCAATTTTTGCCAGTAACGACTATATGGCAGCAGGCGTGCTAAAAGTTGCCAAGCAACACAATATAAACGTACCTTCAGAGCTAACCATTACAGGTTATGATGATGCGCCTGTATCAAAACAACTTTGGCCACCAATAACAACAATCAAGCAACCAATTTATCAATTGGGTATGGCCGCAGTTGAAAAACTTGTCCATATCATTAAGAAAAAATCATATAAAGATATCGACTCCATTTATGATTGCGAATTAATTATTCGTGACTCGTCGAGTCCATGCATTTTATAAAAATATAAAACTAGGTAACCAAATGAAATTTAAAACCAAAACGGCATTGAGCTTACTATTGTCAGTATTAAGCGGTGCTGCCGTTGCTAGCCAAGCTGAGCGTCCAAATATATTACTACTTGTTGCAGAAGATATGAGTGCGCACGTAAAAGCATTCGGTGATGATGTAGCAATTACACCTAATATTGATGCATTAGCTCAAAAAAGTATTATTTACCCAAATTCATTTACCACTGCTGGTGTTTGTGCTCCAAGTAGAACTGGCTTAATTACCGGTGTACATCAAGCAGCGGTTGGTGGCCAACATATGCGCACACGTGATTACAAAGAGTCTCTTTATCGTGCCGTGCCAGCAGAAGATATTAAAGCGTTTCCTGAACTATTACGTAAAAATGGCTACTACACTTTCGTATCGTCTAAGTTAGATTATCAGTTTAGTGAAATTCAAGCGGGCACAGGCCCTTTCACTATTTGGGATTACGAAGGTAGCAAACCAAGTTGGCGTGGCCGAGAAAAAGATCAACCATTTTTCGGTATGTATCACTTTAATATTAGCCACGAAAGTGCATTATTTCCTAAGAAAATTGAACAAAATGTAGCTGAGGGCATTGTTAAACAAGTCGTACAGCCTGAACAAGTATCGGTACCGGCTTATTACCCTGATACACAAATAGTTAGAGAAGCTATCGCCCAGGTTTATAACAATGTTTCAGCGATGGATAGACAAATTGGCGCTATTTTAAATCGTTTGAAAAAAGACGGGTTAGCTGACAATACCATTGTAATTTGGACTACAGATCATGGTGACGGCTTACCTCGCGCAAAACGTGAGATATACGACAGTGGTATTAAAGTGCCATTAGTTTTACATTGGCCAGAAAAATACCGTCCAGAAAATTTACCTGCTCGAGGTATTAATGAACAATTAATTAGCTTTGTCGATATTGCCCCATCAATTTTAACTATGGCTAATATTGATGTACCTAGCTACATTCAAGGTAGTGCGTTATTAGCTGACCAATCATTGCCAAAGCGTGATTACATTTTTGCCTCAAAAGATAGACTCGACGAGTTTAATTTTTATGAGCGAGCAGTGCGTAGCAATAAATTTAAATACATACGTAACTACTTACCAAACAAACCAGGTGGCGTTAAGTTAGGCTATCGTGAACAGTTACCTATTATGGCCGAGTTATGGCGCACTCTAGAAAATGGTGAAATGAACAAAGGCCAAGAGTTTTGGTTTAAACCTCGTCCTGCTGAAGAGCTTTACGATATTATTAATGACCCAGATGAAGTAAAAAATTTAGCTGACAACCCTAAATATAAAGATGCATTAGAACAAATGCGTGGCGCTTTAACTGATTGGCAGCATAAAGTTAAAGATTACAGTAAGTTAAAAGAATTTGATCAAGCAAACTTATTTTGGCCACAAGGTAAAGAGCCTGTGACACCAGAGCCAACAATTACCACAAAAGACAAGCTTGTTGTTTTAAGTAACTCTAATAAAGGCGCTTCTCTTGGTTACAAAGTAAATAACGGAAAGTGGAAAGTGTATAGCAAGCCTGTTAGCTTAAAAGCTGGTGATAAAATTACCGCTAAAGCGGTACGTTATGGCTGGAAAGAAAGCTCAGCAGTAACTTTAACCATTAAATAATAAGAATAACAAATGAAACCACTATATAAATTTAGCAAAAACTTATGTTTAGCATCGGCGTTAATCGCATCAGGCTTTATATCAACAGCCATTGCAAAACCAGTGAGCTTAACCGATAGCAAGTTACAGTTTTTAGGTACAAACTACGTTAACCAAACTGCTGAGCAAGTAAGCTTTACCCGTCACAGTAAGGAAGTTTTATCGATAAAGCCAATGGAGCTTGCGTTCAATGCAGGTAAAGCGCAAACAACATCAGGTATTGCTTTAAAGCTAGCAACAAACAGTAACTCAATTGCATTTAAGTTTGTGCCATTACCTACAGAGAATCGTGGCTCAGAGTTTGTACTTTTTGAAAATAACGTTGCAGTTAAAACCTACACCTTCCCTAAAAAGGCTAAGCAATTAGATATTGCTTATACAAGCAAACTAAAGGGAGCGAAAGAGTATAAATTGATGCTACCAACGTGGAGTAATGTTGGTTTACAAGCAATCAGCATTGATGATGAAGCAGAGCTACTAAACATTAAAACACCACGAAATGCTAAATATGTAGCGATGGGCGATTCTATAACTCATGGTGTAGGTCAAAAAAATGCCACACAAACTTATCCGTATATTGTCGCGGATGCGTTAAACTTTGAGTTATTTAACATCGCAGTTGGCGGTGGTAAAACGTCAATACCAACAGCGCAAATGTTAGCTGACTTTGACGACATCGAATTAATCACTTTATTAATTGGTTACAATGATTGGAATTCGCCAAAAGCAGATGTGGCAGTATACCAAGCTAACCTAGATAAAATGCTCAGTATTATTCGTAAGTCGCATCCACAAACAACTATCTATTGTATTACGCCATTATTCACTAAGTCTTTAAAAGCTAAAAGAGTTGACCAACCTTTAAATGCATACCGTCAGGCAGTTATCGATGTAGTAACGGCTAGACAAAAAGCTGGTGATGACAATATTAACGTTATTAAAGGTGACCAAATCACTTCGGTAAAAAACTTACGTGAAGACAATCCTAAAGATCCTGTACATTTAGGTATCAATGGTGCGCGTATGTTAGCCAAAGAGCTAATTGAAATTATTAAATAGTTAGCAATCCATTTTATCTGAAATAATTCATATCTATAGGGCTTCTTAACGAAGCCCTTTTTTATTCTTTACGTAACCTTTACTAAAATCATCCCTGACTCGAATTGACACCGTTATCAATTCAGGTAATCTAATACTACACATAACTACAATAGCAATTCCAATAACCAATGTGCTTTTATTGCATGTATTAGCACATATAAATATTAAGGACTTGCTCATATAATAAATGGTGCATAAATGCAGTCTAAATTCTTACTAAGCCTTGTTGGTTCAATCTCGCTAGCGTTCAGTTTTACTACTTCAGCAATTGCAGCTGAAACAAGCGTTAAAGCTGAAAAACCAAACGTGCTGTTTTTCCTTATCGATGACATGCGTGTTAACTATGGTCCGTATGCTAAAAAAGGCCCTCTTACCCCAAACCTAGATCAATTAGCCGCTGATGGCGTAGCTTTTAATAAAGCTTATAGTAACATTCCTGTTTGTGGCGCTTCTCGCGCGAGTATGCTTACAGGTATTTGGGGTTCAAAAAATCGTTTCGTAGCGTTTAGCCCTGCCGATAAAGACACTCCTGACGCTATTGCATTACCACAACACTTTAAAAACAATGGCTATAAAACTATAAGTCTTGGTAAAGTATTTAATAACCAAACAGATAAAGTACAAAGTTGGTCAGAAAAGCCTTGGCGCCCTTCTGATAAGCTAAAGCTTAAAGGTAAAAAAAATAACCGAGCTAACTTAAAAATTCGTCATGATTACCAAACTAAGCAAGCTAATGACATTTTCGATAAAGCACAAAAAAATGGCCCTTCTAGTGAGTCTGCCGATGTAAGTGACTTTACTTATTTAAATGGTCAAATTGCCGAGCAAGCAATCGCAGAGCTTAAGCAATTTAAAGAAAATGATGAATCTTTCTTTTTAGCGGTAGGTTTTAAAAAGCCACATTTACCATTTAATTCTCCTAAAAAGTACTGGGATATGTACAACCGTGACGAATTATCTTTAGCTCCTAATCCAGAAATGGCAATTGACGCTCCAAAACAAGCAGTACACACATGGGGTGAGTTACGTAGCTATTACGACATTCCTAATAAAGGCCCTGTACCAAACGAAAAAGCGCTTGAGTTAATTCATGGTTATTACGCAGCAACAAGCTATTCTGATGCGTTAGTTGGTCAAGTAATGGCACAATTAAAAGAGCTCGATTTAGACGAAAATACTATTGTAGTGGTTTGGGGTGATCATGGTTGGAGTTTAGGTGAGCATGGCTTATGGGCTAAGCATTCAGCATATAATGTGGCAAATCAAATTCCACTAATTGTTAACGCTCCTAAAATTCTTAAAGGTCATGGCTCTAATGAATTAGTAGAATCGGTAGATATTTACCCTACGCTTGTTGAATTAGCACAATTACCAACAATGAAAGATATTGATGGTACAAGCTTTGTTAAACAACTTACCGATAGTAAAGCGCCAGGTAAATCAGCAGTATTTACTCGTTGGAAAAACTCGGACACAATTCGTACCCAGCGTTACCATTTAACAGAGTGGCGAGATAAAAAAGACAGAGTTATCGCACGCATGATGTTTGATCACAAAAATGATCCCGATGAATTAGTCAACATTGCAGAAAAAGCCGAATACAAAGAGACGGTAGCCAAATTGCATCAGCAATTACTACAGCATATAAACAATAAATAGCCTTAAAAAAGCTTCAAAATAAAAAGCACATATGAGTAATTAGTATGTGCTTTTTAAATTTGTAACCAGAAAAAAGTTACACACCTGTTAACAAGTTAATGACGTGTAATAAATTTACACAATGCTTACAGTAATTTTGAGTTTTAGGGCTTTTTTGCCATTTACAAGCGCATTTACATAACATAAGCTTACACAATGTCTATCGTTGTCTGTAATAAAGTTACAAAATAGACGCGTAAAAATATAACAAATCAGGGTTTAAAATGAATTCTAAATTAAAAGTACTCGTTATGGCTATGATGGCTACAGGCACTATTGCTTGTACTCAATCAGTAGATGTTAATAACGCAACAGTTGAAACAAAAGTAGCAGATCGCTATACCAATCTTGAAGCTGATGTAGAAAACCTACTTAGCCAGCTTACTCTAGAAGAAAAAGTATCTTTAGTTCACGCTAACAGTAAATTTGCTATCGCTTCTGTTGAGCGTTTAGGTATTCATGAAATGTGGATGTCTGACGGCCCACATGGCGTTCGCCAAGAAGTATCACGTGATAGCTGGAAGTCAGCTGGCTGGACAGACGATCAATCAACTTACTTACCGCCTTTAACTACGGTTGCAGCAAGTTGGAACCCTGAAATGTCTACATTACACGGTAATGTATTAGGCGCAGAAGCAAGACATCGTCGTAAAGACGTTATCTTAGGCCCAGGCGTGAACTTAGCTCGCCTACCTACTTACGGCCGTAACTTTGAATACTTCGGTGAAGATCCATACCTAGCATCTGTTATGGTGATCCCAGAAATCAAAGCGATCCAAGCGAATGATGTTGCTGCAAACTTAAAGCACTACGCATTAAACACACAAGAGCTAAACCGCCAAAAGGTTGATGCTATTCCTGATGAACGTACATTACGCGAAGTTTACTTACCAGTGTTTGAAGCTGGCGTTAAAGAAGCTGGTGTATATACAATTATGGGGGCATACAATAGCTTCCGCGGTACCAATGCCAACCAAAGCAAATACTTAGTTAACGATATTTTAAAAGGCGAATGGGGCTTTGACGGTATTTTACTTACCGACTGGGACGTAAATATTAATACCTATGATGCTGCCATGAATGGTTTAGATATCGAAATGGGTACTCGTGCTGATAGCTATGATGACTACAAACTTGCTAAACCATTTTTAAAAATGCTTAAGGAAGGAAAAATTCCAGTAGCCGTTTTAGACGATAAAGTTCGCCGTATTCTACGTATCCAATTACGTATTGGTATGATGGATAAAAGCCGTTTATCTGGCCAACGTAATATTCCTGAGCACAGAGCTGCGGCACGTAAAATAGCGGAAGAAGGCATCGTACTTCTTAAAAACGAAGGTATTTTACCGTTAGCTAAAGATGAAGTTAAAAATATCTTAGTCCTTGGTCCAAATACTGACAGAGAGCACGGCAAAGGTGGTGGTTCATCACAAGTTAAATCACTGTACGAAATTAGCCCAATCGAAGGTTTACAAGCAAAACTTGGCGATGACGTAAACATTACTTTCTTACGTACACGTCCTGAAACAGGTATTCCTGCAATTGCTGGTGATTACATAATTAAAAGTAACCCTGGTACAGGTACTCCGGCATGGCAAGTTTCTAACTGGAAAGAAAAAGCTCGTAAAAACTGGAAACACTGGTCATGGGTTCCAGATTCAGCTTACACAGCACCAGCTGATTCAACCATGGAACACGTAACCATGAAAACCACTATTAAGCCATTAGAGTCAGGTGTTCATACACTTAAACTTAGTGCTGTTGGTGATTTCAGATTAAAAGTTAATGGTAAAAAAGTATTAGAGCATTCAAGTACTGACGGTGCAGAATTTAACTACCCTCTTGAGCTAAGTACTGACAAAGAGTACAAGTTTGAAATGCAATACGATGGTAACAAAAACTTTGTATTAGGTTGGGATGCACCAAGCAGCTTATTTAGCACAAAAGAAGAATACATTGCCGCAGCAAAAGCTGCTGATGCCGTTATCTACTTTGGTGGTTTAAGTCACGCCGACGATCGTGAGTCACAAGACCGTGTTGACATGAAACTACCTAATGGCCAAGACGAAGTTATTACTAACTTACTTGCTGCAAACCCTGACACAGTAATCTTTTTAAATGCTGGTTCAGCCGTTGAAATGCCTTGGGTTAACAACGCAAAAGCAATTATGTGGGGCTGGTACGGTGGCATGGAAGGCGGTCACGCTTATGCTGACGCACTATTTGGTGATGTAAACCCAAGCGGTAAAATGCCAATTACTCTGCCTGTTGCATTAGAAGATACTGCAGCCATTGCTTTAAATGACTACAACTCAAAAGAGTCTTTCTATAAAGAAGGTGTATTTATTGGTTACCGCTGGTTTGAACAACAAAATATTGAGCCAATCTTCCCATTTGGTCACGGTTTATCTTACACCACATTTAGCTACGACAACGTTGAACTTTCATCGGCGTCAATTTCAGCTGGTGATGAACTAGAAGTAACAGTTACAGTAACAAATACAGGTAAAGTAGCCGGTAGCGAAATTGTACAACTGTACCTTAACGATGTTCAAGCAAGTGTTGAACGCCCAGCGAAAGAGTTAAAAGGTTTTGGTAAAGTTCACCTACAACCTGGTGAAACTAAAACAGTTAGCATGACACTTAAACAACGTGATTTATCATTCTGGGATGTAAATACTAACGACTGGTTAGCAGAACCAGGACAGTTTGATGTATTAATAGGTGCATCACACACAGATATTAAGCTAAATACTAGCTTCCAATATCAATAAAATAATAAATATTTGATTTTTAAGTTGGTTATTTAACCCACTCAAAAGCTAAAATAAGGTTAACCAAAGCCGACAATTGTTAAGCAATTGTCGGCTTTTTGTTAGCCAAATATAAATATGTAAAGAAATGTAAAGTTTCTACTTGATAACGATGTCAAATGTGATAGATTGTGTAATAACCAATTTTTACATGATCGCGATAATAATAATAAGCCCGCGATAAACAAATATACGAATTAGAAATTCAGGGGAACCAGATGAATTACAATACGACTAAAAAACCTAAACTGAGCATAATGAGCAAAGCTCTAGGTTTAGCTTTGCTTTTACCATTATCTGCAAATGCAGCTCTTGATTCGAACTTCCCTGTTTTGGAAGGCGCTTACTTAAATCACATCAATGAAACAGGAAATCCTGGCAAGAACTTGATTGTTAACCCAACTCTAGATTTATGTATAAAAAATGTTGACGCAGAGGTTTGGACTCCTAACCCTGATGCAGATTGTTCAGCATACTCAAATCCCGTTTATGGCTGGGGCTGGACTGGCGCAAACAAAGGTGGGACAGGTAAAGCTGTAGGTGACCGATACACTCCAATCTTAGGTGGTGGCCCTATTAGTGACGATGGTGTTGCGCATAAAAACTTAGCTCGTGGAGATAAAAATAACGGTGTTTTAAAATTAGCTTCTCCTATTGCAGTTTCGGGTGTATCAAAAGTTTATGTGTATTTTGAAGGTCAACCACAAGGTTTAGGAGGCTCTATACAATTAGATTTAGACGGCACGATACATATAGTAGAAGCTGATCTAATTAAAGATGGTACTTGGGGACCTTTTGGCTATGTTGTTGATTTAAGTGAAAGTGTTTCTGTGCCTTACACAGGAAGCATTGACCTTCAGTTTATCGCTAATGGTACAACTAACGCTGATAAAATAGTGGCAGATAATATTTTCTTGTCTACAGATACTATTCTGTTTCCTGATGTAGATACAGATAAAGATGGTTTATCTGATGATGATGAAAATGATATATATGGAACAGATCCTAATTTAGCTGATACCGATGGTGATAATTTATCAGATGGTGATGAGGTTAATGTTCACGGTACAAATCCATTACTAAAAGATTCTGACAATGACGGCACAGATGATGACGTTGAGCTTGCAGAGGGTACTGACCCTACAGACCCTGCTAGCTTCCCTGGCGATGTTGATGGCGATGGAGTACCTGATTCTATCGATGATTACAAAACAGACCCTAGCGCATCTTTAGATAGCGATGGTGACAGTTACCCTGATCAATTAAACCCGGTTAATGAAGCTTGTGATCAAGCTTGTCTAGATGCCTCTGAACTGGTAGTAGATGCTTTCCCTGACAGTGCTGCCGCATTTGCTGATATGGATGAAGATGGTGAGCCAGATTCATTTATTACTGCAGAATGTAAAGTGGGTGGAGTAATCGAAGGTGAAAACTTAGCTGAGTGTGATGGCTTAACATTAGACTTAGATAGAGATGGTGACGGTGACTTGAACGAAGATGAAATTGCTCAAGGTTCTAATCCAAATAACCCAGACAGTAATTCTTTAGATTTAGATGGTGACGGTTGGGCAAATGATATAGATGGCAAAGAGCTATTAAGTTCTTATCACCTTTCTACAAATACCAATATCATAGCAAGTTACTCTCCTGATGCGGAGACTGCTATATTAGTTAATGAACGTGCAACGGTTGATGTAAATCAAAAATGGGAAACATGGGGCTCTACTGCTACAGATAACGATCCGAATCATTTTTCTATAGTTGACACTACAGACTATGAAGGTGCACCAACGAAAGCGTTTAAGTTAAGTAGCGCATCAACAACATATGATAAAAATAATTCGTCAAAATTAGGTACGCTACAACTTAGAAGTAGAAAAATAGCTCCTCTTGCCACTAATATTACTCGTGGTCGTATTGGTGCTCGCCTAAACATTTCAAGCACAAATGATGTTGATTTACTTGATACAAAGGTCGGCGTGCGCATTGTTGCAACAAGTGAAAGTAACGGGACAAGCTATGTTGGTGCTTTCATTACGGTTACGGCAGAAGATATAGCAGAATATAATGCAAAAGGCTGGTTCTATGCTGAAAATGATTTTGTTACCAAAGGTCCGATTAAAGACCTTCAAGTACAGATGACAACCGATACAACAAATGGTATTGAAGTATTGTTTGACGATGTAGAGTTAAACCTAATTACTCCAAGTGATACAGATTTGGATGGTATTGACGACTCTATCGATCTAAATGATGATGGTGATGAAGAGAATGATGGCGTAGATTTAACTCCTCTTGGACCTGATGCTAAAGACTCTGATGGCGATATGATTCCAGACGCTTATGATGATGATTTAGACAATGATTCAATTGCTAACCCATTCGATGCGAATTTTAACCCTATATTATCTGAAGCTGTTGAAACTAAAACAGATACAGAATCTATGATTGAAGTTACAGCCTTCGATGCAGATGAAGACAACGTAACTTATATCTGGACACTTGCTGGTACTGAACTTGCTGAAAGTGGTAATAAAATTTCGGTTAATTATGCAGATCAATTACCGGGTGTTACAATCCCTGTAACTGTTAAGGCTACTGATGGTACTGATGAGTCGGCTACTCAAACTATTTTTGTAACTATTCCTGGTGTTGCTGAAGATTATGCTCCAACGATCAACGATAGCATGGTTGCTACTGATCATATATTAGGTACTCACACCATTACTGCAGATTACTTCGATAATAATGCTGAAGATACATTAAGCCACACGTGGACAGTTAATGGTGTAGAAACTGCAGATTTAGATGGTACATTAGTTATCAATGATTCTGACTTTGCTGTACCAGGAACCGTTGTAACCGTTGTACTTACAGTAACTGATGGTAAATTAACTAGCGAAAAATCTTGGACTGTAACAACTAACCAAGTAGCAGTACTTAATGTAGAAAAAACCATATTAAATGATGATGAAACACTTTACTCTGTTGGCTATTTTGTTGACGATAATTTAGTGTTAGGCGTTCAAGATGTTGATGGTGATTTCTTTACATATTCTTGGAAGATTGCTGTTAATGGCGTCGATACTCCATTTGAAGATGGTGAATACACAAGTAAAGAGTTAGTAATCAATCGCTTTGACTACCCTGCAGATAGCGTTTTAACTATCACTGTAACTGCTGTAGATATTAATCGACCAGAACAGGCAGCGCACACGGTATCAGAAGTTATTACTCTTGAATTACCAGCAATAGAAGGGAAAAACGATGATGAAATTTACCCTAAAGGCGGTGACGGTGGTGCTATGTGGTGGATGATGGCTTTATTAATACCTGCATTTATCCGTAGACGCATTTCAAAGTAATAATTAACACTATAATAAGTAATTAAATCCCTGATATTCGTATCGGGGATTTTTATTTAAAGCCTTTCTTTTTAATAACAACCACTCGCTCTATAATTTAGTACCTAGAATTGCAGAGCAAAAGCTATATCCTCCCTTTCATAATACCATTTCCATTACAATTGAGAATGCTAGATAACGCTTTATACAAGTGAAATTTATTAGATATAGTTATTCATATCTTTATTAATATAATCCTAGTTTTATCGTATGTATTTATTTTGCATTAACGCATTGCTGCTCTGACCATAAAAAGTTTATTACTATCTATTTTAAAAAATAAGGGCTCTAGAATGAGTTAAAGGCTTAAGGGCCAAGTTGGTATATTCATGTGTCAAGTTAAACACGCATTATGCTTTATATTAATGGCAAGAATATTATTTAGCTTTAAGATAAAAGTGTATTAAGTTGTATAATTCATTAAAGCTTCCCAAAAAGACTCAGAGCACTATCAAAACCAACTCATAACACTCTTACCTATTTATTTAACTTATAGCTATAAAATTGGTTATAAAGGCTCGTAGAAAGAGTAAGAACTGGCAGGTAAACACCAATTAAGACTATTGTTCTATCCAAGATTTATAAATACTTTATTGACACTAGATAAAAGTAGCTTAGCCAAATTAATACTTACAGTTTAGCTTATTACAATTCAATACCATAAAGGCAATATCCTAGGGCAATAAACTAAAATTTATATAATTAGAGGTTGTATAGGTATTTGTGAGGGCTTTGGATAGGAAATGAAAAAGCCAATGCATAATGCATTGGCTTTTGTTAAGGTTACTGAAACCTAATTATGGACAAGTTAAAGTATTAAACTTAACAACTTCGATACCACTAGCTTCAAGTTGCGCTATATCAGAACATAAATTTGCTGGATAATTTTTATGGCTAATATTAACAGTCTCGATCGTAATAGCCTCTTGGTTTATAAAAGGTAGTAATGAAGTAAACTTAGTATTATTACCAATGAAAACTGTTTTTAATTGAGGTAAAGCAGCAATTGCTTGAATATCTGCATCTGAAAGTAGATTACCCATAGCTTTTAACTCTTGTAAGTTAGGCAACTCTTTTAACAATGAATAGTCAGCACCTTTAAAACCATTAATATTTAAATGGGTAAGCTGTGTTAAGTTTTGAGAAATAAACTCAACAACTTCTTTACCTGAATCTTTCAATGGATTAGCAAACTGAAAATTCACATCAACAAGGTTTTCCAAATCAACTAAATAGTTCAAATCATCAACACTAGGAATCGTAGGCCCATTAGCATGGAATTTAGTGATATAAATGAATTCTTCAATACCTTGGAATGTATTAATAAATTTGAACTCTTTAGCTGTACAAACTAATTGGTTAGTTACTTCACCAAGTGTTGTTAAGCCCATATCTAGAACTTTTTCTTGGAAACAAGCTTGTAAAATAGGATCTGCAAATAATGGGTCTTCAGGGTTACCACTTGCTCGAAGAACATCTTCAAATGGGGTTTCTTCAGTCATTATACAGCTTGTTGGCTTAGAGTAGTTTACTGTATCCAATAAGCTGTTTTCAAAGTCACGGTTATCATAACAATTAATATTTGTATCACTTAATACTAATTCAGTTAGTGACGTTAATTTTTCAAGACCTTTGGTGTCAGTAAATTCTGGTGAATCGCATGTTAAAGAAGTTAGATCAACAACAAACTCTTTACCTGCAGCACCTGTTGCTAAACAAGCAGCTACATCATCACTCATATCTATGTTGTCAATAATACATACCGCGGGACTGGAAACACTAACAGCTTCAAATTCTTGTGCAAATGCACTTGCTGCAACACAGTTAACTGCAGTCGCTTCAATATCTAAGTCAGCTAAGTTTGTGAATATCTCTACGCCTTCCATCGAAAGTATATTAATGTCATCACACTTCAAGTTGGTAACTTCATCGGTACTTGCCCAACCGTTTTCTGCGAATTGTTCAACTACACACTGACGAAATGATTGATCAGCAAACTCAAGGTAGTTATAAAAACAGCCTTCTTGCTGAATTGTTTTAATAGCCGTAGCATCACCCAACATAGCTGCATCAGCAATAAGTTGGTTATCAAAACCATCTAAAGTTGCACATGATAAACCTGCACCACTTAAATCAATTGTTTCAAGTTCTTTGAAGTAAGCTAAACCAGTAACACTTTCAATAGGAGTGCTACAAGCTAATGACGTTAATTGGTTTGTATTTGTTATACCTTGCTCTGCGATAGTAGTTTCTACACAGGCTTTCAAATTAGCATCATCGTACTCAACCGAAGCTAACAATTGGTCAAACACTTCAGTTGTTGCTGACCCTTCAGAATCTTCATTACAGCCAGCAAGTGCTGCTAATGCTGAAGATAGAAAAATAATCTTTTGTAATTTCATACTTTTTTCCTTCTAAGAAAGCTATTTTATTATTGTTGTTTTTACAGCTTTTCTTGTTTTGTTGTTCTTAATTAAAGAACGCCAGTTAATTTTGTTCACATTCTACACAATTGCATCAAACTATCACCAACCTGTTACCGTTTAGTTACACTTTGAAACAGGTTGGTATGCACATATTTAGAAGTTATATTTCAATGTTACGTTGTAGCTTTTGCCATTATCAGTAACGGTATATGCTCTCGAGCTATCGCCAACATATTCATATGTTTTCTCGCCAGTTAAATTTCGAGCATTGAAATTCACCGATAAAGCCTTGCTAAATCGATAGCCGGCCGTTAAATCAAACTGGTCATAGTCATCAACATAAACTGCCTCGCCAGACCATGAAAATTGTCTAAAGTACTCACTACGGAAGTTATATGCTAAACGAACATTAACACCATATTTTTCCCAATATACACTTGCATTAAAGGTATCTTTTGATAAACCAGGTAGAGTCATAAACTCACCGGTCACTTCGTTAACAAGCTGTGTCTCACTATCGTTATATGTGTAGTTAATAGCAGTACCTAAGCCACTAAATGCTCCAGGTAAAGAGGTAAATGCTTGTTGATAACTAATTTCAACACCTTCAACGGTCGCATCATCTTCATTAACCGGCTGCTGAACATCCACTGGCCATCCATCGTTAACACCTGGTAATACACGGTTTTCAATCGTTCGAACCACAAAGTCACTAATGTCTTTATAGAAAACACCTGCGGCCAACAAACCTTCACTATTAAAATACCATTCTGCACTTAAGTCATACTGATTAGCTCGGTATGGAGATAAGTTAGGGTTACCTAATTTAAAAACTACTTGGCCTTCATTAGTAGCTGGTCGGTAGCTAGAAGATAGTTGACCGTGACTAGGGCGTGACATAACCGATGCAGCGGCTGTTCTTAAAATAAAGTCAGGAGAAAGGTTAAACGCTAAGTTTAAGCTTGGCAATACATCATAATAATCATGTTCAATCGTTGTCCAAACCCATTCAGAAGCACCTTCTTCTCTAGTATTAGCACTAGACTCAATGTCCGTTGTTACATAGCGTACACCGACATTACCACGGACAGGTATATTGAAGAACTCACTACTAATGTTAGCTTGCGTATAAGCTGCAGAAGTTTCTTCAATTACTTCATAAGTTTCATAGATGATGTCATAAAATTCACGAATATCACCATATAGACTATTTAATAATTTAGTATCTGGTGAATACCAAGAATCAAATGGAGCATTGCCAAGTAAGTCATCAACATGAATATAATTACCGTAATCATCTAGATTCGCATACTCACCACCATTTAACTCTTTAATTTGTTCTTTATATTCTGTATTTTCAGCACCAGTTGCGTTGTTTGTATCGGTTCTATAGTCTTTTTGACCACGCTCATAACGGACACCAAACTCTATTGACCTAAAGTAGTCATTATCAAGTTCCCAATCGATATCAGCTTGGATATATTCTTGAGTATTTTCTGTATAAAAATTCTTAAGTTTATATTGTTCCAGCAATGCATTTTGAGGCAGCATTGCATCCAACTCTTCGGGCTCTGTTGGATAAATAACTTCAGGCATATATGAACCATTGGCTAGTTCATAACCTAAACCGTTGGTAGAGTTACCAAAGTTTGCTTGTGTTTGATTTTGAGTAAGTGTTGCTTCACTACTACCAACAGCAGTTGAAAGTAGTACATCATCCGACAGTTGGTAATCTACACTTAAATTAACACCTAAAGTTTCATCTTCATATTCACGATCGTATGTTACTTGGGTAAAATTATACTTGGATGCCTTACCTAAATATGGGTGTCCAGCTGGATACGCTTCACCAGTGTAAGGGTCTGATGCACCATTTTGCTGGTCATTAATTTGTGAGACAACATTCTTACCATCAATTACTACACTATCTTTTCTAACCGCCAAGTAATCGTTATCACGAAAATCAGCATAGACATCTGAAGACAATCTGTCGCGTGTTTGATTTGCAAATAAGACACCTAAATTAACATCTAGCGTATCTGTAGGTTGCCATTGCATATTTACCGAAGCATTTAAACGTTCTCGTGAATCCTCAATAGTCTGAGTACCAATATTTTCTAATCGGTATACCCCATCGCCAAAATCTTCGAGTTCTGAGTATGGTAAACCTCTAGTGTAGCGATTGTCTTCGTCTTGTAATGCCCAGCCACGAGAAAGCATTTTATTTTGACGAATGGTTCTTTCAAAATAACTCACAGTTGCACCGACAGCAAACGTTTCATCTTCATTCACACGGTTTACGAAAAGATTAGCGCCAGGACCTGTATCTTCCGACAACTCATTATAATCGGCTTTTATTGAAACAGTACCTTTATTACCTACGGCAATTGGCTTACGTGTTTTTAAGTTAACTGTACCACCAAGAGAGCCTTCAACCATATTAGCGGTTGGACTTTTGAATACTTCAATACCGCCAACCATTTCACTGGCAATATTATTCAAGTTTGTAGCTCGTGAACTACCATCAGTGGCAACGTTCATTGAACCAGCATTACCATTTGCCATAGACTGACCATTAACGGTAACTTTACTTAAGCCAGGGTCCATACCACGAATACTTACATACTCACCTTCACCTGCAGCTCGGTTCATCGAAACACCAACTACACGAGAAATAGCTTCGGCAATGTTATCATCTGGTAGCTTACCAATATCTTCAGCAGAAACGCCGTCCATTACCTGATCAGAAAAACGTTTCGCATTCATCGAACGCTTAAGACTTCCTCTCGTTCCTTGAACTTCGATTACTTCAATACCTGCAGTTTCGGCTTCATCTGCTTCAGTATTTTTTTCTTGATTAGCTTGTTGCTGTGCTTCATCAGTTTTAGGTTCGCTTTCTTGAGCAGCGGCCGTCCCCTGAATAATTGTAAAGATGCTAAGCGCTAATAACGATTTTTTATAGTTATCAAGCATTGTTTTCCCCTGAGTAATTATTATCGCTGTTCCCACTTATAAATATGAGATTTGGCAATATCTTTTAATAATATTTTTAGCATACACTAAATGACATCGTTATCAAGGGAATTATTTACACTTCTTTACATTAATTAACAGTTACAGGAAAAACATACAAAAAAAGATAAAAAAATGATAAAAAAAAGCCTCAACATTAGTTGAGGCTTTCGTTTTGTTCAGAAAAAATATTATTTTTTAGCATTCATTTCTTCAAAAGAAATTTTACCATCTTTGTTTGTATCTTTTTTCTTGAAGCCATTGTCAGTTCTTCTATCTTTCTCTACTGGGTCGGTAATACCTTTTTTAGCAAAATATCTATCTAAATTTACTCGATATTCTGCTTTATTCAAATAACCATCACCATCTGCGTCAAGTTTATCAAAGTATGGTTTACTTGCTGCGCTTGCACTCATAGATAAACCTAATGCCACTGTAGCAGCAACTGCTGTAATTAACTTTTTCATGTTATTTCCTCTGTTTTATTTATAATTTTAATTATTGTTTTTAATGATCGCTATTTACGAATTAAGGCGCCTTTATAGCCGTAGTAGCCGATAAACGCATAACATACAGCTGGCAGGATAAAGCCTAATTGAATACCTATAGTATCTGCTAATACACCCTGTAACAATGGTACGATTGCCCCACCAACAATAGCAAAACATAAAATACCTGAGCCTTGGCTGGTTGCTTTACCTAAATCAGCTACAGCTAAAGAGAAGATTGTTGGGAACATAATAGAGTTACATAAACCAACCGCAAGTATAGATACCATAGCAACGTAACCATCGCTATACATTGCAAGTACGATTAATACTACAGATGCAATTGAGTTGAAAGCAAGTATCTTGTGAGCGGCAATATAACGAGTTGCAAATATACCAATAAAGCGACCAACTAATGCTCCGCCCCAATAATAAGCTATATAGTGAGCAGCTTCAGACTCTTCCATTCCTAAGATATTCTCTTCACCCAAGAAGTTGATTAAGAAACTACCGATAGATACTTCAGCGCCAACATAAACGAAGATTGCTACAGCACCTAAAGTTAAGTGTGGGAATGTCCAAGCTGATTTAACGTCTGTACCAGTCGATTCAGAATCATCGATAGCTGAAATTGTTGGTAACTTTAACCAAGTAAATACTGCAGCTAAAGCAAATAGAGCAACGGCTAAACCAATGTATGGCATTTGCACTGACTGCGCTTCAGCAAGTTTATGTTGAGCTAATTGAGCTTCATTCATTAGGCTCAATTCTTCAACACCAACTGCAACGCCCGATAAAATAAGTAAGCCACCAAAGAATGGCGCTACTGTAGTACCAAGTGAATTAAAAGTTTGCGTCATAATTAAACGACTTGAAGCTGTTTTAGGCTCACCTAATGCTGTTACATAAGGGTTAGCCGATACTTGTAAACAAGTAATACCAGATGCTAATACAAACAAAGCCGCTAAGAACATAGGGTAAGATTGCATAGAAGCGGCAGGGTAAAACATTAAACAACCAATACCAGCAACAACGAGTCCCGATACTATACCCATTTTAAAACCAACTCGCTTTACTAAGCTCGCTGATGGCATAGACATAATTGCATAAGCACTAAAGAAACAAAATTGAATCAACATTGCTTGCGTATAGTTTAAATCAAATACACCTTTTAGATGTGGAATTAAAATGTCATTAAGACAGGTAATAAATCCCCATAGAAAAAATAATGAAGTTAAAATAACCAAACTTACGTTGGTATTTAAATTATCGTTGCCTGTCACCAGAGTTTGTGAACTGGTTGTAAAAGTAGTCGCCATATTTATCCCGATATTTTTATAATAGTAATTTTCATATTCTGCTTAGCTAAAATTCATTTGCAAGTTAGCTAAGCAGCGGTTAAATCATTAATTAATGCAAGCATACACCATGTGACATCGTTATCAACACTTTTTTAACATGGTACAATGAGTATAAAAAAAGCTAGGTAAGTTCATACCTAGCTTTATTGAGCTTGTAGCTTTATAAGCGTTTTAAACCTGATGAGTTTTCACGCAGGAGTTGCGCTAATTTAGCAGCAACTTCTTTATATTTAGCGTCATTTATTACATTTACAGTTTCGCCAGGATCTTTAGTCATGTCGTATAAATCACGGTAAACTACTTTTTTATGCTTACTTAACCATTCAGTATAGCGGTAGTTTTCAGTGCGAAGTGAATAACCAAATGCACCTCGGCGCTTATATTGGCTAATAGCCACTGGTTGCTTATCTTCTGGTAACTCTTTGATTGCAGGCACTAGTGAGTCACCTTGTAAATTTGACGGCGCTTTTAATCCAACCAACTCGGTCAGCGTAGGATAAATATCCATTAATCCTACAGGCTTTTTATAAATTACTGGTTTTTGCCCTGGTACTTTAATGATCAAAGGTACATGGTTAGCCTTTTCCATAGTGGTATGTTTCCCCCACATACCGTGATCGCCAAGGTGGAAACCATGATCGCCCCAAAACACAATGATAGTATTATCGGCTTGCCCCGTTTTTTCTAACTCGGCAACCAAGTCACCAACTAAGCTATCAACAAAACTAACCGCGGCATAATAACCATGGATCAACTCACGTTGATGCTCTTCTGAAAAAGCACCTTTAGGGTACGGCTTAACTTTTTCACCAGCTTTAGGAGTTGGCTTATATGTTCGCATTTCACCGTTGTTATTTAAAATAAACTCAGGCTTACTATTTTTAGGCGCATCTTGGAAAGGCGCTAAAGTAAATTCTGCGGGGTTGTATAAATCAAAAAACTTCTTCGGCGCGGTAAATGGTAAGTGTGGACGTTTGTAGCCAATAGCTAAAAAGAAAGGCTTATCTTTGTTTGCCATTTGCTTAAGTAGCTTAATGCCTCGAGCATTAATATTACCATCAACAAACTTAACACTTGGTGCATCAATTGATTCTACCGCTAGCTTTTGCTTGCCCTTCATCGATGCTTTTGGCACTTCATAAGCGATTGACCACGAAGCAGGATCATCTTTCTCCCTACTTTCGACATTACGAGGATCAAAAATTTTACCTACAGCAGCTGTTTCATAACCATTTTGTTTAAACAACTGTGGCAAAGTTACCACATCAGGATTAACCTCACGGATATGATCTTTTAAATTCATAATACCGTTCGTTTCCGGTCGCAAACCTGTCATTAAGCTCATTCTTGACGGACCACAAACAGGCCATTGTGAGTATGCATTAGCAAACATAGTACCTTGATTAGCAATAGCATCTATATTGGGCGTAATTACTTGCTTGTCACCATAGGCGCCGGCAAGGGGCTTTAAGTCATCAACAGCAATAAATAAAATATTTGGCTGTTTTACTGGCTCTGCAGCATTCAATGCTAATGGTAAACACGTAAGTGTTATAGACAGAGCTGAGATTAATTTTGTAAATTTCATAAATGTTCCTGTTACTTCACATTAAGCTGGATTGTTTTTAAATCGCTATCGCGTGAAGAAGAGCCAACCATTAAGGTAAAGTCACCAGACTCAACCCCCCATTGCATGGCTAAGTTATAATAAGCTAGTAAATCAGGCGTAACTGTAAAACTAACTTTCTTGCTTTCGTTTGCACCTAAACTAACACGTTTAAAGCCTTTCAACTCTTTTACCGGACGCGTAACTTGGCTGTAGTTGTCATTAATATACAACTGCACAACCTCATCACCAGCGACATCACTAGTGTTGGTTACTTTAACCGTAACGGTTGCACTACCGTCTTTATTTATCGAGTTTTTATCAAGTGATAATTCAGAGTAAGTAAATGTGCTGTAACTTAAACCAAAACCAAACTCGTATAAATTCTTTGTCGGGGAATCAACATAACGTTTAAAGTAAGTTGATGGTTTATGGTTATAAATTGATTGGATATGGCCCACGCTATAAGGTACAGAAATTGGCATTTTGGCACTTGGATTTACTTTACCATATAAAATTTCAGCTACCGCTTGGCCACCAAAACTTCCTGGCTCCCAAGCTTCAACGATGGCATCAACGTTTTCACTCAACCATGGCTCTGATATAGGTCGACCATTAATTAATACCACAATTACAGGTTTGCCTGCAGCGTGAACAGCTTTTATTAATTCAAGCTGTCTACCGTATAAATCTAATTCAGCACGAGCTACGTTTTCACCGGATGTTTTACCTTCATTGTCAAATCTAAGCGGGTTTTCACCAACAACAACTATGCTCACATCTGCCGATTTAGCTCGTTTTGCAGCTTCAGTAATTTGCTCATCGCTAAGTACTTTAACTTGCTTGCCCACATCTAAGTAATCAAGCTTAATTTTATTACCACTTACTTGCTGCAAGCCTTCCAATATTGTTGTTACGTTATCTTCAGGTTGCTCTAATGACCAATCACCTAATGTGGTATGTGCATCTGCATTAGGGCCTGTAACAAAGATGTTTTTAACATTTTTAAGCGGTAAAACATTATTGTCATTTTTCAATAAAACAATTGATTCGCGCGCCATAGCTAATGCAGTTTGCTGGTGCTCGCTATTAAAATTAACTTTATCGCGCAGTGTTTCATCAACGTATGGATTATCAAATAACCCTAAACGAAATTTAGCTAACAGGATCGGCTTAACGGATGCATCTATGCGCGCTTCAGTTAAACGCCCTTCTTCTACTAACTCAATAATAGGACCTGCAAATTGTGGACCGTGCATATTCATATCCATACCAGAATCAACGGTGAGGTGAACAGCATCTTTATGAGTAGGTACTACTTTATGCAGTGTTTTTAAACGATCAACATCAAGCCAATCACTCACCACAAAACCAGGGAAGTCCCACTCGCCACGCAACACATCAGTTAGTAAGAACTTACTACCATGAGAAGGCACGCCATTAACTTCGTTATGTGCGGCCATTACAGTAAATACGCCAGCGTCTAGAACTTCTTTAAATGGAGGAAAATAGTCTTGTCTTAAGGTACGCTCTGATACATCAAGAGGGGCAATATTTAAACCGTTGATAGAATCACCACCACCAACAAAATGCTTTGCATTAGCAATTACTTTGTCATAGCCGGTAAAGTCAGTTTGTTGTAATCCCTCAACAGTTGCTACGCCCATCTTAGCGACTAAGAAAGGGTCTTCGCCAAATGTTTCACCTACACGTCCCCAACGCGGGTCGCGAACAACATCGACATTAGGCGTAAATGTCCAATGAGAGCCGTTAGCACGCATCTCTTTTGCTGTTTCAACTGAAGACTTCTTAACTAAATCTAAATTAAAAGAGCTCGCCGCACTAATTGGCGAAGGGTACACGGTAGCACCTCTGACTAAAGCATTACCATGAATAGCATCTATACCAATAATAAGTGGAATGCCAAGACGTGACTTCATTGCATGTTTTTGCAACTCATTCGCTTCTTCTATATTAACAACATGTAAAAAAGAGCCTATTTCACTCTTTTCTACCATAGCTAATAAATCAGCAGGACGAAGCCCAGGATAAAAACCATGAGCATCAGAGCTGTTTAATTGCTCTGCAGTTAATTTAGACTCTGACTCTTTAATATGTTCAAGGCCAACAAATTGACTCATTTGTCCTGCCTTTTCTCGCAAAGTCATGCGAGAAATCAAATCATCAACACGCTCCTCGGCTGAAAGATTTTTATCTTGGTATGGCAACAAATCAGCCGCTACCACTGGCATACAGAGCATACTTAAAGAGGCTAATGCGGCGGTTAAAGGCAAAGCATTTTTATATTTCATAATATATTTTCTTATAATAATAGTTGGCTAATTAAATACTGTCTTGACAACGGTGTCAAGACAGTATTTAATGTTTCCATATTCTAATAACATACCTCTATTGTTACTACTAAATAATTTAGAGGATATATCTCAATCAGGAGTTAACGTTGAAATCAACTAAGGCCAATGCCATACAAACTTCAAGGAAGATGTTAATTTTAGGCGTAAGCTCATTGCTTGCTCTATTTAGCCAATCTTCACTTGTGCAAGCCGCAGAGAAACCAGAAAACGGCAAACGTAATATCATTTATGTATTAACTGATGATCAACGTTTTGATGAATTAGGTGTTATGAACCCTATTTTAAATACTCCTAATATGGACAAACTGGCAAATGAAGGTGTGCATTTTAAAAATGCTTTCGTAACTACTGCTCTTTGTTCACCGAGTCGTGCTTCTATATTAACGGGCCAGTACATGCACAACCATGGCGTAGTTGATAACAACAAGCCTGCTCGAGAAGGTACTATTTTCTTCCCTGAATATTTACAAGATGCCGGTTATCAAACTGCATTTATTGGTAAATGGCACATGGGTGAAGCTGCCGGACATGGCGTAAGTGATATGCCGCAAAATGGTTTTGATTACTGGTTAAGTTTCCCAGGCCAAGGTATTTACTACCCAAAAACAATGCCTAATGGTAAGCCTTACACATTCAATATCAACGGTAAACGTGTACCACAAACTGGCTATATTACTGATGAATTAACTGATTACTCTATTGATTGGTTAACTAGTCGTGATGAAAGCAAGCCATTTATGTTATACCTTTCTCATAAAGCCGTTCATTCAGACTTTTCTCCTGCAAAACGTCATGAAAAATTATACGAAGATATAAAACTACCTGTACCAGCAAGCCAAGCCGATACACCTGAAAACCGTAAAGGCAAGCCAATGTGGGTGCAAAACCAACGTAACTCATGGCACGGTGTAGACTTCCCTTATCATAGTGCTCTTGATGTACAGTCTTACAAAAAGCAATATCACCGTGCTATTTCGGCAGTTGATGATAGCTTAGGACGTATCTTAGCTTGGTTAGATGAAAATGACTTAACCGATAGCACTACTGTTATATTAATGGGTGATAATGGCTTTATGTTTGGTGAGCACGGCCTTATCGATAAGCGTAACGCTTATGAAGAATCGATGCGAGTACCATTATTAGCTTACGCTCCAGGCTACTTAGAAGGTGGTAAAATTGTTACTGAAATGGTTGCTAACATTGATATCGCACCAACATTGCTTGAAATGGCAGGTGTTGAAAGCCCTGAACATTTTGACGGTGAGAGCTTCTTAGACCTTGCTAAGGGTAAAGAAAATGGTAAATGGCGTAATGAGTTCCTATACGAGTATTACTGGGAATTTAACTACCCTTCTACACCAACAACGTTTGCATTGCGCTCTGATAATTTCAAAATTATCCAATACCATGGCGTTTGGGATACTGAAGAGTTATACGATCTTAAAAACGATCCAAGAGAAATGAATAACTTAATCAACGATCCTAAGTATTTACCAATTGTTGTTGAAATGCGTGCCAAATTATTTAAGTTACTAGCAAACAATAAAGGTGAGCATACCGTACCATTTACTGAGAAATTTAGCTCTGGTGCAGTATACCGTGAACAAAACCGTTCAAAAGCGGCTGAATTCCCTGAGCACTGGCTTAAAGAAGACGGCGAAGATGGTTTACGTAATTTTATGAAACACGATAAAAAGCGTTTACCTAAAAAGCAGCAAACTAAATAAAAAGTTAAGATTTTATAGCAATTAGTTAGGCTCACATCTTTATGTGAGCCTTTTTTATAATCCCATTATTGCTAATTGCAACATTATACGGTTTAATGCAAATAATTAACCAAATAACATCGCGTTAACAATTTTTCTTCAAGTAGTAAGGATTTCCTTTGCGAGCAACGATAAAAGATGTAGCTAAATTAGCTGGAGTATCAGTTAAAACAGTATCAAGGGTTATTAATAACGAACCTAATGTACGTCCTGCTATGCAAGAGTTAGTTAAAAAAGCCGTTGATGAGTTAGGTTTTAAAAAGAATCCTTTAGCTAGTGCATTGCGCGGGCAACGTAGTTTTATTATTACATTACTGTATTCTAATCCTAATCCAGGCTATGTATTAGAGCTGCAAAATGGCGCCATAGAACAAGCTAATGCGCAAGGTTATAACTTACAAATTCAGCCATGCGATCACAACCAACCTAACTTGATTGAAAATATTGAAACTATGATCAATCACGCTAGGCAGGATGGTATGTTACTTACTCATCCGCTATGTGATAACCAAGAATTAATTAAATTACTTGAAGACAACAAAATCCCTTTTGCTAGGATTTCTCCTTTCAATCGTGAACATGATTCTCCATTTGTTTGTTCTGATGATGAACAAGCGGCATTTGATATTACCAACTTTTTGATTTCTTTAGGGCACACTGACATTGCCATAATTAAAGGTCATCAAGATTTTGGCGCTACACCAAAAAGGTTTGAAGGCTATCAAAGAGCGCTAAAAGAAATGGGCATGCAAGTGTCAGATGACTTGGTAAAACAAGGTGAGTTTACTTTTGAATCTGGTGAAGTTTGTGCTCGTCAGCTATTAACACAAGAGCATAAGCCAACAGCAATTTTTGCTTGTAATGATTATATGGCCGCGGCGGTATTAAAAGTTGCTGCGCAAATGAAGATTAATGTGCCATCTGATTTATCCGTTGTTGGTTATGACGATGCCCCTGTGTCACAACAAATTTGGCCGTCAATTACCACAGTAAAACAACCTATAGCTGAAATAGCCAAACACGCGGTACAAAAATTAATATTGCACATGCAAAAGCAAGATTATAGCGATGTTCAAACCCAGTTCCCGTGTAAGCTTGTTTTAAGAAACTCTACAAGTTTAAAAGCATAATCATATAAAAAACCTTGATGACATAAGTGAAATCAAGGCTTTTTACATTTACTCTCTAAAAAACTGTTATGTGCTAGAGCCTACTTGCTATTAGGCGGTCAGTTTAACCTTATAGGCCTTAGCATCAGGAAATACTTTACTAATATCTGCATTAGATAATTGCCAGTGTTGCTGTAAAACCGTCGCTATCCAAGAAAAGGTGCTAGTTGTTGGCATAAGATCTCTACCAGCAAAAAGCTGCTCAGCTTTTAATCCGGGCCAGTTGCCCAGAACTTTACCGCCATTAACGGCGCCGCCAAGCATAAACATTGCACCACCAGTACCATGATCAGTACCGCCAGTGCCATTTTCTTTAACGGTACGTCCAAACTCGGTTGCAACCATCACTACCGTATTTTGCCAGTGCTCACCCAATTCTTGTTGCAGAGCAGCAATACCGCTATCTAAATCGGATAACTGCTTAGCAAGACGAAATGCCTGATTGTTATGAGTATCCCAGCCACCAAATTCAAGCATTGCGCAATCGGTGCCATTATCACTGGCTAAGAGCTTGCCACACGAGCGAGCTAAATCTATAAACTTAGCTCGTTTTTTACTAGTGTTTTCGCCAGCCATTTGCTGGGTATTTAAGCCTTCGTTTAAGCGAGATAATAAAAGTTCATCATCTTGGTATAAATTCATTAACGAATCATAGATACTCTCATCTGCATCTTTAAGATTGGTTGGGTACCATGAACTTACCTTATTGGTGTCGCGTAAGCTAATGGGCACCGAATTAGCGACAGCTAGCGCTTTACTATTAGGTTGCAGCTCTAATTGATTCATCGCACGGCCTAACCAACCAGTATCATGGTTCATCGTACTAAGACCACTTTCAAGGTAGTCTTGACCATCAAAGTGCGAGCGCTTTGGGTAACCTGAGCCAACGGCAACAACTGGCGACATTTGCTTATTTTTATATAAGCTATGTAAATGTTTTAATGACGGATGCAGGGCAAAATTAGCATCTAATGGTAATAACTCATCTTTAAATGCTTTCGATAGCTTAGGCCTTAATGCTACATAATCAGGGTCAGTAACAGGTACAACTGTGTGCAATGAGTCCATCGCCCCCCTTAGCACTAACCAAACAATTTTAGCTGGTTTTTTAGAGCTTTTATTTATTGCGGCTAATACCGGAGATTGCATAGCTACTAACGATGCAGATGCGCCGAGCATTTTTACAAATTGACGTCTTTTCATCTTATTTCTCCGTTATCTTCTTAAAAACTCTGGGCTAAGTAATAAAAGGGCTAAAGCTTGGGTTCTACTTTCGGCTCTTACAACACTTTTATAAGTATGTTCACTTGGTTTTAAATTTAATGTTTGCTGCATCACTTTTTCAGCATTGGCTTTAGACTTTCTAGCAAGCAACGACACCCAGTCAATTTTAGACATTAATGCGTTTGCGCCATCCCAATCTTGCTGTTCGTCGCTATAGCCTGCAGGAGATCCTGCTTGCATTGGTTGTTGTCCAAAAGTGTTTAATGTAAAGAATAGCTCTTTCGGCTTTATGTTTTTTTTACCAACTGCGCGTAACGATGACATCACAAATTCTCTTGGCGTTTTAAACTTTTGCTTTTGTGCTTGCCAAGCTAAATCAGAATCAATCATTGCATTCATCACAGCTTTAATATTGCCGCCTGATTTTTGCCATGTAGCAACTAAAATATTAACTAAATCTGGGCTAGGCTTATCACTAATGAAATGTTTCACTAATTTACTGCAAACGTAATTAGCTGTTTTAGGATGGTTAGCTAAATCTTTAAGCATGGCTTCACCTTGCGCCATACCCTCTTGCTTATAAGCCTTGCCTAAGAGCACTCTGTCACCCGGCTCTTTTCCCCAAGAGCGATACATAAACCCAACAGTATCTTCTTTACGTGGGTTAGCGATACTCCAACCCGTAATGCCCTTAGCGAGTTCAATAACATCTTGTTGTTGATAACCGCCATCAACACCTAATGTATGCAACTCAAGAATTTCACGTGCGAGGTTTTCATTTAAGCCCCTGCCTTTTTTACCAATACGAGAATTAGGACCAAAAGAGCGCTCGTTATTTAAATACACTATCATTGCCGGGTGTTTAGTAACGGCGAGTAACATATCTTCAAAATTACCTAGTAAATTAGGTGCAATTGCTTCTCGTTCTAAAGTAGATGCAATAGCTGTCATCTGAGGGCCAGATGCCGAGACACTAAAGTGATTAGAGAAAAAATCTAATAAACGCCAGCTCACACTATTATTGGAATTTAAACCGGCAACGAAAGTATCTGTTGATAACCCACGATAAGAGTTTTGTAAAAACTTACCTCGCTCTTTATTGGTTTTGTCAAATTCAGCTTCTGCATTTTTCGATTTTTTAGCTTGCCTACGAGCTTCACCGTATTTAGCTAATTCAGTTAAAATATAATCAGAGGTATATAAGCTATTAGACAACTTAATAGGCTGTAGTTGTTGTTTCAACCAAGCTTTAGGATTTGCATTTGCTTGTGCAAGTTCATCTCCTTTCGCACCTAAACCGAATCGGTTAACTGCTATTGCAGCTTGTGGAGTCGTGGCATTCATTTTAGCACCTAATAAATATAAAATTTTATCCTGATACAGTTAACATTATCAGTAATTTTACAACTCGCTAACCATTTTACAAAACTTTACACTCGAGATTATCATCGTCATGTAAATGTTTAGTAAAGCAATAAAGTTACAGTTGATAACGATATCATTACTTGTTAGTTTACCTGCAAATTATATATTCAGGTTAACTCTATGAAATTTTCTAAAATAAAATTAGTGCTTTCTGGCTTAATTCTTAGCTTAGGCAGTTACCAAGTAAATGCAGAAGCTGCTAGCAAAGCAGCAGATACCATTAAACCAAATATCGTATTAATTATTGCCGATGACTTAGGTCGCCAAGATCTAGAAACTTACGGTAGTGATTTTCATGAAACTCCTAACCTTAACCAATTAGCAAGCGAAGGTATGAAGTTTAACAATACTTACGTTTCTCACCCTCGTTGCGTACCTTCTCGCATTGGTTTTATGAGTGGTCAGTCACCTACTCGCACAGGTAGTAGCCTGAAAAATCATAAGTTGAATGCCCTCCCTCTAGCAAAAGTTACGTTTGCAGAGCATTTACAACAAGCGGGTTATTCAACGGGCTTTATTGGTAAGTGGCATTTAGGAAAAAAGAAAGATGGTTGGCCACAAGCACAAGGCTTTGATGAAAGTATTTTAGCGGCATCAGCTGGAGCACCTGACAGTTACTTTTACCCTTGGGGTGCTAAGACTAAAAAAGGTAAAGAGACCTTTGGTAGTGCAAAAGGCAAAAAAGGCGAATTTTTAACAGACCGTATGAGCGCGGAAGCATTAAGCTTTATTGAACGTCATAAAGAAGAGCCGTTCTTATTAGTACTTTCTCACTATGCTGTACACACTCCTATTGAATCTTTAGGCAAAGATACAGATTACTTTACCAACAAGTTAGAGAAAATGGGCCGTAAACCAGTTAAAGGTGGTAAGCAGTACGATATCAAGCCAGATGGCACTGGGATTTCAGAGCAAAAGACTCTGCAAAACCACCCTACTTATGCAGCTATGGTTAAGTCAGTAGATGACAGTGTAGGTAAACTAAATGCCAAATTAAAAGCATTAGGTTTAGATAAAAACACGGTAGTTATTTTTACTTCCGATCACGGCGGTTTATCTTCTCGTGGTCCAAAGCCTCGTGAAGTTGCAACGTCGAACTTGCCATATAAACACGGTAAAGGTTGGTTATACGATGGCGGTATCCGCGTACCTCATATAATAAAATGGCCAGGTGTTATTGCAGAAAATAGCGTATCAGATGTACAAGTAACCGGAACGGATCATTACCCTACTATGCTTGAAGCTGCAGGTTTACCACTGAGCCCGAAAGACCATTTAGATGGCGTAAGCTACATCAAAGCAGCCAAAGGTGAAAACTACACTCGTGCGCCTATGTTCTGGCACTCTCCAATATCTCGTCCTAACTCAACTGGAGATCGTATTAGTTCAGCTGTAATTGACGGTGACTGGAAATTAATTAACTGGTATAACGATGGCTTTGTTGAATTATTTAACTTAAAAGATGATTTAGGCGAAAACAATAATATTGCTAAGCAACATCCTGAAAAAGTAAAAGATTTACAGGCAAAACTTGATGCTTGGTTATTAGATGCAAATGCACAATACCGTAAACCAGGTAAAAAAATGAAATGGGACTTACCTAAACCAATAAAAGTGAGCGCGAAGTAATGCTAAAGTTTATAACCTCAAAAAGTACAATTTTATTATCCTGCTTAACTTTAATATTAGCTCCTGCAGTTAATGCTAAAGATAAAGTACCAGCGGGTGGAAAAGTAGTTCAGTACAAGCCTGCTTTAACCAAATTGGTTCGTAACAATGAGTTTGCAACCATTAAAAAAGTAGATATTAACGATAAACAATACCCAAGCGTGTTAGATATTAACGTGTTGAAGAAGTCACCAAAAATTTGGGGCATTCAGGTACCCTTTGCTTTTGATAATGCCGGTATTACTACAAATGACGTAGTTATGTTTAAAATAGTAGCTCGTTCAGTAAAGTCAGAAATTGCTGACGGTAGTGTTGGTCAAATGGATCTGTTCTTTAGGTTCAACCAAAAAGGCAAACCACTAGTCAACAAACGCTTAATGCTTACTAAGCAGTGGCAAACACTTTATGTGCCAATAAAAATCAAGCAAGAAAAAACGACTGAAAATATGCGCTTAGCATTTCTTTTAGGGGGCTTAGACAAACAACAGGTACAGATAGCTGAACTAGAACTAGTTAATTATCAGCAACAACAAACCGTTGCTAACTTACCTATGACTAAAATGAAGTATTTTGGTCACGAAGCAGATGCGCCATGGCGTAGTGAAGCAAATGCTCGTATAGAAGAAATTCGTAAAGCGGATTATGCCATCAAGCTAGTTGATGCAAATAACAATGCAATTAGCAATGCAAAACTAAACATTGAACTTGACCGTCACGACTACAGCTTTGGTTGTGGCTTAAAAGCGTTAGAGTTATTTGACGACAAGAAAAAGCGCTTCACTAAAGAGCAAAAGCAGCAGCAACTCGATAACATCGAAGAAATGTGTAACTTAGTGGTATTTAACAACGCATTAAAATGGCGCTACTACAAGCCTGAAGTTGTTGCAAGAGCGATGCAATGGACAGCAGAGCGTGATTTAAAAGTTCGTGGCCACGCATTAGTTTGGGGCCGTTTCCGCAGTGCTCATAAAGACATTGAAAAAAAGCAAGATTACTTCAAGCAACATCCTGAAGAGTTTCAGCAAGAGCTTTTAAAACACGTTAAAGAGTTTGCCGCACTTTACCCTGATCAAATCAGCGATTGGGATGTAATTAACGAGCCATCTCCAGAACATCACTTTGTTGATATTGTAGGTAAAGAAGCAAGTATCGAATGGTTAGAAGCCGCTAAAGAAGCGAATCCAAATGCACAGCGTTGTGCGAATGATTACGGTATTGTTTCTCGTTATGATGCATGGCATCAAGATGCATATTATGACTGGATGAAATTCTATACCGACAATAACGCTATCGATAAAGTTTGTGTACAAGGTCATTATCAAGGCCCTATGCCTATTACTGAAATTTATGAAAGACTAAATCGTTTTGCTGAGTTTGGTTTACCTATCAGTATGACCGAGTTCGATTTCTTTGAAATTGATGAAGAATTAAAAGCCCAGTTCACCAATGACTTAATCACGGTATTTTTCTCACATCCAAGTACCGATGCTTTTATGCACTGGAACTTAACGGATTTATATAATGAACAAGGCCAATTAAATTTAAGTGGTCAGGTTTACGATAAGCTAATCCATAAAACTTGGCATACTAAGTTAGAAAGCAAAGCGAATAAATCAGGCGAAGTTAATTTCAGAGGCTTTAAAGGCCGTTACAAAGTAGTAGTAACTTTAGCCAATGGTAAGCAAAGTGAGCATTTAATTGATTTTGCTAAGCAAGCCACGCAACAAATCAAACTGTAAGCAGATATAAACTTACAGTTTAAAGCCCTAATTCATGAGCGTGAATTAGGGCTTTTTATTTTGTAATAAAAAATACAATTGTTTGTATTGTATATACTTTTTATTACATTAAAGTCTAATTTTTCAGCTATAGTTATACCAATCCCATTAATTTTTTGCTCAATTAATCGCATAATTAATGGCAATAGTATTAAAGACAAAAGTCACTAACATTAATAAATTGAAGGTAGTCGTTATGTTGAAATTATTAAGTTTATTTTCCTTATTACTTTTATCGGCATGTGCAACAAATACAGCTGACCAAGCACCACAAAAGCCCGACCCTCGCCAAGGAGAAGAGGTTACGCAAATATGTTTTAACCGTACTATGGATAGCTGGAGTCCTATTGAAGGCGAAAATAAAGCGTTAGTTGTTTTTGACCGTAGGAAAGAGCAATACAAATTAGACCTTATCGGCACCTGCGATCCAGATTTTGCCATGCTACGCATAGCCACCATTTCAAGAGGTGCGTCTAATTGTTTATCTAAAGGTGATAAAGTGATCACCGATGCAGATATGGACAGACACGATAACTGCACCATTATGGGTATATATAAATGGCATCCAGAAAAAGCTGAAAAGCCTGCTGAAGATAAAAGTACCGAAAAAGACGAAAGCGCTGACAGCAATAAATAGCCGATAAATATAACTATTCGTTGTTACATACAAGACATAGATCAAAATCCTTGCTAGCATCGAGGTAATATATTTTCAGTTACTGAAAATAACAAAACATTTTTATAGATCAATTAAAATAACAACAACGATTTTTATCAGGATTTTTTTATGAGTGCACCACGTGAGCATTTTAGTTCAAAATTAGGATTTATCTTAGCTGCGGCAGGCTCTGCCGTAGGTATTGGTAATATTGTAGGCTTTCCAGTTAACGCAGCAAAAAATGGCGGTGGCGCATTTTTATTAATGTACGCTATTTTTGTATTTGCTATTTGTTTACCGGTAATGATGGCTGAAATGGCGATTGGCCGTAAAACAGCAAAAAACCCAGTAGGTGCTTATGGCGCGTTAGCTGGAGAAAACTCAAGATGGCGCCTTGCTGGTTTAGTCAGCATTCTTACGCCGTTTATGATAGCTGTATTTTATACTGTGTTAACTATCTGGATATTAATTTATTTAGTAATGACCCTAACCGGTAATTTAGATTACTTAGCTAGCACAGAAGGCTTCTCAAGCATTATTAACGACCCTCTTTACCTATTTGGCGCTATGGCAGGTGTTGGCGGCTTAGTTGCTTTCATTTTAAAAGCTGGGGTTAAAGATGGTATCGAACGCGCAGCTAAAGTAATGATGCCTGGCTTATTCGTTATGCTAATTTTATTAGTGATTTTTGTGTTAACTTTAGATAACGCTATGGCGGGCCTTAAGTTTTACATTATTCCTGATATCGACAAAATAACGCCTTCAGTTATTAGTGGCGCGCTTGCACAAGCCTTTTTCTCTTTATCTCTAGGTATGGGTATTTTAATTACTTATGGCTCGTACATTAGCAGAGAAACTAATATTCCTAACTCGGCAAAATTAGTAGCCATTACCGATACCGCTGTGGCATTTATTGCCGGTTTAATGATTTTACCTGCGATTTTCTCTTTCAACCCAGAAGTTAATCCTGATGATTTAAGCTCTAGCTCGGTGTCGATGATTTTTGTTTTCTTACCAAAAATATTCTTAGCCCTACAGCTAACTGTTGGCTACTTCTTAGCAAGTGCTATCGCAGCTGTTTTCTTCTTGTTAGTATTTTTTGCGGCGATCACTTCGCTCGTTTCAATTATGGAAGTACCGGTTGCTTACTTAATTGATGAGAAAAAACAAACTCGTAAAAAAGCACTAAGCAATATGTTTATTTGGGGTGGTATTTTAGCGGCATTATCAACTCTATCATTTGGTTTAGTTTCATTCTTAACAGAGCTAACAACTTATGGCGGCGCAACTAAGTCATTATTCGATGTAATTTACGACATGTTTTACGACACGATTTTACCTCTTAATGGTTTATTAATTTGTTTATTCGTAAGCTACCGCTGGAAAAAACATAACTTAAATGCCGAATTAAGCGAAGGTAACCCAGGCTTTGCTAATACCCTAATGGCGAAGTATGTGGATATTTCTTTAGGCACATTTATCCCTGTAGTATTAGTGGTTATTCTAGTGAACACTGTCGCTAAGATATATTTTGGCTACTCGATGTTTGGATAAGCTAGAAACTAGAAACTTTAAAGCCTAGGGTGAATAACTCTAGGCTTTTCTATGTTAAAATCAGCTAAATTTCATTTAAATCTCAGCTAACTTCATGATCGAACACATTCCTTTTGAGCAATACTCACAAGATGACCTACTAGAGAGCAGACGCTTATTTCATGGTCGAGGCCACGCTTACCCTGGATTAGAGCATGTTTGCGTTGATTGGATGCCTCCGGTTGCGTTAATCACCTTATACAAGGAAGAAGATGCTACTTGGTTAGCAACACAAGCTGAGTTACTAATGCAAAACCTGCCAGAATGTAAAAGTGTGCAGGTACAATTTAGGTGTCGTGACAAAGCGCCAACAGAGTTACTTCGCGGTGATGATGTAAGTAACCTAATAGCTATCGAGCATGGTTTAAAATATCACGTCCAACTTGGGCAAGCGCAGAACTACGGTATTTTTCTTGATATGCGCAATGGCAGACAGTGGGTTAAAGAGCATAGTGATAATAAAAATGTATTGAATCTATTTGCCTACACCTGCCCTTTTTCTATTGCAGCAATAGCAGGTAACGCTAAGCAAGTAGTTAATGTTGATATCAGCAAAGCCCCTCTTGCGAAAGGCAGAGACAATCACCGACTAAATAAGCACGAATTAAACAAGGTGAAATTTGAAGGGGTCGATATTTTTAAATCTTATGGTCGCTTAAAAAAGCACGGCCCGTATGATTTACTTATTAGCGATCCTCCGTCTTTTCAAAAAGGCAGTGTAGATATTAAGCGTGATTACCCCAAAATTATCAGGCGCTTACCACAACTTATGAACGATCAAGGCTTGTTAATGCTTTGCCTTAATTCGCCTGACTTATCTGAAGATTTTATTCATCAAATGATTGAGACACAATGCCCAAGTTGTGAATACATAGAAAGTATTACGCCGCCCGAAGTGTATAAAGAAGCCATGCCGGGCAAAGGCTTAAAGGTATTAATCTTTAAATATCATCAAACAGATTAAATAAAAACAGCTCAAACAAAAAAGGAAAAGCAGAGGCTTTTCCTTTTTTATTAGCTTGCCGGTATTAACTTAGTTAATAACAACGCGTACCGCTAACAATAGCAGTACAACACCGGTAACTTTATCGACAATATGGCTGTTTGATTTAAGCTTATTTAAAATAGGTCCACGCGAAAGACCAAACACAACCAGACAGTACCAAATAGTATCTATACCACCAACGGTAATAATCATAATAAGTTGTTGCTGCAAACTGGCATTAACGTCAACAAACTGACTAAATAACGCTAAGAAAAATATGGCTAACTTAGGGTTTAAAAAAGCAATTAAGAAGCCATCGCGCCAACCATTCACTTTGACTTTATTTACCTTCTCTGACAAATCAATTTTAGAGCCTGAGCTTTGCAGCGCATTTACAGCTAAGTAAACTAAAAATGCAGCGCCAGCATATTGCACAACTTGAAATATTACAGGGGATTGTACAATCACTAAGCCAATACCGGTAACTGCAATTGCCGCATATAAAGCAACGCCAAAACCATGACTAATAGCAGTAGCAAAACCCTGCCCTAGCCCGGCTGAAATTGTATTACGTACTACTAAAGCTAAACTAGGACCCGGTGATAAGGCACCTAACATGCAGATCACTACTAGCGATAACCATAACTCTAAATTCATTGTGTTATTACTCTTTTTTATTTTTCACAATTTAATCATTACCAGCGCATTCATACAAGCTAAAACGCCTTGCAGCTTTAACTTATTTAATTAATTCAGAAGTGCTTTCTCTGTCTTAAAAAACTAGCAAACCTTGGCACTCTAGTTTTAGTGTAGCCCCAATACTTATAAGTAATAATAGAACCAACTTGCGGCGGATTTAACCTTTGCTCATTGCTAAATCCGGTGCCAACTTTAAAGCGAATACCCTCGCTATTTTCCACCAATAAAGAGCCTAACATACCAGAAAACTTTCCTTGCCCTGGTAAGTGTGCCACGACAACCGCTTCGGCATCAAAGTGAGGCTTTAGTTTTAGAACATTATTATTTCTGCCGGCAACATATATAGCATTAGCACGATGTAGCATAAGCCCTTCGCCGCCATTTTTAACAACATCATCAAGTAACTCTTGCAAGTGTTGTCTCGATTGTATTTTTTGCTGAGCTATCATTTGTAAATAAGGCGAGTGCACTTGCCTAACGAGATCTTTCATCGCTTTGACTCTAGCAGTAAAATCTCCATTATATTCAGGCAAGTCAAAAATCATAAAACGCATTTTTTGCCAGCGAATGTCATTGGTTGGTGATGAAGATAATTGGGAAACAATACTTACCGTTTGCTCAAACTCCCCTCTACCTATCCAAAGTTCACCATCTAACGGGAAGTTGGGAAAACCTTTAATGAACCATGCCGGTACAGAAATTAATAAGCCATTGCGAGAAAGCAGCTTATTACCATCCCAGTAAGCACGAACGCCATCAAGTTTTTCACTAACAAAATAATCAGTAACAGCTATATTTTCGTGATAGCTTTTAGCGTGTTGTAATTGCAGCTCTTGGGCAGGCAGCTTAGGTATAAATAGCAATACATAAGCAAGCACAAATAAAAGTAGATTTATTTTGGGTATGTTTATAAAACACATAAGATTATCCTTAATCGTAACGAGCATCCTGCTCACTGTTTATATTTATACCAACCCCATCAATTTTCGGCTCATTGTGTAGCATTTATAAAAACAAAAGTGCTAGCCAGAGGGAATGATATTAACAATCAAAGTGTAGTTTAAATATGGCAATTAAAAAATAAACTATACTGAAAATCACCTATATCCCAATTTGATAAATTAACAAGGAATGTTATGAAATCTTTAATAGTGCAATCTATTGCAGCTTTAATGCTGCTGTCTTTCCCATCACAAGCAAAACATAAATGCGATCCTTTTATGCAAGATTTAAAAAAGGTGCAATCAAAACTTAAGCAAGGCTATAGCGTGCAAAGAGGTGAAAGATTAAAGCACCAAGAAAAACAAGCAAGGAAGCTATGGTGGCAGTGCAAAAATAATAAACTGCCCAAAAAATATAAGCGCGTTAAAGGGTAAATTGACAGGATAAAGCGAGAAGCTAAGCACAAACAAAAACGCCTAGCACTAATAACTAGAGCTAGGCGTTAATAAATAATGAGGTTGACTACTTATTAGCAGCTAAATAGGCATCTTTCATTGCATAAAATTCAGTGTTTACCGCATCAATAACGTCTTGCTCATATTCGCGTAAACCACTTAGCACCATGTATTTAACGCCATGACCGACGATTTCACCGTCACTAAGTAAGTCAAACTTAAGCTTAACTTGGCCGCGTTTACCTGCAGCTTTAAGAACGGTTTCTTCCTTATTAAGTTTTAAAGAAACTTCCTTAACATCAAGAGTATCTAAATCGATTTCCATGCTTTCATACATAATCATTGGGCGTGCCGGATTGATCATGACATTATTACGCTTCATTAAGTCACATAAAATAGTTGGGTAAGTATGCCCTGAAAATTCAACGTAAGAGCGAATTAATGATTCAATTAAAGTAGTACAAGTCGTATGTTCACCTGCAACATTATAATTTAAATACTCTTTACCATTATCATCTAGCACTTGCGCTGAGTCAGTCACTGATGTTGGGAAATTTAGCTCGATACCGTCGGTAACCATACCTTTGAAGTTAAAGGTCATTTTTTGGTTTAAACCCGACTTTGCTAAGATTATAGAAAAAAGCAGATCGCCAGGAACACAAAAACGTTTTGCTTCTGGGTTATGAATTGGGTTGAAGTCATCTGCTACTTTTTTAGCAAAATCACTTGCTTGTAGACGAGTAAAGCTAACCTTTTGGTTTTCTTCATTAAAATACTGCTCGATAAACATCGTTTACTAATTTCCTTGATTAAACAATTTTCGCTGCGTAGTTTAACAGTGTCATTAAAATAAAACGAATACTTATACACTAATCAGACCACAGTTTTGTACTTGATGTACGTATCATTCATTTATGGGGTTTGTTGTTGCGATTAATTTTAGCTTAGCTGCTCGCGATAATTTTTTAATTGCCGCTTCTCTTTTACAGGCAGTTGAACGGTCTTGGCAAGATTCTTGGTACATCAAAGTAATAGGCCGACGATGGCGAGTATATTTTGCTGACTTAACTCCGCCTTCATTATGCTCTTTCATTCGCCTAGTTACATCAACAGTAACGCCAGTGTATAAGGTGTCATCGGCACAGCGCAAAATATAAACAAACCAAGAGCTCTTCATTATTTTTGTATCTTTTCCTTTGATATGGGTTGCAGTGAGACAAGCAATCAATCAATATTAACGCAATTAAGCAAAGACCACCTCTTAAGCGGGCAGCATGCTATTTATATCAAACAACCTGTATTTAAACGAGCAAGAAATTGAATTTTCAGCAATCCGCTCACAAGGTGCGGGCGGACAAAATGTCAATAAAGTGGCAACAGCAATACATTTGCGTTTTGATGTAAAGCAGTCATCGCTACCTGACAAATATAAAGAATTGATTTTAGCTTATAGTGATTCTCGCATAACCAAAGATGGCATTGTGGTAATTAAATCTCAAGGCTCTCGTACCCAAGAAAAAAATAAAGAAGCGGCTATTGCTAGGCTAATCGAATTTATTAAAACCGCAACGGTAGTGCAAAAAAAGCGTCGGGCAACCAAGCCAACGAAAGCTTCACAAAAACGTAGAATGGACAGTAAAAATAAACGCGGACAAATTAAAGCTGGCCGTGGTAAAGTTCAAATCTAGTAGCGAATGAGCTACAAAAAAACATCACTAAGAATAATTAAGACAATAACTATGACAAACTCTATTACTGGCCACTTAGCTAAAATGACATCAAAGCTAATTGATGGACAAGTTGAATACAACCTGCCACTAGGTGAGCACTCACTTGCACTAAACCCACTTATTGGAAAGCACTTAACTTTAGAATTCTCTGGAAATATTAATTGTAGTGAATGTAGTCGTAAAACTAAAAAAAGTTACTCACAAGGGTTTTGTTATGTGTGCATGACTAAGCTAGCCAAATGCGACATGTGTATTATGAAACCGGAAACGTGTCACTTTGCCCAAGGTACCTGTCGAGAGCCACAATGGGGTGAAGATAACTGCTTTGTTGACCACTATGTTTATTTAGCCAATACCACAGCGATAAAAGTGGGCATAACTCGTCATACTCAAATACCTACCAGATGGATAGATCAAGGTGCTAATCAAGCATTACCTATTTTTAAAGTTAAATCTCGAATTATCTCAGGCTTGGTTGAAATTGCATTAGCCGAGTTTATTGCCGATAAAACAAACTGGCGAAATATGCTTAAAGGCAAAGCCGATAGCCTTGATTTAAAAGCCAAAGCAGCAGAGCTAATTCCACAAATTGAAGCAAAATTAGCAGATATAAAATTAAACTATGGCGAAGATGCATTTGAGCGATTAGACGCAGATGTAGTTGATATCGACTTCCCTGTTTTAGAATACCCAAGCAAAATTAGCTCTTTTAATTTTGATAAAACCCCGCAAGTAAGTGGCACACTTATGGGCATAAAAGGTCAGTATTTGTATTTTGATACCGGCGTTATCAATATTCGCAAGTTTTCTTCTTACGAAGTTACTGCAAGTTATTAATAATTCACTATAATAGGGCTAGAGATTGAGCCTTATACTTATAAATCGTTGTAAAGTGGACACCATGAAAAAATCAATATTAGCATTAACAATTCTTGCCGTAACTGCAGGTAATTCCTTTGTTGCCAACAGCGAAGAAAGTGAAGCCGCCGCTACCAAGGTATCAGCTACAGAAACAACCGCAGTCGAAGCTCCTGTTGAGCGTACAGCTGAAACAGAAAAGCAAGCGCTACAATTACTTTTCGATAATCACTTTAAAGCAACGTTAGATATGTCACCAATCTATGGTACGTACATTGGCTTAACAGAGTACAACGATAAGTTTAGTGCACCTATCAGCAAAGAATCCCTAGCAGCTGAGTTAGCTTTAGAAGAAGACTATTTAGCGCAAATTAACAATATTGACGAAAGCCTTTTATCAGGACAAGATTTACTAAGTTATCAGATATTTAAGCGCGATCGTGAAATGGCAATTAAAGGGGCTAAGTTTCCAAGCTACTTAATTCCTCTTAACCAAATGTATGGCATTCATAATTCTTTTGCGACTTTAGGCTCTGGCGAAAGTGCGCAACCTTTTAAGACGGTAAAAGATTACGATAACTTTATCAAAAGAAGCCAAGGCTATGTGGCATACATGGATAGTGTGATTGTGTCGATGCGTGAAGGTATCAAACAAGGTGTTGTTTTACCTAAACCAATTGTTGAAAAAATCTTACCGCAGCTTTCAGCTCATGTTGTAAAAAATGCTAAAGATAGTGTGTTTTATGGCCCGGTTAATATGCTAGCCGATAACCAAGATATTAGCGCTAGTGATAAGAAAAAGATCACTAAAAAGTACAACGACTTAATTTTAAAAACATTAGCGCCAAGCTATAAAAAGTTTCATGACTTCATTAAAAATGAATATTTAGCAAAAGCCCGTAGCACGGTTGGTTTATCCGATTTACCAAATGGTAAAGCTTGGTACGAACACCAAATAGAAGTTAACACTACCCTTGCACTAACGGCAGATGAAATTCATAAATTTGGTCAAGAAGAAGTTGCCCGCATTCTAAAAGAAATGAAGCAGGTAAAAGAAACCGTTAAATTTGAAGGTGACTTACCAGCATTTTTTGAATTCTTAAAAAATGATGAGCAGTTTTACTGGAAAACCGAAGAAGAAGTGGTTAAAGCTTATACCGACGTTAAAGCTAAAATAGAAAAGAGCTTACCTGATTTATTTGAAGTATTCCCTAAAGCTGATTACGAAGTAAAACCTGTTGAAGCGTTTAGAGCGGCATCAAGTGCGGGTGCAAGCTATCAAAGCCCTGCTCCTGACGGTTCTCGCCCTGGGGTGTTTTATATCAACACTCACAACTTAAAAGCACAGCCTAAGTTTTTACTAGAAACATTAAGTATTCACGAAGCTGCGCCAGGTCATCACTTTCAAATAACCATTCAACAAGAAGTTGAAGGCTTACCTATGTTCCGTAAATTCGGTGGTTATACCGTATTCTCTGAAGGTTGGGCACTATATGCTGAAAGTTTAGGTAAAGAAATGGGCATGTTTGAAGACCCTTACCAATGGTATGGCCGCTTATCTGATGAGCAATTACGTGCCATGCGTTTAGTAGTAGATACTGGCTTACATGCTTTTGGTTGGACTCGTGAGCAAGCGATTCAATATATGATTGATAACTCGTCAATGGCTGAAAGTGATATTACTGCCGAAGTTGAACGTTATATCTCTATTCCAGGCCAAGCCGTTTCGTATAAGATTGGCCAACGTGAAATACGCTCGTTACGTAATAAAGCGTCTCGCGCTTTAGGCCAACACTTTGATATTAAGAAGTTCCACACTCAAATACTAATTGATGGCGCACTACCTATGCCGATATTAGAACAAAAAATTGACAAGTGGATCGACTCTCAAGCTTATCTTAATATGGAAGAATAAATTGACTAGCTCAATTTAATCAAGCCAATAAAAAACGAGCTAAATAGCTCGTTTTTTTATTGGTCTATTAACTTAACTTAGATTAGGTTTATTCCCATTCAATTGTCGCAGGTGGCTTACCAGAGATATCGTAAACCACACGCGAAATACCATCGATTTCATTAATAATGCGGTTTGATACATGACCTAAGAAGTCATAAGGTAGGCGAGCCCACACAGCGGTCATAAAGTCGATAGTTTCAACAGCACGTAAGCTAACAACCCAATCGTATTTACGGCCATCGCCCATAACACCTACCGAACGAACAGGTAAGAATACAGTAAAGGCTTGGCTAACTTTGTTGTATAAGTCATGCTTGTGTAACTCTTCGATAAAGATAGCATCTGCACGACGAAGTAAGTCACAGTATTCTTTCTTAACTTCACCAAGAACGCGAACACCTAAACCAGGGCCAGGGAACGGATGACGGTATAACATGTCGTATGGTAAACCAAGCTCTAAACCAATTTTACGTACTTCATCTTTAAATAATTCACGTAATGGCTCAACTAAACCAAGTTCCATATCTTCAGGTAAACCACCTACATTGTGATGCGATTTGATCACATGCGCTTTACCAGTAGCAGATGCAGCTGACTCGATAACATCAGGGTAAATAGTACCTTGTGCTAACCATTTAGCATTGGTTAACTTACCGGCTTCTTCGTCAAAAATTTCAACGAATACATTACCAATAATTTTACGTTTCGCTTCCGGGTCGTCAACACCAGCCATACGATCTAAGAAACGGTTTTCAGCATCAACATGAATGATGTTTAAACCGAAGTGATCACCAAACATATCCATTACTTGTTGGCCTTCGTTTAAACGTAATAAGCCGTTATCAACAAATACACACGTTAATTTATCACCAATTGCGCGATGTAACAGCATAGCTACCACAGATGAATCAACACCACCTGATAAACCAAGAACGACTTCATCATCGCCAACTTGTGCTTTCATTTTAGCAATAGCATCTTCAATGATAGAAGCTGAAGTCCATAATTTTTCACACTGACAAATATCAACAACAAAGTGCTCTAAAATGCGCATACCTTGTTTAGTATGAGTAACTTCTGGGTGAAATTGTACACCGTAAAATTGTTTGTCTTCATTTGCCATTGCTGCGTATTTACAGCTTGGTGTTTGTGCGATGGTTTTAAAGCCAGCAGGAATTTCTGAAACTTTATCTCCATGGCTCATCCAAACATCTAATGACGCATTACCATTAGCATTAATAGAATCTTCAATGGCTTTAAATAAAGCAGATTCGCCAATAACCTCAACCGCAGCGTAACCAAACTCTTTATGCTCTGAGCTTTCAACACCGCCGCCTAATTGCTCGGCCATTGTTTGCATACCGTAACAAATACCTAAAACAGGCACGCCAGCATTAAATACGTACTCAGGAGCACGTGGAGAATCGTTTTCAGTTACCGACTCAGGGCCACCAGCAAGGATAATACCCGTTGGGTTAAAACCTTTAATTTGCTCCTCGGTAACATCCCAAGCCCAAAGCTCACAGTAAACACCAATTTCACGTACACGACGAGCAATTAGTTGAGTATATTGCGAACCAAAATCTAAAATTAGAATTCGATGATCATGAATATCTTGACTCATTAGTCTGTTCTCTTTTTTAATAGAGCAATACTTCAAAAAGCACTGCTCTTTATAATTTATATTCTTTATTATTCGTACTAGTCAACTTCAACCCATTTTTGGGATGGTTGACTTTACCCGGGGTGAGGAATTTGGTTCTAGTTCGGCTTTTAGTGCACGGAGTTTGCTCCTGCAAATGAGTACACTAAAAGTCGAAATAGGGACAAATAACCACCCCTGCAGAAAATTAACCCAATCTATAGTTAGGGGCTTCTTTGGTTATTGTTACGTCATGTACGTGCGATTCGCCCATACCTGCAGCTGTGATCTTCACAAACTGTGGCTTAGTACGCATTTCTTCAATAGTTGCTGAGCCAGTTAAGCCCATTGCACTGCGAATACCACCAATTTGTTGGTGAATAATTGCCGCCATTGGACCTTTATATGCAACGCGACCTTCAATACCTTCAGGTACTAACTTGTCTGCTTCGTCAGATTTTTGGAAGTAACGATCAGATGAACCTTCTTTTTGGTTCATTGCGCCAAGAGAGCCCATACCACGGTAAGATTTGTAGTAACGACCTTGGTATAGTTCAACTTCACCAGGTGCTTCTTCAGTACCTGCTAACATAGAGCCAACCATTACACAGTGAGCGCCAGCAACTAATGCTTTTGCGATATCACCAGAGAAACGAATACCACCATCGGCGATAATTGGAATATCTAATCCTGCTACACCTTTAACGGCTTCAGAGATAGCGGTAATTTGTGGAACACCACAACCAGTTACGATACGAGTAGTACAAATTGAACCTGGGCCAATACCAACTTTAACCGCATTAGCACCTGCTTCAGCTAATGCTTTAGCGCCAGCTGCAGTTGCAATATTACCAGCAACAATTTGTAAATCAGGGTATTGCGCACGAGTTGCTTTTACGCGTTCAATAACGCCTTGCGAGTGGCCATGAGAAGTATCAATTAATAAAATATCAACACCAGCGTCAACTAATGCAGCAATACGCTCATCAGTACCAGCGCCAACACCAACCGCAGCGCCAACACGTAAACGACCTAATTCGTCTTTACATGCATCTGGTTTGTTTTCAGCTTTTTGGTAATCTTTTGCAGTGATCATACCGATGATCGCATCGTTATCGTTAACCACTAAGATTTTTTCAATGCGATTTGCATGCATTAAATTTAAAATTTCTTCGCGTGATGCATCGGCTTTAACAGTAACTAAGTCATCTTGACCAGTCATTAACTCAGATACTTTACGGTCTAAGTTTGTTTCAAAGCGTAAATCGCGAGAAGTAATAATACCAACTAGGTTGTTGTTTTCATCTACAACAGGGAAGCCTGAGAATTTAAGCTCGTGTGCTAATTCTAATACCTCACGGATAGTAATATCTGGACGAACCGTAACAGGATCTGACACAATACCACTTTCAAATTTCTTAACTTGACGAACATTTGCAGCTTGTTCTGCAATCGTCATGTTTTTATGAATAAAACCAATACCACCTTCTTGCGCAAGAGCAATAGCTAAACGCGCATCAGTAACTGTGTCCATAGACGCAGATAAGATAGGTACATTTAGTTCTATTGTACTGGTAAGTTTGGTTTTTAGGTTTGCTGTGTGGGGTAAAACCGTTGAGTGGGCTGGTACAAGTAGTACATCATCAAAGGTTAGGGCTTCTTGGGCTATTCTTAGCATTGCAACATTCTCGCTTATGTGGGAGTCGTACTCCAATAGATGGAGTAATAATTGCGAATGGATTTTAACCACTTTAAAGCTCTAGGTAAACTTATATTTTGTAATTAACAGTGATTTTCTCAAATAATTAGTAAAAGTATCATAATGAATCAATTTAACGCGCCACAACAGCATATATTACAAGTAAGTGAGCTTACCAAAAAAGTACGTTTCATCTTAGAAAGTGAGCTAAGAACCGTATGGTTATGTGGTGAAATATCGAATTTCATGGCGGCAAGCTCTGGACATTGGTATTTATCGTTAAAAGACGGCAAGTCACAAGTCCGTTGTGCCATGTTTAAAGGCAACAATAGATTTGTCCGTATCAAGCCGGGCAACGGTCAGCAGGTTTTATGTAAAGCCAAAGTGTCGATGTATGAACCAAGAGGCGAATTTCAATTAATCATTGAGCAAATGGAAGATGCCGGTGAAGGTTTATTAAGACAACGCTTTGAACAACTTAAAGCCGAATTGCAAATGGAAGGTTTATTCGACAGTCGTTATAAACAACCTATTCCTGAGTTTGTACAAACGGTAGGTATAGTCACTTCTGCAACAGGCGCCGCGGTTAAAGATATCTTAACCGTTCTTAATCGTCGTAACCCAGGCATAAAAGTAATTATCTACCCGACCCTGGTACAAGGCGAATTAGCCGCCGAGCAAATAAGTGATGCCATATATACAGCAAACGAGCGGGATGAATGTGACGTACTTATCGTTGGCCGCGGTGGTGGTTCATTAGAAGATTTATGGTCATTTAATGAAGAAGTCGTGGTTAGAGCTATATTTGATTGTGATATTCCAGTAATAAGCGCTGTTGGCCATGAAGTTGATACCAGTTTAAGTGATTACGCGGCAGATTTGCGTGCGGCAACACCTTCAGCTGCGGCGGAGTTAGTATCAAAAGATAATCAGCATTTAGTGACCCAGCTAAATCATTACCGCCAACGTCTAACTCATTTGATCAAACAAATACTGCAAAACCACAAAGCCAATAGCCAGTACTTTTCACATCAACTAGCTTTAGTAAGCCCGGTTAAGCAACTGCAAAACCAGCAACAACGCGCCGATGATTTAGCAATACGTTTACAACAAGTAATTATTAACCAACAAACACAGCGCACCAATCAAATTACCTTATTGCAGCAACGTTTAACCGGTAGCAACCCAAGTCAAAATATTACCATTGCGCAAAATAAACTTAGCGATTTAAGTAGTAGATTAAAACGTGCGCAATTACAGCTTAAAGACAATAAACAACAGCAACTAGCTAAGCTTGCTCACAACTTAAATATCGTTAGCCCATTAGCTACCATAGCCCGAGGCTATTCAATTACCCGAGATGAAAACGGCAAACTAATTAACAGCATAAATGAGTTAACAACAGGTGATACCATCACCACACAATTAAGCGATGGTAAAGTAGAAAGTGTAATATCGAAGACATTGCCAGAATAGCAATGTCTAGTTTCTAGCTTATTAAACCCAGCGTCTCACTCGCTGGCAATAATCAACATAAGCAACACCAAAAATCTTATTGAGCGCCTGCTCTTCTGGCTTTATTTGAAAGCGTGTCATATAAAGTACAAACACCAGTAACCACAATAAAGCCACAAGTGTCTGCATCTTTATCGCCATAGCGAGCAACATCACAGCAAAACCTAAATACATAGGATTTCGGGTAAATTTGTATATACCAAAATCAACTAATTCTGAGCTTTTACTTGGGTTAGTTGGGTCAACAGTAGTGTTAGCTTTTTTAAAGCAATAAATACCTGACAATATAATCACTACAGAGAGCACACATAAAGCACGTGTTAAGTAATAAACCACTTCTAATGGTAAGTTAAAAAACACAATAGGGTTTGGAGAAAAGTACATAAGCAACGCGGCAATTAATACTAGAACTAGTGGCGGTATTTTCAACTCGAGAGATTTAAAGCTCATTTACTTTATCCAAATGATTAATTGTGAAGTTATATAATCCTACAAATACAATTAAGCCGCAATAAATGCGGCTTAATAAGCGATATTATTTTGCTATTTCTGATAGCAAAAAAACTATACTGACTATTTACTTTTTAGCAGCTTTGGCTTCTTCGCTCCAACCTTGAGTTTCACGAGCCGCTTTCTTACGCTCGGTGTAGGTTAGTTTACGTTTGCCTGCAAATGGGTTTACTGTACCTCTAAAGTCGACCTTAATTGGTGTACCCATGATCTTTAATGACTTACGGAAGTAGTTAATTAAGTAACGCTTATACGAGTTAGGTAAAGAGTCTACTTGGTTACCGTGAATAACGATAAGTGGTGGGTTATAACCACCAGCATGGGCGTATTTTAATTTAACACGGTTACCACGGATAAGTGGAGGTTGGTGGTCGAACGCCGCCATTTCCATGATTTTAGTTAGCATCGCAGTTGATGTACGTTTTGTTGCTGAATCAAACGCTTCTTCTACCGATTCAAATAAGTGACCAACACCGGTACCGTGTAATGCCGAGATAAAGTGAATTCGCGCAAAGTCAACAAAACCTAAACGGCGATCAAGTTCAGATTTAACTCGGTCTTTAACGTCGTTATCTAAACCATCCCACTTGTTTACTACTAGCACTAATGAACGACCAGACTCTAAGACAAAACCTAATAAGCTTAAATCTTGATCGGTAATACCATCACGAGCATCAATCACTAATAACACTACGTTTGAGTCATTGATTGCTTGCAGGGTTTTAATTACTGAGAATTTTTCTACTGCATCGGTCATATTTTTACGACGACGAACACCGGCGGTATCAATAAGTGTGTACTCACGATCGCCACGTTCCATTGGGATATAAACACTGTCACGTGTTGTACCTGGCATGTCATAGACAACAACTCGCTCTTCACCAAGGATACGGTTAGTTAACGTTGATTTACCAACGTTTGGCTTACCAATAATGGCAAGTTTAATTTTGTCATCTTGTTGAGTTTCATCTGAGTCGTCATACTCTTCACCTTCTTCAAGGTAAACAACCTCATCGCTGCTTTCATCTTGCTCAGCCATGTTTTCAACAAATGGTGCTAAGGCAAGGTTAATAAGCTGAGTAACACCACGGTTATGTGCTGCGGCAATAGGGTGAACTTCGCCTAAACCAATGTCGTAAAACTCAGCAACAGCAGAGTCGGCATCAACACCATCAATTTTATTGGCAACTAAGAATACTTTCTTACTTTGTTTACGTAAGTGCTCAGCGATAGCTAAGTCGGCAGATGTTGAACCACTACGAGCATCTACCATAAAAAGTACGGCATCAGCTTCTTCAATAGCTAGCAATGACTGCTCAGCCATTTTGGCATCGATACCTTGTTCATTACCTTCAATACCACCAGTATCAATAACAATGAACGGTAAACCTTCAACTTCAGCTTGGCCATATTGACGATCGCGGGTTAAGCCCGGGTAATCGGCAACTAAGGCATCGCGTGAGCGAGTTAAACGGTTAAATAATGTTGATTTACCAACATTTGGACGACCAACTAGGGCAACTACCGGAAGCATGAAAACCTCAAAATTTATTAAAAAAATGTAAACTAAGTCGTTTAATTACTTAGTTTTAAAAAACAAATAACGGCTCCACAAATTATGTGGAACCGTTAAAATTACTTTCTGTGCTAGTGTTTATTTTAGCAAAAAGCTCGAGAACTGCTTGAATTAATTAGCTTAACTGTAACAACAGTAATTAAATTGGCTAATTAATCGTTATTAACAGTGACGATTTCAGGCGTTTTAATTACTTCTAAATCACCATCTCGACTCATTACATATAACAAACCATTGTGCACTAGCGGCGTATTATAAATGCCACTACTATCAACTTCATGACGAGCAACAATACTACCATCGGCTTTACTTAACCAATGTAGGTAACCTTCAAAGTCGCCAACTACAACGTAGTCTCCAACACTTGCCGCGCCAGTTGTACTTCGGCCAGTAAATGCTAACTGGCTCCATTGCTCAATACCTGAGTTACGGTCAATGGCAAAAACATGCCCTTGAGTGTCAGTTGCAAAAATTTGATTGCCAGCAACAGTTAGTTGACGGTATGACGAATACTTGCGTTTCCAAACTTCACGGCCACTGCGTAAATCTAACGCAGCTAAGTTACCATTTGTCGAGATTGCATAAATTTTATCACCCATGATAACTGGAGTTACATCAACATCAACGATACGTTCAAGTTCAGTAGAGCCACTTGGTTCACCAATTTCAGTAATCCAACCTTGTTGGCCATTTTCTAAAATATATACACCAACTTCACCAGAAGCTAAACCAACAAAAGCACCTCCAGAAGAGGCAGATACACCGCTAACACCGCGCAGAGTTAATGGTGGCACCGATTGCTCAGCTTTCCAAACTTCTTCACCAGAGGTAATATCTAACGCGACTAAAGCACCTGATGCGGTATTAACAATAACTAAGTTACTGTCTAACGCTGGTTTTGAAATTACTTCGCCCGAAACTTTAGCGCGCCAAGCTAGCTTACCGCTGTCTTCTTCAATGGCAAATACATCACCGTTTTCACTGCCCCAAATAACTTTGTTATAGCCAGTTACTGCACCACCGGCAATACGAGCAGAGATAGCATCATCAAAGAAGCCACGCTCATCTTCAATATCGCTTAAGTCGATATTCCACAGCTCATCACCAGTGTTCACATCGAATGCATAGGCGTCGCCAAAACGGCTTGAAACAAATACTTTGTCGTAGGCAATTGCAGGTGATAAACGAGAAAAGTAATGACCTACGCCATCGCCAACCGAATCATCCCATACCACTTCAGCTTCAAATAACTCTTCAATTTCAGTTAGCTCTGCAATAACAGGAGCTTCATCTTCATCGTCTGATGAACAAGCAACTAAAGCTGATGAAAGTAAAATTGCACTGATCAGGCGTTTATTGAAAAACTTCATTAACGCTTCCTTAGTTTGCTGCAGTAACCGCTACAGCTAAATCATCAATTTTCATTTGTAATGCAGGGTTAGTTTGTAAACCACCCGCATCAGCCGATGCTTGATACGCAGTACGAGCCGCTTCACTGTTACCTTGAAGAAGGTATGCATCACCTTTAATTTCTTCAATTGATGCAACATATGATTCAGGCATCGGGTTAGCTAATGTAGCTAACGCATCATCATATGCTTGTTGTTGGATTTGCACTCGAGCTAAACGAAGGTAAGCAATTGCTTTCATGTTATCGCTGCTTGCTAAGTTAGCTGCTTGCTCTAAATGAGTTTGAGCACCAGCCCAGTTTTGGTGTGAGCTAGCATCTTTTGCTAAGGCAAAAGCAGCAAATGCTGAGTAGCTGTTTTCTTTGTTTGCATCAATAAATGCTTGTGCATTAGTGCGGAAGTTATCTTCCTGTGCTGCAAAGCTTTCCATTGTTGCTTGGAACTCGGCAGATAAAGCTTCTTGTGCTTCAATTTGGCTTTCTTGGTAATAGTTAAACCCAACAAAACCACCTAAACCAATCACTAAACCAGCGATTAATGAGTTACCATTTTCATGCCAAAACTTTTTAATTGCATCAACTTGTTGTTCTTCAGTTTGAAAATCGTCCACTTTACTACCCTTTAATTAATTCTGTTAATAACGTTGTAACCTGGTTAAAAGGCAACGTTTGTTGTTCTTTATTTTCACGTAAATACTTAACGGTAGCAACTTGCTGCTCTATTTCAGATTCACCTAAAATAATAGCTACTGTTGCACCAGATTTATCTGCGCGTTTCATTTGTTTGTTAAACTTGCCGCCACCACAATGCACTTGAATGCGAATATCGCTAACTTCGTCACGCCATTGCTCTGCCAGCTTAATGCCAGTCATATCGGCATTTTCACCAACCATTACCATGTAAACATCGGTAGTGGCTCGAATATTTTGTAATTTATCTAACTCGGTAAGCATTAGTACTAAACGCTCAATACCTAAAGCAAAACCTACTGCAGGTGTACCTTTGCCGCCAAGCTGTTCAACTAGTCCATCATAACGACCACCAGCACAAACGGTACCTTGCGCGCCTAATGAGTCGGTTACCCATTCAAATACGGTGCGATTGTAGTAATCAAGACCACGTACTAAACGCTCATTAATTACGTATTTTATTCCAGCAGCATCTAAACGAGTACAAAGCTGAGCAAAGTGCTCACTTGACTCTTCACTTAAGTATTCAGATAACTTAGGCGCATTTACCAATAGCGCTTGTACATCTTTATTTTTTGAGTCTAAAACGCGTAATGGATTAGCATGCATACGACGTTTTGAATCTTCATCAAGTGCGTCTTCGTTTGCAGTTAAAAATGCAATTAACGCATCACGATAATTTGCTCTGTCTTCGTTTGAGCCTAAAGAGTTCAACTCTAATGTGACAAATTCTTCAATGCCAAGTTCCCGCCATAAACGAGCACTTAACATAATAACTTCAGCATCAATATCAGCAGAAGCCATGCCGTAGGTTTCAATACCAAACTGATGGAACTGACGGTAGCGTCCTTTTTGTGGGCGCTCATGTCTGAACATTGGCCCCATATACCAAAGACGTTGCTCTTGGTTATATAACAAACCATGTTGATTACCAGCACGAACACAACTTGCAGTACCTTCTGGACGTAGCGTTAAGCTGTCGCCATTTCGATCGTCAAAGGTATACATTTCTTTTTCAACAATATCGGTAACTTCACCAATACCACGTTTGAAAAGCGCTGTAGATTCTACAATTGGCATACGGATTTCAGCGTAACCATAATTACCAGCAACGCGACGAAGTACATTTTCGACCATTTGCCATTTATTGGTTTCACCTGGCAAACAATCGTTCATGCCACGTACCGCTTGAATTGCTTTACTCACTTAAGTAGTTCTCTATACAAATCTAACCGCCAAAATTTTGACCGTTAGGGAATTATTAAAACAAAGGCGGCATTATAGGCTAAATGTGCTTAATCGTAAAACACATTAGCGCAGATAGCCGCCAATAAATTCTTTATTAAAAAATAGAAAACTAAACTTGTTTTATTTCTATTTGATTTTCTTTATCTAGCATCTGTGCACGAGCACGAATTTTGCTTTCTAACTGGTCGACAATATCGCTGTTGTCAATGCGTTCACGTTGGCGTTCACCATCTAAATAAAAGCCACTTTTTCGAGAACTACCGGTTAAACCTAGGTCTGATACTAATGCTTCACCTGGGCCATTAACCACACAACCTATAATTGACACATCCATTGGAGTGATTAAATCTTCTAATCGCTCTTCTAGCGCATTTACCGTTGAAATAACGTCAAATTCTTGACGCGAACAACTTGGGCAAGCAATAAAGTTAATACCGCGGCTACGTAGGCGTAATGCCTTTAAAATATCAAAACCCACTTTGATTTCTTCAACTGGGTCGGCAGCAAGTGAGATACGAATAGTATCACCGATACCTTCAGCTAAAAGCATACCTAAACCAACCGAAGATTTTACCGCGCCAGCACGGAAACCACCGGCTTCAGTGATGCCAAGATGTAATGGATTATTAATTTGTTTGGCTAATAAACGATAAGCACCAACAGCTAAAAATACATCCGAGGCTTTAACACTTACTTTAAATTGATCAAAGTTAAGACGATCAAGAATGTCGACATGACGCATTGCTGATTCTAATAATGCTTCCGGTGTTGGCTCGGTATATTTCTCTTGAATGTCTTTCTCTAAAGAGCCACCGTTTACGCCAATACGAATTGGGATATTTTTATCGCGAGCAGCTTCAACTACTGAGCGAATACGATTTTCATTACCAATATTACCAGGGTTAATTCGTAAACAATCAACGCCATATTCAGCCACCTTTAAAGCAATTCGATAATCAAAATGAATATCGGCCACTAAAGGTACATCAACTTGTTGTTTAATTTGTTTAAACGCTTCTGCAGCATCCATTGTTGGCACACTGACACGCACAATATCAGCACCGACATTTTCTAACGATTTGATCTGAGCAACCGTTGCGGCAACATCAGTAGTTAACGTATTTGTCATCGACTGCACGGCAATTGGCGCATCGCCGCCAACAGGTACATTACCCACCATAACTTGGGTGGATACTCGACGTTTTATTGGTGATTCACTAAACATAAAAGCTCAATTATTAAATTTATCTGTGTTGGTTACGCTTTTGGCCAAACAAACTTTGCAATTTGACCTGGTAGATACTGACTTAAATCGACAGTCTCTTTATTATACTCTATAGACACTAACTCTGGTTTACCCAAAGTTATGGTAAATGGTGCCTTGCCCGTTAGCGTCATTTTATAATCGGCACGCTTAATGCCCCATGCAAGGCGATCGCCATTTGCGTCAAAAATATTAACCCAGCAATCACCAACAAAATTAAATACAAACGTTTCTAATGGCGTAATGTTTTCATGCTCGGTGCCATCAATATTTGTTGGTAAAGTAGTGATTTCGGCTAAACTTTGCTCTTGTGGAATAAGTGCAGGGGCATTACTTGAGATTACTGTTTGCGTTATAGCATTGGCAGTATCGTTAGTTGCCTTTTCTTCACTTACTGTTTCAGCTTCAATAGTCTCGTTTGTTTCGATTGTCGTATCGACAGTACTATCAGCAGCACTGTCAACTGCACTTTCACTATCATCGCTTGTTACAGCTGTATTGGTTTGGTTAACGTCATCAACAACGCTTTGTTCAGCTACACCTTGCTCAGATGTTTTATTATTTGCATCTTGCATCCACCACATCACGGTTAACGCAACTAAGACAAAAATAATAAAGTAAATAATCATCATTAAGCGGTTATTTTCAGCTTTTTGACGAGTTACTCGCGAGAAGCTTTGCATTTGCGTGCCTTTATGGCGCGCGATAGTTAGCGATGCATAGCTGGCTAACACCTCAGATTCATTAGCACCAACAAACCTAGCAAAGTTCTTTAAATATCCTCGAACAAAAATTTCAGGGGTAGTTGAATCAAATTCATTCTTTTCTATTTGCGCAACGAGCATAGGACGTAAGTTTAAATGTTCTGCGACTTGTTGCTCAGTTAAACCTTGCTGATTGCGTGCATCACGTAAGATTTGACCTGGTCCTATTAAAACTTCATCGTTTTCGATATCAATAGGCTGTTGCGTATTACTCATAATTTCTTCTAACTTAAGGTTTTGTTAATCTAAGTACTTGTCCTACGTGGATAGTTTCTTCTTTTAAATCATTCCAACGGCGTAAACTGCTGATCATGATGTTATATTTTAATGATACTTGATAAAGGTTCTCACCTTTTTCAACTACGTGTACGGGTACATCATCTGCAACGGTTGGCGTATTTACCACAGCCACAGGTTGAACTGTCTGTTTAGCTGGAGTTTGCGCTGCAACTACTACACTAGCAGCTGGTTTATGAACCACAGCAGCCTGTGTTTGCACTGGCGTAGCGTTATTATTACTCGCCGCTGCAGGCTTACTTTGCTTATCAATTACACTATTGCTAGCAATACTTTGACCTGTTTGTTTGGCAATAGTTGCATCATCAACTAATTTATTATCTGTCGCCAAAACATTTGGCTTAGTTTGTTTAAAGTTATCGTCAGTTTTACTCGCTTTACGAGTAACAACCACTGGTTTTTTGTTAATTTTAATGCCCGATTTTAATAGTCGGTATTTACGATATTCCATCGCTAGATTGTCAGCTTCAATCTGTACTAAACCATTATCAATAAATGCTTGTGCTTGCTGTGAATCAGGAAACATTTTCAGCAACATAGTACCGTAGCTATCGGCAACTTCAGTGTTACCCATTTTTTTATTTACTTTATACGCCAAAGCAATCGCTTGCGGCGTAAATCGGCGCGTAGCAAGTTCGTATCGCCCTAAAAATTTAGAGCTTTTCTTGTACTGGCCTTTTGCATATTGTAATTGCGCCATTTGCAATAAACTTGATGCACTGTTTGGACTATGGGCAATACTTCTATTTAAAGCTTTTTCGGCTTTATCAAAGTTATTTTCTTTTAAATGACACAGTGCGATATTTTCATAAGTTTCAGATACTCGCACATAAGTAGGCACTTCGATAGCTCTCATAAAATGGGCTTCGGCTTCATCTACTCGGCCTTGACGACATAAAAACACACCAAAATTATTTAATGTATCGGCATTATCATCTGCTAGTGAAAGTGCTTGTAAAAAAGACTCTTCGGTTTGCTCATATTCGCCCACGGTTTCATAATAATGCGCAAATGCGGTATAAACATCAGGTAAATCTGGAGAGAACTGCTTGGCTTTTTCTAGATTATATTTTGCTTGGGTCATATTGCCCATTTGCAAATAACCAAGCGCTAATGAAATACGAGTGCGAGCAATTTGAGTATCGCTGTAATCACGTTCAACTACAGGCTTTTCTTCTGCAAAATTTTGCGTTACACAGGCACTTAAAGAGCCTAAAGATAAAATAACTAACGCAACCTTTCCTAGTTGCAGTTTGGCTTTTTTCACTAATTTTGGCATTGGGTCTTCCAGCTGATGCTATCGTTATTATTATTTACGCGGGTATTTACCCGCGCAGGTAATAAATTACACCATTTTTACGGAAAGATCGCCCACTTGCGCTTTATTTTTTACAGATCTTTTTGTTCTGTCAAAAACATCGCCTGCTAACTGACCACAAGCCGCGTCAATATCTTCACCACGTGGACGACGAGTGATCACCGTAAGACCATAACTTTGCAATACTTTATCGAATCTATCGATGCGAGAATTACTCGGTCTTTTATAAGGTGAACCTGGGTATGGGTTAAAAGGTATTAAGTTAATTTTACTTGGTGTGCCTTCAAGTACTTTGGCTAATTCATGTGCCTGCTCAGTTGAGTCATTAACATGATCAAGCATTACATACTCAACAGTAACTTGTTTATTAGCCTTTGAACCTTCAATGTAGTCGCGGCTGGCTTCTAAAAAGCTTTCTAATGGGTATTTTTTATTAATTGGTACTAGTACATCACGTAATGCGTTATCTGGTGCGTGTACCGAAATAGCTAATGCACAGTCAATTTTTTCTTTCAACATAGCAAGTGCAGGTACAACACCTGAAGTACTTACTGTTACACGACGTTTAGATAAACCGTAACCTAAATCATTTAAGAAAGTATCTAATGAAGGGATCAGGTTTTTCATGTTTAATAATGGCTCGCCCATGCCCATCATAACTATGTTAGTGATTGGGCGGGTACCTGCAATACGTGTCGCGCCAATATCATTAGCCACACGCCATACTTGGCCAATAATTTCTGATACAGCTAAGTTTCTGTTGAAACCTTGGGTAGCCGTTGCACAGAATGTACACTCAAGAGCACAGCCAACTTGTGAAGAAACACATAAGGTTGCACGCTCTTTTTCAGGGATCCACACAGTTTCAACTTCTTGACCGCCTTCAAGCAATAATGCGTACTTGATAGTGCCATCTTCTGAAACTTGTTTCTCTGAAATCGTTGGTGCTTTGATTTCACATAATCGAGCAAGCTTTTGCTTTAAGGCTTTATTAAGGTTGGTCATTTGCTCAAAATCATCGTAACCAAAGTGATAAATCCACTTCATTACTTGGTCGGCACGGAACGCTTTTTCGCCAATAGACTCAAAGAATTCGCGCATCATTTGATGATCAAAGTTTAATAAATTAACCTTTTTAACAGCCTGGTTTTGCGTAGCGGTGTCGGTCATGTGTATCTCTTTACTTAAATATCTAATGGGCCCAATTGTACACTTTTCATGCAAGTGAAACAATTTAGCCTTGTTATAATTTCGTTAATAAACGTACTGTCATTCGCATTTACAGCCGCATTATTGAAAAAAGCCCTTTTGTTTTTTCTCTAACGTAGAAAAAACAAAAGGACTTTACTGAATCCAGTAAAATCCTTTCGCATACTAGTCTAGCTATAAGCTAGCTAGTATTAACGTAATTCGTTTAAATTAACGAGTACGTGCACAAACTTCTTCGTCAGAGAAGAAGTAAGCAATTTCACGTGCTGCTGATTCTAAAGCATCAGAACCGTGACATGCGTTTTCGTCGATTGACTCAGCGTAGTCGTGACGTAAAGTACCAGCTAAAGCTTCAGCTGGGTTAGTAGCACCCATGATTTCACGGTTTTTAAGAACAGCGTTTTCGCCTTCTAAAACTTGAACCATAACTGGACCAGAAGTCATGAAGTCAACTAAAGCACCAAAGAAAGGACGCTCAGCGTGTTCTGCGTAGAAACCTTCAGCTTTTTCACGGCTTAAGTGGATCATTTTAGCTGCAACGATCTTAAGACCTGCAGATTCAAAACGGTTGTAGATAGCGCCGATTACGTTTTTAGCAACTGCGTCTGGTTTTACGATAGAAAAAGTACGTTCGATAGCCATGATAAGCCCTCAATTAGATTTATAGTCAAAAATTTGGCGCGAATTATAGAGCAATTCAAAACAAATTACATTAACTAATTTGTAGTCTTTAGTTAACCAAAGCTTTCAGGCAAGTTAAGTGCTGATAAAGCCTAGGTAATCTACTCTATGAATTCACGACTTTTAAAATATCAAAAACAATAAAACCAGAGTAATACTCTGGTTTTATCTTGGTTACTTAAAATTAAGCAACAATTTGTAAGTTATTTTCTGCGTTCTCGGCAGAAATTTCACCTTCAGTTTTAGCAACAATTGTATTTATTGCGGTATCACCTACAACGTTTGCTGTAGTACAGAACATGTCACAAATACGGTCAACTGCAGCAACAATTGCTAAAGCTTCAATTGGCAAACCAAAGGTGTGTAAACAAATACCGATAGACACAATACCACCACCTGGAACACCACCAGCACCAATACTAAGTAGTAAAACAGTGAAAGCTAAAGGCAGCATTTGATTCATCTCAAGAGGCATGCCGTAAGCATTAGCAACAAACATAACAGCAATGGTTGTGTAAACCGCTGCACCTGACATATTCATGGTTGCGCCAAGTGGTACTCCAAAACCAGCGATTGATTTTGATACGCCAATATTTTGTACTGTTTTCATTGTTACCGGGATCGTTGCATTTGAACTTGCTGACGATAATGAGAACATGATTTGTTCACGAATGTGCTTAATAAATACTGTTGGTTTAATGCCGGTAGTTAAATAAACAATTACCGGGTAGATCACCATAAACATTAGAATGAACATACCAACAACTAAGGCAATGTAACCGGCAACGGCTAACATTTTAGATGTATCTAAAGTACCACCTAAAGTAATCATTAAGAAGAACACACCGTATGGCGCTAATGACATAACTAAAGTAATTAGTTTCATCATTACTTCGTTACCTACTTTGAATGCTCGGTTAGCAGGGCCGCTTTGCTCACCCAATGCTTGAATTGCAATACCTGTCATAATTGCCATAAAGATGATTTGTAACATATCACCATCAACAAATGCTCTAAATGGATTAGATGGCACAATGTTTATTACCATCTGCCACATGCTCGGCGGCTCAGTAGCAGCAAGTTTTACTGTTTCAGCCATAGATCCTAAATCAACACCAGTACCCGGCTTTAACCATAAAACGATTAGCAAAGTAGCACCGATTGCTACAACAGTATTAAGTACATATAGACCAAAAGTTTTAGAGCCTAAACGACCAAAACTTGATAAATCTTTTAATTCACAAATACCGCTGGCAATCGAAAAGAACACTAAAGGAACGACGATTAATTGGATCATTTTAACAAACATACCACCAAAGCCTTGTGAAGCTTCTAGCGTAAATTTGCCAATTGCCCAAGTTGGCGGAACTGCGTACTGAATTAAAGTACCTATAGTTAGACCTAAAATCAGACCAATAAAAACTCTGGCTGATAAGGAATTTGTGATCTTGCTCATTATTTAACTCGACTAGTTTATGAATTTTTTGAATGGCCTTTTATATACTGAAAACTAGTGTTCAGGCGAGTAAAAACATTCGCCATTTACAAATTAAAACAACTCAAAAACACAGATAAACAAAGGGCTGACAATGAGCACACTTTTTTTAACAGTAATTAACTTAGGGTTTTATTTGATACAAAATCCAACATAAAAACTCACAAAATACTTACAATGTGTAAATGCAATTTATGCGATTATAAATGTACAAAAATGACAGAAGTGGATTTTTTCTAACTAATTTATACAAACGACTAATGTCCCATTAAGTTTGATCTATAGTTAATAGCTGAGTTGCTATTTAAATCCACCCTAATAAGGATTTTCATATATGAATAATATTATCGAAGTTGGTGTTATTGAATCACTTCTAATTGCTATATCGGTACTGTTTATTGGCCGCTTTATTAACTATATCGCGCCACCATTAAGACGATTCAACTTTCCAGAGCCTATTTTAGGTGGTTTAGTTGTCGCAATTTTTATTACCGTACTTCATGCGCAAGGCACAAATATAAACTTTAACTTACCACTTAAAGATACCTTTATGTTGCTGTTTTTCTCAACAGTAGGTTTGTCTGCAAGTTTCAAGTTACTTGCCCAAGGTGGTGCAAAAGTATTTATCTTCTTAGGCGTAGCTTCTCTTTATATTATCGTGCAAAACGCGGTAGGCGTAAGTTTTGCAACCATGTTAGGTTTAGAGCCATTAATGGGTTTAATTGCTGGTTCAATTACCTTATCAGGTGGTCACGGTACAGGTGCCGCATGGTCACAAACATTCTCTGAAAACTACGGTATGAATACCTTAGAGCTAGCGATGGCTGCTGCAACATTTGGCTTAGTTATGGGTGGTATTATTGGCGGCCCGGTAGCGCAACGCTTAATTGACAAGCACGGCCTTGAATCTGAATATGGTAAAGGTGGTCATACCCATGATTCACACCCTGATTTAGTTACTTATGATCAAATGGAAGAAGATAAAGTTACAGCTAAAAAAGTTACTGAGACTTTATTCATTTTACTAATTTGTATTGTTGGTGCAGGTTTTATTAAATCTTTCGTTGATAGCTTTGAAATTAGCCAATTAATGATCCCTGAGTTTGTTTACGCACTATTTATCGGTGTAGTTATTACTAACATTACCGAAGTAACAAAAGCATATAAAATTAATAGCGAAGCCGTTGATATACTCGGCACCGTATCATTAGCCTTGTTCTTATCAATGGCATTAATGAGCTTAAAATTATGGGAAATCTTTGATCTAGCTATCCCGTTATTAATTATTTTAGTTATTCAAACAATTACCTTGGCATTATTTGCTTACTTTATTACTTTCAAGCTAATGGGTGGCACATACGATGCAGCTGTTATCGCTGGTGGTCATTGTGGTTTTGGTATGGGTGCAACACCTACTGCGGTAATGAACATGGGTGCATTGGTAAACCGCAACGGTCCTTCACCAACAGCTTTCATGGTAGTACCAATTGTTGGCGCATTCTTTATTGATATTGCTAACCTAATTATCTTACAAGGTTACTTAGCCTTTATTGGTTAATACCAATGTATAGCTAATAAAAAAGCGCCATTCGGCGCTTTTTTTATATCTACAATCAAGGGGGTCAGATCAACTTGATTTTACTTCAACAGACATAATCTCAAGGTGTCTGACACCTTGATATTTATTAAATGGTTGAACGTTTGTATGTACGATACTCTGCTTTCCAGAAATTTTGTTCAATATTATTAAGCAACTCTTCGTCTGGAATTTCTAATGCTAAGTTTTGTTGTTGTGCAAGCTTACCTATAGCAAAAGCGATTTGCTTACTAATGTTTGCGATTTCTGTTAATGGTGGTAATAAATCACCTTTACCAGTATTGGCTAATGGCGATGCTGCGGCTAAGGTTTCACTGGCAACCATTAACATTTCATCACTGATATACTTTATATTCGCTGCTAATACGCCTAAACCAATACCAGGGAAAATATACGAGTTATTACATTGAACTATGTTGAATGTTTCACCATTGTATTCAACGGGCTCAAATGGGCTCCCGGTTGCAATAACTACATTACCTTTAGTCCAGTTGATCACTTGCTCAGGTGTAGCTTCAACTTGCTTAGATGGATTGCTTAGCGGGAAGATTATTGGCGTTTGAGTACCTGCGCTCATTGCCGTAATAACTTGTTCGGTAAATAATCCCGCTTGGCCAGAAACGCCAATTAAAATATCAGGCTTCGCGCAATGCATAACATCAAGTAATGATGCGTATTCACCGCTGTATTGCCACTTAGCAAGATCATCCGTTTGTTGAACAAGTTTTTGTTGGAAATCGCGTAAATCTTCCATTCCTTGGGTAAGTAAACCAAAACGGTCAACCATAAATACTTGCTTACGTGCCTGCTCGTCAGATAAACCTTCAGAGCGCATCTGTGCAACGATTTGCTCAGCAATACCACAGCCAGCAGATCCTGCTCCAACAAAGGCGACTTTAAGTTCAGATAGTTTGCTATTACGAATACGGCAAGCCGCTAATAATGTACCAACAGTAACCGATGCTGTACCTTGAATGTCATCATTAAAGCAACATATTTCGTTACGGTAGCGCTCTAATAATGGCATTGCATTAGGTTGAGCAAAATCTTCAAACTGTAGAAGTACGCCAGGCCAACGGCGATTTACCGCTTTAATAAACAAATCGACAAATTCGTTATATTCATCTTGGTTAATTCGCTTGTGACGAGCTCCCATATACATAGGATCGTTTAATAACTTTTCATTATTGGTACCAACATCTAGCATGATTGGCATAGTGTAGGCTGGGCTGATACCACCACATGAGGTATAAAGAGATAACTTACCAATTGGGATCCCCATACCACCAATGCCTTGGTCACCCAAACCAAGAATACGCTCGCCATCAGTAACAACAATTACTTTTACTTTATGCTTTGTAGCATTATGCAAAATATCATCGATTTGATGACGTTCATCATAAGAAATAAACAAACCTCGGTTACTGCGGTAAATATCTGAGAAACGCTCACACGCATCCCCTACCGTTGGCGTATAAATAATTGGCATCATTTCTTCAAGGTGAGCTTGTACTAGAGCATGAAACAAGGTTTCATTTTTATCTTGAATATTGCGCAGGTAAATATGTTTATTAAGCGCAGTACGAAAACTTGAGTATTGCATATAAGCTCGTTCAACTTGCTCTTCAATACTTTCAAATCGAGGCGGAATTAAGCCAGTTAAATTAAAGCTTGTTCTTTCTTGAGAGCTAAACGCACTTCCTTTATTTAGCAGTGGCGTCTCTAGCAAGGTCGGCCCCGCATAAGGAATGTATAAAGGGCGATTATTGTTGTCTTGGCTCATAATAATTATTCACTCGTTGTTTTGCTGTACTACAAAAAAGTGCGCCATTGTAATGCTATTTAACAACATAAGCCAACCCAGTTACACTTTATAACTTTTTAGTTCTTTCTATGCAGATTGGTGTGTTTATAAATATTTACAAACGGTGCTTTAACCTAGTCCATTTCATCGATCCAAGCTAGTTGAATTGCTTCCAATACTCTCTCTCCACAATGATTAGGGTCATCACTAAAACGTTCTAAATCTAACACCCACTGCCTTAATTCAGTAAAATGTAGCCGCGTTGGATCCACTTTAGGGTGTTCTTCCATAAGATCTAATGCAATTTCTAACGAGTCGATCCACTTTAATGTCATATAAAATTCTCTATTTTCTAAACCTTAAGTAAGTTTAGTCGAGTTTTAAAATTTTTTAGAACCTCATAGTAATCCCATTAGCTGTTCCTCCAAACAATGATAAGAGCAATTTGATTAATTAAGTGAGCTACTTTTAAGAGGAGGAAGGAATAAATAAAAGACATAAAAAAATCCAAGAGCAAACACTCTTGGACTTTTAAAATTCAACACCTATTAGGACAAGGCCAGTCTAAACTTGAGGTTAACTTAATAGAGCAAAACCACCCGGCACATGATAAACATTTTCAAACCCCATACGTTTTAAGGTTTTAGCTGCGGCATCACTTCGGCTACCACTGCGACAAATACACACATAACTAGGCTGTGTTTTCGCGGCTTTATGAGTATTCACAAAATGAGTGATTTGCGTTAATGGCACATTTATTATTTTTTGATCTCGAATATACTCTCTGCGATTCGCTTCAAACTCGTGCGGCTCTCGTACATCAAAGATCATAACATCTGGATTGCTTGCTAAAAATTGAGAGAAATCACCAGGGTCAACATCAATACTAGGCTCTATGTCAGCTTTTATATTACCGCACAGCGCCGATTGCGTATCATTATTAATACTTTGATCAAGCTCTAGCTTAGCTTCAACAAATTGCTCATCACTAAGTTTTTTAGCTAGCACATCGGCAAGCACAGGATTCGTTTGCTTTTCTAGGGCTAAGGTAGTGATAAATAATTGTTGGTAATCATGAGTTGGACAAATAAGCGTGTGCTCGGTGATCACTTGCGCTAATGATCGTAATGAATGATGCATTTGTACGCTGTCACTGGTATTTAAATCACTGCGACCTATGCCACCAATTTGCAGGGTATCGCCAGCAAATACATATTCAATATCTTCAGCGGCTAAGCGGCCTTGTTTGGCTTCTCCTAATAAGTAAGCCACGCTATTATCTGTGTGTCCTGGAATATCTATTTTAGCTAATACCTTATCACCAATAGTAATAGCATAAGCTAAGGTATCATTCTCTAAGCTTACTTGCTGAGTAACACTTTTATCCCAGCCTAAACTATCACAAGACTCTGAGCTTAACTTACCCGTAAATACATTACGGATCATCTCGGCACAATCTTCTTGGTGCTGATGTAAATGCGTTGCAAGAACCGCTTTAACATTAAAGTCTTGGCAGTTAACTAAGGTTTCAAATTTACTCGCAATTTCAGGCACAGGATCAATGAGTAATATTTCTTTTTTGTTTTTATCTACATAACACCAAGTACATTGTTGGTCATAAATCCATTGCTGTAAGCCATCAGCATTGCTATCAATGATTTCATCAGCATCGGATAAAATTAAACAACTGTTTTTAAGGGCGCTTACAGCATCTTTAATTGCCGCACATGCTTTGTCTATTTCATCTTGGGTATTTGCCGGGCCAAACGACATACGAATAGCACCTTCACTTTGCCATCTTGGTTTATTCATAGCATCAAGTACAAAGCTACCTGAAACTTTTGAGCTACAAGCTGAACCTGAGCTTACACGAATTTTAGCAGCATCAAATAAATCCATTATATCTTTGCTTGATAAGCCTTTAACTGAAAAGTTAAGTGTGGTTGGTAAAGAGTAAGCAAAGTCATGGTTAAACACTATTGCAGGAAATACTTCACGCAAAGTTTTTTCAAGTTGGGCTCGGTAGCTAACTAAAACATCATGAGATTTAAAGGTATCGTCATTTTCATCATTTAAAAGCTTAAAAATTGCATTTAGTGAGGCAATGCCAGGTAAATTTTCGGTACCTGAGCGTAAACCGCTTTCTTGACCACCGCCGGCAATAAAAGGGGTATAAGGCGCGTTATCACGCACATACAATACACCTATTCCTTTAGGCCCATACAGCTTATGGCCACTAAAAGGTGCATAGTCAATACTGGTATTGGTTAAATCTAACGAAATTTTGCCAAGTGCTTGCACACAATCTACCATCCATAAAACATCAGGATTGTTGCTACGAATAATATTTTGTAGTGCTGTTAAATCTTGAAATACGCCAGTCTCATTATTAGCCGCCATAGTGCAGACCATTAAGGCATTGCCAACATGTTTAGCAATAAAATCAAAATCTAAAATACCGTTGCCATCAACAGGAATAGCAACAACCTCTGCGCCAATATTTAAAATTTGATTCCAATGTTTTAATGTCTCAGGTACCGCTTTATGCTCTGTTGCACCATAAAGCAATACAGGTTTAGTAATTAAAGAAGCTGTTGCGCGCGCGGCAATTAATGCAGAAATAATCGACGTTTGAATACCTTCGGTTGCACCACTGGTAAATATTATTTCACCATCGGTAGCACCTGTTACTTGACGTGCAAGTTTTCGAGTTGACTCTAAAATGTACTTAGCACGAATACCTGTCATATGACTTGAGCTTGGATTTCCATAACATAAATTCATGGTATGAATAGCCGCTTCAGCAGCCTGAGGCAGCACTGGAGTGGTCGCGTTATTATCTAAATAAATCTCATCAGATTGAGGTTGGATATCGGTTAAATTGATCATTAATGCTTACTACTTGCTCTATTTTGCCAACATTCTAACCGCTTATAACTTTTGGCGCTATCATATAAGAATAATAAATAGTTATGATTAGTCACGTTTTCATTACTTTTTACTATTTACTACTTTTAGCCTTTGAATTTAAAGAAAATTTTTAATTGATAAGAATCTTCCCTATTCACTACCGAAACTACAATATCCTTGGCGTTTCGGCATACCCCACGTCCTTTGTGCTACCGATACTTCGCTCCCGGCGGTATCGGATTACGACCATCCATGGTCGCAAAAAAAAGGCTTACCTAAGTAAGCCTTTTCAAAATATTTAGATATACTGCGTTAAGCTATTAGAAGCTAAAGCGAGCACCAAAACCAACTACATCACCGTCTGGTGCGTCTTGGCCATTAGCATCTGTTGAATCATCAACTTTAACTTCACTAAATACTCTGAAGTTTTCAGACCAGTAATATGCTACACCTGCAATTAGGTAGCTTTTTTCATAATCGTTACCGGCATCATCAGTAGTTACATTAATAGCACCACCAATAACTTCAAAATCATTATCAAAGCGATAAGCAGCCATTAGCTCCACACCTGTTGATTCATCTAAAAATGAACCTGTGTTATCAAGGTGGTGATTTTCACCATCAACTAAAACAACCGCAGCATATAAACCTTTGCCACCACGAGAGCCATAAGTAACATTAGCTGCAGTCATGATGCTATCTTCTTCGCCTGCCCAGTTAGTATCAAAAGTGGCAGTGTTATAACCTAAAGCAACGCTGATTTTCTCTCCAATCGCGTAGCTAGCACCAAAACCTGCTGAGCCATCTAATTCAACTTCTGCGCCAACAACACCTGGGATATCAATTTCAATATCTTTATTAGATGCTTGAACTTGAGCACTAATTTTTAAGTTACCAAACTGGTTGTTGTACTGTAATGATTTTTCAGCACGACCAACACCGGTAAAACCACCATCGCCTAAATCGAAGATACCAAGACCTTCACCACCGTAGATCATGAAGCTATCTGTTGCTCCAGTAGCCATGTAACTTGAGCCCCATTGTTTACCAATAGTGAAACTACCCCATTTGTCATGAGCAACACCCACAAAACCTAAACGGTTTGAAAGTGATTGATCTGCATCATCACTACCTAAGGCTACGTTATCTTCGCCAGGTCTAAGTACTAAATCAGAATCGTTTTCAGTTAAACGTACTTTCCACTCTAACTTGGCAACCGCTGCCCAGCCATCTTTCATTTCGCTGTTTAAGCTAAAGTAAATACGGTTGAAACCATCTTTTATCTCAGTGTAACTATCACCATTACTGTCATCACCACTAACCATGTTAGCAGTAAGGTCACCAGCAAAGTTTATTGTAGTTTTGTCATCTTTATACAACTCTACTTCTGCTAATGCAGGAGCTGAACAAGCGACCATAGTAGATAAAGCAAGTAATTTTAATTTCATGGGGTACCCTAACATTTGATTATTTATCTTTATTATATAAAGCAGTGCTTTACATATAAAAGTAGACGATATTTTTAGAAATGTATAACTGCATGAATGAATTCATTTATATTTCACTGATTAAGTTCAATATTTCAGCTAACTTTTCAATCTTGTCATAATTTATAACAGGCTATTACAATTAATAATATAGGCAAAAACATCATTGGACGAAGTATTACATTTGAGTCACAAAGTTAATTAACCACTTGTTAAAAAAGTAAATTTTTTAATCCTTCTATGAAAAAAAACGGCATATTATATTGAATGCTTTATAATAAGCGAATAGATAAATATAGGTTGTAAATTATGCAAATCACCGACTTAAATACTGAACAAACTATCCTTCCCATTCTACGTTTAGGTTTTCGACCTTTCTTTTTACTCGGCTCACTTTTTAGTGTTATCGCATTAGTGTTATGGGGGTTAAGCTTAAATGGACTAATAGTTCTAGATTATTATGGCGGTCCAAATTGGTGGCATATTCATGAGATGGTATTTGGCTTTACCTGTGCCATTATCGTTGGCTTCTTACTCACCGCGGTACAAAACTGGACCGGGCAAAGAGGGCTTCACGGTAAACCATTGCTGTGCTTAGTTGCTATTTGGTTATTAGGTCGTATTGGCTTATTGTTCCCTGCAATTTTAGGTAATTTAGCAACCGCAATAATAGATATAAGCTTTATGCCGCTAGCCGCATTTTTTCTTGCACAGCCTCTAATTAAAGTAAAACAAACCCGGAATTTATTTTTTATACCTTTGTTATTGCTCTTTTCACTTGCCAATATCGAAATGCACTTAGCCAGTAATGGCGTATTTAACTTACAGCTGCAACCAGCAACTTATGCCTGTGTGTTATTAGTGACTTTTTTAATCTCAGTTATGGCTGGCAGAGTAACACCTATGTTTACTGCAAATGGCACTGGCACACAAAAAGTTGCCAGCATAGACCTGTTAGAAAAAGTAACCAATGGAAGTTTATTAATTATTTTGCTTACTTACCTGTTACACCCTTTGTTTACTGTCAGCAACACTGTTTATGCCATTTTATTTATGGTAGCAGCGACAAGCCAAATGATCCGTTGGTTACGCTGGAAACCTTGGATAACTTTGAATGTGCCTTTACTTTGGTCGCTACATATCGCTGTAATGTTCATTTGGTTAGGCCTTGCCACTTTAGCCATTAGCTTTATTGTACCTACACTGCCAAGTAATCATATTTGGCATATATTAACCGTTGGCGGCATGGGCGGATTAATATTAGCAATGATCTCGCGTGTATCACTTGGACACACAGGCAGTCCATTAGTGGTTCCTGGCTTAATGCCCTTTGCATTTATAATGATTTTTTTCGGTGCATTAATCAGAACACTTGGCCCGTGGTTAGCCCCTGAAAACTATATTATATTTATTAATTTCAGTATTTTAGCTTGGCTACTAGCATATGGTTTGTTTATTTTTTATTATGCTCCTAAGTTATTAAAAGCACGTAAAGATGGACGCCCGGGTTAGCACATGAAAATAGTATGTTTAGATAGAAGCACCATTGATGAAAGTATCAACTTCAAAGGCATAGAAGATCAAGCTGAAAACATCACCTACCATGACTTTACCCCAAGCGATAAAGTCATATTTAGATGTAAGTATGCAGAAGTGATCATCACCAACAAGGTGGTTTTAACTAAGGCGCAACTTGAGCAATTACCAAGATTAAAACTTATATGTATTGCAGCTACTGGTACCAATAACGTAGATATTGAAGCGGCTACAGCACTTGGTATTAAAGTATGTAATGTAAAGTCCTACTCAACGCCATCCGTGGCTCAATACGTTTTTTCTATGCTATTAGAGCATATGCAAAAGAGCGCACATTACATTGCAAACACAAGGCAAAATCACTGGCAAAACAGTCCTATTTTTTGTCATTTTAGCCTACCAATAAACGAACTCAGCAATAAAGTGATATCGATTGTAGGTTACGGTGAGATAGCCAAGGCGGTAGAAAGAATCGCCCACGCTTTCGGGATGAAAGTGTTAATTGCTGAACGCCAAGGAGCAACAAATATTCGCCCTGAACGGGTTAGCTTTGAGCAAGCATTGCAACTTGCCGATGTGGTTACATTGCATAGCCCATTAACAGCAGAAACAGCAGGTTTAATTAATAAGCAAACCTTAGCTTTAATGAAACCCACGGCTATTTTAATTAATACGGCTCGAGGTGGATTAGTTAACAGTAAAGACTTGCTTAGCAGCATCAAAGCAAAGCAACTTGGCGCAGCCATATTAGATGTTTTAGAACAAGAGCCACCACCTCAGGACCATATATTATTAAATACGGTACAAGACAATCTATACATCACTGCACACATTGCATGGGGAAGTCTAGAAGCTCAACAAAGGCTTGTCGATGGTATTGCCAATAATATTGCTAGTTTCTTAAATGGTGAAAGGTTGAATCAACTCAACTAATAAACGAATAACTTATTGACCAGTAAAGTTAAACACTGGTCAATAAGATATTCTCACAGTCTGTGTTTAAGCGATTGCTTGAATTGGAAAAGCTCTATCTCCTGCAGTATTCAAAATATCAATCATGCCTTCACAAATAGCAATAATTGACTTTTCTTGTTTAAATGAATCAGGAATATCTAGTAAGCCGTTATGATTAACGGCAAACTCTTGAACTTCGTGTTGTAACTCTAAGGAATGGTTATCGTAATACATTACGGTAACTGCTTTGGTATTTATATCTGACATACTGAACTCTCTTATTAATTATTTTATGAGTTCCATCTGAAACAATATTTGCTTTAAATAAACTAAATATTGTTAGCGAGTTGAAGATTCCTTCCAAACCGCTAAATAGACAATAAATCAGCAAATTAAATTATTCAAGCTTTTTCAACTAAAAAATGACAACGATATCAAAGATATTTTGTACGCAAGCTTTGGTTAGAAATATTGATCTTTAATCTTACCATAGTGAAAATAGCCCCATTGCCCTATACGTCTTAGTGCAGGCAGTGGAAATTTAGGTAAATGAGAATTAAACAAAGGTAAGTTAGGTAATTCTTTACCTGCTACTTTATCCGCTAAACGCTTACCCGCCTGCACAGAAAAAGAAACACCGTTACCACAATAGCCCATAGCGTATAAAACATTTTCGTTGTCCTGGGCGTTATTAATATGAGGGATATCATCTAAAGACATACAAATCCAACCGGACCATGCATATTGATATTGCAAGCTTTGTAGGGCTGGAAAGCTTTGCTTTAATACCGATAGCAAACGCTGAGCATAATAAGGGTCATCAGCTGATTTTCCGGTTATCGCGCCTCTGCCACCAAATAAAATTCTATTATCGGGTAGCTTGCGATAGTAATATTTAAGTGCCCTGGTATCCATTACCACATTAGCAGTTAAAAAATTACATTGAGCAACTTGTGCATCGCTCAAAGGCTCGGTAACAATAATCTGCGATAGTACTGGCAGAGTTCTATTGGCGATACTTAAATGGAAGCCTTTTGGTGTATAACCATTAGTAGCAATAACAACTTTTTTGGCAGTTACCTTTGCTTTAGGAGTAATTAATATTTGCTTATTATTTTCTTCAAACCATTGGCTAACTGGAGTGCCTGTATATACCTTAGCTCCTGCTTGTTGAGCTAACTGCTGATATCCCCAAGCTAGTTTTAATGGGTTAATCCCATAGCCATCTTTAAACCTCAAGCCGCCATGAGCATTTTCATCGGCCATGTAGTTTTGATGTATTTCGCTGCGGCTCAATTGTTCAACTTCATAACCAAAGGTCTTTTCTAATAGCTTTGCCTGTGTCGACAGTGACGCCATCATACTAGGTTTATGAGCAACCCGAATATAACCACTTTCTTGGGCTTGACAGTCTATTCCTTGCTTAATAAGTTCATTTACCGTTTCAACACCTTGGCAAACTTCACTATAGATACCTCGCATCACCTCTTCGCCCCATTGCGCAGACATAGCTGACCAAGGTTTGCGACCCGTTGATTTTAAGATAAAGCCGGCATTGCGGCCGCTACATCCCCATGCAGTTTGATTAGCTTCTAAGACAGTGGCTTTAATATTATATTCTTTGGCTAGATGCAAAGCACAAGACAGCCCAGTATAGCCCGCACCAATAATGACCACATCAATATCAATATCTTCATTAAGTTGACCATCACTTTTAGGTGCTTTACCCGAAACATCGGCCCAGTAACTTTCAGGATATGGCTGATTCTCACCAGGAGATGATTGCAATAAAGGATCGTACATAGGAAATTCTACAGTTTTATAGCTAATATTTTCACTTATCATGGCAAAATAGCATTACAATATAAAGTCTTTAGCAACGAATTACTGCCCTTAGGTGCATTTATGAACAAACAAGATATCACTTATCACTCGTTAACTGAGAACGACTTTAAGCAGATACTGATATTAGCCAATCACGTCCATGGTGATGGTTACCTGAATTTACAGCAAATGCAGCAATGGTATAAAAACGGGTTAAAAGACAACTTAAATGCAAGCTTTGTTGCTTATCACGATAAAAAGCTAGTTGGTTTTCGAATAAGTTTTAGCCAACAAAACTGGGCTATAGATCAGTGGTACTCACCAGATTTATGGCAAGTAGAGTTAAAAGATACTGCATACTTTAAATGTAACACTGTTGATGAAAATTATCGTGGCTTAGGCATAGGCTCTAAATTATTAAGCTTATCTATCGCCACCTTAAAGCAGCAAGGTGCAAAAGCAGGAGTAAGCCATTTATGGCGACAAAGTCCAGGTAATAGTGCGGTAAAGTACTTTACCAAGTGTGGCGGTAAGTTAGTTAAGTTGCACCCTGATAAATGGCGTGAAGACAGCTTAAATGGCTATGAATGTACAATTTGCGGATTTGACTGCCACTGTGAAGCGGCAGAAATGATTATTTATTTTAATGAATAGTTTGCTTATTTTAGCTATAAACCAACTTAAATAAGCAGGTCTTAACTAGAAAGTCGCTAATACTGACATATAAAACATGCTTTGGTCTGTTTTATCATTTTCATAGATAGGATTAGTCGAAGTAGTAGGAATTTCCTGTTCAACTTTATCGCGCACGTCATGAACAAAACTACCAGTAAATAAATATGCTGCGCCAAATTCAAATCGTAAGTTGTAAGGTAAAGGATCCCAACGTAAACGAGCTTCAATCTGATTGCCTAAGTAACGATCAGATTTTCCAGTCTCATCTCTAATACCTGTGGTAGACCAAGCATCTTTATCTGAAGCAAGCCAATAAAACTTATCAGCAATCATTACACTTATTTTATCTCGAGGAAAATATTCTAAACGAAAGCCACCTGCAATTAAGTTACTTCGAGCAAATGGGCCATAGAGGCTAGTTGGGCCAAAATCCCCTCTTCGAGCCCCATATAGAGTATCAAATCGGTTATTTTTACCGTCATCAGGGTCTTTATCTCCACTAGCATAATCGAGCTCAAGTGAAACCCGCGTTTCATGCTCATCAGTTAAGGTATAACCGATTTCAGCATGGTGAAAATGAGCAAAGTGATCTAAGTTATCTTGATCAGATAAAGCTGCTGACTCTCTAGATTTACCCGTTTGCCACATGGTTTCAAATTCATAGTCATATTCACCAATAGATGGTCGAGTATAAACTCGTGCGCCAAGGGTTAATAAATCACGATTTCGAGTAGTAAAATCCGGACCATCTTCTTCGATAAGACCGAATAAGAATAATTCAGTATTAGCGTCGTCAATTAAAGTGGATGAGTTTGCAAAAACACCTAAGAAGTTAGATTTAAAGTTTTCTTCATCAAATTCATATTTATTATCAACAAGGTCGTTTCGCTCACTAGGGGTTCTAACAACGGGAAACATATAAAAGGCTGTGATTGACTCACCAGAATCAAGTTGCCAGTTATTATTAATACCATTGAAATTATTCATGGTATTACGATAACCGTTTCGAGCGACCAATCGACGGCTACCTAGGTCCATAGTTTGACGACCAATTTTGACGTAATTATCACTATTAAGTGAAAACATACTTCGATAATGGTAACCAACATAAGCTTGGGAAATGGCAAAAGTGTTTACCATGCTAGAGGTTACTTTCGAGTTATCATCCGCTTGTGACTGACGAGAATCAGCTAGCTCAGCGACAATATCCATTTCGCCTCGTGTAATTTCAGCTTTTATCCGAGTTCGAAATAATAAAACTTGATCATTGCCATCTACGCCACCTTGAAAAACGCCATCGGTATGTTCAAAACGCGCCCTTGCATTACCTGATAGTTTTAACCATTCAGGTAACTCGAGAGAATCATTTACTCGCCAAGGCACAAATGGTTCTTCAGCAGAAGCTGACTGCATAAAAAATGCGGTAGAACACAGCGCAAATACGGCCTTTACTAATAGGTGCTTTATTGACACTAACAAACAATTCCCAAAAGACAATGATGAAAAATTAAGCTACTAAATAGGGCTGGGAAAGAAAACTAATACCCGACCTTAATTTATATAAAGTTATTATACTTATATTAGTTAAAGTTTTGCATTTAAAAATGCCAATACAGTACAAAATTATTACCGCTAGTATAGTCTGCTTCGATTTCATTTAACAAAACAAATTTGTAACTTTATACGGTAAAAGTGTTTAAAAGCTTTAAAATAAAGATGGTTGTTGCTCATCTATTTGCCAGTCTATGGGTTTAATTTTATTGGCGATTAAATACTGATTTATTTTTGAAAAGTGCTGACACCCAAAAAAGCCACGATAAGATGATAAAGGTGAAGGGTGTGCACTGGTTAAAACTAAGTGTTTAGTGCTGTCAATAAATCGCCCTTTTTTCTGCGCATGAGCCCCCCAAAGCACAAAAACAACATTGCTTTTATGTTCATTAATTTTTGCAATTATGGCATCTGTATATCTTTCCCAGCCTAACTTAGCATGGGAGTGAGCGTTACCTTGTTGTACCGACAATACGGTATTTAACAATAATACTCCTTGCTTAGCCCAACTTGTTAAGTTGCCATGTGTAGGTATAGTAAAACCTTCAATATCCGTGGCTAATTCTTTATACATATTAGCTAAAGATGGTGGTATTTTTACTCCTTGCTTTACCGAAAAAGATAAACCATGAGCTTGTCCTGGGCCATGGTATGGGTCTTGGCCAAGTATAACCACTTTAAGATCATCAAAAGACGTAAGTTCAAGGGCCGTATATAACTCATCATCACTAGGAAATATATTTACCCCTTGCGCTCTTTCATTGGCAATGGTGGTTAATATAGATTGAAAGTATTCTTGCTCTTGCTCACTTTTTAATAATTCATGCCAATGCACAACAGACTCCAAATAAAAAAACTCTAAGCATACTAGTATACTTAGAGTTTGATTTACTAAAATGATTTATTAGTACTATTTCTTACAACGCTCTAATAAGTAACTACGTAATGCAGAAAAATCAAAGTCTAAATCTTCAGATAGACTCATTTCACCGGCACAATCGGCAAGCTCTTTCGGTAAGCCCAGAGGACGACCTAGTATACTTTCAACTGTTTCTTTAAACTTAGCCGGATGAGCAGTACCTAAAAATACGCCATACTCTGAATCTGTAATCCCGTATTGCAGAGCTTTATATGCAACACTTGCATGTGGTTCACAGATGTAGCCTTTCGCGTTAAGCTTATGCATACCCATTTGTGTTTGCTCTTCATCAATAGCAATAGAACTTAAACAGTCCTCAGCTACAATGCCACTTTTCAGCATATGTTCAACTCGTGGCCAGTTATTTGGTTTCGACACATCCATAGCATTAGACATAGTAGCAACCGTTTCAGTTGGCTCCCACTCACCAGTTTCTAAATACCTTGGCACGGTATCATTTAAGTTAGTTGCCGCAATGAAACGCTTAATCGGTAAGCCCATAGCTTTTGCTAACAAGCCAGCAGTTAAGTTACCAAAGTTACCACTAGGAATAGCAAACACTAGCTCATCAATGTTACCTCGTTGACGGTATAACTGAGCCGCAGCTTCAAAGTAATAACTAATTTGAGCTAATAAACGGCTAATGTTGATTGAGTTAGCTGAATTTAAACCAATTGCATCGGCTAGCTCTAAATCATCAAAAGACTGCTTAACTAAACTCTGACAGTCATCAAAGCTACCATTGACCGATAATGTCGAAATATTATCGCCCAACGTGGTAAACATTTTCTCTTGTAATAAACTAATCTTGCCTTTCGGGAACATGATCACAACTTTAATGTTATCAAGTCCATAAAAAGCATGCGCAACCGCTGCACCGGTATCACCAGACGTTGCCGTTAAAATAGTAATTTTTTCATTATTATCTTCAGTGAATTTTTGTAAACACTGCGCCATAAAGCGTGCGCCAAAATCTTTAAACGCTAGCGTTGGCCCATGGAACAATTCTAAAATCGAATTTTTTTCATCAACCGCTTGAATTAATGCCGGAAAATTAAATGCATTAGTAACAATTTGAGCAAATTCATCTTCGCTTAAATCATCTTTAACAAATGGATATAAAATTTTGGTACTACGCTCAACGAGTGGCATAGATAATAAAGATTCAATGTCATCAGCAAAATTAGGTAACTCTTTCGGGAAAAATAACCCTTGGTTTTTACCAAGTCCTTGACGGACAGCCTGTGAAAAACTCACTTCTTGTTCTGGGTGTTTTAAGTTATAAAATTTCATATTATTCCTAGTGCTATATAACGCGAGCGCCTTGCACATCAATTTCGCAGATATGCACAAACCCTTGGTCTGATTGTAAATAGTGCTGTTTTAAATATTCAGCTAAGGTATCAGCCATAGCTTGGTCATCACAGACAGCAAAAAGTGTTGGCCCTGAGCCAGAAATGCCAGCCGCTTTGGCACCATTTTTTAATAAATATTGTTTAGTTTCACTAAACTTCGGCAATAAGTTTTCACGATATGGTTCAGCTACCACATCGGTAATATAATTTAGTGCTTGTTCATTATCTTCTCGATGACAAGCATCAACAAAACTCGCTAAGTTTTGCCCATATTGAATTAATTGCCCACGAGTGTACATTTCAGGCAATGCTTCTCTTGCTTCTTTGGTAGACATTTCAATACCAGGATAAGCCATAATCCAATAACTGCCCTTTAGTGCAGGTATTGTTTTGGTGATAACTTCAGGGTCGCTCACCATAAGTTGTAAGCCACCATAATAGCAAGGGGCAACATTATCATAATGTAAGCTACCACTAATTTTTGCTTCCATAGCGCCCATCATGGCTAACATCTGCTCACGGTTAAAGAAGTTATCATAATATTCATTTAAGGCAACAAGTGCCGCCACTACAGAGCAAGCACTAGAGCCTAGCCCACTTCCTACTGGCATTTTTTTATCAAGTACTAAATCGACACTCAATACATTTTGATGAAAGGCCGTTAATTGCTCATTAAATAAAACTAAGCAATCCCAAACAATATTACTTTTTGGCTCTTGTGGTAATTTATTAGCGAAATCCCCTACCACACTCAAGGTACTTGCTGTACCTTGCGCCGAGGATATTTCAACTACATCACCTAATAATTCGCCAGAGAGCGGTTGCACCGCCATACCGAGTACATCAAAACCAACACTAACATTACCGATAGAAGCAGGTGCAAATACTTTAATAGTCATTACATCTCCTGTTTCCATGCTTGTGTGCGCAGTAAGTCTCCAAATACACCCGCGGCTGTAACAGCAGCGCCAGCGCCATAGCCACGAAGAACTAGTGGAATTGGTTGGTAATAACGACTTAAGATAGCCAGTGCATTTTCACCGTCTTTAATTGCGTATAACGGATGACTTGCATCTACGGCTTCAATTGATACTTGGCATTTGCCATTAGTAATTGAGCCAACATAACGAAGTACTTTTCCTTCACTTGCTGCCTGTTCAATTTTGTCCGCAAATACTGGGTTAAGTTCAGGTAAACGTGCCATAAAGTCATCGATAGAACCACTATCGTCAAAGTCACTCGGTAGAACAGACTCAACCTTAATATGATTAAGCTCTAGTGGCATTCCTGCTTCACGAGCCATAATTAATAATTTACGTGCAACGTCCATACCACTTAAATCATCACGCGGATCTGGCTCTGTAAAGCCATTACTCTTAGCTATTTCTGTCGCTTCTGATAAAGACATTCCTTCATCTAGCTTACCGAAAATATAAGAAAGAGAGCCAGATAATACACCTTCAAATTGGACTAATTCATCACCGGCTTTAAATAAATTTTGTAGAGTATCGATTACCGGTAAACCTGCGCCAACATTGGTTTCATATAAGAATAAACGATTTGTTTTAGCGGCATTTTCACGCAGTTTTAAGTAATACTGCCAAGAGTCGGTATTAGCTTTTTTGTTTGGAGTAACAATATGGAAGCCTTCCGCAAGAAAATCTGCATAGGTCATGGCTAAGCCTTCATCTGAAGTACAGTCAACAATAACAGGGTTGATCAAATGGTTAGCTCGCGCAAATGTCTTTAAACTATCAACAGAAAATGCTTTAACATCAGCTTGCATACCTTGCTGCCAATTATCTAAATCAATACCTTCAGGGTTAAAACCAATGCCCTTACTATTAGCAATACCATAGACTTTCAAATCTATATTTTGCTCGATTAAGTGCTGTTGCTGACGAGAGATTTGTTGTAATAATTCACTACCAACCACCCCACAACCAACAACAAACGCATCGATTGTTTGACGGCGAGAGAAGAAGTTTTGATGACAAACCTTTAATGCGTCAGTACATTTTCTCTGCTCTATAACAACTGAAATACTGCGCTCTGACGAGTCTTGCGCAATAGCGATAACATTTACTCTTGCTTGTGCTAACGAACTAAATAATTTTGCCGCAACACCACGCTGTTGATGCATACCATCACCAACTAGAGAAACTATTGATAAGTGCGACTGTAATTCAATTGGTTCAAGTAACTGATTAAGCAACTCTAACTCAAATTCTTGTTGCAAGCTTTGCTGTGCACGATAGGCATCGTGTGAGTACACACAAAAACTAATGCAATACTCAGATGATGATTGACTGATCATCACCAGTGATACATTTTCGCGACTCATACAGGCAAATACTCGGCTCGCCATACCAACCATACCTTTCATTCCTGGGCCAGAAACATTGATCATGGTTAGTTCGTCAAGATTAGATATCGCTTTTACTTTTTTAAGACCTTTATCTTCATTAGAAATTAACGTGCCTTTAGCTTCAGGATTCGTCGTATTTTTAATTAAACAAGGAATATGATGTTGAGCGATTGGACCTATTGTTTTCGGGTGCAGCACTTTTGCACCAAAATATGATAACTCCATCGCTTCTTTATAAGATAAATGGTCAAGTAATTTAGCGTCTTTAATTAAACGAGGGTCGGCATTAAAAACACCATCGACATCAGTCCAAATTTCACAACACTCAGCATTGGCACATACCGATAAAACAGCAGCGGAATAATCTGAGCCGTTACGACCAAGGGTAGTCACTTGTCCTGACTGATTTGAACCGATAAACCCAGGCATAATTGAGATACGCTCAAGTTTATTATATGTCTCATTAAATAGCTGACGACACAGAACCATATCAGCAACTGCATTTAAAGGTGTTTCATTGGTTTTTAAGAATAGCTCCGGCTCTAATACCGTTACTTTCTGTTCATCTGTTTGTAGTAACGACTCTAAAATAGCAACGCTTAAACGCTCACCTAAACTTATAACACAAGCACGGATATGATCAGGGCAATATGCAAGCATTGCTGCACCTTCTAACCAACGTTGTAGCTGATTAGTCCAACGTTTAAGTGCTTGCTCAGCATGTTGACGATTAAAATAGCAGTCAGCAGAATCTAAACCATCAAAGATATGGTTAATTGCCGTCAATAGGTGGTCCATGCCACTCTTAAGTTCTTCACCTTCAGCCAAGTTTTCGGTCAGAGCCACTAAATGATTTGTAATACCTTGCGGAGCAGATACAACTACTGCGAGTGCCGATTGCTTACTTTTATTAGTAATGATGTCACTTACCGCTAAAAAGCGCTGTGCATTGGCTAATGAAGAACCGCCGAATTTTATTACTCTCATATTATTTCCTTACAATGCTATAAACAAAAAACCCGTGAACTTTGCAGGTCACGGGCTTTTTTAAATTTGTATTATTTAAACACACCAGCCAGTAACCTCCATTCGAGTACGAATGGTGGTGATAATAATGGTGGTAAGCGCGTGCATAAATATTCTCATGTGACCTACTCTGCCTCAGCTAATTTATTCTGTCAATGAGTATTTACTCGAATTTTGCAATGAATATGAATAACACAGTGGTTTTTGCTATATGATTTACTATATCCAGTATAAATGCGATTGGTGCTGTTTAAGCCAAACCTTGGCGGCATCTGGGTTTGGGAAGAATCGTTTAACCAATTGCCAAAATTTTGCCGAATGATTCAAGTGTTTTATATGACATAACTCATGGATTATTACATAGTCAATTACACTCATTGGCGCCATGATTAATAGCCAATTCAGGTTAATTCTGTGCTTAGCATCACAACTCCCCCAACGACTTTTATAGTGCCTAATTTTTAAAGACTGAATAGTTATACCAGTTATTTTTTGCAACTCATCAATGCGTTGAGTAAAAAGTAAGTGCGCTTGCTCTACTAGCCAATGTTGTAATTGCTGCTTAGCCAGCTGCTTTTGCTTTTCTTCATTTGGTTGCTTATCTAGGTGGGTATTATCAAGGTTTATGATAATAACTTGCTTATCTAAGTCGAGCTCTACTGCTTTATCAACCTTATTTAAAAGGCGAATATCTAGCTTATATGGGGCACCTAAGTAGTAAAATATTTCACCCGAGCAAAACTGCCTCTCACTCTTATTACTAAGGTGTAATTGTTGTTCGTCAATCTTGCGCCATAACCACTGTGCTTTTGATGCAACTAATCGTGATATTTCGTTCTGACAAATACTCGTAGGTGCTAACACTCGTACTTTCGATGCTTTGACTTGCAGACTAACCGTTTTGCGTTTATTACTTCGTACTAACTCATACTCAGGTACTTGTAACGGCTGTTTAACTTGCATCTTGTAATTTAACAGCAGCTTTCTTAACCGCTTTAGGCTTATCTACCTTTGGCTTTTTCGCTTGTAAAGCAATGAGTATGTCTTCTCTGTTTTTAGCTAAAAACACACTAATATCTTCCACCGCTTGCTCAGATAACTCTAAAGAAGATTGATCGAGTATTGAGGAAAGGTTATCTGCCATATCGAGCATTTTGTCATACTCATCTGCAGTTTTCTTATCCATAAATGTTTCAACCTCCGCCCCGTTACGTATAACAACAAACCGACTCTCGACTGCCATGGTTATCCCTTTTTATTTATCTAAAAAATGCATTTTTAACTGCATTAATAATATTTAAGTTTCATTTTTTCTATACAGAAAAACCTAATAACACAGGAACTGTATATATAATCAGTATATTAACAAGTTTTACAAACTTTTGGCAATAATTAAATCAAAATGATGTTTTTTTTATCGCAAAAAAACAGCAACTCACCTAGGTAAATATGCGCAAGATATTGAATTTTTATGCATCCATGTAAATAAATATTTCAGAAAATACACAATTTTATTTCCCCTTCCATCCATTACCCGCTGAATTCACGCGATTTTTCTTTAATTTAAGGTATATCCACTGAAATGATTTATTACATTCACAAGATTTTCATTAACAACTTTTTAGCAATTTTAGGTAACTATTAAAGGGTAGCAACAATTAATCAACGGGAAGAAAATTATGAAAACTTTAACTAAAATAGCAGCAGTATCATTAACATCAGCAAGCTTACTTGTAGCATTTAACTCGAGTGCAACAATGGACAATTATATGGAATCAGCATTAATCGATGTATGTAAAAAAGCCCAGCAAGATAATGTATTACAATTACGCAAAACAATTAAGGGTTATAGATTAAATGAAAAAACAGTGGCTATGGGGCTTATGTGTAATGGCGAGAATGTAATTAGCTTTGCTGAAAATAATGGCGCATTTAAAACAGCAAATCACTTAGATAAAAAATTAGGTGGCGCTGATATTGTCGATATAGCGCAAGTTTACTCAGTTAAATTTTAATTTATGAACTGCAATAATACCCTGAGAGTTAAAGAATTTACTTTCAGGGTAAAATTGTTTCTAGTAACAATATAGCTAACTAAGCCTATACATTACCCACAAAGGCAATATTTTCATTACATAACGCATAATTGCCCACGGCCACGTTGGTACAAATGCAATATCGACTTCTTTTTCAATCGCTTTAATTATAGCTCTACAGCCTTTATCGGCATTAACAATAAAAGGTACTTGCGTATTATGACTGGTGATCTCGGTAGCTATGTATCCAGGATGTATGGTTGTTACTTTTATTGGTGTTTTCAATACATCTATACGGATCCCTTCTGTTAAAGAGGCTAATCCAGCTTTTGTTGCCGCATAAACAGTAAATGCTCGTCGAAAGCCCCGTTGAGAGCTCACAGATGAAATCGTTACTAAGTGACCAAAATTTTGCTCTCTAAAAATTTCCATCGCCGCCTCACATTGGGCTAATGCCGCAACAAAGTTTGTCATCGCATCAAGTTTATTAGCCTCAAAAACACCAGTACCAACAGAGCCGCCTTTACCGACGCCAGCATTAACGATTACCCTATCAATATTGCCAAACTCTTGTTTCGCTTGCTTAAACACGGCAAATACTTGCTCATGGTCATTAACATCAAGAGCAACGGTTTTCACTTTAACCTGCGGGTATAATTCATTTATCTCAGCTTTTAATTGAATTAAATTTTCAACTCGCCTTGCACATAAAATGAGATTACGACCTTTATCGGCAAACTGTTGTGCCATGGTATAACCAAGGCCGGAACTAGCCCCGGTAATTATTATATTTTTGCGGATCATTTTATTGTCCTTAAAACTCTATAAATTCTTTATTTGCAACAATATCATCAACAACAAGTACTTACATTAACTCAAATATTATTTTTAACATCTAGGTTACTTTTGATAAAGATTTAATACATTTTTTTGATTGACCAGATCGTTTTTTTTGCCTATTTTTCACATATATTTTACACGCAAAGTTGTTACAACTCACAAGGTGTGTAGCCAGATAAAGTTCAATATTTAGGAAGTAGTTATGCCAACAAGTAAAATTATTGAAGATGCTGAAAACAGCATAGGCGAGCATAGTTTTAATGAAAACATCAGCGAGCAAAATGAATCTGATTCAGCAACTCAAGATAGCGCGAAAACACGCAAACGCATTGATGAACTATTAGAGAAAAAACGCCTAAAAGAATTACTCGACGAAGATGAGTGGGATATTTAAAAGCAAATCACTTAATTAAGCTAATTCTGGCCAATATGGCTTAAGGTATTGTTTATAAGGTTGCCACTGCCTTTGAAACTTTGATTGTAATCCTTGACGTAATTGTATGTCGCTAAGCGTGCCTATGTAACGACTACTACCTTCAAAAGACATACATTCAGCGTGCAGTTCCAGATTTAAAAAATTGAATAATTTTTCTAGTTCTATTTGTGGATTTTCCACCAACTCTTCATAGCGTACGTTATATACAAACTCGGGAATTAAATTATTCCAATGTTGCATAACTTTTTGATAGCTTTCTTGATATTCAGTGATTTCAGCTAATGAACAAAAGTATGGCTCTGGCTCAGCGAAATTATTGCGAAAAATAGACCAATTAACATCTAGATGATCACGACTAATGTGAATCACTTTCGCATGCGGCATTAACATTTTTATCAAGCCAATAGACTGATAATTACTCGGCATTTTATCAATAATATAATTTGAACTAGGGGCTATAGTTTGCAATTGGTTTAGATAATATTGAGCTAATTTATGCCGGTGTTGAGAAGTCAGTTTAGCGCAACCATGTGGAAAGTGCTCTCCGGTTAAGCCAACAATACCATCAGCTATTGAACCTGCCATCAGAGACATTTCTCCAGCACTAGCAATTAACGGGTTTCCAAGTAACATCTGCTCCAGTAAGGTAGAGCCTGAGCGGGGTTGCCCTAAGATAAAGATAGGAGTTAAGGTCGGCTGCACATCAGTAGCTAAAGAATTGTCTAATAAAGGTTTATTAAAAGTAGATAGCAAAGAGTTAAAATATGGCTGCATGTCTTTAACCGAGAAATTTATCTGCTGCCGTTGTAATTTATTGGCATCATAAAAGTAGCTAAATGCCTGTTGGTATTGCTTTGCTTTATGGTTGAGTTCGGCAAATCCATATAGCAGTAGAGCTTTATTCTCACAGCTAATCTCGCTTTTTTTGCTTGTTAACTTTGCAAGCATTGACCCAAGATAAGTTTGATCCTTTTTATTGCCTAAACAAAGCCTCCCCATACGCACAAGTAATGCAAACGCTCTAATATTTAAAGGCTCTGCGACTTGTAATTGTTCTATATATTTTTGGCTTTCATCTAGCTGATTTTGCTCACAATAAAACACAGCTAATGCTATTAATGTATTAATCGATTTAGTATTTATTTGATAGGCAAACTTCAACGCCTGTTCGGCTTTATCTAACTTTTGTAAACGGATACAGGCATTAGCAAGTGATAAATAAACTGTAGGCTGATTAGGCTCTATAGATAAGCATCTTACAAATAAGTTATATGCCTGTTTAAAGCTATTTAAATAATACGCAACTTCGCCCAAGCCCCAAATAGCATTTACGTCTTGCTTATTTATTTCGATAAGCTGTCGATAAACTTGCTCGGCTTGTTTATATTTGCCTTGCTGTAAATATTGCTTTGCTAAAATTGCACTCGACATAAATAAAAATAGCTTTAGGATGATAGGAAATTAATAGAAATCATCATCTATTTCTATTAATTAAGCAATAAAAAACCACATCATTTTGATGTGGTTTTTTTATTAATTTACTAAATTAAATTAGAAGTTATAAGTAGCTTTTACGTAGTAGAAAGCACCATTGTAATCAAATGGACCACTTTCGTAGTAAATACCGCCTAATACGCCTGCAGCTTGGTCATTTAGCTTCTCAGCTTCTTGATCAAGTAAATTATTACCACCCGCAGAAAGCGTGATGCTTTCATTTAAGTAGTAGCTAACTTCGGCGTCAAAAGTAATTGCCGCATCAGCAACTTCAGAACCCCAATCAGATGTATCATCAGCATGGGTAGCATAGTACTCACCAAAGTAGTTAGCACGTACAAATAATCCTACTTTATCCCACGTTTGTGAAACAGTGAATGTTGCACGATGATCAGGCATTCCTTCCTCTAAGCGACGGATTTTACCGTCAGATACAGTATCAGGGTTCCAAGAATCAACAGTTGTTTCATTAAAGTTATAAGCTGCACTGAAACCTGTATCGCCACCCATTAATTGCATAGAGTAGTTGGCAACAATATCTAAACCTTCAGTTGTTGTATCAAAATCATTAGCAAAGTAAGTAACACCTGAAATTAACTCAGGGTTTTGTACACCTAAATCACGAAGGTTCTGGTGATCTTCTGGCAACACATCAATTTGACTTGATTGTGCAAGGCGATCTGTAACTTCAATTGAGTACGCATCTACTGTTAAGAAGAAGTCACCATTTTGATAAACCATACCTGCAGCAAAACTAACAGACTCTTCTGGTGTTAACTCTTCACCGCCATAGTAAGCTGATAAAGGATCTGTAGGTGGAGCTAGGAATGTTTGAATTAAGTTACCATTTACAATTGATGTCTGCGTATTAACAACGTTTGCTTGACCAACAGTAGGTGCACGGAAACCTGTAGAGTGTGATGCACGGAATGATAAATTATCAGTTAAAGAGTATTGAGCTGTTAATTTATAATCGGTTGTATCACCAAATGTATTGAAGTCTTCGTAACGAACAGCTGCACCTAATAATAAGTTTTCAGTAACAGGGGCTTCAAGATCTACATAAAGAGCGTAGTTACGACGAACGTTTTCACCTGCTGTTTCAGGGCCGAAACCTTTAAAACCGTGTGAGCCGATGTTAAAGCCTTGATCTGCATAAGGACCGGCTTTCCATGAAGCTTCTTCACCTGCAACAATTTCAAAAGACTCTTCACGCCATTCATAACCAGCAGCAAAATTTAAGTCATCGTACATACCAATATCAAAACCGCGAACTAAATCGAAGTTAAACGTTTTTTCAAGTTGAATATACTTACCCGTTTCAAAAGTGGTTGGCGTGTCTAAACCTAAAGAAGGGTTCAAGGTATTATCTAAATTAAATGAAGATTCACTACGACCCACTGAGCCACTAAGATCAAAATACCAATCAGCTAGTAAACCAGTTTTTATATCACCTTTAGTCCCCATTGTTAATGAAGTATCAGTGATATTACCACCGAAAGCTGGTGTATAACCGCCTGGGAAGATTTGGTTCATTGAGAAACAGTTTGGATCAGCAACCATAGCTTGATACTCTGGAGTATCTAAAACATTAGGAACATTTGCAGGTACTGTAGCACAACTCGCTGCATCACCATTTGCTAAACCAACATCACCCACTAATAAAGTTTCACCTCCATCGGCTGAATAAACAGCACCACGAGTATGCGGGTTACGGTAATAGAAGCCACCCGTTACATCACGCTCAGAATAGTTACCAAACATGTAAAATTCTTTATCGTCACCTAAATCAAGACCAATGTTACCAAATACAGTAATGTCGTCTTCAATTTCTGGGTTACCCCAAATTTGTGCTGGGTTTTGAATATGTGTGTTGCCAGCTTCAGCTAATGCAGCTGCATCTGGACGTTGTACAGAACGACTTGTCGCATCTGCATTTTTAAGTTGGAAACTAAAGTTAGCAAAACCATCATCTGTAAATGGTAAGCCTATGTTACCGTCAACGATAGTTAAACCACCATCACCTTCAGAATATTCACCAGCTTTAACAGAGATTGAGCCGCCATCGCGATCATCTTTTAATACGAAGTTCATTACACCAGCAATAGCATCTGAACCGTACTGAGCTGCTGCACCGTCACGAAGAACTTCTACTTGCTTTAATGCAACTGAAGGAATAACTGAAATATCAGGACCTTGAGCACCATCGTTTACACCACCACCTTGGAATGCAATAACAGATGCTCGGTGACGACGCTTGCCATTAACTAACACTAATGTTGAATCTGAAGATAAACCACGTAAGTTAACTGGCTTAATTAGTGTTGCCGCATCCGAAATTGGCTGCTGACGTACGTTAAATGAAGGAATCGAGCTAACTAACATGTCTAGCATGTCGCTACCGCCAGATTTGGCTAATTCATCGCCATCGATAACATCTACAGGAACTGGTGAATCGGCAACAGAGCGAGGTGCCGCACGTGAACCAACAACGACGATTTGTTCAATGTTTTCATCTGCGGCTGGCGCAGAATTTTCTTCTGCAGCAAATGCTTGTGTGCTGCCTAATGCTAAGCCTACAGCAATGGCTAAATGTCCTAATGGAAATTTAGTATTCATTTTTTTCTCCCTAATTTATTTAACAATTTTTATTATTTGTTTGTAATTCTTATTGTTTGTATTTAATTATTTTTTTTATCAACCCATCTTTTATACTTAAGTAACAAACCTTTTACAAGAGCTAAAACTCTAAAAGCGAAAAACATTGATACAAAAGCACAACACTTTTTTACAAATTGTTTTAAAAGTGAACAGGTTTTAACACTTTATTAATATTTAGTTTTTGTAATCTAAGCTAAAATTAAAACGATAAATATAATCTTTACTGAGTACCTCAATGGACGAAATGACCCAACAATTTTCAGTTATCGCAACTAACAAGATAATTTTATCGCTTGTTATCGTGATATTTTTGCAGTTTATAAGTCATCAAATCGTTCGCCTTATTAGAAAAGATCATGACTTTTTAAATGAGAAACATCGTACTTGGATATCTCGTACCAAGAATATGTCGGTGATGTTTATCATCGTATTATTATTAAGTTTATGGTGGATAGAGTTAGAAAAGTTTGCCTTCTCTATTGCCGCAGTTGCTGTCGCAATTGTAATTGCATCAAAAGAATTAATTTTATGTATAAGTGGCTCTATTCTTCGAGCAACATCAAATGCCTTTATTATTGGTGACTGGATCCGTGCTGGTGATAATTATGGTGAAGTAATCGAGCACAATTTACTTTCAACAAGCTTACAAGAAATCGATTTTGAAAATAACAATTACAACTATACGGGGAAAACAGTAACTATCCCTAATAGTCAGTTTTTAACTCATACAGTTAAAAATATGAATTTTATGAAGCGCTACGTTTACCATACATTTTCTATAACTACTGATGGCGCTATTAACGTATTTGAAGCGAGAGAGCATATATTCAATAAAATGAACGAATACACTCAAGATTTTATTGAAGTTGGTAAGCGTTATAACTATGTTATTGAAAAACGCCTTGGTGTGGATTTACCTGGTGAAGAGCCTTATATTCGGATTACCACCACTAAACTAGGTGACGTAAAGTTCACCATCATCTTATTTTGTCCAACTGAGCAAGCTGTATCTTTAGAACAAAGAATCACTCAAGATTTTATGAATTTTCATTATCAACAAATGAGCTCTCTAAAAAACTAATTTCACTAATGACAACAAAATAAAAACGGAAAAATAAATTATTTTTCCGTTTTTTTATGGCATTTTTGATCTTTTTAGCATTTTTCAAATTTAATAAAAAATCACTTAAAAAGCATAGCTAACAGATTATAGATATCTATACGTCTTGGCTTAAAATCCAAACAAAAATAAAAAGCTAAATAAAAACAATACGTTTGAATATTTATTAGAATTTTGTGCAATTTTTCACACCTTGAATATTTAATAAAAGTGAATAAAATCAAGTAATTCCATTAAGTTATAAGCGTTTTTGTTTTGTTCTAAGGCAGCCTCTATTTTTTCTAATTTTTCTCCCTACACTGAAGTTGAAAAAAACATCTATTAACAAAATATTTACATCAGAAATATCAGTTAATAGACATAACAATATTTAAATAAAAACTATAATTATTTGGGAGTTACATTTTGAAATTATCAAATTTCCTAACCACGGCTTTGGCCGTATCTATTACTTCGTCTTTTAGCGCACAAGCAGCAGACGATCGTTACATCATCCAAGTTGAAAATAACAAAAAAGGCATTGTAAAAGCCTTAGCAAAAAAACTTGGCGGTGAATTACATGTTGAAGGTAATGGCTTTTTTGCAGCAAGTTTTAAGGGCAAAGATCTAAGCTCAGTAAAAGGCTTGCTTAATAACCCGCATGTAAAGTTGATTGAAGAAGATCAACGCAGAATGCCGTTAGCCTTATTTAACGATGACGCTGGAGATGCAAGTAAGGTGCAATTAACACCTTATGCCGTATATCAATCACAAGCGAACCAAGTAAGCTTTGATGCAAATGCAGGCATGAAAGTGTGTGTAATTGACTCTGGTCTTGACCGAAACAATAGTGATTTTATTTGGAATAATATCACTGGTAATGACGATTCTGGCACGGGTAATTGGGATGAACATGGCGGACCTCACGGGACTCATGTTGCAGGTACAATTGGCGCGGCAGATAACAATATAGGTGTTGTCGGTATGGCTCCTGGCGTTCAAATGCATATTATCAAAGTATTTAATGCTGATGGTTGGGGTTACTCATCTGATTTAGCTTATGCAGCAGATAAATGTGCAGATGCAGGGGCGAACATAATTAACATGAGCTTAGGTGGCGGCGGTGCAAATAGCGCTGAAGAAAACGCTTTTAAAGCGTTCACCGAAAACGGTGGTTTAGTCGTTGCTGCTGCCGGTAACGATGGTAACAATGTACGATCTTACCCTGCTGGTTACCCATCAGTAATGATGATAGGTGCTAATGATGGTGATAATAATATTGCCGATTTCTCACAATTTCCATCATGTACTGTTACAACCGGCCGCGGTAAAAACCAAACAACCGTTACCGATGAAACAGTATGTGTAGAGGTAACAGCAGGTGGTGTTGATACCTTATCAACTTACCCTGCTGATATGGCAACTAGCGCATCACTCACTGTAGACGGAAGTTTTGTTGCATCATCGGCAATGGAAAACTCAGGTAGTGTTTCTGGTAATACTTACTTTATGGGCACTGCAGAGGCTATCGATTCTGGTGCTAATGGTAATATCTGTGTTATTGCCCGTGGTAATATTTCATTCCATGACAAAGTCAATAACTGTCAGTTATCGGGTGGTGTTGGCGCAGTTATTTATAATAACGAACCAGGTATGCTTTACGGTACGTTAGGTGAAACAAATGCAACATCTATCCCGGCCGTAGGTGCAAGCCAAGAAGACAGCTCCACTCTATTAGCTGCTAGTACCATTGATATAGCCATTGGCACTAGCGATTATGGCTTTATGAGTGGTACCTCTATGGCAACTCCTGCTGTAGCCGGTGTTGCAGCCTTAGTATGGTCAAATCATAACGATTGTACAGGTACTGAAATACGTGAAGCCCTTAAAGCTACAGCTCAAGATTCAGGTGCTCCTGGTCACGATGTTAACTTTGGCTACGGTATTGTTAAAGCTAAAGCGGCGAGTGAGTATTTATCTGCTAACGGTTGTGGCGGCGGTGTTACTGAGCCACCTGCAGGCGATATTAATTTAGACGCGCAAGGTTACCGTGCAAAGGGTAGAAACAAAGTTGACTTAACTTGGTCTGGAGCAGCAACCAATTCCGTTGATGTTTACCGTGATAATGCCCTTAGAACAACAACAGCCAATGATGGCATGTACACAGACAGTTTCAGAACTTATGGCACATATACATATAAAGTGTGTGATCAAGGCACTGATAATTGTTCAGCTGAGGTAACGGTTAGCTTCTAATATCAAATCCATATTTATCAACTCAGCAAAGACTAAATAAGCGCAATACTTATTTAGTCTTTTTTATTTATTTTCAGCTATATTATGGTCGAGTAAAACGGCTTGTTTGTCTTGCACTAATTGCTTTAGATAATCCCAAAGAATTTGCACTCGCTTTACTCGTTTACTATCAGGTTGGGTCATTAACCAAAACTCTCGAATGATATCTATCTTATTATCAAGTACCACTTCGAGCTCACTATCTTGGCTTGCCAAAAAGCATGGCAGTACAGCAAGGCCTAAATCATTTTTAACCGCCATATACTGAGCAACAACGCTAGTACTTCTAAGTACAGGTGTAACCCCTGGAGCAATATCATTTAAAAACTCTAATTGATCACTAAAATCTAAATGCTCTACATAGCTGATCCAATTATGCTTGTTAAGATCATTTATTGCAGCGACTGGATTATTAGCCAGATATTTTTTACTTGCGTAAACCTTGAGTCGATAGTCACAAAGTTTAGCTACAACCATGGACGTATTTCGTGGCTTGCCGATACTAATAGCAATATCAGCTTCGTGCTTATATAGCTTTACTTTTCTTAGTAAAGGTAATACATCTACACTTATTTTAGGGTGTAAGTGATTGAACTTAAAAAGGTTTGGTGTAACAAAAAAACTACCAAAAGCCTCAGTAGTGCCGATACGAACATTACCACTTTCTTCCAAATCCAAGCCTTGCAAAGATGCAACAGAAGATTGTAATGACTGCTCCATCGCCAGCGCCGAAGTAAATAAAAGCTCGCCTTGCTCAGTAAGGTAATGCCCCTCAACACTGCGTTCAAACAAGCGCACTTCAAGCGATTCCTCTAACTGATGAATACGCCTAGATACCGTTGAAGAATCTATACCAAGCGCTCTAGCAGCAGTAGATAAACGTTGTGTTTTAGCAACTTCTAAAAATATTTTTAAACTTTCCCAATTCATAGCCTAATAGTGTAGCAAACAAATACTTAACGGTCTTGCAAAAATGCAAGACCGCATTGCACTATGCAATCTTGCGAAGTAATAGTTAAGTATTTATTCTGTGGGCAATAAACAAATGCTCATTGAGCAAACGATACAAAATGAAAGGCTACTATTATGTCAATTCGTGAAATTCCATTACTAATCAATGGTGAAAAAATCAGATCTAAAACAGATACTTGGTTAGACGTTTTAAACCCTGCAACGCAAGAAGTTGTGGCACGCGTTCCTATGGCAACAGTTGAAGAAGTTGATGCTGCTATTGCTAGCGCAGCCGAGGCATTTAAAACCTGGAGTAAAACGTCTGTTACCAAACGTATGCGTATCATGCTTAAATTTCAGCAATTACTACAAGAGCGCACTAGCGATATTGCCGAATTAATCACTTTAGAGCATGGTAAAACTTTACCTGATGCCGAAGGTGAAGTTGGCCGAGCTTTAGAAGCGGTTGAAAATGCCTGTTCAGTTACTCGTTTGCAAATGGGTGAAATGTCAAACAATGCAGCTACAGGTGTTGATGTTTACACATTAAATAAACCACTTGGTGTTGGCGCTGGTATCACAGCTTTTAACTTCCCAGTTATGTTGCCATCATTTATGTTCCCACCTGCTATTGCTTGTGGTAACACTTTCGTATTAAAGCCGTCAGAACAAGATCCATCATCTACCATGCTTATGGCTGAACTTGCTATTGAAGCAGGTGTCCCTGCCGGCGTATTAAACGTTGTTCACGGCGGGCCAGATGTGGTTAACCGCCTGTGTAGCCATGATGACGTTAAAGCCGTTTCATTTATTGGTTCTACTCATGTTGGTACTCATGTATACAACTTGGCAAGTCAGCATGGTAAACGTGCGCAATCAATGATGGGCGCGAAAAACCATATGGTTATTATGCCTGATGCAAACAAAGACAGAGCGATTAATGACTTATTAGGTTCAGCATTTGGTGCTGCGGGTCAGCGTTGTATGGCGAACCCGGTAACTATTTTAGTTGGCGAAACTCGTAATTGGTTACCTGAAATTGCCGAGCGTGCAAAAGCTATGGTTGTTGACGCTGGCACAAATAGAAATGCAGACCTAGGTCCTGTTGTTTCTCCACAAGCTAAACAGCGTATTATTAACATCTTAAACTCAGGTGTTGAGCAAGGTGCTAACTTATTAGTCGATGGTAGAGATATTGTTGTGCCTGGTTTTGAAAAAGGTAACTTTGTTGGCCCAACAATGTTCTCGGGCGTAACTACTGATATGGACATTTATACACAAGAAATATTCGGTCCAGCATTATGTGTTTTAGAAGTTGATACACTAGATGAAGCCATTGCCATCATCAATGCCAATCCAAACGGCAACGGTACATCAATCTTTACTTCATCTGGTTATGTTGCTCGCAAGTATGAAAATGAAATTGATATCGGCCAAATTGGTATTAACGTACCAATTCCTGTACCTGTAGCTTACTTCTCATTTACCGGCTCTCGCGCTTCTAAATTAGGTGATTTAGGGCCAAATGGTAAAGAAGTAACCAAGTTTTGGACTCAAACTAAATCTGTAACAGCCCGCTGGTTTGAACCAGATCACGAAGAAGGTCAAAAAGTACATACTACTATTAGTCTGTAACTAATAAACCTGAACAAGAATAAAGCCGACTTAACGTCGGCTTTTTATTTAGTTTGCCCGGCCTTTAGTTTTTATCTAAAGGTGTTGCTTTGCCGCGCGTAAGGTATTTTTAAGCAAGCAAGCTATCGTCATTGGCCCGACACCACCTGGCACTGGAGTTATTCCTGAGGCAACTTTACTTACCTCAGCAAAATCTACATCACCAACGAGTTTATCTTTACCTTGCTCATCTTCTATATGATTAATACCAACATCAATAACCGTTGCTCCTGGCTTTACCCAATCCGCTTTGATCATTAATGGTCTGCCAACTGCGGCAACAAGAATATCGGCTTGCCTGCAAAGTGCGGGTAAGTCGGTGCTTCGAGAGTGAGCAACAGTTACAGTACAGTTCTCTTGTAAAAAAAGTAAACTCACTGGTTTACCAACAATATTAGAGCGACCAACAATAACTGCATGCTTTCCTGATAAGTCATTACCTAGGTGTTTTTTAGCTAAAATCACACAACCTTGTGGCGTACAAGGAACTAACGCTTCGGCGTCACCATTAAGTAAATGGCCAGAATTCATTGCATGAAAGCCATCTACGTCTTTTTCAGGAATAATACTGGTGATAATAGCTTGTTCATTAATATGCTTAGGTAGAGGTAATTGCACTAAAATACCGTGCACATCATCATCATTATTTAAACCATGCAAAAGCTCAATTAGCTCTTCCTCTGTTGTCTTTTCAGCTAAGCGGATCTCGTTAGAGATCATGCCTACTTCAGTAGTTTGTTTTATTTTATTACGCACATAAACATGGCTGGCAGGATCATCGCCAACTAAAACAACCGTTAGGCCGGGCGTTATATTATGTTTTGCTTTTAACTCTTGTACTTGTAATTTTAATTTGCTGCGCAATTCCTGTGCAACAATTTTACCGTCAATAATCATTAAATATCCATTGCTTGCTGCTCTCGTATTTGAGAGTCTTTTTGTTGAGATTCTTCACTTTGAGAATCGATTTGTTCAGTTAAATCTTTTATCTGCACTAAATTACGGCCCATTTTTTTAGCTTGGTATAAGCAGGAATCTGCAATTTCAACCCAATCTAAAACATCTTTAGAAAATGTAGCCGGAGCTAAAATAGCACCGATGCTTGCGCTAATATGAATGATTTTTTCATCCGGTGTATAAATCACCGATTTTTCAATGCGGTGGCGTAATCTTTCTAATTTATAATCAAGGTTATGAGGTGAAATCCCTGTAATTAATATCACAAATTCCTCACCACCGTAGCGGGCATTAACATCGGTCTCACGACAAAATTCGGAGGTCATGATTTGCGCAACCTTGCGCAAACAATTATCTCCGGCTAAATGACCATGTAAATCATTGATGTCTTTAAAATTATCAAGATCAATCATAATAACGGCAATAGTTTGTTTATTACGATATGCGAGCTTTTGAAAAAATGAAAATTGACGGTCAAAATAGCCACGATTATAAATCTTAGTTAAGGCATCTTTTTCGGCAAGTTTAGTTAGCTTTTGATTAGCAAGCTCTAACTCTTGGGTTCTTAACTCAACTTGATTTTCTAGCTCTTGTTGATGATTTAAGATTTGCTTTTTACTTACTTGTAACTCGTCATACAGGGAGCTTATCTCAATTGATGCAGTTTTTCTCAGAGGCTTAAACTCATGAATATTATTAGCTTCTACCGATTTAATTTGTTTTAAGATAAACATTAAAGGCTTAGTTAAACGAATACCAATTCTTTCAGCTAAACCTAATGAAATTAAAACCGCTAAAATTAACAACGCAAAGAGCAGTAGATACTCTCTTTCTACCGGGCTAATAACATTGTCGGAATCAAGCATTACATAAATTTTCCAACCGTTACTTAATTTACCCCGCGATAAAAAGTAATCATTTTTTAACTCGCCACTTTCTGTTGAAATAGTAACTAAGCCCGTAGATTTAAAGCTTAAGTCCTTCTTTTCTTGATATTTAAAATGATCATTTAATTCTACAGGAACGGTAGGTGTTGCATAAATGATTTGGTTATTTGCATCGGTAATAACATAATGTAGCTCTTGCAACATACCCTCAGGCATAAGCTTAGCTAAAGAGAGCCACTTTATTGATATTTGTACAACACCAGCAACTTGTTTTAATTCGCTCCCGGTAAAATACGGGTAACTTATTAAAATTACTGGTTCAGCAATCGCTGAATTACTCATACCTTTGGCAATAACACCATCTTTACTTGTTATAGTTGCTTTAAAATTAGCCTGAGATTTAATGCTATCGTTTGCTTTAACTAATTTATCAGCAGTTATATTGCCATTAGAATTTGAAACAAGAATAGTACCATCTGCAGCGGCAATTAAAATTTCATCAATATATTGATAATCGTTTCGTTGCTGGCTAATTAGGGTCAGTTGTTGTTGCTGGTTTATATCTGGGCTAAGAGTTAATCCGTTTGCAATATTCTTAACCACTAAACCATACATATTTAAAAAGTCATTGGTTCGATGAACTAAATGCTTTTTGCCATCGATCAGGTTACTTTCCACCGTATCATGTTGATATGTTAGTACTTTATGAGTAACAAAAAGTGAAGTCGACATAATACAAAATATCACGATAAGCGAAGTAGCGTAGACTATTTGATCTTTTAAGCCACGAACTTTAGTTGCCTGTTGACGAAAAGAAAATGAGAATGTTTTTGAGAAAAAGTAAACAAGCAAGCCAGCAATACAAGCGCACAATAAACCATTGAAAACTTGTTTCACCATTATTAGTAATTTAAGTTGATAAGGTATATCTGCCATAGTAGACAATAACACCATAGTGACAGGCGTACCGATAAAGATCCAAAAGAACAGATCACCATAAAGTACATACCAACCGCGAGTTCTGAGGAACGCAATACAAATAGCTTCAAGGCCAAATATTAAAAAGCCAAATGGGTGACCTGCGGAAAAAATTAAAGATGATGTCACAATCAAAGCAGCGAACAATGTATAAAGTACGCCAAAGCGCATGGCCACAATAACAAAAGCGATATTACCTAAGATCAAGTAGACATTGGCAAATAAGGGCACTGGCGTTAGGTTTAATAAGTAGCCGATGGCAGAAAGTAGCAATACAAAAAGTATTGGTTTTATTTGCTCTTTTAATGATTGATTAAACATAATTTATTATTTTTATTATCTGCGTTTCTTAAAATTAACATTTACCTGTATATTATGCACATGTTAATAAATTATTTTAGCTATAATTTTTTATAGTAATCAAACAGTTTAAAAGCCATTTAGGAAATCACTTGGGCAACAAAATAATCATTGCGATGATCTTAGGATTGATCATAGGCTTTAGCACGCAATTTACCTTACCTATCATAGATCTTATTGGTCAAGGCTTTGTCATGTTGTTACAAATGACCGCTTTACCTTATATTTCTGTTTCATTAATTTACGGCATTGGCTCAATGAGTCGGCAACAAAGCAAGCAATTACTAAAGTATGGTAGTGCAAGCTTTATGCTTTTAGTACTCACCGTTTTATTCTTTATTTTCCTAGCGCCTATCGCATTTCCAGACTGGACAGCTGCAGCATTTTATAGTGCCAGTGCCATAGAATCTAAACCCGAGTTAAATATATTACAGCTATTTTTACCTGCTAACCCTTTCAATGCGTATGCAGAGTCAATTATTCCTGCGGTTGTGGTATTTAGTATATTTATTGGCATTGGTTTTATTGGGGTCGAAAACAAACGCCGCAGCCTTTATGTGTTTAAAGATATGAGAGAAGCATTATCTGTTGTTACTAACATCGTTATGTATCTAGCACCTATTGGTGTATTTGCTATTTCTTTAAATGCTGCAGCAACCTTAATTCCGGAAGAATTAGAAGGCCTTTTAGTTTATATCGTCACCATTGCTAGTATCGTCGGCCTACTCTGCTTTATCGTATTGCCAATGATACTAACTATCATCACCCCTTTAACTTATAAGCAATTATTAACCATAGCCAAAGCACCGTTAATTACAGCTTTTGCTACGGGCAGTTTATTTGTTGTATTACCACTGATTGTTGAAAATGTGCGTAAGCAGTTAAAAGATTATGCCAAGATAAATACTGCAGCAAAGCGCATTCCATCAATATTAGTTCCTATTTGCTTTAGCTTACCGGTCGGTGGAAAACTGCTTGCTATATTCTTTGTATTATTCGCCGGTTGGTTCTCAGGAGAAACTGTTGCCATAGCAGATTACCCAAAACTAATGCTGATGGGGGTTATGCAACTGTTTGGCTCAAGTATGATTGCGGTACCAAATTTACTAGAAAGCTTTAACGTATCCGGCGGTATGTTTGAACTATTTATCGTTGCAGAACAGTTAATTATTTCACGTTTAGGCGCATTGCTATCAGTCATGTTTATTATGGTATTTAGCTTACTCGTGACTTTAATGGTATTAAAACAAGTTAAATTTAATTTAAAGCCGTTTGCATTATTTAGTTTTGGTGCGCCATTATGCACTGCGCTGGTTTTAAGTGTATTAAGTTTTGGTTTTGATTCAATTGGCCATCAATACCAGGGCTATGAAAAGTTTATTAATCGCGATTTACTATTACCACCAGCCAAAGCGAGATACTTAAAAGAGCCATCAGAGCTTGCCTATACCGAAGTAAATTCATCTGACACATTAACTAACATTCAAAATCGTGGTTTTCTGCGCATGGGTTATTATCGTGATTCCTTACCCTATGCTTTTCATAATAAAGATGGAGTATTGGTTGGACTGGATATCGAATTAGGTCATCTACTCGCATATGAATTAGGAGTGGATATTGAATTTGTACAAATTTATCGTAACCGCACCAACGAACTACTTAATAGTGGTTATTTAGATATAGTATCGGGCATCCCTATTACTCCTGCTAACTTGATCAAATACAACCTAAGCGAATCTTATATAAGTGAACATGCTGCTTTGTTAGTTAAAGATGAAGCTCGCCAAAACTTTACTACATGGGAAAGTTTAATCGGCCGTAAAGACTTAGTGATAGGCATCCCTGAAGCTTACTTTTATGCTCAAGGTGTACAAAAGAATTTACCTGACAGTGTGGTGTGGGAGCTTTCTACCCCTAGGTTGTTCTTTAAAGAAAAAGGTGAAAAAATTGATGCTATGCTTTATGGCGCAGCCGGAGCCTCGGCCTGGACTTTACTTTATCCAGAATATTCAGTGGTGCTGCCTAAACCGCAAATGCCCGCCGTTGCCATTGCTTTTCCTTTAGCTCAGGACGATGCTGCTTTTGAGCATTTTATTAGCCATTGGATCCGTATGAAAAAACGTAGCAATACTATTTCAGCCTTCTATACTTATTGGATAGAAGGTAAAAAGCCAGCGAACTTTATAAGATAACCTTGTCTTAAATAGCTACAGGGTTAAAATCAATAAATTCTGGCCAAATACAGCAAAAGTTACAATTTCTCTGTTCCATTTTATAAAAAAGAGGATTAGAGTAGCAGATAGAACAATTGCAGACATTACAGGAATAATATGATGCAAATAACAGAATGGGTTGACGAATTATTTGAAATTTTTGATGAAGACAAAGACGGCGTAATTAATCGCTCTGAATTTGTTGAGTTAATTGACTGCTTACTTCAGCAAAAAGGCTTAAACATGTGTGAAACAATTTTCCACAAGTTTGATAAGAATCATGACAACAGCATCAACAAGGAAGAGTTGACGGAAATGATCATCGATTTGGCGTTATAAACAAAGCCAATAGCAGCTCGAATACATTTAATTTGAGCTGCAAAATATATACATACTTTCCCAATAAGGCCGCCCGGCTAAACAATTGGCAACCTCTCCTAGTGCGTTAAACACATAAAACCAATACACACAAAAAATTAGCAATCCAAGATAGTCATACCAAGCAAACCATCTTTTTTCAGCTGTTGGTACTGGGATAATAAGTTCTCGGGCAAAGCAGTATTTAAAAACCAAGTTAAACATAAGATAAAAGACTTGGTATACAAAGCCAATCGCTAACAAAATAAATACGGGATGATAAATAGATAACAGCATTGCCGCCAGTAATAAAAAGAAGAATAAAATGGTGAAACCAATGCGCATTTTTTGCAACGTTTTAAGCCTAAAGTTTCAAAACCAATATATTGTTAAAATAGTTAATAAAAACTGTTTTGTAAATAAAACTAGCTACTTTGATAAATTGCACAAAAAAACAGCCAACACGAATGTTGGCTGTTTTGATTTTCACTAAGTGTATTAACGCTTAATCAGGGCAAGTTTCACTAGGTAGGTTAGTGATCCACTGTTTGATTAACTCAACACCTTCTATGTGGTGGGTACTGCGTCCTAATGGTGCCATACGTTGATTAGGATCAACCGTTGTCATACGTAATAATAAATAAGACTCTTCAGGCTTACCAGGTACAACACCATAAGTTACGTTTTTAGGGAACTGTGGTAGTAAACGATCGAAAGCATAATCACTTTCTTCATCAATACGAGACACAGGATCACGGTTCGCAATTGGCAGTTTACATACACCAAATCGATCTGAGCGTTCACTGTAATCACGATTGTACTCTAACTGCAAACCAGTATAACCAGCAGCACCTGCATAGTTAGGTTTTCCAGCATCTTCTAAACTCAATTCAGAACGATGACAATGGGCACAGTTAATATCTAAGTATGCGCGGGCAGCATCATCAACTTCTTCATTAGATAATTGGCTAAGTACCGTATTGTCCTTAAACAGCATGATTTTTTCTAATGCATCAACACCACTTTCAGGTAAGCCAGTTAAAAAGCCCTGCTCTTGCCAATACTCTAATTGATTCGCTGTTGTGCCATCTTCATATTCAAACTCTTTATTTAAATAACGAGCTTTAGGACCAATAGGCATAAAAATGTTTGGACGAATATCATCCGAACCTTGTGATACAGGTAATAACTGATGACATGAATTACACGAAGTAGCTTTCGGTACTTGGTAAGTAAAATCAATCATTTCACCTTTATGCGTTGTAGTAACATCTAATGATGCACCGGTAATAGCTAATTCAGCTTTACTGCCATCAGATTCAATTGGATCCCAGTAATAAGGTAATGCCGTCCAACCATCTTGACGGTGTATTAATAAGCGAGTTTCAATAACTAACTCTTCACCATCACGATCAGCTGTTGTAACTGGCATAGTAAATGTTTTCACGAGTACAGTTCCAACAGGGAAATCTAAAATTTCATGCTCACTATAGACAGCTTTTGTACCTTCAGGAATAAATGCATAACGGTATTTAGTTGCATAATCGGTAAATAAAGGCACGGCTAAGTCAAATGGAACACCACCGGCACTTGGGTTAGCAGTTGGATCGCTACTATCTTTAAATAAGTTGTATGACGATAAATCCTTACATGTCTCAGTCATTAACGCATCCCAGTTAACTCCTGAAGTCTGCGCATCACAGTTACCAGGCTTACCTGTTGGACCGCCAGCACCTTCATTTGAAGAACCATCATCTGGGTTAGTTTCATCTTCAGGTTGTTCCTCTGACTCCTCTCCATGAGGAGTTGGATCAGCATTGTCACCAATACCATCACCATCAGAATCAAATTGCTCACTTGCATCATTTGGAAAGGCATCATTATGATCATGATAGCCATCACCATCAGTATCAACGACTTGCTTGTCTTGGAAAGGCATGCTTTCACCATCGCCGCCACATGCAGTCAGTGCAACAGCAAAAACTGCGGCTAATGAAATGATTTTTACTTGCTTGATATTTTTCATTTTTGTCACCTACCCCATACATATTTGCAACAAATATAGGGCCTAAAAATAAGGTGGGCAGTGCCCACCTTTAATTATTTTCTATTTAACCTGCTCTTATAAATTACAAGAGTATGAAGCTCTGTCATCACCGTCACAACCGTATGATTTACCACGGAAAGATACCGTAGCAGGAGCTAGACGAGGTTGAGTACAAGCAAATTTGGTATTGCTATGAATATTTGAAATTTCAAACGTTGGCACAGGTAAGCCATCTTGAGTACCAAAAACAGCTTGAGCAGCTCTCGATGGGAAAACCATGCCAATTTGAGGACCATTGTCACTAGCTGCAATTTCAGCTGTACGACCAGCAACAGCACCTTCACCATAGAATTCTTGATGTGAAGCTGAAGAGTTACCATCAATGTTGTTATCTAAACATAAACCATCTTCAACCGGGTAAGGTTTAAAGTCAGCATTAAGCGCTTCAAGTTGTTTAAATTCTTCAGTTTCATTTACAACGTATTCACCAATACCGTCAAATAAGATCGCTGGCATTTTATAACCTGTACGCTCAATTGGGTATAGTGCAGCCATGTATGCATCTGTCATACCAGTGAAGCCTTTAGTGATAGAGAATCCTGGAGCAAAATCATCATCTAAGATATGACCGCGCGGCTCAGCACCGGTGCGTTCAATTACGTTATCGTGAATATAGTTCAGTTTAAAGTTTGGTGACCAACCTGACATCATAGTTTCAACATAACGACCGGCGTAATCTTCAAGATTAGTGTTAACAATGAAGTAGCTCACAATTTCCATTGCGGCAGTTTCGTTGTCTTTAAAGTAGTTGTGGTAAACCTCAACACTTGATGTTGCTAGGTTTAAAAAGCCAGTGCCCGGAGGAACTAGACCAACAGTAGATGTTTTAGGAGCAACACTATTTGTGTTGTTAGCAATCATGTCATTATCGAATACGCGGACATTGCCGCCGTAGGCTTTTTCAAGACCAGGTAAGTCAAATACTAAAATACCGCCAGTGTTGCCTGTAGCTAAGTTTTTATAAACATCAGCATTGGTTGAGTTTTCAATTTCAATACCCGCTACGTTGTTTTTAGCGATGTTATGACGTACAACGATATTACTTGTTTGACCAACATAAATACCTGCATCAGCAGAGCCGTACGCGTAGTTGTATTCCATTAAAACATTTTGGCTACTTACTGGGTATAAACCATAAGCACCGTTACCTGAGTCTAACTCACCTTCCCAAATAGCACCGGTATAAGCAATTTTAACACCATTTGCTTTTTCAATTTTGATACCATTTTTGTTGGCTTCAAATACTGAGAAATCACGGATTTCAAGGTCTGAACCACCTTCAAAGCGAACAGCATCATCTGATACTGTTGAAGTACTAAAATCTAATTGAGTTTCATTGATACCGTAACCAGTGAAAGTAATATTTCGCTTATTTTGAACTAAAATAGTATCGGAAACGAAGAAACGACCTTGAGGTAATACTAAAGTTTCGCCATCTTTTAAATCAAAGATAGCTAAGTTGATTGCATCAGTAATATCAGCACCATCTTCTAACTCACCAGCAAAATAATCGCTAACTAGGATTGCATCTTCATAAATAGCAAAATCAGAAGTTGTGTATGCAAAAGCAGCTGAGGCTGTTGCATCTTCACCACTACCGCCAGCACCAGCTGGTCCAGTTGGACCGACTGGACCTTGTACACCAGGTAAGCCATTTGCACCTTGAGAACCATCTTCGCCAGCACAACCAGCCAAAAGTAAGACACTTGATACTGCAGCGGCTAAAGCAGACTGCTTCCAAGTTAACTTTTTATTACTTAATTTCATTTTTTCCCCTAAACTCTTTAAAACATCGTCTGGTACGAGGTCCTTCTTGTTTGTTTTGATAACATTACATTAACAATCAAATTACAACGCCAAACTATTAAAACTCAACACAACGCATCCAATTCGTTGATATTCATACAATTTTATTTAAAAATCGATTGTTTATTTTTATTTATTTTATTAACAATCGCTCAATTAATAACACAAACGTACTATAAACAGGTTAAATTTAATTTACAACTGCTAATAACAAAGTAACGAAAAGTTACATATTAATAGATAAAAAACTGGCTTAGTTAATAAATCTATAACACTGAAAATTATGGATTTTTTAGTAATCAGTAGAAAAAATAATTTTCTTATTTTGTGGAAACGGTGCTAAAGGAAAAATTTAGACAAAAAAAAAGCCCAATCATAAGATTGGGCTTTAAGAATATGGTGCCCCGACCCGGATTTGAACCAGGGACACGCGGATTTTCAATCCGCTGCTCTACCAACTGAGCTATCGGGGCTTCAAGTCACAACTCTGTTGTGCTGAAGAAAACGTATAATATCGGGCATTTTAGCGCTTAGCAACCTATTTTTAATGAAATTAATTTGCATGCCTATAAATCAAGCAAAGTGCTTAAATTTAGGCTTAATTAAAGAAAAGTTATAACTCAAAATCTTCAAAATCTAAGTCATCGAGCTTATTGTCAATTTTGTTATCTGTTGGCGGGTCAAGAAGCGACGGCTGTAAGTCATCAAGCTCTTCTTCAATTACTTTAACTTTTATTGGGGCATTTCGACGCTTTTCTCGCTGCAGGCATAATTTAATCACCCGCTGCTTTTCATTATTAGAAAGCTCTTTCCAACCAAAGCGCTCCTCTCGTGAACGAAAGCAACCTTGGCAATAACCTTTATTATCTGACTTGCAAACACCTCGACAAGGGCTTGGAATGTCAAAGAAATCAAATTGTAAGTCTTGCATTCATCCCCCTTAGATTGTTCAGCCAAAATACCAATGCAGTCACTTAGAATATAATTAAATTAGTCTATTATGCAAATTATCCAGGTTACGGATATAGAAAAGGGGCAACAAGCCCCTTTTAATTAAATACTCTTTGTTAGCGCTTAGTCTAACTTATCCGTTGCTACATGGTATTGTGGATCTTCAATGTAGTTAACTTCAACTAAGTCACCGGCTTTGGTCAGTAATACACGACATTCAGGGCTAAGGTGGCGTAAATGCAATGTTTTTCCTCGACTCTTATAACGCTCTGCTAGTGTATCAATCGCTTCAATCGCTGAATGGTCAGCTACGCGAGAGTTTTTAAATTCAACGATAACGTCTTGGCTATCGTTTTGCGGCTGAAATTGCTCTAAGAAGCTAGTAATTGCGCCAAAAAATAGCGGACCATTAACTTCGTAAACCGTTGAGCCATTTTCATCGATAGAGCGATTTACAATAACGTGTTTCGCGTGTTGCCAAGCAAATACTAGTGCTGAAACAATAACACCAACAATTACTGCTACGGCTAAATCAGAAATAACGGTTACACCAGATACTAGGATAATAACAAACGCATCAGCTTTAGGTATCTTGCCCATAATACGTAGGCTAGACCATTCAAAGGTACCGATCACAACAATAAACATAACCCCAACTAATGCTGCTAATGGGATCATTTCAATTAAGCCTGAAGCAAATAATATGAAGCCTAGTAACGCTAAAGCAGCAGTTATACCCGATGCTCTGCCACGACCACCCGAGTTAACATTAATCATTGATTGACCAATCATGGCACAACCACCCATACCACCAAAGAAACCGTTTACTGTATTAGCAGCACCTTGGGCAACACATTCGCGGTTCGCTTGGCCGTGAGTTTCGGTTAACTCATCAATCAGGGTAAGAGTTAATAGTGACTCAATTAAACCAATCGCAGCTAAAACTAACGCAAATGGTAAAATGATCATAAGAGTTTCAAGATTAAATGGAACCTCTGGAATATTAAAGCTCGGTAAGCCACCAGCTAAAGTACGTGTTGGATCACCAGTCATATCACGTACATAATCTATAACCGTACGAGAATCTATATCAGTAAATAATACGATTGCAGTCACTACAATAATCGCAACTAATGATGATGGCACAGCTTTAGTTAACTTAGGTAAAAAGTGAATAATTGCCATTGTTAAAGCGATTAGGCCAACCATGGTGTACATAGCGGTACCTGTCATCCACTCTAGCTCACCTGCAGCATTAGTAACTTTAAATTGACCAAGCTGAGCAAGGAAGATAACAATCGCTAAACCATTTACAAAGCCAAGCATAACTGGGTGTGGTACAAGGCGAATAAATTTACCTAATTTGAACACACCAAATATCACTTGAAAAATACCGGTGAGCACCACGGCGGCAAATAAATATTGCACCCCGTGCAATGCCACTAACGACACCATTACAACAGCCATAGCTCCGGTTGCACCAGAGATCATACCTGGACGACCACCAAAAGCAGATGTAATTAAACCAACCATAAAGGCTGCGTATAAACCCACTAAAGGGTCAACTCCGGCCACAAAAGCAAAGGCAACCGCTTCTGGCACAAGAGCTAGAGCTACTGTTAAACCTGACAATACATCATTTTTCAGGCTAGTAACTTTACTTGCATGTAAACTAAACATTTATTAACTCGCGTTTGATAAGCAATATCCATTTAAACCAGATGGTTAAAACGCTCTGCTTCTTAAGAAATTATGCTGCTGACTACAATTTAATTAATGATAGCCAACAGCAAGAAATTAGGGCGTGAATGTTAAAGACATATAGCTAATTTGTCAATGAATGTGTACGTTTAGCACAGTTGAAAAGTAAGCAAAAAATGAAGTTGGCTTGATTGTTGAATGCTGTGAATAGCAAACCAATCAAGCCTGAAAAATTAAATATGAGGTGTAATAAGGCCAACAATTGCCTTGATATGGTCATCACGGTCATTGAGTGCTTTGATGTAATGAAATGTCAAGCCACCAGCATCAATAAAAACTTTTCGGCTTTCTACTTCTAATTCTTCTAAGGTTTCTAAACAATCAACACTAAAGGCAGGACTGATCACCGCAACGTGTTTAACACCATCATTAGCTAATTGCTCTAGTACACTATCGGTGTATGGTTTAAGCCATTCGGCTTTACCAAATCGTGATTGAAAGGTGAGTTCATAATCACTTTCACTAAAACCCAATTGCGCCATAGCTAACCGAGTTGTTTTGTGACAAAAGCAAAAGTAAGGATCGCCATTGGTGTGAAATAACTTAGGCATGCCATGGTAAGACAACAATAGTTTTTCGGGCTTACCATATTCACTGATGTGCTCATTTATACTATTAACTAATGCACTAATATAGTCAGCATTATCGTGATAACTACTAATAAAATGTAATGATGGTACCCAGCGCCAGTTTTGAATTTCTTTAGTAATGGCGTCAAAGGTTGAACCCGTAGTTGGGCCTGCATATTGCGGATACAAAGGCAAAGCAATGATCTTATTAACGCCCTTGCTTTGCAAATCTTTTAACGCACTTGATATAGATGGGTTGCCGTAACGCATGGCAATAGCAACTTCTACTTCATCACCATGTTGCTCGTTAATAATTTTAGCAACTTTAGCTTGTTGATCTTTAGTTATGCTTAACAGTGGCGAGCCGGCCTCGGTCCAAATGCTTTTATACAGCTTTGCTGACTTTGCTGGGCGCACTCGTAAAATAATGCCGTGTAAAATTATCATCCAAATCAAACGCGGGATCTCAACCACTCTTGGATCAGATAAAAATTCTCTTAAGTAAACTCGTAACGCATCAGCTGTTGGCGCATCTGGTGTACCTAAATTAGTTAGCAGTACCCCGGTTTTAACTGAACCTGTATTTACAGGTCCATGCTTAATATTTTTCTCGTGTAAGTTTTTATTATTACTGATAAAACGCGACATGCATTAATCTCTTTATTAAGTTACAACTGAGCTTGAATAGCTTTTAATAGCTCTGCTGATTGCGGCTCGACTTTTGATGAAAAGCGTTGAATAGTTTTGCCATCACTACTTACTAAGTACTTGTAGAAGTTCCAATATGGCGAGGCAGTCTCTTCACCTAAATGCGCAAAAATAGGATGTGCATCACCACCACGAACTTCTACTGTATTAAACATAGGGAAAGTAACGCCGTAATTTACAAAGCATACTTTGGCAGTATCTTTCTCTTCATCTTCTTCTTGAAAAAAGTTATCAGAAGGGAAGCCTAGAATAACTAAACCTTGGTCTTTGTATTCTTGATAAAGCGCTTCTAACTGCTTAAATTGCGGAGTAAAACCACAGTTACTAGCAGTATTAACAATAAGGAATGTTTTACCGGCAAATTCTTGGCAAATATCAACCGACTTTTTCGAGTTTAGTTTGCGTACCGTATGATTTAAAAAATCTGGACACTGAGCAGTTTGCGCACTAGCTTTTTGTTCAGTATTTATTGTAGTTTTAACATCTGCGCTGTTTGCTAAAGCGTTAAAACTAAATACAGTAGTTAGCACCATAGCGCTAAATTTAATCAAACTTGTCATGACTCTTAATCCTTAAAGTAGTGTTACAGCAATATTATTAATTATTGTACGATGCTATCGATAACAAGGTTCATTTGCTCACTAACATTTACCGAAATATTAGTTAGTTCACCTTTAAAGTCACCCGCTTTCATCCCAGGCTGTCCTGTGTGAGAGATAACAGCGTAAATATTTACTGCATCAACGCTTGATAAATTCATCTGCGGGGTCATAGCTTTGCTGTCATCAAGATTTACTGTAATAGGTAAATCACTTGCTCTTAGCTTAACCGCAGCTAACGGCATGCGCGCACCAGATGTTGCTACTGCATAAATAAATACCGTTTTATCGGCACCTGAATTTAACTCGTTAATAATGTTATCGGCAATGCTCACGCTCACCTTCAAATTAGGACCTGTTACCGCCACGCTATTTGTGCTTTGTTGTTCTGGTTGCGACTTAACAGCAGGTTGACCTGACATGGCTACGGCTTCATTTATCGCGCTTTGTAGTGCCTGGCTATTAACTCCAGCACCATTAGTATCTAGTATTTTCTGCCATGTTTGCGCAGCTAAGCTGTATTCTTGACGAAGATAATGATCCATACCTATTAGCATTAATGTTGTTGGGTCGTTCGGGTCAATTGCTAATGCTTTATTTAATAACTCATCAATTTTAGCGTTACGTTGTTGCTTATTTTGATAATACATAGCCTGTGCTTGCATAGCATAAACATCAGCTTGCGGGCCCTCTATTGAGATCACCTTGTCAAAGGCAATAACGGCACTTTCAAATTCACCAACGTTAGTTAATATTTGCCCTAAACGGAACCAAGCATCAGAGTTTTGCGGATTGTCTTGCACTTCTTTATGTAGCACTTTTAACTGTGCAATCATCATTTGCGCTTCACTCTGTTCACCTTGAGGGTGACCAGCAGGTTGCGACAATGCTGTTTCTAATTCTTTATATTGACCAAATTGGCTGTAATAACCAACAGTAAATACCACAATAAAAACACTTATCGCAATTGGCCAAAGTACTGATGTTTTTTTATCAACTGCTGCTGATTCTTTTTCAGTTGCGCTGATATCTTGAATTAAACTGCGGTCAAGTTCAGACTTTAAATAACCAAAGTTTTCTTCGTCAATTCCACCTTCAGCATAGTCTTTTTCAAGCTCTTGCAAATGTTCATGATATAAATCTTTATTAGTTTCACCGCGCATATTTTTTTGATCAGCAACCCTAAGTTTGCTTTGCATAAAGTGGCGAACGACAATCAATATTGCCACAACCAGTAAAACTACTGAAAAAAGGTAAAGGTTCGTCATTATTTAATCGTCTTTTAAAATTGAGTTTAATTGTTGCTGTTGGTCATCGCTTAATGCGGCTGTTTTTACTTCTTTTTTACGAACAAATAAAAACACTACAAAGCCACCAATTAAAATGAAAACTACAGGTCCAAACCATAATAAGTAAGTTAACGAGTTTACTCTTGGGCGGTACAATACGTATTCACCATAACGGTCGACCATAAAGTCCATAATTTCAGTATCGCTGCGGCCATCGAGTAACATTTCGTAAACTTCATGACGTAAGTCTTGCGCGATTGGAGAATTAGAGTCGGCTAAATTTTGATTTTGACATTTCGGACAACGTAATTCGTAAGTTAAATGCTGAAACCTTACTTTCATTACCTCATCAGGAAACGTGTAAGTGTCAATTGGTCCGGCAGCAGCTTTACTCGCAAATAACGTCGCAAAAAGTAATGTTGCAACCGCGGCTAAAAATACATTAATAACCGACTTGCTAACTTGCTTATTGTCCATTGGCTATCTCATCTTCAATAGTATTGATTAATGGTAAAAATTCACGTTGCCAAACATTGCGTTCTAATACGCCAGCAAAACGTTTTCTGATCACATTGTGATGATCAACAACAAAGGTTTCTGGCGCGCCAAACACGCCTAGGTCTAACCCTAGAGAGCCTTGTTGATCAAAAATAGTAAACACATAGGGGTCACGATAGTTTTCTAACCATTGTAATGCAGGCACACGTTCATCTTTATAATTTAAACCATATAAATTAAAACGTTTATCTTGTGACAACTTCACTAAAAACGGGTGTTCAACTTTACAAGATGGACACCAAGTTGCCCAAACATTCACTAATTTGATGCCTTTGCCAAAGTCATCTACAGATAACTGCTGCTCTTTGTTTTGTAAATTTGGCAAAGTAAACGCAGGAAATTGCTTACCCACTAATGCTGACGGCATATCTTGTGGATTTAATGACAAACCTCGATATAACAACACACCCAATAATAAAAACAGGATCAGAGGGATTAATCGAATAATGACTTTCATTAGTTACTTCCTAACGCAGCGCTATCATCAAGGACTGCCTTTTCTTGTTTAACTGTTTTACGTCTACGGTAACGCTTATCTAACATGGCAAAGATACCACCCATGCCCATGAAAATGGCACCAAGCCAGATCCAACGAACAAATGGCTTATAGTGAACTCGTACTGCCCAACTACCATCGTCTAATGGGTCACCTAAAGCAACATAGATATCTCTAAATAAACCAGGATCAATTGCCGCTTCGGTCATGCCCATTGTTTGCACGCGATAAGTACGACGTTCAGGCTTTAAATAAGCAATAAGTTCGTTGTCGTTATAAACCTTTATTTGCCCTTGCTCGGCGCTGTAGTTTGGCCCTTCAACCATTTTCACGCCAAGAAATTCAACATCAAAATGTTCAACTGTTACACGTGTGCCAACATCCATTTTAATGTTAGTTTCAGACTCATAAGTAGACACTAATGTAACGCCAACAATAGTAATAGCAATACCCGTATGCGCAACGGCCATACCTAAATGACTTAAACTAATTTTAGGTAGTTTGTTAAAGTTAAGCTTACCGTCTGTATCTTTAATTTGATTTTTAAGATCTTTAAGTGCAACTAAAGCAACCCAACAAGCTAATGCCATACCAAAAGCGACCCAAGCATCAAAGCCATCTCCATAAAGGAATGGGAAAGCTAAACCAAAAATTACACTAAATATTGAGATAAGGTTAATTTGTTTGAACAACTCACCTTGCTTAGCTTTTTTCCAGCGAATAAGTGGACCTATGCCCATAAACACGAAGAGTACACTCATAATAGGAACAAACACGGCATTAAAGTATGGAGGGCCTACAGAAATTTTACCCATGCCCATGGCATCAATAATTAATGGGTACATGGTACCTAATAGCACGGTTACAGCAGCAACAACTAAAATGATATTACAAATAAGCAGTGCAACTTCACGCGATACTAAATTAAAGCGGCTAAAGCTACCAACGTTTGAACCACGAACAGCATAAAGTAATAATGAGCCGCCAACAGCAATGGCAAGTAGCACTAAAATAAAGGCACCACGAGTAGGATCTGCGGCAAAAGAGTGTACAGACGTTAATACCCCTGAACGTACAATAAAAGTACCAAGTAAACTTAAACTAAAAGTAAAAATTGCCAGTAATACAGTCCAGTTTCTAAATGCGCCGCGTTTTTCGGTAACGGCTAATGAATGTATTAATGCAGTACCAACAAGCCAAGGCATAAATGAAGCATTTTCAACTGGATCCCAGAACCACCAACCGCCCCAACCAAGTTCATAGTATGCCCACCAACTACCTAGTGCGATACCAAGGGTTAAGAACATCCAAGCGCCTATAGTCCACGGGCGTGACCAACGAGCCCAAGCAGCATCCATTTTGCCACACATTAAAGCAGCGATAGCAAAAGCAAATGCTACTGAAAATCCAACATAGCCCATATACAACATTGGCGGATGAATAATTAAGCCTACATCTTGTAATAAAGGGTTTAAATCTCGCCCTTCCATAGGAGGATTTGGCAATAATCTATCAAATGGGTTTGAGGTTAATAAAGTAAAAGCAATAAAGCCAACAGCTATCATGCCCATAATAGCTAAGACTCTTGAAACAAAGGCTTGGTCAACATGCTTACTAAATACAGCAACCGCCATAGTCCATGCGGTTAAACAAAATACCCATAATAAAAGCGAGCCTTCATGACCACCCCACACTGCACTTATTTTAAAGTAATATGGTAAGTGTGAATTTGAGTGACTGGCAATGTAAGTTACCGAGAAGTCATCTACAACAAAGCTATAACCTAATAAAATAATACTTAACGAAGTAAAGGCAAACATACCTAATGTTAACGGCTTTGCTAAGGTAATTAATCGTTGGTTTTGCTTATAAACACCTACTAACGGCACAACTGACAAACATATAGCAAACGCCATAGCAATTATCAGGGCAAGGTGTCCTAATTCAGGGATCATTAAATACTCCGCTTGGATCGATTATCAAGAAAGTTAATACTCTGACTTTAACAGAAAGTATTACACTAAAAATTTGCGTTATTATACCCAGTATTGATTAAAAATAGCTAATTACCTTTAAGCTAAGTTTATTGATTAAATTGCTACAAAATATTTCAATTTGGCAAAAAATCACATTTCCATCTTCTTATTAGTAAAACAAACAAGTAGAATCTATAAAAATACTTTTATGCAGTCCAACTAGGCAACACTTTGACCACCACAAACCCAATTTTACTTAGTGCAGATAAACTCACTTGTATTCGTGAAGACAGATTACTGTTTGATGAATTAAGTTTTAATGTGCACGCTGGTGATATTATTCAGGTTGAAGGTGCTAATGGTACTGGTAAAACTAGCTTGCTTCGCATTTTAGCTGGTTTGTCACAGCCCTATAGTGGCCAAGTTTTATATAAAGACCAAGCCATTAACCAGTGTGATGATGAATACAAAGCGGATTTGTTATTTATTGGTCATTTAGCAGGCATTAAAGGTGAAATGAGTAGTGAGGAAAACTTAGCTTTTTATCTTACTATGCATGGTTTAGATGCAACCAAAGCTGAAGCCACGTTAGATGAAGTTAACTTATTTGGTTTTGAAGATGCTATGGCATCAAACCTAAGTGCAGGCCAACATAGACGCATAGCTTTAGCGCGTTTATGGCAAAGCCAAAGCAAAATTTGGATTTTGGACGAGCCTTTTACCGCAATTGATAAAGCTGGTGTGAAAAAGCTTGAGCAGTTAATGCTAAAGCATACACAAAATGGTGGCGCAGTGTTACTTACTACTCACCAAGATTTATCTATTAATAGTAATGATTATTCAAAAATCATTCTAGAACATCAGTTTTTTTAGGTATGACTATGCAACTTTCTTACCGTCGTGCCTTTAGCACCATATTAAAACGTGATTTAGTTATCGCCTTTAGACACCGTGATGATATTTTAAATCCAATCCTGTTTTTCATCATTGTGGTATCTTTATTCCCTTTAGGTGTTGGACCTGCTGCTAATACCTTAATGAAAATAGCACCTGGAGTAATATGGGTTGCCGCCTTACTATCAACCTTATTATCACTTGAACGTTTATTTAAACATGACTATAACGACGGTTCATTAGAGCAGTTATTATTGATGCCGTGTCCAACCTTTGTATTAGTGCTAGCTAAAATCACGGCCCATTGGTTGATTACGGGTTTGCCATTAATTATTATTGCGCCATTTTTAGGCGTATTACTTAACCTAAATCAAGATAGCTATGTTGCTCTGATGTTAAGTTTATTACTCGGCACACCAGTACTCAGTTTATTGGGCGCAATAGGTGTGGCACTAACGGTAGGATTAAAAAAAGGTGGCGTGCTATTAAGCTTACTAGTATTGCCTCTATATATTCCTGTTTTAATATTTGCCACTGGCGCAATTGACGCGGCAAGTATGAATTTACCTTATAACGGACACCTTGCTATAATAGCTGCGTTATTTTTTGGGTCATTAACTTTGGCCCCTTTTGCTGTAGGCTCAGCCTTAAAAGTGAGTACCAATTAGTATGTGGAAATGGTTACACCCTTACGCAAACCCAGAAGTTTCTTATCATTTTACTGGTAAGTTAATTCCTTGGTTTGCTGTTATTAGTGCAATTTTATTAACCGTAGGTTTAGGCATGGGCTTGTTATTTTCTCCAGCCGATTATCAACAAGGTGAAAGTGTACGTTTATTTTACCTACACGTGCCAGCTGCCATGTTATCTATGGGCCTGTATTTAGGAATGGCCATTGCTGGCTTAACAGCATTAGTTTGGCAAATGAAACTTGCCGAATCATCAATCGCGGCTTTAGCTCCCGTTGGTGCAACCTTTACCGCAATTGCATTATTAACCGGCGCTGCTTGGGGCAAACCTATGTGGGGTGCTTGGTGGGTTTGGGATGCAAGGCTTACTTCAGAGCTGATCCTATTATTTTTATACTTTGGCGTAATGGCTCTGCAAAATGCTTTTGAAGACAAAGCGCTTGCAGGTAAAGCAGCAAGCATTCTGGCCTTAGTAGGCGTAATTAATTTACCAATTATCCACTACAGTGTTGAATGGTGGAATACCCTTCATCAAGGGGCAACCGTGTCTAAATTTGAAAAACCATCTATGTCAATTGATATGCTGAGACCTTTTCTGATCAGCTTATTCGGTTTTGCATTCTTAGCAGGCACTTTAGTCTGTATGCGTTTTCGCGCAGACATTATCGAACGCAATTCTATGCGTCCATGGGTAAAAGCATTAGCTAAGGAGCACAACTAATGGCTTTCGACTCGTTCAGTGAATTTTTAAATATGGGTGGCTACGGTTTTTACGTGTGGTTATCTTATGGCTTTACCGCTTTGTTATTAGTGTTGCTTACCCTTAATAGTAAAGGTAAAGATAAACGCATTTTTAAACAAATTAATAAACGCTTAAAGCGAGAAGAAAAGCTTAAGCAGGTTGCAAAGCGCAACGCTAAACAAGATACGTAATTAGATTAAAAGGTAGTAATGTATGAACCCCCGTCGTAAAAAAAGACTCGCTATTGTTTCATCAATATTGATTGGTGTAGCAGCTGTTGCCGGCTTGTCTTTATATGCATTAAATGAAAACTTCGATTTATTCTTTACCCCAACTGAAGTTATTAATGGTAAAGAAGAAAGTGGCATTATGCCTGTTGTAGGTCAACGTATTCGTGTTGGTGGCATGGTAGTCGTTGGTAGTGTCAAAAGGGATTCTGAAAGTTTAAAAGTTGCCTTTAAATTAAAAGACAGTGGCACTGAAACTATTACCATTAAGTACGATAAAATTTTGCCTGATTTATTCCGTGAAGGACAAGGTATTGTTGCACAAGGTATCTTAATCGATAAAAATACATTAGAAGCAAGTGAAGTACTCGCTAAGCATGATGAAGAATACATGCCAAAAGAAGTTGCAGAAGCTATGGGTAAAGAACATAACAAGCCAACTTATTAATGCTGTTCTAAATATTTTATATCATTGCACTTAAAAACCAGTGACTAACTTGAGTTAGTCACTGGTTTTTTGTTTATGCGTCAATAATTTTTACACCTCTGACATTCAAACCAAGTAACTATTTAAAAATCAAACACTTAAAGATTGGCTTGAAATATGCTATTCCAGGAATAGCATATGAAAATATACTTAAAGCTTTTCTTCACAATATTCACTCTAAGCACCTACTGTTTCAGTAGTTATGCTCTAGCGCAAAGTAAGTTAACATCTGCAGCGCCCCCTTTAGAGATAGATACATCGTTCACTGACAATTACTTCGAAATGAACGCTCCTAAGCTGCACTCAACCAATCAAAATTTACTTCTAACTCGGTTATATATGTTATCGCCTACCTATACCAACAAAGCACTTTGGCGCTTGCCTATGCAAGCTCGCCCTATAAAATCCCGTAAAAAGGCCGCTAAAGTTAGGATTTAACATCGCCGACAGAGCCTAATAAATAGGAAATTAACAACAAACCTATCGATTTGTTTCTTTTCAACCAATCTAAGTGTTGCAACTTTGCAACACGAAAACATTTCGGATACACATTGATATAGCTATCTACAAACACCCTGCAAACAACTTAACCCAATGATTTAAATAAAATTATATAAAAACATTTAAAATTAAAGTCCATTTTATTAAATATCTCTTTTTTTGTATATATTCTCTACCTCAACTTCAAAAAATAAAACACGACACAAAAACACCTTAAAAAACAACTAGCTACACCAGGCGTTAACAATGCATTTACAGTGATTGCGTAACTGTTACACCCTATTCTCCTAGTAACAGTTTACCCATAAGATGTATCCAAGTCGTAACGAGCAGTAAAAAAGAATAGCTCACAAACTTTACCGGGAATTAATTATGTTTAAGAAGAATTCAATAGCAAAAGCAATGATGCTAAGCGCAACCGCTGCTGCATCATTTGTATCAGTTAATGTTAATGCTGAAGAAGCAGAAGTAACTGAAGTAGAGCGCATCGAAGTAACTGGCTCTCGTATTAACCGTACCGATATGGAAACTGCATCTCCAGTAACTGTAATCTCTGCAGACGTTATCGCTAAAAGCGGTTACACATCGGTTCAAGAAATTTTAGCAGTACAACCAACAGCGGCAGGTATGAGCCTTGGTGCTTCATCAAACAACGGTTCTGGTGGTTCTGCAACAGTTAACTTACGTGGTATGGGTGTTCAAAGAACATTAGTACTTTTAAATGGTCGTCGTATGGTAGCTTCAGGTACTGGTGCTGACTCTTCAGTGGATTTAAACACTATCCCTGTAGCAATGATCAAATCAATTGAAATCTTAAAAGACGGCGCATCAGCTGTATATGGTTCTGACGCTATCGCTGGTGTTGTAAACATCATCACTAAGAAAGATTACGAAGGTACTGAAATTAACGCCGAATTAAGCTCTACCGATAAAGGTGATGGCGAGTCAGGTGGTTTCAGCATTTTACACGGTCGTGAAGTAGCTGGCGGTAACTTAGTTGTTGGTGTTCAATACTCTGAGCGTGGCGAAGTAATTCAATCTGACCGTGATTTCGTACCACCAGGACAATCATCTTTTGTTCCTGAAGGCTCTTTAGGTGGATTAGTACCAAAAGATGGCGGTGGTTTTGAACCTCGCACTTATGGTTACGATTACACAACGTCAAGTTATGCACAAACACCAAACGAATTATTCAGCCTATTCTCAAGCTACAACAAAGAAGTAGCAGAAGAAGTAGAGTTAAGCGTTGAAGGTATGTACACACGTCGTGATTCGAACCAACAAATGGCGCCACAACCAGCAAACATTGATTTAGAAACAGCACAACTTGATCAAAAACACATTGATAATGTACAAAGCGTATATGACCAATTCAATGCTGAAATTTCAGACCCAGCAGATCACTACATGGTAGGTGATGAGTTAAACTACCGTCGTCGTATGGTTGATGCAGGTCCTCGTATTTACGGCCAAGAGACAGATACTTACCGCTTATCAGTAGCACTAGACGGTTACTTAGAAAATGGCGATTCTTGGAATGTTTCAGCAACTTACGGTCGTAACGACTCTAAGGATGAAGTAGAAAATTCAATCCACGCCGGCAATATGGAACAAAGCATTTATGCACATCAAGATGCTTGGTTCTCTGGCAACCCAATGGATAGAGATTTCTTAGTAAATGAAGGTATTGTTTACACTGAAAATAACGAAGGTGGTAACGAGCAACTTACATTAGCAGCTGGCTACTCGGGTATGACGGATAACGACATCGGTTACGCTTTTGGTGTTGAACACCGTAAAGAAGAAGGTCACTACACTCCTGATGAAGTAACTCAAGCTGGTGAAAGTACAGCAGCTCAACAAGATCCTACTAAGGGTGATTACACTGTAAACTCTGCTTATGTTGAAGTTTCAGTACCAGTAACTGAAAAGTTAGCGGTAGAAAGTGCGGTACGTTACGATGATTACGACACATTTGGTGGCGCAACAACATGGAAATTAGGTGCTACTTATAGCTTCACTGATACATTCATGATCCGCTCTGTAGCTGCAACTGGTTTCCGTGCACCAAGCGTAAGTGAATTATACGCTGGTAACTCTGGTTCATTTGATTACTTATCTGACCCGTGGGGCAACGCACCAGATGCACAAATTTTAGTTAACTACACTGGTGATGAAAACCTACAACCAGAAGAAAGTGAATCATTTACTTTTGGTGCAGTTTGGGAAATCACAGACGGTTTATCAACGACAGTAGATTACTGGCAGTTTGAAATCACAGATGCAATCAGCCGTGTAGATGTACAAGCTAAAATGAACGAATGTTACGCTGGTACTCAAGCATCTTGTGATGCAATCAACATCACAGCAGATGGTGATTTATCAAACATGACTTCTGCGTTAACAAACATTGGTGAGCAAAACACTTCAGGTATCGACTGGAACATCAGCTACAGCTTCGACATCTTTAAAGTAATGTTAGATACAACTTACCTTTTAGATTTCGAACAAGATGGTATTGACTACACAGGTCGTATCGATGGTAACAACGGTGCTTACTCTGAGTTAAAATCGTCACTAACAGTTGGTGCTGATATTACTGAAGACTTAAGCGTGCAATACACTGCACAATTCATCCAAGGTATGGATGGTGAGTACTACGGTGAGAAATTCTCTACCGATGATGTTGTTTACCACAACGTTTCAAGTTCTTACTACTTAAACGACAACTGGTCTGTAAATGGTGGTGTTAAAAACTTACTAGATACTGAACCAGAAGAAGTACCAGGTGGTAACGACATGGGTACAGTACCAGGTACATATGATGTTGTTGGTCGCACATTCTTCTTAAGTACTTCTTACAAGTTCTAGTACTTAACTGAATAGTCAGTAATTAACAGAAATAAAAAGCGATGGCATAAGCCATCGCTTCTTTTTAAAGGAGGTAGTATAAATGTTAACTAAATTAAGACAAGAAGAAAGTTCGCGCTTTAATAATTCACCGTATATTTACGCTATTTCTCTGTTTTTAATGATCTTCGGTTTAATAATCTGCGCTTGGAATATCATCGACTTGTTGTTTATTCCAACAATCAATATTAGCTATTCTATCGCAACCATAGTTTCTTTATTAACAACAATAGTGCTGCTGTTGTTTTTAGATTTAGAATTTAATAAAACTGCATCTAAACAATAGTAAACTAGTCTTGAACTTCCTGTTCGATTGCTTCATCTGCAGATAATAAATAACCTTTACCCCAGATAGTTTTTATCTGAGTTTTAACCACACCTTGACTGATTAATTTATCGCGAAGTCTTGATAAACGAACATCAACAGAGCGCTCAGCTCCATCATACTCACGCCCTAACAATAATTTATAGATATCGTCACGAGTTAATACTTTACCTACATTAAACATAAGTAATGATAATAGTTCGAACTCAAATACACTTAACGATATGCTCTTGTCATTAACTTCACACTTTTGTTCACTCGGTGTTAAAGTGATTTCACCTACCGTTATTTTTTGGCGGCTATTCTTAGCTGTTTTATTTTTACTTCGACGCACTAATGCATCAAGGTGCACAGCAATTAACTGCGGGCTTGTTGGCTTTACTAAAAAGTCATCGGCGCCAACATTATATGCAGCAATATGCTCAGCTTCACTGTCATGAGCTGTTAAAAATAAGATTGGTCCTTGATAAGTCGAGCGCAATTCATGACATACTTTATAGCCATCTTTACCAGGTAAACCAATATCTAAAATTATCACATCTGGCTGAATTTTAATTTGATTACGAGCAGCTTGGTCACCACGATATACCTGATGTACCACATAAGCCGACTTTTCTAAGTAATTCTTCAGCAATTCGGATAAAACTTTATCGTCTTCAACAATCATTACGGTTGAAAATTCTCTGTTACTACTGTTATCTTTTTTCATAGTAGCTGTGTTGCCTAAAACCTTAAAAATTTTACAGCCCAAAAAATAGGCTATTTTCATATGCGCAGATATTAAAGAAAAATGCTCTGTAATACTGTTTACATTTGTAACTCATAAGTTGATTAATACATAAACAAGTATAATTCTAGTTTAAATTGGCAATTATGGATTATTTAATACCCTAGAAATAGAAAAGGCACCGAAGTGCCTTTACAGAATTACGCGAATATTAGTAGTTAGCGATTAAAATAACTCATCATCAATATTAAATAAGTGCTCAGCCCCACTGGTAGCTGATGCCATTAGTGATAAACGTCTTGGCAATATACGAGCATAGTAGAAACGAGCGGTTAGTAGTTTCGATTTATAAAACTCATCAGTATCAAGTTTCTCAAGAGATACTTTTGCCATTTTCGCCCACATATAAGCAAGTGCGGTATAACCAAAAACATGTAAATAATCACAAGCAGCCGAGCCTAACTCTTCAGGATCTTTACTTGCCGACATTAGAATCGTTGTCGTAAACTTATCTAAATCACGCACAGCTTGTGCTAAAGGCTCAATGAACTCGGCCATTTCAGCTGTCTGATTGGCACTGATAAATTCACTAATTTCTTTACCAAACAATTTCATAAACTCACCACGATTGGCAGCAAGTTTACGGCCGATTAAATCCATCGCTTGTACGCCATTAGTGCCTTCGTAAATTTGCGCAATACGAGCATCACGGACTAGCTGCTCTTGGCCCCATTCACGAATATAGCCGTGACCACCAAGTACTTGCTGACCTAAAACGGTACATTCTAAACCAATGTCAGTGAAAAATGCTTTTGCTAAAGGGGTCATTAATGCCGTTAATGCCGTACCCACTTCCTTTGCTTCGCCTTGTGCGTAAGTGCTTAAATCTAATTGTTTAGAAATATATAAAGCAAGGGCACGATTACCTTCATTGAGAGATTTCATCGTTAGCAACATACGGCGCACATCACCATGCACCATAATAGAATCCGCTTCTTTATTTGGTGTTTTAGCGCCAGATAAACCTCGACCTTGTAATCTATCTTTTGCGTATTCTAAGGCATTTTGATAAGAGCGAATACCTGCTGATAAACCTTGGATACCAACACCAATACGCTCAAAATTCATCATAGTAAACATACAAGCAAGGCCTTTATTAACCTCACCCACTAAGTAACCTTCGGCATCATCAAAGTTCATAACACAAGTAGCAGAAGCATGAATCCCCATTTTGTGTTCAGTACTACCACAACTAACGCCGTTACGATCACCTAAACTACCATCAGCATTAACTTTAAACTTAGGCACAATAAATAATGAAATACCGCGAGAACCCGCTGGAGCATCAGGTAATTTAGCTAATACTAAATGTACAATATTTTCTGATAAGTCTTGTTCACCACCGGTGATAAATATTTTACTACCGCTTAGGTTATAACTGCCACCATCATTTGGCACAGCTTTAGTACGGATAATACCTAAGTCTGTACCAGAGTGAGCTTCGGTTAAACACATAGTGCCCGACCATTCACCACTGTACATTTTAGGTAGATAAATTTCTTTTAACTCATCTGTAGCATGTTTGGCAATAGACAATGCAGCGCCAGCAGTTAAGCCTGGATACAATGAAAATGACATGTCTGCCCCACATACAATTTCTTCTTGTAATGCGGTTAACATTTTCGGCATACCCATACCGCCATAATTAATATCACCGCCTAAGCCAACCCAACCACCTTCAGCGTAGGTAGCCCAAGCTTCTTTAAAACCAGGAGGTGTGGTTACTTCACCATCTTTGTAAGTAACGCCAATTTCATCACCATCTCTAGAGATAGGAGCAAGCACTTGCTCGCCAATTTTTGCACACTCTTGCAGGATTGCCGTAGCCGTTTCACGTTCTAAATTTTCTGATAACTGTGGAGATTGCGCCCAAAACTCATCCGCTTTAAATACATCGTATAGCAGAAAGTCCATATCTTTTAAATTTACTTTATAATCAGCCACGACGGCCTCCATGATAATTTATTAATTAGTTATTGGCAGTAATTACAAACAAACAATTTAAACCACCAATTAAAACACTTGTTTTAATAATGCGATATTTAAGCTTGCGAGTAAAGGGAAAAAATCAGGAGAGCTGACATTTGCCTATTACAATTTAATCAGCACTTTTAAAATTACCGAACAAAGCTCTGAATAAGTAAGAAACAGTGCATAAAATTTGGATTATTTTAATATTGATAGAGTATCAACATTAACGTTGACAACGATATCATATAAAGTTAAGGTGAGAAAAATAACATGTAAACAAACTGTAAAGAGTTAATAAGGAAAAATAATGAAAAAACTTACAGCAGTATTGCCTCTGATAATTGCTTCAAGCTTTTACTCAACGGCTAGTTTAGCCGAATCACCGAGCTGGAATAAAGTTGAACAATCATATGTAATGATGGATGTAGATAAAACGGATATCGAGGCATCTGGATATGCAGTTAACATTTCAAAACTAGTATCAGATAATATTTTCGCTGTAGGTGGATATTTACAAGTAAGAGACGACATCAAAGTTGAAGGTAATACTGTACATTTAGAATATTATACGGCGAATTTTGGTTTGGGATACAGGTCTGAAATCTTTAAAGATACAGACATATTTGTAACTGCAGAGTACGTTATTGCAGATTTAGAGGCGAGATTTGCAGCAAATAGTGAATCGGTTGATGATTCTGGCTATGCATTAAGCACAGGTTTTCGTTCGATGATTATTGATGATTTAGAAGCAAATGTTGAAATGCGCTCAACCACTATTGATGATGAAACTGATACCCAGTTCGGTGCAGGAATTGAATACTTTGTAACCGAAAACCTTTCAATCGGCTTAAATCATTTAACTAGCGATGACTTCGACACAACAAAGCTATCGGTTAGCATAAACTTTTAATAAAAACCTTTATTCATGCTAAATAATTGTTATTTAGCATGAATTTATAAAATTTAATAAAGCCTATTAATATAGTACTCCTAAGATCTGCTCTAGCCCAGAATCCCCTCCTTCATCCAACAATAATTATATTGAAAGTTCCCCCTATCGAGGTTGGTCAACCTTAATTTCTGCAGGGCTAATAACATAAATATCTTCAGCATAGAAACTTTCACTACTTGCTTGTTGCCACCACTGACTCCAAGCACCACAATCATATTTATCATCGAGTAAACTTTTATGACCAAGAGGTTTAACGAGTCCGCCAGTAGACATAAGTAGCCCATAAGGTGTACGACGTTTTAGCATGTTAGGCGTTAGTTTTGCTGGGTCATCTAAGCCCATACTACCAACTAATTCATAAAAGCTTTCTAAAGTGTTGTGATGAAAGTTACGTACACGGTCACTTTTCTCTTCGATATTAATAGCTTTACCGCGAACAGGGTCTTGCGTAGCAATTCCGGTAGGACAAAGGTTGGTATTACAATGCTTAGTTTGAATACAACCAATAGCCATCATCATTGTTCTAGCTGCATTCACGGTGTCAGCACCAATGGCAATTTTAGATAATAAATCAAAGCTTGATGCGGTGATCCCTGAGGCAATAATTCTAATTTTATCGCGCAGGCCTATACCAACAAGAGCATTATCAATAATACTAACCCCTTCAAGACAGGTAACACCAAGCCGGTTAGCAAACTCTATAGGTGCCGCTCCAGTTCCCCCTTCGGCACCATCAACGGTAATAAAGTCAGGCGTGATCCCAGTTTCTAGCATAGCTTTACAAATACCAAGGAATTCGACTGGATTACCAAGACACAATTTAAAGCCAATAGGCTTACCTTTACTTAACTCTCGTAGCGTTTTAACAAAATTTAAAAGCGCTAGCGGTGTTGTACACTCAGGATTTATAGCCGGAGAAATACAGTCCTTATCTTTGGCAATATGACGAATAGCAGCGATTTCATCGGTTATCTTAGCCGCAGGTAGCACTCCACCATGGCCAGGTTTAGCGCCTTGACTCAGCTTTATTTCTATCATTTTTACTTGTGGATTATTAGCTTTTTCAGCAAACCTATCAGGACAAAAATTACCAGCCTCATCTCGACAGCCAAAAAAACCAGAGCCAATTTGCCACACTAAATCACCACCATGCTTTAAGTGATAAGGACTTATCCCCCCTTCACCCGTATTATGATAACAACCAGCTTTTTTGGCGCCTAAGTTTAATGCCTCAATAGCATTTGCACTTAAAGAGCCGAAACTCATTGCAGAGATATTTAAATAAGAGGCAGTGAAAGGCTGCAAACAATCAGGACCGCCAAAAGTAACAGTTTTAGCAACTTCGGATGCATCTTTAGGACTCATCGAGTGCATTAAACTAAGATAATTATTTTCAATTAAATTTCGCTGCGTACCAAAAGCAACAGTATCTCTAACATTTTTAGCGCGCTGATATACTAGTGATCTTTGCTCTCGGTTAAACGGCCTTTCTTCGGTGTCATTAGCAATAAAGTATTGTTGAATTTCAACGCGATATGATTCAAGAAAATAGCGAATATAAGCAACAACAGGATATAAACGGTTTAGCGTATGCTTACTATAATTAAGGTCGTAATAGCCAACAATTGTATAAGCTAAAGTGGCAGCAAAAAATATTACTTCAAAAATTTCTACATTATTGACTAACAAGGTTAGCGAAAGAATATTGCCGACTGTGGCAATAAACCAGTAGACTTTTTGCATTATGGTCATAGATACCTCAACGAAATTAAATTCATTTCAAATAATTAATAAAGAGTATAGAAAACAAATAGATATTTACAAATCATAAAAATAAAAAAGTCAGCTATTTACCTAGCTGACTTTCATAAATACAACAATTGAAGCTGATTAATCGTTAAAGATTTTCCTCTGCAAAAGCGGCAAGAGAACTTCGCACTACACCATTTAGATTAACCGTTGCACTACCTGGGTAGTCTTTAAATCGTTCAACAATAAAAGTTAAACCGGAAGTAAGTGCCGTTAAGTAGTTACTATCAATTTGCGCCAAGTTACCTGAACAGACAATTTTAGTACCTTCACCACAACGAGTGATAATAGTTTTTAATTGCGCGGCTGTTAAGTTTTGCGCTTCATCAAGCAATACAATGGCATTTTGAATACTACGACCGCGCATAAAGTTTACTGATTTAAATTGAATATTGGCTTTTTCAATAATGTAATTCATGCTACCAGACATACTTTCATCTTGCTTGTGTAACACTTCAAGCGAATCGGTAATAGCGGCAAGCCAAGGTGCCATTTTCTCTTCTTCGGTACCTGGTAAAAAGCCTATAGACTCTGCCAACTCAGGCGTAGAGCGAGTAACTATAACTTTGTCATAAACGCCTCGTTCAACTACCATCTCAAGTGCAGTAGCTAAAGCAAGTAAGGTTTTACCACAACCAGCGGGACCAGTTAAAATAACTAAATCGATATCAGGATCGAGCAAGGCATCCATCGCCATACCTTGGTAAATATTTTTTGGATGTATACCCCATGCATTTCGGCCCATTAAACGCTCATGACCTAAATCCATCACCGACATTTTATCGTTTTCTACGCCAACAATTTTTCCGGCAAAGGTTTCATCTTCATCAATTAAATATTCGTTAAGAAAAGCGGCAGGGATAAGGTCTCTATCCATTATATGTTGAGTGTAACGGCCCGTAGTTTCACTTTCACAGTTTTTGACTTTCTGCCAAAAATCGCCTTCAAACTTATGATAGCCCTTAGTTAAAAATTTAATATCATCAACTAATTGGTCAGTACGGTAATCTTCAACAAACTTTAAACCCGCACCTTTACCTTTAAGGCGCATATTTATATCTTTGGTGACTAACACCACCCGTTTATCTTGGCGCTCTCTTTGTAAATGCAATGCTGTTTGAATGATACGGTTATCATTTTCATTTTTAGATAAACCGCCAATTTCTTGCTCAAGTGAGAAATCGTTAAAAATAGAGATATGCCCGGGAGTGACTTGGCTTTCATTAGTATTAGGTAATTGAACTCCGGCAAGAACTTGTTCTGGGGTAGCATTTGAAAGCAAATCCTCAAGTGCCCTAATGGCAACACGAGCATCACGACTTACATCTTTGTTTCTATCTTTGATACTGTCTAACTCTTCTAAGACAGTCATTGGAATCACTACGTCATGTTCTTGAAATGACAAAAAGGCAAAAGGTTCGTGCAGTAGAATATTGGTGTCGAGTACGTAAATCGTGCTTTCTTCATTCATATAAAATCCTATAGCGCTAGCTAACAGTGAGACGTTAAATAATTCGAGAGAGCATATGCATATTAAACAAAGCCAATGAGCTTTTAGGGCTTTGCATTAATACTATGTATGCCTACAAATCGTATTATTCGAATGGTATTTACTTTCCTTTAAATCCCTCTTTGGTAAACCCTTAACTCTAATCTGCCAGAATAATTTAAGACTAGCAAGTAACAATGAATGAATTTTTTTCACCATTAATTGATATTTCGTTAGGCAATATTTTACATTCAATTCTATCCTTAATAATCATGTTAATTTTATACGTTTGATTTCATTTATTTAATGAAATCATTTGTATTAATCGTTACCATAGCGCCCCTTTGCGAGCCCGTGTATTTTTGGAGAGTGTTAATGTCGTTTTTTCTTGGCCAACGTTGGATTAGTGATAGTGAGTCAGATCAAGGATTAGGAACTGTTGTTGCGGTTGAAGGACGGTTTGTTACTATATTATTTACTGCCACCGGTGAATCACGCCAATACGCGATGCAAGAAGCGCCATTAACTCGAGTTATCTTTAATGTCGGGGACACAGTTCCTTCACACGAAGGCTTTAGTGTATTAATTAGCGAAGTTAAAGAAAGCAATAATTTATATACCTATATCGGTACACGAACAGATACAGCTGAGCCAATCGCATTAAAAGAAATGCTACTCGATCACTTCATTAAATTTAATAAGCCACATGACCGCTTATTAAATGGCCAATTTGATCGTCTCGATTGGTACCAACTACGTAAAAACTCTTTAAGCCAACAATTTAACCAACAGCAATCAGAACTAACCGGTTTAACGGGTGGGCGTGTAAGCTTAATCCCTCACCAATTATATATTGCTGAAGAAGTTGGTAAGCGTTTTGCGCCTCGTGTATTACTTGCCGATGAAGTTGGTTTAGGTAAAACCATTGAAGCAGGTTTAATTATTCATCAACAACTTGTTTCTGGCAGAGCTCAACGAGTATTAATTGCCGTTCCAGAATCTTTAATGCACCAATGGTTAGTTGAAATGCTACGCCGATTTAACCTTAAATTTAGTATTTTTGATGAAGAGCGTTGCCAGCAATTTGGCGAAGACGAAAACCCATTTAGCAGTGAACAACTGGTTTTAGTTAACTTAGACTTTTTAGCGAATAGCCCAGAGCAATTTGAAAATATTGCTAGCGAAGATTGGGACTTAATGGTGGTAGATGAAGCCCATCATTTAGCTTGGTCGCAAGACAATCCAAGTATTGAATATCAATGTATTGAAATTTTAGCTGAGCATATCCCTGGCGTGTTATTACTAACCGCTACGCCAGATCAATTAGGTCATGAAAGCCACTTTGCTCGCCTGCGCTTACTAGACCCTAATCGTTTTTATAATTACCAAGAGTTCATTAAAGAAGAAGAGCAATATGGCGACGTTGCCGATGCTGCAAATTCTATATTATCTGGCGATAACCTTAATGATGAACAACAAAATGCACTTACAAATTTACTTAGTGAGTCTGATATCTCGGCAAGTATTAGTTGCTTAAATAGCTACACCATTAGCGATGAAGATAAAGAGCAAACACGTAAAGAGTTATTGTCACAATTATTAGACCGTCATGGCACGGGTCGCATTTTATTTAGAAACTCACGTAACACCATAAAAGGTTTTCCAGAGCGTAAGTTATTAGCTACCGAATTGGAGCTGCCAGAGCAATACGAAGAAGAAATTCAAAAGTATATTGTTAGTGATGACGATGAAGTTTTATTAACCAGTGCCAAAAGTAAGTTAATTTTTACGCCTGAATGTTTATATCACTTAGACCATCAACAACAGCAGTGGGTTGACTTTGATCCACGCGTAGAGTTCCTTATCGATTTATTAAATGAAAACCGTCAGGAAAAAGTATTAGTTATTTGTGCCCAGGCACAGACGGCAAAAGATTTAGAAGAGGCGCTTAGAGTAAAAGAAGGTATTCGCGCTGCAGTATTCCATGAAGGCATGTCAATTTTTGAACGTGACAAAGCCGCAGCATACTTTGCTCAAGAAGAAGAAAGTGCACAAGTATTACTTTGTTCTGAAATTGGCTCGGAAGGTCGTAACTTCCAATTCGCTCATCATTTAGTATTATTCGATTTACCACGTAATCCTGATTTATTAGAACAACGCATTGGTCGTTTAGATCGCATAGGTCAAACCGAAACGATTAAATTACATGTTCCTTACTTTGCTAACTCACCACAGTCTTTATTACTAAATTGGTATAAAGAAGGTATGAATGCATTTGAACAAACCTGTGTTACTGCTCGTGCTATTTATGAAGAATTTGGCACAGCTATAATGCAAACAGCACTGCAAGGTTTATGGCATCAACAAGCTATTAGCAATATCATCAGTGCAAGCCATGATTTACACGTTAAGTTGAAAACTGAGCTTGAACATGGTCGCGATAAATTACTCGAAATCCATTCATCAGGCCAAGGCAAAGCAGAGGCGATTGTCGCCGACATAGAAGAGTTAGATAATAAACCAGATCTTGCACAGTACATGTTTTCGGTATTTGATGTCTTTGGTTTAGAGCAAGACGACAAAGCAGATAACTCGATTGCCCTGCACCCAAGCGAGCATATGCTTAGCGCTAATTTCCCTAACTTACCAGAAGACGGTGCTACCGTAACCTTCGACCGTAATACCGCGTTAACCAACGAAAATTATCAGTTACTTACTTGGGATCACCCTATGGTAAGAGGCTCTATGGACTTAATTTTAAGTGATGAGATCGGTAATTCAAGCATTGGCATTTTGAAAAACCCTGCTCTACCTGTAGGAACATTCTTCATCGAATGTATATTTACTTTTGAAGCGATGGCACCTTCAGAGTTGCAGCTTGGCCGTTATTTACCAACAACACCTATTCGCGTGCTGTTAGATAAAAATGGAAATAACTTATCAGCTAAAGTTGGCGAATCGGTCCTTGATAATCAACTGTCTCCGGTGAAAAAGCAAACAGGTATGCAACTAATTAAAGCACTTAAAGGTATGATCCCAGCTTTAGTTGAAAAAGCAGAAGGTTTTGCCACACAAGATGTATCTCAACTGCAGCAACAAGCTTTAACCTCAATGACAACAGCTCTTAATGAGGAGCATGCTCGCTTAAGTGCGTTGGCAGCAATTAACCCTAATGTGCGTCAATCTGAATTAGACTTTATTATGCACCAACAACAAGAGTTAACGCACTTTATTAATAATGCGCAAACTAAATTTGAAGCAATTCGCTTAATCGTTGTTAGCAATTAATGGCCGCTAATCCGGATTTTGTTTATGCCCCACCAATGTCACCTTATCTAGATATTATTTATTTAGATAATGACATTGTGGTGCTTAATAAACCAAGCGGACTATTAACGGTAACTGGACGCCTACCAGAGCATCAAGACTGTTTGCAAACTAGAGTAAATAGAGTCTTGCCTACTGCAACAATTGTGCACCGCTTAGATATGGCAACCTCTGGTGTTTTAATTATGGCGTTAAACAAACCAAGCCATGTTGCCATTAGTCGCCAGTTACAATTACGACAAACAGAAAAATATTATATCGCCCGAGTTTTTGGGCAAGTAGCAGAGCCACAAGGTGAAATTAATTTTCCACTGATTAGCGACTGGCCAAACAGACCAAAACAAATGGTATGCTTTGATACCGGTAAACAAGCAATTACCAACTACAAAGTATTATCTGGTGATCAGCAATCAACCTTAGTAGAGCTAAAACCAATTACTGGCCGTTCACACCAACTAAGGGTTCATATGCTAGAGCTTGGACATCCTATTTTAGGCGATCGATTATATGCTCATCAACAAGCACTAAAGATGAGTTCTCGGCTAACATTACACGCCAAGTTTCATAGTATTTTTCATCCAACTACAGGTGAAAAAATTGACTTTGAAGTGGCCTGCCCATTTACCTAAAACTTTAATACCATCCATGGTGTTTCAATAATCTATTAGCGACTATTTTTGACTAGTAATTAGCTCATACGCAGCCTGAATATCTTGCGCTTTTTGTTTAGCATCTTCCATTAACTCAGGAGGCAAACCTTTGGCAACTAGCTTATCAGGATGGTGTTGTGACATAAGTTTGCGATACGCTTTTTTAATCTCTTTTGCATCAGCATTAGGCGAAACCCCAAGCACTTTATAGGCATTTTCCAAATGCTGTTTTGCTTGTTGTGGCGAGTAAGAATTGCCCTGCTGATGAAATTGCTCGCCAGCAACAATTCGATCAAGCAACATGTCTAGTTCACGGCTTGAAATTCCCATACTGCGCGCGATTTTATGAAGGATTTCTCGTTCTTTAGGGTGTAAATCCCCATCAGCAAAAGCGGCTTGAATTTGAATTTCAATAAACATTTGAATCAAATCATGACGACCAAAACAAGATCGCTTTAACTCTTGCAATTGTTTAGCCAATGAAAACTCAGCACTTTTACCTTGGCTAAATGCATTTTGCGCCAAGGTTACCATTTCTTGGTTTAAACCCCATTTGCGCATGGCTTGTTTGGCAAACGCTATTTCATCTTCACTCACACGACCACTGGCTTTGGCAATATGGCCCATAATTGAAAAGGTTGCGCGAAAATATGATTGCTGCCTTTGCTGGGCATTTTCTTGATTAAAGGCTTGAAAATCAATACCTAAACCGACATCGAACTTATGTCCAAGCCAACAACCAAATAAAGCCCCTATCGGTCCGCCAGCCATAAAGCCAAGCAAGAAGCCTAAAATTTTACCCCAAATTCGCATGTTATGTTTCCGTCAACTGTTTGTTTATTTGCTCCAAGCGCTGTGGAGTACCAATATCACTCCACACCCCAGAATAACGCGTACCTGAGATAGAACCTTGTTCCATTGCTTTAATTAAGATGGGAGCGAGTGGCGCTTTTTCAATAGCCAAGCCTGCAAATAATTTAGGATGATATACCCCCAAACCAGAGTATGTAAACTTTTCATTTGCTTGCGCTAATTTACTATCAAAAGTAAGTGTTTTGCCATTAAAGCCAAAATCACCGGCTAAATTATGCTCTGGATTTTTAACTAAGATTAAGTGCGCTAACTCAAACGATTGCAGCTTGGGCAACTGAGCAAAGTTAAAATCACAATATATATCGCCATTAACCAAAACAAATGGTTCGTCGCCAAGTAAAGGCAAAGCTTTAACAATACCGCCAGCAGTTTCTAGTGCACCATCGCCCTCAGCTGAGTAAACGATATTTACACCAAACTTTTTGCCATCACCAAAATATTGTTCAATTTGTTCACCAAGCCACGCATGGTTAATAACAATATCAGTGATACCTGCTTGTTTTAAGTTACGTAGATGATGTTCAATCAAGGGCACACCGGCAACTTTTAATAAGGGCTTAGGACAAGTATCGGTAAGAGGTTTCATCCGCTCGCCGCGACCTGCAGCTAATATCATTGCTTTCACTTGTTGTCCTCAACTAACTTGGCATTTAATGCGGGTAACACCTGCTTAGACACTAATTCAGATATAAACTTCAGTTCAGGATATTTATCTGCGATATCCACCAAGTAACTTAACGTTAATGGAATATCGGCTAAATACCCTGGTTTATTGTCCCTGAGATACAAACGAGCAAAAATTCCTGAGGCTTTAATATGGCGCTGGATCCCCATCAAGTCTACCCAGCGCTTAAAAACATCTAGGTTCACGTTAAAGCCATTAGAAGTTTGCTGTAAGCTTTGCCAAAACTCAGCGATCAATTGTGCAACAAGTTTGTCATCCCAACGAACATAACAATCTCTTAGCAATGAGACTAAATCGTAAGTAATAGGTCCTATAACAGCGTCTTGAAAGTCAATAACACCTAATTCATTGTTAGCTAAAAGCATTAAGTTTCTTGAATGAAAATCTCTATGCACAGTAACCTGAGGCTGCTCTAAAGCGCTCGTAATGATCACATCAAAACATTGTTGTAATTGTTGTTGCTGCAGCTCACTTAATTCTATATTTAAATACTCACCTAAAAGCCATTGGATAAATATCTCCATTTCCATTTGCAAAAAAGCAGCATCGTAAATAGGAAGAGACCAGGCTTTAGTCGCTTTTACATTGGATATTTTTGGTAACAAGGCCAATGCTTTGCGATAGAGCTCAAACATTGAATCTTGTGTTAACTTATCCGCTAATAAACAATCACCAAAATCAGTTAAACACATAAAACCGTGTTCTACTTGATATGCAATAATCTCTGGGATTACTAACCCTTGCTCACTAAATGCTTTTGCCAATTCAACAAAAGCTAAGTTATTTAATTTTTCAGGGGGTGCATCAACCACTATGTAACTTTGCTCAGGTAACTGAAGACGATAGTAACAACGAAAACCAGCATCCCCACTTAGCGGTGTTAAGTTAATTTTGTGTTGTGGAAATTGATGTTGCAACCAATAACTGAGTTGGGTGTTTCGATTCATCGCTGGTAGGAATTCTTAGATTCAATAAATATTGTGCTCCAATATAACTAAATCTAGTTACAATGAAAAATACAAAGTGTAACTCTAATCAAATAAAGTGAAATAACTGAGTTTAGATTGGGATCCAAAGCCGTTACCTAATTGCACTAGCATTCTTAATACATGATGATAATATTAATAAAATTGGTGTAGGTATAAATATTTTTCTGATACTTAATCATAAAGTTTGTTAAACTTAACTAATAATAATTAATATATAATTAGCAAAGCTTTTAGATAGGCTTTGCTAATGCGCAGCATTAATAAATCGGAATATGCATGCAACTTTCCCGAACATTACTTTTTATCAGTTGTTATGGCGTTTACAACTTAGCAAATGCTACTGAAGAGCTTCCTCTGCAGAATATCACCGACCCTGAAGCTCAACCATTTTTTGTCGAATGCCAAGTTACCCCGCCAACTTTTATAACCATGGATTTACCTGAGCAATACAGTGAAGGCGATATTGTCATTCAATCAAGTAAATCAGAAATGGTGAAAAACTCTACCATGCGCTTATCTGGTGGAGTAAAGCTTGCCTCAGGTGAACAAAGAATAGAAGCTCAAGAAGTCACCATAGACAAAGCCAACAATGAAATATATACCACAGGTGCAACTCGTTTCCAAAATAAGGAAATAACCATAGATTCAGCCAAGCTCTACGCTAATACCAAGAGCAAAGAGATGACTATGGATGACACTCAATATCGAATGAATACCATGTCAGGTAAAGGTGGGGCACAACAATTAAAAATGACAGAAGATAATGTCATTCTTACTCATTCAACTTTTACTACGTGTATTGATGAAGTGCCTGACTGGCAAATTTCAGCAAGTGAAATAAATTTATCCGCCGAAGATAATGAAGGCGAGACTTGGAACACCGTTTTTAGGGTAAAAGATATACCGGTATTTTATCTGCCCTACTTTAACTTTCCATTAACGGACGAACGTAAAACTGGCCTACTTTACCCTGAAATATCGTCTTCAAGTAATTCAGGTGCCAAAATAGGTATTCCGTTTTATTGGAATATTGCACCAAATATGGATGCTACATTCACTCCATATCATATGTCTGAGCGAGGCGATCAACTCAATAGTGAATTTAGATATTTAACCGGAGAACAATTCGGTCAGATAAACTTTGAATATCTAGATAAAGATGAAAAGCTAATTAACAATGAAGACTCTAGATATTTAGCTCGTTATCAGCATATAGGTAGCTTTGCTGATAATTATCGCGTTTATGTTGATTACAGTGACATGAGTGATGATAACTACTTAGTTGATATTGGCAGTGATCAATTTAGCAGCTCTGATGCTTACTTATGGCGTATTGGTGAATTATCTTACTTTGGTAAAAATTGGCACAGCACAGTTAAAGTCCAGGACTTTAAGGTACTTGGGGATAGCAACGAAAGTTATGAAACATTACCTCAAATTGAGTTCACTTCATACCAGCCATTAGGTTTTTACAATAGTAAATTTAATTTTTACGGCGAATATAGCCGCTTTGAAATAGATGATGACAACTTACCAAGCGCAGATCGCTTTCATTTTGAATCAGGGATTTCTTTACCTTATGCACAGCCTGGTTGGTTTATAAATTCTGATGTCAGCGTTATGCACACGGTTTACCAACAAGATAATATTGATTTCATTAATAACTCGACCAACTTAGTGTCGCTTGAAGAAGATACAACTCGAACCTTGCCTAAAGTTAGGATACATACAGGCTTAAATTTTGACCGCGACACTTCACTATTTGTAGATGATATGGTGCAAACTTTTGAGCCACAAATACAATACCTTTACATTCCTTATAAAAATCAAGAAGACATATATATCTATGATAGCGCTAGCTTACAAGATGATTTTGATGGTTTATTTAGGGACCGACGTTTTAGTAGTGTTGATAGAATAGCTGAAGCAAACCAAGTATCAATTGGTGCAACCAGTCGTATATTAAATAAAGAAAATACTGAACTTTTTCGTGTTAGTTTAGGTCGTATTTTTTATCTCAACGATACCAATATTTCTTTTAACGATGAAGGTGAGCGTGAAGATTCTTCTTCTCTTGCTGGAGACCTATTTATACAATTGGCTAGACGTTGGCAACTACAAGGTGATATTCAATATGATACCTCGACTAAAGAAACAGAAAAAAGTCAGTTAAGTGTCGATTATCGAGCCAATAATAATAATTTATTTCAAGTAAGCCATCGATTTATTCGAGATGTTTCAGGCAGTGATATTGAACAAGTATCTGCCCTTAACAGTTATGCGATTAATCGAAATTGGCAGCTAGTTGGTCGAATAACTCAAGATTTGAAGGGCAAGCGGTCAATAGAAAGTTATGCTGGTGTGCAGTATGAAAGTTGTTGTTGGGCCGTTCGTGTTGCTTATCATCGCAGCATTAACACCAATTTAGATGAACAAGATTTTATCGAAGAAAATCGCGATGAATTTGATAGTGGAATTATGGTACAGTTTGTATTAAAAGGACTAGGTGGAAATCAAAGACCACTTGGTGTCAATGATATGTTAGAATCAGGCATATTCGGTTACAAACGCCCATATTTCCTAAGTAATTAACCTAAGAAAATTAAATTTAATGAAAACAATAATTAGACTTGCCTTGATCATTTCAGGCTTAACCTGCGCGAGTGTTGCGACACTTAGTCAAGCGAAAGAACAAAAATTAGATAACGTCGTAGCTATCGTTAATACAGGTGTTGTATTAGAGTCAGAAATTAATGAACTGATCAATAACGTAAAAAAACAAGCTTTAGCTGAAAATCAAAGCTTACCTTCTGATGCAGCTCTGCGCACCCAAGCACTTGATAAACTCATTAACGATACCTTAATGCTTGAGATGGGTGAACGTATGGGGGTGCAAATCAGTGATGCGCAACTTGATCAAACGATTGCATCTATTGCTAAAGATAATGCCGGTTTAAGTATTGAACAATTTAGACAAAAGTTGGTTAATGACGGAATTAATTTTGAAAGCTACCGTGAAGGTATCCGCAAAGAGATGATCACAGGCGAGGTTCGTCGCGCAAGTGTTCGTCGCCGTATTAATATCTCGCCACAAGAAATTGATAACTTAGTTAAATTAATGAATCAACAAACTAATGCTGATGTTGAGTATCATTTAGGTCACATCCTTATTGCTTTCCCAGAAGATGCAACTCAAGAAGATTTAAATGCAACGAAAGAGCGTGCAGATAAAGTAATGGATTTACTGAACAACGGTTCTGATTTCAAGAAAATTGCGATTGCTTCTTCTGGCGCAACTACCGCTCTAGAAGGTGGTGATATCGGTTGGCGTGGGATTAATGAGATGCCAACATTATTTGCAGATCTTGTTGATGGCAATAACAAAGGCGAAATATTCGGTCCAATAAGAACTGGCCTTGGCTATAACATTATTAAGATATTCGATATTCGTGGCAAAAAGACGGTTGAAATAACCGAAGTAAAATCGCGCCATATATTAATTAAGCCGTCGATTATATTATCTGAAGAAAAAGCAGAGCAGACACTTAAAGATTTTCTTGCTCAAATAAAAGCTGGCGAAGCTGATTTTGATACCTTAGCTCGTGAACATTCCGAAGGTCCTACAGCGAGCAGAGGTGGTGACTTAGGTTGGGCTGATCCTAATAGCTACGATCCTGCATTTAAGAATGCCCTAAAAGATTTAGCTGTAGATGCATACCATGCACCATTTCGTTCATCTTTCGGCTGGCACTTAGTACAATTAACTGGTCGTAGAACACTAGATGCAACAAAAGAAAGTGATTCTAATCGCGCTTACCAATTAATTTACAATCGTAAATTTGGCATTGAGTCACAGCGTTGGATAAAAGAAACTCGCGATGAAGCCTACATTGAAATTTTAGATAACGAATAATCATGATTTTTAAAATTGCCGTAACTCCAGGTGAACCTGCAAGCGTTGGACCTGATTTATTAATACAACTTGCGCAAGAGAATTGGCCAGTGCAGTTAGTTGCTATTGCCGATCCTGACATGTTAAAAGATCGAGCACAGCGTTTAAACTTACCTCTGCAAGTTACAATTTATGATACTGATGCGCCAGCGAAAGCACATCAAGCGGGCACTATACAGGTGTATCCAGTTAAGTTATCTGAGCCTTGCCAACCAGGTGTATTAAACCCGAATAATGGTTCTTATGTTGTAGAAACATTACGAATTGCCTGTGAAGGTAATATGACAGGTGAATTTAAAGCAATTGTCACCGGACCTGTTCATAAAGGTTTGATTAATCAGGCAGGTATTCCATTTAGTGGCCATACTGAGTATTTTGCCCAGCAAGCAAATTGTATTGATGTTGTTATGATGCTGGCAACTCCTGGACTAAGGGTTTCTTTGATGACTACTCATATTCCATTAGCCTATGTATCAAAAGCAATAACTTTTGAGCGAATTCAAAAAATTACTCGTATACTAGATAAAGATCTAAAAGAAAAATTCGGTATCGCCTCTCCTAAAATATATGTTTGTGGTTTAAATCCGCATGCTGGAGAAGATGGGCACTTAGGTAGAGAAGAAATTGATACGATTATTCCTGCACTTGAGAGCTTAAGAGCAGATGGGCTAAATTTAGTCGGTCCACTGCCAGCTGACACAATTTTTCAGCAGAAATACCTTGACGATGCCGATGCTGTTTTAGCTATGTATCACGACCAAGGATTACCGGTATTGAAGTACAAAGGGTTTGGTTCTTCGGTGAATATCACGTTAGGCTTACCTTTTATCAGAACATCTGTAGATCATGGTACGGCAATCGAACTTGCCGGAACAACTAAAGCCGACTCTGGTAGCTTTAGGGCCGCAATTAATAATGCAATTGAATTAGTAAATAATCAGCAATAGCAATTAATACTAAGAGTTAAAGCAAGCAATACCAAACTATTAAACAACCAACAGTGAGTTATTAAATAATTAACTATGAGCAATAAAAGTCACTTAGGACACCAAGCCAAAAAACGCTTCGGTCAAAACTTCTTACATGATGATGCTGTAATTGGCAAAATTGTCGATGCGATTGATCCAAGTGAGGGCGAAAATCTGGTAGAGATAGGCCCTGGGTTAGGTGCATTAACTGAGCCAGTTATTGAACGTGCCGGTGATATCTCAGTAGTTGAATTGGATAGAGATCTAGCTCATCGTTTACGCCACCACCCGTTCATTGCTAAGAACCTCACTATTTATGAAACCGATGCGTTATCGTTTGATTTTGCCACATTAGCAACGGAGCAAAAATTACGTATCTTTGGTAATTTACCTTATAACATTTCAACACCTTTGATCTTTCACTTACTAACGTTTAAAGATTGCGTGCAAGACATGCACTTTATGTTGCAAAAAGAAGTGGTCAATCGCATGGCAGCCGCACCAAACTCAAAAACATATGGTCGTTTGTCAATTATGACGCAATATTTTTGCCAAGTAATGCCGGTGATGGAAATTGGTCCTGAAGCATTCCAGCCACCACCAAAAGTAGACAGTGCAATTGTCCGTTTAATTCCACACAAAGAAATTAAGTACCCGGCCAAAGATGTAAAATGGTTAGCGCGTGTAACTCGTGAAGCATTTAATCAGCGCCGTAAAACTATTCGCAATAGCTTTAAAAAGCTTATATCTGTGGAACAACTTGAAGCGTTAGGTATTAAAGCTAGTTTACGACCTGAAAACTTAACTCTTAAAGACTATATTGATGTTGCTAATTTCTTAGCGGATAACCCACCAGAGCAATAACAAGATGAGTTCGCTGATGTTAGAGTCTATTGATTTAGTAAAAGTTTCCACCCAAGTTGAGTTTATCGAGCAACAGTCGGATCAATATCAAGAGCGCTTCGTTTTTAGCTACACCATCACTATTGAGAACAATAGTGATAAAACCTTACAGTTATTATCAAGAAGCTGGCTTATTACTGACTCAAATGGCAGTAAAGTAAGTGTTGAAGGGGATGGTGTTGTTGGTCAACAACCTATTCTACAAAGTGGTCAACGTTATCGTTATAGTAGCGGTTCGGTATTAAAAACTCCGCTTGGCACTATGGAAGGGTTTTATATTTTCAAAGATTTACAAGGTAAAAACTACAGGGTTGAAATACCCGTTTTCCGCTTATCCGTACCAAATATTTTAAACTAAAGCATGGCTATTTATTTAGTAGGCGACATACAAGGTTGCTACCAAGAGCTTTGCCAATTAATGGACAAAGTAAACTTTGATTTAAATAATGATCAACTATGGTTAACTGGCGATTTGGTGGCTCGCGGCCCTGATTCTTTAGCTACATTGCGTATGGTAAAATCATTAGGCCCTGCAGCTAAAGTTGTACTAGGAAATCATGATCTGCACTTACTAGCGGTGCATGCTGGTATTAAACAAGCTAAAGCCAATGATAAATTAGACACTCTATTAAACGCTCCAGACATAAACGAGCTTACCGACTGGCTTGCCCTACAACCGCTATTACTGCAACTTCCTAATGAACAAGCTTTTGTTAGCCATGCTGGCTTTTGTCCGCAGTGGAGTATTGCTACTGCTATTGAACAAAATCACTTTGTACAACAAAGATTATCATCAAAAGAACGTAATCATTGGTTAACTTTAATGTATGGCAGCATGCCTAATTCTTGGCTTTTAGCAAAAAGTGAAGAGGAAAGGTTTCGTTTTAGTATTAATGCTTTCACCCGAATGCGTTTTTGCTTTAATGATGGTTCACTGGAGTTTCAACAAAAAAATGCCCCTGAGCATAATACTAATGCGCAATTACAGCCTTGGTTTAATTTACAGCCACAATTAAACAATATCCAATGGGTCTTTGGGCATTGGGCGTCACTTGAAGGACACTGCCAGCATGATAATGTATATGCCTTAGACACTGGCTGTGTTTGGGGTGGAAGTTTAACCATGCTTAGATGGCATGATAAACAGCTATTTTCTGTACCTGCAATTAAATAATAGTAATTTGATTAAATATTAGCTTTTGCATTTTCCAATAAACTCATATACTTAATTCAAGTAAATTTTCAATTTCGAGTAATAAAATGGCAAGAGAACAATTTGGTATCTGTGCTGAGCCTAACCTGCACAGTTATTACCTACTATTTAATGTATTAGATAATAAAAATGCATACATAAGAAAAGCATTATCGAAATTACCGGCACTGTTTGATTATTATGCCGATCAATTCTCCGAAGCTAACATGAGCACAGTAATTGCTATCGGTGCAAACTACTGGGATGAATTCTATCCTAATTCTCGCCCTAAAAATTTAACACCATTTAGCGCAATGAAGTGCGATGATCGTATTGCTCCAGCCAATAACTACGATCTATTTATTGAGATACGTAGTGATCGAGCCGATGTTAATCACGTAGTTAGTACCAAAGTTTGTGAACTTCTCGATGAAGCGGTTGAGTTAATTGAACAAGTTAAAGGCTTCCGCTACTTAGATGGTCGCGACTTAACAGGTTTTGTCGATGGAACTGAAAATCCAAAAGGTAAACATAAGCGCGATGTAGCTTTAGTTGATGAAGAAAGTGACCAAGCCTTTGTAAAAGGTAGTTACTTACACATTCAGCGATACCGCCACAATATGAGTTTATGGCAGTCACTTGAAGAGAAACAACAAGAAGATATCTTTGGCAGAACCAAGCGTGACGATATCGAATATGCAAGTGCAGATAAGCCTTTAACCGCCCATACCAAGCGCGCTAACTTAAAAGATGCCAACGGTAATTCTCTTGAGATATTAAGACAAAGCATGCCTTATGGCCATATGAAAGTACAAGGCTTATTCTTTATATCGTATTGTAAAACTCCTGATAATTTCGAACTGATGTTAAAAAGTATGATTAACGGAGATGGTCACGGTAACTTTGACCATATGCTTAAATATACACAAGCTGAAACTGGCGCTGCATTTTTTGCTCCTTCTGTAGACTTTATTGAAGCATTAGCAGAGCAATAACAGTCTTCCACTGACTACAAAAAAAGAGCCATGAGGCTCTTTTTTATTTCTAGCTTTTAACTGCAACTTACTGATACTTTTGAAATAATAAATTTAATTTATCAACTGTAGCTTCAATTTCTTTCACTTCGGTAGGCGCGATAAAAATAGTATCATCGCCGGCGATGGTTCCTAATACGCCATCACTCTTACCTAATGAATCTAATAAACGGGCAATTAACTGAGCTGCACCTGGACTAGTGTGTAATATGATCATTACTTCGTTATGCTCAATATCAAGCACAAGCTGCTTAAGTGGACTTTTTGCTGTTGGTACACCTAACTCAGCAGGTAAACAATAGACCATTTCTTGTCGAGCATTTCGAGTGCGAACGGCACCAAACTTACTCAACATACGCGATACTTTTGACTGGCTTATATTGTCAAATCCTTGGCTTTTTAAGGCATCGACTATATCGCCTTGTGAACCAAACTGTTCTTGCTTTAAAAGATCTTTGAATGCATTTACTAATGCTTCTTGTTTTTGCTGTAAGCTCATATTGTTATCTTTATATAAAAAGTTTCATTAAGTGAAGGTATTACTCTGAAATCATTCAGATAATATACATAATCTGTTGAGTAAGACCAATGTATAATAACAAGGTTTTCTATCTTATGACAAAATTGATTGTAATTTAACCCTTGATTCTGTATCTTTTGTGCCAATAAAAAAATAAAGTAATTACTCAGTATTACTGAGTGACTATTGTATAAATACAGAGTTAATACTCACAATTAATAAATCTTGGAGAACTTCAATGAAAGTTACTGTTTGTGGAGCTGCCGGTGGTATCGGTCAAGCGTTATCATTATTACTAAAAACTCAATTACCTGCAGGTTCAGAATTATCACTTTATGATGTTGCCCCTGTTGTTCCGGGTGTTGCTGTAGACTTATCACACATCCCAACTGACGTAAAAGTTGCAGGCTTTGGTGCTGATGATTTAGCAGCGGCTTTATCTGGTGCTGATATTGTAATTATCCCTGCGGGCATGCCTCGTAAGCCTGGTATGGACCGTGCTGATTTATTTGCTGTTAATGCTGGCATTATTAAAACTCTTGCTGAAGGCATTGTTGCAAACTGTCCAAAAGCATTAGTTGGTGTTATCACTAACCCAGTTAACGGCACTGTACCAATTGTTGCTGAAGTATTTAAGAAAGCTGGTACATACGAAGCTAACCGTGTATTTGGTGTTACTACTCTTGATGTTATCCGTAGTGAAACTTTTATTGCTGAGCTTAAAGGCTTATCAACTAGTGACGTTAAAGTTCCAGTTATTGGTGGCCACTCAGGTACTACTATCTTACCTCTTCTTTCACAAGTTGAAGGTGTTGAGTTTAGCCAAGAAGAAATCGATGCTTTAACACCTCGTATTCAAAACGCTGGTACTGAAGTTGTTATGGCTAAAGCTGGTGGTGGTTCTGCTACTTTATCTATGGGTGCTGCTGCTGCTCGTTTTTGTATGTCTCTTGTTAAAGGTCTACAAGGCGAAGCTGACGTTGTTGACTACGCATACGTTCAAGGCAATACAGGTGATGCTGAATACTTCGCACAACCAGTACGTTTAGGCAAAAATGGTGTTGAAGAATACTTATCATACGGTACATTGAGTGCATATGAAGAAAACGCTAAAAATGAAATGTTAGCAACATTAAACGCTGACATTAAAGAAGGCGTTGATTTTATCGCATAATTACTGCTGATAAATGAACATAAAAAAACGGCTAATTAGCCGTTTTTTTTTGCCCTACAGGATGTGAGGTATGCCGGATTACCAATATGGTATAAATTCGCTAGCAAGGATGACGATTTTAGGTTTATAGCAAACGCAGAGTTTACATATACTCAATATCTAAGAGAAACTCTTACGCATTTCTATCAACAGATAAATGAGCTAATGCAACAAGAGCCTGCTTATGTTCTGAGTCTGGTAAAAAGTCTAATGCTGCAATCGCTTTTTCAGCCTCTAGTTCAGCCATTTGTTGAGTAAACTCTAAAGCGCCAGTATCTTGCATTGCAGCCAAGATCTCATCTAGATGGTCCATACCATTACTTAACTCAATTGCATCACGTATTAGCTTAGTTTGCTGCTCATTACCATGTTGCATCGCATGTAATAAAGGTAAAGTAGGCTTACCTTCAGATAGATCGTCACCAACGTTTTTACCCATTTCTTGAGCGTCAGCAGTGTAATCTAATAAATCATCAATTAACTGGAATGCGGTACCTAAGTGCTTACCGTATGCCGTCATTGCTTCTTCAACCGCTTTATCTTGTTCTGTAACAACGGCTGCTAGCCTAGTAGCTGCTTCAAAAAGTTTTGCAGTTTTGCAATAAATCACCTGCATATAACTTTCAACTGTTGTGTCTGGGTCATTACAGTTCATTAATTGCAGTACTTCACCTTCAGCTACTATGTTAGTTGCATCAGATAACACTTCCATAATACTCATCTTATTTAGGCTAACCATCATTTGAAATGAGCGTGTATATAAGAAATCCCCTACTAGCACACTCGCATCATTACCAAATAAAGCATTAGCGGTTTCACGGCCTCTACGTAGCGAAGATTCATCTACAACATCATCATGTAAAAGTGTTGCGGTATGAATAAACTCTATAATGGCAGCTAAGTGGACATGCTCCTTACCTTGATAACCTAAAGCTCGAGCAGCTAATACTGTTAATAGCGGACGCATACGCTTGCCACCAGCATTAATTATATAAATACCAAGCTGATTTATCAGAGCAACGTCTGATTGCAGTTGCGAATAAATTAAGTCATTTACCGCGGTCATATCTTGGCTAGCAAGTTTTTGGATATCGGTTATATTCATAGGTCGTCGTTATCATTCATGTTTAAACGCTAAGATGTAGATTTGTTTTTAAAACCTACACTTATTTTATGGGTATTGATTTTACACGATTTCAGATAAGAACAAAGACATCTATGGATGAATCCGTTAAAATAACTGCTTATTTGTTGCGCCAGCAACATAATTTAAGTAAGTGTTTTAATGTGTAATACTAAATTAATAATTAATTACATCATTTTTTATAATTAGGCTTGCCCTAGCAAGAATCTTCGCGTAGAATCCGCGACCTAATATTTTAATTTGCGCGTCTATAATATTGACGCAGTACGGAGTAGCAAATGTACGCTGTATTCCAAAGCGGTGGTAAACAACACCGTGTAAGCGAAGGTCAAACTGTTCGCTTAGAGAAACTAGAACTTGAAATTGGTTCTACTGTAGAATTCGAAAATGTTTTAATGATTGCTAATGGCGAAGACATCAACGTAGGTGCACCTTACGTTGCTGGCGGAAAAGTTACAGCTGAAGTTGTAACTCAAGGTCGTGGCGATAAGATTAAAATCGTTAAATTTAAACGTCGTAAGCATTCACGTAAGCAAGCTGGCCACCGTCAGTGGTTTACAGAAGTGAAAATTACTGGCATCAACGGTTAATAGGAGTAGTTAAAGATGGCACATAAGAAGGCAGCTGGTAGTACTCGTAACGGTCGTGATTCTGAAGCTAAACGTTTAGGTGTTAAACGTTTTGGTGGTGAATCAGTTTTAGCGGGTAACATTATTGTTCGTCAACGTGGTACTAAATTCCACGCTGGTACTAACATGGGTATTGGTAAAGACCATACTTTATTTGCTTTATCAGACGGTAAAGTACAATTTGAAGTTAAAGGTCCTCAAAACCGTAAATTCGTTAGCATCATCGCTGACTAATTAGGTTGCGAAACCAATTAAAAAACCTCGCCTTAAGCGGGGTTTTTTGTTTTAAAAGCAACAGTTTTTTATATTAAGGTTTCTCTGAAAATAATGGCCACTAAAGAATGTGCACTGAAATTAGTGCTTTTTCAGAACAGTCGTTATAATTAGTAACTTGGTATGATATTAATACATTTATGTTTGGAGCTTAATTTAAGCTAATGAAATTTGTAGATGAAGTAGAAATTCGTGTAGACGCAGGCGACGGTGGTAGTGGCTGTGTTAGTTTTCGCCGTGAAAAATATATTGAGTACGGTGGACCTGATGGCGGCGATGGCGGCGATGGCGGTAGCGTATACTTAATCGCAGACGAAAACCTTAACACCCTTATCGATTATCGTTTTGAACGTTTTCATAAAGCGCAGCGAGGCGAAAACGGCAGAAGTCGTAATTGTACTGGTAAAGGTGGCGAAGATGAATATTTAAAAGTTCCTGTTGGTACGCGTGTGATCGACCAAGACACAGGCGAGCAAATTGGCGACTTAACTAAGCACAAACAAAAACTGTTAGTAGCTAAAGGCGGCTGGCATGGTTTAGGTAACTTACGCTTTAAAAGTAGTACTAACCGCGCACCTCGCCAAAAAACCTTAGGTACACCTGGTGAAGTAAGAAACTTAAAACTTGAGCTTTTATTATTAGCTGATGTTGGCATGTTAGGTTTACCTAATGCAGGTAAATCAACATTAATACGCAGCGTATCAGCAGCTAAACCTAAAGTTGCTGATTACCCATTTACTACGCTTGTACCAAATTTAGGTGTAGTACGTTTAGATAGTCAACGTAGTTTTGTTATTGCTGATATTCCAGGATTAATTTCAGGTGCAGCTGATGGCGCAGGCTTAGGTATTCAATTTTTAAGACATCTTGAACGATGTCGAGTACTAGTACATTTAGTTGATTTATTGCCAGCCGATCAATCAGACCCTGCTGAAAATGCAGTAACGATTATGGAAGAGTTAAAGCAATACTCTGACAAGCTTTATGACAAACCAATTTGGTTAGTATTTAATAAAATCGATTTATTATTAGAAGATGAAGCACAAGAAACTATCGATCGAGTTGTTGAAGCGCTTGATTGGCAAGGTGAAGTAAATTACATCTCTGCTTATAATCGTGAAGGTACCGAAGATTTAACTCAGAAACTAATGACCTTTATTGAGCAACTTCCTGAAGAAAAAGAAGAACTTGATATACAAGATACGGTTGAGTTTAAATGGGATACTTACCATCAAGAAACCATTGATAATTACGACTACTCAGACGATTTAGATGATGATGACTGGGATGAAGACGACTACGATGTAGAAGTTGAATACAAAAAATAGTCTTATTTTATAGCAAGTTCATTAATTGCTCTTATAGATCTATTAAAAGCCAGAAACCTGTTTTCTGGCTTTTTACTTTCTGCCATTTCACTAGCTTTATAATTTATTGCGACTTGTTCTATTCACTTGTCTAATAAGATATCATTACACTATTGTAATCCACACTATAGAGCTGTTAATGACCATTTTATCTATGATCGTTGCCCACGCCGACGATCGCATTATTGGTAAAGATAACCAAATGCCTTGGCATATGCCTGCCGACCTTAAATATTTTAAAAAAACGACATTAAAAAAACCGGTGATCATGGGCCGTAAAACTTTTGAATCTATCGGTTTTCCATTACCAGGTCGTCGCAATATCGTAATCTCTCGAGATGAAAATTATCAAGCAGATAATATTGAAACAGTCACCTCTGTAGATGCTGCCTTAGCACTAGTAACTGATGTTGAAGAAATTATGGTCATTGGTGGTGGTAGCATCTATCAGCATTGCCTTAAAGCTGCGCAGCGCTTATATATTACAGAAATAGACTTAGCTGTCGATGGCGATACAAAATTCCCAGATTATAATGCCAATAACGAATGGTATTGTGTTAGTGAAGACGCACACAAAGCTGATGAAAAGAATGCTCACGACTACAACTTTAAAGTTTATGAGCGTAAATAAAACAAATTAATCACTTTATTATATTCGACAGCAGAAACACAAAAGGCCAGATAATTAAATTATCTGGCCTTTTCATTAAGGAATTAAAGTAACTTAAGCTTTAAGCTCTTCTGCTGTCACTGACGATACTTCTTTATGTTTAGACTTGCGCTTAAACATGCCTTTTATATCTTCTATAACAACATACAAACAAGGTATAAGAAGTAGTGTAACTAGCGTTGCAAACAATACACCAAAACCTAAAGATACAGCCATAGGCACTACCATCTTGGCCTGCATGCTGGTTTCAGTCATGATAGGTACTAAGCCAATAAATGTGGTTAGGGAGGTTAGTAAAATCGCTCTAAAGCGATTACAGCCAGCATCAACAACTGCTACCTTTGTCATTACCCCTGCCCTTTTCGCGCCATTTACATAATCAATCATCACTAATGAGTCATTTACCACAACACCAGCGGCGGCAATTATACCAAAGATAGATAACACACTAAGATCGATACCTAAAATCATATGGCCGGCAACAGAGCCAATGACACCAAAAGGGATCACCGACATTATAATAATTGGTTGGCTATAAGATTTAAGAGGGATCGCAAGCAAACTATATATGATTAGTAGTGAAATTATAAAGTCACGTAACTGGGTATTAGCACTGTCAATTTCTTCTTGGATTTTACCCGAAAGTTCACTTTTTAAAGCAGGATATTTTTGCATTAATTTTGGAATAAAGTTTTCACGAATATCACTGGCTATTTTAAATGGCTCAGCCTTTTCAGCATCAACTTTTGCCCATACATTAATTGTACGATTACCGTTTTCACGACGTATTTGATTTACCCCTTTAGTAATGATGATATCAGCAACTTCAGATAATGGTACTTCAGCACCATTTGGCGCTTGAATAACCACATCATCAACATGACTAATAGACGAACGGTCAGCAAGAGGATAACGCACCATTACCTTTATTTCTTCACCATTACGTAATATACGCTGAGCTTCTAAACCATAAAAGCTATAGCCGACTTGCGTAGCTACATCGCTTAAAGTTAACCCTAATGAGTAAGCTAATGGCTTAAGTTTAAACTGCACTTCTCTGGCGGCATTCATGCGCGAATTATTGATATCACTTACACCTACGAGTGTAGATAACTTAGCGGTTAACTCTCGAGAAGCATCGATTAGCTGCTGTTCATTATTACTTTCGAGTCTAAAGCTAATATCGCCATCATCTCGATCACTACCAAATAAATTATCTTGGGTATCTAAACTTTTTACTCCTGGTAGCATTGGCATATTTTCTCGCCATCTTTCGGCTACTTCAAAAGTGTTCATTGGACGTAACTCAGGATCAATTAACTTAATCATTATTCGTCCAGAGGTACGTCCACGTAGCTCAACCTGCATATCCGAGATCATATGAGTGCCGTATTCAGCTTCAATTTCAGCATCCACTTCGAATAACGAAGCTTTAATTGCTTCTATTGCTGCCAGTGTATCTTGCTCAGATGTATCTAAATTCATTTCTAGTTGAATTCGAGGAAAATCATGTGGGATCTTAGGTTGACCAATATAACGAACTAAACCGCCTTGGAATAAACCTGCACAAATCAATAAAAAAGCAATAAATAAGCAAACAATACCATAGCGATACTTAACAGCTTTTTTAAGTGCAGCTCTATACGTATTCTCAACAAAACTCTTTAACTTGGTATCGATAAAGGTTCGAATTCGATCAAGAGGATTTTTAGGATTATGTACTTTCGGTTTCATGCGCGCTAAATGCGCAGGCAAGATTAACTTTGATTCAACCAAAGAAAAAATTAAACACAAGACCACCACAAAGCCAATTGCTTGTCCCATAGCAGCAGATGGTCCATCACCAAATAAGAAAGGTAAAAATGCAGCAATCGTTGTTAACACACCAAACGTTGCAGGCATAGCGACTCGTTTTACGCCGCGGATCACGTTATCAAGGCTATGACCGTTTTCTTCTACCTCACTATGAGCACTCTCTCCCATAACAATGGCATCATCGACCACAATACCGAGCACCAAAATAAATGCGAATAGACTAATGACATTAATGGTGACATCAATCATAGCTGTTGGCATTAATAATAAAGTACCGAGGAAACAAACGGGTAGTCCCATCATTACCCAGAAAGCAAGCCGTACACGTAAAAACAGTGCCAGCATTAAAAATACCAGGATACCACCGCTTAATAAGTTGTTCAGCATCAGATCTAGACGCCCTTCCAGATATTCAGTCATATCGACCCAAGTTTCTATCGACACTCCTTCAGGCAACTGGCTTTGTTTTAATTCGATATAATTATTTACCACTTTGGCAACATCAGTAATACTTTGATCATTAGCTGCGCCAATGAAAAATGTTACTGAGTTTTTACCGTTAAACTTTGAGTGCTGTATGCCCTCTTCAAAATCGTCAGCAATAGTTGCGACTTCACCAAGCAAGATTTTTGAACCATCAGCACGAGTAATTAAAGGTAAGTTTTCGAATTCATGCCCTATATAGGCTTGATTCTCAACGCGCAGGTTAATGTAACCATTTGCTGCTCGAATTTGCCCTGCTGACATATTGCGAGACCAACTTCTCACCGCATTAGCGACTTGATTAAAACTAAGGTTATATTCTCTTAACTTATCTTTACTTACTTCAATGGCTATTTCGTAACTTAAACCACTATAAAACTCAGATACATTAAGCGATGGTAACTGCTGAATTTCATTATGGATGTTTCGACCAAGCTCTTTAAGCTGCTTGTGACTCATATCACCATAGAGGCTGATATACTGCACCTCTTGTCGCATTTTTATCCGTTCAACGGTCGGTCGCTCCATACCGGCAGGAAAAGAAGAAATAGAGTCTATTTGAGACTTTACTTCTTCCATCACAATTTGAGGATCGTAACTATCACTTACTCTAAACCAGCCATTTGAGTAATTACGGTTTGAATAAGTGATCATCCGCTCAATCCCTTGTACGGATTCAAGCGCTTCTTCAACTTTGATCGTTATCCCTTCTTCTACCTCTTGAGGGGCTGCACCAGGATACATAGCTCTGTATTCAAGCCAGTTGATTTCAACTTGTGGGAAAAATTGTTTGCGGATTGTGCCCATTGTTAGCAAGCCGCCAACGATAATAATAATCATCAGTAAATTGGCGGCAACAGGGTTGCGAGCAAACCAAGAAATAATACCTTTATTTGTATCAATCATGATTATTTATCCTTTAATGCGAGCTGGGTTTCAGCCTCTTGAGTCGCTGGCTGTTCCTGATTTTCAGGAGCTAATGCCAACTTCATACCTGCTAAAGGAAAGTCTAAAGCCGAACTAATGATTAAATCACCATCATTTAAACCGGCAGAAATGATTACTTGGCTGCCTTGTTGACGCAGTATAGTAACGTCCTTATAAACTAACTTACTGTCAGGGGAAAATACTGCGACTTTAGAATCTGCAACTAAATGCCTAGGAACCATAGCGACATTACTCGCTTTTGCCCCCTTAATGACCGCATTAACATAACTACCATATCGAAGCGGTAATTCACCAGAAGCTAAACCATAAGGGTCAGAAATCTCAGCAACTAGATAATTCATTCTAGAGCTATCATCAATAACCCCTTCAGAGCGAACTATTTCGGCATGCCACTGTTGTTTAACGCCAGCATAGTCACTGGTTAAAATAACCTTGGCTTTTTCACCACTAGCAATTAAAAACTGCAACTGATTATCAGCTACCGGTAAACGAACTTTAGCAACAGCAACATTTAAAATTTTACCTAAATTTTTTCCTACCCCAACATAAGAGCCTAACCCAATTTCTCGACTCTCTATCATGGCATCATAAGGCGAGATTATTTTAGTGCGCTCTAAATTTCGTTTAGCCCTCTTAACAGAGGCTTCTGCCGCTTTCACTTTAGCCATTTCTTGTGCTAATTGTGGTTTACGTAAACTCAACTCTGTTGGAGATGTATCTTTAATTCGTTGCCACTCTTTCTCTGCAACTTTACCCTGAGCTTTTTCTAACTCTAACGCAGCTCGCGCAGTAGCTAAATTGGCATCAGCTTCAATTAATGCGGCTTCATAATCACTTGGGTCAATGACGGCAAGTACTTGACCTTTCTTAATGAATCCCCCACGAACAAAATGCTCAGATAGTTCAACAATTTGTCCGCTTACTTGCGCAACTAGGTCAGTGGAAAATTTAGGTTGTACTACACCATGCGAATAAACATCTAAGTTTACCGGCTGTAGAGAAATTTCTTCCACAGCAACGATTGGCGTAAGATCAATCTCAGCTTTTTCTTCTGGCGGCTTTTTCATCGATGAAAACACAACCATTGCACAGACTCCAACCACTAATATAAGAGCAGGTATAATTATTTGTTTCTTGGTAGCCACAATAGACCTCTAATGTAAAAAATATTTTTATCTATACGTATATTAACAAAATGCTAACAAGTGTATTTAGCGAATATGTAAATAGATATTACAAACCGCACTAAGGTACAAAAAAGCCCTTGTTTTAAATGAAAACGAGGGCTTAATAATTAAGTAAAACTAACCCTTTCCATGGGCTTCCTGCCCACCAAGGGTGTATATCAAGCACTAACCCTTTCCATGGCGTCCTGCCCACCAAGGGTGTATATCAAGCACTAACCCTTTCCATGGGCGTCCTGCCCACCAAGGGTAGTACATCCATGTACTAAACTTTTATGAAGATTTTGTTGCGTGACATCCAAACTAGAAGCAACCATTGTAAAAGTACTATGGCAATAATGCTCAATAAGGTTTGCCAGCTTTCAGGAACAGATGCTATTACTCCACCAAATAAGCTTTGCGCTAAGTAATTCCAATTAACTAACGCCGTACCAAGATAGATAATTATCGAATTCATGCCAATAATAGCGAATGGTTTAGCCCATGTTTGCCAATTCTGCATATCAATGAGCCAATAAAATAAAGCCAGAAATAGAACACTCCAGCCACAAGTAACTAGCACAAACGAAGGTGTCCATAAGGTTTTATTTACTGGGATAATTAAATCAAAACCCCAGCCAAGAGCCAAAGTAGATAAACCAATAATAAGCAAATTTCGTAACAATACTGTTGGTAAAGATTTTTGTTGCATCATAAGGCGGCCAACAAAAACACCGGCCAGACAATTTACAATAGAGCCTAGGTTAGACAGTAAGCCTTCAGGATCTACAGGTAAATTTTGATAACGAATACCAGGTAACAAAGCTTGATCAACCCATGCATTTATTGAATACATCTGTGAGAAGTTACCTGAGCCAAACTCGCCAATACTGGCAAACAGTAAAATTAAGCTATATACAACTAACAAGCCAATAGTAGCTTTTATCTGAGTAGCTAAACTACAATGCCACACCAGCATAGCGGCAACAAACCAAGCGAGTCCAATACGGCCTAGTACGCTGACATAGCGGATCTCACCAAAATCGGCAGGAATTCCCGTACCCCAACCATGGTTATAAACAATACCTAAGATGAAAAGTAGAAATAATCGCTTAATAGCATGCTGATACTTAGCTTTACGCTGCACTATAGATAAAGTAGCGATAGGTTTAGCGGCAATTCCTAAACTAACTCCTGACAAAAAGATAAACAGCGGGAAAATTAAATCATAAAGAGTAAACCCATGCCATTGACTATGTAACATCTGCGCGGCAGCATCATTAAAAAATGAAAAACCAGTAATAATGAATAATGCGGCGAAAATCCCTTCAGCCCCTAAGATCCAAAACATATCAAAGCCACGTAAAGCATCAATAGAAAGTAATCTTTTATTTTTTTTAGAGTTTTCAGGAGGGTTATCTAGTGAAATTTGGTTCATATAGTATATTTTTGATTGCTAAATAATAATAATTGCTAAACTATACTAAACAGCCGAGTGAATTCAATCATTTAGTTTAAGCTGACTAAAGAACAACAAAGAGAAGCAACTAGTAAGGTCGTTAAATGAAACAACACACATCAATAAATTCATTAATGAAATGGTCTTTTGCCTCATTAATATTTTTAATGATGGTGATCACCTTTTCTTATCGTTATTTTGTAGAGATCCCTAAAGAGCGAGCAGCAATTGAAAGATTACATAAAAGGGAGCTAAATGCTTTATATTTTTCGTTAATTGATGAGTCTGAAAATTTAAAGCAGATGAATTACGATTACGCCATCTGGGATGACACATATAATTTTGTTAAAAACTATAACCAATCATATTTAGATAATAACTATGACATACAAACATTCACAAACCTTTCTATCGATGCTGTTTTTATTATCGATAATAAAAACAATATCTTATTTTCCAAAGGCTTTGATCATTTAACTCAACAAGAACTTAACTTTAACGATCTGCTTGACGACAAAGGCTTGTTTTCATCAAAAATAGTTAATTTTAAACGAGCAACTAACCAGGCACGTCATGGCATAGTAAAAACTAAAGAAGGAACCATGATTTTTGCCATTACCAATATAAGTAATTCATCCAATACAGCCAAAAGTAATGGTCAATTAATTTATCTCAAGCGCTTTGATCAAGCCTTAACCGACAATGTCGCTGATTCAACTCAATTAAAGCTAAAAGTAATCCCTTATGATGAAAGTTATAAAGAGTTCCCTAGGATCACAGACTTGTTTAAGTTAACAACTAAAAATCAAAGTAACTTATGGGTGGTAGAAGATATATATAAGCAACCAAGCTTGGTTATGCAGGTTGAACATTTTGATAATTTTGAATTAACTATACTCACCAGAGACTTAACAATCACTATAGCAGTACAGCTGTTAGTTATGATGTTTATGTTTACCTTTATAAAAAAAATCTTAATTAACCCGATGAATGTTGTAAATAGCGAATTGTCAGAAATAGTGAAGAGTAAAAAGCTATCTGCACTTACAGCTCAGTTTACCGTAACTGAATTTAAACGCCTTACAGATGAATTTAACCACATGGTTAGCACGGTAGAAAACCAGCAAACTCAGCTAGAAAAGCTAAGTTTAACTGATGGTTTAACCCAAATCCCAAACAGAACGGCTTTTGAACAACACTTCACAAAGGAGCTAGGACACTTACAGCGTAACAATACGCCATTTGCTATCGTCATGTGCGATATTGATTATTTTAAAAAATACAATGACTCTTTAGGACACACTGCAGGTGATGATGCTTTAAAGCAAGTTGCGCAAAGCTTAGCTTTATCAACAAGACGTGTGAACGATGCTGTTGCACGTTACGGCGGAGAAGAGTTTATAATATTATTCAGTGGCATAGAATTAAGCGCTTTAGAAATTAAGCTATCTGAAATATTAGAAAATATTCGAGATTTAAATATACATCACCCCGATTCAGATATCGCAGAAACTATTACGATAAGCCTTGGAGCCGTTTTATTAACACCTCCTAGAGATAAAAATGAAATGATCGACTTAACCCAAGTTATAAACATTGCTGATAAAGCTCTATATTTAGCAAAACATTCTGGTCGAAATCAATTTCAAATCACCAAAGAGAATTAAAATGATAAGTAGAATTCGAGTTTTTATAAAAAATTTACAACAAGAAAACGTTGTTGGTAATGTCCTCTCTATTGAGATTGCTACTGCAGTATTACTATTTGAAGTTATGCGCGCAGATCAAGAAAATAGCGAGACAGAAATCAGCAAAGTAATCGAGCTACTGCAAAAACAGTTTAAATTAAATAAAAATGAAGTACTTGAAATATTAGCTGCGGCTGAAGATGAGTCATTTCATGCCAATGATTTTTATCGCTTTACCAATACCATTAACAATCAATTCCCATTAGAAGAGCGCATAAAAATTGTTGAGTCGCTTTGGTTAGTGGCTTATGCAGATGGCGTATTAGATGCGATTGAGGAACATATAATCAGACGCATTGCCGATTTATTACACCTTCGCCATAGCGAATACATTCAATGCAAACTTAAAATTCAAAAGCAGTTGAACCCCAAAATATAAGCTTAAAAGTATTTAATTGTATTATTACTATCATTAACAAGGTGCACCTTGTTAAAATAGCGCTTTAAACATACTCAGTTCAGGAAATTCAATGGCAGATATAGGTAAGTTCAACACACTAAAGGTATTAAAGTTAACTGACTTTGGTGCTTATTTAGATGGTGGAAATTTAGGTGAAATTTTACTCCCTAATCGTTACATGCCAGAAGACTGCCTTGAAGGAAGTAGTGTTGAAGTCTTTGTTTATTTTGACTCAAATGATCGTTTAATAGCTACAACAGAAAAAGCCAAAGGCCAAGTAGATGACTTTGTTAGCTTAAAAGTTATTCAAGTTAATCAAATGGGTGCATTCCTAGATTGGGGTTTATCTAAAGATTTATTAGTACCGTATAATCAGCAGCATCATAAAATGGTGGTTGATAAATACTACTTAGTAAAAATCTATCAAGACAGCCACACCGATCGTATTGCCGCATCAAGTAAACTAGATAAGTACCTTGATATTTGGCCAGCAAACTTTGAAATAGGTGAACGTGTAGACCTTATCATTGGTGATAAAACTGACCTAGGCTTCAAAGCCATTATTAACGAACGTAATTGGGGCTTATTATACGATAATGAGATATTCCAACCTTTACGTGTTGGTAAAAGAATTCAAGGCTATGTTAAAAACATGCGCCCGGATGGACGAGTAGATTTGATTCTAACACGCTCAGGCATTGGCAAAGTAAATGACTTTGCGCCGAGCTTTATTAGCTACCTACAAGATAATGATGGCTTTAGTGCGATAAATGATAAAAGCACGCCTGAGCTAATTCAAAAAACCTTTGGTGTAAGTAAAAAAACATTTAAAAGCACTGTTGGTAATTTATTAAAGCGAGGACGTGTACGTATTGAAGCTGATGGTATTTATTATGTTGAAAACCCTCAACCTAAGCCAAGAGCTAAAGCAACACCTACTAAATCTGCGCCAGCAAAACCGAGCTCAAATAAAGCGAAGCCAGCAAAGAAAAAATTTAAAATCACACCTAGAAAATAACTACTTACTACTAGTTAAATACTAATAAACAAAAAGGGAGCCAATGGCTCCCTTTGCTCTAGTTAGGTTTTACCTAATATTATTTAAGTGTAACGAACTCTGGGTATGCTTCAACACCACAATCAGACTTATCAACACCTTCGTATTCTTCTTCATCGCTAACACGAATACCAACAGTCTTCTTAAGGATTGTCCATACAACGAAGCTTGCTGCGAATACCCATGCAAAGATAACGAATGCACCGTATAGTTGAGCACCAAATGTTGCATCGCCATTGCTAAATGGTACAGCCATTAGAGCGTAGAAACCTACTACACCGTGAACTGAAATAGCACCCACTGGATCATCAATCTTAAGCTTATCTAATGTAGTAATTGATAACACAACTAACATACCACCAAGAGCACCAATTATGCTGGCAAAGATAGGTGATGGAGATAGAGGGTCAGCAGTAATTGCAACAAGACCAGCTAAAGCACCGTTAAGGATCATAGTTAAATCAGCTTTACCCCAAATTACTTTATTTAGTAATAATGCCGCTACCGCACCAGCTGCTGCTGCCGCATTAGTATTTAAGAAAATTTGACCAACTGCAGTTGAGTTTTCAGCATCAGAAAGTAATAACTGAGAACCACCGTTAAAACCAAACCAACCCATCCATAAAATAAATGTACCTAAAGTAGCTAGAGGCATGTTTGAACCAGGAATTGGGAATACTTCACCGTTCTTACCGTATTTACCTTTACGTGCACCAAGTAATAATACACCTGCTAATGCTGCTGCAGCACCGGCCATGTGAACAATACCAGAACCTGCAAAATCAGAGAAACCAGCTTCAGATAAGAAACCACCACCCCAAGTCCAGTAACCTTCTACAGGGTAAATAACCGCTGTTAAAACAACAGTAAAGATTAAGAAAGACCAAAGTTTCATACGCTCAGCAACTGCGCCAGATACAATTGACATAGCTGTTGCAACGAATACAACTTGGAAGAAGAAATCAGATTCTAAAGAGTGATCTGCACCTTCAGCTTGTGTGCCAATTAATGCGCCAAAGCTTGGTAGTATTCCGCCTTCAACGTTGTCTACATACATGATGTTGTAACCAACTAATAAAAACATTACACAAGCAATTGAATATAAACAAATATTCTTAGTTAAAATTTCTGTGGTATTTTTAGAACGAACTAAACCCGCTTCTAACATGGCAAAACCTGCTGCCATCCACATCACTAATACACCTGACATTAAAAAGTAAAAAGTATCTAAGGCGAATCGTAATTCAGTTACTGTGCCTGTTAAAGTTGTTAACTCTTCCATTATTATTCTCCTTATTAAAGTGCTGCAGTATCTAGTTCACCAGTACGAATACGTACCGCTGATTCAAGATCGTAAACAAAGATTTTACCATCACCGATTTTACCGGTATGAGCAGACTTGCTAATTGCTTCAATTATACGGTCAGCATCTTCTGCCTTAACCGCAATTTCCAACTTAACTTTTGGTAAGAAATCTACTTGATACTCTGCACCACGGTATAATTCAGTGTGACCTTTCTGACGACCAAAGCCGCGAACTTCACTTACTGTTAAGCCTTCAACACCAACTTCAGAGATAGCTTCTCTGACGTCATCCAATTTAAATGGTTTTATTATTGCGTTTATTAATTTCATTTATTTCGCCCCTTATATTTAAGCTAACCTAAGGGTTACAAGTTGCGTACCAACTTTTATTTCCATTTAAAAACAACAAGTTAAATCCAAACCAAATTTATTGCACAATAATAGTGCACCATAAGCGTGCCTTAACTCACAATAACAGTGCGCTTGTTTTTGACAAATTTCAGTTAGTTTGAATACTAGCCCTGTGCTAACAACAATCATTAGCGGGCGGTGATAATTCATATGAACGGTCGGATCTACGATCCAAACCTTGGCCGTTTCATAAGTGTTGTTCCGTTTATTCAAAGTCTACTAATACTCAATTAACTTCATTAAAAAATTCGCTAATGATCGCTCATTGTTCTTGATAGGTATTAAACTTGCCAGTTACTTACATTTTAGAGGTTAATAAACAACTAACATTCAATGATGGGAATATCATGCCAATTAGTTGTATATTGAGGCGACATAAAATCTCTTTTCATAGCCCACTTTTCAGGCTTCATTGATCCCAACATCAGCGTACCAGTACCATAACGATTATTGATTGAATCTAAGCATTGCATTAACTCAGGCTTGTTAATGTTATTAGAGAATAGGTCTAGTTGATAACTATCTGTTAATTCAATTGCACCAACACCACATTTATAAAATCTGACATTAGGCGCATAAATTTGTTTGGCGGCTTTAGCCACGCATTGGGCTATATAAAGAGTGTTGTCGTTTGCAGAGGTAAACTGAATACTAACTGAGTTAGTATAATAACCATTATCATGTGGTGAACTAGAGCCAAAAACAACGATACGTTTTATTAATGAACTTTGTGCCCTAGCTTTCTTCGCTACAGTGTAGGCATGAAAAATTAATGCAGATCTAAATTCATTAAAGTCTGTAATTCGTTGGCCAAATGAGCGAGTCGAGAATATTTCTTTCTTTACTGATTTTATATCATCCCAATCTAAACACCTCATTCCATTAAGCTCTGACACAGTCCTTTCTACTGTAACAGAGAATTGTTTTCGCATATTTTTAGGATCTTGGTTTGCTAAATCTAAAGCGCTATGGATATTCATCAGGTTAAGCTTTTTTCCAAGCCGAGAACCAATTCCCCAGACTTGATCAACCTTCATTCTTTGGAGGATTTTATGCTTTGATTGGTCTGAATTAATAACAGCAACTCCGTTAAATCCAGATAGCTTTTTAGCTGCGTGGTTAGCAGCTTTAGATAGTGTAGGCGTTAATCCAAAGCCAACACCAACCGGTAATTTAACTTGCTGCCATACCGCTCTACGGATTTCTTGCCCATACTTGTATAAGTCATTAATACAACTATAAGATTTGAGGTTTAAAAATGATTCATCAATAGAATAAATATATTGATTATCGCAAAATGTGCCTATCACATTCATCATTTTTTCTGATAGATCTGCGTATAGCTCATAGTTACTAGAGCGAATAATAACGTTATGTTTATACAGAAAATCACGGATTTTAAAAAAGGGTATAAACTTGGGAATGCCGAGTTTTCTAGCAATGGGACAAACAGCACAAATACAACCATCGTTGTTAGTTAACACAACAACGGGTTTATTTCTTATTGTGGGATCGAATACTTTTTCAGCTGATGCATAAAAAGCAACGGCATCAACTAAAGCATACATAATAATGTCTGTAGTTCAGCTGGTTTATGTATTCGTATAGAGCGACTAACAACACCTTCTAACTGAAAGGTATCATCAGGGTAAATAACAACAGGATCATAGTTATCATTAGCTGACACAAGTCGCTTGTTCACTTTATCAAGGATTTTACAAGTAAAACTACCGTTATAGTTACATACAATGATATCACCATTATCAGGGGTTAAAGAGCGATCAACAATGAGTAAATCTTTATCAAATATGCCTACACCTTGCATTGATTCACCAGAAGCCAAGCCGATGAATGTTGCATTAGGGTGTTGAATTAAAAGGCTATCAAGCGATAAACCAAGCTCTTTATATTCTGCGGCAGGTGATTCAAAGCCACTAATACCTGCTTCTATATAAATAGGAATCACTTTAACTTGTAACATAGCAACCTCAATATACTGTATATATTTACAGTATATAGTTATTTAGAGCAGGGTTCAAAAAATAATCTAATTAAAGAAAAAATAAAATTTACCTTATTACCTAATTATGACGATAAGTAAGTTAATAGTGCAACTTCCTACTATACTTATGCCATATAAGTAAAGAACTTACTTAATATAAGCGCCTAGATAACGTAAATAATAAATCAACTGACAATGCACCTTTCATTGCAATAGATAGAAAAGGAAATTCCTATAGCTAATTCATTTATCAACTCCATTCATGCGTTCCGCGCTTTTGCAATAGTCAACATAACCGCTATACATGCGATTGAATTTGTATTCTTTTTTGCTGAAACCTCTGAACATCCAGCCAAGCCAAACCTAACGCCTTTTGCCTGGGGTGAAAGTATTTTATTGCACGATTCAACGCTCTACTTCACCATCATTTCAGGTATGTTATTTTCAATGGTATTAGTCGATAGAGGTTATGCCAGTTTTTTCAAATCAAAACTAGCCTATGTAATAGCACCGTATCTATTTTTCACCACCCTTATAACATGGCGTGGCTGGGGGCTTGATGGCACACTGAAAATGTTTGATGGAGACTTGCTTAATTTCTTAACTTTAGTGTTCAATAATTTTTTTACCGGCGCAGCCATATTCTCTTTTTGGTATATTCCTGTATTGCTAGTACTGTATGTATTAACCCCCGCTTTAGCTAAAATCGTTAAGCTTGAATGGGGCAAGTGGCTATTCATTCCTATATTATTAGCGCCACTGGTTTGCTCAAGAGCATGGCCTGATGTTACTTGGACAAACTTTGTCTATTTTCTCGGTGCTTATATGCTAGGCATAATCGCAGGGATTAATTATAAAAAAACGATTGCAGTGATTGAGCGTTATTTATTATTACTTGCCCTAGTTGCTATTGGCTCAACTGCGGCATTGGTAGGATTATTTTATTTAGATAGTCCGAAATGGGGTATCATCACTTTTACAGAATCTGCATGGTATATTCAAAAAATAGCATTCTCGGCATTAGTTATTTTACTGTTCGAACGCACAATACACTACATTCCTAAATGGCTAGATTTATTAGGCAACTATGCCTTTGCAATTTATTTTTTACATGCGTATTTACTATTCGAAATGTACGCAGTCATGGAAAAGCTAATGGATGTGCCAATAAGCCTACCGATAATTTTAACTCTAGCGTTATTGAATGTTGGCCTAGTGATACTATTTAGCCTAATAATTACTTATATCTGCAAATTAATATTAGGCAAATGGTCTCGCTATTTTGTCGGCGCATAAAAAGCAATGGCAAAACTTAACCGGTTGCTTTGTCAGTAAAGATTATTGACAAAGCAACAAACCAAGTAGCTATAAAAGCATCAAAAACTTATGAATTCCCTACGGTTTTAGGTAATAAAAACCGTTTTTATTCACATTCAATACTGCGCATTTTCCAAAGTAAATAAACCGCAGGCAATACCAATAAAGTTAACACGACTGCACTTACCATACCACCAACCATAGGCGCAGCTATTCGGCTCATCACTTCAGAGCCAGTGCCGCTACCGTATAAAATAGGTAATAAGCCAATGGTAATTGTCGCCACGGTCATCATCACCGGACGAACCCTTAACCCTGCCCCCACGACAATAGCATCAATTAAACCGGCTTTATCAATGCGCTTATTTTGCTGTAGATAATTTTCAGTACTCTCTTTATAAGCTTGATTCAAATATACGAGCATAATCACACCAATTTCCACAGCAACGCCGGCAAGGGCAATAAAGCCAACGCCAACAGCAACAGAAAAATTAAACCCTTGTAAATAAACCAACCAAATACCACCGATTAAAGCTAATGGTAAGGTCGCCATAATAATTAATACTTCAATCACACTACGAAAATTTAAATACAGCAAGACAATGATAATTGCCAATGTTAAAGGTAGTACATACTGCAGTTTTTCCTGTGCTCGTTGCATATACTCATACTGCCCAGCCCAAGCTATTGAATAACCTGGAGGTAGTTCCAGTTCTTGCTCTAACACTGCTTTTGCTTGTTCAATATAAGAACCTACATCGACACCTTCAATATCAATAAATACCCAGCCATTTATTCTCGCATTTTCACTTTTAATTCCTGGCGGGCCATCTTCTATAAATACATCAGCAACATCACCTAAGGTAATGTTTTGACCACTTGCCGTAACTATAGGTAGTAGTGATAATTTCTCTGGTGAGCTTCTATAATCTTGCCCATAGCGAACGTTAACAGGATAACGTTCAAGTCCCTCTACCGTTTGAGTCACATTAACACCGCCAATAGCGGTGGCTATAACTTGTTGGATATGCGCAATATTAAGTCCATAGCGAGCAGCTTTATCGCGTTTTATATCTACTTTTAAGTAACGCCCGCTCGCAACCTTTTCCGAATAAACAGAGGTAGTTCCTGCAACATTCGATAGTAACTCTTCAATTTGTAAGCCAATATCTTGCGTAATGGTTAAATCTCCCCCCGCAATTTTAATCCCTACCGGAGTTTTGATACCTGTGGCCAGCATATCAATACGAGTTTTAATCGGCATAACCCATGCGTTAGTTAGACCAGGAAACTGGATTAAGTTATTTAATTCATTCTTCAATGATTCAGAGGTAACATCTTCACGCCATTGCTCTTGAGGTTTAAGCTGAATAAATGTTTCAATCATAGTTAAAGGTGCTGGGTCGGTCGCAGTTTCAGCTCTTCCTACTTTGCCAAATACCGACTCTACCTCAGGTACAGTAGCAATGAGTTTATTTGTTTGTTGCAATAACTCGCGAGCTTTACCTATAGAGATCCCTGGGTAAGTTGTTGGCATATACATTAGATCCCCCTCATCTAATGGTGGGATAAATTCACTGCCTATTTTATCTAGCGGATAAAATCCAAGCCAAGTTATTGCCAAGGCCACAGCAATAGTTGCTTTGGGAAAGCGTAATACAGTTTTAAGTAGTGGCAAGTAAGCAGCAATTAAGGCCCTATTAACTGGGTTTTTATGCTCTGAAATAACTTTTCCGCGAATAAAGTAGCCCATTAGCACTGGGATTAAGGTGATAGCCAAACCTGCAGATGCCGCCATAGCATAGGTTTTTGTATAAGCTAATGGGCTAAACATACGCCCTTCTTGCGCTTCTAAAATAAATACAGGTAAGAAGCTAACCGTAATAATTAACAGGCTAAAAAATAATGCAGGGCCTACTTCTGCTGCAGACTTAGCAACAATTTGCCAACGGTTGTCATCGGTTAAAGGTGTTTTTTCCATATGCTTATGCATATTTTCCACCATCACGATTGCGCCATCAGTCATAGCTCCAATGGCAATAGCGATACCTCCAAGAGACATAATATTGGCATTAATACCTTGCCAATACATAATAGTGAATGAAACTAAAATCCCCATAGGTAAAGTGATAAGAGCAACAAGAGATGAGCGCAGATGAAATAAGAACACTAAACAGACTAAAGCCACTACACCTAGTTCCTCAAGCAGTTTGGTCCATAAGTTTTCTACCGCACGCTCTATTAAACCAGAGCGGTCATATACAGTGACAATCTCAACACCTTCAGGTAAACCTTTTTTAACTTGCCCAAGTTTGTCTTTAACGCCGTTTATGGTTTGCTGAGCATTTTCTCCAAAACGCATCACAACCACACCACCAACAGATTCACCTTCACCGTTTAATTCGGCTACACCTCGCCTCATTTGCGGTCCTAAGCGAATATCGGCAACATCCTTTAAACTTAGAGGGATACCTTTTACATTTACCCCTAATGGGATTTGAGCTAAGTCGCTGATACTATCTATGTATCCTGTTGAACTTACCATATATTCAGCTTCAGCCATTTCTATTACCGAAGCGCCGACTTCTTGATTTCCTTGCTTAATAGCGGTTTGGATCAAACTAAGAGGGATATTGAATGCACGTAATTTATCAGGGTCAACGGTTACTTGATATTGCTTAACCATGCCGCCAATAGTGGCCACTTCAGAAACACCTGCAACAGTCTGTAGCTCATATTTTAAAAACCAGTCTTGTATTGAGCGTAATTCACTTAAATCATGCTGACCGGTTTTATCTACTAACGCATACAAATAAATCCAACCAACACCCGTTGCATCGGGTCCAAGCTCGGGTTTTGCATTTGTGGGTAACTTAGGCGTTACTTGCGATAAATATTCCAGTACACGGCTGCGCGCCCAATATAAGTCAGTATTATCATCAAAAATAACGTAAACGTAAGAATCACCAAAAAATGAATAGCCGCGCACCGTCTTAGCTCCGGGGACGGAGAGCATGGCAGTAGTCATTGGGTAAGTTATTTGGTCTTCAACAACTTGTGGAGTTTGTCCCGGATAACTAGTTTTGATAATAACTTGCACATCAGATAAATCTGGTAATGCATCAATTGGAGTATTTTTTATCGCAAAGACTCCGCTACCTATAATAATAAAAGTTGCTAACAGTACAAAAAAACGATTAAACACCGACCAACGTATAATAGAAGCAATCATATTTTAGCTCCTAATGATTGGAATGATCGCGGTTAGACGATCCTTCACTGGTTGCCAAAGGCAGCTTAGATATTTGCGTAATGATAAAATCACCATGAACAATTTCAAAGGTAAAGGTTACCTGCATATTTTCATCGAACAATTGCATATCAATATTATCAGCGACAAGGAAATCCATAGTAGCGGCTTCTCTGTTCCACTTTTTAATTGCAGCTCGGCTAATATTAAGCATACGATGATTAGGCATTATTGAGTTAACTGTGCCTGTAGTAGTTGCACTGGGTGCTGTTGTATCTTGCTCCTGGTTACTTTCCTCGTTGCCTTCTTGCATATGGTGCATACGCATAAAGTCAGATGTTTTACTCGATTCAGAATCTAATAAAAATTGTGCTGAAGTAACAACGCTATCGTCAGTATCTAATCCGGATAAGATCTCAACGTAATTCTCAAATACTTTACCAACTTTAACTGCTATAGATTTAAACCTGCCTGCACCTAAAGCCAAAACAACACGGTCTTGCTCGCCTGTGCGTATCAATGCCGGTGTAGGGATAACGAGTAACTCTTCATTTTGTGCCGGTTCAATTGTTATATTTGCCAGCATATTAGGCTTTAGCTGACCATCGGTATTTTTGAATTTTAATCTAACTGTTAATGTACGTGTTTGGGCATCAAGTACAGGATAGATAAAATCAACTTGTCCTTGCCATTGCTTTCCCGGTAATGCGTCTATAGACATAAGTACTTTATCGCCTAAAGTAATTTGCGCTAACTGACGCTCAAACACTTCAACATTGAGCCACACATGAGTCAAATCAGCTATAACTAGCATACCTTTTCGGGGCTCGATAAAATCCCCTTCACGCACAGATAAAGATTCTACAATTCCTTTTTGCGGCGCATAAAACGTTATAGCTTGTTTCACTTTACCAGTGTTTTTCAAATTTAATATTTCGCGCTCTGGCACTTGTAATGCGATAAGGCGATTTATCGCACCTTGAATTAAACGCTTATTATTGCGCTCTAATGCCAATAAATACTCTTCTTGTGCGTTAACCAAATCAGGTGAATATAAATCATATAAAGGTTGGTCTTTAACAACCGTCGAACCAACCGATTTTACATAAAGCTTTTCAATCCAGCCGTTAATTCTAGGGCTAACTTGTACCATGTTATGTTCGTCAAAGTTGATATAGCCTAAAGTTTTTACGCTATTATCTACAACTCGGTACTCTACTTGCGCAGTGCGAACACCTAAATTATTGATCACTTCAGGTGATATTTTTATTGCGCCAACTTGTGATGATGAACTTGCGTTATCACCATAAAATGGCACTAAGTCCATACCCATAGGTGATTTACCTGGCTTATCTCTGCGATAGTTCGCATCCATAGGGGCGACCCAATAAAGTGGTTCATTGGTCTTTTCTATCTTGGTCTCACTATCTGAGCTAGCAGTTACATCTGCTCGACTGACAAAATATAGTGATGCAGCAACTACGCCAAGAACTAGACCGAGAATAAGTGGCTTAATTACGTTATTAGTACTCATAGTTTGCTCCGCTATAGCTGTTATTGTTATTGGTTAAGTAAGCGTTATTTGAAAAACTGTTTTGCATCATTAAATAATTTAGTTCAAGTACAAGTTTTTGTTCGGTTACATTGATTGCCAGCTGTTCAACTTCGCTATCAACTAGTGCCATCTTAGCCCTTAGCACATCAGAAAATGGCCCTCCTTCATGACTATAAGATTTCAGTGCTGAATCAATTTGCTGCTTTAATTGCGGGATTAATTTTTCACTATAAAGAGTCTTTCTTTGCAGCAAAGAAGTTAGGCGGCCTTTACTCGTACTAAATGAACTCATCATTTTTCTGAGCAGTAAGGATTTTTCTGTTTTGATCATTTCAGCTTGCGAGATAGCTGACTTAACTTCTTGATCTTGTCTGTTTTCGGTAAAAAGTGGTAAGTCAAAAACCACGCCTATTGAAAGTAAATCAGAACGCTCATTACCCATAGGGTCATCATCTCGGTAAGCATAGCTTGCAGTAACGCCCCACTCAGGTTGATATTTTTGCTTAGCTAAATTAACACCTGTTTGTGAAGCCAATAGCTTCTTATTTAAAGACATTACACTTGGGTGTTGAGAAAAGTACTGCGCAAGCTCTTCTTGTTTTAACCAATTTTTGGCATAAACGAGTTTAGATTGCGATAATTCAATATTTGGGATTTCATTAACAAGTTGAAAATTATCTAAATTAACACTTTCATAATTATGATAATTCGAACCAGTTACAGTGTAATCACTTAACCATTGGCTTAGCTGGCCATAGATTCGGCTTTGCTCAAGCTCGAGTTTAACTAGCTTATCTTCTAATCTAATGATTTCAACCTGCACTTTAACAACATCATGCTGCCTTACTTTACCCTTTGCAGATGTATAATCAGATTCGGTAGCAGCAAGCAGTTGCGCCAATAAATCAACATTAACCTTAATTAAAGCAATTGTTTGCTGAACCTTAAAAGCATCCAACCATAGGTTACCGACAGTGACTGCAACTTTAGCTTTTCGGTCTTGCCTTTGAAAAGGGTATTGCTGACTTTCAATTTGTAATTTCTTACTCTTTATCTCTTGGCTATTTCCTCGTGGAAACATTTGTTTGATGCCAACTTTAAACTGCGACATTGGCTCTTGATCAAACTCTAAACTATCAGCTGCAAGGTTTCCCACACCAATAGATATTTGCGGATCCGGTAAGGAATTTGAGACAGTACTTAATGACTCTAATGACTTTTGTTGCTCAAAATTACCAGCTAGCCATGGATCATTTTGCTGTGCCACTCGTATAGCTTTACTGAAGCTTAAAGCATTAGTCGTTATGTCATTGGCCATAGTTGGCAGTGCAAATAAAGCACAAGTAACAGTAAAAACTGTTTTTACTGAAAGTAATTTAATAGACACTCTATCTGCAGTTGCAGTTAAAGATCTAGGGAATAGGTTAAACATATCTCACCAATAAGATAAAAATAAAAAACGTGTAATAAAAAACATGCCCATTTGGTTTTAAAAACCAAATTTTAGGCGCACTTGTTCTGTATTAAGCCGTTATTGGTGGTCGGTAAAGGGATTTTGCGATAGGTGTGCTAATATCAAATAATGCTAAAGAAAGCTTATCTACAGCACGAAGATGGATTGATGGTAGATAAATATCTGAGACGATAACCATAGAGCTACAACTAGCCACAGTACAAGTGCAGCTTTGGGCACAACAATCAGACATATCATGATTTTGCATATTTGCCATCGTTGCGTCATCAGCCTCCATCATATGGTTGCTATGATCCATATCCGTATGAGATTGGGCAGCCATGTTGTGTCCCATATGCGTCATATCGGATTGTACTGTTACGCTATTTTTATTTGCCATCATTTCACATTCCGCACCAATAACCATAGCTTGGCTAAAGAAAGCCAAAAAGGTCAGTGCTAAAGTGAAAAGTTTAAAAGGCTTCATAAAAATATTATCGAATTTATATCTATTAGTGTTACTTGGCTTAAGTATAAATGGCCTTGTTGATAAAGTACAAACAGTTTAATGCTTTCACTTTAAAACTGAACCTTCTTTTACTTGTGTCGCATATTTATCAATTAGCTGTACAACAGATTTCGAGTACACCATTGAGGTATGAGTTTGGCGAACAATAATATGCTCATGCATGCCATCGACTTTGGTTTCGGCAATGCTTACCGTGCCATCAGATTCTTCAACACCATCTCTCCAAACTCGGTCAAGTAAAGGCCTTGCTCCAAGTTTGACGTTACCAGCAATAGAGATTAATTTTTGCGGTAAATGCCAGGAAGCCTTTAAATTTTCGGGTAATAAACCAAACTGAACTGATGAACCTAATAACTTTTGAATATTAAATTTATCCATATCTTTGGCAATTTCAGCACCCTGATGAGGCGTCCCCAAAGTTATAACCAAAGGTACCTTTTCAGCTGGAACTTGCCGAGTTATTAAATAGTTTTTTATAACTAAGCCACCGAGGGAGTGGCCGATCATCAGCACAGGCCCATCTTTGATGATTTTATCAAAGGTATTAAATAATCGACGCTTATCTGTACTTGTACTTGGATAAGAAAGGTTCTCTACTTGCCAACCAAGCTTTTGTAGGCGTTTAGCCATTGGCGCCATGATCAAACGGTGCATAAATAAGCCATGTAATAAGATGATTCGCATGAATTATCTACACCTCCTGAAAGCCATTGTCACTGTCATGTTCAATAATATCTATCGGCTTTTTACCAAATAACTTGGCAATATCTTCTTTAATTAAATACAACGCAGGAATTAAAAATAACGTGATCACTGTGGCAAACATAATGCCAAAGCCAAGTGAAATCGCCATAGGAATAATAAACTGCGCTTGTAAGCTTGTTTCAAAGTAAATCGGAAATATACCAAAGAAAGTAGTTAGTGAGGTTAATAATATCGCTCTAAAACGCTGAGTACCTGCATTGACTACCACATCAAATAATTTTTGCCCTTTAGCTTTGGCTTTATTTATAAAATCGACCATGATCAAACTGTCATTAACTACCACCCCTGTTAAGGCTATTAACCCAAACAAAGACATCATGTTAATCGTGCGTCCGAAGATCCAATGACCAACAATAGCCCCTATAATGCCAAATGGAATTACAGACATAATCACTAATGGTTGTGCGTAAGATTTAGTTGGAATAGCAATTAAACCATAAATTAAAAATAGTGACGTTAGCCCCGCCACCGATAACTGCGCTAAAAAGTCAATCTGATCTTTAGATGCGCCTTCCGCACCATAACTTACACTTGGATAATCCGCTAAAATAACAGGAATAATATCCTCGGTTATTTCTTCTACTATTTTTCTCGATTCAACTTTATCAGGGTCGTTTTCAGCAGAAATTGTGATTGAACGCTTTTGATTAATACGGGTGATAGTAGAAAAACCTTGGCCAATTTCTACATCAGCCACTTGGAAAAATGGTACTTCATCACCATTAGCTGTGCGGATCCACATATTCTCTAAATCAGCTATTGATGTTCTATCTTCTTCAGGGTAGCGCACCATTACTTTAAGCTCATCACGGCCACGTTGAATACGCTGAGCTTCTTCACCATAGAATGATTGACGTACTTGTTTTGCTAAATCAGCTAAGGTTAAACCTAAAGTTTCAGCCTCTGGTCGAATGCTTAACTTGATTTCTTGACTACCGCGGCTGAATGAATTGCGAATATCAAACACACCATCAAACTCACTTAATTTCTGTTGTAACTTTAGCGCGGCGGCTTCAAGTTCAACATCATCAAGGCCAGTTAATTGAAATTCAAGTCCGGCCCCTCCACCGGCATTAGTACCAGCAAATAATCTCAGCTCTTTTACCCCGGCCAGCTCACCTATTTCATCGCGCCATAGTTTTTCAATATCGTAAGCATTTAACTCTCTATCCTCACTTTTATTAAGTTCCATCATGAAACCGGCTTGTGTATCACCTCGAGTAAAAAACATTAAATTGCGAATAAAACTTTGCTCATTAATGGTGTTTTCTTGTGCCACTTGAAAACCTGATGCACTAATATGTTCAAGTGCTTTATTACGTTCTTCAGGAGCCGTGCCATCAACCATGGTTAAACTACCTTGAATAAAATCACTTGGTACATTAGGGAAAACCTCAACCTTAACAAAGGTACCGGCTATTAAGCCCATAGACACAAGGAAAATAGCGATAAATGAAGCAACTGTGTTGTACCTCGCCCTTAACGCTTTTTCTAAAAAAGGTTTATAAACCTTGAATATCACTCGGTCTAAGGATTTTTTAAATTTTAATTGCACGCGATGAATTAATCTTGGATTGCTTTCATCAATTTCAGTGTATTTCATATGAGCTAAATGAGAAGGTAAAATCCATTTAGACTCAATCATTGAAAAGATTAAACATAAAGTTACCACCATGGCGATAGCAACAAAAAATGGGGCAAAGGTTGCATCAATGAATAACATAGGAGCAAATGCCGCTATGGTAGTTAAAACACCAAATGTAGCAGGCATGGCAACATGCTGAGTACCAATAATGACATTATTTAATGAGTGACCATTACGTTGCATTTCACTATAAGCACTTTCGCCAATAACAATGGCATCATCAACAACGATACCGAGCACCATGATAAAAGCGAACAAGCTTAGCATGTTGATAGAAACTGCCAAATCGCCCATTAATGGCATTAAAAAGATCGCGCCTAAAAAGCTAATAGGAATACCTAACATAACCCAAAAAGCAATTCGCACCCTTAAAAATAAGGTTAATATTAAAAAGACTAATACCGCCCCCATTAATAAATTTGAGATCATCATATCAAGGCGTGTAGATAAGTAATGAGATGAATCAGCAAATGTAGTTAACTCAACACCTTCAGGTAAACTATCTTGTTTATCAATAACATACTGTTTTACTTGTTTGGCAATAGCTAAGTCGTTTTGATCCCCTGTAGATTTCACTCTAATAGAAGATGATGCCTGACCATTAAAACGTGCAAAGCCATTATCTTCAACAAAGCCATCAGTGATCGTTGCTATATCACCCAAGGTTAAATGGGTACCATCGGCATCAGTTCTTAATACAATTTTACTGTATTCCTCTCCTGTGTATGCTTGACCTTGCGCTCGTAGCTGTATGTAACCACCGGAAGATTTTATTGTCCCCCCAGGAACGTCAATGGATGATCGTTTTATCGCTTGGGATACTTCATCAAAAGTCAGTCCGTACTCAATTAGGGACAGCTCGGATAATTCAATACTGATCTCATATTCAAGGTTACCTACGATCTCTGCAAGATTAACCTCAGATAGTGCCATTATTTCATCGCGGATATCTTGCGCCATTTCCTGACGGGTAAACCTATCCATGTTGCCATACAAAGACACCCAAAGCACATCAGCTTCAAACTCTTGTTTAACAACCATAGGACGCTCAGCTTGTTCAGGCATTGTGGTTATTGAATCAACCTGCATTTGAATTTCATTGAGTTTTTCTTCTAATGAATAGCCTGAACTTATTTCTATGCTAACACTTGCAAAGCCTTCCTGAGCAACTGAAGTATAACGTTTAATGCCTTGTACATTTTCTATTGCTTCTTCTATTTTAAGGACAACAGACTTCTCGACATCATCTGGCGAAGCACCTAAATGAGCGACAGTCACCTGAATAGTATTTAAGTTAAATTCAGGGAACATTTTTTTATTAATTGTACTGTAGGAATAAAAGCCGGCAGCAAGAATGAAGACCATTAGTAAATTTGCAGCTACGCTATTTCTAGCAAACCATGCAATGAGTCCAGGTTTAGGTTGTCTTGGATCTCTATACATAACTACTGCTCACCTGCTACATCAGACTCTTCAGGTAACTCAGGTGGCACCCATTCCCCAAAGATACGAACAGCCATTCCCTCTACAGGCTTAGCTATTTTAGTCGATACAACTCTCATCTCTGTATTAATATTATCAGCAATATATACGTACTTTTTTTCACTCCTGATTATATCTATATCGACAATATGGAGTTTATTTTGCTTATCAACCATATGAATTGAATTCGGTCCGCGAACAACTTCACGAGGGAGAACGATAACAGATTCAGACTGCATACCTTGTATTTCAGCATTAACAAAGGTGCCAATTCGAAGCTCTTCTTCGTGCTCATATAGTTCAGTTAAATTATAAGGGTCATCTATTTTTGCAATAAGGTAGTGCACTCGAGATTGTTGATTTATCTCACCTTCAAAGCGACTTATAAATGAGTTCCAACTCTGAACTTTCTCACCTTTTTTAGCTGTAATAGTTACAGGAATTGATTGTTGTATGTCCTGGTTTACTTTCGGCAAATTTATAAAAGCAATATCTTGTTGTTTAACAGGTAAGCGTACTTCCGCATAATCAATAGCAAAAGTTTTTGCTAGCATTATCCCAGAGGTAACATATTGGCCTATATCTACTTGCTTTTCTTTTACTAAGGCATCGTAGGGAGCAATGATTTTAGTTCGCTCAAGTTTAATTTCAGCTTGTTTTAAATCTGCTTGAGCTGCCAGAACATCAGCCTCTGCTTTTTGCAATTGTGGTAAGCGTAAAGCTAAAATAGGCGCTTCTTCAACTGTCATACCAGAAAGTAACCATTCATCTTCTGCTTGGTCTGCACGAGCTTTCTCCTCAACTAAAACTGCTTGCGCTGCACCAAGTCGAGATTGTGCTTGCAACACATCTACTTCATAAGTGATAGGGTCTATCTCAAGTAGTACATCACCTTTTTTAAAGTAACCACCTACTCTAAAGTTTTTTGAAACATAAGTTATCATGCCTGAAACTTCAGTGATCAAGGATGTTTCGGTACGGGGAACAACGCTACCTTGGCTCTTTATACTAAAGGCGACGGTCTCATGTTTAATAGGAAAAACGTTAACGAGAGGAGCTAAACTAATTTGTTGCTTCTTTTCGGGAGGTTTAGCTAGCTTGCCCATAAAGGCCAACACCAAGATACCAACCAGAATAATTATAATTGGGATTAAAATTAGTTTTAGCTTACTTTTTACTGCACTCATTTACTTACAACCTATTTATTATTTTTTTAAACCTTAACGTATGATTGACTAACGCTGAATAAATTCACACCAAGATTGCAGCATGATTATAAAATCTTCACGCCCACAAACGGCTGATGTATTTTGTTCAAAATCGTCAATATCATCTTCAAGTTGCTCAGGAACGACTAAGGGATCTAAACTACTATTAGCGATAACTTCAACATCTTCATAACTCATGGTAATGCTAAATTCTTTGCCAATGACACGTTCAGTTGACTGCGTGTTAGCGGTAAAGTTCTGTAAAGTAGTCAAAATACTATGAGCTTTGGTTAAATCATCTGCAACTTCTTGCTCTAGCCATGGTGCAAATGTTTCATGCTCCATAGTAAAGTTGGCAATACTTTTGCCATTGATAAAATCTCTTCTAAATTCGTATTCCATTGATTATCTATTACCAAGTTTTTTAGGCTTTGTTATTTATAAAGCTATACTTCAGTTTAACCTATAATAACCTTAACACATTGAGATAGTGCATTTTTTATCGATTAAAAAACAAAAAAGCAACTAATGTCTGAATTAAAAGTCATAATTAAAGCAACCTACTTTATTTAATATTTAACTTGGTCAAATACACATCTATATCAATTAAACGAATCAAACTTTCGAAAAGTTTAATTTTCTCCATATTAATTCATGGCCTATTAATATTGGCTATTTGTTACGCGCCTATAGGCAATAAAAATATCACTAAGCATGTGGATGTGCGCCCCCCAATCAAAAGCTATGTATATAAAAAAAATAGTAAACAGCAAGAAATAATCATAGAAAGCACTGCTGGAATAGAAAATGTTGAAACAATCGATAATAGCAAACTAATACCTCCCTCTACTAAAACCTCAGAAGATAATAACACTAGTAATAAAACTTCAGAGGCACTTGCAGCCAAACCAGATATACCTACAAGTGAAGTTGTAAAAATAGATGAAAAGGTAAAATCACCCCCTAAAGCAATATTCAACCCATATGAAATAATGATTTCAGTTAACAAGGAATTAGATCAATCAATGATTGATGAGGTTGTAATGCAAAAAAATAAAGTTAAAGGAATAAGCGAACTACAAGGGCGATTACCTAATGTACCGATTAGGAAATATGTTAAAAGTTCACTACAAAAAAGAGAAGAAGCAACGACAATAATCGGTAATGAAACCTTTATAAAGTTAAATGGCACATGCGCACAGTCCACAGATTTAAGTTTCATTGATGAAGATATTGGCAGTGTTACCTCTTACAGCGATTGTGGTGAAACAGATGATGAGAAATATTTTAGAGAGTTTATGGAAAAGCGTTTGGAGAAGTAAAGGGAGGTTCTGCACATATGCACACTGTCAATTAGGGAGGTCCCGCACAAAAGCACTGCGGGATGACGTTGTATTTTTTCAGAATGAGTTGATGCGCTGTGTTAGTTAACTTAGAACGTCATCCCTGAATCGCCTAAGCGATATCAGGGACCTCCTGCGGCAGTGGCGTGCTTGAATTGGATACGCAATACTATGCCTGCAAATACGTAGGTCACAAAAGGCTCCAACGAAAAAAGCCCTCTGCGTTAGCAGAGGGCTTTTCGAAATAGGAGCCTAGCGATGACCTACTCTCACATGGGAACCCCCACACTACCATCGGCGCTACTGCGTTTCACTTCTGAGTTCGGCATGGGATCAGGTGGTTCCACAGTGCTATTGTCGCTAGACAAAAA
>NZ_VKDD01000007.1 GCF_007097525.1 Thalassomonas sp. M1454
GCTATCGTAGGTATCAAAGACACAACTACTACTACTTGTACTGGTGTTGAGATGTTCCGTAAGCTTCTTGACGAAGGTCGTGCTGGTGAGAACTGTGGTGTATTATTACGTGGTACTAAGCGTGAAGACGTACAACGTGGTCAAGTATTATGTAAGCCTGGTTCAGTTAACCCACACACTAAATTCGAATCAGAAGTATACGTGTTAAGTAAAGATGAAGGTGGTCGTCATACTCCATTCTTCAAAGGTTACCGTCCACAGTTCTACTTCCGTACAACAGATATCACAGGTGCTGTAGAGCTTCCTGAAGGTGTAGAAATGGTAATGCCTGGCGACAACCTTAAGTTTGTTGTTGAGCTAATCAACCCAATCGCGATGGAAGAAGGTTTACGCTTCGCTATCCGTGAAGGTGGCCGTACAGTTGGTGCTGGTGTTGTATCTAAAATCATCGACTAATCGATGTTTTAGCTAGCAATAGCACAAACTAAAAAAGAGCGCTTCGGCGCTCTTTTTGTTTTTACGGTCAGCTTCACGGCTGCTCTTAATATGAGCGAGATGACGAATCACTTAAAAAAGTGTGCTAATGGACAGTTTTTAGTGATTCGCTTAAACCCTCAGGGTTTAAGAAAAATCATTTATAATTTTCTAGAGCCGTACAGACAATTAATCGTCTGAAATATAGTAAGCACGCTGTCAAATTGGGAGGTCCCGTCCAATACCATCAGATCTAATTTTAAGCCGCTTTTCAAGACTGTATTGCAACTCATTTTGCTGTCCGAGTATGTTTATATCTAATTCACTTATGTCAAAGGTGTAAGTCTAAAAATTAGTTACGAGCGCATGCATTCACCTTAATTTGTTAGTGCATACCCGTAATAATCATTAGAGGCAGAAATAATATAAATCCCACTACAGCGCCAACTGTGTCTATGGCTAAGGTTACAGGTGTTGCCACTACCTTACCTGCAGTACCTATAGCCGTTGACTCTTCTTTTATACTAATTTGAAAATTTTGACTAATTTCCTCATATTTCCCTTTTGATATTTCCTCTTGTGATACACGCTTACCTTTAAGAGCAACCATTTCACTTTCATATATCGTTGAATAAGTTGTCTCTGAAATCGTACTTTCTTGAAGTTGTTCTTGTTTAATAGTAGGAATCATTATTTCAAAAGTAGTAGCTACACTACTGCCTTGTTCATTCCATGTGAGGCTTCTTATTTTCATATTGTGTTTTTTTGAGTTGTCAAATAACTGAACAAGGTCGCGGTCTTTGTCACTGATATAGAACTGATAAATATTTTTATAAGTTTTAACTAGTAATATTTTTTTTGTTTTTTCTAGACTCAATGAATGCACAGTCTCAAAGCGAGAGTCTTCATCCCATAACTCTGTAGTAGTACAACCAGATGCTATTATCATTGAAACCATAATTAAAATTAATCTTTTCATTGTATTTCCCTCTATATTTTATTGTGCTCAAGACTCATAACTAACCAGACATATCTCTAAATTGCCGAAGAAAAGATTATGTTAATAAGTTTGCAGGTGATACTAAGATAAGAAAGGTAGTATAAAAATATACCAAAGGTATCAACAATTAATACTTGTGGTGAAAATGAGAAAGCAACATGATTTATCAGACACTATTTTTTGCTGATATATTATTGTCAATGTGTCTCAATAATATGAATTGTAATCAAATTAATTTTTAATTTATGTTATAAAGTAGTTATATCAATAATAAAAAATTAGGATTAAAATGAAATTGAATTCACCTACAGTAAGCTCAAATATGAAGTTTCCTTCAGTTCTCGGAGTTATTACATCGCTATTTCTATTTGTGCTGATATATAGCAGTTGGTTTGTCATTGATACTGGTCATGTTGCTGTAAAGAAAACACTGGGCACAGTTGATATGGAAGAAGTATCGGCTGGGTTAAATTGGAAATTACCTTTTTTAACTAGGTCATATGAATTCTCAGCAAAAGAAATTGCCATAGATTTTAACGATTTACGCCCTAAAGCCAGAGATAATCTTAGATTACAAGATTTAGACATTAGTATTTACTATAAAGTTTCACCTAACTTTATGGCCGAGACAATGGTTAAATATGCATCATCTTATGCTGAAGGTGATGATGCATTACTCCCTGCCTATGCGATTGTTTATCGTGAAGGCAGAGATGTTATTTATGAAGAAGTAACAAAAATTGATTCTTTAGATTTACACCGAAACCGCGATGAATTGCGCTTAGGTATAGCAACAGAATTGCAATTAAAGCTTGATGATAAAGATCCTGGTTTATTCACTATTACCAGAGTTGCAATAAGAGCGTTGAATACGGACCCGACAATTGAAGCTGCAATTCAAAAAGCTGTCCAAGCCCAAAAAACACTAGAGGCCAAGAAAGTTGAGGTTGAGATTGCAGCTAAAGATGCTGAAATTGAAATAGCAAGGGCAAGGGGTATAGCCGAGGCTAATGCGATTATCAATTCATCACTTACTCCTGAGTATTTGCAACACGAGCTGAATGATGCCTTAAAAACGTTTGCCGAAAATGATGGTGGTGTTGTCGTGATCCCTGCAAATATGCAAAACATGAGTATGATTATGGATACTAAATCTATTCGTAATAAAAATTAATCAGTAAATTATTGGCACATTAAAAGAGCGCTTAGGCGCTCTTTTTTTGTTTCTGAAATAGTTATCTATACTTAGGTTAGTTCCACAATGCTGTGTGGATAGTCTAATAATAATTACTAGGTGATAAATGCTGAGACAATTTTTAATCTTATTAAAACCTCTAACATTACTAATCATTACTCTACTAAGTCTTAGTGCTTATTCTCAAGAGCTAACTCTAAAGCAAGTAAAGGAACGAGAAGAAAGCGCGAAAGAGGCTGTTGCTCAAGCTCAATTGCAGCAAAGAGCTAACACTGTGGTTGGCAGTACACCTTTATCCACTTTACTTGCTTTAGCGGATGCTGTTAATAATAACGACTATGTTAAAGCGAGTCAGTTTCTAGATTTAAGGTACTTACCCCCGGAGCATCAAAACATACCTGCAGAGGAGCTTGTTAGGCAACTTGTAATTGTTTGGGGTCAACAGCGTATGCTTGATATCTCAACCATAAGCGATCAACCCGAAGGTCATTTAGATGATGGTTTGCCTAAATATCGAGATTTACTCGGTGTATTAAAATCTAATGGTGAAAACCTCCCCATATATTTACAACGCATTACAGATGCTAATGGTAATAAAACGTGGAAGATATCGAGCAACAGCACGGCTAAAATACCTGCTCTTTGGCAAGAGTTTGGTTACCATCCTATAGCTGAATCTATAGCAAGATATTTACCTGAATTTACTATTGCAGATATGCAAAACTGGCAGTTCGTCAGTTTTATTTTAATTTTATTTGGTAGTTGGTATGCAACGGCAATCTTTCGTTGGCTGATGCTGCAACTAGTATCCTATTCAGATGTTTATAGTAAAACCATGCGCCGCTTTATCAGAGTTCCTCTGCGCTTGTTTCTATTTTTTATTCTATTGCAATGGGCCGTTGGTTACCTTGGTTTATCACTTACCGCTAGAGTTTGGCTTGATAGCGGTACACTAAGTTATTTAGCTTCTATGTTTTTGACCTTAGGTATTATTGAATTTACCTTTGCATTGTATGTTAGTAAGGCTGATCAGAGTCAAAATGTTATTGCCATCCTCAAGCCATTAGTAACAACCTTAAAAATTATTATGGTGATAATCATCATACTTAATTGGTTCTCGGATGCAGGGTTTAACATTACCACCATTGTCACAGGCTTAGGTATCGGCAGTTTAGCGGTTGCTTTAGCGGCGCAAAAATCTTTAGAAAATGTATTCGGCGCTTTTACTTTGTTTATCGCTCGGCCTATTAAGCCAGGTGATATGTGTAAGTTTGGCTCAACGCGTGGCAGAGTTGAGGAAATTGGCTTGCGCTCTACTAAAATAAGAAAATTAAATCGTGCAGTTGTACATGTACCAAATTCAGTAATCGCGTCGATGGATTTAGAAAATATTACTGAAATAGATAATCGTCAATATGAAAAACGATTACGAATTCGTTTAGAAACACCTCTTGATAAACTTAAGCAATTACTTGTTAGGATGCGAGACTTATTAGAGCAACACCCAAATATTATCGAGTTAGAGCGCTATGCTCGCTTAGAAGAGATTGGCGAAGATGCTTTTATTATTGTTATCAATGTCTACTTTAATACTGGTGGGCGTATTAAATATAAAGAGCTAGAGGAAAAACTAAATTTACAGCTTTTAGAGCTCCTCGCTGAGTTAGGTATTGAACTGGCAATACCTCAACAAAATATTTCAATTGATCAAGCCAGTGCTAAAGCATTAAACCAATTGTAAATAGCACCCAATAGGCAAAGCCTGCAATGGCCGTTTTTGTTGTTTGGCTTTGCGCTACATCACTTTCAGGGTAGTGCTCTAAAGTCATGATTGTCGCATATAATGAAGGTAAGGCCATGATGAATAGGCCTGCAGTTAATGGTAAGTAGGCAAAATAAATAAACAATAAAGTCGCTATGGCGCTAATAATAATAATTACTTTTTGCTGCAGTAATTGTGTGCTTATTTGCTTTGGCATTTGTTCTGCTACAACAGGGGTATGTGCAATTATTTGCTCTTTTATTTGCTCGCTGAGTAAAAGCATTAAGCTCACTAGGCCTGCTATTATTGCAACTATAACTACATCTATAGGTAGCTGAGCTGTATGCAAATAATAAGTCAGAGTTAACGGAATTACTGCACTTAATGTTGCATAGACTAATGCGTTTACTATGGTTAATTTAGCGTATAAAGGTTTAGCTTTTTTACTTTTTTGTCTTAATACGCTAAGCATTAAAAATGCGTAAAACGCAATAATTAGTAACGCGATACCTGAGCCGTTAATTGCCGCAAAACTTAACAAACCTAAACTAAATATCATTGTTAAAAAACAACCTAAAATAAGTTGTAGCATCTGTTTGCGAGTTTTATATAGTATTTCGCTATTTGCCTTTATTTTGGCTTTTTGTGCAGCCGTAATAAATGCTCTTTGATAGTCATTAGCTAAATTAAACGTTACTTGCCCTACTATCGTTAGAATGAGCAATGAGATAAATAAGCCGCCATCAACAACGCCATTAAAGGCCGCCAATCCTGCCCCTAAAATCACGGCCGCACATGGTAAGAAAAAGGTGATAGGGCGTATTGCTGATAATAATAAATTAATAAAAATAGGCATGGTTTGATAGTGAAGATAAACGCTAATAAGTTGTTTGATTTTACCTTTTTGTTGTCGACATTACTATTTCTTAAATACTTCTTCTTTCCTCATATTTTCTTTAATGCTTTATAAGCTGTTTTTAGTCAATTCCATCAGTATTTAGTGATAGAAACCAATCGTAATATTATATAGTCGCTAGAGCCTAGTAAAACCGCCATGCTTTAGTTGGTACGCAACTTGCTATCTATGTCATATTAAAAATACAAACTGGATATCAGCATGACTGAACAACAACTTACAAAAATTAAAATTTATTTTACCGGCACAATAACTTTAATTATGTTGGCACTACTTATGTGGCAATATTTTCATAATGGAGTTCCTAGCCATCATTTACTGCATAATGCTGATTATCCTGCTATTTCTAATTGGTGGGGATTGCTAGTTTTGCCTGCTTTATCGTGGCTGTTGCTTGAACGAGTGCATAAGCAAACTTTAACTAAAAGCGATCAAGAAATTAAATATCCAACAAATAGGCTTGTTGGTTTTGGTTTAGCGCTTTTGTATGGGGCGGGAATGTCTATTGCTTTTGCTACCGGAAATACTGAAATTTCATCCGTTATGTTTCCGGGAATATTAGTTATTGCATTATTTTTTAAAGTTTATAGGGAAGAATATATACTTGGTTTTATCCTAAGTATGTCAATAGTATTTGGTGCCGTATTGCCAACTATCTTTGCGACAATAATCGCTATTGGATCTGCAATCGTGTACCACTGTGTGCACTTTATTATTCGCCAGTTTAAAGTGTTTTTCAAAAATACTAGAGCGATTAATTAAGTATCTTAATTTAACGGCCAAGTATGAATGATCTTGTACTGCACTCCTTGATTAGAAGAAATCGATTCATATAAGTGGCATTGCTGAAAATCTAATTTAAAGTTAAACGCCTCAGTAATTATTGGGGCGTGCTTTGCTTTTCTGCATAAGGTTAGGTGAGGTATATAGGGTCTATCTTCTTGATGAATATTATTATGTTTTACCGTTTCAATAATATTCGTTGCTAGGGTAAGAAGGTTTTCCTGAACTGATGAGGCATGAAGAAATAGCACTTTGGGTTTAGGCCAGCAATCGAGTCGATTTAAATCGATAGAACATTTCGGTTTTAAGGTTTTATTCATTGCAGCAATTAATGGCGTAATTTTATCTGCTGATATAGAGCCGATAAAACTCAAGGTAATGTGAAAATTATCTTTATCTACACTTTTAAATAGCTCACCAGAGTTATCTGATAAAGCTTGCTGTCGCCATTGAGCTATTTGTTCTCTTTGCTGCTTAGCGATACTTAAGCCAATAAATAATCTTTTCATTTTGTCACATGCACCTATCTACTTTGTTTCATCATGGCATCAAATATAGTTTAAATCTAAGTGTTTTAATTAATTTATTAAAACGCACTTAAAGTGTGCATTAGTTCATTTCAAGAGCAATTACATCTCGAAGTGTTATTTAGGTAAATCTTTAAGTTGCTGATTTAAAATGAAATAAATTAGTTTTTTTATTGGCATTCGCTTTGCACTATCTCCATCAGTTTTAGATTTATTAACTTTTGGAGTAATTATGAGTGAGCAAGCAGGAATTAAGCTTTGGTCCTTTACCGGTAAAATGAAAACTCTTCATTTGAGTTGGATGGCATTTTTCATCACCTTTGTTGTATGGTTTAACCATGCCCCATTATTGGCAGTCATTGGTGATAGTTTAGGCTTAACTGCTAGTGAAATTAAAACCTTGTTAATTCTCAATGTGGCACTAACTATCCCAGCCCGGGTAATTATTGGCATGCTGACCGATCGCTACGGACCAAAACTCACATACACATGGGTACTTTCTCTGTCTAGTATCCCTTGTTTTATGTTTGCTGCCGCTGATTCATTCGAGCAAGCCGCAATATCTCGATTCTTACTAGGCTTTATAGGTGCTGGATTTGTTATTGGTATTCGTATGGTTAGTGAATGGTTTCCAGCTAATGAATTAGGCACCGCTGAAGGTATATATGGCGGTTGGGGTAACTTTGGTTCAGCAGCTGGAGCCATGACTTTACCTGCTATCGCGCTTTTATTTGGCGGAGAAGATGGTTGGCGATATGCCATTGCCTTAACCGGTTTAATGAGCTTAACCTTTAGTGTTATTTGGTATTTTAATGTTGATGATACGCCTAAGGGCTCAACGTACTTCAAACCAAAACAAACTGGTGCGATGGAAGTTACTAGTAAAAATGACTTTTGGTTGTTATTGATAATGAAACTACCAATGTATGGTGCATTAGCATTACTTACTTGGAAGTTATCACCAAACGGTGTGAGTTTATTTTCAGAGCAAACTTCAATTATCGCTTATATTGCTTTGGTATTGTTATTTCTTTTTGAAGTAAAGCAGACTTATAAAGTTAATGGTCATGTATTTAAACAACCAGTTGCAGAAATCCATCAGTATAAATTTAAGCAAGTGGCGATTTTAAATGTTTTATATTTTGCAACGTTCGGCTCTGAATTAGCCGTTGTATCAATGTTGCCTTTATTCTTTGCTGACGTATTTAGCTTAGATATGGTTTATGCAGGTTTATTAGCATCACTTTATGCCTTTATGAATTTAATGTCTCGTCCGGGCGGTGGCTGGATCAGTGATAAATTTGGACGTAAGAAAACATTACTTATTTTAACTGCAGGCTTAGCCGCTGGTTATTTAACTATGTCGGCAATTGATAGCAGTTGGCCACTAGTCTTAGCCGTTATTGCTGCCATGGCATGTTCGTTCTTTGTACAAGCCGGAGAAGGCGCGGTTTTTGCTGCAGTGCCTTTAATTAAACGCCGTTTAACTGGGCAAATCGCGGGTATGACAGGCGCTTATGGTAATGTTGGTGCGGTAGTGTATTTAACTGTACTTTCAATGGTTAGTTATCAGCAGTTCTTCTTAGTTATTGCCGCTACGGCAGTTGTTGGCTTTATTACTTTATTGTTTATGGAAGAGCCACAAGGCACAATAACTGAAGTAAAAGAAGATGGTTCAATTGAGCTTATTAGCGTTACCTAAGATAGAACAATTTTATGTTAGTACTTGCAGAGTAATATATGTCAGTTAATGAAGTTATTAACGTCATTAAAGACCAAAATGTAGTTGCCCAGTTGCAACTGCATTTTGGTGGTTACTCTAGTGCTGGCGTAAAATCGCAAAACCAAGATGCGTTTGCTGCCTTTGAACCTAAGGGTAGCGACTTAAAAGCAAAAGGCGCTATTATTGCAATAGCTGATGGCGTATCAAGTGCAACTAAAGCTGCAGAAGCTGCACAACTTGCCGTTACTCAGTTTATTGAACAGTACTACTCAACCCCGCAAACTTGGTCGACACGTAAATCAGCAGCAAAAGTTTTAACTAGTTTGAATTCGTGGTTATATTCACAAACCGATGCAAATAGCGGCCTTGCTCAACAATGGTTAACGACATTTTCTGCGCTTGTGATCAAATCATCTACAGGTTACTTATTTCACCTTGGTGATACCCGTATTAGCGTATATAAAAATAACCGCATAGAAACGATCACTAATGATCATAATCGTAAGCAAGGGGTTAATAATGCCATCCTTACTCGAGCTCTTGGCGCAGATCCTAGGCTGCAAGTCGATGTTCATCAAGTAGATATAAGCCCTGGTGATATTTTTTTACTTACCTGCGACGGTGTTCATGATTATTTATCAGCTAAATACTTACAAGAACAACTCGCAACATTAGCAAAACCACCTAGCTCACAAGACTTAGAGCGGTTAAGTAAACAGTTAACAGAGCAAGCCATTAAGCAAGGCAGCGATGACAATGTAAGTTGTGTACTCGTTTATGTTAATAACACGCCTAATCGTAAGTCTGAAGAAATAGAGCGTAACTTACTCAGTCGGCGTATTCCTCCTGCGTTAAACGTAGGTAATAAACTAGACGGTTATAAAATAGTTAAAGTGATCCATGCCAGTCATCGCTCGCATTTATATTTGGCTGAATATGAAGGTGATACAAGCCCAGTCGTTTTAAAAGTGCCTTCGCAAAACTTTGCCGAGGATCCTATTTACCTACAAGGTTTTATGCGTGAAGCATGGGTAGGCGAGCGAATTAATCACAGTAATGTGATGCAGGTTAAAAGTGACCAAAAAGACAGTCGTTTTTTGTATCATGTATGTGAGTATATTGAAGGTCAAACATTGACTCAGTGGATGCATGATCACCCTAAACCAAGTATTGCACAAGTGCGGGATATTATTAGTCAGGTTATTGCTGCACTGCGTACCTTTCAGCGTTTAGAGTTAGTCCATAGAGACTTAAAACCAGACAATATAATGATTGACCGTTTTGGTCATATTAAGCTGATCGATTATGGCACTGCTCTTATTGCTTCACTTGATGAAAATAATGATGTTATAGAAGAAACTGTGCCGCAAGGTACGTTAAACTATATTGCCCCAGAAACCCTGCTAAGTTTAACCGCTACTAATCTTAGTGATATATTTTCACTAGGGGTTATTTGTTATGAAATGCTGAGCGGCGAATTACCGTTTAAGCCAATGCAACAAACTAGAGTAACTCAAACTCAATATAGTGATTGGCAATATCGCAGCATAAAGCAATTTCGCCCTGACTTACCTATTTGGCTAGATTTAAGCTTACAACAATGCACTCACCCTGATCCTAAATTACGTTATCAAGCGTTTTCTGAATTAGCCGCCGATCTTGAAAAGCCTAATTTAACCGCTGTAGAAGAATACAAGAAGCAACCTATTTTACAGCGCAATCCTGTCAAATTTTGGCAGGGTATGTCATTCATTTTATTTATATCTTTACTCATTTCAGTTGCTGTTTAATTGCGCACTTTTTTAGGGCAGGAACTTGTTCAAGCTAGTGCAAATCTACTTATCTAATAGTTAACATAAAACTTAATCTCTTGTTATCGTTGACTTTTATTTGTTGGCATTGTGCTTGCTCATATAACTTTATATTTCGTTAATTAAACAGTATTCGCTAAAAAGCGAATTTATGTACTAGGAAAATAAGCATGAGCGCACAGATCCAAATTCAAGCCAAACAAAATATTGTTGTTGTCGGTAATGGTATGGTTGGTCATCACTTTGTTGAACAGCTTTATAAAGATAATGACTACCAAATTACGGTGCTCTCTGCTGAATCTCGTTTAGCTTATGACCGTGTACACCTTTCAGAATTTTTTACTGGTAAAACTGCTGATGACTTGGCCATGACTGATGTGGCTACTTATGAAGCATGGGGCGTAGATTTTCGCACTAATGCAAAAGTAGTTAATATAGATAAAGCCAATAAAAAAGTAGTTACAGCTACAGGCGAAGAGTTTGGCTATGACAAGTTAGTCCTAGCAACAGGCTCTTATCCTTTCGTTCCACCTATCCCGGGTAAAGACCGTGATCACTGTCTAGTGTATCGCACAATTGAAGACTTACACGCCATTGAAAATAGTGCCAAATCGAGCAAGGTTGGCGTGGTAATTGGTGGTGGTTTATTAGGCTTAGAAGCGGCAAATGCAATAAAGGAGTTAGGGTTAGAAACTCATGTTGTTGAGTTTGCTCCGCAACTTATGGGCGTGCAAGTTGATGCTGGCGGTGGTGCGGTACTGCGCAATAAAATTGAAGATCTTGGCGTGCAAGTACACACCTCCAAAGCAACGAACGTAATCGAAGATGGCGAGCAATGTCGTTATAAGTTGTGCTTTAGTGATGACACTGTTTTAGAAACTGATTTAATATTATTCTCTGCCGGTATTCGTCCTTACGATAACTTAGCACGCGAGTTTGATTTAGAAATAGGTGAGCGTGGCGGTATAACCATTAATAACCAATGTCAAACATCAGATGCCGATATATACGCAATTGGTGAATGTGCTTTATGGAATAATTTTATTTTTGGTCTTGTTGCCCCTGGTTATGCCATGGCAAAAGTTGCCGCTAAACATATTTGCGGTGAAAGTGAGTCATTTACTGGCGCCGACATGAGTACTAAGTTAAAACTGATGGGCGTTGAAGTAGGCTCTATTGGCGATGCCCACGGTAAAACCGCCGGTTCATTAACTTACACTTACGAAAATCAACCAGAAGGTGTATATAAAAAGATTGTGGTATCGAGTGATAAAAGCAAATTACTTGGTGCGGTATTAATTGGTGATACCAGTGAATACGACAGTCTTTTACAGTACATGCTTAATGGCATTGATTTACCTGAAACACCTGAGTCATTAATCTTGCCTATGGGTGGTGATAAACCAACATTAGGCGCAGATTCATTGCCAGATTCCGCAATGATCTGTTCTTGTCATAATGTGACTAAAGGCGACATTATTGCGAGTGTTGATGCTGGCGCTACCGATTTACCTGCACTTAAGTCTTGTACTAAAGCTAGTACCGGTTGTGGAGGTTGCTCGGCATTACTTAAAGATGTCTTTGAAACTGAGCTAGAAAACCGTGGTGTTGAAGTTAAAAAAGACATGTGTGAGCACTTTGCTTATTCTCGTCGAGAATTATTCGATTTGATCAAAGTTGAAAAAATTAAAACCTTTGACGAATTACTTGATAAACATGGCTCTGGTTTAGGTTGTGAAATTTGTAAGCCAACTACGGCGTCAATTTTAGCGTCTGTATATAACGAATATATTTTAGAAAAACTGCACCTGCCGCTACAAGACTCGAACGATAATTTCTTAGCTAACTTGCAAAAAGATGGTACCTACTCAGTTGTACCACGTATTCCAGGTGGTGAAATAACCCCAGAAAAACTTATTGTGATTGGTGAAGTCGCTAAAAAATATGCGCTTTATACCAAGATCACAGGTGGCCAACGTATTGATATGTTTGGCGCACGAGTTGAGCAATTACCACTTATTTGGCAAGAGCTGATCGATGCTGGTTTTGAAACTGGCCATGCCTATGGTAAATCTCTGCGTACGGTAAAATCTTGTGTTGGTGAAACTTGGTGTCGCTTTGGCGTTAAAGATAGTTTATCTATGGCCTTATACCTAGAGAATCGCTACAAGGGCTTACGCTCTCCTCATAAAATTAAATTTGCTGTATCTGGCTGTACCCGTGAATGTGCCGAAGCACAAAGTAAAGACATAGGTGTGATTGCTACCGAAAATGGTTGGAACTTATATGTCTGTGGTAATGGCGGTATGCGTCCTCGCCATGGTGATTTGTTTGCCACTGACCTTGATGATGCCACCTTAATTCAATACATCGACCGCGTATTAATGTTTTATGTAAAAACGGCAGACCGTTTACAACGTACCTCGGTATGGTTAGAGAGCTTAGAAGGTGGTTTAGAGTATTTACAAAAGGTAATTATTGATGACTCTCTTGAGCTTGCAGGCGAATTAGAAAACCAAATGAAAGTAATTGCCGATTCGTATCAATGTGAGTGGAAAACTACATTGGCCGATCCAGAGGCAATGAAACGATTCAAATCATTTGTAAATAGTGATGATAGCGATAGCAATATTCAATTCGTTACCGAGCGTGAACAAATTCGTCCGGCGCGAGAAGAAGAGCGTATCCCAGTAATTTTTGACCCATCTTAAGGAGAGCATCATGGAATTTACTAACGACAAACAAGCAGATAAAAACTGGATAAAAGTGTGTAGTGAACAAGACCTAGTAAAAGATGCAGGTGTTTGTGCATTAATTAATGATCAACAGATTGCTATATTTCATTTAGAAAAAGCAGAGCAAAAACTTTTTGCTGTTGGCAACTTTGATCCTATTGGCAAAGCTAATGTGATCTACCGAGGTATTGTTGGCAGTATTAATGATGAGCCCGTTGTTGCATCGCCTTTATACAAGCAACATTTTTCATTACTAACTGGCCAATGCTTACAAGATGAAGCAAGCAATGTTCCTGTATATCTTGTTCGAGTGCAATCTGGAGAAGTACAGCTATTTGTTTAATAGTTGGCAAAATTTATGACATTAGCTCAGCCATTACAGCATAAACATACTACCTTAATAAAACAAAGCACTTGTGCCTATTGCGGTGTGGGGTGCGGGGTTGATATTAGCTTGCAAAATAATGTGGCTACAGCAATATCGGGTACACCAGAGCACCCGGCTAATCATGGCCGTTTATGTATCAAAGGCACTAACTTATTGGCAACTCAAAGTGATGATAATCGCTTAACGCAGCCAGAAATTAATGGTGAGCAAGTTGATTGGCCAACGGCTACAAATTATGTGGCTGAGCAGTTCAAAGACATTATCGCCGAGCATGGCAGTGATGCGGTTGCCTTTTATGTTTCAGGGCAGTTATTAACGGAAGATTATTACGTTGCCAACAAGCTGATGAAAGGTTATATAGGCTCTGGCAATATAGATACTAACTCAAGGTTATGTATGTCATCGGCGGTTGCTGGCTATAAGCGTGCTTTTGGTGAAGATGTCGTCCCTTGTAATTATCAAGATTTAGAACAAACGGATGTACTTTTTATTGTTGGCTCTAATGCTGCTTGGGCGCATCCGGTGTTATTCCAACGTATTGAACGAGCTAAGCAGCTTAACCCGCAAATGCAGGTTGTGGTTATTGATCCACGTCGTACGGCAACGGCAGAAATAGCTGAGCATTATTTAGCAATAAAACCAGGAACCGATGGCGCATTTTTTAATGGCTTATTGCATTACCTCAATGCCAACAATGCACTTGATAACGAATTTATTGCAAAGCATAGCCAAGGTTTTGAGCAAACACTCGCTGCTTGTGCTAAATGGGATGTGACAACCACAGCTCAATATTGTGAGTTAGATGCTAAGCAGTTAACTCAGGTTTATCAGTTATTTGCCAGTAGTAAAACCGCGATTAGTTTTTATTCGATGGGCATTAATCAATCGAGCTCTGGTGTAGATAAATGTAATGCCATTATTAACTGTCATTTAGCAAGCGGTAAAATTGCTAAAGCAGGTTGTGGTCCATTTTCTATTACCGGCCAACCTAATGCTATGGGCGGTCGTGAAGTTGGTGGATTAGCTAATCAGTTAGCGGCTCATATGGATATAACCAATAGTGAGCATAGAGACATTGTACAAACATTTTGGCAGTCTCCTACCATGGCCAGTGGAAATGGTTCTCAAGCCGTCGAGCTGTTCGACAAAATTAAATCAGGTGAGATAAAAGCGGTTTGGATCATGGCGACCAATCCAATGGTGAGCTTGCCAAACCGAAATGAAATCGCTAGTGCATTATCGCAATGTGATTTAGTTGTGGTATCCGATTGTGTTGCTAACAATGACACGCTCGACTTTGCTAAGGTAAAACTACCTGCCACATCATGGCTTGAAAAAAACGGTACCGTAACCAATTCAGAGCGACGTATTTCAAGACAGCGAGGTATAGTAAAACCTTGTGGTGAAGCTAAACATGATTGGCAAATCATCTGTGATGTTGCCACTAAAATGGGCTTTTCAGGTTTTAATTATACGCACCCAAGTGAAATATTTTCTGAACATGCAGCTTTATCTGGCTATAAAAATAATGGCCAACGAGTATTTGATATATCAGCTTTATCAACATTAAGCACAAGTGAGTATGATGCACTAAAACCAGTGCAATGGCCGATAAATTCGAACTATCCAGAAGGTTGTGCAAGGGTGTTTGCTGATAAAAAGTTTGCTACTGCTTCTGGTAAAGCAAATTTTATTGCGATAAGCCCACAATTACCGAAACAACAAACTTGTAAGCAATTTCCATTACTGCTTAATAGCGGCCGTATACGCGATCAATGGCACACCATGACTCGTACATCAAAAGCTGGCAAGTTAAACCAACATACTGCAAAACCATTATTATCGATAAACCCAACAGATGCCTCGGTTTATGGCGTGCAAGCAGGTGACTTAGTCGCGGTTAACTCAAACACAGGCGAAGTGATTGTTGGCGTGGATATTTCAGATAATATACGCCAAGGACAGGTATTTTTACCGATACATTGGAATAAACAATTTGCCTCTCATGCTAATGTTAGTAATTTATATCCATCGGTTGTTGACCCTATTTCAGGCCAACCTGAAACTAAGCAAAGCGCAGTTAATATTAAATCAAAACATTACCAGCAACATGTGCAGTTTCATTGCAATAGTGAATTTGTTAAGCCACAAGCTGATTTTTGGTTAAAAACTAATAATCAATATTGTACTTCACAGCAATTGGCTTTTACTGAAAAGCTAAGCGATGAGTTAGCTTGGTGTAAGGCGCAAAATGTGCAGGCAAGTCAGTGGTTGCAATTTAGTGACCCGCAAAATCAACAGAGCTTTATCATTGGTTTAGAACAAAATAAATTAGTTTGCTTAGCCGTGTTTTCACCGCTGCCAAGCGAAAGCGAACCACAATGGTTAGAGCATGTTTTTTCAGCTAAGGAAGTTAGTGCTCAAGAGATTTCAGCCATGTTACAGGGTAAACCCAGTGATGCTTTTGCCAACGGTAAGCAAATATGTAGCTGTTTTGGCGTGGCAGAAAAGCCTATTATTGCCGCAATTAAATCAGGCTGTAACTCTGTTGAACAGTTAGGGAAAAAGCTTAGTTGTGGTACTAATTGTGGATCGTGTAAATCTGAATTAAGTGCATTGATAAGTCAGCATCAAGTGGGTTCATCGGATGTTAATAGCAATAAATCAACCGAGAATGAAGGTAATCGCATTCCTGTTTTAGCCGTTTAAGTAGAACTAATATGACCTTAAGTAATATATTTAGCCCATTATCTTTTTTCAAAAGTGCGTTTAATTCGAATCTATTCTCAAACAAAGATAAGAGAAATGGTTTAAACAAAAACACAACCTTAAAAGGTAGTAAACAAGGTCAAGTATTCTTGATTGGTGGCGGCTGTGGTGATGCTGAATTACTTACCATGAAAGCACATCGAATAATCCAATCTGCAGACGTAATTATGGTTGACTGGCTGGTTAATCCTGACTTGTATGAGTACTTTCCTAAGCACGCAAAAGTTGAGTTTGTTGGTAAAAAGTGTGGCAAGCATAGTATGCATCAAGATGAAATATGTAAAGTGATGCTAGCCCATGCACAAGCTGGTAATACCGTGGTGCGATTGAAAGGTGGTGACCCCAGTATTTTTGGTCGTTTAGCTGAAGAAACACAAATATTAACTAATCATAATATTCCGTTCGCGATAATACCTGGTATTACCGCAGCCAGTGGCTGTGCAGCCTATGCGGGTATTCCGTTAACACATCGTGATTGCGCACAATCGGTGCGTTTTGTTACCGCCTCACTTAAAGATAAAGACGCAGAAGCTAATTGGCGTAACATTGCTAATGAAAAAGACACCTTAGTTTTTTATATGGGCTTAAGTAAAGTAGCCGAAATTAGCCAACGCTTAATTAAGTTTGGTATGCGTGAAACTCTGCCTATCGCCATAATAGATCAAGGCACATTAGCTGAACAGCTCGTTTGTTGCAGCGATTTAAATAATATTGAAACAGATATGAAATTTTATGACTTTAAAGGTCCTGCGCTAATTATTGTTGGTGAAGTGGTTAATAAACGTCAACAAATAAACTCCGTTATGCTGCAACAAACCCAATCGCTAATAACTAAGTAATTTTAATTACTCTAATATATATTGATTTAATTTCTATTAATCGCGATAAATCATTGCAGTTTACCCTACAAAGATTATAAATTATTAACTATACGAGTTAATTATTTTAATTGAAGGAAGCGGCATGAAAGATAAATCAGACATAGGGCTAGTTGGTTTAGCTGTTATGGGGGAGAACTTGGTTCTTAATATGGAATCTAAAGGCTTTACTGTTACAGCGTATAATCGTAGCTATGCGAAGGTTGAAAACTTTTTACAAGGTCGTGCTGCTGGTAAAAATATCCGAGGTGCAAATAGCATCGAATCTTTAGTTGAGTCACTGGCTAAACCTCGTAAAATCATGCTAATGGTTAAAGCTGGGCAACCTGTTGATGACTTTATCGAACAACTCATTCCTCATTTAGACGCTGGCGATATTATTATCGATGGTGGTAATACTCATTTCCCAGATTCAAATCGTCGAACTCAGTACTTAGAAAGTAAAGGTTTATTGTATATAGGCACGGGTGTATCAGGTGGTGAAGAAGGTGCATTAAAAGGTCCTTCAATTATGCCTGGTGGTTCAAAAGCGGCATGGCCTGCAGTAAAAGATATCTTCCAATCAATTTCAGCAAAAGTTGATAATGAGCAAGGTGAAGCGGTTGTTCCATGTTGTGATTGGGTCGGTGATGCTGGTGCCGGACATTTTGTAAAAATGGTACATAACGGTATCGAATACGGCGATATGCAATTAATTTGTGAAGCATATCAATTAATGAAGCATGTACTTGGCTTAAACGCAGATGAAATTCATCAAGTATTTGCCGATTGGAATAAGACCGAACTCGACAGTTATTTAATTGAGATCACTCGCGATATCTTCGCTTATAAAGATGAAGATGGTGAGCCTTTAGTTGAAAAAATTCTTGATACCGCGGGACAAAAAGGTACAGGTAAATGGACTGGCGTAACTGCGCTTGATTTAGGTGTGCCTTTAACCTTAATTGCGGACTCAGTTTTTGCTCGCTGTATATCAGCTCAAAAAGAACAGCGTGTTGCTGCATCTAAGGTGATATCTGGTCCAGGCATAACGTTTACTGGCGATAAAGCTGAGTTTATCGAAAACTTACGTCAAGCATTATTAGCCGCTAAAATGGTGTCATATGCTCAAGGCTATGTATTAATGCAAGAAGCAGCCAAAGAGTTTAAATGGGAACTCAATTATGGCGGTATTGCTTTAATGTGGCGTGGCGGTTGTATTATTCGCTCAGCATTTTTAGGTAACATTAAAGATGCTTATGACGCTGACCCAGAGTTATCTAATTTATTATTTGCCCCATATTTTCAAGACACTGTGGTTAATGCGCAAGAAGGTTGGCGCAAAGTAATTTGTACTGCAGTAACTAACGGTATTGCAGTACCATGTTTAAGTTCGGCACTTACTTATTTTGACGGCTTTAGAACGGCAAGATTACCTGCTAACTTACTGCAAGCACAACGAGACTACTTTGGTGCTCATACTTATGAGCGAGTTGATAAGCCAAGAGGTGAATTTTTCCACACCAACTGGACAGGAAGAGGTGGCGATACTGCTTCTACCACTTATAACGTTTAAATAAGTGTATAACTAATTCAATGCCCCTATAGGTTTAATTATCTATAGGGGCTTTTTTTATAAACTACTGCACAAGGGAAGTGTTAGCTTTATAAAATGGTTTGATATTTATTTCACTTGGTATTATTTGACAGAGTAAATATTTCGTAAAGCCTCTATTAACTCACCAACAGTTTGTTAGATAATAAAACTTGGCCGAATTATGATTTAAATTCCTCAAAAGAAAGGATTGAACAACGCAATGCATCTTATGTTAAGAGTTTTCTGCTCTGTTTTTTTATTGTGCTCGTGCAGTATCCAGACCAAAAAACTAGATGTAACCCCAGATATCGAAAGCTCGTTCATTGATGAAGGTCAAGTTGAGCTAGCTAGCAATTGGTGGGCGGCTTTCAATGATGACAAATTAAATGAATTAATTGAACTTGGCTTAAAAAATAATCAGTCTTTAACTTCAAGCTTAGCTAGAGTAAAAAGTGCCTCTGCAGGCTTAACCGTAAGTCAGTCAGATAAATATCCTGATCTAAATTTAAGTGCCACAAGCAGAAACGACTTTGATGACTTTGATCGAGCAGAAAGCGCATCACTAGGGCTAACATCTTCATGGGAGTTAGACTTATGGGGGCGTATTGCATCTTTAGAACAAAGAGCTGTTTGGGATGTTGTAGCAAAGCAAGCTCTTTACAAAGCAAGAGCTAATGCAGTTGCTGGTTCTATTGCCAAAGCTTGGTTTGGTTGGATAGCTGCTACAGATAAACAAAGATTATTTGCTGATCAATACAAGCGCACTAACTCAGCGTTAAAAGTTATCAATCGTCGTTTTGCCTTGGGTAAAAATTCAATTACAGATATTTGGCAACAACAAAGATTATTAGAATCTATTGTCGCGCAACAAGCTGTAAATGATGCCCGCTTAGCAATTTTTACTAAGCAATTGGCATTATGGGTAGGTGTTAAATCCTCACAATTGCCAGAGCTAACTCAGTCATCACTACCGACAGTGCCGCCCCTACCAAGTATGGGTTTACCATTAAGTACTCTACAATATCGTCCTGATATCCAAGAAGCCTATGCTCAGCTACAAGCATCTAATGCTGCTATGGCTGCAGCGGTTACTGATAGATTTCCACGTATTACATTGCGAGCAAGTTATTCAACTAATAAAACTAACGTACAAGACTTGTTTGACGATTGGAGTGGCTCGCTAATATCGTCATTGGTTTTGCCTTTATTTGATGCGGGCGCTAAAAAAGCGGTAGTAAAACAAAGAGAGTATGCTTTAGAGGCGAGTTTTGCTGATTACAAACAAACTTGGTTAGATGCTATTTATGCGGTGGAGTCATCATTAATTACCGAACAACAACTCGCTAAAGTTGCTAGTAATATTGATTTACAAATGACCCTGGCGAAAAAATCAGAACGAGTTATATCGTCAAAATATTTAAACGGTAAAGCCAGTTACTTAACCTTATTAAAAGCGCAAGAAACCAGTCTTAACCTTGAGCGACAAGTCGTTGATGCCCAAAAAGAATTAATAAATAACCGAGTAAGTTTGTATCGTGAATTAAGTCATGGCAATTTTACTTTGCTAACTAATGAAGAAGCGCAAGAGTCGATAGATTTTTCTGCTAAAACAATAATCGATGAAAATACCTAATGAATAAATTTAATTCCCTACTAATAAAGTCGATCCCTTTAGTGTTGGTTCTCATCAGCATCCCTTTGGCATTTTTCCTTTTAGATTCCGGTAAAATCGAAAAACCAGCATGGAAAAAAGACAATAAAAAAAGACAACGTATTGTTCGCGTGATTGAATTAACAAAAGGCTCTGTTACCCCTACATGGAACTCGTCAGGTCTAGTTAAAGCTAACGAAGCCGTTAATATCTTAGCGCAAGTCTCAGGTAAAATTTCCGAAGTAAACCCTAGAGCTAAACCCGGCGCTTTATTAGAAAAGGGTTCTTGGTTAGCAAAAGTTGATGACACCGATTACACCTTAGCTTTACGAACTCAACAAAGTCAGCTTGTTCAGGCGCAGGCAAGTTTAGAGCTAGAGCGCGGCGATCAAATACTAGCAAAAGAAGAGTTAGCTTTATTAGAAGACATTGACCCTGAAAGTTTAGAAACTACACTGGTGTTGCGCGAGCCGCAATTACTAATGGCGCAAGCAAAATTAGATATTGCCAAAACTAATGTTGAAAAGGCCGAGGTTGCATTACAACGTACTAATATAGAGATGCCTTTTAAAGGAAAAATCGTTAGTAAGTCAGTAGGGCGAGGCAGCAGAGTAGGGCAAAATAGTAATTTATTTGAAGTGGTTAATGTTGATACGTTTTGGGTTGAGGTAAAAATACCTCGTACTTTCCTAGCTATGTTTGATAGCAGCAAAGATGCCATTTTAACGCAACCTAAACTTTGGGGTGAAGGCGTTAGCCGCACAGCTAAGTTTGTTTCTGTACTGCCCGAATTAGATGCTCGAGATCGACAAGTCAAAGTTCTACTTGCCATTGACAACCCGTTATCATTAGATCAAAACAATACTATTGATAGCAATAATCCTCCGATTTTTATTAATGACTTTTTAAGTATAGAGTTGCAAGGCAAAGCAATTAACGATGCGTGGGTTGTTAAAAGTAACTTGTTACAAGCGGATAATTCTATTTGGGTCGTTGATAGCAATAACACAATGCAAAAACGAGCTGTTGATGTGTTATATAAAGGGCGTGACTTTGTTTACATTAAAGCTGACTTTAGTGCAGGGGACAGAGCACTTAGCGAAAAGCCAGGTATTGCAAGTGAAGGTTTAGTGGTTAAGCCAATAAACATAAATAAGCCAAGAAAAGCTCAGGCTTTAGCTCTAGATGAAAATGATAAGTCTGATAAAAGACAGCAAAAACGCCTTGAAAGAGGTAAGTTGTAATGAGCTTTAATCCGATGACATGGATGATCCGCCATGGTATTGCCCCTAACTTATTAATGTTTGCTTTGCTATTTGGTGGCTTAGTTATGTCGGTGGTTATTCGCAAAGAATATATGCCCGAAACAACCCTAGATAGTATTTCTGTACGAGTAAGTTATCCAGGTGCTTCACCAAGTGAAATGGAAAATTCTATTGCTGTACCAATCGAAGATTCACTTGATAGTTTATCGGGCATTCGCAGTATCCGCACCACTATTTTCTCTGGTTGGGTTCGAATACAAGGTGAGCTTGAAGCTGGAGCCGATGCCCAACAAGTTTATCAAGATGCCCAGCAAGCGGTTAACCGTATATCATCTTTTCCATCTGGTATGGAGCGACCTAAAGTCGATTTGGGTAAACGAATTATTGATGTAATGGAAATCGTTGTTCATGCTGATTTGGATAAATTTAGTGTTAAAAGGGTAGCGGAACAAATACGCGATCGTATCTTACAGTCACCTTATATCTCGCAAGTAAAACTAAGTGGTATTCCACGTGAAGAAATTCATGTTGAGATCCCACAAAGTACACTGCAAGCCTATAACTTAACGCTAACGCAAGTTTCATCAAAAATTAAACGCGGTGTTATTGAACAATCGGCAGGAAAAATTAAAGCTGACAATGGCGACATAATCTTATCTGTTGATGAACGTACTTATTGGGCTGATGAATTAGCACAAATGCCACTGCTATCGTCTGAGCAGGGTGATCAATTACTGCTTGGGGATATAGCAACGGTAAGTGAAGGTTTTGCCGATGAGCGTTACTTAGTTACCTACGATAAACAGTTATCTGCTCGCATAAATATTTATCGTGTTGGCGATCAAAGCCCTAGTGATATAGCCGACTCTGTAAAAGAAATGTGGCCAGAGCTCGAAGCTATGCTGCCACCTAATGCAGGTCTTTCAATTGTTGATGATGACGCAACCAACTATCAAAAACGCTTAGGACTATTACTAAATAACGCCTTTATGGGGTTATTACTTGTGCTTATCTTAATGAGTTTGTTTTTAGAATTTAGATTAGCTTTTTGGGTAGTAGCCGGTATTCCTAGCGCTTTCTTAGGCGCTATTTTATTAATGCCAAGTTTCGATGTTTCTATCAATATGGTATCTATGTTTGGCTTTATTATTGCCCTCGGTATTGTTGTTGATGATGCCATCATTGCCGGCGAAAATATTTATGCGCACATGGAAGAGGGCATGTCTTATTCAGATGCAGCAATTTTAGGAGCCAAAGAAGTTGCTAAACCATTAACCTTTGCCATCTTAACCAACATTGTTGCCTTCCTACCTTTACTCTTACTTCCTGGGTTTATGAAACTACTCTTTGGCGCAATCCCCGTGGTGGTTGTACTTTGTTTTATTGTCTCTTGGGTGGAAGCGTTATTTATATTGCCGTCGCACCTTGCCAATATAAAAAAGAAAGAGCCAAATGTTGTTACGGCTAAATTTAAAGCGTTGCAAAGGCGATGTGATAAGGGCTTGCAAAGCCTAATTACTAATTACTACACGCCACTTTTAAAGAAATGTTTAGCGTGGCCAAGCTTAACCCTAGCTATTGCTATTTTATGTTTTGTCTTAGTTCTTTCCTACGCTTTTAGTGGCAAGATGGGCTTTGGCTTATACCCTAAAATGGATGGTCGTTGGGTTAAAGCAAGCTTTGAAATATCAGAAAGCGAACCTCTTGCCGAGGCAATTAAATTGCGCGATATTTTAGAGCGAAGTAGCCAAACTATGCTTAAAGAAAACAATGCCGAAGACATTTTAGTAAGCACTCGTAGCTTGATCACTGATACTGGTGTTGAGGTGAGTTTATTACTTGTTGAAAGTGAAGAGCGTGATGTCAGCACTGAAGAGGTTCGCCAGTGGTGGCGTGAAAGCTCAAAAGAGTTGCATAAAAAAGGTAAGTTGCGATTTAGTGGTGCTCGTCGTGGTAGCAGTGCCGTGGCGGCAACTTCCGTGACGATAGAGTTACGCCACAGTGATGCTGATGTGTTACTCGCGGCATCACAAGATGCGGCATTATTTTTCGAAGGTATTGATAATGTAGTCGCCACCGTTAATTCGATGGAAGAAGGCAAACCCGAGTGGAAATTAAAACTCAATGAAAATGGTCGTTCACTAGGGCTAGATGCTGCTGATTTAGCTGCGCAAATGCGCGCTTCTTTATATGGAGCAAGAGCGCAAAGACAACACCGTTTAAGAAATGAAGTAACCACACTAGTGCGCTTACCAAGAGAAGAGCGTGAAGTGGCGAATGACATTGAAAGCTTGTTAATTCAAACCAAAGGAGGCGGTTATGCTCCTTTAGGGAGTGTTGCCACTATTGAAAAAGTATTAGCTCCTTCTCGAATCAATAGACGTAAAGGTCAACGTATTGAAACCGTTGGCGCGGAAGTTTTACCTGAAGAGGCTATTCCATCGGTAACTCAAGCGGTTAAAGGCCATTTAGTGGCTGAATTAGAGGGGCGCTACCCTGGTTTAACTATTCACTTTGGTGGTAATCAAGAACAAATTGCCGAAAGTGTTTCAAGCTTGGAATTAGGCACCGGTTTTGCGCTAGCTGCTATCTATATTTTGTTAGCCATTGCCTTTAAAAGTTATGCGCAACCATTACTCATTATGGCGGTTATACCGTTTGGCGCAATAGGGGCTATTTTAGGTCATATGTTCCTAGGCCTTAGCTTGAGTGTGGTTAGTCTTATGGGGATGTTAGCTTTAGCTGGGGTGGTAGTGAATGACAGTTTGATTTTAGTTGAATATGCTAATAAGAAAACTGCGCAAGGAGTTAATGCTTTACAGGCAATAATTCTTGCTTGTCAGCGTCGTTTTCGACCTATCATCTTAACCACGTTAACAACCTTTGGCGGATTAGCTCCTATGGTGTTTGAAACATCAAGGCAGGCACAATTTGTTGTGCCAATGGCTGTATCGTTAGGATTTGGTATCTTATTTACCACTTTTGTATGTTTGCTAGTATTACCTTCTTTATACATAGTGTTTAATAAAGATAATCAACTAGCCACTGATAACAAAAATAGTACTGAATCAGAAGCAATTTCTATGGTATAAATAATTATTGCTGAACAGCCATAATGCCAACTCAATTGGCATTTAATATATGACTATAGAACCTAACACGCTTCCTATTAATACCATTAAGCAGCCTTTATTGGCTGCTATTGAAAATGACACTCCAGCGATCATCCTTTGTGCACCTCCTGGTGCCGGTAAATCAACAAATTTACCGCTGTGGTTATTGCAATCTGAGCGCTTTGCGTCGCAAAAGATCATTATGCTTCAACCTCGTCGAATTGCTGCTAAGTCGGTAGCAACACGCCTTGCTCAGCAACTTGGTGAGAAAGTCGGTGAAACGGTGGGTTATAGAATGCGTAACGATACTCGTGTTTCAACAAACACTCGTTTAGAGGTTGTCACTGAAGGGATATTAACTCGCCTTATTCAAAATGATAATGAACTCAGTGATGTTGGCTTAATTATATTTGATGAGTTCCATGAGCGTTCTATTCATGCCGATTTAGCCTTTGCTTTATCACTCGATATTCAACAAGGCTTGCGTGATGACTTACAATTATTATTAATGTCGGCCACATTAGATAATGATTACCTAACTAAGTTTTTACCAAGCGCAGTTTCCCTTGCTTGTGAAGGTCGAACTTTTCCAATTGAAATATCCTATAGTGCGCCAAGCAATGATCGTAATTGGCGTAACAATGCTATTAATGTGATCCGCAAAAATGCGTTAAGTGAGCAAGGTTCAATTTTAGTATTTTTACCTGGCACAGCGGATATTCGCTTTGTCTATAATGCTTTAATTGAACAGCTACCAAATGAAGTCGACTTATTTGCCTTATATGGTGACTTAGATATTAAACAGCAACAACAAGCTATAGCGCCTTCTACAGCAGGGCGAAGAAAGATCGTACTAGCGACAAATATTGCAGAAACCTCACTGACTATCGATGGTATATCTATGGTAATTGATAGTGGTTATGAAAAAGTTGCTCGCTTTAACCAAGACAGTTTAATAAATGAATTAAGCCAACAAAAAATATCAAAAGCTTCTGCTGTGCAAAGAGCCGGTCGAGCTGGTCGTATGCAAGCAGGTAAATGTATACGTTTATATGCTAATGATGACTTTCAGCGTCGAAGTGAACACAGTGCTAGTGAAATTAGCCAAGCAGACTTACTACCTATGACTATCGATGTAGCAAACTGGGGGGTAAGTAAATTTTCACAATTAAATTTTCTAGAACTGCCAGCTAAAGCAAGTGAAGTTCATAACTGGCAAACTCTGCAAGCATTAGATGTGGTTAATCAGCAAAATCGTTTAACTAAACATGGCAGCTTAGTTGCAAACTTTCCTTGCCATCCAAGATTTGCTCATATGCTAATTAAGGCTCTTGAGTTAGTAGAGCAACATCAGCATTCAATACATGCTTTGTCGCTAGCGTGTTTAATGGCGGCTTTATTAGAAGAACGCGATATTTTTAAACGAGAGCAGGCCGAAGGTAATTGCGATATCAGAAGTCGTTTATATCAATTAGCGCAAAATAAAAATAAGGCTAGAGGAATTGAAGCTCGTATTATATTACAAGCAACTAGCTTAGCTAAGAAATTGATTGCTGTGAGTCGCAGCTCTAATTTAAAAAGCTTTAAACTTAGCTTGAATGATAACGATTGGCCAATGACTAGCTCTGGCTTGCTATTAGCATTTGCCTACCCTGAAAGAATCGCCATAACCCGTAACAAAGTTGGTAGTTATTTATGCACCAATGGCAAGGGAGCAGAGCTTGCTGAAAATGATAAATTAAATGGTGAACCTTACTTAGTTTGTGCTCAGTTACACAGTTATCAAAATAAACTTAATATTACTTTAGCTGCGCCAACGTCTGAGGCTGAAATTTATCAGCACTTTGCAGATCATATACAAGAAAGTGATGTACTTAAATATGATGAAAAACAGCAAAAAATCACCAGTGAAAAGCAAACTCGACTTTTTAGCTTAGTACTCAATCGAGAAATAAGTAATGCGGTAATCAACAGTGAAACCTTGACCCAGTTATGGTGTGACTTTATTCGTCAAAAAGGTTTGAACGCCTTAAAGTTTGATGACAAAGTGGTTAATTTTATTAAGCGTGTGCGATGGTTAAATCAATATTTTCCTGGGTTAGACTTACCTGATTTTTCTGAAAAATCTTTGCTGGCGCAACTAGAGGTTTGGCTGGCGCCTTATGTTATATCCATTAAAAAATTAACGGCTGTACAAAAGCTTAATTTTAGCGAAATTCTCAATAACTATTTAGATTTTGAGCAGCGAAAAATTGTCAAACTATGGGCTCCTAAAGTTTATGTATCGCCACTTGGTCGTGAGTTTGTTTATCAATATAGTGACCAACCTCAACCTAAGTTGGCTTTACCTATGCAACAAGTGTATGGTTTAACTAAGTCTCCCTATGTTGCAAATGGACAAGTTGCTGTACTATTAGAGCTACTTTCTCCTGCAAAACGGCCAATTCAGGTGACACAAGACTTGGCTAGATTTTGGCAAGGCAGTTATAAAGATGTACAAAAAGATATGAAGGCTAACTATCCAAGACATTTTTGGCCAGACGAGCCTGCAAACGCTAAACCAACTAATAAAACAAAAAAATATATGCGCAATGACTAAAACTAAAACAGCAAAATCGAAAGCAATAAAACAGAAAGGCTTTACTAAAGGTAAAGTAAAAAATACTAAAGTTAAGCAAGGCTTTAGTCGTTGGTTGATTGTAACTGCAATTAAATTATCGATTATTTTTGTCGCTCTTATTAGTTTGTATAGCATTTACCTTGACGGCAAAGTTAGGCAAACGTTTGAAGGCCAACGTTGGCAAATACCTGCGCAAGTTTATGCCAATATCCCTGTAATTAATGCAGATAAGCCAATTAATTTGGCCAAAGTTGAAAGTGAACTAATCCATCTTAATTATCAACGAGTTACCAGAGTCACATCGCCTGGTCAGTTTTCACGCCAAGGTTCTAAAGTTACTATTTTTAGACGAGAGTTTGATTTTGGTTATGGCTTACAAGAGCCAGCATTAATTAGCATTGAACAAAAAAACGGTGAAGTTTATCGTTTAACAGAAAATAGCGAAGTTAAGCATAGTGTTAAATTAGAGCCCATTTTAATTGACCGCATTCTTTCTGCCGATGCAGAAGACCGTGTGTTCTTATCATTAGAGCAGGTACCACAACAGTTAATTGATACATTACTCTTGATTGAAGACCGTGATTTTTATAGCCATCATGGTATTTCACCTACAGGTATTCTTAGAGCTTTCTGGAAAAACATGCTTGCTGGCGCAACTGTGCAAGGTGGCAGTACGTTAACCCAGCAACTTGCCAAAAACATGTATTTGAATCGTCAAAAAACGATTTGGCGTAAAGTCAACGAAGCTTTAATCTCAGTTATTTTAGAGCTCCGCTATTCCAAAGATCAACTACTAGAAGCTTATATCAATGAGGTTTATTTAGGCCAACATTATGCCAATGGTATTTATGGCTTTGGTTTGGCTTCGCAGTTTTATTTCGGTAAACCGTTAAGTGAGCTCGATGATGCTCAAATTGCTTTATTGATCGCACAGGTTAAAGGCCCTTCATATTATGATCCTTGGCGTAAACCTGAACGCGCCAGTGAACGTCGTGATTTAATTTTACGTGTGATGTTTGAAAATCACACCTTAACTAAAAACAGTTATTTAAATGCAATTGAGCAGCCATTAAGTATTCGTAGTGAACGCCGCTTCGCTAAGCAATCTTATCCTGCCTATATGCAGTTAGTTCGCCGCGAACTTAAAGATATTGGTGCGGGTAATGCACTGCAATCAGGGATTAAAGTCTTTACTGGTTTTGATCTTGTCCGCCAACAAAATGCCGAGCAAGCAGTAATCGAGCAATTAGCGCAACTTGAAAAAAGCAAAGATAGCTCAGAATTACAAACCGCTGTAATTGTTAGTGATATACGCACAGGACAAATTCAAGCGGTTGTTGGTGGTAAAGAGGTAAAATATTCAGGTTTTAACCGTGCATTAGATGCCAAACGACCTATTGGCTCATTGATTAAGCCTGTTATTTATCTAACCGCTTTAGAGCGCTATCAGCAGTATAACTTAGCGACCCCATTGGCTGATGAACCTATTTCATTAAAAAGCTCTACAGGTAAGCGTTGGCAGCCTAAAAATTATGATGGTAAATACCGAGGCCATGTACCTTTAATTGACGGTTTAGTTAAATCTTTAAATATTCCAACCGTTAACTTAGGTTTAAAACTTGGCCTTGCCGATGTTGCCGATACTCTGCATACATTAGGCTATCAAGGTAAAGTCAAAAAAGTACCAAGTATGCTGCTTGGCTCAACCAACATGTCAGCCTTTGAAGTAAACCAGTGGTATAACACTATCGCTAATTCAGGTATTTATAACCGTGCCTTAGCGATAAATAAAGTAGTCTCTGGTGATGGCGAAACCCTTTGGCAGCGAGAAAATGTAGTTGATGCAAGGCTATCATCACAAGGTGCCTATTTAATTGATTATGCACTAACTAAAGTGACATCAGAAGGTACGGCAAAATCATTAGCTTGGAAATTCCCAGAGCAACTGCTTGCTGGTAAAACAGGTACTAGTAACGACTTACGTGATTCGTGGTTTGTTGGTTACGATCAAGAAAGTGTAGTGACCACGTGGATAGGCCGAGATGACAATAAATCAACAGGGTTAACGGGCAGTAGTGGCGCATTGACATTGTTTGCCAACTACCTGAAAAAACAAGGCAGTCATAGTCGCTATGACTTTATGCCTGATGGTGTAGAGTTTGCCACGTTTGAACTTGCTACAGGTAACGCTGTAACAGATGAATGTGCGAAAGTTGCCCAATACCCAGCAGTTACGGAAGGTATCTTTTTCTCAACTGAATGTTTGGAGAAGAAACCTGAACCACCTTCATGGTTAGAAAGGTTGTTTGGCTTAGGCGATGATTAAGGACCTATCGCTCACTGTCTACAGTGAGCGATAAACTGAGGTTATTAACAAAGCAAAAATTTAAACATCTAGTGTTCTGCTAATATTTGAGCTAAAACACGTAGATTACACTTATACCTATTTCAGCTTCATAATTACTGCGAGCAATTGGGCTATCTCTAACCTCACTACTATAATATTCGAACAGCGCTTCACCGTAGATCTGCCAGTTATTATTTATATTATGTCTGTAATTATAATCAATACCAACCGAGCGTATACCTGCGCTTAGGTTGGTTTCTTGTAATCCTGAGTCAGCAGATTGTTGCGCATCTATACCAAAACCTTTATTTGCGTATTCGCTGTCATGAAAAACAGCAACTAAATTGATTTCTGAACCGGTACCATCAACTTGATCTCCGAAACGGCGACCCACACCAAATAAACCTAAATTTCCTTCATCACTTGCCACTAAACGGCCTACTAACCAATACCGCCAATCTTCGGTGAATGATCGACGAGCTTGAAATACCAGTTCAAACCCTTCATCTTGGTCGCCAAGACCGTCAAGCCTACCATCATCCGAGTCACCTTCTTCTCGTCCTTCATCAAAACCAACTAAGGCATCTAATAGCCAATTATCATTCACAACACTTCGCCAACCAAATGCCTCACCTGCAAAATAATATATATTGTTACCATCTCGCCATTGCACAGCACCAGCAGGTTGGATTTCAAATCCAAACTCGTCTGAACCTTCGTACGCTGTTTCATATTCAACGCCAAACCCAAGCCCAAACGCCCATCCATTTTCGCCTCTGGTAAAATCATCTACCGAGGGCAAGGGCACTAAAGCTGTTTTGTTGTCTTCTGCGATTGCCGTATTAAAAAGAGGGAAATGTATTAGTAATACCAAAAGAAAGCTGTGTATATTTTTCATTGGTTACCCTATGTAAATACTGACATGTATATTTATTAACAATATTGTACGAATGGAATTAAAGAAAAGTTCATATAATTGATTTTAGGTTTCAAATTTTTAGCTAACTAATATTACAGACTAAGTACTCTTAATCTATTAGCTTGAGTTAACTCTGCTGTATATACAACCTTGCTTGTCGACCCGTTTTAAGCTACATTCCGCTTATTATATATGGCAAAGAGAAATAAAATGAGCACAGCAAGCAGTACTTGGCAGCTACTTTTTACTAACGTTAATATCGCAACAATGTCTGATGCGAGCAACTCGTATGGTGCGATCACGCAGGGTGCATTAGCCGTAACCGATGGCAAAATTGTATGGTTAGGCGCACAAGCTGACCTTCCTGAAGTTGACCAAGAACTAACAACAATAATTGATGGCCAAGGCAAGTGGATCACTCCTGGTTTAATTGATTGTCATACCCATATTGTTTATGGATCTCATCGTGCTAATGAGTTTGAACTGCGCCTACAAGGGGCAAGTTACGAAGAAATAGCAAATAACGGTGGTGGTATTGTTTCTACTGTTAAAGCTACTCGTGAAGCATCGATAGATGAATTGTATGTTAGTGCTCACCAACGTTTAAGCGCCCTTCATAATGAAGGTGTTACTAGTTTAGAGATAAAATCAGGCTACGGACTCGACCTTGAAACTGAGCTTAAGATGCTTAAAGTTGCCAAGCGTTTAGAGGAAAATGTACCTGTTACTGTTCGTAAAACTTTCTTAGGTGCTCATGCTGTGCCTGTTGAATATAAAGATAACGCTGATGGCTACATTAAACTCGTTTGTGAGCAAATGATCCCTGAAGTGGCAAAGCAAAACCTTGCAGATGCTGTCGACGTTTTTTGTGAAGGCATAGGTTTTAGCATTGAACAAACAGAAGCTGTTTTTAAAGCGGCACAGCAGCATGACTTACCGGTGAAGGTTCATGCCGAACAACTATCTGATCTTGGCGGCACTGAGCTTGCCGCAAAATACCAAGCTCTTTCAAGTGATCATGTAGAGTTTTTATCACAGCAAGGTGTAAAAGCCATGAGCGCAGCTAATATGACAGCAGTTCTTTTACCAGGTGCTTTCTACTTTTTACGAGAAACCAAATTACCACCAATTGAATCACTGCGTGCGAATAATGTTCCTATGGCTATTGCTAGTGATGCAAACCCTGGTTCGTCACCAATCAACTCAATACAATTAATGCTTAATATGGCATGTACGCTATTTAGATTAACGCCAAGTGAAGCATTAGCAGGTGTTACTTGTCATGCTGCCAAAGCATTAGGGATAGATCATAAGGTTGGTCGATTAGAAGTGGGTCTCGATGCCGACATCGCTTTATGGGATATAGAACAACCTGCACAGCTTTGTTACCAGTTCGGGGTAAACCCTCTGGCTGCTTTATATAAGCAAGGTGTAAAAGTTAAATAAATAAAAAGGGATAACAAACGTTATCCCTTTTTACTATCTAGTCGCTTATAACTTACAATTAGCGTTCTACTCAATATCTAGAGGATCAGGAGAAAGCACAATACCTGTGTTGTCTGCATAAATATGATCATCCGGTAAAATCGTAACGCCGGCAAAGTTAATTGCTACATCACTTTCACCCGTTGTATCTTCAGTGGCGCCAACAGGAATCGACACCATAGCTTGAATGCCAAGTTCAATGTCTTCAATAATATCAACATCACGCACACTACCGTAACAGATAATGCCTTCCCAGCCATTGCGAGCAGCAGTTTCGGCAATATAACCATCGATTAACGCTCGACGAGTTGAGCCACCGCCATCAATAACCAATACTTTACCAACACCATCGGTTTCAACTAATTCGGCAATTAAGCCATTGTTTTCGAAACATTTTACTGTAACCACAGAGCCACCAAATGAACTTCTACCACCATAGTTACTTAACATAGGTTCGAGTACATCAATTGAGTCAGCGTATAAATTACATAGTTCAGAGGTGTTGTATTGCATAGTTTACTCCACTTTCTTTGAAAGTTAAGTTGTTGAATTATTTCTAGTATAACCCTTGTGATGGATGGAACAAGAGAAAAATTTTAACTTATTGTAGCCAGCTCATTGCTTTATAAATGATAATTAATGGAGATATATCAAACCGTAAAAACTAAAAAAGCGCCATAAGGCGCTTTTTTAATTCGGATAATAAGTCGATTATTTAGACTTAAGAGCACCGAAACGTTTGTTGAATTTATCAACACGACCACCAGTCTCAGCAGCTTTTTGCTTACCAGTGTAGAACGGGTGACAAGAAGAGCATACGTCTAAGTAAATGTCTTTACCGCGTGTAGATTGAGTTTCGATAACGTTACCACATGAACATGTTGCTTTCATGGCAGTGTAATTTGGGTGGATATTTTCTTTCATGGAAAACCTCTATATTTAGGCCGTATCGCCACTTGATCAATTGCCAAGTACCATACGAGTTACAATTTAAGTTGGCGGATCATACGGTATCAACCGCCGATGATCAACTAAAATAGTTAAAAAATAGACAAATACTTTAACTAGTGCCGATAATTAACATTTTTGGTGACTTTGTTGGTGTGCACAATAAATTTGCTTGGCAAATCTGCTTTATCTGGGCAGAATAAAAACACTTATTATAATACTGATCACTATGACCTTTATCTCCCGTTATATACAAGTGGCAATCCCGGTTCCAATGCGCCAAAGCTTTACTTATTTAGCGCCTGAACACTTAAACGAGCAAACCTTCTCTGCAGGCGACCGAGTGTTAGTGCCGTTTGGCTCTCGTAAATTGATTGCTATTGTACTTAAAGTAAGTAATGAATGTGATGTAGCCGATAATAAATTAAAGGCAATTGTAGAATTACTGCCGAGCGAATCAAAACTTTCCTCATCGCAAATAGATTTTCTTAGTTTGTGTGCGCGCTATTACCATCACCCCATTGGCGATGTCATTAGCCAAGCTTTACCTGTGCTATTAAGACAAATTAAACCTGTCGATTTAACCCCCGAAGCTTGTTGGTTCAAAAATCCAGATAAATCAGAGCAAGAGCTTGAACTGCTAATCGCTAAGCTTGCTAAATCTGCAGCTAAGCAAAAAGCTCTTTATCAATTTATTAGTGAGCATGGTGATATCACTTGGCCTGAAATACGCATGGCAGGTTTTATTAAAAGCCAGCTAACTGCGCTAATGAATAAAGAGTTAATTTGCCAAGGCGAAGTTGCGAGTGTGGCATTTAAGTGCAAAGAAAACTCTATTAATGTTGAAGATAAACACCAGCTTTCAGTTGAGCAAGCAGTCATTGTTAGTGGCATTAATCAACAGCTAAATAAATTTTCGTGTCACTTAATAGACGGTATTACTGGTAGTGGTAAAACCGAAGTTTACCTACAAATTATTGAAGAAGTGTTAAAGCAAGACAAGCAAGTCTTAGTTTTGGTACCAGAAATAGGTTTAACCCCGCAAACCTTATCGCGATTTGAAAAACGTTTTCGTGTGCCAATCGTACTTCACCACTCTGGCCTAAATGATAATGAACGCTTACAAACCTGGCATCGCACCAAAAAAGGTGAAGCAGCCATTGTTATTGCAACTCGATCTGGCGTGTTCTCACCACTCCAAGCTCCGGGCTTAATTGTTATTGATGAAGAGCACGATGGCTCTTTTAAACAACAAGAAGGCTTTCGTTACCATGCCCGTGATGTCGCTATCTTAAGGGCAAGACAGCTTAATATCCCTGTAGTATTAGGCACGGCAACGCCTTCTTTGGAAACGCTACAAAATGCTTTGTCGGGCAAATATCAATATCACCAATTAACCAAGCGCGCTGGTAAAAGTAATATTGCAGGTATCGAACTTATTGATATGGCTAAGCAACAAATTGAGTTTGGTTTATCAGGAACATTAAAAAAAGCGATACAAGATACGTTAGAGCGCGGCGAGCAAGTCTTAATCTTTTTAAACCGTCGCGGTTATGCGCCTGCTATATCTTGCCAAGAATGTAATTGGATAGCTGAGTGTAAGCGTTGTGATAAGCCTTACACCTTGCATCAAAACCAAGGTCTTTTGGTTTGTCATCATTGTGGTAGTCAAAAGCGTATTATGCCGCAGTGTGGTGAGTGTGGCAGTATCCGCATTAAACCATTAGGGCAGGGAACTGAACAACTTGAGCAGCGGTTAGTCGAGTTATTTCCTGATTTCTCCGCTGTGCGTATCGACAGAGACAGCACGCGACGCAAAGGTGAACTAGCTAAGTTATTAGAGCAAGTTAGTAATAAAGAGCACCAAATATTAGTTGGTACGCAAATGCTTGCTAAAGGTCATCATTTCCCTGACGTAACTTTAGTTGCCGTGTTAGATGTTGATGGTGCGTTATTTAGTTATGATTTTCGTGCGCCAGAGCATATGGCACAGCTGTTAGTGCAAGTTTCAGGACGTGCAGGTAGAGCAAGTAAGCCTGGCAAGGTCATGGTGCAAACACAATACCCTGAACACCCTTTATTACAAGATTTAGTGCACAATGGTTATCAACATTTTGCTCGTTATGCCCTAATGGAGCGTGAGCAAGCTCGTATTCCTCCTTTTGGATTTCAAGCACTGTTTCGCGCGGAAGCAAATTCTGCAGGTTTACCTAGTTCATTATTACGAGATATTAGTGAAGGTGACTTTGAGCAATGTTTAATTAGTGGTCCAATTGCTGCCGCACAAGAAAAGAAAGCAGGTAAATTTCGTTTTCATTTATTGTTACAAGCAAGCGATCGTAAATATTTGCATAGTGCAGTACAGGTTATTTTATTACGCCTAGAAAAACATAAGTTACAGCATAAAGTTCGTTGGTCTGTAGATATCGACCCTCAAGAGCTGAGTTGGTAATAAATCGGCAAAGTATCGATTTATTACGTATTTTATTAACTAAATCAAACAAACTCTGTACATTCATTTTCGGTTGGTTAAAATTGACTAATCATTTTTCGTGAAGTTTTATTATGGCTCATCAAGATTACGTTGCTCGCCCCCGCGCAACCAAGAAAAAAAAGAACCCTTATAAACCAAAGGGCAAGAAAGCAGTTGCTAATAATTCAGGTTTTAAGCCGGTATTTATTGGTTTAATAATTGTCGCTATCATTTCTACTTTTGCTTACTTTTTATTTTCGTTAAAGAATAATGCTAGTGATGTTGAAGGTTTAGAAATTAAGCTATCTGAGCCAGCTAATTCTACTGAGTATGTTGAAGAAGACCCACTACCCGAGCCGCCAACTGAAGATTGGAGTTACTTTAAAAATTTACCTGAAAAAGATGTTGCCGTTGGCGATTACGATGTTAAAGAAAGTGGTCCATATCAAATGCAATGTGCTTCATTTAGAAATCAAAATGATGCTGAAAAATTAAAAGCAAAAATAGCCTTTACCGGGCTTTCATCAACGGTGCGTAAATCTGTTGGCAGTAATGGCACTTGGTATAAAGTTGTTTTAGGGCCATTTGAGCGCAAGAGACAAGCGGAAAGTGCCAAGCATAAATTGAAAAGAAATAAAATCAATGGCTGCCAAATATGGCTTTGGACTTGAAAACCTAACTCTTCATTCCCACATTATATCTAAGATTGTTTTTCGAGGCGTCTGTTTCTAATTTTTTAGAAAGCGCCTCGTTTTTATTTATAGAGGTTTATTGTGACTACGATTGTATCAGTACGACGTAACGGCCGCGTTTGCATAGGTGGCGACGGCCAAGTTTCTCTTGGTAATACGGTAATGAAGGGCAATGCCCGTAAAGTGCGTCGTTTATATAACGACAAAGTACTCGCTGGTTTTGCGGGCGGTACTGCCGACGCCTTTACTTTATTTGAGCGCTTTGAAAGTAAGCTTGAACAACATCAAGGTCATTTGACTAAATCTGCAGTTGAGCTAGCTAAAGATTGGCGTAGTGATCGAGCATTAAGAAAGTTAGAAGCTATGTTAGTGGTTGCCGATGAAACCGCGTCATTAATCATTACCGGTAATGGTGATGTAGTACAACCAGAAAATGACTTAATTGCTATTGGCTCTGGTGGTAACTTTGCTCAAGCTGCAGCATTAGCGCTACTTGAAAATACCGAACTATCGGCAAAAGAGGTTGTTTCTAAATCATTAACCATTGCTGCCGACATCTGTGTGTTTACCAATCAAAATCACACGATTGACGAAATTTAACTTATAAAACAGAATTTATAATACTAAATACCCTTATGGTATTTAGTTAGAGGAAATATCACATGTCTAACATGACTCCTCGTGAAATTGTTCACGAATTAGATTGCCATATTATTGGTCAAAACGATGCTAAAAAAGCCGTAGCTATTGCTTTAAGAAACCGCTGGCGTCGTATGCAACTTAGTGATGAATTGCGCCCTGAAGTAACGCCAAAGAATATTTTAATGATTGGCCCAACAGGTGTTGGTAAAACAGAAATTGCTCGTCGTTTAGCTAAGCTTGCTAACGCACCTTTTATTAAAGTTGAAGCAACTAAATTTACCGAAGTAGGTTACGTTGGTAAAGAAGTAGAAACCATCATTCGCGATCTTGCTGATATGGCTATCAAGCTAACTAAAGAGCAAGAGATGACTCGCGTTCAGCACTTAGCTGAAGAAGCTGCAGAAGAGCGTATTTTAGACGTACTTATTCCTAACCCGGTAAATACTATGGGTGATAGCGAAACTACTGATAACAGTTCAACTCGTCAAATTTTCCGTAAGAAATTACGTGAAGGTAAGCTTGATGATAAAGAAATTGAAATAGACGTTGCCCAGCCACAAGTTGGTATGGAAATTATGGCGCCTCCTGGTATGGAAGATATGACTTCGCAACTGCAAAGCATGTTCCAAAATATGTCTCAGGAGAAAACTAAAAAACGTAAACTTAAAATCAAAGATGCGTTTAAAGCCCTGCAAGAAGATGAAGCCGCTAAAATGGTTAATCCAGAAGAGCTTAAAGAAAAAGCGATTGAGTCTGTTGAGCAAAACGGTATTGTTTTTATCGATGAAATCGACAAAATTTGTAAACGTGGTGACAGCTCAGGTCCAGACGTATCTCGTGAAGGTGTACAACGTGACTTACTGCCTTTAATTGAAGGCTCAACCGTAAGTACTAAACACGGTATGGTTAAAACCGATCACATCTTGTTTATCGCATCAGGTGCTTTCCAAATGGCAAGACCTTCAGATTTAATTCCTGAATTACAAGGTCGTTTACCAATTCGTGTTGAGTTACGTGCACTTACCACTGAAGATTTTGTTCGCATCCTTACCGAGCCAAACGCTTCATTAACTGAGCAATACATCGCACTATTAGCGACTGAAGGCGTAAAAGTTGAATTTAGTGATGACGGTATTCAAGCTATCGCTAATGCTGCATGGCAAGTGAATGAAGGTACTGAAAATATTGGTGCTCGTCGTTTACATACGGTAATGGAGCGTTTAATCGAAGAGTTATCGTTTAATGCTGATGCACAATCGGGACAAACTATTGTTATCGATAAAGCGTTTGTTGAAGGCAAATTAACGGCACTTGTACAAGATGAAGACTTAAGTCGCTTTATCCTGTAACTAAACCTATTCGACAGCTATAATAGTTAAAACAAGGAGATAGCATGCAATTACAACAGCTTAATATCGACCAAGCGCAAGGTGAACTTACCTTAACGTTTGCCGATAATTTTCAACAAACATTAAGCTTTGAGTTTTTGCGTGTTTATTCTCCCTTAGAACAAACCAGTGTTAAGGGTAAACCTAAACCACCGGTGAGTCATAAAAAACAAGTACAACTTTTAGCAATAGAGCCGGTGGCTAAACACGGTTATCGATTTATTTTTGATGATCAGCACAGTGCTATTTATTCTGCTTTATTGCTTAATGAGTATGCTCACAATAAAAATCGATTATGGCAACAATACCTCGATGCGCTTAAACTTACTGGGCATAGTCGCGAAGCCATGATAGATATTAAACAGGTTTAATGGACCCTTACACTAATGACTAATAACCAAATTTTACGTCGTATTCGTTACACATTTAATTATTCAGATGCGCAAATGTTGCAGATTTTTGCATCTGCAGAATTAACCGTAGATATAGAAAAGTACCACCACTGGTTACGTAAAGATGATGATCCTAAATACATCAATATTACTGATCAGCAATTCGCGACTTTTTTAAATGGTTTAATCAATGAACGCCGTGGCAAAAAAGAAGGGCCGCAGCCAGTAGCTGAGAAAAAACTAAACAATAATATTATTTTACGTAAATTAAAAATTGCGCTTAATATGACCGATGTTGATATTATTGAAGTGTTAGGCTTAGCTGAAATGCGTATTGGTAAATCAGAACTAAGTGCGTTTTTTAGAAAGCCAGGCCATAAACATTACCGTATATGTAAAGATCAATTCTTGCGAAACTTTTTACAAGGGGTGCAAATTAAGTACCGCGATAACTCACCTTGGCCAGCAGCTGATCACAGTAACTAAAATATAGTTATAAAAATATGAAACGAGTGTTGTTAATACTATTAGGGTTTAGCTTTGTTGCATTAGCAGCATTAGGTGCATTCTTACCTGTATTACCAACGACTCCGTTTTTGTTACTTGCCGCGACTTGTTTTGCCAAATCATCGAAACGTTGCCATCAATGGTTATTAAACAATAAACTGTTTGGCCCTATTATTGAAAATTGGCAATTAAACCGCTGTATACCGGCGAAAGCGAAAATCCTTGCCATTTCATCCATTGTCTTCTTTGGTTCAATATCACTTTACACATTACAGCATAATACCTACGCCCTGATGGGTACCTCGGTATTACTCTTTATTGGTTTATTTGTTGTTATCCATATTCCCACCTGTCCCTAAACCTTATTTTATCCCTATGTTTTAATTATAAAAAAATATAATTTTTTTATTTTTAAACCTTTTTCATTCATACTGCATCTAACAATCATAACTAAAACAAAAGTCTGAAAGGATTTAAAATTTTGTCCGGACAAAGCACCGTGATTAATGCTGAAGACGTTTTTGCGCAAAAGCAAGAACAAGAGTGGATAGCCAATGCCAAACAAGGTGACCGCTTAGCATTTAATCATTTGTATACATTACATATAGGTAGAGTTTTTGCACTGTGTCTGCGCATGCTTTCAAATAAAGAGCAGGCGGAAGATGTGAGCCAAGAAGTCTTTGTGCAAGTGTGGTTGAAATTAGATAAGTTTCGCGGTGAAAGTAAATTTTCTACTTGGTTACATTCCGTCGCCACCAATACGGTACTTAGCCATATTCGTAAACAAAAGAGCTGGGTGCAAAAAGTATTTAGTATTGAAGATCAGCCATTAGCTGAGCCAGTAGGAAATGAAATTGAAGACTTGTCAGATATGGATAAGCATATTATGCGCTTGCCAGAGAAGGCCCGCTTAGTATTTGTATTATTCGCCGTAGAAGGCTATCGACATGAAGAAATAGCAACAATGATGAATATGGCCGTGGGCTCAAGTAAATCACAATTTCATCGAGCAAGAAATTTATTAAAAGAGTGGTTGGAACATGAATAAGCCAGTAACAGATCAACAACTACAGCAGCAAATCGATGGTTTGCAACAAGATATCAAGCCAAGTAGAGATTTATGGCCGGGTATTGAGTTAGCGATAGAGCATCAACAGCAAGAGAGCTCCCCTAAAAAGGCTGCATTTGCTCCATACGCTTGGGCTGCATCAGTAATGGCTGCGGTGCTACTAACTTGGATGGTGAATAAACCTATGCAAGAGCAACCACTACAACTGACTGCCGTTGAAGTGATTCAACAGCAATATGTAGAAGAAAAAAATACTATGTTGGTGAGTTTTGGTAAGCCCGATATAAGTAAATTACCGGCAAAAATTCAGAAACAATTTACCGAATTACAATCAGCAAGAGAGTCATTATTAAAAGCGTTAGAGGATGATCCTGAAAATCCTGACTTGTTGAATTTATTACAGTGGACACAAAACCAAGAGCTTAGTTTACTTGAGCAATTATATAGTCCTAAATGGCAAACAATTTAAGAGAATAGTATGAATGTATTAAAACAAATTACATTGTCGGTTTTTATTCTTGCTTGTTCATTTTCTTTGCAGGCAAAGCAAGTGAATGAGAGCTTAGAAGTTAAAGAAAATGTAAGAGTTAAGATTGAAAACCTTAGAGGTAAGGTGGCAATAATTGGCACCGACTCTCTTGCGGTTAAAGTGTCAGGAGTACTTGACTATAAAGCAACAGACTTTGTTTTTAAAAAAGAAGGTAACAGCGTAATTATTCAGGTACAAATGCCACAGAATATGAATCATAGCTTTTGGGATAATGACGGTCAGGAAACCGACTTAAAAATACACGTTCCGCAATCAGCACGATTAAACTTTAAAGGTGTTTCTAGTGATGCCAGCATTGAAAACGTCAATAATGAGATTAATGTTAGAACCGTAAGTGGTGATATTGACGCGAAAGATTTAAGCTCGCGTATTGAGTTAGATACAGTTAGTGGCGATATTAAGTCGCAGAGATTAGCAGGTCGTATTACCCTAAATACGGTAAGCGGAGATATAAAAGATAGTGCATCGCAAGGGCGTATTAACTATCAAGCCGTTAGTGGTGACATAGAAGCTAACAGTACTGCAAATGAAGTCTATGCGAGTGTGATTTCTGGCAACATGGATATAACTCTAGCTCAAGTAATTGATGCAGAGCTTACCTCGATAAGTGGCGATATTGATGCCAATTTAGAATTAAGTGACCAAGGGCTGTTGAAAATGTCGAGTGTCAGCGGTGATATAGATGTTTTCTTACAAAAAGAGGTAAATGCTAGCGTAAGAGTTCATTCACAAGCTGGCGGTAAAATTTTTAACAAACTCAATAATGATAAAGTTAAAAAAGCTAAGCATGGCCCAAGCTCGCATCTAGATACAACCGTTGGTGATGGCAGCGCTTCAATCAAAGCCTCTACAGTAAGCGGTAGAGTTGGCTTGTATTATTAACTAAGTCGAGCAAATTATCCGGCCTTATGTTTATTGTTAAGCATAAGGCCTTTTTTATGCCTATAAGTTATCGAGCGATGAATTTATCTTTATCTTTATCTTCAAATAAGAGTTAATATAGCTTAAATTAGACAGTTAAATTAGCGATAATACTTCGCTTGTTAAAGCATAAAGACAAATACAGTCGTAGAGTGGGTAATACTTGCGACTTTAATCAGGATTAGCAACATAATGGCGCAGAAACCAGCCCAAAAACAGTTTAAAGATAATAAGTTTAAAGACAATAAGTACGGCGATAAGCAAGTTGAAGGCTTAAAAATTGCTCCGCATTCGTTAGAGGCCGAGCAGTCTGTATTAGGGGGCTTATTATTAGACAACAACGCTTGGGATAGTGTTGCTGAGCGTGTGGTTGCCACTGATTTTTATTCTCGCTCGCACCGTATTATCTTTGAATGTATCGGTGACTTGATTGAAAAAGGTAATCCGGTTGACTTAATTACCTTATCTGAGGCGCTTGAAAATCAGCAAACCATTGATGATGTTGGTGGCTTTGTTTATTTAGCTGAAATGATGCGTAATACCCCTTCTGCGGCAAACATATTTGCTTACTCAGATATTGTTCGTGAACGAGCAGTAACCCGAGAGCTAATTAAAGTAGCTAATGAAATAGCCGATGCGGGTTACGATCCACAAGGTCGTCCAAGTTCAGAATTACTAGACTTTGCCGAGACTAAAGTATTCCAAATTGCCGAGCAGCGAGCGAATAAATCAGAAGGTCCAGAGAATATTCACTCTGTTTTAGAAAAAACAGTCGATAGAATCGAAAAGCTTTATGGCCAACCTCATGATGGTGTTACTGGTGTTTCTACAGGTTTCCAAGATTTAGATAAAATGACTGCTGGTTTACAGCCGTCAGATTTGATTATTGTTGCCGCACGTCCATCTATGGGTAAAACCACATTTGCGATGAACTTAGCTGAAAATGCGGCGATGATGCAAGATAAGCCAGCACTTATATTCTCCTTAGAGATGCCTTCAGAACAAATCATGATGCGTATGCTTGCCTCACTTGGTCGTATTGACCAAACCAAAATTCGTACTGGTCAGTTAGGCGATGAGGATTGGGCAAGACTCTCTTCAACCATGGGCTTGCTTATGGAAAAAGGAAAAATGTTCGTCGATGATGCAGCAGGCCTTACACCTACCGAGGTTCGTTCTCGAGCGCGCCGTATCCACCGTGATAATGGTGGCTTATCAATGATCATGATCGATTACCTGCAGCTTATGCGTGTGCCACAATTTAGTGACAACCGTACCTTAGAGATTGCAGAAATATCACGCTCATTAAAAGCATTAGCAAAAGAGTTGCAGATCCCAGTTGTTGCACTATCACAGCTTAACCGTAGTTTGGAGCAACGTGCTGATAAACGCCCGGTAAACTCTGATTTACGTGAATCAGGTTCAATCGAGCAAGATGCCGATTTAATTATGTTTATTTATCGTGATGAAGTTTACAACGATGATTCACCTGATAAAGGCACTGCTGAAATTATTTTAGGTAAACAACGTAACGGCCCAATTGGTCGCGTACGTTTAACCTTCCAAGGTCAATTCTCTCGATTTGATAACTTCGCCGGTCCTGGCGGTATTATGGATGAAGATTAGGTTAAAACCTTGCTGCTTTCTAAAAACTTTAGCAATGCGGTAATTGCCGCATTGTTCATAAAATAGACTATTTTTATTTCTCTAGCTATAGTTGTACATGGTCCCTGGTCAAGATTTCAAAGGGAATGTATATGGATTTTCACTATTTAATTATTTTTAAATAGTAATCAAAAGGTTAGGACTATGGATAAGAATAGCAATGCAGTAACCGTGTTATATTACGATCAAAATGACATGACATCTATTTGTACAGATGTATTAACTAATTTAGATATAGAAGCCGATAAACGAGTGATTTTTCCAAAATCTTATCGGGATGATAAAATTATTATTGCGGTATTAGATGGCCAATGCCATGTTCGCAATTCTTTAGGTGATAGATCTATTTTCAGTTAGAAAAACTGCTTCTAGCAGTTTTGACACTTGCCATGCGCTTCAACCACTTGATGATTGATGGTAAAACCACTCGCGTCAGCCATTGCTCTTAATGCTAAATCTAAATTATTCGACTGGATCTCTTCTACATGGCCACAGTTATCACAAATAAGCAACTGTACTGGGTGATGGCAATCACTAAAATGGTCACATAATAAGAATGAATTTATCGACTCTATTTTATGCACAAAACCTTGCTTAGCTAAAAAATCTAAAGCCCGATAAACGGTTGCAGGTTTTGCTGACGGGTCAACTTTTTGCAACTTATCTAACAAATCATACGCACCAATAGCACCTTCATTTTCTGCCATTAAAACAAATACTTGCTCTCGCACTGCCGTTAACCTTGCACCGCGCTCTTTACAAGCTTTATGAGCTAATTGTAATAATTGTTTAGGATCCATTGGCGTATCAATTAAAGTTCATTTGTTTAAAGTGTATCACAGTAATTTATCAGTAAAAATAGCTTAATTTATTAAACACATAAGCAAAATATTGGTTATGAATACGTATGCTGTAACTTCTATTCATACGATAAAATTCTATAATTGATGCAATTAAATAAAATAAATTAGTCTCTTTTTATGAATGTTAAAAACCTAGCTCTTCTTCCCGTTATTTTAATTAGCCTATCTCTATGTGTTCTTTCTTCTTGTCATAAGCAAGAACCTAATCTTAAGGTAGATACCCATCAAAAAGAGGAGTTAAGCCAGCAATTTTATTTACGAGGAGGCTTTAATAATTGGGGAACAAGTAAACCATTTATAAAAGTTGACGCTAATAGTTACCAAGTGCAATTAGAAATAGGTCTAGGCAGTCACGAATATAAAATAGCCACAGAAGATTGGTTAACACAAATAATGATTGCTAATTGCAACGAAGCAATTGTTGATATTGCCAACGACGATTCAAAATCTTATCTATTGGCAATTAACCAAACCGAAAATGCCGATCTAATATTAGCTGAGAAGGCAGGTGTCTATACGTTCACATTAGATATAAGCGAGCCAAATAAGCCTAGGGTGTCGATTAAGCGTTTGCAAGATTTACAAATAATGTCAGACATCAAACATCTTAATGAAGATGTCATGCAACTTGAATTTGATACCGTAACTAACGGCAAAGAACTTGCTACATTTAGCGAGCAGCTGTTAAGCAATAACCTTAAGCGCTATGTACACTCTACCAGTCAAAGCCTACGCGACCCTGTTCCACAAATTAATCAGTTTACTGAAGATAAAAACTTTCCTTATACACGAACCAACAATACAGCCTTTGATGCTTTATTTGCCTTAGCCATAGATGAAATGAAGCTCAATTCTGTCGAAAATATTAACGATGGCGCCTATAATTTTGGCGAGTCTATTTCATGTGATTGTTTTAAAACGGGTGAAAAATGGGATTATGTTTGGACTCGAGATTTATCCTATGCGGCTCACTTATCTTTGGGTTTATTAGATCCTGCAAGAGTGCAGAACTCGCTTGAATTTAAACTATCCGGTTTTAGACAAGGGATAACAAAAGCTGAAAATGTTGCAGGCTCAAATGATGGTGTGCAGATAATTCAAGACACAGGTAGCGGTGGCAGTTGGCCAATAAGTACAGATCGTGTTACTTGGGCATTTGGTGCTGAATCTGTGTTAAATAGTTTAACCAAGGATAAGCGCACCCAATTTGCCAGTGCAGCCTACAAAGCTTTAGTAAATACCATTGAAAACGATCGCTTAGCGGTATTTGATCAGCAACTAGGTTTATATAATGGCGAGCAAAGTTTTTTAGATTGGCGAGAGCAGACTTATGCTGATTGGATAAAAGAAGATTTAACCTTTATGGCAACATCAAAATCTATATCAACTAATGTTGGCCACTATCAAGCAATATCATTAACAGCAAAACTTGCTAAAGAATTAGGAAAAAACCAACAAGCTAAGAAATATTTAGCTTGGGCAAATGAATTAAAGCGTGCGATTAATAAGCACCTCTGGTTAGAAGAATACGGTATGTATAGCAGCTTAACCGCTGGCCATTTTGATAACACTCCTATGCCAAGATTTGATTGGCTGGGTCAATCATTAGCGATTATTTCAGGTGTGGCAAACGCCAATAAAACAAAAAAAATTCTGGCTAGTTACCCGCAAGGTCCAATGGGGCCTCCGGTTATTTTCCCGCAGCAACCTAATATTCGAATTTATCATAATAGAGCTATTTGGCCGTTTGTAACTGCATATGGTTTAAAAGCTGCAATTGCAGGAAATAATGCCAGTGTTGCCAATAATGCCTACAACTCTTTAATTCGCGGTGCGGCCTTAAACCTATCTAATATGGAAAACTTTGAGTGGCTTTCTGGTCAGCCGGTGTGGTTACAAAAACAAGACTTAAATTTATCTGGGCCAGTGATTAATTCTAAACATCAGTTATGGTCTGTTGCGGGTTATTTAAATATGGTTGTTGAAGGCGTATTTGGTCTGCAAATAAACAACAATAAATTGAATATACAGCCGTACATCACCACAGAGCTTAAAAGTAGCTACTTTAAAAATGAAAATGATATTAGTTTGCATAACTTTACTTGGCTAAATAAAAGCTTAAATGTAACTTTGCGCTTAGCGGATAAACATCAGCAGCAAGGTGTTTTTGCGGTAACCTCAATCACCATAAATGGTAAAACGCTTAATGATAAAAGTATTACTATTGAACAGTTAACAGAGCAGTCAAACAACATCATTGTCGAGCTAAATAAAGTTGTTGCAACCAATAGACACATTACTGAAGTAAGCGGCCAACCCGTACTTATTGATAATAAAGTTTTTGCACCATTAGAGCCAAAAATCGACTTTAAGCAAACAGATTCTGGTACCAAGCTAATTGTGCAAGATAGCGATAACAGTGACGTATTTTATCGAATATTTAAAAATGGTAAGTTGGCAGTTACTAACTTGTCTAGTAAACAATGGCTAGATAAAGAGGTTGATGGTTTGCAAGCTTGTTATAGCGCAGTAGCCGTGTTTAACGATAGTGGCTTTGAGTCGCAGCACAGCAATGTTAAGTGTGTTAATCCAGGCCAATATATTTCGGTAAATAGTAAGCAAGTTAATACTAACTTAGACGTCATTAGAGTTAACAATAGAGATGTATTACTCGACTTTGGCGCAGCAGCCGATACATTTAAAGTTACCAATATTAGCGTACAACAAAAAGGCTCATACGCTGTTCAAGTTGATTATAAAAACATATACAACAAAACCAACACCGGCATAACTGCTGGCGTTAAATGGTTGAAGGTTTTGAATTCTGAAAATAAAGTAGTAAGCCAAGGGGTGATCCAACTTCCACATTTAAAGGCTGATTCAGAATCTTTAATGTCAACGCCAGTTTATGCTCAGCTTGAAAAAGGCAAATACACTCTAGAGGTTTCAGACTTTTATAATATGAGTTATTTAGAAAACAATAAGACATACTCTCAAGCCGGTGGCTTAGATGGCGCCATAAACAAGTTTGATATCTATGGCGTGCGAATAATGCCAATTGTTGGTAATTAATTTTGATGATTTAGTGTCAGATAATCTTACAAGTATCTTTATTTTCAAAAAACTAAATGAGCAATTATTTGCTCATTTAGCTTATCAAGTTAGTTAGCTGTATGGTTTAACTCTGCACTGACGAATACCTTTGAATCTATTGTCGGTTGCAATGCAAACTCAGTGATAGATGTTGGTGATTTACTGTGTCTATTTAAAAATGAGCTGTTGCGTTCCGCTTGGTAATACTGGGCAAACTCTGCAATAGGCATATTATTACAAAAAATAAAATTAGCCGCTTGTTGGTAGGTAAAACCGTAATATTTAATTTTACCTCTAAACCTTAAATGCTTGTCGGTAACAGAAGATACACATACTTTAGTTGCGTTGCTTTTATCTTCACCTACAAATTCAATATTGGCGTAGCTACCAAAGGCAAGGGTACTTGTAATGATTAAAATCAATATACGAAACATAAAACCTCCAGAAATATTTTAATGAGATGTTTATATTTTTTTTATTGTTATTACATAAAATGAATAGGCATTACTGCATTAAATAAGACCTTAAAAACTACCTTTTGTTTCATCTTATTTATTATTTTACGTTCGATATTGTTTTTAGATCACTTTATGTTATTGACTCAAAAAGTGTTGGTTTGCAATTTGTATTGTGATTTTTTATTCAATAAATAGTGAATAAAGACATTATATGTAATAGATACTCACGGCATAGCTCTAAAAAAGCTTCTCAACCAACTATGCTTTAAATTGTTATTGTGTTTTTGGTGCCAAATACACTTTATCGGCAACTTTGGTAGAGGGAAAGGGCATTCTTTCATAGTTAAAGAGCTTTTGTTTACTGCGTGTTGGGCAAGTGTTTTAGGCAAAAAGGCAATTAAATTTGTGTTAACAACTAGGCTAGCTTGCAATTCTAACGACTTGGTATACATACCTATTTTTCTTGAAAAATCATTATTTCTAGCATAAACATCAATAGGATCAACTTTGGCATCGAGCAAAGAAAGTTTAATATGTTCATGTTGATAAATCTCTGCAATAGTCCAGTTTTGTAAAGCAGGGTGTTCCTTATCAAGTAAGCACACTAAACTGTCTTCGTAAAACAGGTGGCTTTCAAAACACCTATTGGTGTTCAATCCAGAGCCAATTACCAGATCAATTTGCCCATTATCCATTAAGTCAGGCCAGCTAGGTTCATACCCAATAATCGATAACTTTACTTTTGGTGCAGCGAGTTTAATTTTTTTCAAAATATCGGTTAACAAATTCATCGCTATAAAATCATGAGTCATGATCGTTATCGTTGCATCTAAATTATCTAGGTCTAAGGTATCTTCATCAAAAAGTTTGTTAATTTTTTCAATAATGCAATCTATTTCTTTAGCAAGCTCTTCTGCTTTATGCGTTGGATATATGCCAGAGGCATTACGCTCAAATAAGCGTTCATTAAAAGTATCTCTTAAGCGAGATAGTGAATGACTCATTGCTGATTGACTAACATTCATCCTTTTAGCGCTTCGGCCAACATGGCGCTCTTCAAATAATACTTGGAAAGTTTTAAGCAGATTAAAATCGACATTAGCTATATTAGTTTTATTCATAACGTTTATTAGTATTTATCATTTTCGTTAATAGGAAGTATAAACTACCTTAATTAATAGTAGTGCTAATTTTTTAATATTTTTATAAAAATCATTAACTAGCAAGTAAATATTGAAGACTTAAACTATCTTTTAGTTGTTCACTTAAACATCAAGCTACCTATTTATGATGTAACGAATGATTTTGTTGAACTAAACCTAAAAATAATAATTAACACTAAAAAATATCAAGCTAGAGACTTACAGGGATTATGCAGAATTTAATAATAAAAATACTATTACTTATGGCTATCTTCTTTATGTCTAATGCCTACGCACTAGAGATATATAAAGATGATCAAAACTCTGTTGCATTAAGAGGTTTTTTTTCAGGGCTGTATATCAACTCGGATACTAGTGATGAAATCAGCGATGCTGGATCAAGATGGGGCATAGATTATACAAGAGCGATAGAAAATGATTGGACTGTTGGCTTAACTTTAGAGTGGGGCCTTAACTTTGAGAACAATAAAAACTTTACTTTAAATGGTTCTAATCAAGCGCCACAAGGTTCAAGTGATGATGTGATGTTTGCCCGCCTTGGCTACATATCTTTTAGCCATGATGACTACGGCACTATAGGAATAGGCAAGCAATGGGCGGCTTATTTCGATGCTACAGCTGGTACCGATGTATTTAATTATTGGGTTAACTTAGGTAGTGGTGCATTTAATCTTAACAGTGATGGTGGAATTTCAGGCACAGGTAGAGCAGAACAATCAATCGTTTGGAGAAAAACCTACGGTAACTTAAAACTAGCAGCGCAAGTTCAAGCTAAAGATGAGCCTGTTGTATTAGAGCTAGATCCAAACAGTCCAGGTTTTGGCCTATTAAATGGTGAAACTATTGCCACAGTTGGTAATGGCTATGGATTTTCAGCAATGTATGCCTGGCAAAATTTTACATTAGGTTTTGGACACAATAATAATGAAATCGAGCTTGCCCCTATTGTTGGTGGAGGTAGTGAAGATGATGTTATTTCTGCTGTTTCACTTACCTACGGAACCTTTGGCACTGTAGGGTTTTATGCATCGGCAATGGCGGCACAATCTGAAAATCATGAGATTGATAATACTGGTAGGTATTTCGATGCACTCGGGTCTGAATTTGTACTGCGCTATCAATTTGACAGTGGCTTTGCGCCTTATGTGGGATTTAACCGAGTAGAAGAGGATGATTCATCTTATCTAGGTGAGTATGAGTTTCATGTGAATATCATCGGCGCTGATTATTTATTACAAAACTTACATGCCAAATTATTTGCCGAAGTAGCTATTCACGATACTACCTATTCGTTAGGTAATGAATTTGACGAAACCGAGTTTGTTATTGGCGCAACATTCTTTTTATTCTAATTAACAGAGACACAGCTCATGAAAATTAATACTAATAAGCTACTCAAATATACTTTTATACTATCAGGGGCTTTTTTTACTAATTTAGCCATTGCCAATGATGCTGATGAAGCTGCGAAAGAATTAGCAAACCCAAATACGGCGTTCGCCAGTTTAAATATTAAACCTCAATATATTGCTTTCAAAAATGAAAATGGTGAAGACTTTGAAGAAACAAGTTTATTGTTTCAACCTGTCTTACCCTTTCCAAGAGATGACGGTTCAAAAATAATTGTTCGACCTGCTATTACAGCCGTTGAAGATAACGGTTTTGGTGAATCAGGTATGAAAGATATCTCTTCTGATGTGTTTTATGCACTACCTACCGTTGTCGAAGATAGTATTGCAACTATTGAAGGTTTTGGTGCGTTATTTTCTTTGCCTACAGGCTCTAGTGACTTAGGCCAAGGTGAAGTGACGTCAATAGGTGCATCTTATATTTTAGGTAAAATAGCCGCTGATAATATTAAATTATTTTTTCCTCAACACTTGGTTAGTGTTGATGAAGGTGATCTAGGTAATTCGGGTAAAGTGAATCTTACTACGATCCAACTTGGCTATATTAAGTTACCTGGTGGTGGTTGGAATTATGGTACCGGTCCAAAAATCAAATATAACTGGGAAGCAGAAAGTGGTGAAGAATGGACCGTACCACTGAATTTCAGCATAGGTAAAACAACCGTTTTAGGTGACCGACCATGGAAGTTTAGTTTGGAATTTGATTATTTTGTTGTGACCCCTGAACCGATTGGCCCTGAATACCAAATCACATTCACCATTACCCCGGTAGTGCAAAATACTTTAGCAAATTGGTTTTAATTAAATAGGAGGTTTTATGGAGATTAATAGTTCTCGTTTTACTCGAAAAATATTATCTTTAAGCGTTTTAGCTTCATTGATAGCTTGTACTTCAACAAGCGCTGATACAAGTGTAAAAATTCAACCAAGGCCTGAAAGTGCGCCTACGGCAATGACCCCATCAAAGCCATTTAATCTGGCCGAACGACCTACAGAACCTGCTAAATTTGAAAAATACATCCAATATTTACTTGATGTTGCAGAACCTCGTACACCTGCACAACTAAAAGAAGATGATGAAATTAAAGGCCGCTATAAAGACGTAATGATTGTCGATAGCCTTTGGGTAGGGGCACCTGACTTCCCTGCAGGGTTTACCGCAGATCTTTACGACCAAAGTATGCAAGAGTCTTTGGACAATAAGTTTAACGTAGTCTCTGCTACTGTCACCAATGCTGGGCCTGATACAGCAGATGTTGTAAAGGCTCGAATGGAAAAAGCAAATAAGCATTGGGCAGAGCAACCTAATAGATACCTGCAAGTAAAAACAATTGACGATTTTTATAAGGCAAAAAAGGAAAGTAAGTTAGGTGTTTTTCATAATTTCCAAGGCATGTTACCGCTAAGTCAAACAGGCGATAAAAAAGAAATTAGCCAAAATATGGAAATGTTTTATGACTTAGGTATGCGCCAATTAATGTTTACCTACAATATTGATACTGTTTATGCGGACGGTGGAGTGTCAAATTCTGATGGCACTGATCAAGGAGTTCATGAAGCAGGCTTCCATACTATTAAAGAGGCCAACCGTTTAGGTATTGCTTTAGACTGCTCACACTCTTCCAACGAAACATGTGTAGAAGCTGCGCAATATAGTAATGCGCCTATTATGCTTTCACACTCAAATTCAGACATGCTGCAACCTATAGACAGAAACGCATCAGATAAAGCAATTATGGCAGTAGCATCTACAGGTGGTGTTGTCTGCATTAATTTTATTGGCGGCTTTTTAAACCCCGTTGCTGATGCTTCACCGTTCCAAATAGCCAAACATGCTGAACATATTAAAAACCTAGTCGGCGCAGAACACGTATGCGCAGGTTCTGATTATGTATGGAACTATGCCGATACATTACTTTGGATTTTAAATAACCCGCAAAACTTTCCTGTAGAAATGGGCTACGCTACGCCATCGCATATGGGTAAACCGAAAGAGGTTTGGGGGGCAGCTCGTGTACTTGAGGAGACTTACGGTTGGACCCAAGAAGAGGTTGCCGGTTTTTTAGGTGAAAACTTAGTGCGTTTCTATGAGCAAGTGTGGAGCATGAGACAAGAATAAAAGCACGTTTTGTTGAACTGAACAAATTACTAACAAAGTTAATTTAATAGTTAACTTTGTAATTTACTTAACAAGGATTAAAGATGAATTTGAAACAAACTCTAACAATAAGTCTTTCACTAGTGGCTATGTCCTGTAGTGCAGACAGCACTCAAAAGGTTACCAAGGTTGAGTATAATAAAGAAAAAATGCAGCAATCTATGCTAGAGCCTGTTCCGTTTATTGATAAAGCGGCAAAAGCTCGACCAGCGCTTGATGCAAGTTCTGAAGAAATTGAAGCGTACGTACAGTACCTTTACGATGTATCGGTACCAAGAACACCAGAAGAAATAGCAGGCGATAAAGCCGTTATGGCTCGTTACAAAGACGCTTATAACTTAGACAGCTTATTTATTGGTACACCTGCTGGCTTTCCCGCGATGTTTACGCCAGAGCAATTTGATGTTTATGCTGGTCTTTCTAAAAAAGCTAATTTTGATGCTTTATCATTAACCATTTCTAATGGCTCAGATTCATCTATCGAGTATACCTATAACACCATCCAAAAAACGACGGAATATATTAAAAAGCATAGCGATAAATACCTTCACATCACGACAATATCAGACTTTGAGAAAGCAAAAAAAGAAGGGAAACTTGGAATTCATTATAACTTTCAAAGTATGAATGCATTTGGCGATGAATCTAACTTTATCGAAAATATTCGCAAGTATTACGAGTTAGGTATTAGACAAGTTAATTTTACCTATAACAAAGATAACCTGTATGGCGGTGGCGGGGTATCTAATGGTGACGGCTCGAACGACGGCGTTTCTGAATTAGGTGTCAAAGCGATTCAAGAAATGAACAAGCTTGGGATGATTGTTGATTGCTCCCACTCATCTAATCAAACCTGTATTGATGCTTCTGTTGCATCGGCAAAACCCGTGATTATGTCTCATTCAAATGTTGGTACTTTAATGCCTATTGACCGTAATGTTTCAGACCAAGCAATGCGTGCTATTGCTTCAACAGGTGGCGTTATTTGTACTAACTTTATCGGTGGCTTTTTAAATAAGCATGCAATGGCTCGCCCAACCGATATTGCCAAACACGTGCAATACGTACGTGATTTAGTTGGCGTAGAAGCAACCTGTGCAGGCTCAGATTATGTTTATAACCTAAATGACTTAAACAAATGGATATTAGCTAATCCTGACCAATTTCCACCTGAAATGGGCTATGCATCACCTTCTCAACTAGGCTTACCAAGTGAAATTTGGGGTGTTGTACGCGTATTGGAAGACAGATACAACTGGACAGAAGAAGAAGTACGCATGTTCTTAGGTGATAACCTACTACGTGTGTATGCGGCGAACTGGAAATAGGCAGTCGGTAACTTAACGAAGAGATAACTAGCATGAAAATTTTAACGTATATATTAACAATCCTTATTGTTTCAGCAGGTTTAATGAGTACGCAGGTAAAGGCGGACGAACCTGACTTACGTCATTTCATGTTCATTGGTGAACCCAATGCAAAAGCGTGGCAAATGATGGTGAAAGACCCAACAGATAGAAAGCAAGCTGTTGGGGCTGCTTTTAAAGCGTTAGGTGGCGATATCGTTAGCTATTATTGGGGCTTAGGCGATGGTAAAAATTACATTACAGTTACTATTCCTAATGATAATGAACTTATTCAAGCTATTTATTTGATGCGTATGCCTTCTGGATTACTCAACTCTTATCAAGTGATAGAGCTAATGCCAAGCGATCAAATGAGTGATGCCTTAAAACGTTCAGCAGAATTACTATCAAACGATACTACAGTAAAAAAATAATATTAAATTATCTAGACTAAATAACAGGAATTATGATGAAAAAATTACTCCTCTCACTAGTTTTTGCAGCAAATTTTTCAGCGATTGCTGCAGACAATAAAGAAGAGTTACCTAAACAAACATTATTTACCAATGTTCATGTCTGGGATGGTACTAGTGAAGGTATCACCAAAAAAATTAATGTATTGGTTGAAGGTAACCTGATTAAAAAGGTGCGTGCGGATAAATCTGATGCACGTAAAGATGCAACCATCATTAATGGCGATGGCAAAGTATTAATGCCGGGATTAATTGATACCCATACACATATTGCCGTACCTGAGCAACTGGACGTATTAACCAATAAAGTAGACACAATTTACTGGGGGATTTCAGCAGCGCAGGTTACACAAGACTGGCTAATGCGTGGCTACACAACAGTTAGAGATGCCGGAGGCCCTGCGGTAGCAGTGATGAAAGCGGTAAAAGACGGTAAACTTATTGGTCCAAGAGTATATCCATCAGGCCAAGTGATTTCTCAAACCTCTGGTCATGGTGACCATCGCGACTATAATACGCCACACCCTAATTTACCGGGCAATACTCCTCAAAAAATGCAAAAGCCTGAAGGGCTTGAAATGATCTGTGATGGAGTTGCTGAAGTACTACGTTGTTCGAGAGAAGTATTACGTACAGGTGCAACTCAGTTAAAAGTAATGGTTGGCGGTGGCGCTTCATCAAGTTTTGGCCCGCTTTACACGTTGCAATACCTACCCGAAGAAATAGAAGCTGCGGTGCGTGCAGCAAGAGATTATGGCACTTATGTCATGGTGCATGCTTATCATGATGAGTCGATTTTTAGAGCGATGAACGCTGGCGTTCGTTCCATTGAACACGGCACCTTAATGAGTGAAAAAGGCATGAAAGCCATTATGGAAAAAGATGCGTGGATATCGCCTTATTTCACCATGCTGTCATTACCTTGGGAAACAATTGAAGCCTATGTTGGCCCTCAAAATGCCCCTAAAGCCAAGCAAATTTATGACGGCGCTAAAAACCAATTGAGAATCTTAAAAGAATCAGGTTACGACAAAATCGCCTTTGGCGCTGATGTTGTTGGCCCTTTATCGGTGCAACAAACTGCCAATAATGAGTTTGTTGTACGCGCAAAATACTGGAAGCCTGTTGAAGTGCTAAAACAAGCCACCTTCAACAATGCGCGTATGCTAAAAGAAGAAACCGGATTACGTAATCCTTACCAAGCGGGTGATTTAGGTGTGATTAAAGCGGGCGCTTATGCCGATATGATTTTAGTTGATGGTAACCCATTAGAAAAAATTGAATTATTGGTAGATCCAACAAACACTTTAAAAGTGATCATGAAAGACGGCATGGTTTATAAAAATACACTTTAGTAACAATACATTAGCGGTTCAAGTAATAGCATTTAAGTTCAAATGACATTGCGTTTTCTCTATAAAACAAGGAATTATCATGAAAATAAAAACAATTGTAACAGCCTTAGCGTTGGCACTAGCTTCATCACAAGTGTTAGCAAGCACAACACTGTTCAAAAACGTCAATGTATTTGATGGTAGCAAAGACAAACTACATAAAAACTGTAGTGTGTTAATTGAAAAGAACACCATTAAAGACGTATGTACTAAAACAACAACAGCCGATGTGGTGATTGATGGTAAAGGTAAAACGTTGATGCCTGGTCTGATCGATAGCCACGTGCATTTTAACTTAATGAATCCTGGTGGCGTGCGTGAACTTGAAGCCATGAGTTGGGAAAAAATTGGCGCAGGTGCAGCATATGGTGCGACAGAGTGGTTAGCTAACGGTTTTACTACCGTACGCGATATGGGTGGGTTGTACACAGGATTAAGAGAAGTGATTGATTCTGGTATGCTTGACGGACCACGTATTTATAATGCTGGTGGTTTTATATCACAAACATCAGGACATGGTGATTGGCGCTCAACCGCAAGCAGCGTAATGGGATTAAAGCATACTGACAGTAACACCGAACGTTTAGGTATTGCTCGTGTAGTAGATGGCCCAGCTCAAGTAATGGCTGGGGTACGCCAGAACTTTGGTGCGGGAGCAGACTACACCAAGGTCATGATTGGTGGTGGCGTATCGTCTGATAAAGATCCATTACATTCCTTACAATTTACCGAAGATGAAATAAAAGCAGCGGTAGAAGCATCAGAAGCATGGGATACCTATGTTGCAGCGCACGTTTATCAAGATGAGCACATTGATAGAGGGATTGATTTAGGTATTAAGGTATTTGATCACGCACAGTTTATCAGTGAAAAAACCCTGAAAAAGCTAAAAAGTAAAGGCTATTTCATTTCACCGAATACTAACGGCATGAACCCTGATTTACTTAAACACCCGGTTTATGGCAACCCTGACTTACCGCAATACCCTAAAGTGGTTGAGTTTATGGAAAAAAGTAAGAATCTATTCAAGCACTTAAGAAAAGTTAAACCTAAAATTGTTTTTAATACCGATATTGTATTTACAACAGGTGCAGCATTGAGATCAGGTATTGATTTTCAAAAGTATGACTTAGCACGTGGTATTGGTAATTTCGAAGCGCTTAAATCAATGACATCTTACGGTGGTGAATTAGCCGCGTTAACCGGTAAAAATAACCCTTACCCGAAAAAGCTAGGTGTTATTGAAAAAGGCGCATACGCAGACATTATTATTGTTGACGGCAACCCATTAGAAGATATCACAGCTATTGGTGCTCATGACAAATGGTTAGATGCAGAGCCTCGCGGTAAAGAAATAGCGTCAATCAAGTTAATTATGAAAGATGGAAAAGTGTATAAAAACACGTTATAGGTCTAAAGCATTAATTTAAAACACCATCATCTGATGGTGTTTTTTTCAATGTTAAACATATGAAAAGATTAATGCACACTTCTCTTAAATTGTCTTCTGCATCATTGATAAATGCATGCGTACTGATAAATTACTTGGGATCTGATATATAGGTCCCATTTTTATTTAATTACGGAGTATCAATGTTCATTATCACGATTTTACTCGCCTTTTTCTTTTTATTTGCAAGCTCGATAAAAGTACTTGCTTGGCAGAAGTTTATTTTTAATACGCAGCTTAAGTTTTTTATAAAATATGGCTTAAACCGTACTCATATGCTTTTGGTAGGTTTGGTTGAATTTATCTCATCAGCACTATTAGTTTTATCATTGGTGGTAGGTAATGCAGAAATACAAACCCTTGGTGCACTTGGGATTTTCTTTACATCTATTGGGGCAATATTCTTTCACCTTAAATTTGATACTGTTAAGGATGCAATAGCTGCAATAGTAACTCTTATACTTTCTTCAACTTTAATTCTATTTAATGGCGTATTAATTACTTTATAGTTTAAAGCCTATGCCTTATTCATCGTTAATTTAGTATTGGCAATACGATAACATGTTCTAACAGGATGATGAGTAAATGGTATTATTTGGCGTTTATTTTATGATAAAATACGCCATTATTTTGCTCCAATCTTATTTGTTTTTGTAGGCATTTGTACTGTCTATATATGATGTTTTGTGAGCCATATTGTGTTTTAGGTGTATAGTTTAAAAACTCTTGTACCTTTTTTAATAAGGTTTTAGGCCAAAATTGAATAATAAAATTTTTACAGAAAAACTCTCAGTCGCCCCAATGCTTGATTTTATTTAATTCAAATAATGGTTATAAAAATCAACAGTATAGCCATTCTCATTTCAACTTTTGGGCCTATTTAGGGCCTCAGATACCAGCAAGCAACTCACAATCTCAATATAGTTTACTAAAACCTCTACATCAACAAAATTTATCACTTCGTGATGGTGGAAAAGGGTAGCCATATCTATTATAGATATGATGGCAGTTACGCCATTACTTTTTTGACAAAGTCCACCGCTATGAGAGATTAAACATCCCCAATTATTTAAGATAGGAGATTGTATGGGATTTTTTAGTCGCTTATTCGGTTCATGTAGTAATGAAGGTACACGCACAGGGCCGTTAACCAATATTGATGGCACCCCAATGTGCGGAAGTATCGATATCAACGGAAATCCGTATGGGGTTACCGATGATGATGATCCGATATCATCATGTGACCCATTTGATGATGATTTTGGCTCAGGCTGTGGCTTTGATGAATGGTAGGGTTTGCGTTTAGCGCAGATCTTTTGATTGAGTTTCATAATGTTTGTCATGAACATGGTTTAGAGCACAGCATAGCCTGTGCTCTGCTTAATTTGACTAAGAATGAGTTTGATGCTCAGTTAAAAGCAAGCGCACCTACCCACCCTCGCACTGTAAACAGGCTATTGAGGTGTCTTGAGATCTTTAATCGTCTTTATCAGCTTAACTATGTCGAAGCACATCACAAGGCTCATTGGCTTCGTTCTGCTCATAATAAACTAGATGCCAGGCCTATCGAGCTAATGTGTACCGACCTCGGTAGCTGTAAGGTCTTAAAATATCTAATTAATGAGGCTGATCTTAGTTAATCTTCACTGTAATAGTGTGGTCGCGCGACCGATACACTAGCGGTGCTAAGTTTAATTATGTAAGCCTATTAATGTTTCTCTAGCGAGACTCTGCTAGCTGTAATCGATTCGTCTCATCTAGTCCACATTGTGGTCTTATCTTATCCGGAACTTAGCTTCGCTCCGTATGTACAATTTATTTCTATCTTGCCTTTGTGCCACGGTCAATGTGCTTTGGGTTTGGTACTGGTTTAAATGCGAAATGTTTGATTGATAGTGACGCTGATATTATTCGTCTTTATTATGTCGCTTAAGTGGCAATAGCGCTCTTAACCTTAAATTGTCAGCTCAGGTTTGAGCTACTACAACTAAGGTATTGAGTTTTATAGGTCTAAAGCTTGCTATCCTTATATTTCAGACAAAAAAATAGCGCCATAAGGCGCTGTCTTTATTAGTACTTTATTGTAAATAGCCATTCCTGCACACTAAAGCAAAACTTTGGAACAGGGTGGCTTTAGTGTAATGCAAATCAGTAGCGTTATTATTATGTTCCTCAACTGATTTCACCGAACAGTTAAATGAATATTATCTATTTAACTTTAGCAACCTTGTAGTAATTGAAACGATTGTAGTTGGTCACAATGTAATCGTTAATTAATTCGAAAAATCTTTCTGATTTACAATAATATTGACGGCCAAGTTCATTAAGTTCAGACTCATATTTTTTCTGAGTATCAAAGACACAAATAACACCATCTTTTAAAGAATAATTAGTATAATCAAGCTCGGCAGACCGAAACTTTAGTGCCTGCTTGACCAGTTCACTTAAATCATCAGCTCCTATAATACTCAATAGGACTTGAAAAATTTCACCTCGGTCATAGAAATAGTCGAATGCCTGTACGAACCCACCATTTACCACCCTAAAATGAAAGTTTATCCCCCAATAGACCTTTTTATCAATTAGATTTAGTGCATGCCAATATTCAGGATGGGGAGAATGTAGAAATGCTCCACAAGTTGCAAATAGTGCATAAGATGAAGGAGCAGTTTCGAATGAATTTTTCATGATTTTACCTTAGTAGTTAGTATCACTAAGGTTTATACATGACCAAATTATAAAGTAAAAAGTGTATCCTTTGTTTTCTATTAATTACCCATAAGGCTATATCAACTAAAAATATTTTTAAAATTTTATATCCATACTTCAAACTTTACTACTGTGCTTTTAGCCTTTCTACAAAGATGAAACTCTTTAAAAATAAAACTCACGGGGTCACTAGGTTCGTTTTCTAAAGCTTTTTAGCTAAGCCATACCTTCAGGTAAAGGAGCTGTATTCTACTCTCTTGGTATACCAAATGCATTAATTTCTTGCCATTCTATAATGTCTTTGATCTCGTGTTTTGAAGGTTAAACAGTAATATTTCAAGAATAATGAGTAATAACCCCTGCCTAATCTGCAATAATCGATTCTATATGCTCAAGCTGTTTTTTTTGTTGTTCTTGAAATATCATTACTGTGAAATGTAGTGCCAAGCCCCTTCGTTATTCCCGCACTCCAAAATCTGTGGCCAAATTTGCCACCGTTCAAATCCGCGACGACGCCACCTACTAATGCATGACTAGAAATTTGTTATACTGTTTGCCCACTAGTTAATATGTTACCAGCAAAGTTTGTGAGAGAATTTATTCCCATTGCATTGCTATATTTGTATGTACAACCCATCACCCCTTTGCTTACTGTATTTGATAAAAATTATATGAAAATTATATGAAAATTATATGAAAATTATGAGTGTTTTTTTTGATTTATTACTCTATGTCATTGTAACTTCAATAATAAATGCTTTTTCTTTTTACACTCCAGCAATTCAATATTACAGAAGGGAATCTAATGTCGTCATCTGCCATTAGTGTATTTACACGTAACCACACAATTAAAACATTCATATCGATTGTGTTTCTATTTTTTATAGGCACATTTCTCGCTCATGCAACTAATGATAAAATAAAGAACACGGACAAAGACCGTGTCGCGAATGAATATTTCATCGTATTAACAGATGCTGCAAAGCCAAAATATAACCAAGCATTGGCTGACATTTTCAAATCCATTCCCAAAGAGCTTATTGACAATGAAAAGGTCAAAGTATTAAAGAAATACAAAAACATCAACTCTGCGTTCGTTAAAGTGCCAGATAACCTCGTTGAGTATTTGGTAGATAATGAAGACATTCAGTTTATTGAAGCAAACCAGGTTTTAGAAGCTGGTCCATATATTCCACCTAGTGATGGTTTTGGGATAGGTATCCCTGAAGCGCCAGTAGAGGCAACAGGTTTCTTTGGTGAAGAGGGATACGATTGGGCAGTAAATCGTATTATCCAACGAGAGCCATTGCCTTACAGTGACCCTTTCGATACAACGTTTAACAGTGGCTTGCCTATTGACTTATTACACCCAGGTCAAGGTGTTGACGTATACGTGTTATCTACAGGTGTAGATGAATACCACTACTTATTCGAAGGTAGCGCTCAGCATATTTATACCGCAAGTGATATTACGAACCAAACCCCTGGTGATGTAAATGGTTTTGGTACAATGGTTTCGGGTATCGTTAAGCAAGTGGTGAGCGATGCTAATATCAAAGCTGTCAAAATACTTAATGATAGCGGAAGTGGCCCGCTCAGTGCGCTTATTGAGGCATTAGATTACTTAGGGGATGGAGGTGACTCAACGATGTCACCAAATGCGATTATTCTCATACCGTATGGCTTTGGCGGACAAAACTACCTGATTGAAAGTCAAATAGATTTACTTTTTATACAAGGGCATACGGTTGTTGTCCAAGCTGGTAATTCCAATGCAGATGCATGTTCAGAAACACCTTCGTTTATAGGCAGTTCGATTACAGTTGGAGCAAGCGACATAAATGATGTTACTGCTCCATTTACAAACTGGGGGGCATGTGTTGATTTGTTTGCTCCGGGCGTGGATGTGACGACATTTGCCCCCATTAATGACATAATAACAATTTCAGGTACAAGTCTTTCAGCGGCCTACGTAGCAGGTCTTGCAGCGTCATACACCTCTTCGTTACTGCCTGGTTATCCATATATAGGCGAAGTCAAAGATTTTGTTGTTTATAACGCAACGTTTGATGTTTTAAATTGGAATGAACCAATACATAGTTTGAGTCCTAATGTATTCTCATACATTGAAGAAGATGGCTCTCTGATGCATGAGCCTCCAGGTGACTTAAATCAGGTATATATATCAACATCTATCTCAACAGATAGTACATTCAGTATATCGTGGGATGAAATACCTTCAACTAGTTATTATAAAATTGAAGAAGTGCTTAATGGTGTTGGTGGTGGTTTTTCAACGTATTATATCAGTGATATAAATGGGGTTGTCACCAAAACTTATACGAATAAACCTGACGGTGATTACAGTTATAACGTGCAAGCGTGTAATAACTATGGTTGCTCTAGTGTTGTTTCATCCGCGGTGATTACTGCCGATGCACCTGCGCCTGAAGATATTGCGTCTATTACTATCTCTACAGAGCACAGTTTGTCAGGTAGTTTTACCGTGTCTTGGGATGTATCACCTACAGCTACCGACTACTTTTTGAACTCGTCATTTAACGGCGTATGGTCTGGGTTTGTTGATATAAATAATACTGTTTCTAAATCTTATACAAATAAAGCCAATGGTACGTATAAATATCAAGTTAAAGCATGTTCTCTAGGTGGATGTAGTTCAATTGTTGAATCAAACGAAATCGTAGTAGATGTTGAACTACCTGAGCCACCAGCGTATATAAAACCTTCTCAAACTACCGTAGAATCAGGGTACTTTAACGTTGGTTGGAGTAGCTCGGAAGCAGCAACCTATTATAAATATTCTTGGAAAAAAGATGCTGGCTCTTGGAGTTACGATCAAAACTTTACGACTACATTTCGTAAATATTATGAGTACGTTGGTACCGGTAATGGTCAATATACTTATCGAGTAGCGGCATGTAACCTTGCTGGTTGCAGCGATCATGTTGAATCAGTTCCTGTTACAATCACAAATACAGAGTTAAATCTTAACCTTGTTATAACAACAGCTAGAGCTTACATGATTCCTGGAAATGACTATATTAATATCACTTGGGAGAGCGCAACTGGCGGTAATGCAAATTTTTATATTACAGCTAATTATAATGGAAAATCAAAGACTATAATCACGCAAAACCCAGGGTCTTATAAATATTATCCAAAGGAGACAGGGACGTATACCTTTATTGTTCGAGCGTGTAATGATACTGGTTGCGGTTATAGTTTTAACGGGGCGGGAGGCGTTTCTTTTACTTATATACCTCCAATATGGCACGAAACTGGTGGTGATGTAGAGAATGACGGGCTTGTTAGTGCTAATGAACCGACTTCTGATTTAGTACCTAGTCTACCTGCCCGAGCGGGTGTGAATACTGGTCAAGCAACTTATAGTATCCCCGTTGAACTCCCTCCGGGACGAAACGGAATGCAACCTAGCGTAAGTATTCAATATTCAAGTGGGCGAATTAATGGTGTTGCAGGGAAAGGCTTTGCTCTCTCAGCGACAGGGAGCATTCATTTCTGCTCTGCAACCCTTGCTCAAGATGTCGGCAATTTAGTTTCTTACGGGACTAATATACCGTCTAATGTAAGGCTTTGCTTGAATGGGCAAAGGTTAGTCAAAGCGCCAACGAGTAGCTCAAGTTATGGCATAAATGGCGCAATTTATCATACAGAGATTGATAATGGTATTGTTGTCACGCAAAGCGGTACAGCTAGTGAAGGGCTTGGTGACTCAGGTATAACCTTTACAGTTAGTTACTTGGACGGACGTGTTGAGGGGTATGGATTAGAAGAGGCTTCTGTAGAGTCCGTCGCATCAGAATACGAATCTTCATGGCTATTGAAATATCAATCCGATGTCACAGGTAAGAATAATATTACTTACAATTATTCATCTTATGGACTCCATGAAAAATTACTTACTAGTATTAATTATACCGGAGAAACAACTTTATTGAATGATGGTCCATCCAATATTATTTTTAATTATGAAACGAGGGGTGACAAATCGATAAAATATCGTTTTGGTCGTCAATTTGAAACGTCGCAACGATTAAGTAGGATAGATGTTAAGCACGATGCGAACATATTGCATAACTACCAATTTACTTACGGGGATGCCAGTATTGCGACTGGTTCAAGCTTGTTACGCTCAGTCACTAAATGTTTGGGCAGTTTAACAACTTCATGTTTACCTGAAACGAGCTTTAACTGGCAAGAAGACGACGTCACTTATGAACCTAAGAAACTCTCGAATATAGACAGTAATGTTATTAACTTACACCCAACAGGTGACTTTAATGGTGATGGAATTCCTGAATCTATACAAGTATCAGAAGTTTCGAACGGGACGTTTAAAAAAGAACTAGTGACTATAGATTTAGGTGACCTAAATACTACTTCGTTAAAGGAATTGTCCACTGATGATGAGTACCGACCAAAATCACAAGGGTTAGTTGGAAGTTTTGATGTTAACTCTGATGGTATCACTGATTCTGTTTTAACAGAAGGCGCCGCTCATTTGATGAGGTTAAAATTTTACAGTGGAGGTAGTTATTTGGGTCAATATCTCACCGATATTAGCAGCGCATCTAATACTATCATTGATAAAGTAATGCATATTGATATTAATCAGGATGGGTTACTAGATTTAGTTGTTTCATACAACGTTAAAGGTTCTGGAAACAAGGCGAGCTTTTATATTAAAGGTTATCTTGCCCTAGGCCCAATGCCGGATATTGATTATGACTATGCTGATAACAATGTACTATTAGCTGAGATAGTTGATTATGACCTCATCAACGAGGCAACAGATTTTAATACCGGATTGTACTACGTAGGCAAAGAGGTAAGATTCAATGATGATATTTACGTAGACCTTCTACTTTATCGTGATTATATAGATTACCAAGATATGGGACACAAAATACTATTGAGTTCAGGCTATTCTGATGAATATTTCTGGAATATTACAAGCTTTTCAAGCAAGTTCTCAGAATCGGGCTTGAATGAATTTCATCGCTGGGTAGACATTAATAATGATGGACTTGTTGATTTTGTAAGTGTACGACCTGTAATAGAAGAGTTTTATCCATATGTTACATCCGATTCTCATATTCATAGCAATGAAGAAAATTATAATGAAATACATAGTCAGACTTATCAACCACTCGACCTTAGTAGAACGAATGCTGATGGGGATCTTGTTTACAAGTATAATTCTGCAAGCGTATGGCGTTATAGACTGAATAAAGGTGACGGAAGTTTCACTGATGGAGAAGATTTAATTGTAGACGATGCTACAAATAAATCTGTAAAAAAATGCCGCTTGCATTGGCCGGACGATATAACATATTATGGAGATTTGACGCCTGTTGTTGGTGACGATGAAGCATACGAAGAGGCATACGAAAATTATGATGGCACTTGTATACTTTCTAATAGTTTAGGAGATAGTGTTCTAAATGTTGCACTTTCACCGGTCTTAGGAAGCTTAATTCAGCCAACAGATATTAATCAAGATGGGCGAATGGAGTTAACGATACCTAATGTAGCAGGAATAAACCATATTCAAGATGACCAAGTCTCTGATACTAAGACGCAAAATTTTGAAGTAAATCCGTATGAATTTTATTTCGATGAAACAGAAGATAAATTCGGTTTAAGACCTTTAACTGGTTACTCAATGTTTTCAACCCTTGCTTCGGGATCTAACTCTATAGATATTAGCGGTGATGGGCTCACTGATTACATATATAATAACGTACAAGGAAATGCAGATACATCCTTTGAAGATGAAGGTGTTTATATATACGAAAACCTAGGTTCTGGTGGGACAAAGTTGCTCCCAGATACTCTTTTGTCAGTTAATAATGGCATGAATATCATTTCAGCATGGGAATATCACCCTTTACCAGAGGAGTTTGACCGTAATTCGACTGAAGATTCACTTTATAGAACAAAGGCAGGCAATGACATAGAAGATGAATTTGGAGGTATTTACAGTTACCTCACCCCTAACTCCTTTGTCGTAAGTAAGTTTACTCAACGTCAAAATGTTGATTATTCCCCTAACATTGTTGAAAATGACTATAGTTACCAAGGTTTTGCCTACAACAAAGAAGGACGTGGTTCTAGTGGATTTCATTCTATAATTGTTGAAGATAAAATCAAGGAAATAAAGACAAGGACTGATTTTTTACAAACGTTCCCATTTACAGGTAAGCCTAAAGCTCAAGCTACTTATTTATCAGGTGTAAACATCAATTATTATAGCATAAGCTGCAATAATACATCTTACATTGCATGTACCACCTATGATTGGCGAGTAAACTCAAACAACACTTCGAATATTTATCTTTACTCCAAAATCAGCAAACAAAGTGACTACGATGCGTCAGCGTACATGATAGTTTTGCCAGGTATGGAACCTGCCTACCCTTTATTATCGCAAAGCACGACAACTGTTACTGATATTGGTGAATTTGGCAATGTGAAAGTGCAAAACAATACACATTATGATGTAAACTACGGTACGAATGAAATGATAACAACCAATGTGTACGATGAAACTGTTGGTTGGCCAAAGCTTAATTCAACAACAACCGTCTATAAGACTGTAACTTCTCGACATTCAAATGATCCATTTGACCTTACTTTAGATGAAGAAAAAACCATTACTAGTGTACTTACAGACTATGATTTAAATGTAAGGAAACCTCAAAAAATTACAGTGAATTCGTCAGATGCCACACATATAAATAAAATAATTAATACAAACTATAATGCTTATGGTTTAGTTAATTGGTTTGAACAAGAAGGTCAAGTCTATAGCGTAGTTGATGGCACTCCAACACGTAACAGTATAAATGAAAAGCGTAAAACTGTTTTTACTTATACAAGAGATGGGCTAAGTGTGAGTGAAGACGGGCACCTTCCTTTGACTGTAACAAATGCGGAGTCGGAAGAAACATCATTTACTTATGATGTAACAACGGGGCAAGTGATTACTACTACACTTCCTACAGGTTTGCAAACCAGAAACTCATATGATGATTATAACCGAGTTAGAACTGTGGACACATTAGATTATTTAGGTGCAGCTTTAACTCCAACGACCTATTATGCATATAAATCTACTCTTGATAATTCGGCTCCAAATTCAGCCTTTAGTCAGCGTATAACTCAACAAGTTGGTAGTCCAGATGTAACTGAATATTTTGATTATTTAAATCGTCCAGTACGTAGCAGTGTAGTTGCTTTTGATGAAAACTTAATCTTTAAAGACACTCAATATAACAATCTAGGCCAAGTGTCCTTTTCTTCAGTACCATATAAAGATATTAATGGAGGAAGTGATCTGGGGAGTACCTATTATTGGGAACGATTAGGCCGATTAGAATATGTGGAAACTGATTCGATAATTGGTAAATCAAATACTACGATTTTACATTCTGGCTTTGATAAAACAACCAAAGTGAATAGCGACCTAATTAACAGAACTTACAGCAATAGCTTAGGGCAATTAATGAGTTCTAGTGATGACAATTTTAATACTTCATATTTCTCATATGACAGTATGGGTAATCCTATCGTTATTGAAGATGTGAACGGCAACAAAATAAAAGCCAAATATAACGGCTTTGGCCATAAGATATATGTAGAAGATCCGAACCAAGGCACAACGTCTTATATCACGAACAGTTTCGGGGAAGTTGAATTTGAGACAGATGCTAACGAAAACACAATTGATTATGAATACGACCTACTGGGTCGACTTACAAAACGCATCATAAATTACAAAGATGAAGCATTAACTAATGAAATCGACAGTTTCATGTATGATACTAAGGGTTTGTTAAAACTTGAATGTAAGGGAACCATTACGTTAGAGAGTTGTAATGGTGATATGTATAAATTCTATGAATATGACTCTAATGGACGTGTTTTAAAGATAACCTCGACGATTGAAGGTAAATCGTATCCCGTTGAGTATCAATATGATACATATTACGGTCGCATAAAAGCGATTGTTTACCCGAACGACTTAACTCTAGAGTATCAATATGATAGTAATGGTTATCTGCTTAAAGAGGTGAATGCCCAAACCGGCTATGTATATCGGGAAATCAGGACAATGGATGCATGGCAAAACGTAACAGGGGACAAACTAACTAATGGTTTATTGTTTGGTGATTATCATTTTTCTGATAGCACAGGTCAGATGTTGACTAGTGAAGTAAAGAAAGGGAGTGAGTTTGGTGAATACAGGCACCATATTGGTTATACCGGTTTCGACCATTTAGGTAATGTCACAGACCAAACTAACTTTATGACGAACCTTGTTGAACACTTTGACTACGATAGTTTAAATCGTTTAGATTCTAGCACACACGATAATGGAGGTGAGTATTGTACTGACAAACCAGAACTATGCACCGTAAATTATGATTATGATGCTTCAGGTAATATATCTGTAAAAAGTAATTACGCTACAGATTACCAGTATGGGGACTCAGCTAAAAACATAGGAAATGCAGGGCCTAATGCAGTTCACCAAGTCACTAAAATTAACGGGGCTGGAGCTGTTAACTTTACATACGATAATAAAGGAAACATGACTAGCGGTGATAACATGCTTGCCAAGTATAATGCTTTCAGTAAGCCTGTATATATAGATAAAAACGGAAGTGAAACTGAATTTTCTTATGGTGCAGATATGATGCGCTATAAAAAAGTAAATTTAGATACAGGCATTAGTACAATATATGTTGGTAAGTTGTATGAAGCGGATTATCAAAATGATAAACTTATTGCTTGGCGAGCTTACTTAGGTAAAGCAACCATAAAGTACGATGAAACTAATGCACATCAGCTAATTTACACTCATAGCGATAGGCTAGGAAATGGCACAACATTCACAAATCATGATGGTGAAGTACTTAATAGGCAGAGTTACACTCCATTTGGTAAAGTTAGTGCTCAAGGCAGTACTTCGATCCTCACTAACCTGACAAACAGAGGTTTTACAGGACATGAAAGCCTAGATACTGCAGAGCTAGTTCATATGAACGGTCGGATCTACGATCCAAACCTTGGCCGTTTCATGAGTGTTGATCCGTTCATTCAAAGCCCGACAAATACCCAATCTATTAACGCTTATTCGTATATTATGAATAATCCTGTGAATGGTACTGATCCTACAGGATATGAATGGGTCGAAGGGTGTATTGCAGATGGACATGGTAACGATTGTGGAGCACCCTCAGGCGGAAATAGCAAAGGATGTGGTGGGTTTGGTTGCTTACCCGGCGAGCAACCTAGTGGAGCGTCTAAAGGGCAAATGACTGCCGCCGCGAATATTTGGGCTAATAGAGGCAAAATGGCGCCTTGGCTAACAGGAGAGTTCCACACAAAAAATCCTCAAATGCTATCTTCATTTCAAGTATTTTTATTAAAATTAAGATTAGAGAGTTTAAATAGGACTTGGGAAAATTTAGAAGATGAACTAAATGGAATTAAGCCATGGGATAATAATAGAAAATATATAGACTTCGCTAATAAAGTAGGTAAAGAACTTAAGATTAACTTACGTAGGGCTGAAGTTAGCATAGCTAAAATAACTAATGGTGGGGTTGCATCAGTTGATGTTGGTTATGGAACTCCAACTATTTTTTTAGATAAAGAAGCATTCGATTCTGTGTCATTTATAGCTGAAAATTTGTTCCATGAAAGTTACCATATATTACAGAATGAAGATGATATGAACCCTTACGCAGAAATAGAAGCTCACCAAAAAGTACTAGAAAATAAAGAGGCTCTTAGACTAAGTATTTTTGGAATACGTAGAAACGAGGGCATGATTAAACATTATCAAGAAGAGTTAAAAAAGTAATGGCTGTAAATTTATTTAAAACATCAATGATATTTTTTATTATCCTATTGATAATAATCACCTCTATTTATGGAAGTCGGTTTCTGGGCAATGATGCATTTCTGAGCTTAGATGAGACAGAGTTTAATCATTTTAGAGTCGTTGTTAATGATGAAAATGAAATTAGATTGGCTTTTGAGAAAGATGTATATGGCTCAAATAACCTACTATACATCAATATATATAAAAACGAGTTTAATTGGACTGATTTTCAACAAGAAATAGCTCAATTAACTACCACTAATTACTGGAAAGAATATAGCATCTTGAGTTCTCAAAAAGAGATTTATGTATCAATATTGGACTCCAAACTTGATAGGTGTGATAAAATAAGGGCCCAGAGAATTCGAAAGCTATATGTCATTGTTACGTCAGAGCAAGGATGTGAGGAAAAACACTACAATCTTGATAAGTTGTTTAATGAGTCAAATTTTGAAGCATTCTTCGACCAAAAAGAAGCTGTAATGAAACTCGCGGCAAAATTAGAGAAAGAAAAATATAATTATGTTGGTTATAGGCAATACAACTGTTTAAATCGAGATAACTTAGACAAAACTTTTTGTAAAGAGTTAATGGAATACTCACAAGAAATTAACGTCGACATTAACTAGTTGACATTAACTAAGCCGGTAATTTAACAATTATCGGCTTAAATTTTATTAGTTCAGACTAGAGCTGACATAATTGAAAGCCGAATAGTTAACTCCTCCGTGAGTTAACTTTTTTGTTGAGGGATATAAAGTTGTGAGTTTTACTTTGTAAATAAGGCCTATCTAAGCTTTGTAAAATTAACTAGCCTCCCAATGTAACTAAGCCGATAACTTAATGATTATCGGCTTGGTAATTGTCAGATCATGTTTGAGCTACTACAGATGAATATATCGATGTATCTTCTCTAACTTGAGCAAATGAAAATTAGTCAATATCAATTAAAACTTCATTACTCTCTATACAGTTTTTTAGCGACCAATTAGATTTACAAAATTTCCCCTTCACCTTATATTTTCCTGGCGGCAAAATATAAAATGTTTTTAACTCGAATTTTGAAAATTTGAATCCACCGATTTCTCTATAGTCTAAAGCTAATTTAGATGGAGTTCGTTTAGCGTCAAGGTGCCCGTCAAAACTAAATATTTTACCGTCTAAATTTTTTATATTAAAAGATACCTGTCCTGAACGTCCAATATGGAAATAAGCATCCAATGTTATTCGTTTTTGTTCATTATTCTCGATTATATAGATAATCCCTTAGTTTGACTTAACAAGACTTAGCTCCAAGGCACTCACCGATTTTATACCAACTAAAACGCTAAAGAGAAAAATCTGAATAAATTTCTTACTCAACATAAATGCCATTGTTCATTCTCCGTTTTATTTCTATCACCGTAAGCGTATCGGGAACGGCACCTAGCCCTGCTATTAACCAAATATACGACTATGTATTCTATTCACTTTTTATATACATTACTTTTTCTTTCCCTAAAGTAAAAAACTCACCTAGTAATAAGCTACCAACAGGAAAAATATCATATTCATTGAACACATGGCTTCTCGTACTGTCAAACTCATATAATACAAGGGCTGTATAATTGGTACCATTATCTTTATATTGATATTTTTCCCACTTCCCAATAGCTGTTATATTACCATTCTCATGTTGTATATATTCATAATTTTCACGAATACAGATAGTGTCAAATTTAGACTTATAACACCCTGTTATTATTTTTACTGGTATTGTTTTGGATATATAAAACCAAGTACAAACTACACTTGCCAAAACAATGAACAAAAATGTTTTTTTCATTTTATTTGCTCTTCTTCCTAGGTTTAACCCATTCAATGATAGTCTCCATATTTCCTAAGGGAACTCTAGGTCCGTTTGGACCTGACCTATTTGGTAGGTCGGGTAACGATGGAATATTTAAATTATGAGCTTCATTTATTTGATCAATATTTTTACCAAATGTCAAAGAACGTATGCTTGTCACATTTGAAGCTCTAAATACTATCAAATCCTCTGTTGCATGAGCTGAACCACTCCAACTACCTATAAAATGCTCAGCAGGATTGCTAGTATTAAAAGCTCTTGCCCCTTTATCTATCCATGTGAAGTCATAACTAAAATCAGTATAAGTGCCACCATCTGGGATAACATTATCTTCATACTTTTTACGCCAATTATCTTCCATATATTTTGCCCCTTTTCCTTTCGCAAATAACTTGGACATTTTTGTATTTGGACCAAAATACCTTCTTTCAGTGCCTATACCCAGTACCCATTGACCTCCAACTTCATAAGGTGAAGGATCATTTTCCTCTGATAACATTCGAGCTGTTATTAACATTAGTTGAAACGCATTCAAGCCAAATGGTTAGGCCGATCTTATTTCTGTTGAAAAACTGTATTCCAAAGCTTAGATGCTGCATTCATTTGTCCTTCAGAAGCTCCACCTGCTTGTTCTCCTAGTGAACAGCCAAAACCACCGCATCCGTTACCTCTGCCACCTGAACCACCTACCTTTTGACCATCGCCTGAACTAGGAGCACCACAATCATTATCATCTTTTGGATCAGCGATGCAATCCGAAAAATAACCACTAGGATCTATTCCATTCACCGGGTTATTCATAATATACGAATAAGCATTAATAGATTGAGTATTAGTCGGGCTTTGAATGAACGGATCAACACTCATGAAACGACCAAGGTTTGGATCATAGATCCGACCGTTCATATGACTTAATATTATTTAAATCATGTAAACCAATGAATTTTAAAGAACTTTAAGTTTCCCCATTAAACATCTCATAATTACTCGTGTCAAATTCAATGTACTAAAACTAAACGGTGATTCAACAACAAATCGGAGGATATATGAATCACCTTAACTTTCTTCCCATAAAAATTGGGGCTATGTCTGATATGCGTATCGTTATTTCTTGCGTAGATTATAACCATGAGACGTTGCTCATTTCTGATTTTCAAGAGCATGTTATAGACCAGCTTATTAACTACTATCATGCAAGGCTTCTTGAAAACAAAGCTGCCATCAAACAGCTTTTCAATTTGGGAATTAGCATTCAAGAAATCAAAAAGCTCAAACTTGGTTTATGCGATAGAACGCTTAACAAAGCGGTTCCTAAAAGCCTCTCTTGCGAGGGAGCATCTATTCGTGGAACACTTGAAGTTCATGGTCTCATAAAGCCTTCAGGTCATGAAGAGCTGCGTGGTTGCGTTACGATGCCATTGTATGATGAAAATGGTTTAGTTGCCGGTATATTTGGACGAAGAATGGCTCAATACATAAGACGAAATGGCAGACGCCATATCCTCTGGCTGGCAACCCAAGACGCAATAAATAAGTTAAGCTTTCCTGCAAAGATAAAGGAGCTCCAATATGATGAATAATCCTTTACCTCAAAACTTTACACAGTGCCTTGAGTATTACTTAATCAATTTGCTCGCAAAAGGCTATAGCCAAGCAACAGTTGATTTAAAGCAACAAATCCTAGAAACGTTTTTTGATTGGCTTAAAATCCAAGCGATATTTGACTTAGATCGAGTGAATGTTTCTGTACTGGATACGTATCTAGAAAATCTTCGTAGTCATCGAAAGAAATTATCGAATTTACCACTAGCACAAACTACCATTCGAACAAGAGCGACCACAGTTAAGATATTCCTTCGAGGTTTATATACTAAAGGCATTATTGAATCTAATGAATGTGAAAAGTTTGAGCTCCCCAAAGCAGGTAAAGCACTACCAAAATCAATTCTCAGTATTCAAGATGTATTGGCAATAATAAAACAAGTGCCAACTCATACAATAAAAGGAATTCGCGATAGAGCCATTATTGAGTGTTTCTATGCATCAGGAATACGTCGCAATGAGTTAGTAAATTTAAAACTAGAGGACTTCGATTTTTCTGCACGACAAATAAAAATCGTTAATGGTAAAGGTGGCCATGACCGATTTGTACCAATTGGAAAAACAGCCATATTGTGGATACGGAAATACCTAAGAGATGCTAGGCCTTATTTTGCACACATTGGCTCTGGTCATACTTTATTTCTAGGAAACAACGGCAAAAAGTTTTTGCCTGGTGCTTTAACGAGTTTGATGAGTAAATACATTAAGCGCGCAAACTTAAATAAGTTTGGCTCATGCCATCAGTATCGTCATGCAGCGGCTACGCACATGATGGATAACGATGCAGATATACGGCATGTGCAGGAATTTTTGGGTCACTCAAGTATTTCGACAACTCAAGTCTATGTGCACATTAGTAAAGCAAGGTTGCAAAAGGTGTATAAGAAATCACACCCTAGAGCAGATTAAATTATGTGTTTGCAAAATGCATAAATCTAGTGAACAATGTTACAACAACTAACCCATTGTTCACGCGTGGCATTGAGACCCCTGACTTTTGGGAGGGAATGCCAGTTTAATACTGGTTTTCCCAAACTTGCAATTGACTTTGAATAGATTCTTGAATATCATCTTACATAGAAATTGATATTTCTATAGTCGAACCGGAAACGGGCGGCAGTCCCTAAAGCCACATTTTATGTGGCTTTAGTTGTTTTTAGGTGAGGTGAAATGTTTTTTTGTTATATTGACGAAGCAGGATGCACAGGCGTTTTACCTTCGGCTACTTCCGATGTTCAGCCTATATTAGTTTTATGTGGTCTGGTTATTCCTGAAACATCTTTAATAGAATTAACACAAGAATTCCTCGCTTTAAAACGACAATTTAACCCTAAGCTTGCTTCCAAACTCCGACACGATCTAGATATAGTTAAACATGAAATAAAAGGTGCTGAGGATTTAAGAAAGCCTTTAAGGAAGTCAAATCGTAATAACTATCGCCGTGCAATTGGCTTTTTAGATAAACTTCTTAATTTAATGGAAAAGTTAGATTGTAAATTAATCCCAAATATATACATTAAGGCGCCTTCTAAACAATTTGACGGCAAAGCTTTATACGCCCGTTCTGTACAATTTATCAATTCTCATTTTCAACACTTTTTGATGGAAAAAGCGAGTAAAGGGATCGTTATAGCTGATAGCCGAAATCACGAGCTTAATATAGGCGTATCTCACTCCATATTTACTCAAAAATTTAAAGCTAGTGGGGATTCATACCCCAACATTGTTGAAATGCCTTTATACGGCCATAGCGATAACCACGTAGCTCTACAAATCACAGATATAATATGCTCTGCGCTTTTATTCCCTATCGCATCTCATGCTTACTGTACAGAGCATATAAAAAGTATCCACGTAAATTCAAAGTACGAAAAACTTCAAGAAAGATATGCAAAAAGATTAAAGCATATGTCTCACCGCTATTTTGATGGTGAAAGGTATCGAGGCGGAATTACCGTTTTGGATGAAATTGAAAAGCGCAGTGCTAATAAATTTTTTGAGTGATACTTTATTGGCTATTGAGTCAAATACTGATAACATCTTATTCATAAAAGTTCTTTAAAAACCATGCATTTAGCTTGTCTTAAGTCTATTAAGTCATATGAACGGTCGGATCTACGATCCAAACCTTGGCCGTTTCATGAGTGTTGATCCGTTCATTCAAAGCCCGACAAATACCCAATCGATAAATGCCTATTCGTACATAATGAATAATCCTGTGAATGGAATTGATCCTAGTGGTTATTTTGCAGTGGGTTCAATAGGTGAAAGTGGCTCAATAATCGGTTGTGAAGCCGATGGTGTTGGCCAAGATTGTGGAATACCAACGCCAAATGATCCAAGTGAAGATCCTATTGATTTACCTGAATTAGAAGCTCCACCTGTTTATGATGATGTTTTTGGTTATGAACCAGGCAATCAAGCAGGCGGAGCCAGTGTTGGTGTAATGGCCGCTAGTGCTAACTTTTATTCAAATGCTGAAGCCATTGCCCAAGCTGCAATTAATGCCTCTTTAGGTAATTCAGGAGGCGGGTCAAGAGGTTCTAAACAAAATAGTGACTTCAATGGTCAGCCTGCTGGAAATAATGCTATTGGAATAGGAGTAACTGTTTTAGGTGCGCTTGGTAATCAAAAAGCTCCGACGTCGGTCAAGACAAACCTTAAGGCTCCTAATGCTGTTTACAAGGCTCCTACTAACGCAACTAAAGTACCGCTTTATAATTTTTACCATTTAGCTCCATATGCAAAACGAATTGGTATAATTGGTGTGGCTATTACAGTGGCTACTGGATTTGAATCGATTAGAGGAGATAGTGCTTCACAAATAAAGTATGGTATCGATATAGGAGTGGCGGCTCTTACATTTGGCATCGGTTTAATATCTGCCCCAATAGCCGCACCAATAGCTATTGTTGGAGCAATTGGATATTTAGTTTTTGATAACTTATTTGATATTGAAGGTGCTATTAGAAATAAAATAACAGGTATTAGAAGAAGGGAATAAAGTATAAATGTTTTCAATTAAAACTATAATATTAGCACCGTTACTAATAGTTTATTTAACTCAGAAAAATAAACAGAAGCCGGAAGAGTACTTGGCAGCTAGCTTTGCATCTATCCCTTATGTTATGAATGTAGGGAGCATTCTTATAGCATTGGCTTATTGTTTTCCAAATGCTGAAATGTTATTGATTAATGACTATTTTCAGCTTTTTTTGGCTGTTGCTATTTATTTATCTTGTGAGTTTTGTGTAAAGAAACCTGCTTTCTTAAAGAAAGTTGAGGAAATGCAGGTTTATTGGAGGAGAGAAAAATTCAAATGGAAATTAAGTATATTTCTTTATGCGCTTTTATCCGCTGTTCTGTTAATTACGCTAGTTGTTAATTTTGAATAAGCACTAGAGGAGGCAGCCATTGGTATTAACCCTCTGCCAACAGAATATCAGCTAAAACGAAAGCCAGCGGTAGCTGGTTTTCTTTTGTCTGGTGGTTAGTTTTCGTCGGAACTATAACGAAATATTTTGTCATAAGTTAGATGTTTTTTTTCCATTTTTGATCGGAATATACTGCCAATGCGGATTGGGTCGGATGCTGGATATGTTTGGACAGACAGCTAAAAGTGAATGGGTTTTGCAACAAAAACTTCGGTAGTGCTTTTTTAGCACAACAAGCAGGAGTCGCTATGTCAGAGTATATAACAACAACTAATGAAGATTTAATCAATGCTACTAGAAGTATCGCAATTGTTAGCGAGGGGGGCTAGGCTATGTACGTCTAGGACAATTAACATCATCCTTTGTTTGTTTTACTCCTGAGCCAAGTGCTGAAGGAGTAGGATGGATAGTTGTAGATTTAGCAACATTCAGAGCTGGTAACTTCTTTAGAGGTACCACTCTAGAGGTTATAGACAGTGGTATAAGTATACTTATTTGGCTTAATCAAACTGCTAAAAGTGTTAAAACATGTAGCATACCAATGAGGTGTAAGTAAACGAATAAAATTAGCTCTAGAGAATTTATGTATATTGAGGGGGCTTCTTCTACCCATTTTTGATGTTATTCAAAGGGTTATATTTATATTTTTTAGGTTTGTTCATACTTTAATTGTTTTAATAAACTTTGATTCTTTATTTAAAGAATTCAGAAAAGAAATAGATGGGGCTAACAACTTTATAATAATTATTTGGACTGTAGGAATAGTAACTTCCAGTTTAGCTAGTATGATTCCTGGTTTGTCTACATTATTAATATTGATTTATGCCTATTTCTATACTGGTTATGGATTCAAGATGGCAAAGAAAATCAATAATAAATAACTTTTGGATGATTATTCTTAAATTAGCTTTCAAGTGCTAGGGTATTACCTGAAAGCTTCTTATTTTAGCATAAGTAAATAACTTTAAAAAATCAAAAACAAACCTTGTTCTAGCTTCGGCCTTAAAAAAACTAGATATATACTCAACATAAAAAATAGAAAACTTAATATCAAATATACGATATTAACGAGAATACCATATTTTTTAAAATGCATATTATTTTCCATTTCAATTTCCCAGGCAGAAATAGCCCCTATTCTTTTTAGCCTTAGAATTGAAAAAATTATGGTTGCAGTAATAGAAATAGTTAATACTGATATTGCAAACCCATTAGTGAACATATAAAACATTACTTCTTTATATGTGCCTCCTAATAAATAAGAAACCCAAAGTAAAATTGAATATATATTCAATAGGTATAACGTAATACTGAAACCAACCGCTGTATCAAATATGGATTCCCTATCGTTATTTGTATTTTTATATTGGCGATAAAATATAAAAAATGTCCATATAAAAAATGTTTTCATCATTGGCGAATATTCCTTATTGCATTTCTTTGTCGGTTACCAACTATTTTTCCTTTAAAATAACCAAAAGAATCGAATGACAAATCAAATAACAAGTAACCTATTCCAAAAACTACAGCTCCTGGAGCACTGATAAAACCTATAGCAACCGTTGCTACTATAACTCCGGCATCTAACCCTAATTTCGCTGCATGGGCTGTTGCATCGGTAGAGTTCCTTGCATTTATAATATTTGTCATCCCTGAATATCCAGTTACGCCAATAGCTAGTGGGCCCAGTAGCCATTTACTGGCCTTCGAACCTATCTTCGGTAAATCAAGCATAACAAGGCCTTTGCCACCAATAACAAGCTCAGGGGGGCATTTGGTACCATAAACCTAGTTGAAGCTTTAACTGGAGGGTAGTTAATAGTACCTGAATTCTTAGCAATACCCATAGCAGCGTTTGAAGTATTTATTATATTACCGATAGTGTTTGATGACTTAGACTTTTCTTTAGCTGATGAACTTGAAGATTTTCCATTAACATTCATAGATGCATTAATTGCAGCTTGGGCAATAGCTTCAGCATTTGAATAAAAGTTAGCACTAGCGGCCATTACACCAACACTGGCTCCGCCTACTTGATTTCCTGGTTCATAACCAAAAACATCATCATAAACAGGAGCTTCTAATTCAGGTAAATCAATAGGATCTTCACTTGGATCATCTGGCGTTGGTATTCCACAATCTTGGCCAACACCATCGGCTTCACAACCGATTATTGAGCCACTTTCACCTATTGAACCCACTGCAAAATAACCACTAGGATCAATTCCATTCACAGGATTATTCATAATATATGAATAGGCATTTATCGATTGGGTATTTGTCGGGCTTTGAATGAACGGATCTACACTCATGAAACGGCCAAGGTTTGGATCGTAGATCCTACCGTTCATATGGATGCAAACCGATAATCATTTAGATTATCGGCTTAGTTACAGTGGGGGCTTCTTTATGTTTTAATTATTGAATACTAGTCTTTCTCACATTGTGAAGGACTTAATGGAAATCCAATAGGTTGCTCACTCTGAATAACACTGGAGTCAAAGTTGGGAGATGCTTTATATACATAAATATCAAATTTTTCATCTATTTTAAATCGTAAAACAATTGTTGATTCACTCCAAGTATCACGGTATTTCTTTCCAATATTCAAATAGTTAAAATAATAACAATAATCTACATTATTTGATGTGATTTTTAATTCATCTATCATTTTATCTAGCTGACCTGCTGGCACTAAAGCACCGTATACGTCTGCGAATTCTCCACTCTCAAGATTTATTTTTTCAGATTTACTTTGAAAAAATAAATCTTGGTCACTCAAATTATATAAATAAAAAATTGGTGCAGTTGAACATGATGCTAAAAAATTAATGACAATAAATATAGCTAATAACCTAATCATATAATTCATCTTTAAAAATAGGGCCTTCCATAAAATTAGGTTCTCCATGAAACTTCCCCTTCCCCCCGTATTGAGTTCTTAAATTTGCATTGAAAAAAGTTGTTCCTATAAATGAAGACCCCATACCAAGAAGGTTTAAAGGTATATAAGTAAATCCAAGGAACTGTCCCTGAACTGTATGAAGTTCTTCATGGGACGACATTTTTGTATAAAATGTACCTCCTTTTTCTACTCCCCAAGTTATAGTATTACCAAGCGCTATAGCGCCGCTACCACCAAATAAATTTGAAGTAAATTCGATAGCATTATTACCAAACCCTATTTCGGACTCAAGGTTTGTCAAGCCGAAGAATTGGCCTATTTCGGTTACTATATGCCCTGTAAATCCCCAAGCGAGTCCTATTATAGTGTTGGGTAAATTCCATATTTTTCCAATGAAATCAGCAACTCCTCTTATAAACCCTTGTTTGGACTTCGCATTACTAGAAGCACCACCACCAGCAGCCCATGAAGTAGTATCTCCCATTAGAGAGTTCTTATATGCCTTGTCTTCCATTATTGAGTTTATCCAATTAGCAGTATTAATTGAAAATGATAACGATATTACATCTACGTTAAGACCAAGTGAAGAATTTTCAGACATCCATTTGCCATTTATACCTTCTATCGTTTGTTCAAAAGGTATACTTGAACCATTATCGCTATCGTTCGATGAATCACTGCTATTACCGAAAGGATTAAAACCGCTACCAATACCATCAGAGCCATCAAAAGCTCCAGTATAAGGTTTATGATCATCTTCACCAATGTAGCCACTAGGATCTGTACCATTAACGGGATTATTCATAATATAAGAATAAGCGTTAATCGATTGAGTATTGGTAGGGTTTTGAATAAACGGATCAACACTCATAAAACGGCCAAGGTTTGGATCGTAGATCCTACCGTTCATATGACTTAATTTAGTTTAAGTCAGGTAACTATTTGGTTTTTTTAAAGAACTTTATAAATTATATTAAAATGTATTCTTCTAGTTACGTCAATAATAATTAAGCATTAAATGCTCGGTTATTGTATATCTCTGGAGTTGTAGAAACTAGTTTAAGCTTCTTAATATCAGGATGTTTAGGGTTAATAACTAATATATTTTCAAGCCCAGAAGGTACTGCGCAGCTTGGAACCAATAACCCTAAGCTTTTTTGAGACTTTAACCAATCAGTACCTAATTTTTGAGTCGATCTTGGATAAGGATATTCAGACCAATCTTTTGGTAAATGTTCAAGTTCTAAAGTTACGTATTTATCTTCAATAATGTAAGTAGCCAATACATAGAATTTAGGTACTAAACGCGGGCTAGGAAAATAGTTTGCCATTTCAAGCATTGCAACTGAAGGAGATAAAGCAAAGTACAATACAGGCAGCTTAGGTTCATTCCAGCGAGCACCATCTTGATAACTTGCTCCTAATCCACTGAAGCTATCTGCATATTCACGAGGCACAATGCGATATAACCTCACTATGAAAATTCTCCGTGAAGCATTTTATTGATTACTTCTTTGACCATTGTTCTACCAACAAAGGTATTCATTAGCTCATTTGGCTGTTGATTATTGAGAGCAATAACTGTTGAGGTGAGCAATTCTTCCACCAAGCTCCAGTCACCATAAAGCTTAAAAGCCATTTCATACACGGATAATACATCTAACATTTCTTCTGTATGTGTAGGTGTTAATACTTTACGATTGTATAAACGGCTTAAGTTATTCGTCGTTGTACCTAAAGCTCGACTGATAACTTGCCTTTGCTGTGGGAATTGATTAACAGTGCGGCGAACTACAGCACCGGGTATGCCATGTTCAACTAGTTCTAGATAAGCTCGCTTATTAGAAAAAATATTTTCTTTAATCCCTAGGGTTTCACTTAATAGTGATGACATAATTGACCTTATTAAAAATAATCTCAAGCCTCATAATACATCATAATGAAGAGTAATCAACATCAAAATGATGTGTTTGTATTGGTGCATTACCAACTCACCAGCTAAAATTTTTTCTAGAAGCATAATTTTTTGACTAATAGCAAATATAGGTATTTAATGTACCGATTAAAGTTCTTTAAAAACCAATGCGTTAGCTAACCTGTTCGTGATTAAGTCATATGAACGGTCGGATTTACGATCCAAACCTTGGCCGTTTCATGAGTGTAGATCCATTCATACAAAGCCCAACAAATACTCAGTCGATTAATGGTTATTCGTATATCATGAATAATCCAGTTAATGGTACTGATCCTAGTGGTTATCTTTGGAATAGTACAAGTGACCCTCTTGATGTAGGTGATGATATGCTTCTTTTTGGAGGATCTGGAGGAAGCAATTCAAATGGAAGTGATGATGAAGGTGATTCAGGTAGCAGTTATTCTGATATGATGAATGAAGAGTACGCAAAAAACGCCCCTAAAATGACAACGATAACTGTTACCGGTTTTGCATGTTCAGGTTTCATTGACTGTAAACAACAAAATGCTGCTAGGTATGCTGAACAAATTAATGCACTAATGGATCAAATTGATAATGCGTTTTCTGCGATAGGTGATGCGGTGTCTAATTATGTTTTAGCAGGTATAAGTAATACTCTAAATAATATAGTGACTGCTGGCTGGATTGATCCAACTTGGGCGACTAATAAGGCATTTTTCGAAATTGTTGATGGAGTAGCTGATGGTCACCTAACTTTAATTGAGGCTAACAAAATTTGGCGTAAGAATAGCGATCCAAACCTGAAGGTTGTTGTAGACGCGAGCCGCCTTACTGTGGAACGAACTTCACGCTTCAATTCAAAAGGGACCGCTTCAGGAAAAGTTTCAAATTTTTTAGACTGGTTAGTACATGGTTCAGTAACTTTAATTAACAATGGGCAAGGCATAGCTCAAGGGAAATATAATTTTGAAAAGCATGATGCCAGTAGGTACAGTAATGAATTTAAAGGGCATTTTAGGAATTTTGCCACATATTTAGGATTTGCTTATGCGTCTAATGCAGGAAGTGCTGTAGGAAATGACTTTACAATAATGTATAGAGGTTCTCCAAATGTTACACCTTAGATTTTCATTTTTGATCTTCTGTCTATTTGGCTGTGGTCCTGGGGCTGGGGATGGAGCGTTTCAAATAAAAGGGGAATATTATTTTCTTGAGGCTGGAGGCGATGAAAAATTAATAGTTCGAAGACTCGATAAGGAACTTGATATTATAGTCGTGGATGCAAAAGTTGTAGACTTTATTATGAGAGATAATTTGTTATACATTAAAAGGCTACCTAGAATTGTTAAAATTGAAAATGGTCTAGCATTAACTTCTTTTACAGGTTCTTGCGAATTGATAATAATCAATACCCTCCGCCATGGTATTGAAGTCATTCCTGAAGGTAATTCCAATTTCCTTTCATGTTAAAGACTATTTCCCCCAAAGTTATTAAGTAGCCACGCACTGTAACTAAGCCGATAATTCTAAATTATTATCGGCTTAAATTCATATGAACGGTCGGATCTACGATCCAAACCTTGGCCGTTTTATGAGTGTTGATCCGTTTATTCAAAGCCCGACAAATACCCAATCGATAAATGCCTATTCGTATATTATGAATAATCCTGTTAATGGAATTGATCCTAGTGGTTATACAAGTACAAGTGATGATACTTCTGATAGTGGTGACACTAAAAATAGTGCTTGGGTTACAATTTGGGATCGTTCTTTGTGCTCAAGTGATGCATATTGCGATGCTGAGTTAGAACGATTTTTTACCTCTATTGGCCTTAATGTTGAAGGGGGACAGCTTATTTTAACACAAGGTATGGATATGTGGGTTGGTGGAAATAAATTAAGTAAAGCCCTTTCCTTTAATAAATTATTAAATGCATTTGATAGTCCTGAGATGGAAGACTTTGACCCTTCGTCGCTTGATGGAGAAAATTTAGAAATATATAAACTAATGCAAAATAAAAATTATGCAAAAGCCCTAACAATGATAGTTGAAGAGTATGGTGACCTAATAGGCCTAAATGAAAAGCAAAATGTGATATATAGCAATGAGCTACGTAAAGAAGGAACTGTAGCTGAAAATGGCGATATCTTAATAGGTAAAGCTGCTTTCATAAGAGGACCTGGCTGGTTAGCTTCTATAGTTTATCATGAGTATATTCACTATCAGCAAGGTTGGTGGGGCGAGTTAGAAGATGTAAACTTGGCAAGGAAATATGAGGCTGAAGCTTATTTAAAACAGTGGCAGGCATCCCGAATATTTGGATTAAGCCAAAAAGAATCTGATGCACTGTGGTATCGTCGAGATTACTATTTAGATTAGGGACATATATGAAATTTATTTATTATTTAGTTTTTACTATTGTTTTTTGCTTTAACTGTTTTGCATTTGATAATGAAATTAGTCTAAAGCTTGAAAATGATGATAATTCTAATTACTTAAAGTTACTGTTAACGAATTATTCGAATGAAATTGCTTATATAAGACCATCACCTATTTTTAACCAATGTGAATTTAAAAATGGCATCTGCGTTGAGTTTGCCGATAAGCAGCTAGCCAAGACTGTTTTTGTAGATGGAGGGATAGCAAATGGAAAAATAGAGCTTGAGCCCTTTGATATTCAAGGATATTTATTAACTAAAAATTCTTTACAGTATATCTTTCCAAAACACTTAAAGCCCAGAGTAGTACGCTTTAAATTGCATTATTTTTTACCGGAATCAAAAGGTAAGATTTCTTCACCTTGGTATAACCTATCTACTGTAAATTACAGATTAGTAGAGTAGTAATTGATAACTCTAGGTGTAATGAAGTTATGCCTAGAGAGACCATTAACTAGCCACCCACTGTAACTAAAGCCGATAATTTAACGATTATCGGCTTTAGTTAATGTTAATGGTCGAATTATTTTAATGGTTTTGGCAAGTTTTGATCGTAATACTGTCAACCTTTGATTGTGTAGGTGATCATATTTCATTGGATTTGTATCGGTTTTGAGTGGAATCTACAGTAGCCTTCTAAAGTAACGTTCAATTCTGAACAGCTAAAACCACACATTGATCTTAGCTGTTTTTTTTGACTGCTTTTTCAAAATAAATAAGACATTTTCAGAATAAACGAGAGCGATTGCACGAGAGATGAGACTGCCTTTCATTTTGACGGAGAAATATCAATATGTTCTAATTTGATTTCGAAAAACTCTACTTGTGTTTGCCACCTAGAAGTGTATAGCGGCTAATAGTTGAACTTACAGCGCTTAAGCTACGTTTTAATTTAAGAGTGCACCCAGCGTTCTCTATGAGCCATAAGTTTTCCTCGTTTTTTGGCGCGTTGTAGCGCCACATGTACTTGCTTTTTGTTGAAAAATATTAGTTCGCCAATGATAGCTTCCGTTGTCGGGGGATATCCATCAACTACCCACAAACATTGAATTGCATCTAGTAGAATTTCATCTGTTAATCTTTTCATTCAGTATCTTTCGTATAACCAATAGAAATTTGTTCTTTTAGTCCGCACGAAATTGAGAATTTCCTTCGCTAATGAAACAGCCTAACTTTGCACTGTGCCGAATTGCCCTCGATTGATAATTTTTATCTCATGAGGGACGTTTGATGTAACAGGCATTACTAAGCGATAACCTAGCTTTCGCCGCGTTATTATATAGGTAGGGTCTGTAGCTGAGTCACCAAAAACTTTTCGAAGTTGTGAAATGGTTTTATCGATAGAGCCAGAGGAAACATGCTGAGTCCAAACCTTGAGTATTAATTCCTGCTTACTCACTAATCGATCGTTGTTATGTATCAGAAACAGAAGAAGTTTAAATACCAACGGGCTCAGATCGACTACATCTCCTGAGAGGTTTGTCACCTGTGCGAGTTTTTCATCGAAAAGGTAATTGCCAATTTTGTACAAGAATAAGGCCTTATCATGAATTTGTTTTTCCTTCTATTATCCACAAATAACTGACTTGTCAAAAAAGTAAGGGGTAGCTCTAGCCCTTGAAAATAAAGGGGTAAATATAAAATCAGGATAATACCCGTCTTTGGTAAGGTTTAGGTTAGAAAGTAACTATTTTTTAACACTTCTCTAGTAGAGAATCTCTGTGACCTGTTTTTGGACAAAAATACAGGCAACTTAATAATAAAAAGAACTTTTTAATACGGAGATTGCATTTCAAATGAATCGAATTACCTTACTTAGCTTATTTTCCCTTTCTTTAGCAGCCTGCGGCGGTGGAGGTGGTGGAGGTAGCGAGCCCGAAACTACAACTACGCCACCAACACCTAATGTAGCACCAATAGTTACCTTAGCTGAAATGTCGGCAGTTAAAGAACAAACTATGGTGCAACTTAGCGCGGACGCATCAGATAGTGATGGTTCAATTAGTTCTTATGCCTGGAAACAGCTATCAGGCCCTACAGTTTCAATTAACAACGCGAGCTCAGCGCAAGCATCATTTATGTCGCCAACTCTTGTGGAAGCGGCAGAATTGGCGTTTGAAGTCACTGTAACGGATAACGATGGCGACACCGCCAAAGATAGCGTTACAGTTAATGTATTGCCCGTAAATACTGGTCCAACAGTTGCACTAGGTGATGATGTTGAAGTTAACGAACAAACTGCTGTTAGCATTGATGCAATGGCCGAAGATTCAGATGGCACAATTGCGACATACAAATGGACGCAAACAGCGGGTACAGACGTATCGTTTTCAGCTGACGTTAAAACGTTAGCGTTTGAGTCTCCAATGCTAATTACTGAAGAAGAATTAACCTTTAGTGTTGAAGTAACAGATAACGAAGGTGCAACTGCTTCTGATGACATTTCAGTATCTGTGTTACCTGTAAATGCTTTGCCAGTTGTTAATGCTGGTGCGGCACAAACAATAAACGAAGAAACTCTAGTCGACCTTGCTGCTACCGCGACAGATACAGATGGTACTGTTACCAATATTGCATGGACTCAAACAGGTGGTGCGACAGTAGAGTTAAGTGCTACCGATGATCTTACTGTTTCTTTTACGAGCCCAACACTAATTGAAGAAGATGTTTTGACCTTCTCTATAGAGGCTACAGACAATGAAGGTGGCATTACTTCTAGCTCAGTATCAATTACTGTTCAACCTGTAAACATTGATCCTGTAGCTGTTGTTGGCAACTCAACAACTACTAACCCAGATGTAGAATTTACAATTGATGGCTCTGCGAGTACAGATGTTGATGGTTCGATAGCAAGCTACTCTTGGACGCAAGTAAGTGGTACTTCGGTTGAGTTAACAAATGCAGAAACTGCCATGGCAAGCTTTACTGCACCAACTGCAATTGAAGGTGAAACATTAACTTTTCAGCTTATGGTTACAGATAATGAAGGCGCTTCGCATGCAAATAATTTAAATGTGTATGTTAATGAGCACCCCGTAGCAAGAGCAACAAACCCTGTACTTGTGAAAGTTGGTGATGATGTCATTCTAACTGGTGTCAATAGCTCTGACGACGGTCAAATTGTTGAGTACTCTTGGACGCAAGTAACAGCGTTTGATATTGAACTTGATAGTGATGAAGCTATGTCAGCAACTTTTGTTGCTGATGTTACAGATGATGAAGAAGTTGTTTTCGAATTAACTGTTACAGATGATATGGGCCTAACAGACACAACTGAAGCTAAAGTTACTCTCTTACATGTAGATAGATTCATTCACGATTCAGGCGTTAATTTTAGTGCTGGCTTCTTAAGTGGTAATGACGATAGTTGTATATCTGATGAAGGATTAAAGCATGATTGTGAATTAGGTCGAGATGCCGAAGCTGCTGCAGGTACGTTAACAAAGGTAGGTGCTGGTGATGCTGGTTTTGATTTTACAAAACTAGACGCAGAAGGCAACAAGCTTGCAGATTCTGCGGAATCTTGGTCATGTGTGCTCGATAACTTCACAGGTGCTATTTGGGAAGTGAAAACCACCGATGGCGGAGTTCGTGATAGATATAATGGGTACAGATGGGGCGGTAAAGGCGCCCAAGGTTATAATGATGAGAGTAAAATTGGCACTTATTCAGGTGAATGGGATGAACTTGTAGATGAGTTAAATACAAATCAAGTGTGCGGCAAAACTAATTGGAGATTACCAACCGTAGAAGAGCTGGGTGGCTTATTACATTATGGAACATCGGTACCTTATATCGATATGACATACTTCCCAAATGCCCCAATCGGTTCAACCGGAGGGATTTTTTGGACTGGCACTCCTGCATTAGGTCGAACAGATCATGCTTGGGCAGTTGACTTCAATACATCAGGTCAACTTGGACATCTGAGCCGTACAGTAATTGCTCGTGTACGTTTAATCTCGAATAATGAGCTAGCTGATTCTTATGTTATTGATGAAACACCTACATCTCGCTATTTATCTCCTACTGAAGGAGTTATTGCTGACTTAAAAACTGGCTTAATGTGGTCTCGCTGCGTTTATGGTCAAGAATGGAGCATTGAAGAGCAAACATGTACTGGTGATGCGATAAAACTTACATGGGAAAATGCCCTTAAACAGCCTGCTTTAACGTTAAACACTGGTTATGAAGGTTGGAGGCTTCCTAACATAAAGGAGCTGAGAACAATCGCTAACACAGGGCAGGCACAGCCATCATTCAATACAGATGTGTTTTTTAATATTCCAAGTGAAAACACAGACTATTTTTGGTCTTCTACACCTGTACAGTATCTTAGTTCTACGCTTTATTCTTGGGTTATGAATAGATCTGGAGGGGCACAAAAACATACTAGAACCAGTACCGTTTATGTGATTTTAGTACGAGACATCGACTAAGGTTAAACCTTTCAAATCGCCTATTTATTTGGCTTAAAAACTAAACTAGCTAAGCTTTATGCGTCCAAGCTTGGCTAGTTAATCCACAGGACGAGGAAGAGAACAATGAAAAAAATAATAATATCATCAATGCTTTTAGTTTTATCAGGCTGTGCTACACATGCCCAAATTACCATGCCTACTGTTGAGAATGTTTATCATCAGGAATTTGATAATAAGTCGTTCACATATGACATTCTTTATAGTCAGCCGAAACCAGGTATTTTTTCTGGCGGTGAGCAGCTTGCTTTAGCTCCGCTATCAGAAGTTGAGCTTTCTGTAGCGTCAAGTAAAACGTTGAAAGGATTACCTGAGCTAATTTTCGAACAGTTACCGGCAACAGCAAAGCGTGCTAACGCAGAACAGGCAGATTACCAGGTAATCGTTGAGTTAATTGCTCATGATAAACTAGGGCCTGCTTATGCAGATCATGAAACAATGAAAAGCATGGGGAAAAGCTTAGTTACTCTAGGTTTAGGCTCTTCTGAATATGATATCGTTGCTGACTTTGATGTGACTTACAAATTATCTAGTAAAGGTGAAATCGTTTTTGAAAAAGCCTATAAAGTGAATGAAAGTGTCGACCATGAAAAAGGCAGCTTTGATAGCTTCAACACTTTGGACGAGTTCACTTCACAGCTTCTAGAAAAACACTTTATCTTGACGCTAAATGATTTCTTTAAAGAAGCAACTCAGAAAATTTAAAAATCACCTGCTCCCGCCCCTCATGGGCGGGACATTGTCTCTGCTCAACCTAACTACCCAACAAAATTATACCGTTACACATCCCTTATAATGGAATGAAAAGGAAGTTGGTTTCATAATCATCATAGTCATATCACTAAACACAAGGAGAAAATGACTGTGAGAGAGTTTAACTATGACAAGCACGTTGAAACGCTGTATGCAAATGAAGGTAGGGCTTTAGAAGCCGGTATCGAGCATTACAGAGGATTGACTCCTGGAGGGGAAGTAACGGTTAATCTGAGTCGAGATGAAGCTGCTGTGTGCATAAAAGCTCATGATTTTGGTATTCGAGCCTTGTCAGAGAAAGAGAAGTGCATGGTCGACTACGTTATGTCTTTGATTAAATGGTCACTGCGCAACTAATCAACCAATAGACAGAAAACCTAACGATTAAAAGTAACACAAAGCCTAGACAAAGCTAAATTTGGCAGTCGAATTGCCGTTTGGTGATTTATCTAGGCTTTTTCATTCCAGACCTTTTCAGTAGGCATCTGAAGTTGGGCTGTAGAAATATTGACGTTATATCTAGTTCAACCGCCAGTTCCCTTTTTAGACAAAACTGTACTTGTTGAGACAATAAACAAACTAACTATCAACAAGGACAAAAAATGAAAACAGACAAAAAAATTGCCGCAGGGGCTGGATTAACTGGCGCACTGTTTATTGAAGAAGCTTTACTATGGAGCCTAGACCGGATGTTTGATTTGTTTCTTGTATACAAGGACACGATAACAGTACTAATTTCAAATTTTTAGCATTACCTCTCAAAGATGTGCTTATTTAAATCAATGTCTTTCCACGACTAGCCTTTTGCGAATAAATGAAAACCAAAGCTACTTTTTTGACGAATCTCCTAGGTGCATTAATCTGGTAAACGTTCACATAGGAGGAGCTTGAGTTAATGAATTACGTATCATATTTAAGAGTATCAACCATTAAACAGGGCGAAAGTGGCCTAGGACTTGAAGCTCAAAAACATTCCGTTAAAACCTTTATCGGTTCACAAGACCAGGCGACGTTGCTTGAGGAGTATGTGGAAATAGAATCGGGTAAGAAGAGTGATAGAAAGGTTCTTGATGCAGCGATCAGACACTGCAAATTAACTAACTCAATATTGCTAATAGCTAAGCTTGATCGTTTGACCCGTGACCTTCATTTTCTTACGGGATTGATGAAAGAAAAGATCAAGTTTATAGCATGTGACAATCCACACGCGAATGAGCTGACGGTTCAGCTATTAGCCGTAGTTGCAGAAAACGAAGCAAGGCAAGTATCTGTTAGAACAAAGGCCGCACTGGCCGCAGCAAAAGCAAGGGGGGTTATACTTGGAAATCCTAACCTTGATGAAGTGCGCTGTACAGATACCACAAATGCAAGAAAGACCTTTATTGAAAATACTCAGATCTTCTACGAACACATATACCCAGTCATTACAGACATACAGGGTCGGGGCATCGTTTCGTATCGAGGTATTGCTAGAGAACTTAATCGATTGGGCTTTAAATCGCGAAGAGGCGCTGGCTTCACAGATGTTGTGGTAAAAAAGATAGTAACATCTAACTATTAAGTCGCATAAAAGATGTGCTATCTAAAAGCTTTAAGTACTTCTCGATAGCGCTTTATCTCTTGTTTGGTCATTTTTTACATTGCTTATATATGCCATGAACAACATAAAATAGTAACAGGCATATTTTTGATTTTAAATATGAGGTCAAATAATTTCTTGGTCGTGGAAAGACTTACTATTTTACTTTACAATCGTTTTTAAAGTTTAAATTACTAGTAAAAGCATGGATATGCAGTGAAAATAGTAAATGGAGAACCTCCCAATGCAACAATCCAACTTCGAGTTTCTAAAAGGGGACAAGGATAGTCTTTATAGTATCGCGTTTGTGGTGGAGAAAGCATCGAAACCTAAAGCGACCAATGCAAATAAATAACACGATAAGGCCAACATAATGACCATTACAGAACAACAAAACCAAGCAGAGCCACATCGATATTGGTTTGTGGGTTCAACTTGGGGGTATAACCAAGATCAAACACCTCGATTTATCGAAGATGGTATCTGGGAAAATGGTTACGACCATAAATATACTCAAGTTGTGAAAGGGATGAAAGTTGGCGATCGTATTGCGATTAAATCAACCTACACACGTAAAAAGGACTTACCTTTTACTAGTCGAGGGAATGTAGCTTCGGTAATGGCGATAAAGGCTATCGGTGTTATTACTGGTAACAACAAAGACGGAAAACAAATAGAAGTAGATTGGCAGGAAACTTACGAAAAGCCTAGAGAGTGGTACTTCTTTACCGGTCGTAACACCGTTTGGAAAATAGAGCCCGGTGATTGGGCAGAAGATGCTCTTATCGACTTTACCTTTAATGGCCAAGACCAAGATTATAAGCGCTTCACTAGTCACCCTTTCTGGAAAGAGCGTTTTGGTGACTTGCCTGAAGAAGATATTCGCTTTAAATGGACCGGCTTTTATCATGCAGTTTCTAACGCACTTGGCCAATATCATAATGATCGTAAACCGCTCATTGATTTTACACTTCAACTTGCTGAAAAATATGATCTTTCATATATGAAAGACAAAGAATTAGTCGACATAGATCCATTCACCTTTATGGGTATATTCAACCGAGGTATGACCGACGACAATCGTCAAAAGCTTGCTACGGAAATCGCCTTATTTTTAAATGTTGAAGAAAGCGCGCCAGATTCTTTTGAGGCAATCCCTATTCTAAACAATCAAAAATCATGTTTCTTTTGGGGTTGGGGTGAGCGAGACGATAATGATATTGAAAACTTATGGGAGCTTTTTGAAGTCGCCAAACTATTTGCAGATGAATCTGACTCAACAGATGCAGATCTATTTTGTTCACTTTATACCAAGGTTGCTGCTCAGAAAGGAATACGTTGGAACTTAACCATGGGCTTGTATTGGATACGCCCATGGATCTACCCAACACTAGAAAGTCAGTCACAAGAATATTTATCGTCACTATCAATTCGACCACAATTTAATGGCCCTAAGAAAAGTTGTAGCGGAGAAGATTACCTATTAATACGAGACAATCTATTATTGCGCTTCGCAGAAGATGCCTTCCCAGTTCATTCATTTCCTGAGTTGTCGCTAAATGCATGGCAAAAGCCTACCTTAAAGAAAATTGGCGAAAAGCTAACTTGGAAGAGCGCCGTTCTGTCTCGCGTTAAAGATTTATGCTTAGCCAAAGAATCACCCGATTTTACTCGAGTTGAATTTCAGCAAAATTATCTTGATGAGTTAAAGGCTCTCTTTCCCGACAATAATTCGGCTGAGTTTTCTATTGATAGCAGTATGCAAAAACTGCGTGACGAAGGCGAAATCGAGTTCGTTAAAAGTGGTGAATATTCATGGCTTGGCTTTGATGATGGTGAAATAGACACTGACGAAGCGACTAAAGAAGTAATAATAGAACCCTACGATATTTCTAACATTATTGAAGAGGGCTGCTTTTTAAATCAAGCCACTCTTGACACTTTCTTAGGACGTCTAAAACACAAGAAAAATATCATATTACAGGGGCCACCAGGCACCGGCAAAACTTGGTTAGGCAAAAAACTGGCGTATGCATTAATAGGGCAGAAACAAACCGCTTATATTAAGGCTGTTCAGTTTCATCCAAACCTTTCATATGAAGACTTCATAAAAGGTTGGCGCCCAACAGGGGAAGGCAAGCTTGAACTCTGTGACGGTCCTTTTTTAGAGTTTGTAAAACTCGCCCAACAAAATCCTAGCCAAAAATATGTTGTGGTTATTGAAGAGATTAACCGTGGCAATCCCGCGCAAATTTTTGGTGAAATGTTAACGTTGCTTGAAGCTGATAAACGCACACCGAGTGAAGCGCTAGAGCTGAGTTATCGTAAAGAAGGTGATGAACCTGTTTATATTCCTGGTAACCTCTATGTGATTGGTACCATGAACGTTGCCGATAGATCGCTGGCGTTGGTAGATCTTGCCTTACGAAGGCGTTTTGCCTTCATCAACTTATGCCCTACATTGGGTAAACCATGGCGAGAGTGGGTTCATACAAAAGCTAAAATTGAATATTCTGCTCTAGATAAAATTGAAGCTAAATTAAATAAGCTTAATGATGAGATCGCTGCAGATAGCAGGTTAGGTGTGCAATTTCAGGTTGGGCACAGTTATGTTACTCCAGCTATTAACAGTGATATTAAAGATGCAATGAACTGGTTTACTCAGGTTGTTGAAACAGAGATATTCCCGCTACTAGAGGAATATTGGTACGATGACCCTGCAAAAGCACTCAGTGAAAAAGCGGCATTGTTGAAAGATTTATAATGAGTGAGCTAGCTACATCATCAACAATCGAGGATGAGTCAAACTACAGTGCAGGTATTCCTGTGCAAAACCTTTGGCTGTTAATGCTCTATGCGTCGGAGTTCCGTTACTTAGCTAATGAGTATGCAGGAACTGAATCGATTGATGAAGATGTAGCAAACTTAGTTGCTGATGTACTTTGCAAACAAGTTGAACAAAGGCTTCAGCGCAGCTTAACATACGGCTATAAACATTCGACCAGAGAACTAAATCGTGTTCGCGGGCGAATTAATACTCTAGAGACTTACTCAAAACAGTTACTCCTCAAAGGCAAGGTAAATTGTACTTTTGAAGAGCTATCAGTAGACACACCACGCAACAGGTATATCTGTGCTGCGTTAAGCAAAATGTCTAGCTTGGCGTCAAAAAAATCACTTAAGCTAAATTGCCGCAGACTGCACCAAGCAATGCTGCAACTTGGAGTGTCACCTTTATTCTCTGTGAACTACCATCCTAAAAACGACAGATTTGGTCGCCATGAGTCTGGCGACAAGAAAGTTTTGACTACCGCAGAGCTTGCATTTAACTTAGCTTTGATTAATGAATCTAATGGAAGTAGTGCATACCCAACACCTGATAAGCAAGCACACTGGGTAAGAGCATTATTTGAAAAGGCAGTAGCTGGCTTCTATGCAATTAAGCTTGATAGTGACTGGAAAATTAAACCGGGCAGACAACTAAACTGGCAGATCGATGATGCTACAGATCAAATATCGACACTGATGCCATCGATGAAACTAGATATTTTGCTAGAAAATCAAGCGCTAGCAAAGCGCATAGTAATAGACACTAAGTACACCTCAATCACAATGCAGCGCCAATATGGCGGCGAAAGTTTCAAAAGTGGCTACATTTATCAACTATATACCTACCTCAGATCTCAAGAGATTGAGAGCGACCAGCTCTCTTTGAATGCGACCGGCATGCTATTACACCCATCTGTTGGCGTACAATACAACGAACAAGTTTCGATACAAGGTCATGATATTCTTTTTTGTACTGTAGACCTTACTCAGTCATCAGAAAGTATTAGTGAGCAATTGTTGTTATTGTTAAATCCAGCCTCAACCATAAACGGCAATACGCATGAAGGTAACTTTCAGGGATAGATTATATGTTGCTTGAAGTCTCAACTTTAACAAAATACTGGAATAAGATAATCGGTAAAACGATATCTGTTGAGCTTGATAGTACACAAATATCTGTCACTAAAAATGGAACATTGACGCAAATATCACTAAATGATGTGAGTCATATTGAAGTGAAGGAAGGTTGGTTATCTAGCCAGCTAGTTATTTCAATTGATGATCAACCGCACATAGTGCTAAAAGGCTACAGTAGCACCACTTTAAATGAATTTACTCAGCAGGCGATTCAACACTTAATAGCATTACTCGCAACAAGTGATCGCTGGCACGCCTTTGAGCAATCATTAGATATGCTCAAAAATAGAGAAGTCTATTTATCTAGCTCTGAATGGCAACCTATTGCTGATCTGCATCTACTGGTAACTAAGTTTTCCCGTTTAGGTATTCGGCCAGAAGAACTTACTAATCCACTACAGCAACAAGTATTTCAAAGGGCACAAGCTTTATCAAAACAAGATGTGAGTGAGCTTGGGCGTGAGCTGCATAATCAAATGGTAGTCCCCATTTTATTAGAAAAACATTCAGTCTTTTTCGACACCGTTGAAAAAATGCCTCTTACCGATAAGCAAAGAATCGCTTGTGTAACCAATGACGATCATAACTTGGTAATCGCAGGCGCTGGTACGGGCAAAACTGCCACCTTGGTTGGCAAAGCCGGTTTTCTGGTAGAAGCTAAAATAGCCAAGGCTGAAAATGTGTTAATGCTTGCATTTGGTAACAAAGCCGCGGCCGAAATGAACGAACGCATTAAAGAACGTATACCGACAGTGGGTGAAGAGTTTCAGGCGAGTACATTTCATGCATTAGGTAATGAAATTGTCTCAAATCATATAAGTTATAAAAAAACAGTTACCCCATTTACAGATCAGCGCGCTAAATTTACTCAATTTTTAGATCAGTGCATTGAACAGAAGGCTGAAGAGGATGATCAATACAAGGCTCTACTTGTTCATTATTTTTCCAGCTTAGGAACCCCCGCAAAGTCTCAGTTAGATTTTGAAACAATTGACGATTACCATGAATTTTTATCTAGTTGCCGTTTAGTGACGCTTAATGGTGAATGGGTAAAAAGTGTTGGTGAGTTACGGGTTGCCAACTACTTAGCCTTAAACGGTGTGAAGTATGAGTACGAAGCTAATTATAAGCACAATACCAAGAGTGTCGCGCGCAGGCAGTACCAACCTGACTTTTATTTACCAGAAGCGGATCTTTACATCGAATACGTCGGCCTGAATAAAAACTTTGAAACCGCTCCATTCGTCAACCAAGCACAATATATTGAAGGTTTGGAATGGAAGCGAGAGCTACACCGTTCAAAACGTACCAATTTGGTCGAGTTATATTCATACCAATTGACTGATGGTAGCCTATATAGAAATATTCGACAGGTATTACTTGATTACAATGTTGCAGTAACGAAAACACCATTAGATGAAATTTTTAAAAAATTAAAGCGAGAAAACCAGACGCAGTGGCAAGGTTTTATTGAGTTACTCCAACGCTTTCTTGGCTTATATAAAGAAGGCGGCTTTACCGTTGAGTCGCTTTTAAACGATATAAGTCCTGAAGTTTGTGATATTGAGCGTACCAAAGCGTTCTTGAATATCTTTACCCCTGTATTGGATCGTTATCAAGATCACCTTGAAGAAACAGACACTATTGATTTTAGCGATATGATCGCGTTGGCGGTGGATATCATTGAGCAAGGTAAATTTTTTCATAGCTACAGTCATATTCTTGTTGATGAATTCCAGGATATTTCCAGTGGCCGCGCGAAGCTGTTGAAGGCTTTATTGGCATCTAAGCCTAATATGAGGTTATTTGCTGTAGGTGATGACTGGCAATCTATCTATCGCTTTAATGGGGCTGATATTGCACTATTCACAGAGTTCAGCAAAAGCTTCTCTCCAGCGACTGCGGTTCCTCTCGATAAAACGTTTCGTTTTAACAACAAAATACACAATGTGAGCAGCCAGTTTGTTATGGCTAACCCTGGTCAGCTTAAAAAAACAATAACCACATATGCTGAAGTCGACACACCAGCGTTACGCTTAGTTGATATAAAAAATGATTTGCCTTCCCACAGTATTCTGAGTATTAAAGAACAAAAGCAGTACGCATATTTGCACGCATTACAGCGTACGTTGAACACCTTTAACCGAAGCGCAGAGCAGAAAAGTAAGCGATTATCGGTGCTCATTATAGGGCGATTCCGTCAAGAGAATATGATAATGCTTAATGGCATCGATTTTGATAAACACCCATTTGATAATCTTGATGTGAATTATGTCACTGCTCATGCTAGTAAAGGGTTAGAAGCCGATTATGTTGTTGTTCTTGGCGTAGAGGTAGGCAGCTTCCCATCCTCAAGAGAGAACGATGAATTGATTGACCTAGTTTTGCCAAATAAAGAAAATTTCTTATATGCCGAAGAGCGACGCCTTTTTTATGTGGCACTTACGCGAGCAAAGCATTTTGTTTATGTACTTTTTGACTCCGATCAAGGGAGCCCGTTCTTAACCGAGATTAAAAAGTATGGTAGTAAACTCGTTGAAAACTTACGGGCAGGTTCGTTCGCTAGATGGGACTGTCCAAGCTGTAAGTCAGGTACCCTAAAGCCATTGCAAACTCGCGCCAACAAAACATTTTATAAGTGCTCATTGGCTCCCGCGTGTGAGCAGACTATGAATGCATGTAAATACTGTAACTCCCCAATGCAAACACATGTCGAAGGGTTTAGGTATTGCCTGGGCTGTGGTGAAGTCGAGTTAGGTTGTTTACGATGTGGCATAGGTACCATGGTTGCCAGACTTGAGAATGACCCGAATAGAGAAACTTTCTATGGCTGCAACCGTTTCCGGCGTGGAGCCGACGATTCGTGTGGCGAGAATATAAAAGTGGCTGAGTTTGAACAACGATATGAGGTTGCTAAACAAATGATAATGAACAAAGTCTAATCACGATAATCTTCAATCTATATATTGCTTCAAAAACACTCAATAGTTAGGTAAGTTACTAATAGACAAGTGTTTTGAAAACCAGTTTTCAAACCTTTATCACAAATATAGCTCAATTAAAGGACATGGATTATGAGATTGGCGAAAGCAAGGGTACAAAATTATCGTAGCATTTTGGATACGGGAGAGTTTGAGGTAGAAGCTTTGAAAACAATTCTTGTTGGCCCAAATGAGGCAGGTAAAACCGTGATTTTACAAGCGCTTCAGCATCTAAATAAGCCTAGAGATATAAATGATCTTGAGCCACTAAGGGATTATCCAAGATCTAAATATAATGATATTAGCACCGGTAAAACAACACCTGAGACTGTCACTGTCGTAACCGGGTACTTTGACTTAGATGCCGACGACAAAGCCTTAATACCAGTAGATTTTCATAATTGCCAGTATAAATTAAAGCGTAAGTTGAATAACCAAGCTTACCATTCTTTATTGAATGGCCCGGAACGTCTTAAATACGAGGACTTAAAAAAAACATTGATACGTATGTCATCACATATGGATAAACAATTTGAAGGTGAAAATAAAGAAGAGCGACCGACTGCGTCACTTAACAACATTTGTTCTACTTGGGATGACTCAAAAGTAATTGATGATGAAGCTGAGTCATTATTAGAAAAGTGGTTAAATGAAAATCTTGAATTTGTTGATGAGAGCAACAAAGCTGAAGATGAACGACATACAGAGCTTCTTAAAAAGATAAAATTCAATAAAAAGTATGATGAAGTTCTTTCCATTTTGGATAAAAGGACACCTATTTTTATTCTTTTTAATAATTATTTTAAAGTTAAACCTACTATTCACTTAGCACATTTAGCGCAACGCATAGAGCAAGACATCCTCGATGATGATTATTATGATTATGGTAATCAATGTTTACTGAAGTTATTAGGTTTTACAGCGAAAGAGCTCTCCGACTTAGGAGGTGCAAATAGTCCAAACGCGAATGATGATGTAGGGCTTAAGGAGTATAGAGACAAGCTTGATTCCAGAAGTTACCAATTAAATGCAGCGAGCGTTCAATTAACTAGAGAGATTCAATCAGTTTGGATGCCAAACCCGAATAGACCCGAAGCGGATCGATTAAAGGTTATCGCCGATGGTCAGTACCTTAAGGTGGTGGTTGAAGATGATCTAGGTGTCGAAATTGAATTAGATCAACGTTCTGAGGGGTTTCAATGGTTAGTTTCATTCTTCGTAGTGTTTTTCTCTGAAACAATGGATAAACACGAGAATGCAATTCTTCTATTAGATGAACCAGGTATGAGTCTTCATGCTCTGAAACAGCGTGACTTTAGGGACACTATTTCTAGGCTAGCCGCAAATAATCAAACGCTATTTACCACGCACTCGCCTTTCCTTGTTGGCCCTGGTGAACTTGATATCGTCAGAGTCGTAGAAATGAAAGATAGATCTACAGGAACTAAAGTGCACACCACTCTTTCATCAGAAGACCCTGCTGGACTATTACCTCTGCAGGAGGCTCTAGGGTATGATTTGGCTAGTAGCTTATTTTCACAAAAGAAAAATTTGATTTTAGAAGGGTTAACCGACTACTGGTATATTGATGCAACCGCTGAATTACTCCGAGCATCTACCTCTTCAAATCTTGACAGCAAGATAGCGCTTGTTTTTGCTAACACTGCTGGAAAAGTTGTCTATTACGCCACAATTTTGCATGCGCATAAGCTAAAGGTTGCTGCATTGCTAGATTCAGACGCCGCAGGAGATCAAGCTGCGCAACAAGAAGCTTTAGTACACACTCTTGGCAATAAGAGTATTTTGAGAACCAAAGATTATTGCGCAACACCGAAAGCTGAAATTGAAGACTTGTTAAAAGATACTTTAGTCCAAGTGGCGAATGATGAATTTGGTGTCGATGTATCTAAAACCGTGTTGGCTCAACCGGAGCGTTCCATTGTAAGTATCTTTACTAGTGAAATTGATGGATTTTCGAAATATAAATTAGCTAAAGCATACATACGTTGGACTAGAAGTAATGATGCGAGTGCTTTAACGGAAACCGAGTTAAATTATTGGGGTAAGCTGATCTTGAGTATTAACAAAGCTTTAAAATAAAACTTTGAACTTTATACAATAATAGAGCGGCTTTATTTTTTAAGCCGTTTTTTATTAAGTGAAAGACATTCTCTTACCGAAAGACATTTCCCACACATTCCCCATATGAATTAACGACTGAAAATTTTTGTAAGACATAGACCATTTATTTTATGAGGAGTTATGATTATGGTAGTAAAATCAATGACTTTAGCATTACTATTTGCCTGGCTATAAAATTGACTTGTTACCCCCTAAGCAGCTTAAAAGATTAAAGCAAGCTAGACGCTTGCTTTAAAAGAGATCGAATACATAATCTACATATGGGGTTAACTCTTTACTTCTACACTCAACATAATTGCAGCCTCCTCTGTTTGTCGTTTCTTATTTTGCTTTACCACAGCCACTCTGATTTTTCTTACGTTGTTCATCATCAATGATTTCCAGCTTCGAATTGTTGAGTGTTCAACATCGAACTCTTCAAGCAACTGCTCTTGAGTGATGGCTCCCGTTGTGAAAAGGATGGCAAACGCCACTTGTTCAACTTCGTCATAATTTCGTTTCATTTTTACTACCTCATTTATTATTGGATAGGGCTAAGGTAATAACTTTGATTTGCTGTGTGGGGCAAAAGGAGATGTATTATGGGGTGGTTTTGAGGGTGATGAAATAAGTTTTGCCGCCGGATTATGGCGGCTTTTTAGTTGGGGTAGGGCGGAACATAGTCACGGTTCCTGGTTGTTCTAACTTAGGAGAGCTGCTGTCTTTCATTATCCGCCTAAAGGTAAGTTGCCAGTCAGGGGGAATATATTTACTTGGCATGGCGGCTTCTATCTTGGATGGTTGATACTCTTTGTGAAAAACACAGAGTTCATTTGATCCTTGCATGTTTACTTGCTTGCCGTCGTCACAATGAGCAAGCCTTAGTTTACGCTTGTTACTGTATTTAATTTCAACGAGAGATACGCGACTGACTTTGAACTCATCACTAAAAGGGGGAGAGCTCACGATGTAATGCACCTGCTGCCAATCAACATCCCAAATATTTACCGGCAAGAACCGCATTCTGAAGTGTATATCAAGAAGTAGCTTCGGATATGCTATGAAATCTAGGGAGATATAATATAGTATCGTATGGAGTTGCGATATTACGTTTTCGTAGTTGGCACAGCTTATCCCCATTGGGTAGAAAAAGTCTCCGCCTTTCAACCTGTGATAACACCGCCTATAGTAACTAGAACACTCCGTATGCAACCTAATGAGGTCATGCTCTTTGGGTTGGTTATAAATTTTTATTAACTTATCTTTCATCTCTCCAAAGTAACTCAACCGCGCGCACTGTCAAAAATCAGATGAGTATTATTCTGCTTATTATTCCTCGCAGTATGACGGTGACTCTGCGATAAGGGAGATGTGATGACTTGAATATGTTTCTGCAACTACTTGCAGAGATTGTGTTAAGTAATGCTTGTAGATGACGCAAGGAGGTTAATAACATGCAGATGTTTCAGCGAGAACTTGCTGATTGTCAGTTATGAGTTGGACGCATACTACTATTGTGAGAAGTGCTTCCTGCGAGTCCTTGCTGAACAATGTTATTAATGAATATACTTAGAGGTTGTGGGCAATACTTAATCGAGCCGTTTTTGTTGTGAGACGTACCGCCAAGTTAGCGGTACGTTGTTTAAAATAATGGCCTAGCCAAGAGTTTACAAGTAAAAGTTTTAATAGGAGATGAACTCTCCTATTTATAACTACTTCTCGTCTTCCTCATCAAAAAAGTCATCGTTAGCCGCGGATGCATTAAATTGCTTTTCAAGTTTATCAGCCACGGTTTTTAGATCCTTATGAATGTAGTGTTTGCGCATTACTCTGCTATTTTCTGAGTGTCCACTTACCTTAGAAATTTCTGCGCAAGTAAACCCTTTATCATCCAACTCCGTAATTAAGGTTGTGCGAAAGTCACGAAATTGTAGGTCATCGATTTTTAGTGCTTTGAATATACGTCTAAAACCAGAAGATACGGAGTTCATATTGTATGGGAATATTTTACCTGTGGTAATAGGTAGGCTTTCTATTAAACTTCTAGCCACAGGAGTCACCGCCAATAAATCACGTCCTTCTTTATTGTCTTTTCTGTTTTGGTGTCGAGTAAGTTTGATTATCTTGCCGTCTTCTAAAATATCCGCCTGCTGAAAGCGGCCAATTTGTCCACGACGAGAGCCTTGGCTTATCGCAAACTTCAAAATTTTAGAATAAGGTATCTTAACTCGAGGGCTCTTTTCGAACTTGATGCATTTATTAAGGATCTTCTTGTATTCCTCTTTTGTTACTTTGCGGTCGCGTACAGATGACACATCAATTAGCTTATCTTTTCTTAGCGTTTTTCTCGCCTCTAGGACACATGCATTCGAAGCTTTGATATTGGTCACCGTATAGGCACTGTCTAAAACACTGCTAAGTATTGATAAATACCAAGCAACAGTCGCAGGTCCTCTGCCTTTTTTTTGGGATAGTTCGATCGCCAATTGATAAATATGGTTAGGTGTAAGGTCTTTCACTTTGACTTGAGCAATTGCCGTCTTACTCGTTGTATTGATTAAAGTTGTCTCTGACTCTTTAAGGGATTCACCTTTTGCACTTTTATATGCGTTGAACAACTGTAGTACTGTTTTAGAACAACCTACAATTGGTTCAAGTGGCAATCCTTCATCAAAATTAAACCTAATTGTGACATTCCACTTATAGGCGTCATTTTTACAACTAAAGGTTTTTGAATGTTCTTCAACAACTTTACCATGTTGAGTAATTCGAGTTCTTGCGCGAAAGCTAGTTGCGTTTTTCCCGTGATAAGCCTCTATGTATTGCTTTATTCGTTTTGTAACTGGTGTCATTTCTTTTATCCTGTTTTTTCAACCAGTCACCTATTGTTAGCACTTTTGCTTTTTAGTCTATTATGAAGGGGTCGGGTTAACGTCGTTTTCAGACGATGGAGAGGTCGGAGGAGAGGCAGTGTTTTACGTGATACATAAAACACTGTTGTACGCTATTATTTTTGATCGTTTTTAGTCAGCTCAAGTGCGACGAGAGATTCAGGTTTAATCGATACGTAAATGTTGTGCAAAACTTTAAGATCTTTGTGACCACTGACGGCCGCGACATGAGGGAGAGGGAAGCCTTTTTCTATTAAGCGGCTGCAGCCCTCTCTGCGCAGATCATGGTAGCGTAGTTCTTCAATACCAATATTCCTCACCACTCTTCTAAAGCCTGTAGCCACACTTTTGGGGTTATAAGGAAAAATGTACTTACCACTCTTTGGCTGTTTTTCGATGATTTGCAATGCTCTCCCATTACCGAGTAGCGGTAATAACATATTGTTTCCTTGCTTTTGTGTTGGATGTTTTCTGTCAATCACTTGGATCACGGATCGTTCTGGTATTAGATTTTTCCATTCAAGCTGGCAAAGCTCAGAGACTCTAAGGCAGGTTAAAATCGACATCTCGTACAAGTCGGCATAAGGGATTTTTGTTCTACTTTTCGACTGGTATTTGATCAAGGCTTCTAAAATGAACTCATATTCGTTCTCTTTTAGCCTGCGCTGTCGTTGGTTTGAGCGCGCAATCAGTTGTAAGCGTTTCATTGTTGGGTAGGACTCTATAATAGGTGTGTCGTCAATGTTTATTGCAAACATACTTTTGGTATGAAACAAAACTGTGCGTATAAAAGAAATGTCCATAGCAACAGTTTGTGGTTGTGGCCTGTTAGATGAGCTTAAACGATCGTAACAAAAGTCGATAATATGACTCGAAGATAATTCACATAGTTTTGTTTGCGACAGTCGGTATTTACTTACTTGTAGTAATGAATACTCTGCAGTTCTACCTAAAGGCTTATTCGATTGGTTTACCTTATCGATATATTTTCTAATCAAATCGCCAAACGTTAACTGATTTAATGGGTTTTCTGATTGGGCAACACCATGTTCAATGTCGTGTATGAGATCTTTTGCCCACTTAGTTGCTGCTGACTTGACATTAAACGTTTTAGTTTTGTTGAAAAGCACCTTACCATTTTGTTTGTCTCTGACCGTGACTTGGTAGCGTGTTGTCGTCTTTCTATCTTTAGTGTTCTTTACAACTTTTTTTATGGTAAAATACGCCATTATTTTGCTCCGATACTCTCTGTTTTGGTAGGCCTATTTCGGGCCTGATAGTTAAAAAAGGCCTATTTCGGGCCTGAAAACTGATATTTTTGTGAGTAGTTTGGGTTTTGTTGATTTACAGGGTAGGTTGTTAAAACCCTTTGTTTATAAGGTTTGTAGCCAAAATTGAATAATAAAATTTTTACAGAGAAGCTCTCAGTCGCACCAATGCTTGATTGGACTGACAGACACTGCCGTTATTTTTTACGCCAGTTATCTAGTAATACCGTTATGTATACTGAAATGGTAACTACTGGCGCTATTTTATTTGGTAAAGGTGACTACCTTTCATATAACGATGAAGAGCATCCGGTTGTTTTACAACTTGGTGGTAGTGATCCAAAAGCATTGACTGAGTGTGCAAAAATAGCTGAACAGCATGGTTATGATGCGATTAACATTAATGTTGGCTGTCCATCAGATAGAGTACAAAACGGTAGGTTCGGTGCTTGTTTAATGGCTGAACCTGAGTTGGTTGCTGAATGTGTACAAACTATGCAAAATGCGGTTAATGTGCCGGTAACGGTTAAATCTAGGATCGGTATTGATGATCTTGATAGCTATGAATTTTTGCATAACTTTATTGATGTTGTTGGTAAAGCTGGCTGTGAACACTTTATTGTTCATGCTCGTAAAGCTTGGTTAAGTGGCTTAAGCCCTAAGCAAAATAGAGAGATCCCTCCGCTTGATTACTCTCGAGTTTATCAAATAAAGCAAGACTTCCCGCATTTAGATATTTCGATTAACGGCGGTATTAAAACCTTAAGTGAGAGTCTTGAGCACTTAAACCATATTGATGGAGTAATGATTGGCCGTGAGGTTTATCAGAATCCGTATATGCTCGCGCAAGCTGATCAACTTATATGGGGTGAAGATAAGGCGATTGTTTCTCGTGAACAAGTTATCGATGCTATGTGTGACTATATTGACAGGAATGTAGCCAATGGTGGCCGTGTTTGGCATGTTGTGCGCCATATGTTGGGCTTAACCAACGGCTTACCTGGTGCAAGACGCTACCGTAGGTACTTAAGTGAAAATGCAGGCCGTGAGGGAGCTAACTCTGCGGTACTTAGAGAAGCTTTTGCTTTAACAGGTCCTATGCCAGAGTAGTTAATCTATATAGATTTCAGCTAAAGGAGTACTCGTTACTCCTTTTTTTTTGCAAAAAATTTTAATTAGTTTTAAACCTTTTTCACCTTAACTGCGACTAATAGGCTATTGAACAACAATTTTTAGGCACACCTGCTTGAAATTAACTATTTAGGAGATGTTATGCCAAGTTTAATTATTATGTTATCTATCTTTTTAATACCCGTAACATGTCTATTGGCTAGCTCAGTTATTATTAGCTTTGTTGAATAGTACACACACCATTTAAATTTTATAAATCAGCCATAAGGCTGATTTTTTTTGCCTAAAATTTCTCGTTTTAAATTGATTTTAGTTGTTGTTAGTCAAATTAACCAATCGAGTGGTTAAAAAAGCCAATATCTGGTTGTTGCAAAAATGTTAAAAATACAAGCGTGTTCTTATGGTTGCTTAAAACCCTTTGAAAACAGTTGGTTATGAGTTTTTTAAAAGTTGGCACAGCACTTGTAACGTATAAATCATTATTAGCAGTATTTACTAACACTGTAACCAGGAGAAGAACATGAACACATTAACTATTAAAGCAAAATTATTCGCAGCATTATTAGCAAGCAGCGCAGCAGTAAGCACAACAACACAAGCTGAAGAGCTAGTATCGTTAGAAACAGCAGTTGAAATGTTAGTTTCGCAACAAAGCCATATGGTATTTAACCAAGTACGTAATCATATCGCTAACAGCATTGAGCAAGAAGTTGCTAGCTTTAAAATCGACAGCATGTTTGCAAGTGACAAAGGTGTGCCAACTGTAACGATTAGCGAAATGGATAACACTATTAATATTAACGAAGATGAAGATTCATCTGAAGATTTACCAAAGTAGAGAGGAATTAACCATGGGAATGTTTTCAAGAATTACCGATATTATCAACGCCAACTTAAATAGTTTATTAGAGAAAGCGGAAAATCCAGAAAAAATGATCCGCTTGATCATCCAAGAAATGGAAGAAACGCTAGTTGAAGTAAGATCGGCAGCTGCAAAAAATATTGCAGAAAAGAAAACCCTGTTACGCCAAGTACGTAATGTAGAAACTAAAGTGGCAGACTGGCAAGTAAAGGCTGAACTAGCACTGAGCAAAGGTCGAGATGATTTAGCTCGCAGCGCATTACAGCAAAAAAATACAGCTGCTGGTCAACTTGAAGCTCTACAAGCTGAGCTGAACACGCTAGATGAATTACTCGTTGGCGTACAAGATGATAGTCAACGCTTGCAAGATAAATTATCTGAAGCTAAGCGTCGTCAAGAAAGCATCATCATGCGTCAACAATCTGCTGAGGTTCGTTTAAAAGCTAGAGAAACGATCAATAAAGAAAGTATTGAACGTAGTATTGAAAAATTTGAGCGCTACCAGCAGAAAATTGATGGTCTAGAAGCGCAAGTAGAAGCATATGACTTCACTCAAAATCAGAGCTTAGAAAGTCAGTTTGCCGAGCTTGAAAATGAAGATGCGATTGAGCAAGAACTTGCTCAAATGAAGAAAAAAGTAGCTAACGCTTAGGCGTTAGTGAATAACTAAAAATTGAAGGTATAAATTATGTTTCCTTTTTCAATGATGTTTACCCTTATGTTAGTGCCAGTAGTAACGTTTTTTGTCAGTGCTGGTGTTTATGGTATCGCTCGATCGTTGCAAGCTTAGTAATGAGTAGAGTGTAAATTTAAAAAGAAATATAAATTAATTAGGAGTTAGTCATGAGTAATAGTTACCGCGTAGAGCGCCCATTAGCAAAAGATTTAGTTCACAAAAAAGTATCAGGTGTTTGTGGCGGTATTGCTCGCCACTTTGAACTGCCAAGATTACTTGTTCGAGCTGTTGTTGTCATTGCCGGTTTGATGATGCCAATGGTAACTGTAGTTGCTTATATTGTAGCAGCGCTATTAATGCCAAATCGTCATTAATTATTTGAATTATCGTTAGTTGTTAAATCGTAACTGTAGAGGTAAATATGTCATTTTTTAAAGCGCTTATTTTTGCCATTTTCGCGTCAATATTATTGACCTATATTTTTGGCACCACGTTAATGGAGTGGTTTGAAATAAGCGTATATATGGATGAACATCAAGTAGAGCCGCTAAAAGCATTAAGTATCTCGGCTCTGGTTATGGTGGCATTAATTGTGGCAACACTTGCCATTGTATTAACGGTTTTTGGTACTGTGATCTTTGCTGGCTTGTTAGCTCTTGGCGCTATACTGCTTGTTGGGGTAGGTATCTTTTGGCCAGTAATTTTTATTGCGATTATTATTTGGCTGTGTTTTCGAGAAAAAAGACCCGTACAAGCCTAATTAAATAGGCGCTATATAGCCGTTAGCATCTTGAATATTAACGGCTATAGATACAATTAAGTTATTGAATTAATAATATTTAAGTTAAATGGTTAGCAAAAATTGTATTATTTAGTGCTATTTGCTTATTAACCATTGTCGCAGCTCAATAAATAAGAGATTATTTAACTAATATAACTTTAATAAGTGATTTAGTATGAAAAATAATTTTATTTTAACCTTTCTATTATCTGTACTCTTTTCAAGCTCGGTACTGGCGAGTGAGATCTCAATTAGCGAGCAATACGTTAGAGAAACCATCCCTGGCACCACAATAAGTTCAGCTTATATGTTAATTAAAAATACAGGCGACAAAGATGTAGCGCTTAAGAGTATTACGTCACCTGTTAGTGCAAGAATTGAATTGCATGAACATTTAATGGCCGATGGAATGATGCAAATGCAGCAAGTTGAATCTATTATTGTTAAAGCTAATGATAAAACGGTTCTCCAACCTCACGGTTATCATGTAATGATATTTAATTTAGATGAGCCGTTGATGGCAGGTAGTAGCATAGACATGGCGTTAAAATTTGATAATGGCAAGACAGTAAATATCAAGGTACCAGTGCAAGGTCTTAAGAAAAAAACTCACTCGCATTCGCACAATCATTAAGGGCATATTATGAAATTAAATTTATCACTTAAATCTGGATTGGGGATAACTTCACTAGTTTTCTTCTTGTTCTATTTGTTGGGTGTTTTTTGGAGTTTTGAACCGAGCAGCTTTGACGTTCGCGAAGAAGCTATTACCGCAGCAAAAGTTGATGGTTTTAAGCCAGTTGTCGGTTATACAACAACGACTACTTTGATTAAGGTGTCAGAAACGTTATTAAATAAACCCGGTGGTTATTTGTCTAATGATGTATTACCGCCGTCTGTGCTTCTAGATAATATACCAGCATGGGAGTTTGGCGCTTTAGAGATGGTTCGAGATTTAGCTTTAGCTATGCGTCAGTCTTTTTCTCGTTCGCAATCACAATCATTAGAAAATCAGCATTTAAAGAATGCGCAACCTAAATTTAATATTGATGCTAAAAACTGGGCAATACCAAGTGCTGAAGGTGAGTATGCATCAGCAATTGATGATTTATATAAATACCGACGCGACCTTGCTGATCCGTTAGTTCAAAATGCACAATTTTATGCTCGTACCGATAACCTTAGAGATTGGTTGCGTGAAGTTGAAAAAAGACTAGGTGGTTATTCGCAACGTTTAAGTTCAAGTGTGGGTCGTAATCAACTTAATACAGATTTAGCTGGCGAACGAGATGCAACCCAATCTACCTTTTCTGCATCAGCCGTTATTGTAAAAACTAGTTGGTGGAAAACGGATGACGTTTTTTATGAAGCACGTGGAGCTAGCTGGGCACTACTGCATATGCTACAAGCGATTGAGGTTGATTTTGCTGATGTATTAGAAACCAAAAATGCAACGGTAAGTTTAAGCCAGATTATTCGTGAGTTAGAAGCTACTCAATCAACTGTTTGGAGTCCAATGATTTTAAATGGTAGTGGTTTCGGTACACTTGCTAATCATTCTTTAGTTATGGCTAACTATATATCTCGAGCGAATGCCGCTATAATCGACTTGAGAGAATTACTTAGTCAAGGATAATAATAAAAATGAAAAAATCTGCTGCGTTAATTGCTTCGGCAATGTTGTTAACCTGTGGTTCAGCAAAGGCTGACACTATATTAGGTGTTTATGCTGGCGTTCAAGGGTGGGATATGGCTGCTGAAGGTAGCCATGGTGAGAATAATGATTTAACTGAATATAACTTTGATGATGAAAGCCAAGGTCGTTTTTATGCCGCTTTGGAACATCCAATCCCGTTTATTCCTAACATTAAAATTGCTCATTCAGAAATAGTAACTCAAGGTTTAGAAACAGATAGTGAATTTGTTAACTCATTCATTACTGAAGGTTCTGAAATTGATTTGTCTTATACTGATTACACTCTGTATTACGAAATATTTGATAATGGCCTGTTTTCTTTTGATATCGGTTTAACCGCTAAAGATTTAGATGGTGAATTATTAACGATTGATACATTTGATACAGTAGAAGAAATTATTCCTATGGTTTACGCTTCAACACAAGTATCTATTCCGGGTACTGGTTTAAGTGTATTTGCTGAAGGTAACTTTTTAAGTATTGATGATCATACGTTATTAGATTACCAAGCAGGAATTGCATATGCCTTAATTGATAACATGCTTATTGATGTAACTTTGCAAGCGGGTTACCGCATGGTTGATTTAGAATTAGATGACCTAGATGATGTATACGCTGATCTGCAGTTTGATGGCGCATTTGCTGGTGTAGAAGTTCACTTCTAACTTAACTAGTTAAATAACCTGATTAAAAAGCTTAACATGGCAACATGTTAAGCTTTTTTGCTTTCAGGGGGGGAAGTAATTAAATCAGCAGTAAGCTAGCCCTATAAACAAAATTATGTTTCATCTCTTTAAGTGTAAGCGCTTACATGTTTTAATGATGAGATTATTTAAACAAGTAAAATATTTTAAAGGTCTGCTGATGAACCAACTCAAAACAAAAATAACAGTCGCTACCTCTTTTTTAACCGCAACATTATTGCTATCTGCATGTGCACCAGAAAAAAGTGCCATAGAAGCTGATAGTCAAGCCTCAACAAAATCAGAGCAAGAGAGTCGTTTTAATGGCCTTGAGCAAGATGTTGAAAATATTCTTACGCAATTAACGCTAGAAGAAAAAATTAGCTTAGTCCATGCAAGCGGTAAGTTTCATGTTGATGCGATTGAGCGTCTAGGTGTTCCTGAGTTATGGCTCTCAGATGGTCCTCATGGAGTTCGCCATCAAATAGAAAAATACAGTTGGAGCTCAGCCGAATGGGATGATGACCAGTCAACGTATTTACCACACTTAACTTCGGTTGCTGCTAGCTGGGATTTAAATATGGCAACCATGCATGGCAATGTGTTGGGTAGTGAAGCTAGACATCGTGGTAAAGACATTATACTCGGACCTGGTGTTAACTTAGCTCGACTACCTTTATATGGCCGTAATTTTGAATATATGGGTGAAGACCCAGTATTAGCCGCTAAATTAGTGGTACCTGAAGTAAAAGCAATTCAAAGCCATGACGTTGCCGCTAATGCCAAGCACTATGCCCTTAATACGCAGGAATTAAACCGAATCGGCGTTAATGCCAAACCTGATGAACGTACCTTAAGAGAAGTGTATTTACCTGTATTTGAGTCAGCGGTTAAAGACGGCGGTGTGTACTCAATTATGGGCGCATATAACCAGTACTATGGCACTAATGCTAACCAATCAAAACACTTAGTTATGGATATTCTAAAAGGTGAGTGGGGCTTTGATGGCGTATTGCTTACTGACTGGAATGTTGATATTAATACTCGTGACGCTGCTTTACACGGGCTTGATTTGGAAATGGGCACCAATGTTGACAGTTACGATGACTACTTTCTTGCAAAGCCATTTTTAGAAGAAATTAAAGCGGGCAATATTCCTGTTGCCGTATTAGACGATAAAGTTCGCCGAGTATTACGCTTAATGCACCGCGTTGGTTTGTTTGATGAAAACCGACTACCTGGTGCTCGTAACACTAAAGAGCATCAACAAGCTGCCCGCACTATTGGTGCTAATGGTGTGGTATTACTTAAAAACCAAGATAATGTTTTGCCTTGGGATAAATCTAAAATTAAAAATATTTTAGTACTTGGCCCTAATGCTAATAAAAAGCATGGCCAAGGTGGAGGCTCTTCAGAAGTTAAATCTTTGTATGAAGTAACTCCTCTAGAAGGTTTAAAAAATGAATTTGGTGAGCAAGTAAACATTACTGTTATGCGTGCTCGTTCAAATGAATTATCGCCTATTGCTGCCGATTATGTTGCAAGTAGACATTGGACAGGTACGCCAGCTTGGAATGTTTCGTATTTTAATGATGCTAAGCACACTGAGCTTACTAGCGAGAATTGGATTGTAAACTCAGAATTTAAATCTACTATCGCTGATAAAAATGATTTTATTACCATGAAGGCAGATATAAAGCCTCTTAAAACTGGTGAACATATCCTTAAGCTTAACTCTGATGGCAACATTAAAGTATCGGTAAATGGTGAAGCAGTACTTAGCTTTGACGGCAAAACTAATGAGCAGCTAACTTACCCTATAAACCTAACTGCAGATCAAGTATATAAGTTTGAAATCGAATACGCTGGTAATAAAGAATTTGTATTAGGTTGGGATGCACCGGGTAATTTATTTTCAACTGTTGAAGAATACACCACAGCTGCTAAGCAAGCTGATGCGGTTATTTATTTTGGTGGTTTAAGTCATGGTGATGACCGAGAAGCTATCGACCGCCCTGATATGAAACTACCAAACTCGCAAGATGAAATCATTACTAATTTGCTTAATGCTAATGCCAATACTGTGGTGTTTATGGTGGCAGGATCTGCAGTTGAAATGCCTTGGGCAGAGCAAGCAAAAGCCGTAGTTTGGGGGTGGTATGGTGGCCAAGAAGCCGGTAACGCTTTTGCTGATATTCTAGTCGGCGACGTTAACCCTAGTGGTAAAATGCCTATTACTCTACCTGCCAAGCTAGAACATACAGCGCCTATCGCGCTAAATGACTATAACGCCGTAGAGTCTTTATATTCAGAAGGCGTATTTATAGGGTATCGCTGGTTTGAACAGCAAAATATTAAGCCAACGTTTGAATTTGGCTATGGCCTGTCGTACACCAATTTTGGCTACTCTGATATTAAGCTATCAAACGATGTATTTAATGGCGAAGGCCAGCTTGTAGTCACTGCCAATGTTATCAATACGGGTAAGGTTGCTGGCGCTGAGGTTGTACAACTTTATTTGAATGATGAAGTGGCAAGTGTTGAGCGTCCTGCGAAAGAGCTTAAAGGTTTTGATAAAGTTTTCCTTGAGCCAGGCGAAACTAAGCAAGTTACTATTGCTCTTAATAAGCGTGATTTATCTTTTTGGGATGTTAATAGCAATGATTGGTTAGCTGAAGAAGGTAACTTTAACGTGCTGCTCGGCGCATCTTTATCAGATATTCGTTTACAAAAACAATTTACATATAAAACACAGTAGTTCATTACTGTCTGATATTCGATCAAACTATATGGTTAATTATATGGTTTGATCGATAGTCGGATATAAATTCTCTAACTTATTACCTTTTAAACTACCTACCTCATATTCCTTTTTGGAATAAAAAATCGTTATCTATTCTTTTATGTTTTAGTTCTAGCTGTTTATTCTTTATTCATTGTTAATAAATCGTCAATAATTGGATAAAGAGTATGTTGGTAAAAGCCAATACAGATTCATCTGCAAGTTTAAATACCGAGCAACTTAAGCAGTTGCAACAGGTATCGCAGCAATTCACACCTTTACAGCTTGCTTGGGCTAGTGGTTATCTTGCCGCAAAAAGTGAGAACCCTGGTAATCAAGTAGCACCTTCAGCCGAAGCTAGCACAGCAGCTAAGCTGACTATTTTATATGGTTCACAAACTGGTAATGCTAAAGGCGTTGCAAGCCAAGTTGAAAGTGCTGCTAAAAGTGCAGGAATGCAAGTTAGTACTTTTAATATGGCTGACTATAAAGGTAAGAACCTTAAGAATGAATCGCATGTATTAGTTATAACTAGTACCAATGGCGAGGGTGAACCGCCTGATGATGCGATTGCTTTACATGAGTTTTTAGGTTCAAAACGAGCGCCAAAACTTCCAAACCTGAACTATTCAGTACTGGCTTTAGGCGATTCAAGTTATGAATTCTTCTGTCAAACAGGTAAAGACTTTGACGAAATGCTAAGTAAGCTTGGCGCTAAAGCTCTTAGCCCTCGTATTGACTGCGATCTAGATTACCAACAACCTGCTAAAGATTGGCAAGATACGGTATTAAAGGATGTTGCCTCGCAGCTTAAAGCGACAACAGCCGATGTAGTGCAGTTACCTCTTGAAAGTGCTAACTCGTCACAAACGAGTCAGTACAGTAAAGAAAATCCTTTTACGGCCACTATTTTGGCTAATCAAAAGATCACTGGCCGCGACTCTAATAAAGTCGTTCAGCATATTGAAATTGATTTATCCGACTCAGGTATTACCTACCAACCGGGTGATGCTTTAGGCATTTTTCCATTAAATGACAAAGCTCTAGTCGCAGATATTGCGGCATTGTTGAAGTTAGATGTTAGCGAAAGTGTATCGGTTAATGATAAAGAAACTAGCTTAGAGCAAGCATTAATCTCTGACTTAGAAATAACTAAATTAAATAAAGCCAGTATTGTGGCTTGGGCTGAGCTAGCAGACAATGCAGAGTTAACTTCGTTACTTGCGAATGCAGAGCAACTACGTGATTTAATAAATGGCGTCCAGTTTATTGATTTTGCGAAAAAATATCCTGCAAAAGTATCGGCGCAACAACTAGTTGCAACTTTAGCTGCGCTTACGCCAAGACTTTATTCAATCGCATCTAGTCAAGCTGATGTGGAAGAAGAGGTGCATTTAACTGTTGGTCTTGTTGAATACCAAGTAGGCGATGAACAACGCTTAGGTTGTGCTTCTGGCTTTTTGATTGAACGCTTACAAGAAGACGATGAAGTAAGAGTCTTTATTGAGCATAACAATAATTTCCGTCTGCCTGAGAATCCTGAAACCGCAACAATCATGATAGGCCCAGGCACTGGCGTGGCTCCATTTAGAGCCTTTATCCAACAACGAAGTGCAGAAGAAGCTTCTGGTAAAAACTGGTTGTTCTTTGGCGATCAAACTTTCACACAAGATTTCTTATATCAAGTTGAATGGCAAGCTTACCTTAAATCAGGTGAATTAAGCCGCATGGACGTTGCCTTTTCACGTGATCAAGCAGAAAAAATATACGTACAGGACAAACTTAAAGCTCAAGGTAGCGAAGTTTTTGCATGGCTTGAGAGTGGCGCACACTTATACATTTGTGGCGATATGTCACGTATGGCTAAAGACGTACACCAAGCACTTATCGAAATTATAAGCGAGCATGGCCAAAAATCAGCTGAGCAAGCTCAAGAGTATTTAAAACAATTACGCATTAATAAGCGTTACCAGAAGGATGTATATTAATGTCTAATCAAGTTATTGACCCAAATGTGGTACAAGGTACCTTAGCCGTTAACGAAAGAATTAAGGGCGAAAGTAAAAATTTACGAGGTACAATTACCGAAGATCTTAGTGATGAAATTACTGGTGGCTTTACTGCTGATAATTTCCAGCTTATTCGTTTCCATGGTATGTATCAGCAAGATGATCGTGATATACGTGCCGAGCGTGCTAAGCAAAAATTAGAGCCTTTACATAATGTTATGCTTAGAGCGAGAATGCCCGGCGGTATTATCACGCCAAAACAATGGTTGGCTATTGATGAGTTTGCCGATACTCATACATCTTATGGCAGTATTCGTTTAACTACACGTCAAACCTTTCAGTTTCATGGTGTATTAAAGCCAAATATTAAGTTAATGCATCAAACGCTAAACAGTATTGGCATTGACTCAATTGCGACTGCTGGTGATGTAAATCGTAATGTACTATGTACATCTAATCCAGTTGAATCAGCTTTACATCAACAGGCTTACGAATGGGCAACCAAGATAAGCGAGCACTTACTGCCAAGAACTCGTGCTTATGCAGAAGTTTGGCTAGATGGCGAAAAAGTTGAAGAAACAAACTCTCCTGTAGAGCCAATTTTAGGTGATAACTACTTACCGCGTAAATTTAAAACTACCGTAGTTATTCCGCCAAGTAATGACATTGATGTACATGCCAATGATTTAAACTTTGTTGCCATTAGTGATGGTACAGACTTAATTGGTTTTAATGTTTTAGTCGGTGGCGGTTTAGCCATGACCTTTGGCGATAAATCAACTTATCCGCGCCGCGCTGATGACTTTGGCTTTATTAAATTAGCCGATACCTTAGCATTTGCTGAAGCTGTAGTAACTACTCAGCGCGATTGGGGTAACCGTGTTAATCGTAAGAATGCAAAAACTAAGTACACTCTAGACCGAGTTGGTATTGATACCTTTAAATCTGAGGTTGAAAAACGCACAGGTATTGCATTTGAAGCATCTAAACCATATGAGTTTACCTCTCGTGGTGATCGCATTGGTTGGGTTGAGGGCATTGATAATAAACATCATTTAACTCTATTTATTGAAAATGGCCGCATCAAAGATAATGATCAAGGTGCTTTAAAAACTGGCGTTCGTAAAATTGCTGAGATCCATAAAGGTGATCTGCGCATGACGGCAAACCAGAACCTAATCATTGCCGGTGTTGCTAAAGCGGATAAAGCAGAAATTGAACGTATTGCTCTTGAACATGGCTTAATTGACAGTGCTCAATCAAATCAGCGTCAAAACTCAATGGCCTGTGTAGCATTTCCTACGTGTCCATTAGCTATGGCAGAGGCTGAACGATTTTTACCTGAGTATGTTACTCAAATAGAAGGTCTTTTAGGTAAACATGGTATTAGTGATGAGCATATAATTTTTCGCGTAACCGGTTGTCCAAATGGTTGTGGCCGCGCGATGTTAGCTGAAATTGGGTTAGTTGGTCGCGGGCCTGATAAATACAACCTTTACTTAGGTGGTAATACACAAGGGACACGAGTACCTAAATTACATAAAGAAAATATTAACTCAGCTGAAATTCTTACGATTATCGATGAGTTAATTGGTCAGTGGGTTGCTGGGCGAAATGAAGCTGAATGTTTCGGTGATTTTGTTATTCGCGTTGGTATAGTCGCTGAAGTTAAAAATAGTGCTAGGGATTTTCATGACTAATTTAGCAATGAAAAGTCGCTTTCCTGCATCGTTACCTGATAGCTTATTGGCGCAGTGGAATTTACAACTAGAAAATTCTACTGCAACTCAACGAGTGCAGTGGGCGCTAGAGAATTTACCAAGTAATTTTGCGTTAACTTCAAGCTTTGGTATTCAGTCTGCAGTGATGCTTCATATGATCACTCAAATTCAACCAGACATACCAATTGTGTTAACTGATACTGGGCATTTATTTCCAGAAACATATCAATTTATTGATGAGTTAACGAAACGTTTGAATCTAAATTTGCATGTGTTTCGTTCAGACTTATCTCCTGCTTGGCAACAAGCTCGATATGGTGAGCAATGGAAATTAGGTGAAGAAGAGTTAAAACAGTATAACCTTGAGAACAAAGTTAAACCGTTAGAAAAAGGTTTAGAAGAGTTGCATGTAAATACATGGTTTTCTGGTGTTCGCCGTAGTCAAACAGAGCACCGAAAGACTCTACAAGTGCTACAGGTAATTCGTGGTCGCTTTAAAGTACACCCAATTATTGATTGGAGTAATAAGCAAATCCATGAATATTTAACTGAGCATAATCTGCCATATCACCCACTGTGGGAACAAGGCTATATGTCGGTTGGAGATGTACACTCAAGCAAGCCGATAACGGCCGGTATGTCTGAAGATGATGGACGTTTCAATGGCATGCAACGTGAGTGTGGTTTGCACACCGACGGTGATGGCATCTAAAAAACTTTCAAGGTGTCAGAGTTGTTGAAATCTGTTTAGTTGATTTCAACAACTCTGACACCTTGATATTTAGTTAAACTTTTACGCCAAGCTCGCGTAGTCGTTCAAGTAAATAACTGTGCTGGGTATGACGCTCAGATAGTTTTACTTCACTTCTTGGGTGTAAAAATAGCGGTAATGAAATTCTTGATTTACTTGCATCACTGCCTTCTGGGTTTATCACTCGATGACTCGTTGATGGAAAGTAACCACCAGAAGCTTCTTGTAGCATATCACCGATATTAATAATGAGATTACCAAAATCTGATGGTACATCTTGCCATTCACCTGATTTTAACTGTACTTGCAAACCTGGTTCATTAGCCGCTGGTAAAATGGTTAATAGATTAATATCTTCATGTGCTGCAGCTCTTATTGCGCCCATTTCTTCATCACCAGATAGCGGCGGGTAATGCAACACACGTAATAGAGTATTAGGGGTGTCCATGATCATATTTGATAATGGCTCTGAATAAAGCTTGGCAACTTCTGCAGGGCTATATTGTTCAACCCAATTTAATAGCTCTTTAGCTAATTCGGAAGCTAACTGATAATAGTGCAGAATTTCAGTTTTTAATTCCTCAGGAATACGACCCCACGGGTAAATATGATAATACTCTTTAATATCTTTTTGTTTATGGCCTTTAGCGGTTTCTGAGATTTCACTACTGAAAAATCCATCTTGTTTTTCCGGATCAAAAGCAAAATCTTCTTTATTACCAGCTAAAAAAAATTGTTGCCAATTTTGATAAATAGACTCAACTAACTCTTGTTTAATAGGGTGATTACGTAATACTCCGAAACCTGTTTCACGTAATGAAGCGACAAATTCTTGCCCTGCATTTTCTGATAAATAATCAACAACCTGCATATGTTTTCCTAAAAAATATATAATTAGCTTAATTTTAATCTATTTTTGCTAATTTGGGTAAAATGATTCAAATACTAGAATGTTTGAATTGCCGATTTATAGGGTAAATGATATGTTACTTTTTAATGATATCAATTTAATCAAATTGCTATAAATTCCCGTTATCTATGTATTAGGCTATCTAAATGAAAACAACCACTATCGCATTAGTATCCACAGTATTATTAACTCAAGTCGGCTGTTCTTTTTTTCAACCAGACCCGTGTGATGAAATAACTTTTAGTTCTGAGCAACAAGCTGAGTGTAGCCAGTTACAGCGTCAAATTGTAAATGCCAAAAATGAACCGATCAAACGTACTGAATTGCAAAGACGCTATGAATTAGATTGTGTAAACCTTCGTTATTATCGAGATGATATGAGTAGTGACCGTTGCGAAAATCCTGAAAGTGTTGATGTTATTTTGGAAGAAGAGCATCCTCAATCTGAAGATACAAAAACAGAAACTAAGCAGTAATTGAAGATGAAGATTAAACTATTTGTACTGACTTTATTATTAACCTGTTTTAATTTTAGCAGTTTTGCCAATGACAATAGTAAAGCACAATTGCAGCAATTATTAGATGCCAATAAGGGTAAAGTGATCTACTTAGACTTTTGGGCTTCTTGGTGTATTCCTTGTCGCAAGTCATTTCCATGGATGAATGAAATGGAAGCTAAGTATAAAGACAAAGGTTTTAAGGTCATTACCATTAACCTTGATGTAGAAAAAGAATTAGCAGAAGAGTTTCTTCTAGAAAATCCAGCAAACTTTACTGTGCTTTACGATCCTAAAGGCATTATAGCTAAGGAATTTAAACTAAAAGGTATGCCAAGTAGTTATCTTATAGGTAAAGACGGCCAACCTAAGTCTGCACATGTTGGCTTTTTTAATGACAAAAAAGCAAGTTACGAAGCTGAATTAGTACAATTAATGCAAAATTAATTTATAAAAATAGCTATCTCAAAGTAGGCCGAATTATCTTTAAGATGATTCGGCCTTTTTTATTACCTGAATAAAATTTAAACGATAAATTTAAACGCTTGTTTAAATTTATATTGATTTGCTCTCCAAGACAAGGCAAACTCAGGCAACTAAAAGTTAAATTATAATAATTCAATATCTCACAGAGATTAGGAGTATCGGCATGATTTATCAAGGCAATAGCCTCACTGCCCAACTACTTGACGATGGTATCGTTGAGCTATGTTTCAATTCGAAAGGGTCGGTTAACGCATTAAATATCGCAACGTTAGCTGATTACAGTAACGCCATAAAAGCTATCGCAGCATGTGATGAAGCAAAAGGTGTAGTTGTTACTTCGGCAAAATCTACTTTTATTGTAGGTGCCGACATTACTGAATTTACTGAACTATTTAAAACACCTGATGATGAAATTGCAGCACTATTTAAAAACAGTAGTGATATTTTTGATGCATTTGAAGACTTAAATATGCCAACCGTTGCTGCGGTTAATGGTTTTGCTTTAGGTGGCGGCTGTGAAGTTATCTTAGCTTGTGATTTACGTGTTGCTGATACTTCAGCAAGTATAGGCTTACCAGAAGTTAAGCTTGGTTTAATGCCTGGTTTTGGTGGTACTGTGCGTTTGCCTCGTGTCATTGGTGTTGATAATGCGCTTGAATGGATGACAACTGGTAAAGCTTATAAAGCACAACAAGCATTAGATTTTCGTGCGGTTGATGCCGTTGTAGCACCGGAGAATTTAAAAGCTGCTGCTATCTCTATGCTAAAAGATGCCATTGCTGGTGAATTAGATTGGCAACAAAGAAAGCAAGCTAAACTAGATCCAGTAAAATTATCTCCGATTGAACATACCATGAGCTTTAATACGGCTAAAGGTATGGTTGCTGCTAAAGCAGGTAAGCATTACCCGTCGCCAGTTGCTACCGTTGCGTTACTTGAAAAATCAGTAAAACTTAATCGCACTGAAGCAATGTTGCTAGAAAATGCAGCATTTGGTGTATTAGCAAAAACCGATGCTGCTAGCGCACAAGTAGGTTTGTTCTTAGCGGATCAAGTAGTAAAAGGTAAAGCTAAAAAAGCATCGAAAAGTGCTAAAAAGGCAGTAAATAAAGCTGCTGTATTAGGCGCTGGTATTATGGGCGGTGGTATTGCATATCAGTCTGCTTATAAAGGCACGCCAATTGTAATGAAAGATATTAATGATGCCGCACTTGATTTAGGCTTAAACACTGCTGCAGGCATTTTAACCAAACAAGTTGAACGTGGCCGCTTAAACGTTAAAAAGATGGCTGCCACACTAAACAACATCACACCTTCGCTTTCTTATGACAGCATTAAAGATGTTGACGTAGTAGTGGAAGCCGTTGTTGAAAATCCTAAAGTTAAAGGCATCGTTTTAAAAGAAGTTGAAACTCATGTAAGTGATGACGCTATCATTACCTCAAACACTTCAACTATTTCAATCGACTTACTTGCACAAAGCCTAGAAAAACCTGAGCGTTTTTGTGGTATGCATTTCTTTAATCCAGTAAACAAAATGCCATTGGTAGAAGTTATTCGTGGTAAAGATACTTCCGATGATACCGTTGCTGCCGTTGTTGCATACGCGGCTAAAATGGGTAAGTCACCAATTGTAGTGAACGATTGTCCAGGTTTTTACATTAATCGTGTTTTATTCCCATACTTTGCTGGTTTTGCGCAACTTCTACTTGATGGTGCAGACTTTACTGCCGTTGATAAGGTTATGGAGAAGCAATACGGTTGGCCTATGGGGCCTGCATATCTTTTAGATGTTGTTGGTTTAGATACTGCTGATCACTGTACTGATGTTATGGCTGCAGGTTTCCCAACTCGTATGCCTAAAACAGATAACGACCCTGTTGGCTTGTTATATAAAAACGAACGTTATGGTCAAAAGAATGGTGTTGGTTTTTACGAGCATACAAAAGACAAACGTGGTCGTCCTCAAAAGGCTGCTAGCGCAGCAAGTGTTGAGTTACTTGCTAGCATCTGCGGCGATAAAGCAGATTTTAGCAGTGAAGAAATTATCGCTCGCTTAATGATCCCTATGGTTAATGAAACCATTCGTTGTTTAGAAGAAGGTGTTGTTGATACGGCACAAGAAGCTGATATGGGTCTTATTTATGGTTTAGGTTTCCCTCCATTTAGAGGTGGTCCAATTCGTTATTTAGAAACCTTTGGTTTAAATGAATTTATTGCTGTAGCCGATAAGTACGCACACTTAGGTGAAATTTATCAAGTAACAGATGGTTTACGTGAGATGGCTAAGAACGGCTCGTCTTATTTTAACACCGACGTTAAAACTAACGCAGCAAAGTAGGGCAGGAATTATTTATGAATGAAGTAGTTATTATCGATTGTATCCGCTCTCCAATGGGGCGTTCAAAAAATGGTATCTTTCGCAATGTACGTGCAGAAGAATTATCAGCAAACTTAATGGAACAAATCCTTAAGCGTAATCCAAAACTTGATCCAAGTGAAATTGAAGACGTTATCTGGGGTTGTGTTAAACAAACTAAAGAGCAGGGCTTTAACATTGCTCGTAATGCGTCATTACTTGCAGGTCTTCCTAAGTCAGTTGCTGGCGTTACGGTTAACCGCTTATGTGGTTCATCAATGCAAGCACTACATGATGCATCTACCTCAATTATGGCAGGTCAAGGTGATGTGTTCTTAGTTGGCGGTGTTGAACACATGGGTCATGTACCTATGATGTACGATGTAGACTTTGCTCCTGCAATGGCACAATACATGGCAAAAGCTGGTGGCAACATGGGCTTAACAGCGGAACTGCTAGGTCGCCAACATGGTATCACTCGTGAAATGCAAGACGAGTTTGGTGCGCGTTCACATCAACGTGCATTTGCCGCGCAGCAAGAAGGTCGTTGGGACAATGAAATTGTTGGTGTTGAAGGCCACGATGAAACTGGTGCATTAAAGCTAATTACTAATGATGAAGTAATTCGCCCTGAATGTACGGTTGAAAGCTTATCAACACTTCGTCCGGTATTTGATCCAGTTAATGGCTCTGTTACAGCAGGGACTTCATCAGCGTTATCTGACGGTGCAAGTGCAATGTTAGTAATGTCGGCAAAACGTGCAAAAGAGCTAGGTTTAACACCTCGTGTTAAAGTTCGTAGCATGGCTGTTGCAGGTTGCGATCCTGCAACTATGGGTTACGGCCCTGTACCGGCAACGAAAAAGGCACTAAAACGTGCTGGTTTAACAACTGCTGATATCGATGTTGCAGAATTTAACGAAGCATTTGCTGCACAAGCACTATCATGTATTAAATCATTAGACATGTTAGATGTTATGGATGAAAAAATTAACCTTAACGGTGGTGCAATTGCACTTGGTCACCCATTAGGTTGTTCTGGTACTCGTATCTCAACAACACTAGTTAACTTGATGGAAGCTAAAGATGCATCTATTGGTTTAGCAACAATGTGTATTGGTTTAGGCCAAGGTATAGCTACCGTATTTGAACGCGGATAAATTAAGAGACAAGTTAAGTGTCCATATATAAGTCCTAAAACTATAAACCTCTTTTAGGACCGGACATTTGTTAATAAAAAGCCCAGCGATTGCTGGGCTTTTTGTATAAATTAATGAGTCTAACTTACGCTAAACTATCTTGTAGTGGTGGTACTACTTGCTTTTTACGGCTAAGAACACCATCAACCCACACTTTGCCATCAGTTGTTGCACTACCAAAAGCGTTAAGTGTTAAGTTATCATCATCACTTGCAACTAAAATCTCAGAACCTTCTTTCATAATGTCAGTTAACAATAACAATACGCTATGACGTTCGCCTTCAGCTTTTAATGCGGCGATATCGGCTTGCAGGTCAGCTTTCATATCATCAAAGATTGCTAAGTCGATAACTTCTAATTGGCCGATACCAACTTTTTTACCATTCATGTTGAAATCTTTAAAGTCACGTAATACTAGATCACGTACTGGAGTACCAGACACTGCAGACTTAACTTCGAACATTTCCATGCCTAAAGCTTTGTAGTCTTCAATACCTGCAATTTCAGCTAGTGCTTCAACACATTTGATATCTGCGGTAGTACAAGTTGGTGATTTGAAAATAACTGTGTCACTTAAAATAGCGCACATCATTAAACCAGCAATATCTTTTGGAATTTCTACTGAGTGGAAGTCATACATCATTTTGATGATAGTATTGGTACAACCTACAGGGCGGATCCAACACTCTAGAGGAGTAGAAGTGGTAATATCGCCAAGTTTATGATGATCAATAATACCTAATACTGTTGCTTCATCGATATCATCAGGTCCTTGCACCTTATCTGAATGATCGACAATATAAATGCCTTCACCAGCATAGCTAGTTTTAAGCATTGGCTCTTCAAAACCAAACTTTTCTAAAATGAATTTAGTCTCTGGCGATAACTCACCTAAACGAGCTGGTACTGCATCTTCACCGATTGTTGTCTTTAAATAAGACAACGCTATAGCTGAAGCAATTGAATCTGAATCAGGGATCTTGTGACCCACTACATAAGCTGGCATATAAATACTCTCCTTTAATTGCGGCACATTCTAACAAAAAATAATCAAGCATTTAAATAAACTTTTAAAAACAACTAATATTTACAGCGTTAAGGGCAATAATAAATGGTTTCGCTTTTTTAAAATATTTACAAATACAACAATAGTTAATATATAAGAGACAAAAATAACGGAGTTGAACAACTAAATAACAGTTTTTGTATGAATAATAAACGAATAAAAAATAATGCCAAAAATTAAGAAAAAAGTGTTGATCTTCATCTGCAAATCTATACAATGCGCTTCACTTCTTCGGGGCAACCCAGAGAACAGTTAGAAGCTTAAGTGATGAGTAATTACTTACTACTTAAAGTTAACAAAAACTTTTTATAAAATCTTTTATAAAAGCTGTTGACTTACTAACTGAGGTGTTTATAATGCGCCTCCTGCTTAGGTTAAACAGTAATGTTTTCTGCAAGCATAAAGAGTTAAGCGAATGCGACTTGCTCTTGTTATAAACGAACGTTTATAACCTCTTTAACAATTAGTTATCATGCAATTTGTGTGGGCACTCACATTGATGTTGATTTTACATAGCTACTTAGTAGCAAATTAACTTAATGATGAATGAACACACAAAACGACTTAATTAATCTTCGGACTTGTTCTTAAGATTGGTTATGGTTTTATGTAAAAAGTCTTAATCTTCGGATTAAGCATCAGAATTCATTGAGCCGAATCACTTGTTGATTCAAAAAACACTTTTTAATTGAAGAGTTTGATCATGGCTCAGATTGAACGCTGGCGGCAGGCTTAACACATGCAAGTCGAGCGGAAACGAGAAAGTGCTTGCACTTTCGGCGTCGAGCGGCGGACGGGTGAGTAATGCTTGGG
>NZ_VKDD01000008.1 GCF_007097525.1 Thalassomonas sp. M1454
CAAGTTGGTGTTCCTTTCATCATCGTATTCATGAACAAATGTGACATGGTAGACGACGAAGAATTACTAGAATTAGTAGAAATGGAAGTTCGTGAACTTCTTTCAGAATACGACTTCCCAGGTGATGACTTACCAGTAATTCAAGGTTCTGCTTTAGGCGCACTTCAAGGTGAAGCTAAGTGGGAAGAGAAAGTTGTTGAGTTAGCTGACGCACTTGATTCTTACATTCCAGAGCCAGAGCGTGCAATCGACGGTGACTTCATTCTTCCAATCGAAGATGTTTTCTCAATCCAAGGTCGTGGTACTGTTGTAACTGGTCGTGTTGAGCGTGGTATCGTACGTGTAGGTGACGAAGTTGCTATCGTAGGTATCAAAGACACAACTACTACTACTTGTACTGGTGTTGAGATGTTCCGTAAGCTTCTTGACGAAGGTCGTGCTGGTGAGAACTGTGGTGTATTATTACGTGGTACTAAGCGTGAAGACGTACAACGTGGCCAAGTATTATGTAAGCCTGGTTCAGTTAACCCACACACTAAATTCGAATCAGAAGTATACGTGTTAAGTAAAGATGAAGGTGGTCGTCATACGCCATTCTTCAAAGGTTACCGTCCACAGTTCTACTTCCGTACAACAGATATCACAGGTGCTGTAGAGCTTCCTGAAGGTGTTGAAATGGTAATGCCTGGCGACAACCTTAAGTTTGTTGTTGAGCTAATCAACCCAATCGCGATGGAAGAAGGTTTACGCTTCGCTATCCGTGAAGGTGGCCGTACAGTTGGTGCTGGTGTTGTTTCTAAAATCATTGACTAATGATTTGGTAAACACCAAACACTAATAAAAAATGTCGCATCGCGGCCTTTTTTTATGCCTGTACGACCAGCTTCACGGAGTTCCGTGATGACGATTTGGATCAGAATTTATCCTAATGGATGAATTCTCCAAATTGCTTCAACTTTCTAAGTTGAAGAAAAGTTGCTTGCAACTTTCTAGAGCCGTACAGACAATTAATCGCCTGAAATAAAGTAAGCACGCTGTCAATTTAGGAGGTCCCGTCCAAAAGCATGACGGGATGACGAGGTGTAAGTTAAAAAACTCTGTGGGTATTCAATGATATCTCGAAAAGTACACCGTTACCGATATAGAGTATTAATATCCCCGCTAAGCTTTATCTTTTTATATCAAACCCCTATAGTTAATTAGATTAAAAAAACAACAAAGAAGAAGGGACTATGATAATTATTAAGCGTTTCGCTACTTTTCTATTGCTAATGTTTGCAGGCTTCAATGCAAATGCTACGGCATTAATGGAGCCTACACCACTTCCTGAAGCAGAATACCCTAATATTTTATATGGGAAATATGATTCTAAAATTACCCCTCCTGATAAATTTTTAGGATTTGAAGTAGGTGAAAAAACGGCTACTCCTGAACAAATAAATAATTTAGTAAATTTATGGGCAGAGCAAAGTAATCGGATAAATATTATTGAATATGCGCGTACCTATGAAAATAGACCGCTGCATTATTTAATTATTTCAAGCGCTGATAATGTTAAAAATATTGATAAAATTAAATCCAATGTAGAAGCATTAAGTACCCCTGGTGACTTGTCTACTAAGCAAGTTAAAACATTAATAGATAACACTCCTGCAACTGCTTGGATGGCATATTCTATTCATGGTAATGAATCTTCAGGTGCTGATTCTGCACTTGCGCTTATTTACCATTTAATTGCCAGTGAAGAAGAGCAAGTAAAAAGCTTATTATCCAATCTTGTTGTTCTAGTAGATCCTATGATGAACCCTGATGGTAGAGCACGCTTTACTAAACAATTAGAGCAGAATAGAAGTACCTCTGCGAATTTTGATGTGCAGTCTTTATTACATTCAGGTGTTTGGCCATTTGGTCGTACTAATCATTATCATTTCGACCTAAATAGAGACTTTTACTACGCAGTTAACCCTGAATCTCGTGGACGTATTACTGCCATTAACCAATGGTTTCCTTTATTAATGATTGATGGCCATGAAATGGGGGCACTTGATACATTCTTATTTGGTCCTCCAAGAGAGCCAATTAATGAACACATAGCTCCTAGTATTAATCAATGGAGTAAAGTTTTTGCCAAAGAACAAGCCGCAGCGTTTGATAAGAAAGCTTGGCCTTATTACACTGGTGAGTGGTTTGAAAATTTATATCCTGGTTACTCTAATTACTCAGAATATAAGGGTTCAATTCATATTCTTTATGAACAAGCTCGTACCGCTGAGGATGGAGTTAGGTTAGAGAACGGACAGATCCGAAGTTACAAAAAATCTGTTCATCATCAATTCTATAGTTCGATGACTAATCTCGAAACTCTAAGTAATCATAAAGAGAAAATATTTTCCGATTTTGTTAATAATCGCAAGGCTCATGTGGCTAAGTCGGGTATTTATGCCAACAAAAGTTTTATCATTTTGCCAACAAAAAATAAATCGCGCCTAAATAAATTTTTAGATTTACTCGATTTACAGGGTATTGAATATTATGCGATAGAGCGAAATACTAAAGTACATAACGCTAAGAATCAGCTAGGTCAAAAATTGAGCTTAACAGAGCTCCCTGCTGGTTCAATTGTTATTCCAAATCGTCAATATGATGCCCCACTTATTGCCGCTATTTTAGAGTTTGATGCAAAAATTAAAGACCAAGTACTACTTGAAGAACGTCAAAAAACATTACGTGATGGCAGCTCGGTTATGTACGATGCAACAGCTTGGAATTTAACTATGCTTTATGGGCTTGAAGCATTGGAAGTTGGTCATCATTTTGATAGTGGTCTAAAACCATACCTACGTGAAGATTCTAGTGTTGCAAGTACAGACAATGCAATTGCCTACCTCGTTGATGGAGCTAATGATGGTTCCGTCGGGTTTGCGGCTAGATTGTTAGAGCAAGGAGTGAATGTACGAGCGTTAGATAGAGAAGCACTGTTTAATGATCTGAGTTTTAGTCGAGGCTCAATTGCGGTTACTCAACATGATAATAAGCACATTAAGAATCTTGTAGATGTTGTTACACAAGCTGCTGCTGACAAGAAAGTATCAGTACAAGCGATAAATCAAGGTTTAGGTGATGAAGATTTACCTGATATTGGTGGTGAACATTTTAAGTTGTTAAAGCGTCCACAAATAGCATTATTAACGCAAACAGGGATCAGCCCGTACGATTATGGTCATATTTGGCATATGTTAGATACAGAGCTTGGTATTCGTCATTCTCATTTAAGCCAAGAACTGTTTAATTCAATGGATTTAAGATCGTATAACGTATTAATTATTCCTGGCCGTTGGTATGGAGAGTTAAGTAAAGGCAATATTGCTGCTATTGATGTTTGGGTAAAGGCTGGTGGTACTTTGATTGTTACCAGTAATTCGATTAATCAGTTTGCTAAGGATGAAAAGTTTACAAGTACCTCGTTATTATCTGATACTTTTGATGATATCGAAGACTATAATATTGCACTCTATAAAGAGTGGTTAGCAGAACAAACATCGATCTCTAATGAGAACTTAATCTCAAGTAATACAGTTGCAGAGTCGATTTGGTTTCCTTGGCAAAACCAAGAAGAATTGAAACCTATGGGCAAAGAGCAATTAAGCCGTTGGGATAGTTGGACGTCACAATTTATGCCTTCTGGTGCATTGGTTGCCACTAGGACTGATCAAAAGAGTTGGCTTACCTATGGAGTGAATGAAGTGCTCCCCGTATTAACTGATAACTCACCATTGTTAATGACAAAGAGTCCTACAAGCGCAGTGGTGAGATATGGCGTTCTAGTTGATAACCCGAAAGCGAAAGAGCGCTTGATCGGTTGGTCCACTATACCGAAAGGTAAAGACTTATATCTACGCATGAGTGGATTGGTTTGGCCGGAAGCATCTCAGCGTATCAGTAATTCGGCATACCTAACTCGTGATAAAAAAGGTAACGGGCAAGTAATTATGTTTGCTAATTCACCTAACTTTAGAGGAGCAACTAAAGGTACGGCGCGTCTATTACTTAATGCTATTGTGTACGGTCCAGGGTTGGGCGCATATCAGCCAATTAACTTGTAATCAGAAAAGAGCCGAAAGGCTCTTTTTTTATATTGGTCGTAAAATTTTAATTTTTAAAAGCAAATAATTAGTAAAAGTGATTTATATTCCTATACTTATTAGCAAATTAAGAAAATTAAGGCATGTTATGGATCACGAAAAATTAATGGCAGATATGATTGATTTAGCTCTTCTTTATGGACCCAAATTAGTTGGAGCTATATTTGTTTGGATAATAGGTGCGTGGGTTATCAAAGCCATTAATATAGGGATTAGTAGGGGATTAGATAAAGCTAAAATAGATCCAACTCTAAAACCTTTCATTAAGAGCTTAACTGGTGCTTTATTGAAAGTTTTACTGGTAATTACTGTGCTGAGCATGATCGGTATAGAAATGACCTCATTTGTTGCCATATTAGGTGCTGCTGGTTTAGCCATAGGTATGGCACTGTCTGGTACTTTACAAAATTTCGCCGGTGGCGTGATTATCCTTATCTTTAAACCTTACCGTATTGGTGATTTTATTGAAGCTCAGGGATATACAGGTACAGTTGCTGAAATACAAATTTTTAATACAGTACTAAAAACTCCTGATAATAAAACCATTATCATTCCAAATGGTGGCTTATCGACAGGTTCGTTAACTAACTACTCTACAGAACCACAAAGACGAGTGGATTGGACCTTTGGTATTGGATATGGTGATGACATAGATCAGGCTAAAGCACTCATGTTAGAGCTATGCAAAGCTGATGAACGAATTTTACAAGATCCTGAACCTTTTGTTGAAGTCTCTGCTCTCGCTGATAGTTCGGTAAATTTTGCCGTAAGAGCTTGGGTAAAGTCTGAAGATTATTGGGATGTATTCTTTGCGATGAATGGCAATATTTATAAATCGTTTAACCAACAAGGAATCAATATACCTTTCCCGCAAATGGATGTGCATTTACATAAAACTTCAGATTAATAGTGTTATATCTGGTATAACGCACTGATAGCAACTTGCTTAATAAAGTTGCCAGTGCAAGGAACCTTTATTAAATATGAAGGTTCTAATCAGTTAGTTATTATTACCAAGGGTTGCAAGTGCGTTTTATTATTTTAATTTTATCTATATCGATATTTGGTTGTTCATCAAATGGCTCACAAGAGCCAGTAGCGCAAAATAACCCGACTCCATCTACGCAACAAAGCTCCAAGCAAAGTGAGCAAATAAAACAAGCAGATCAAGTAGAACATTTAGAACAAGTAGAGAGCTCGTCTTACACGCAAGCAAATGAGCAATACCAAGGGTTATTAAAAAAGGTAAAAACCACTCCTAATTTTGAATACGTTAAAGCATTGAAACTTACTTATATTCATACTGAGTATTATCAACCTTTTATGGGCAAAGAAGCAGAATTAATTGCTGATATGTATAGTAATATTGAATCTAAAAACTGGCTTGCCTGTAGTGATGTTAGTAGCAAGATACTTGCTACTAATTACATTAGCTTAGATGCTCATTACGGTGCCATGGCTTGTTCTTTTGAAAGTAATTTAGTTGAGCAGGGTAAATATCATCGCACAATTATGACCCACCTTCTGCAAGCTATGTGGCAATCTGGTGATGGCCTTTCGCCAATGAGCCCATTATTTTGCACCAGTAAATCTGAATTATATGCATTTTTAAAGTTCAGTGGCTTCACTCTTATTACGCAGTCACTATTAGAATTTGAAGATAAAACCTATGATGTTATAACGGTTAAAGATCCTGATTCAAATAAAGAATTTGAATTGTTTTTTGATATCAGCTCACAGTGGCAATATGGCTTTAAAGATATAAAATAAAGTGATTAAAAGAGAATAACTAAAGAGGTAATATGAAAAGTATAATTAAGTTTGCAGTTTGTTGCGCAATGGCTGTACCGCTATTTGCATGTGCAAATAAAGAGTCTAATGTAAATGGTAAAACAGCAACAAATGATCAGGTTATGAATACAGTCGATACAGAAAATATGAATCAAGACCAAAGCATCAATCAATGGTATACAGGAACACTTAAATTTTACAATTTAGAAGGTGGATTTTTTGGTTTGACTACCGAAGATGGTCAGCAATTTTTACCATTAAATTTACCTAATGAATATAAAAAAAATGGAGCTGTTATTAAAGTGTTCGGTCATATTGATAATGACGTTATGACTATTCAGATGTGGGGACGCCCATTCAAGGTTATTTCTGCTGAATTAGTTAGTGAAGGTAAGCCGATCTCTTCCGATCAAACTTAATTGATATATTTGGATAGCCTAAACATAACGTTAATTAATCTATAGTGCAGTTAAAGTTCTGCATGATTAATTGTAAACTGGCATGGCCATTAATTATCACTACTTGATAAAGGCGGTCATATATACTCTCATCAAAACTATCTAGTTGCTGTTGTGTGAGTAAACCAGCTAAGACAGCGGTAGTATTGCTATGACCTACTACTAAACTGCTTCCTTGCTCATTCGCAAGCTGTATGGCAAATTGTTTAAGCTTTGTGGGGTTATAATAACTAATTTTTTTGTTGTTTTGCTTAGCCAGTGGCATTGCCGTTAAAACAGTACGTTGGTAGTTAGTACTATAGATTTTAGTGAACTCGACTGCGCCCAACTGTTTTGCAAGCGCATCAGCTCTTTGCAACCCACACTGTGTTAAGCCCGGATCTTTATTATCTGTCAGCTTTTCTGCATGACGAACTAAGTAAATAGTATGTTTATTTACCGTATTGAGGTTAATTGAATTATCAATTGTGTTTGCTTGTGCTGGCTTTACTATTGCAACGCAAACACATAACAGCAAAACAATACACTTAACGAAGGTAAGTAATTGCTTTGCTGATAAACTCTCGTTATAAGTTTTATGCATACTGCGATCTTAACGAGTTCCAATTTTTCATGTGTTGGTTTAAGTTTTCTTTAATTTCACTATAGCGTTGCTTTAATTGCATGCGCTCTACTTCTTCAGATATTTGACAACTCTTAGCCGCAATCAATTGCTTTTTAGTTTCATAGTATAAGTTCATCTGCTCGATAAGTACTTCGTACTCATGTTGAAGCTTTGCCATTAATTCCTCTGCATTTTCTTTTACATGCACACGTTTTTGACTATTTACTAATTGCATTCTAGCTTTGGCTTTAGCTATTTTATCTTCAGGTGTCTTACGTAACTTATGAGTTAAGTTTAAATAGCTACAGCTTTTTATTAACCATTTGGTGGGATCAAAGTGCCACCAACGGATACCGTTGCGGTAGTCGTTTTCAAAAATATGGTGGAAATTATGGTAACCCTCACCAAAAGTAAAAAACGCCAGAATGCCGTTGTCTCTTGCCGTATTTTTTTCTGTGTAGGTTTGTTTGCCCCAAATGTGCGCAAGTGAATTAATAAAGAAAGTTGTATGGTGGCTCATTACTAGACGAAATACGCCAATTAATAAAACTGCAGAAAGGAGATCGCCATTTAATAAACCAAGGGCAATAGGGATACCCAAATTAGTGATAATAGAAAGCAGCAAATAATTCTTGTGCTGCCACATCACAATTTTATCTTTTTGTAGATCACGAACATTATCGTAATTGCTATAGGTATCTGCATGATAATCTCGTAACATCCAACCAATATGAGAATACCAAAACCCTCTTTTTGCCGAGTAAGGATCAACATCGTTGTTATCAACGTGTTTGTGGTGCACTCGATGATCAGAAGACCAGTGTAAAATTGAATTTTGCAGGGCAAATGCGCCGCCAATAGCAAAAATAAACTTTAATACTGGGTGAGCTTGATAGGTTTTGTGAGACCATAATCTATGGTAACCAGCAGTAATAGACATTCCGCAAAAACAAAAACAGATTAATGCTGCAATAATTTCAAAGCTGTCAAAGCCGTGAGTTAGAGCGTGGTATGGAACTGCTATAACGGCAATTGAAAAGGTGGTCAGAAAGACTAGGATATTAATCCAAAGCAAGCGCGGTTTTGTCATTTTATTCTCTTTAATTAATAATACTACAGTATAAGTTGAGCTTACACGTGTACACTATTCTATCTTTTGTTTGATAGCAGTCAATTAAAATCTTATGCTATTATGATAATAATTAGTAATCCATTGAATTATAAAGAGCAATGTCAGGAATTAGAGCACAACAAAAAGAGAAAACTCGTCGGCTGCTAGTTGATGCAGCCTTAAATCAGTTAAGTGCTGAGCGCAGTTTTTCAAATCTAAGCTTACGAGAGGTAGCTAAAGAGGCCGGTTTAGCAGCAACGTCATTTTATCGCCACTTTAATGATATGGACGAACTTGGTCTTACCCTTGTTGATGAAGCTGGTTTAACTTTAAGGCAGTTAATGAGGCAAGCACGCCAAAGAATTGAAAAGGGCGGCTCGGTAATTCAAATTTCAGTGCTTACCTTTATGGAATTTATTGAAGCAAATGGCAACGTATTTCGCTTACTTTTACGAGAGCGTTCTGGTACCTCCCCAGAGTTTAGATCTGCGGTAAATCGAGAGATCCGATACTTTACTATGGAATTATGTGATTACTTGCAAAAAGCAAATAAGCTTGACCATGAAACGAGCTACTTACAAGCTAATGCAGCTGTAATTATTGTATTTAGTGCAGGGGCTGAAGCTTTAGATGCTAATAAAGCTGAAAAAGAAGAGTTAACTAACCGCACAATAAAGCAGTTACGTTTCATCGCACGAGGTGCTATGGATCTAAGTGCTAGAACCAAAGCTGATAAAAAGGTGTAAGCATAATTAATGCTTACACCTACTTCTTTTAGCTATTTGTGTCTTGTTAAAATAACACCACATTCGATATGGTCGGTATAAGGGAACTGATCGAACAAGGCAAAGTTTTCAACTTTATGAGTTTTACATAAAGTTTTCAGATTGTGATGCAGTGTATGTGGATTACAAGAAATGTAGATAATTTTCTCAAAACGCGATACCAGCTCTTCAGAAGCAGGATCAAGACCTGCTCTTGGAGGATCGACTAATACTGTATCGTAACTGTAACTTGATAAATCAAATCCTTGTAAACGCCTAAATTCTCTTTCGCCATTCATTGCTTGGCTAAATTCTTCACTCGACATACGAATAATATCTAAGTTATCAATATTATTATCAGCTATGTTGATTTGTGCTGACGTTACTGAGCTTTTTGATATTTCAGTTGCTAGTACTTTTTCAAAATTAGGTGCAAGGGCAATACTAAAATTACCATTACCGCAATACAGCTCAACTAAATCGCCGGATGAATTTTCAGTTGCATCACTGGCCCAAGTTAGCATCTTTTGGTTTACGCCACCATTTGGCTGGGTAAAACTATTTTCAACTTGTTGGTATTTGAGCTGTTTACCTTTTACTGTCAGTATTTCAGTAACGAACTCTTTGCCAAGCACTACCTTTTGTTTACGCGCACGACCAATAATATCTGTAGGAGCAATAGTTGCTAATTTAAGCTTTAACTTTTCAGCTTCAACTTGCCATTCATCGTCAAGCTGTTTGTGATATAGCAAGCTAATTAATAATTCACCACTTAGCGTTGAGAGGAAATCAACTTGAAATAATTTTCTACGCAATAGCTCATTGTCTTTAATGTTTGTAATTAACGCGCTCATGGCTTTGTTAATTATTTCACTAGCCACAGGAAAAGTATCAACGCGATATTTTTCTCGTGTCTCTTTATTAAACATAATGTAGTAAACGTCATCACCATCATGCCAAACCCTAAACTCAGCACGCAGTCGATAATTTAAAGGCTCTGAAGTAAATATCTCCGCATCAGGTACATCAAAGTCAGCAAACAAAGCTGCCATGTCTTGCTTTTTTTTTGCTAATTGCGACGCGTAATTATCAGGATGGATGTGACTAAACATAAAAGGACCTTATTTTTCATTAAGTGCGAATTTTAGCCTTTGTTGTTCGATAGCTCAAGGATTGCTTACTTTATTAACAGCAACGAATAAGTAGTTAAAAAGCAATTGTTAATATAATTAACAATTGCTATTGGCTTGCCATTATACAATTCGATATAATTTACTAATCGTGCTTATTTATTATTCTGTGCCATAGTAATAATAAATCCTCCTAATTTAATATTAAGTCTTTGTTAACATGAACTCTATTTTCACCCTGCGTAACCTCCTAATGTTTTTTATACCCTCAATTGTGGGGGTAGGATTTTTTATGTTGCCGATCAGCTTTAATGGTGAAATGAGCATTCCTGTAGCCGTCATAGCAAAGTTTTTTCAACAAAGCTTATCCTCTATTATTCTCGAGTTGGTTTGTGTCGTTATAGTGATAAGCGCGTTATTAACCATTTTCTTTAGCACTCTACAGCCCAAGTCGGTTCATGTTAGTTCATTGCTTGGCAGCCTTTTTATTGTGTCACCTGCTTGGTTAGTGGTCCGTTGTTTAGGCGCTGCTTTTGCTGTGTTAGTTTATTTTAAACAGGGTTCGGCAATGATCTGGAGTGAAAACACTGGTGGTTTGCTATTACATGATCTTATGCCAATTTTATTCTCTGTATTTATCTTTGCAGGATTACTTTTACCCTTATTACTCAACTTTGGTTTGCTTGAGCTAGTTGGCACATTATTTAGTAAAGTAATGAGGCCGCTTTTTAAGTTGCCTGGTCGCTCAGCAATCGATTGTACAACGTCTTGGTTAGGTGATGGCACTGTAGGTGTATTACTAACAAGTAAACAATATGAGCAGAATATATATACCCAAAGAGAAGCCGCGGTAGTGGGGACTACTTTTTCGGCTGTATCTATAACTTTTAGCTTAATTGTTATTGCTGAAGTTGGCTTGATTCATATGTTCGTACCTTTTTATTTTGCTGTTTGTTTAGCTGGTTTTGTTGCGGCGTTAATCGTACCTAGATTACCACCGTTATCTTTTAAGAAAGATCTATATATAGATGGTACAAGTCCGGATCCTCTTGCTCATGCAATTCCTGAGCATGCAAATATTTTTAGTCACGCTTTTAAACTAGCAATTACCAGAGCTGCGCAAGTCACTAGCTTAAAGTCTGTTCTCCAACAAAGCTTTCATAACGTCTGCGAAATGATTTTAGTTGTACTTCCTGTGGTGATGGGCATAGGTACACTAGCGCTTATGTTAGCGGAATTTACACCTATATTTGATTACTTAGGTATGCCTTTTGTTCCTTATCTAGAGTTATTGCAGGTGCCACAAGCTGAAGTTGCGGCTAAGTCGGTAGTGATAGGCTTCGCCGATATGTTTTTACCTTCAATATTAATTGCTGGTGTTGATAATGAAATGACTCGCTTTATTGTTGCGGCTTTATCTATTACGCAATTAATTTATATGTCAGAAGTTGGCGCTATGCTTCTAGGTACGAAAATTCCGGTCAACCTGCTAGAACTTTTTATTATTTTCATCTTAAGAACAATTGTTACTTTACCGGTAATTGTTTTAGTAGCGCATTTAGTTTTCTAAATTGCCCTTATAAGTTCCTAAAATATTGTTATTAATTGTAACCGAAAATAGGTTTTTTTTGTTTTCAGTTACAAATTGAAAAGTTTGCCATTTAAGTGGTTTTAGCCACTAGTTTGATCAGAATCAAAACTAGCTTTTCGATAATAGATTTTTAGCTATAAGTTGAAGACAATCACCTTTAAATGTCTGTTAACCCTGTTAACATACTGCTAACATAAGCCTTGTGCGCAATATTAAGTCTTTAAAATTAGCTAAGCTATTGCAATCACAGAACAAAATAGTGGCAATTTTTATTTAAAAGTGCACTTTTTTTTGTTTAAAAACATTTAAAATAAAAAAAATTAGACTAGTATAAAGTTAACTGTTTTATACGAATTTTCATCAAATAGAATATTATTTGTGCGATATCACTATTTTTTGAGTTACATATTTTTTCTTATTAAAACATATGGCTTGCAATCTTACTGATATATTACATATGTTAAAAAAATAAATTAGAATTCGCAGGAGATCATAATGCGCTTCAAAGTTCTTGGAATATCATCACTGTTGGTATTATTAGTTACCGGTTGTGGCGAGCAACAAAAAAAGGTTGCAGCTCCAGTAGCAGCACCAGAGGTCGGCGTGCTAAGCATGCAATACGAAAAACTTAATCTAGTTGCTAAATACCCGGGCAAAACCGAAGCAATGTCGACAGTTCAGATTTCAACTGAAATACGCGGTAAAATTATCGCCAGTAACGTTGTTGAAGGTGCAAATGTTAAGCGTGGTCAAGTTCTATTTAGAATGGACCCTAAACCGTTTGAAGCAAAAGTAGCGAATGCGAAAAGTGCATTAGAGCAAGCAAAAGCTGAAGTTGCGCTAGCAGAAGTTAAAAATAACATGTCAGAGTCTTTAGCAAGTGAAAACGTGCTAAGTAAATTAGATGCTGAACAAGTTAAAGTTGATTTGGATGTTGCAAAAGCGGCTATGGCTGCAGCGCAAGCTACACTGGTTTCTGCTGAACTTAACTTGAAGAAAACTAGTATTAGTTCTCCAATTGATGGTGTAGTTGGTTTAACTGACGTAAGTGTTGGTGAAATTAAAGGCCCATTATCAGGTCCTCTAGTTGAAATCACGGCTAATCAATTTGTACAAGTTTATAGTCAAATTGGCGAAAAAGAGCATTTTGAAAATATGCTTGATTTACAAGAGCGTACAGCAAGCCAAATCAGTACACTAGAACTTGAATTACCAAACGGTGCTATATACGAGCATGAAGGTCAATTAGACTATATAGGTAATGAAGTTTCGCCAACGAGTGGTACAGTTACTTACCGTTTAATCTTCCCTAACCCTCAAGGACTATTGCTAAGTGGTCAAAATGTTACGGTTGTTGCAACAGACAAGCGTAAGAGTAAATTCTTTTCAATCCCACAAAAAGCTGTTCAAGAAGATCAGTCTGGCCGTTATGTGTTAGTTGTTGATGAAAACAACGTTGCACAAAAGCGCTACCTTACATTGGGCGACCGTTTTGAAAGTAACTGGATAGTGAAAAAAGGCTTAAACGAAGGTGAGTTAGTTATAACTACGGGCATTTTAAGAGCTAAACCAGGTAAACCTGTTTCTCCAATTAAACAATAGGAAATATATTCATGGCTGACTTTTTTATAAATCGCCCGAAATTTGCGATTGTATTATCTATTGTTTTAACGCTTGCTGGTGTTTTAACTTTACTTAAAATGCCAGTGTCGCTATACCCAAGTGTAGCGCCACCAACAATTCAAATTAAAGCATTCTTTCCTGGCGCTGATCACAACACTATTCGTGATACTGTGGCATCTGTTATTGAGCAAGAGGTAAACGGCGTTGAACGTATGATTTACCTTGATTCAAAATCAAGTAACGACGGTAGTTATATTGCACGTATTACTTTTGAGATTGGCACCGATGCTGACTTTGCACAAACACTTGTGCAAAATCGTGTAAACAAAGCAAGCAGTAAGCTACCTGGTGTTGTAAATCAGCTTGGTGTTACGGTTGCTAAAGTTTCACCATCAATGTTATTAACAGTAAGCTTATACTCTCCTAATGGCACATACGATGGCCTTTATATTTCAAACTACATGGCTTTGAATATGAAAGATCCACTGTTACGTACCGCAGGTATTGGTGAGCTTAAAGTAATGGGTGAGAAGAACTACTCATTACGTATTTGGTTAGATAATGAAAAAATGGCAGCTTTAAATGTTTCTGACAGTGAAGTTGCATCAGCTATCGCATCTCAAAACGCGACTATTTCGGCAGGTAAAATAGGTGAAAGCCCAGCACCATCTGCGCAAGTATTCCAATATACAATTCAAACCAAAGGTCGTTTAAAAGAAGCCAAGCAATTTGAAGACATCATTATCCGTGGTGAGCCAGATGGTAGCTTTGTACGTATTTCAGACGTAGCTCGTGTCGAATTATCGTCAGAAAAATACAACACCAAAGCTTTCTACAATGAATATGAAAGCCCACTTATGATTGCTTATTTAGCACCAGGTGCAAACTCGTTAAAAGTTGCTGATGCCCTGAAAGCTAAAATGGTCGAATTAGAAAAATCTTTCCCTGATGACTTAGAATACGATATCGCTTTTGATTCTACGTTATTTATTAAAACTTCGATGTCAGAAGTAGTTAAAACCTTATATGAAGCCTTAGTGTTAGTAACTATTATTACCTTCTTATTTTTACAAAACTGGCGTGCAACACTTATACCGTGTATCGCAATTCCGGTTTCATTAGTTGGTACCTTCTTAGTAATGCAAGCTTTTGGTATGGATATAAACACCATTACCATGTTTGGTTTGATCCTTGCCATTGGTGTGGTAGTTGATGCAGCGATCGTTGTAATTGAAAACGTTGAACGTTTAATGCACGAAGATCATTTACCAGCTAAAGAAGCTACATCATTAGCTATGAAAGAAGTTACCGCGCCACTTATTGCTTCAGCTTTAGTATTGATGGCGGTATTTGTACCTGTATCTTTAGCCCCAGGTATGGTTGGTATTTTATATCAACAATTTGGTGTAGCTATTGTTGCTTCTACAATTATTTCTACCGTGGTAGCACTAACATTAACACCTGCACTTTGTGCAACTATGATGAAAATTGTGCCTCTAGCAACTAAAGGTCCTCTAGGTTGGTTTAACAAGTTTATTGATAATTTAACTATTGGCTACGGCGGTACAGTTAAGTTCTTAGGTCGTCGATTCTTACTTACCTTAACTGTGTTTGTTGGTTTGATTGCTTACACTGGATACTTAGGTGTTAACTTACCAGGTGGTTTCTTACCTGATGAAGATAAAGGTTCATTTATTATGGACGTATCTTTACCAGAAGCAGCAACACTTGCTAGAACCGTTGACGAAGTAAAAGACATTACTAATCAGTTAAATGCTATTCCAGGTGTTAAAACAGTACTTTCAGCAAATGGTTTTAGTTTACTTAAAGGTACTGCTGCAACAAACTCAGCCATGTTAATCATTTCTTTAGATGATTGGAGTCTGCGTAAAACGCCTGAATTATCGCAAGTGGCAATTATGGCGCAAGCCCGTAAAATATTAGCAAATAGTTTTGAAGCAAAAGGTTTAGTATTAGCTACTCCTGCAATTCCTGGTTTAGGTTCAACTTCAGGTATTACTGTTATGCTTGAGGATACTTTAGGTCGCTCTACTGAGTCTTTAGGTCCTGTATATCAATTATTTGCAAGTGAGCTAATGAAGCGTCCTGAAATTGCGGTAGCATTTTCTACTTACACTTCACAAGTACCACAGTTATTACTTGATATTGACTATGAAGCCGCAACTAAATTAGGCGTTAGACCAATTGATATTAATAATACCTTAGCAACAATGTTTGGTAAGAAGTACGTAAATGATTTCACTAAATTTGGTAAAAACTACCAAGTAAATATCATGTCTGATGCAGAATACAGAAATGATGAATCTGATTTAGATAGCTTATATGTACGAGCTGCTTCTGGACAAATGGTTCGTTTCTCTGCTTTCTCAGAATTTAAGAAAATAACTGGTGCCGATGTTTCAGCCCGTTATAACCTGTTTAACGCAACGCAGTTACTTGTTGTACCTATGCCGGGTGTAAGCTCTGGTGATGCAATCGCAGCTATTTCTGATGTTGGTGATAACTTATTACCTGCTGGTTATGCTTATGAGTGGACTGGTCAAACTTACCAAGAAGTTAAAACTTCTGGTGGTATGGGCGCATTATTTGGTTTAGCTATGCTATTCACTTACCTTTTCCTAGTTGCTCAGTACGAAAGTTGGGTAACACCATTTGCAATCATGCTTTGTGTACCAACAGCATTACTTGGTTCTATGGTGTTTGTAACGCTTATGGGCGGCACGTTAAACCTTTACGTTCAAATTGGTTTAGTCTTGATGATAGGTATGGCATGTCGTAACGCAATATTAATTGTTGAGTTTGCTAAAGTGCTTCGTGAAGAGCGTGGTATGACTATCCTTGAAGCGGGTGTTGAAGCAGCTAAGTTACGTATGCGTGCGGTATTGATGACTGCATTATCATTTATCTTAGGTGTAACTCCATTAGTATTAGCTACAGGTGCTGGTTCTGCTTCACGTAATACTATGGGCCACTCAGTATGGGGCGGCATGGTAACAGCAACAGTTGTTGGTTGTATTTTCGTTCCTGTGTTCTTTATGATGTTCCAAAAACTGCGTGAACGTTTTGGGTCTCGTACAGAACTAGCTGCACAGGCTGATGCTGACAGAGAAGCAAAAGCTTAATTTAATATCAATAAATTGAGCATCAAAAAAGCGAGCTATTAGCTCGCTTTTTTATTGCCTGAAATATGATTTAGAGACTAGAAGACTAGAAGACTAGAAGACTAGAAGACTAGAAGACTAGAAGACTAGAGACTGAACCCAGGACTGATGTGACTTGGATGTATAGGTCACTCTATGCCTCTGAATTATTTATTCTCTAATAATGGTTTTAAGAACCTGGCGGTATGTGAGACTTTATCTTTAGCAACATCGTCTGGTGTACCAGTAACTAAGATCTCGCCACCACCAGCACCACCTTCAGGGCCTAAATCAACAATCCAGTCCGCCGTTTTTATCACATCTAAATTGTGCTCAATAATAACTACGGTATTACCGTGATCACGTAATCTATGTAAAACATGCATTAACTGTTTTATATCGTGAAAGTGTAAACCAGTAGTCGGCTCATCTAAGATATAAAGCGTCTGTCCGGTATCGCGTTTAGATAATTCTTTAGCAAGCTTAACTCGCTGAGCTTCACCACCAGAAAGGGTAGTAGCAGATTGTCCTAATTTAATGTACGACAAGCCCACATCAATCAAGGTTTGTAGTTTACGCTTAACCGCAGGAATTGCGTGGAAGAAATCAAAAGCATCTTCAATAGTCATGTCTAATAACTCATGAATATTCTTGCCTTTATAGCGTATTTCTAAAGTTTCACGGTTATAGCGTTTACCTTTACAAACATCACAAGGTACATAAACGTCAGGTAAAAAGTGCATCTCTACCTTAATTAAACCATCACCCTGACAAGCTTCACAGCGACCACCTTTCACGTTGAAGCTAAAGCGACCTGGCTTGTAACCACGAGATCGAGATTCTTGCGTGGCAGAGAAAATTTCACGAATGGCTGTAAATATACCTGTATAAGTAGCTGGATTTGAGCGTGGAGTTCTACCTATCGGACTTTGGTCAATATCAATTACTTTATCGAGTTTCTCAAGTCCGGTAATGCTTTTATAAGGAGATGGAACATCTACTGTTGCTCGGTTCAGTTCTATATGAGCAATCTTATATAAAGTGTCATTGATTAGCGTTGATTTACCTGAGCCCGATACACCAGTAATACATGTCATTAAACCTAGAGGTAAGGTTAAATCAACGTTTTTAAGATTATTACCCGAGGCGCCTTTAAGCACTAGTACTTCTTCAGTATCTATTGGTGTACGCTTTTTCGGGACTTCTATTTGTTCGACCCCGGATAAGTACTTGCCAGTAAGAGAATTTTCGTTAGCTAAGATATCATCAATAGTACCCTCGGCGATAACTTGGCCACCATGAACACCAGCACCTGGGCCGATATCGATAACATGATCTGCCAGTTTAATAGCGTCTTCGTCATGTTCAACAACTATGACACTATTACCTAAATCGCGTAAATGAATCAGTGTTTTTAATAAACGTTCATTGTCACGTTGGTGTAAACCGATAGAGGGCTCATCAAGCACATACATTACCCCAACTAAGCCGGCGCCAATTTGCGAGGCTAATCGGATGCGCTGTGCTTCACCGCCCGATAATGTATCAGCACTGCGAGATATGGATAAATAATTAAGGCCAACATTAACTAAAAAGCCTAAGCGATCATTGATCTCTTTTAATATCTTGTCAGCAATCTTTGCCCGTTGTCCGCTTAGGTTTAAATTAGCAAAAAACTCGGCCGACTCAGCAATCGAAAATTCAACGATTTCATTAAGAGGCTTATCCGCAACAAATACATTTCGAGCTTCTAGGCGTAAACGACTACCAGAACAACTAGGGCAGGCTTGCGAATTCAAATACTTAGCAAGTTCATCACGAACTGCATTAGATTCAGTTTCACGGTAGCGTCTGTCCATATTAACTAAGATGCCCTCGAAAGGATGCTTACGAACAACAATGTCACCACGGTCATTCATATATTTGAACTGGATATTTTGGCTGCCACTACCATTGAGAATTATATTCTGAATTTCTTCATCAAGTTCATTGAACGCTGTATTCAAATCAAATTGATAATGCTCGGCAAGTGAGGTGAGCATTTGGAAGTAATAAAAATTTCGTTTATCCCAACCACGAATGGCGCCACCAGATAAGCTTAATTCGCTATTAGCAATTACTCGGTTAGGATCAAAAAACTGTTTAATGCCTAAGCCGTCACAGCTTTGACAAGCACCTGCAGGGTTATTGAAAGAAAATAAACGAGGCTCAGGCTTTTGCATACTATAGCCACATTGCGGACAAGCAAAATTGGCTGAGAATAATAATTCATCGCGTTCAGGCTCATCCATAAATGCGATAGAGGCAATACCATCGGTAAGGCCTAAGGTTGTTTCAAATGATTCAGTTAAACGAGTTTGTATGTCTTCTCTAACTTTAAGGCGATCAACAACCACTTCAATAGTGTGCTTTTTGTGTAAGTCTAGCTTAGGTGGATCGGATAAATCACAAACTTCGCCATCAATTCGAGCGCGGATGTAACCTTGGTTGGCAAGGTTATCGAGCAACTTAACATGTTCACCTTTACGGTTTTGTACTACAGGAGCGAGCAACATTACTTTAGTGCCTTCTTCAAGCTCAAGTACACTATCTACCATTTGACTGATTGTTTTTGCAGTTAATGGCTCTTTATGAGTAGGGCATCTTGGTTCACCGGCACGAGCGTACAATAATCTTAAATAATCGTATATTTCAGTAATAGTACCAACAGTTGAACGTGGATTGTGTGAAGTTGATTTCTGCTCAATTGAAATTGCTGGCGATAAACCTTCAATATGATCGACATCAGGCTTTTCCATTAACGATAAAAATTGACGAGCATAAGCCGATAATGACTCTACATAACGGCGTTGACCTTCTGCATATAAAGTATCAAAAGCTAATGATGATTTACCTGAGCCAGATAAGCCAGTGATCACTACGAGTTGATCCCTTGGAATATCTACGTCGATATTCTTTAGATTATGGGTACGGGCACCACGAACTTCAATTTGTTTCATATTTTTCCTTTTGCTGCCTTCGGCTCTAACATCACTCTAATAGAATAGGCCAGCCTGAAATTTTAACAGTCGATTATTATGACATAAAAGCAGCACAAAAATCAGACTATAATGGTATTTTGTTTACTACTTAAATTAAGAAATTGCTGAACATGGATTAAAACAAAGTTGTTTACTATTTAGGCTTGTCTTTATTTCTAACTTGTGTATAATACGCCGACCTTGACCATTATGGTCTCGGTTTTTTATAAGTCTCACCTGCTCTAAAGTGGTGTTAAGAGGCTTAACACAGCAACTCCGATTTGGAGTTGAATGTATATAGCAGTACGCTCCCCTACACCAAAACGTAGGTGATGAGTCGTACTTTGTTCGTTCTTTTTATATTGGGGATTTGATAAATGTCAAATCAAAGAATTCGCATTCGTTTGAAAGCGTTCGATCATCGTCTGATTGATCAATCAACAGCTGAAATCGTAGATACTGCTAAACGTACTGGCGCACAGGTTCGTGGTCCTATTCCACTTCCTACACGCAAAGAACGTTTTACTATCTTGGTTTCTCCACACGTAAACAAAGATGCTCGTGATCAATACGAAATTCGTACTCACAAGCGCATGATCGACATTGTTGAACCAACTGAAAAAACTGTAGACGCATTAATGCGTTTAGATTTAGCAGCTGGTGTTGACGTTCAGATCAGCTTGGGTTAATAAGGGGATTTAACTATGACTATTGGTTTAGTCGGACGTAAAGTTGGTATGTCTCGCATCTTCACTGAAGATGGTGTTTCAATTCCAGTTACAGTCCTAGAAGTTGAAGCTAACCGCGTTACTCAAGTTAAAACGCTTGAAAACGATGGTTATCGTGGTTTACAAGTAACAACTGGCTCTCGTAAAGCTAGTCGTGTTACTAAGCCTTTAGCAGGTCATTTTGCTAAAGCAGGTGTTACAGCTGGCCGTGGCTGCTGGGAATTCCGCTTAAAAGATGGCGAAGGTGAAGGTATTGAAGCTGGCAGTGACATCACTGTTGAGTTATTCAATGAGACTAAGTTAGTAGACGTTACCGGTACTTCAAAAGGTAAAGGTTTCCAAGGTGGTATCAAGCGCTGGAACTTCAGCATGCAAGATGCAACTCACGGTAACTCATTATCGCACCGTTCAAACGGTTCAATCGGTATGTGTCAAACACCAGGTCGCGTATTCAAAGGCAAAAAAATGTCTGGTCACATGGGTGCTGAGAAAGTTACTACTCAAAACCTTGAATTGGTTCGCGTTGATGCAGAACGTAACTTGCTCCTTATTAAAGGTGCGGTTCCGGGTGCTATCAATGGTAACGTAATCATCAAACCAGCTGTTAAAGCTTAAGTCATCGGAGATTTATGATGGAATTAGCATTAAAAGATGCATCCGGCGCTCTTGAAGTTTCCGAAGCAACGTTTGGACGTGAGTTTAACGAAGCATTAGTACACCAAGTAGTAGTTGCTTACGCAGCTGGTGCTCGTCAAGGTACTGTTAAGCAAAAAAATCGTTCTGAAGTTAGCGGCGGTGGCAAGAAGCCATGGCGTCAAAAAGGTACTGGCCGTGCACGTGCTGGTACAACTCGTGGTCCAATCTGGCGTTCAGGTGGCGTAACATTCGCTGCAAGACCACAAGATCACAGCCAAAAAGTTAACCGTAAAATGTATCGCGGTGCGATCCAAAGCATTCTTTCAGAATTAGTACGTCAAGAACGTCTAGTTGTTGTTGAGAACTTTGCGGTAGAAACTCCAAAAACTAAAGAATTAGTATCTAAATTAAAAGGTCTTGAATTAAAAGACGTTTTAATCGTTACTTCAGAAGTTGATGAGAACTTATTCTTATCAGCACGCAACTTATACAAAGTTGACGTTCGTGATGTAGCTGGTATTGATCCTGTTAGCTTAGTTGGTTTCGAGAAAGTATTAGTAACTGCTGATGCAGTTAAGCAAATCGAGGAGATGTTAGCATGATAAACGAAGAACGTTTGTTGAAGGTGATTTTAGCACCTAACATTTCTGAGAAAGCAACAATGTCTGCTGAAGCAAACAATACTGTTGTTTTCAAAGTTGCAACTGATGCAAGCAAGCTTGAAATTAAAGCTGCTGTAGAAAAGCTTTTCGAAGTTGAAGTTACTGGTGTTCGCACTTTAAATGTTAAGGGTAAAGTAAAACGTACTGGCGCTCGTTTTGGTCGTAGAAACGACTGGAAGAAAGCCTACGTAACTCTTAGCGAAGGTAGCGACATCGATTTCGTCGGCGCAGAGCAATAGGAGAAGTTAAAAATGGCTATTGTAAAATGTAAACCTACTTCTCCGGGTCGTCGCCACGTTGTTAAAGTGGTAAACTCGGAATTGCACAAAGGTAAGCCTTACGCTCCACTTTTAGAGAAAAACTCTAAGTCTGGTGGTCGTAACAATACTGGTCGTATTACAGTTCGTCACGTTGGTGGTGGTCACAAGCATCATTACCGCGTTATCGACTTTAAACGTAATAAAGACGGTATCCCTGCAAAAGTAGAGCGTTTGGAATATGATCCAAACCGTAGTGCTAACATCGCGTTAGTATTATATGCAGACGGTGAACGCAAATACATCCTAGCACCAAAAGGTGTTAGCGCTGGTGATTCAATCCAGTCTGGTGTTGATGCACCTATCAAAGCAGGTAACACATTACCATTACGTAATGTACCTCTAGGTAGTGTTATCCATGCAATCGAACTTAAACCTGGTAAAGGTGCTCAAATCGCACGTGCCGCTGGTACTTATGCACAATTAGTTGCAAAAGACGGCGCTTACGTAACTCTACGTCTTCGCTCTGGCGAAATGCGTAAAGTTGAAGCAGATTGTCGCGCAACTTTAGGTGAAATCGGCAACGCTGAACACATGCTTCGCTCTTTGGGTAAAGCAGGTGCTACACGCTGGCGTGGTGTTAGACCAACTGTTCGTGGTGTTGCCATGAACCCAGTTGATCACCCACACGGTGGTGGTGAAGGTAAAACTTCAGGCGGTCGTCACCCGGTATCACCTTGGGGTGTACCAACTAAGGGTTATAAGACTCGTTCAAACAAACGTACAGACAAGTTTATTGTCCGTCGTCGTACTAAGTAACTATAAAGAGGAATTACCATGCCACGTTCTCTCAAGAAAGGTCCATTTATTGACCTACACTTGTTGACGAAGGTAGAGAAAGCTTTGGAAAGCGGGAATAAAAAACCAATTAAGACTTGGTCCCGTCGTTCAATGATCATACCTAACATGATCGGATTGACCATCGCTGTCCATAATGGCCGTCAACACGTTCCAGTATTCGTTACCGATGAAATGATCGGTCACAAACTGGGTGAATTTGCACCAACTCGCACTTATCGTGGCCATGTGGCTGATAAGAAAGCGAAGAAAAGATAAGGGAAAATAAGATGGAAGCTATTGCTAAACATAAATTTGCCCGTGGTTCAGCTCAAAAAGCTCGTTTGGTTGTAGACCAAATTCGCGGAATGCAAGTAGAGAAAGCTCTTGAAGTATTAACATTCAGCAACAAATCTGCTGCAGTGTTAGTTAAGAAAGTTCTTAACTCAGCTATCGCAAACGCTGAACACAATGAAGGTGCAGACATTGATGAATTATTCGTTAAAACTATTATGGTTGACGATGGTCCAACAATGAAACGTATTAAACCTCGTGCGAAAGGTCGCGCGGATCGTATCCTTAAGCGCACCAGTCACATTACTGTGATTGTAGCTGATCACTAGGAGATATTAGTATGGGTCAGAAAGTACATCCTACCGGTATTCGCCTAGGTATCACTAAGCCTTTCGCGTCTACTTGGTATGCAAGCAGCAAAGATTACGCAAGCAACATCAAAGGTGATCACGAAGTTCGTGCTTACTTAACTGAAGAGTTGAAGCGTGCTTCTTTATCGAAAGTAGTTATTGAGCGTCCAGCAAAATCTATTCGTGTAACTATCCACACAGCCCGTCCAGGTGTTGTGATTGGTAAGAAAGGCGAAGACGTAGAGAAATTACGTAAAAAGATTTCTCAAATTGCCGGTGTTCCAGCTCAAATTAACATTGCAGAAGTTCGTAAGCCAGAAATGGACTCACAACTTGTAGCTGATGGCATTGCTAGTCAGTTAGAGCGCCGTGTTATGTTCCGTCGTGCTATGAAACGTGCAGTACAAAGCGCAATGCGTCTAGGTGCTAAAGGTATCAAAGTTCAAGTTAGCGGTCGTTTAGGTGGTGCAGATATCGCACGTGCTGAATGGTATCGTGAAGGTCGTGTTCCATTACACACTTTACGTGCTGACATCGATTATTCAATTGCCCGCGCAGATACTACTTATGGTGTTATCGGCGTTAAAGTCTGGATCTTTAAAGGTGAAGTAATTGGTAACATGCCTCTACAGGCAGAAGTACCAGCTCCTAAGCCTAAAAGAAAAGGCAAAGGCAAAGGCAGTAAGTAAGGAACTAACAAATGTTACAACCAAAACGTACTAAATTCCGTAAGCAATTTAAACTGCGTAACCGTGGCCTAGCGCACACTGGTAGCTCAGTTAGCTTCGGTACTTACGGCTTAAAATCCGTAGCTCGTGGACGTATGACTGCTCGTCAAATCGAAGCAGCTCGTCGTGCAATGACACGTCACGTAAAACGTCAAGGTAAAATTTGGATTCGAGTTTTCCCTGACAAGCCAATTACCAAAAAACCTCTTGAGGTTCGTATGGGTAAAGGTAAAGGTAGTGTTGAATACTGGGTATGTCAGATTCAGCCAGGACGTGTTCTTTATGAAATGGAAGGTGTTCCGGAAGAATTAGCACGCGAAGCTTTCGAGCTTGCAGCAGCTAAAATTCCTTTTAAAACTACTTTCGTAACTAGGACGGTAATGTAATGAAAGCTACTGAACTTAAAGACAAAAGCATTGAAGAGCTAAATGCTGAATTACTAGGCTTATTGCGCGAACAGTTTAACTATCGCATGCAAGCAAGCACAGGTCAGTTGGCTCAAACTCATTTGCTTCGTAACGTACGTCGCGATATCGCACGTGTTAAGACAATCCTAACTCAGAAGGCAGGATCATAATGAGCGAATCAATTCGTACTGTTCAAGGCACTGTAATCAGCAACAAGATGGACAAGTCTATCGTTGTTAAGATTGAGCGTCGTGTTAAACACCCTATCTACGGTAAATTCATGATCCGTTCAACTAAGTTGAAAGCGCATGATGAAGCTAACGTATGTAACGAAGGTGATGTAGTAACAATTCGTGAATGTGCACCAATCTCTAAGTCTAAAAACTGGACTTTAGTTGATGTGATCACTAAAGCTACTCTTATCAAATAGAGTTAAGCTGATTGTTCTTAAAAAACCCTGCTGGTAACAGTGGGGTTTTTTTATGCCCTGAGTTTAATCAAGTCAGAGGTGAAAATTCGTGAATGTGACAACACAATAAGTCTCTAAGTCTAATAACTGGACTTTAGTTGATGTGATCACTAAAGCTACTCTTATCAAATAGAGTTAAGCTGATTGTTCTTAAAAAACCCTGCTGGTAACAGCGGGTTTTTTTTATGCCCTGAGTTTAATCAAGTCAGAGGTGAAAATTCGTGAATCTGACAACACAATAAGTCTCTAAGTCTAAAAACTGGACTTTAGTTGATGTGATCACTAAAGCTACTCTTATCAAATAAAGTTAAGCTGATTGTTATTAAAAAGCGCTGCTGGTAACGGCGGTTTTTTTATGCCTCAAAATTGTTATAAAAATAAAGTATTAGCCTTATGCTTTAAAAATGTATTTACTTGTTTTTAATATTGGGTAGGTAAATGATAAAAGCGAATTACTTCCGCTTTGAGCGATTAGGCAACCTAAACAATATCCGAAAAATAGCGTCGTCATTGTGGCGCAGGCCACAACCTCCTGACGTATGCTGCGTTTCAATAATAGAGCTACTTCTAGGCACACTATAACCCTAGGGAGGTCGCGGCCTTCGCCGCGATGACGTTTTACTTTTTCTTTGTCTGTGTGCGCTTCATTGGTGATTTTTACAGGTTCTATTTTCTACTTATCCTTTTTTCTATACACCAGTATCGGATCTATAAATAAAATAATCATATATTTATTAAAGATAAAACCTCAATCAGTGAATGTGAAATCTGTAGAAGTTGATATTTTTAAAAGCACATATGAGGGTTCTAATTTATGCCTGATGATTGAGAAAAATTAACGATAGTTATGTAAGCTAGGTGTGACAAGGGATAGGGATTAATTCGTTACAAATTGTAACCAGCTTTAATTAACTATTTCCTCATTAAACCAATGACTTATACGTATTTTGATGTTACATTTTTTTAACTTGGTTGTTTGTTGCTATATTTTTGTCTAAATAAAGTACCACTTTTTCTTTTGTAGTGTTATAATCTCGCGCCCACTGACTCTAGGTTAGTGGATAAAGGCAGTGACGGGTCAAATTTTTGGCCTTAAATTTATAACAGCGGAGCACATATTTTATGATCCAAATGCAATCACAGCTAGACGTTGCTGACAACAGCGGCGCTCGACGCGTGCAATGTATAAAGGTTCTAGGTGGCTCGCACCGTCGCTATGCGGGTATTGGCGACATCATCAAGGTTTCTGTTAAAGAAGCTATTCCTCGCGGTAAAGTGAAGAAAGGTGATGTTCTTAATGCGGTAGTGGTGCGCACTAGAAAAGGCGTTCGTCGTTCAGATGGTTCAGCCATTCGATTTGATGGAAACGCGGCAGTAATGTTAAATGCTAACTTACAGCCAATTGGTACTCGTATTTTCGGGCCTGTGACACGTGAATTAAGAACTGAAAAGTTCATGAAGATCGTTTCATTAGCACCTGAAGTACTATAAGGAGTCACGAAAATGGCCTCTAAAATTCGTCAAAATGACGAAGTAGTAATCCTAGCTGGTAAAGACAAGGGCAAAAGTGGCAAGATCACTAAAGTTCTTACAGCTGAAGGTAAAGTATTCGTTGAAGGTATCAACTTAATCAAGAAACATCAGAAGCCTGTACCACAGTTACAGCAACCTGGTGGAATCGTTGAGAAAGAAGCTGCAATCGACGTATCAAACGTTGCGATCAAAAACCCTGCTACTGGCAAGGCTGATCGTGTAGGTTTTAGAATTGAAGACGGCAAAAAAGTTCGTTTCTTCAAGTCTAATAACGAATTAGTTTAATTTTTGGAGTAAAAACGATGGCGAAACTGCATGATTTTTACAAAGATACAGTTGTTGCTGAACTTACCAAAGAGTTCGGATACAAAAGTGTCATGCAAGTCCCTCGGATTGAAAAGATCACACTTAACATGGGTGTTGGTGAAGCTATTGCTGATAAAAAAGTTTTAGACCACGCCGTTAACGATCTGACTGCAATCTCTGGTCAAAAGCCGCTAATCACGAAAGCTCGCAACTCTGTTGCTGGTTTTAAAATTCGTGAAGGCTACCCAATTGGTGCAAAAGTAACTCTACGCGGCGAACGCATGTGGGACTTTCTTGAGCGCTTAATCGCAATCTCGGTTCCTCGTATCCGTGATTTCCGTGGCTTGAACCCTAAATCGTTCGATGGCCGTGGTAATTACAGCATGGGCGTGCGTGAGCAAATTATTTTCCCTGAAATCGATTACGATAAAATCGATAAGATTCGCGGTATGGATATTACTATCACTACTAGCGCAGAATCTAATGCGGAAGGTCATGCTTTGCTGACTGCCTTTAACTTCCCGTTTAAGAAATAGGTGTAGAGTTATGGCTAAATCATCAATGAAAGCACGTGAAACGAAACGTGCAAAATTAGTAGCTCAATACGCTGAAAAGCGTGCAGCTCTAAAAGAGATCATCTCAAGTGTAAACTCTTCTGAAGAAGAGCGTTGGGATGCAGTACTAAAACTACAAGCTTTACCTCGTGATTCGAGCAGCAGTCGTCAACGTAACCGTTGTGCGATCACTGGTCGTCCACATGGTTACTTACGTAAGTTCGGCTTAAGCCGTATTAAGTTACGTGAAGCAACTATGCGCGGTGAAGTACCTGGTCTTAAAAAAGCAAGTTGGTAAGGGAGTAATTAATTATGATGACTGATCCTATCGCGGATATGTTTACACGCATCCGTAACGGTCAATCTGCAGCTAAAGTTGCAGTATCTATGCCATCTTCCAAGCTAAAAGTAGCAATTGCTAACTTGCTTAAAGAAGAAGGTTATATTAACGGTTTTGAAATCACTGAAGGTGTTAAACCAACACTAGAAGTAACTTTAAAATATTTCGATGGTAAAGAAGTAATCGAAACAATCAAGCGTGTTTCACGCCCTGGTTTACGCGTATACAAAGGAAGCAATGACCTTCCTCAAGTATTAGCTGGCTTAGGTATTGCTATTGTTTCAACTTCTAAAGGCCTAATGTCTGACCGTGCCGCTCGCAATGCGGGTCTTGGCGGTGAGATCATTGGTATCGTAGCGTAAGGAGCAAGAATATGTCTCGTGTTGCAAAAGCACCTGTGTCTATCCCTGCTGGCGTTACTGTTACGTTATCTGGTCAAGACATCACAATCAAAGGTCCAAAAGGCGAATTAGCTCGTACGATTCACAGTGACGTTGTAATTTCTCAAGAAGAAAATACTATTGTTACTAACATCGCTAACGACGTTAAAGGCGCTTGGGCTCAAGCTGGTACTGCTCGTGCATTAATCAATAACATGGTTAACGGCGTAAGTACTGGTTTTGAAAAACGCTTAATTTTAAACGGTGTTGGTTACCGTGCTAAAGCTGCTGGTCAAACTCTAAACTTATCTTTAGGTTTTTCTCATCCAGTAGAGCACGCTGTTCCAGCTGGCGTTAAAGTTGAAACTCCTAGTCAAACTGAAATCGTACTTACTGGTGCTGATAAGCAGGTGATTGGTCAAGTAGCTGCGAATATTCGCGCATACCGTAAACCTGAGCCTTACAAAGGTAAAGGTATTCGTTATAGCGATGAAGTTATTCGTCGTAAAGAAGCTAAGAAGAAGTAGGATAATACTATGGATAAGAAAACATCTCGTCTTCGCCGTGCAAAACGTACACGTGCAAAGATCAGCGAGTTGGGTGCGAATCGTTTAGTCGTTTTCCGTACTCCTCGTCACATTTACGCGCAACTAATCGCTGCATCTGGTTCTGAAGTAATTGCATCTGCATCTACTTTAGACAAAGAAGTTCGCGAATCAGTTAAATCTACTGGTAACAAAGAAGCAGCAGCAGCAGTTGGTAAAGCAATTGCAGAACGCGCTTCAGCCAAAGGTATTACTAACGTTGCTTTCGATCGTTCAGGTTTCTTATACCACGGTCGTGTACAAGTGTTAGCAGAAGCAGCTCGTGAAGCTGGCCTTAAATTCTAGGAGTTAGACAATGGCTAATGTAGAAAACACACAACAAAGTGAATTTGCTGAAAAGTTAATCGCTGTTAACCGCGTATCAAAAGTGGTTAAAGGTGGTCGTATTTTCAGTTTCACTGCACTAACAGTAGTTGGTGACGGCAACGGTCGTGTTGGTTTTGGTTACGGTAAGGCGCGTGAAGTTCCTGCTGCAATTCAAAAAGCAATGGAAAAGGCTCGTCGTAACATCGTAAACATTGATCTTAAAGGCACTACTTTACAGCATTCTGTAAATGGTAAGCATTCAGGTTCTAAAGTTTACATGCAACCAGCATCAGACGGTACAGGTATCATCGCCGGTGGCGCGATGCGTGCAGTATTAGAAGTTGCAGGCGTACAGAACGTATTATCTAAAGTATACGGTTCTACTAACCCAATTAACGTGGTACGCGCTACAATCGGTGCTCTAGCGAACATGAAGTCGCCAGAAACTGTTGCAGCTAAACGTGGCCTTAACGTTTCAGACATTTTGGGGTAATAGACAATGGCTAATACAATCAAAGTAACGCAAGTTAAAAGTTCTATCGGTCGCAAGCCGTCTCATAGAGCAACAATTAAAGGATTAGGTTTACGTCGTATCCGTCATACTGTAGAGTTAGAAGATACTCCATCAGTACGTGGTATGATCAACTTAGTTCATTACATGATTAAGGTGGAGGATTAAGTTATGCATTTAAATACATTATCCCCTGCACCTGGCGCTAAGAAAGCTAAAAAGCGTTGCGGTCGTGGTATCGGTTCTGGTATCGGCAAAACAGGTGGCCGCGGTCACAAAGGTCAAAAGTCTCGCTCAGGCGGCGGCATTCGTCCTGGTTTTGAAGGTGGTCAGATGCCTCTTAAACAACGTTTACCTAAATTTGGTTTTACGTCGCGTAAATCTTTAGTTCGCGCTGAAGTACGTTTACACGAATTAAATCAAATGAATGTTGATGTTGTTGATATTCACGCGCTTAAAGACGCAGGCCTAATCACTCGTAACATTGAATCTGCAAAGATAATGTTATCTGGTGAAATCAGCCGTAAAATTACGGTTCGTGGCTTAGCAGTAACCAAAGGTGCACGTGCAGCAATTGAAGCTGCCGGTGGTACAATAGAGGAATAGTACAAAATGGCTACACCAGGAATGGAAAATAAAGCTGCAGGCGGTTTGTCTGAGCTTAAACAAAGATTATTGTTCGTACTCGGAGCGCTTATTGTGTTTCGTTTAGGTTCATTTGTACCAATCCCTGGTATTGACGCCGCTGTACTAGCTCAGTTGATTGAACAACAAAAGGGCACCATTGTAGAAATGTTTAACATGTTCTCTGGTGGTGCACTTGAGCGAGCCTCTGTAATGGCTTTAGGTATTATGCCGTACATCTCAGCTTCGATTATCATGCAAATTAGTACACATATTGTACCTAGTATGCAAGAATTGAAAAAAGAAGGTGAAGCTGGACGTCGTAAGATCAGTCAGTACACACGCTATGGCACATTGCTACTGGCAACAGTACAGTCGATTGCGATTGCAAATAGTTTACCGGGTATGATGCCAGGTCTAGTGGTTAACGCTGGCTTTGGTTTCTACTTTACTGCGGTAGTATCTTTAGTAACTGGTACCATGTTCTTAATGTGGTTAGGTGAACAGATTACTGAACGTGGTATTGGTAACGGTATTTCAATCTTAATCTTCGCTGGTATTGTTGCTGGCATGCCTTCAGCTGTTGGTCAAACAGCTGAAATGGCGCGTCAAGGTGAATTGCACTTATTAGCATTATTACTAGTTGGTGTTTTAGTATTTGCTGTGACTTATTTAGTTGTATTTGTAGAGCGCGGCCAACGCCGTATTGTGGTAAACTATGCTAAGCGCCAACAAGGTCGCAAAGTATTTGCTGCACAAAGCACTCATTTACCTTTAAAAGTAAACATGGCAGGTGTTATTCCACCTATCTTTGCATCAAGTATTATCTTGTTCCCGGGTACCATCGCAAGTTGGTTCGGTCAAGGTGATGGTGTGGTTGCTAATGCATTGCAAGAGTTTGCTCTTGCTCTGTCACCAGGTAACCCTTTGTATGTAATGCTATATGCAACTGCAATAATCTTTTTCTGTTTTTTCTACACGGCATTGGTTTTCAATCCGCGTGAAACAGCAGATAATTTGAAGAAATCTGGTGCGTTTATTCCTGGGATTCGTCCTGGTGAGCAAACGTCAAGATATATTGATAAGGTAATGACTCGCTTAACATTAGCGGGTGCTTTATACATTACTCTTATTTGTTTGGTTCCTGAGTTCATGATGATATTTTGGAATGTACAGTTCTATTTTGGCGGTACTTCCCTACTAATTATAGTAGTTGTAATTATGGATTTCATGGCACAAGTACAGACTCATTTGATGTCTCATCAATATGACAATGTGCTGAAAAAAGCTAATCTAAAAGGCTACGGCCGTTAGAGGCTACGGAGTATAAAATGAAAGTTCGTGCATCCGTTAAAAAGATTTGTCGTAACTGTAAAGTTGTTAAGCGTGCAGGTGTGGTTCGCGTAATTTGCGCAGAGCCTAAGCACAAGCAACGCCAAGGCTAAATCTTTTACTAAAGTGTCATTTATTGTATTATTTTGCAATTTGTGACACTTTATATTGCAAAAATGTTGCTGGTTGAGTATCCTAACGGGCTTTTCAACCGGTTATCTTTTAACCTTAAATATAGGAGATGTGTTAGTGGCCCGTATCGCTGGCATTAACATCCCTGATCGTAAACATGCAGTAATTGCCATTACTGCCATCTACGGTATCGGTGCAACTCGTGCAAAGACAATTTGTGCAGAAGCAGGTATCGCAGAAAATATAAAGATCAGCGAATTAGACGAAGCTCAAATAGATTTGCTTCGTGCAGAAGTGGCGAAATTCACCGTAGAAGGTGACTTACGTCGTGAAGTTTCAATGAACATCAAGCGTCTGATGGACCTTGGCTGTTATCGTGGTTTACGCCATCGTCGCAGTCTCCCTCTACGTGGTCAACGCACTAAGACTAATGCGCGCACCCGTAAAGGTCCTCGTAAGCCGATTAAAAAGTAGATCGAGGAAATAGACATGGCTAAAACACCAACGCGCACGAAAAAGCGCGTAAAAAAACAAGTTGCTGATGGCATGGCTCATATCCATGCTTCTTTCAACAACACAATCGTAACTCTTACAGATCGTCAAGGTAACGCGTTATCTTGGGCAACTGCAGGTGGTTCTGGTTTCCGTGGTTCACGTAAATCAACTCCATTCGCTGCACAGGTTGCTGCTGATCGTGCTGGTAAAGTAGCACAAGAGTTTGGTTTGAAGAATATTGAAGTATTCGTTAAAGGTCCAGGTCCAGGTCGTGAATCTGCAATCCGTGCCTTAAATGCTGCTGGTTTTAAAATCACCAACATTACTGACGTTACTCCGATTCCTCATAATGGTTGTCGTCCACCTAAGAAACGTCGCGTTTAATAGGTCTGTTGGAGAAATAACATGGCAAGATATTTAGGCCCAAAGCTTAAGCTTAGCCGCCGCGAAGGAACTGATTTGTTCCTTAAAAGTGGTGTAAGGGCAATTGATACTAAATGTAAGATCGAAACTATTCCTGGTCAACACGGCGCTCGTCGCGGTCGTTTATCTGACTATGGTCTGATGCTTCGTGAAAAACAAAAAGTTCGTCGTATTTACGGTGTTCTTGAGAAGCAGTTCCGTAATTACTACAAGCAAGCTGCTCGTCTTAAAGGCAACACAGGTGAAAACTTGTTAAACCTTTTAGAAGTGCGCTTAGACAACGTTGTATACCGTATGGGCTATGCCTCTACACGTGCAGAAGCTCGTCAACTAGTTAGCCACAAAGCTATCGTAGTTAACGGTCAAGTTGTTAACATTCCATCTTTCGCTGTTAAGCCAGAAGATACTGTTTCAATTCGTGAGAAGTCTAAAACTCAAGCGCGCATCGTTGCTGCTTTAGAATTAGCTGATCAACGTGAGAAGCCAGTCTGGGTTGAAGTTGATAACAAGAAGATGGAAGGTACGTTTAAACGTTACCCAGATCGTTCTGATTTATCAGCAGAAATTAATGAACAGTTGATTGTCGAGCTTTACTCGAAATAAAGCTGAACTTTAAGAGAGGACAAAAATGCAGGGTTCTGTAACCGAATTCCTTAAGCCGAAATTAGTTGGTATCGAGAATATCAGTACTACTCGTGCTAAGGTAACATTAGAACCACTTGAACGTGGTTTTGGTCATACTTTAGGTAATGCGTTACGTCGCATTCTTCTTTCATCAATGCCAGGTTGTGCAGTGACGGAAGTTGAAATTGATGGTGTATTACATGAATACAGCAGTAAAGAAGGTGTTCAAGAAGACATCATCGAAATACTGTTGAATCTTAAAGATTTGGCTGTTGGTTTAGAAGGCAAAACTGAAGCAGTTTTAACTTTAACTAAGTCAGGTGAAGGCCCTGTAACGGCCGCTGATATACAGCATGATGGTGATGTTACTATCGCTAATCCTGCTCACGTTATCTGTAACTTAACAGGTGACGGTTCAATCAGCATGCGCATCAAAGTAGAAATGGGTCGTGGTTACGTTCCAGCTTCTATTCGTCGCAACGCCGAGGAAGAAGAACGCGCAATTGGTCGTTTACTAGTTGATGCGTCTTTCAGTCCTGTTGAGAGAATTGCTTATGACGTTGACTCGGCTCGTGTTGAACAACGTACTGACTTAGATAAGCTTGTTATCGACATGGAAACTAACGGTACGTTAGATCCAGAAGAGGCGATTCGTCGTGCATCAACAATTCTAGCTGAACAGTTAGATGCGTTTGTTGACTTACGCGATGTTAAAGAAGTTGAACCGGAAGAAGTTAAACCTGCTTTCGATCCAATTTTACTTCGTCCAGTTGATGACCTAGAGCTTACAGTTCGTTCAGCCAACTGTTTAAAAGCAGAAGCGATTCAGTATATTGGTGATTTAGTACAGCGTGCAGAAGTAGAACTTCTTAAAACTCCTAATTTAGGTAAGAAATCTCTTACTGAAATCAAGGATGTTTTAGCGTCTCGTGGCTTATCTCTAGGCATGCGCCTAGAAAACTGGCCACCTGAAAGCATTGCTGATAACGACTAAGTCAATCAGAATTTAATAGTTTAAGAGAAGAAGGATTAACGTATGCGCCATCGTAAAAGCGGTCGCCAGTTAAACCGTAATAGCAGTCATCGCCAGGCGATGTTCCGCAATATGGCAAGCTCTTTAGTAAAACACGGTGTTATTAAAACTACCGTTGCTAAAGCTAAAGAACTACGTCGCGTTGTTGAGCCACTAATTACATTGGCTAAAACAGATAGCGTTGCAAATCGTCGTTTGGCATTTGCTCGTACACGTGACCAAGAAGTAGTAGGTTTATTATTCAGCGAACTTGGTCCTCGTTACCAAGAACGTCCAGGTGGTTACACTCGCATTTTAAAATGTGGTTACCGTACTGGTGATAAAGCACCTATGGCTTATGTTGAACTTGTAGACCGTCCAGTAGTTGAAGAAACTGCTGACGTGGTTGAAGAAGTTTCAGCTGAAGCATAATCAAACCTAGTTTGATATATAAAAAAGAGAGCTTAGGCTCTCTTTTTTTTTTGAGGGCTAAAAGTGATTTCTACTGCGTTAAATTAAGCCTCGTTTAGATGAACTAAACGTCGGCTCAATTTGTCTTGTATAAATCGCTTTTATCTCCTCAAAATATTTGACTGGTTAAAATGTGCTTACCCTGCGTTAAATTCAAGCTCGTTTAGGCAGGCTAAAAATCGCTTTAATTTTCCTTGATAAAACCCATTTTTCCTAACTCAAACTATTTATACTAAATGTGTAAAAATAAAAACTGAAATCGGTGTTTGTAAATACCACTTTATCTCTAATTCCTAAAGTTTACCTTAAGCCTCGTATTATCTAAAAATGTTGTTTTCTTGACCTAAAGCGATATAAAACGTATAAAGTTAAGCTGATTAATAATTAGAAGAAAAAATATGTCTGCTCGAAATCCTATTATTGCTGTTACCGGTTCGTCTGGTGCAGGTACCTCTACAACCATGGACGCCTTTGAGCACATATTCCGATCTTTAGATATAAAAGCTGCTATGGTTGAAGGTGATAGTTTTCATCGCTTCACTCGTCCTGAAATGGATCTTGAAAAACGTAAAGCAAAAGCTGAAGGTGGTAAAGTCAGTTATTTTGGTGATGTAGCCAATGATTTCGATGCCCTTGAACGTTTATTCCATGATTTTGGTGAAAAAGGTGAAGGTACAATGCGCCGTTACCTTCATACTTTCGATGAAGCAGTACCATATAATCAAATGCCAGGTACGTTTACCCCTTGGGAGCCTCTAGGAGGCGAATCAGACCTTTTATTTTATGAAGGTTTACACGGAGGGGTTGTTACAGATAAAAACGATGTAGCCAGACACGTGGACCTTCTAATCGGCATGGTTCCAATTGTTAACCTTGAATGGATCCAAAAAATTATTCGAGACACTAATAGTCGGGGCCACTCTCGTGAAGCGGTTACAGATAGCATAGTGCGTAGTATGGAAGATTATTTCACCTTTATTACGCCGCAGTTTTCACGAACCCATATTAATTTCCAACGTGTGCCTACCGTTGATACATCTAATCCTTTTAGTGCTAAAGCAATTCCGAGTCAGGATGAGAGTTTTGTAGTGATCCGTTTTCGTGAAATGGAAAATGTAGATTTTCCGTTCTATTTACGCATGATCGATGGATCCTTCATGTCCAGGGTCAACACCTTAGTTGTTCCTGGAGGTAAAATGGGCTTTGCTATGGAATTAATATTAAAACCATTAATTGTCGAAATCATGGCAAACAAAAGGGAAGCTAGCCAACAAATGGATTGGATGCAGACCTATAAAGAATAATACTTTAAAAGTATTACATAAACAAAAGGAGCCTTATGGCTCCTTTATCGTTTACAAGGGGAAGTTATGCTTCAACAACTGAAAAGTCGTGAGTGATATTTACCGATTTATTAAGCATAAGAGCAACTGAACAATATTTATCAGCAGATAATGCCACGGCTCGCTCTACGTGCTTTTCTTTAACATCGCTACCGCTAATCACGAAATGTAAATGAATATCTGAAAATAACTTTGGAACGGTATCTACTCTTGTGCCGTTAATTTCTACTACACAGCCAGTTACCTTTTGACGTGCTTTTTCTAAAATACTAACAACGTCAACTGAAGAACACCCACCTAATGAAAGTAATACATTTTCTAATGGACTCGGTCCTAATGCACCACCATTAGCATCCATTACTACACAATGGCCACTTTCAGAAGTACCCATAAATAACTCATCGCCAACCCATTTTACTTTTGCTTGCATCTTGCTTCTCTTAATTATTAAGTTGATTGTTATTTTAAACCTTGATGGGGTAAATGACACTACTTTTAATATCTTTTTGAAAAATCAGTGGTTCAAAAAATACACAATGAATAACACTCGATCACAGATTAAATAATTCAAACTAGATAACATCAATATGTCTTTAATATAGAGTGAAAACTAGATGGCATATTTATTATTAGCAATTGCTTTGCTTATTGCGGGTTATTTTTTCTATGGCGCTTTTGTTGAAAAAGTCTTTGGAATAAATAAAAAACGAAGTACTCCTGCTACTACACATTGTGATGGTGTTGATTTTGTATCTATGTCGAAAGGCCGAGTATATTTAATTCAGTTGTTAAATATTGCTGGTGTAGGACCAATTTTTGGGCCGATTTTAGGAGCCTTATATGGCCCAGCTGCACTGTTGTGGATTGTTATTGGTTGTATATTTGCAGGTGCTGTACACGATTACTTTTCCGGAATGCTTTCGGTTCGCAACGAAGGACAATCAATCCCTAATCTAGCAGGAAAATATCTAGGACGCAGTTCAAAGCATTTCATGAATGTGTTTGCAGTGATTTTATTACTTCTTGTTGGTGTCGTATTTATTAGCGCACCTGCTGGTTTATTAGCTAGATTAACAGGCGTTGATGTTGCTATTTTCTTAGGTATTATTTTTGTTTACTACCTTATTGCGACGTTATTACCTGTAGATAAGCTTATTGGTCGCTTTTATCCATTTTTTGGCGCTTTATTGGTGTTTATGTCAGTTGGACTTACATTGGCCTTAATCTTTTCTTCAGAGCACAGTGTATTACCAGGTGTTGAGGCTGCAGATTTTTTAACAAACTTAAACCCTAATGATATGCCTTTATGGCCAGCCTTATTTATTACCATTGCTTGTGGTGCAGTTTCAGGTTTTCATGCAACGCAATCTCCTTTAATGGCTCGTTGCATTGATAATGAAGAGAATGGCCGTTTTGTATTTTATGGGGCAATGATAGGCGAAGGTGTTATCGCTTTGATCTGGTGTACTCTGGCATTATCTTTCTTCGGTGGAGTAGAGGGCTTAAATGAAGGTATGGCTGGTAATCCAGCTAATGTTGTTTACGAAGCATCGACTGGCTTATTAGGTGCTGTTGGTGGCTTTTTAGCTATATTAGGGGTAATTGTTTTACCAATTACATCTGGTGATACAGCATTTAGATCGGCTCGTTTGATTTTATCTGAATTTTTCAATCTATCGCAAAAACACTTTTCCAAGCGATTAGTTTTAGCTTTGCCTTTATTTGCAATTGGTGCGGTATTAACACAAGTCGATTTCGGCATTATTTGGCGCTATTTTGGGGTCGCTAACCAAACTACGGCTGCCTTGATGTTATGGACGGCTTCAGCGTACTTAATGAGAGAAAATAAATTCCATTGGATTTGTACTATACCAGCCATATTTATGACTGTTGTAGTTATCGCTTTCTTATTTAGCTCTAAATCATTAGGTTTTGGTTTGCCAATTGATATCTCAACGGTATCTTCTGTGTTAATTACAATGCTATGGACATTTTTTGTTAAGAGCAGAATTAATATCTCGCCAACAGATATAGTTAAGAGCTCTGTTTAAACAAAAAACGCATGTTATTACAACATGCGTTTTTATGTGGCTAAATGAAATTACTAATTTAACTGTTAGTACTTTCAAATATTTTATCAGCAGATGCGGCAACAAACCCTGTATATAAATTGCCACAATCCATAGGGTAGCGTTTAGCAAATTCGTAAAAGCAACTTGGTATATCCAAGTTTATATCACTAAATTCAACAGTTGATGTATCTGCCATTGTTGAAGATTGCTCTAGCTTAACGGTTTCATCGCCTTTAACTTCCCCACCAGATGCGTTAAGAATAAAACCAGCATCTTTAATGCTTTCATTTACACTATGAATGCAATCAAAGTTCTGTAAATGATTAATGCTTACAGTGAAATGGTTTGCTCTGAAACCCCAGGCAGCTAACCAAGCGGCGTACTCACTTTCATTTAGTAGTGTTTTGTACTCAGAGCTAGTTAATTGCCAATGACGACCAGAATAAAGGAAATTATCTTTAGCGACATTTTCGCTATCTATTTCGGCAACAAGTCGTTTAATAATTTCTTGAACTTGCAAAGAAAACTCTTCCACTAATAACTCGCTAATAAATACTTTAGGTAATTCGGTATTTTCATGCTCAAAATGCTTAGCGACTAATTTTTTTGCTTCAAAGTGATAATTACCACATTCCTTGTAACCTAGCTTAGTTAAATGTGCGGCAAGTTTATCTAAGTTAATTTTTTCTAAATTAAATGTTCTATAAGCAACATGGTCATTAATTAGATCATCACCTGATCCAAGTAACTGATGAACTTTTTGTGCTGATGGTGTAACTGCAATATATTGTTGCCAAATATTGTCGAATAACTCGGTAATTTTTGCTGTCATGAACGTTCCCTAAAATTATTTAAAAAATATTTTATTAAAGGCGAAAAGGGGCGTTTCTTAGAAATGATAATTTCAGACGAAAGGAAGCCTTCCCGTTCGCCGAAAATTTAAATTTGGTCAATGCTCTTAAAAAAGCTAGGGCGAACCCTAGCGTTTATTATGCGGTTATGTGCTCTCATCATTACTTTTGTTAAAGTGATAATCCAGGGCTTAATGTTGCCGGCAGTGATACTTTCTCAGCTTCAACTGATGCAACAGGAAATGCACAATAATCAGCAGCATAAAACGCGCTAGCTCGATGATTACCACTGTCACCAATACCACCAAATGGTGCTGCACTGCTCGCGCCTGTTATCGGCTTATTCCAGTTAACAATGCCTGCTCTGATTTTTATGAAAAAGTGGTTATATAAATCTTCGCTATCAGTTAATAAACCTGCTGATAAGCCAAAACTAGTATTGTTAGCTTCTTTTATTGCAGCATCAAAATCATCATAGCGGTACACTTTTAATAATGGACCGAAGTGCTCTTCATCAGGGATAGCAGCTGTAGATGTAACATCAACAATACCAGGAGTAATAAAGCCTGTGGTAGTATCAGTTTGTTGCATTTCAACTAGACTGGTTGCGCCCATATCTAATAGTTGCTGGTAAGCTGAAACTAGTCCACTAGCTGCTTTTGCCGAGATCATTGAACCAATAAATGGTTGCTCTACATCATTGTAATGACCAATTTTAATCGCTTTTGTTGCTTTAACTAAGCGCGCAATAATTTCATCGCCTTGAGCACCCGTTTCAATAAATAAACGTCTTGCACAGGTACAGCGCTGGCCTGTAGAAATAAATGCAGATTGAATAATGTCGTGTACTACAGCATCTATATCGCTTACATCTTTAACTATTAGTGGGTTATTACCGCCCATCTCTAATGCTAAAATCTTACCTGGTTGGCCCGAGAATTGTTGATGCAATAATTTGCCAGTAGTTGAACTACCAGTAAAAAATAAACCATCAATTTCATCGTTACTTGCTAATGCTTTACCAGTCTCAACTTCCCCTTGAACCAAGTTGATAACACCGGCTGGTAAACCTGCTTTCTCCCAAAGCTTTAAAGTTAGCTCGGCAACCATAGGGGTTAATTCTGATGGCTTAAATACCACTGTATTACCCGCTATTAATGCCGGTACTATGTGACCATTAGGTAAGTGGCCCGGGAAATTATATGGACCAAATATAGCCACTACGCCATGCGGCTTGTGGCGAATAAATGCTTTAGCTCCTGGCATAGGGTTTTCTACAGTTCCAGTACGCTCATTGTATGCTTTAATGGAAATATTAATTTTTGCAACCATTGCTCCTGCTTCGGTACGAGTTTCCCAAAGCGGTTTACCAGTTTCTTGTGCAATTGCTACTGCCATTTCTTCTGAGTTTTCTTTTAGTTGCTCAGCAAAGCGTGAAATAACTTCAATACGTTGTTCAACTGATTGTAAAGCCCAATCTTCAAAGGCATTACGAGCGCTATCTATGGCTAAATTCACCTGAGCTTCTGTTGCAGCATTACCTTGCCAGATAACTTGGTTAAGGGCAGGGTTTAGAGAAGACATCTCTTTACCTAAACCTGCTTGCCATTGTCCATTAATAAAATTTACTAAATTTGTCATTTTTACCTCTATATCATTTGCTGATATTAATGTGCGCCAACGCGGACCCAGTCACCTGCTTTTACTTGCAAGGCATCGGCTGTTTTTTGATCTATACGTGCTACTTGATTGGTCTCATTTACATCAATTGGCATATGTACGGCTCTAAACTCTGATATTTTGGTATTACATATCATGAACTTTTGCGTGCTATTAACTTCAGCTATATCAACCTGTAATCGCATTGAGTTGCGGATAGTTTTAATAGATTTTAATTCAGCTTCAACAGTAGGCCCGCCGTCAAAAATATCAACATAGCCTCTGCTGACAAAGCCTTCTCTTTCTAAAAGTCGTAATGCGGGAAGAGTATTTTCATGTACTTTACCTATCACTGCTTGCGCTTCTTTACTAAGTAAACTGACATAAATAGGGTACTTAGGCATTAATTCAGCGATAAATTCTTTTTTCCCAATACCCGAAAGATAATCTGCGGTAGGGAAGTCCATTGAGAAGAAGTGCTCTTCTAACCACTGCCAAAAAGGTGAATTGCCATTTTCATCTGATACACCACGCATCTCTGCAATCACAGTATGATTGAAGCGCTCTTGATGTTCGGCCATAAACAAGAAACGACATTTTGATAAAAATCGTCCGTTATTGTTGATTCTATATTTAGCATCAAGATACAAAGTACAAAGTTCACTTGCGCCAGTGTAATCATTATTTAAAGAAAGAGTTTCGACTGTGTTGTAAACATTTAATTCTCGCGAAGAATGTACAACTTTACCTACATGATAGTGATAAAATGCATCGTGTAATCCTACTGCGGCTTCGATGCCACTTGTGCCAACTACTTCGCCAGTCTCACTGTCTTCCATCACAAATAAATAGCCTTCATCACCATTAACATCTTCTTGTTTATGAAAAGAAGATGTTGCACGGTTAATACGACTTGTAAGTAATCCTTCATTAACTGGCAGTGAAGTAAAACCATGGCCTGATTCAACAGCGATATGATGTAGGGCATCGTAATCGCTGCTTCTGATCGGACGAATTATAATCATAAAAATTCTCGTAGTTATTAGCTAAAGAAGTAATTAAGCTTGAGCTAATTTAGCGACAGCTTTTTCAAAGCGAGCTAAACCTTCAGCAATATCAGCATCTTCAATTACCAAAGATGGGGCAAAGCGCACAATGCTTGCACCAGCAACTAAAGACATTAAGCCTTCAGCCATTGCCGCATTTAGAAAGTCTTTTGCTCGTCCTTGGTAAGCATCGGTTAATACCGCACCAATAAGCAGGCCTTGGCCACGAATTTCACTAAATACTTTGTATTTAGCATTAATTGCATTTAAGCCATCTTTGAATAGTTTTTCTTTGGCTTTAACACCATTTAAAACTTCTGGAGTATTCACTGTGTCAAATGCTGCCTCAGCAACAGCACAAGCTAATGGGTTACCACCGTATGTACTACCATGGGTACCAATTTTTAAATGCTTTGCTATTTCTGTTGTCGTGATCATTGCACCAATAGGGAAACCACCGCCAAGTGCTTTAGCAGTAGTTAAGATATCAGGAGTTACATTTAAACCCATGTAAGCGTATAACTCACCTAAACGACCAACACCTGTTTGCACTTCATCAAATACTAATAATGCATTGTGTTGATCACAAAGCTCTCTTACACCTTGAGCAAATTCTTGAGTAGGAGAAACAATTCCGCCTTCGCCTTGTAAAGGCTCCATAACTACAGCACATGTTTTATCAGAAATAAGTGCTTTTACTGATTCTAAATTATTGTATTCGGCATGTACTATATCGCCAGGTTTTGGACCGAAACCATCAGAGTAAGCTGCTTGACCACCAACAGTTACGGTGAAGAATGTACGACCGTGGAAGCCTTGTTTAAATGCAATGATTTGAGTTTTATTGCTACCATGAACATCTAATGCCCAACGACGAGCTAACTTTAATGCTGCCTCATTAGACTCAGCACCAGAATTGGCGAAGTAAACTTTTTCAGCAAATGTTGCATCAACTAACTTTTTAGCTAAACGAAGTGCTGGTTCATTGGTCATTACATTTGATAAATGCCAAATCTTTTCACTTTGAGACTGTAATGCCCCTACAAGAGCAGGGTGACAATGACCTAAACAATTAACCGCAATACCTCCAGCAAAATCGATATATTCATTTTCATTTTGATCCCAAACTCGAGAACCTTTTCCGCGAACAGGGATAACTGACGAAGGTGCATAGTTAGGCACCATTACTTGATCAAATAATTCTCGATTTACTGAATTTTGTTCTGTCATTGCACAAATCCTCTAAAATTTTATCTTTATGGTTGTTACTCATTTACTAATGAAACAACTATTTCTGTATAGGTTTACTTAAAATATGGCGATATTATGTCAGAAAAGTAAGTAATTGTCTTTAGTTGGAATGCCTGAAAGCCAGTAAAAATAAGGGGTTGCTGAGTTTTATTCAGTATAAGTGCATAACTATTACTTACGTTTTTTTACCTTTGGTTACAAATTGTAGTCGTTATTTCTTACTTGCACAGATAAAGTTTTTTAGCGAGTTTTACAGGATTGGATAAAGGCATTTAACGTATTTAAATGCTCATTCGATGGGCTAATAAATTTTAAGCCTAGTTGAAATTTTTGTTGGGAAATACGTCGATTAATAATCATACGCAGCTTAATTTTTTCAAGAATTAGTTGTTCAGTTTTAATCGAAATATAGAACTCAGGAGGGTGTGGGCAATGCTTGAGGATGGAGTCAGTAACGTTTTTCCCTACTTCTACCTGTAGGCCAGATAAAGATATATTAAGCGCATTACCTGCAAGAACGATATCGTCATTATCGAATGATATGGTTATTGGTAAGTCTATATCAAATCTTGGGTGAAATCGTCTTTCAAGCGACATACCAATCCTTTTGGTTTTTTATTATTGTGGTATCTATTCGGCTTATATAATAAAACTAACGATTTAAGCCGTTAATGTCAAAAAGTTATTAAGCAATTGATGTCCTTGTTCCGTTAAGACTGACTCAGGATGAAATTGTACGCCGAGTATAGGTAAGGTCTTATGTTCAATCGCCATTATCTCATCAATCTTACCATTTTCTGTTTCAGTCCAGGCGCTAACCTCTAAGTTGTTAGGTAATGATGATGCTTGGACAGTTAATGAATGATATCGAGTTACCTGTAAAGGCAAATTAAGCCCATCGAATAATCGTTTATTGTTGTGATTAATTAATGATGTTTTACCATGCATGACTTGTTTGGCTTTTTGAATGTTTGCGCCAAAGTGTTGAGCGATACATTGATGTCCTAAACAAACGCCTAGTAAAGGAATTTTGCCAGCAAAGCTTTGCACTACATTTAGTGATATACCCGCACTATCTGGATCACAGGGCCCTGGAGAGATAACTATATATTGGGGCTTTAATTCATTTATTTGCTCTATAGTTATTTCGTCATTACGTACTACTTTTACATCCTGTCCTAAGTGCTGGAAATAGTGGACTAAATTAAACGTAAAAGAATCGTAATTATCTATCATTAATAACATGGGAGAAACCTAGCTTACACAGAGGTGGCAATTATTTCATTTTAACTGATGCGATTAAAGCTTAAAGTTAAGCATTAACTATTTTAACGCAATAAAGCTAATAGAATTGTTACTTTCTAAAACTTCAACTTTGTCACCTATTTGAATTTTACCATGATTTAATGGTATCAAGTTTTGTCCGAAATAAATTTCACCATCATCAGCTAGGCGATATTTCTCCAGAGTAGCCAAAGGTTCTTTGTTTGCATGACGTTTACCATTGTGTGCATCGACAGTGGTAAAAATACAACGACTGCAATGTTTAGGTAAAATAAACTCAACTTCGCCAATTTTAATTTTTGACCAATTATCTTCGGCAAATGCGCTGCAATCTTGTATTACTATATTGGGCCTAAATTGTGCCATCTCGGTGTGACTTGTTGACTTACTATTTAAATCATCTAGTGAGGCTTGGGAAATTAGAAGTATTGGATAACCATCGGCAAAACTGACTTGTTGCTCAAAGCCAGAAATATAACGCTGTGCTTCATTGCCGAAATAGTGTAACTGACACTGTGTATTTAAATATTTGCTGAACCATTCATCGATATTCACGCTGCAATGTTGCGCCAAAATAGAATCATTCCATACTTGTACCGAATGATGTTGCTTTGAAAAATCAGCAAAATTTATCACTAAGTCATCCATTTTAGGCGCTGTGACTAAATAACCATTGGCAATACGTTGTAAGTTTACTAAAACTAATTTCGCTTTCGTTCGACCGGTTATAAACTTTCCTTGTAAATCGGTAATGACAAAACTACGGTCAAATTCTAAACCTCTTTCTTTTACCATCGAGGTAGACAATTGGATGCCACTAGTGGATTTAATTGGGTAAATTGATAATGCAGATATATGTGCCATATAAAGTTACTTGAAAATATTAATAAACCCATCATTGCTAAATGAATTTATCAAAGTTGTTAGTGAATACGCTATAATGCATTTTAATAATAAAACAAACAAGCTCCCACATCACTTACTCGATGTGCCAACTTTTTGGTGACCGATAGCAATGTCCTCCAGTTCTAATACAAAAACTGCTTTAACCATTATGTGGTTATTACCTTTACTGGCCTCTATTGTAGCGATAACACCTTTGGCAATCGATTTATATTTACCTGCTATGCCTATTATTGCAGAGCAATATGACACTACTATTGCAGCAGTACAAAACTCATTAAGTGTTTACCTAGGTGGGTACGCATTAGGTATGTTAATTTTTGGCCCTCTTGCAGATAAATTAGGTCGCAGGCGTTTGGCTATTTTAGGTTTATCTGGTTTTGCTTTAGTCTCACTCTACATTCCTTTTTCAGCTTCAATTAATGAATTTATTATTTTAAGAGGTATTCAAGCCTTTCTTGGCAGTGCTGCTACTGTCGTTGTTCCTGGCATAATTAGAGAGGTTTACGGGAAAAATACCGCTAAGGGTATGTCTTATGTAAGTATGATCATGATGTTTGCCCCTATGCTTGCCCCTACTATAGGCAGCTTTATTATGTACATAGATAGCTGGCAATCAATGTTCTACTTTCTTTTTGGCTATGCATTTGTAATTTTACTATTTGCTATTAAGTACCTTCCTGAAACTCAAACGAGTAATAAAAGTGAACTATCTATTTTAGCTAGCTATAAAACTGTGTTACTGGAAAAGTCGGCACAAAAGAACATTCTGACCTCGATGCTAGTTTCATTAAGCTTTTTTAGTTACTTAACTGCAATTCCGTTTGTATATCTTGTTATTTATGAGACGACTGAATTTGTATTTAGCTTTTTATTTGGCATAAATGTTGTTGCATTAATGACAGCGCAATTCATTAACAGTCGCTATGTCGTTCGCTATGGTTCACCGCATATGCTTAAATATGGTTTTTATTGCGCATTTACCTCTGCAATCTTACTTGTTAGTGTTAACGCTCTAGAGATGAGCCTCTTTTGGACTGTTATCACTATTTTGCCGGTGATGGGAAGTATGTCACTAATAGCGGTAAATGCTGATGCATTAATTTTAATTCAATTTAAACAGCAAAGTGGTACAGCTACTGCTGTTATTGGAACACTTCGATTTGGTATTGGCGCGTTAGCTGGCCCGATCTTAGCCGCTTTTCATAATGGAACTGCTATGCCATTTACCCTGTTAATGTTGACCGCAATTGTATTGGTTGGTCTTTGCCAATATTCAAACATAACAGCTAAACATTAGCTTTTAATTCTCTTATCGTAAAACTCTCTATAAAGCTCTATTTTGAATAATTGGGCTTATTTTCCTTAAATAATCTACTTCGGTTACAAAAAAGTTGAAAATATTTTTTTCCAAATTGTACAAAAATAAACCGTTTTAAATTAACTATTTATTAACATTTTAGATTTGTAAGTTGTTTTTATATGGTTAACTTGTGGTTAAAAAGTGTACTGTAAATTTGACCAAAGCCAGTGTTTAAGCATACATTAGGCTCCATAGAAGAATAATAAGAACCAGTCTTTATGATAGATGTTAGAAGAGGAAATTCGGTTTAACACTTCAAAAAGATGGGTTTTGTAACTTAGATAAAGAGCGTATTCGATTTTAATCAAATTGTATAAGTAGTTAATTTATTAATAATCATAAGTCTACGATACTTGTCCTTGTTTTGCAGAGCTGTCAGTATTTTTTGCGTGTTAACCTTTAAGTTAAACATAATAATAAAAAAGACAATCTATTGCGTTAAGGCGTGTTGTAGACTTCACGACAGTGGAGTCTGAAATGTTGAGTGTTATCAGAGTACCCCGGTTGCTAAGACATTATATTAGCAATCATAGATTTGGCTGTTTAAATGCAGTTGAATTTAAACTTTTACCTATCCTTATTAGTTTTAGTCTATTTCTAGTAATTTTTAGTGCCCCCTCGTTTGCAAAAAAGCAATGGCAAGATAGCCAAGTTTTAGTTAAAGCTAAGTCGGGAGTGTCAGATAAAAAACTACACAAGCTCCTTAAAAGTCTTAATTTAAACACTAAGAAAAAGTTTTCAAAATTAAATATTCAATTACTTGAAACACCAATAGGTCAAGAGGTTGAAATTGTTAATTTACTTAATGCCAGTCCTTTAATCGATTTTGCTGAATTAGATATCGGCGCCAATTCCAATGTCACAGCAAATGATACAAGATATGCATCAGCTTGGCATTTAGCCCAAATAAACATGCCCCAAGCTTGGGAAAAATCTAAAGGTAAAGATATCGTTGTTGCTGTGTTAGACGCAGGTGTGGATCCTAGTCATGAAGATTTAACTGGCCAAGTTTTAGCTGGCCGTAATGTCGTCAGTAACAATTCTGATACTAGCGATCTAAATGGGCACGGTACGCTAGTAGCAGGCACAATATCTGCATTGAGTAACAATAATTTAGGTGTCACTTCAATTGCTTGGGATGCCAAAATATTACCTGTTAGGATCTCAAATGCATCTGATGGCTATGCTTTTTCAAGTCATATAGCTGCGGGTTTAACCTGGGCTGCAGATAATGGGGCAGATGTTGCTAACTTAAGTTATGACGTTCATAGCAGTAGCACTGTTGCAACAGCTGCGGATTACTTTCGCAGCAAAGGTGGACTGGTTGTTATATCTGCGGGCAATGGTGGTAAAGAACTTTCTTGTAGTGCTAAAACTAGTTTAATTGTAGTTTCGGCTACCGATCAAAATGATAATTTAGCTAGCTTTTCGGATTATGGTAAATGCATTGATATTTCCGCGCCCGGGGTGAGTATTTATACGACTCATAAATCAGGTGGCTATAGCAAAGCTAGTGGCACCTCCTTTTCTGCACCAATAACTTCTGCGGTCATAGCATTAATGAAAGCAGCGAAACCGAGCGCATCGATCACCGACATAGAAACAACGTTAAAACAAAGTGCAAATAAATCAGTTCATAATGGAGATTATTCAATTCGATTTGGATATGGCCGAATTGATGCTAACGCTGCATTAACCTCTTTAGCAGGTGATCAAGTGATCGATCAATTGGCACCTTCAGTGAACATTACCTCGCCAACCCAAGATAGCATTCATTCTGAAGACTTCATTGTAGCAGTCAATGCCCAAGATGAAACAGAAATCGAGAGGGTTGAACTGTTTATAAACGGTGGGCTAATTGGCACCGAAAGACAGGAACCATATGAGTTTTATGTCGAAATAGCAAACTACCTTGACCATCAAGATTTAAGCCTATACTCAGTTGCTTTTGATAGTGCAGGAAATTACAGCCAGTCGGATACGCTCATAATTAACCTTGATATTATTGAACCGGATACAGATAAAGATGGCGTTGTTGACAGTGAAGATGACTTCCCAAACGATCCTGCCGAATGGAATGACAGCGACTTAGATGGTGTTGGTGATAACGCCGATGCATTCCCAAATGATGTTAAGGAATGGCAAGACAGTGACTTAGATGGTGTTGGTGATAACGCCGATGCATTCCCAAATGATGTTAAGGAATGGCAAGACAGTGACTTAGATGGTGTTGGTGATAACGCCGATGCATTCCCAAATGATGTTAAGGAATGGCAAGACAGCGACTTAGATGGTGTTGGTGATAACGCCGATACATTCCCAAATGATGTTAAGGAATGGCAAGACAGTGACTTAGATGGTGTTGGTGATAACGCCGATGCATTCCCAAATGATGTTAAGGAATGGCAAGATAGTGACTTAGATGGTGTTGGTGATAATGCCGATGCATTCCCTAATGATCCTTCCAAAACAGAACCTGACATTACTTCCCCCGAAAAACCGGATGATGTTCCAGAACAGCCAGAAGTAATTATACCTGAGGAAGAACAAGAAGTTAGTGTACCAGAAGAGCCTGAAGTTATTCCAACTGAAGATAGTTCTGATGATCCGTTACAGAATAATGACACTACTGAAGATGATACTGCTAATACTGAAAGTAGCACTGAAACGGATACTACAAATGAAAATGATTTAGATAATAATCAAATTACGGAAAATGAAACCGTTACAGAGCAACAAGAAGGCTCTACAGGTGGTTCGCTTTATTACTTGATCTTATTACTTATATTAGGAGGAGCAATAAAGTGTTCAAAGATAAGAAAATAATTATAAAACTAACGCTAGGATTACTTTTACCAACAATATTCTCAGGGCAGGTTTTTGCGAAAAATTCCTATGCTAAAGGGGAATTATTAATAGCAACTAAAGCAGGAGTTAGCGATGCACAATTAGAGTTGATTTTAGAGAAACATACAGCTAAAAAAAAGAAAAGAATTCAGCTTAAAGATAGCAATATTCACTTAATAACAGTACCTGAAAATGCAGAGCGGGGCATTGTAAATGCTCTATCTAAAAACCCTAATATTGAGTTTGCAGAACTTAATGAGTTAGTGCCTGTAAGTGAAGTAATACCTAATGACCCAAGGTATAGTGATGCATGGCATTTATCAAAAATTAATATGTCTAAAGCTTGGGATATATCTAAAGGCGAAGGCATTGTTGTCGCTGTGTTGGATTCTGGTATTTACCCGCATGCAGATTTATCTGCAAATTTACTCACAGGTTATAATACGGTAAGTAATAATACCGATACTAGTGATAGTTCAGGGCATGGAACTTTAGTTGCTGGAGTTATTGCCGCAATAAGTAACAATAACATTGGCGTAACATCAATTGCTTGGAATAGTAAGATATTGCCCGTAAAAATATCAAATGCGAGTGATGGATACGCCTACGCAAGTGACATAGCACAAGGTATTGCTTGGGCGGCAGATAATGGTGCTGATATAGTGAATATCAGTTATCAAGTATCGCATAGCTTTACGGTCACTAGTGCAGCTCAAAGCTTCTATAATCAAGGTGGTTTGGTCGTAGCTTCTGCTGGTAATAGTGGAGCTGAACTAAATTGCTCAGATAATGCCGTAATAATAACTGTTTCAGCTACTGGTTCTGATGATAATAAAACTAGTTGGTCTAATTATGGTAATTGTATTGACGTAGCCGCTCCGGGTTCTAGCATTTATACCACCCATAAATCTGGCGGTTATTCACAAGCAAATGGCACTTCTTTTTCAGCTCCGGTTACTGCTGCAGTTTTAGCCTTGATGAAAGCTAAATATCCGCAATTAACAAATAGACAGTTAGAGGAGTTACTTGAAAGTAGCGCAGATAAAACAGTAAGTGGAACTAGCTACTCTAAATTTTATGGTCATGGACGTATCGATGCTTTCAGTGCGCTTACATCTGTTATCGATGCACCTGAGGTAGATCAGGTAGCACCAGTAGCGACGGTTACTTCACCAGTTGAAAATAGCTCCAATAATGCAACGATTGAAATTTTAGTATCTGCAACTGACAATGTTGGTGTTAATAAAGTGGAGCTATATATAGAAGGCACTTTAATAGGAACAGATAATTCAGCACCATTTTCATTTGTTTATGATAGCTCTAGCCATGTAAATCAAGAGGTTGCTATTGAAGCAAAAGCCTTTGATGCCGAAAATAATATCGGCAGTAGTGGTATCCATTGGATATATTTTGATAATACTCCTGAGCCTGAGCCAGCAGATACGCAGGCGCCAACAGTAACTATAACCAACTTTGTTGATGGAAGCTCTATTAGTTCAAATACAACATTCAATGTTCGTGCTACAGATAATAAAGGTGTGATAAAAACAGAACTATTTATTGATGGGCAGCTTAAATCGCAGACATCTTCAGGGGTTTTAGACTATAGCTGGAATGTACGAAAGGTTAATGCAGGTAGCCACCAAATTGTGACTAAGGCATATGATGCAGCAGGAAATAGTGCACAAGAAACATATAGTGTTAATGTTGTTACAAGTACTAAGGGTAATAAAGGTAAAAAACGTCGTTAATATCTAAATAACAAATTAGTCGATATTAAAAAGCCCTGATTATTCAGGGCTTTATTTTTTAATAATTAATGAGTAAATCTTTTCCTAGCGAGTGCTAATCCAAATAATGCTAGTCCAAAAATTAATAAACTATTCGGCTCAGGAACATCAGGAACACATGGTTCAACACATTGTGGCGTAAATATTTCTTCGCCTGTTGCATACCCTTTAAAGCTGTTTTCGTTATCATCTCCAGTTGCTTGAGCACGTAGACCGAAATAAAAGCCAGAAAGTTTATCTAACGAAAAATCATCGTTATGAAAAGTGAGTTTTATAACATTATTGGAATCAGTTTCAAATGCAAAAAGAACATCCCAATTAACTTGTTCTCCATCTATTTTTAAACCATTAAAGTTTTCATTAGTACTACCTGTAGAATCAGTAAGGAATGAATAATCTGCAAGGGGAGTACCATCATCGTTGAGGTTTAAACTCGCATCTAAATGATCGAACACACCCCAAGAACTCTCATCTTGGAATAGATCAACATAAGTATCTTCAAATTCAAAACCTAAAGCGCCAAGTTTTTCACCTTCTCCTACATTAAAATGTAAGCTAAACCCATCACTATGTTGTGAAGCCGCTATTACAAGCTGTGGAACACCGCTATCATCATCCCCTTCGGTATGAGTCCAATTAAATGTATCAAAGCAAACCCAATTTTCTTGTGAAAAACCATCACAGTTTTCTAAAAAATTACTATGTGCATTAAACGATGCAACTGAAAATATACCAGCAACCAACAATGCTTTTAATCTTAAAAAGTTAACCATAACTAAATCCTTATTGAAAATATAACCTAAGCAGCGAGCAATAGAGTTTGATATTTAATAAGCATAAAGTGGACCATTATTATTAATTTATATTAATACAAATACTTAGCAGAAAACATTGCTTTTATAGGTATGTTGATAATGAAATGTGTAAAAATTTCTGACAAATTTTAAGGTTTATTCTTGACCTTGCTCTTTGGCTTTTATTTCACTTTGTTGAATTCGCCATTTTTGTAGTTCGGCATAGTAATGATCCCAAACACATGGGTTACACGCGCCGCTTTCGCAACATTCGCCATTGCCAGGTTGGGTCGGTTTTTCTAATAATTCGGTCATAACGATAGTCTATTAAGTACTGTTTATTCAATTTTATCTTAAATGTAAATTAATAGAAAAGTGAATTTACTATCAAATCAAATTGGCAATAAAAAACCCTGCATTTGCAGGGTTTGATTAAGATCTGAACCAAGTTCAGGATGACGAGACTAGTGCTTTGTTACTTTATTCGATTTCAGCAAGTTTCTTTTCAAGGTAGTGAATATTTGCACCACCTTTCACAAAACCTGAATCATTCATAATGTCTTCTTGCAAAGCAATATTTGTTTTGATGCCGTCAATAACTAACTCATCTAAAGCGTTTTTCATACGTGCGATAGCAACGTCACGAGTTTCACCGTAAGTTATTAGTTTGCCGATCATTGAATCGTAATGAGGCGGTACTGAGTAATCAGTGTAAATGTGAGAGTCCCAACGTACGCCCATACCACCAGCTGGGTGGAAGCGAGTGATTTTACCCGGTGAAGGGATAAATGTGCGAGGATCTTCAGCATTAATACGACATTCAATTGCATGACCAGTTACTTTAATGTCTTCTTGCTTGATCGTTAGTTTCATACCTGCAGCAACACGTAGTTGCTCTTTGATTAAATCAACGCCAGTTATCATTTCTGTTACTGGATGCTCTACCTGAATACGTGTATTCATTTCGATGAAGTAGAATTCACCGTTTTCAAATAAGAATTCAAAAGTACCTGCACCACGGTAATTGATTTTATTACAAGCATTACAACAGCGCTGACCAATTTCAGCTCGAAGTTCTTCACTAATGCCTGGGGCAGGTGCTTCTTCAACTACTTTTTGGTGACGACGTTGCATTGAACAATCACGCTCTGCTAAATGGATTGCTGAGCCTTGACCATCGGCAAGTACTTGGATTTCAACATGACGTGGGTTTTCAAGGAATTTCTCCATGTAAACCATATCATTATTGAATGTACTTTTAGCTTCAGATTTAGTTAACTGAATGGCTTCAAGTAAGTCGCTTTCTTCACGCACTACACGCATACCACGACCACCACCACCACCAGATGCTTTGATGATTACTGGGTAACCAATACGGCGACCATGAGCAATGTTTGCTGCATCGTCATCTGTAAGAGGGCCATCTGAACCGGGAACACAAGGAACACCAGCTTCTTTCATTGCTGCAATAGCAGAAACCTTATCACCCATTAAGCGGATACTTTCCGCTAAAGGACCAATAAATGCAAAACCAGAATCTTCTACTTGCTCGGCAAAATCAGCATTTTCAGCTAAAAATCCGTAACCAGGATGAATTGCATCGGCATCCGTTACTTCAGCAGCAGTAATTAAACGAGGAATGTTTAAATAGCTGTCTAGAGCTGATGCTTTACCAATACAAATAGTTTCGTCTGCTAATAAAACGTGTTTAAGGTTTTTGTCGGCAGTAGAGTGAACAGCTACGGTTTTAACACCTAGCTCTTTACATGCACGTAAAATACGTAATGCAATTTCGCCACGGTTGGCGATAACTACTTTCTTTAACATGGAATTAACCTTTTCTATTAGGCTTATTCAATTACGAATAGCGGTTGGTCAAATTCAATAGTGTCTTCATTGCTAGCAAGAATTTGTTTAATAACACCAGATTTGTCAGCTTCAATTTGGTTCATCATTTTCATTGCTTCGATAATACATAAAGTATCACCAGCATTTACATGTTGACCAACTTCAGCGAATACTGGCGATTCAGGAGATGCTGCTGCGTAGAAAGTTCCAACCATTGGAGAGCGAACTACGTGACCAGAGATTTGTGCTGGCGCTGAAGTATCTGCTGCCGGAGCTGCAGCTGGAGCAGGTGCTGCTGGAGCCGCCGCTGGAGCAGGTGCTGCTGCATAAGTTACAGGAGCTGCTGCTGTTGCTTGACCACGACTGATTCGAACCGACTCTTCGCCTTCAGAGATCTCTAGCTCATTGATGCCTGACTCTTCAACAAGTTCGATAAGTTTTTTGATTTTACGAATATCCATTATTACACCTTAGTAATGTTTATATTATTTATTTTTGTTCAAGCGTTTTAGCAGCAGACTCTAAGGCATACTCATAGCCTTTTGCTCCTAAACCGCAAATTACCCCTTCAGCTATATCTGAAAGGTAAGAATGCTGGCGAAAAGCTTCACGTTTATGCACATTAGACAAATGAACTTCAATAAAAGGAATGTTTACGGTAAGTAATGCATCTCTTAAAGCTACACTGGTATGAGTAAATGCAGCCGGATTGATAATTATAAAGTCTATTTTTTTATATGCTTGGTGGATCTTTTCAATTAATTCATGTTCTGCATTTGATTGCAGATGATCAATATCTATGTCTAAAGAATTAGCTTTAGCTTTTAATGTTGTAATTATATCTGTTAATGATTGTGAGCCATATATTTCAGGTTCACGTTTGCCTAACATATTTAAATTAGGGCCATTTAACACTAAAACTTTAAACTTTGTCGTCATCTGTAGCCAAATCCTTTGAAATCATTATTATTGATTTTATTATCACACAATCTTTGTTGAGCCGATATGCTACTGTACAAAAAAATCACATGTTTTTTCAAATTCGAGCACATTATAGTCATTTTCGCAGACATTAGCAGTAAAATACTGGTCTAATCAGTGAAGTTGTATTCAAAGTTTTCAAGAAATGGGAATGAAAAAGGGGCTAAGCCCCTTTCTTTAAAAAATTAAAACAAGTGTTTGCTTGTTTATTGTTCTACTTAATAGCTAATTAAACAATTTATTAATATGATCGGTGAACTCTTGCGCACCCATAAAGCCAGTAACTCGATTTTGACTTAGCTCTTGTCCTGATAGATCAAAGAATAAAATAGAAGGTAAACCGAAAACATCAAAATGCGACATGATCTCAACGCTTTCGTCTGAACCAGAGTCCGTTAAATCAATTTGAATTAACACTGTGTTAGCTAATGCTTTTTGTACACTAGCTTTTGGGAATGTATATTTCTCAAACTCTTTACAGGCTATACACCAATCAGCGTATAGGTCGAGCATTACCGTTTTTCCATCATTATTAGCTTTAGCTATTTCTTGGTTTAACTCTTGCAAAGTCCCCACATGAATGAATTCTTGATGTGCTTGGCTTTGCTGCGTCGCAGGGGTTCCAAAAACCGTGTTGTAGGCAAAATTAGCGCCAAAAAACATCATCAAAAATATAATCAAAGATCGAACACCATACCAAATAGTGCCTGGCGATTGACGGTTATCGTTGTTTACCACGTAGAAGTATGTTGCCGTCGCCAATAATAACGCAGACCATAATAAATTGGCTGCTATTTCAGGTATAAAGCGCTCTAATAAGAAAACTGGTACGGCTAATAATAAGAAACCGAAGATGTTCTTGATAACATTCATCCAGTTACCCGCTTTAGGTAATAATTTACCACCTGAACTACCAAGTGCTAATAATGGTAGCCCCATACCTAAACTAAGAACGTATAATGCCGATGCACCAATAACAATATCGCCTGTTTGGGCTATGTAAAGTAGTGCACCTGTTAGAGGTGCTGTTGTACAAGGAGAAGCTACTAAGCCAGATATTGCACCCATAATAAATACAGAAACTATAGAACCGCCTTTTTGGCTATTGCTTAAGTTTGATAGTTTGCTTTGCCAACTTGATGGCAGCGCTAAATTAAACACGCCAAACATAGATAAAGCTAAAAAGATAAACAAAACACTTAGAAAGATTAAAATTGCAGGGTGTTGGAATGCTGCTTGAAATTGAGCACCAGCTAAAGCTACTACTACACCTAACGCTGTGTATGTAATTGCCATGCCCTGTACATAAGACATAGATAATATAAATGCTTTACGGGTGGTGAGTTTGTCCCCTTGGCCAACTATGATACCAGTTAAAATAGGGTACATTGGAAACACACATGGAGTGAAAGAAAGTAAAACACCTAAACCAAAAAATGATATCAAGGTCCAAAATAAACTGCTGCCATCAAGCATAGCTGCAAGCTCGTTTTGTTGGCTTATATCAGCTAAAGGCTCATTACTGTTAGCCGTTGTTGGAGCTTTAGGCTCTGCAGAGATAGCACCTAATATAGCCCCAGCAGTTGAGTTATCGGAACTTAGTTGTGAAAGCGGGATAGATTTTTTAGTTGGAGGGTAACATAAGCCTTTTTCTGCACAGCCTTGGTAAGCTATGGTCAGCTCGGCATTTTTACTAATACTCGCCACAGGAACTGTGAATTTCAATTGCTTGTAATAAACTTCTTGAATACCAAAATACTCGTCTTCGTGCTCCTTACCTTGTGGTAAATTTGGTTGCGTATGTTCAGCACCATTAGTTTTAATAACTAATTTTTCTTTATAAAGGTAGTAGCCATCAGCAATAGCAAAATAAACCTCTACTTGGTCTTTATTCTGATTAAAATCAAATTGAAATGCTTGTTCAACAGGCAAAAATTCATTGTCGTTACTAAATAATGAATCTAAAGAGCTATCAAAAATAGCATCTTGTGCATGAGTTGCTACTGAGCTAAATAAAGCAAAGGTTAGTAATATAAAGCTAAATATTTTGCGCATAAGTTAATCTTTCACCGTATTAGTTATCCAGTTTAAATATAATTCATTACCTTGCTGGATATCCAAAGCAATTATTTCTGCAACATCATACGGATGCAGTTGTTCAATATGTTGTTTTAATTCTGTAAATAATGACGATTTAGTTTTTATAATAAGCATCACTTCGCTGTCTTGTTGAAGTTCGCCTTGCCATTCATATACCGATGTTATGTTGGGCATTATATTAACACAAGCAGCTAGTCGCTTAGTAACTAACTTTTTCGCAATGTTTTGCGCTACTTCATCATTTGGGCAATTTGTTATTACTACTTGATGCATAATATTCCTAAAAGCTTAATTGGATACACCTTAATAAATAACTATATTGCATTATTATGTTATTAAATAGAGGTAAATCTTTCGCCAAGGTTGAAATAGACCCGACAAGCCCAATATATGTTTCATCAATTAAATAAAAGCTTACGCTTTAATTTGGACTATTTATGTTTAAAGTACTTTTTTTACTGTTTATTGCAATGCCTATTGTGGAAATCATGGTACTAATGAAAGTTGGCTCAATCTTTGGTGTATTGCCGACCATAGCCCTAGTTATTCTTACTGCCTGGGCGGGCGCAGCAATGGTAAGACAACAAGGTTTAGCGACATTCCAATCAGTACAAGGCAAATTGAATCAAGGTGAACTACCTTCAGATGAAATTGTTGCCGCCTTATTACTACTGGTTGCAGGCGTTATGTTACTTACTCCAGGCTTTATTACCGATGGTTTTGGCTTACTTCTGCTTTGGCCGGTATCACGTGCAAAAATAGTAAAAATGTTACAGAAGCATTTTGTTGTGGCACAAAGTCGCCGTGGTAATGTGTTTGAAGGACAATTTACTAGCCATTCATTTCATCAACAAAGTTCATTTGATGAACCAAAGGTTAGCCACGACAAACACACTATAGATGGTGAGTTTGAACGCAAAGAGTAACAACTCACACACAAAAACTAGCAATTGGGGATATTTTTTATCTTTACCCTTGAGAGATAAAATTTAATCCCCATTTGTTTACTAACAAAATAATTAATTAATCATTTTATACATATCTGGAGATATTTATGAGCATTCGTCCTTTACACGATCGTGTAATTATTAAACGCAAAGCAGTTGAATCAAAATCTGCAGGCGGAATAGTGTTAACTGGCAGTGCCGCTGAAAAATCAACACGCGGCGAAGTTATCGCTGTAGGTAATGGCCGTATTCTTGAAAACGGTGAAGTACGCGCATTAGACGTAAAAATTGGCGATCAAGTAATTTTCAGTGAAGGCTACGGCATGAAAACTGAAAAAATTGACGGCGAAGAAGTACTAATTCTTAGTGAATCAGACATCTTAGCGATCGTTGAATAATCAAAAATATTTTCATGTCGCTATTTCCATCAAATAGCGACATAGAGCACAAATTAAAAATCATTGCTTAATTGCACTGAAAACAAATCTATAGGAATAAATAAAATGGCTGCAAAAGACGTATTATTTGGTAATGACGCACGTGCAAAAATGCTACGTGGTGTAAATGTTTTAGCTGACGCGGTAAAAGTTACTTTAGGGCCTAAAGGTCGTAACGTTGTTTTAGACAAAAGCTTCGGCGGTCCAACAATCACTAAAGATGGTGTAAGTGTTGCTAAAGAAATCGAACTTGCTGATAAGTTTGAAAACATGGGCGCACAAATGGTTAAAGAAGTTGCTTCTAAAGCCAACGATGAAGCTGGTGACGGTACTACTACTGCAACAGTTTTAGCACAAGCGATTGTTAACGAAGGTTTAAAATCAATTGCTGCAGGTATGAACCCAATGGATCTTAAGCGTGGTATTGACCAAGCTGTAGTTGCTGCAGTTGCTGAGCTTAAAGAATTATCGCAAGCATGTGCTGATAACAAAGCGATTGAGCAAGTAGGTACTATCTCAGCTAACTCTGATAGCACTGTTGGTGAAATTATCGCAACAGCGATGGATAAAGTTGGTACTGAAGGTGTTATCACTGTTGAAGAAGGTCAAGCACTTACAGATGAGCTAGACGTTGTTGAAGGTATGCAGTTTGACCGTGGCTACTTATCTCCTTACTTTATTAATAACCAAGAAAACGGCACAGTTGAATTAGAAAATCCATTCATCTTATTAGTTGATAAGAAAATCTCTAACATTCGTGAATTACTCACTACCCTTGAAGGCGTTGCTAAAGCAGGTAAGCCATTACTAATTATTGCTGAAGACGTTGAAGGTGAAGCATTAGCTACATTAGTTGTAAACAACATGCGTGGTATCGTTAAAGTTGCCGCTGTTAAAGCACCAGGTTTTGGTGACCGCCGTAAAGCAATGTTACAAGACATCGCAACATTAACTGCTGGTACTGTTATCTCTGAAGAAATCGGCATGGAGCTTGAAAAAGCGACATTAGAAGATCTTGGTCAAGCTAAACGTGTTGTGATTTCTAAAGACAACTCAACCATTATTGACGGTATTGGAGAAGACGCTGAAATTAAAGCTCGCGTTGCACAAATTCGCGGTCAAATTGAAGACTCATCTTCTGACTACGATAAAGAAAAACTACAAGAGCGTTTAGCGAAACTTGCTGGTGGTGTTGCCGTAATTAAGATTGGTGCAGCAACTGAAGTTGAAATGAAAGAGAAAAAAGCTCGCGTTGAAGATGCATTACATGCAACTCGTGCAGCCGTTGAAGAAGGTGTTGTTGCCGGTGGTGGTACTGCATTAGTTCGTGTTGCTGATAAGATTAAAAACTTACAAGGCGCAAACGAAGATCAAACTCACGGTATTAACGTTGCACTACGTGCGATGGAAGCGCCTCTTCGTCAAATCGTAACAAACTGTGGTGATGAAGCCTCTGTTGTATTAAACGCAGTACGCAATGGCGAAGGTAACTATGGTTACAACGCTGGTACAAGTGTTTACGGTGATATGTTAGAGATGGGTATCTTAGATCCAACTAAAGTAACTCGTAGCGCATTACAATTTGCAGCATCAGTTGCTGGTTTAATGCTTACTACTGAAGCAATGATTACTGACACTCCTCAAGAAGCTGCTGTAGCTCCTGCAATGCCTGATATGGGTGGCATGGGTGGTATGGGTGGCATGGGCGGTATGATGTAATTTTTGCTGGTCTAAATCAGTTATAGCTGCGTTACTTTACAACTCGTTTAAGAAACACTAAACGTCGTTGTAAAGTGCCTTGCTCTAACGTGATTTATCCTGCGCAAAAAAATACACTTTGCACATCTAGTATCGAATATTAAAAACCTGCTCCGGCAGGTTTTTTGTTTTAGAGCTGTTTTAAATATGGATAGCTGCGTTACTTTACAACTCGTTTAAGAAATACTAAACGTCGTTGTAAAGAGCCTTGCTCTAACATGATTTATCCTGCGCAAAAAAATACACTTTGCACACCTAGTATTGAATAGTAAAAACCTGCTTCGGCAGGTTTTTTGTTTTATATATCAAATACAGAATAATGTATTACCAAAGCTAGCTTGAATCTATGCTTTTGATTCGCTACTGTTTTACTATATTTCCTTATAAATCAAATAATATGACAATCGATAAATTAACACATTCATTTAAATTAATAGATAAAGCTAATAGTGAAGACCCAAATGTTGAGCTTTGCCAAGGTGAGGAATACCCAAAAGAGCTACTTTATAGCTTGCGCATGACTAATACCCTTAATAGTTTTTATCCTGAAGCCGGACAGGCATTACAAGTCGCCGCTAGATGTCAGCATATTTGCCGTTGGCAAATCCCGCGTAATAGCTATGAAATGAACCGCGCAGGATATTTAACATGGCGCCGAGAGTTGAACAAGTTTCATGCTAATAAGGCTGCAGAAATATTACCTCACCTTGAAAATGATGTAATTAATGAAGTTCAGCGCTTGATATTAAAAGCAGATATTAAGAAAGATGCAGATTCTCAGACTTTAGAAGATGTTGTTTGTTTAGTATTTTTGGAATTTTACTTTGCCGATTTTGCTGCCAAGCACACAGATGAAAAAGTAATTAGAATCTTACAAAAAACTTGGCGAAAAATGTCTGAGAAAGCTCATGCTGCAGCATTAAAACTTAACTTTGATGAGGGTAGTAAAACACTAATAACTACCGCTTTATCTTAAGTTATCATTACAGTTTTAATTATATTTTGTTTGGCTACACTTTATAACAGTTTTTATAAACATCTGATGTAAACTGACAGTTAATAACATTTATTGTTAATAAAATAATATTTTTTGGAGTAATAATGAAAGCCATCCGCATAATAACTATTTTTACTGCATTGCTTGCTGTTTCAGCTTGTGTAACCGTTGAAGAAGCGCCAGTGTCTGATAGCCAATTAGTCATTTCAAGTAGTTTTGAAAGAGACATCGAATTAGATGAAAATTCAACGTTTGCTTTTACCCCATTACAAGTAACTGAACATGGTGCTCGCTATCCTGCAATGACTGAAGCGATAGAGCAATTTATGGCTGCCAACTCATTTAAGCAAGTTACACCTGATCAAAACCCAACATTTTATATCGGCTATGTTTTGGAATCTGAAGAGGACATGAGTGATGATCAGCTTGTTGAGTCTTTTGGGCTTAACCCTGGTTTACCGCATTTGCCTGAACTAGACAAAGGTACCTTACTGGTATTTGTTCTTGATGGTCAGTCTAAACAATTTGTTTGGAAGTCTGCAGCGCAAGGCTTTATTTTAGATGAGCAAAATGACGATGAACGTCAGTTACGAATTCAAAATATTGTGAGCGCTACGTTTAATCAATTTATTAACAAGCCATAACAAACAATTACACAATTAAAGAAACTTTTTTAAGCAAGTATCGGTCGTATTTTATACTTAGTAAGTTAGCATCCATAAGTTGTAAAAGAGGTTGTGATGAAAAAATTATTGTTAGTACCTATTGTTTTCGCTGTATCGTGTATTGCTCAAGCACAGGCTGCAACGGTTGATATCGAGTGGTTTGAGCCTGAAAATTATCGAGATATAAAAGTAGCCAATGGTGGTAAAAAAGCCTTTCAAGAGCGTGTATTGAAAGACTTTACAGGTTACTTTACTGAATTAGCGGCAACATTACCTGATAATCAAGTATTAAAGCTTAAAGTAACCGATATAGACCTTGCTGGTGATATTAAGTATATGGTTGGCCCAAACAATCAAAGTATGCGAGTTATTACCGATTTGTACTTTCCCCGCATGAAGTTCAGTTATCAATTAACTGAAAACGGTGAAGTAATTCAAGCTGGTGACGAAAATATTAAAGATATGGGCTTTAATATGAGTAGCATTCATCATAATAGTGAAAGTTTTTATTATGAAAAAGAGATGATAGAAGACTGGTTTAAAGACACTTTTAAACAAGATTAAGTTATTTCTAAAAAATCAATAAACCTGAAGCCTAATGTTATGCATTAGGCTTTTTATTTTTTAGTGTCCCGTCCTGAAATAGCTTTACTGCCAGCGATACGCCCATGCAATAGCAAATACATCAGAATCATTACCGCGTTTGGTGGTAACCCCAGTATTGGCTAAAAACTTAATGCTATGTTGGCTTGATAAAGCTAAAGAATATGTAATTCCTGCTCTATAGTTTCCTGCTTTATTAGATTTTTGTACGCCATCAACATGGGTATCACCACCCCAAAAATAATTGGCATTGAGTGCTATCCATTGACCTGGAGATATATCGTAGATCAAATGAGATTGAATATTATAAATGTTGTCTTGCTTTAATGTTTGGGTATACAGATAATCATCATTATCGGAGAAAATTTTAACCGAAGCGGATAAATCAAGCTCCCAAGGACCATGTGGGATCGACATACCAATTTCAGGCTTTACAAACCATCGATTAGCACCAACATTAAACACGTATTGCTTTTCATACTCTCCTGTTGGAATACTAACTTGTAGGCTAGTACCTACCACTATACCTTTTGGTTGTTTTACATATTCAGCTAAGCTTTTTGCTTTTGCGCCATAAAAGTTGTAGTTCAAGCGAATACGGGTATCTGTTAGACCACAAAAACTGCGCTCAATATACTCACCTTGTAAAATTGCATCACCATCTGCGCATGCCTGCCCTTGGTTAATATCAAACTTAGTTGAGTTACCAAACAATGAAAATGTTCTAGCATAAGCTAATGCCGGGCCATGAATTTGAAGGTTTAGGTTTTCAATGGGAACTTCTGGTGATGTATAAACATCACCATCGGTATAAACGTATAAAGCACCCAAAAAATTCTGCCCTGTTGGCAAATCAACGTATGATCTTGGGTCAAGCTCTTGCGCTGTTAAGGTGAAAGGTAGAAGTGCGCATGTTAAGTAAATAGTTTTTATTATGTTTTTCAGCAAGGCTGTACCCTGAAATGTATTTAAACTCTATTTACATTTAAACATATTTTTAACTATTTTGAGGAGTGTTATTTTCGTAATGGCTTTCAAATTCAGTTAATACTTTATAAAGCTGCTCAATTTTTTTGACTATAGGTGCTAAAAGCTGGTTATCTAAGGTTTTTTGCCATGCCATTAAGTCATCTGCCACTTCGGCAATATAAGGTTGGAATGTATTTGCACTGCAGGTAAATACTGAATCTTTAGGAAAAATAGCACTAAAGTTACCTGCTTTATGCTGGCGCATTTCAAGTAATGCGCTATCGGCAACAATTGAGCGCTTTAATAATTTAGAAATATTATCAATAAGTTGTTGTTCAACATTTTTAGTCATAAGTTTTGTCTATCTAAGGTTAAAATAACGAAATATGTCGTTATTATGCCAAATTAAGTGGTGTTTTGTTAGCCTCACCCGCATTTTCTCTAACAAACTTGGGCATTAAAAAGCCGGGTAAGGTTGACATCATTTGCTTAGCAATTTGCTTTGCTCTGTCTTCGCTTACATCAAAATGAGCTGCTCCCAATACCTTATCTAATACATGTATGTAATAAGGTTGAATGCCATTATCAAATAACTTTTCAGATAATAAACATAATGTTTGTGCATCATCATTGATACCTCTTAGTAAAACACTTTGATTTAATAATGGGATCTTAGCTTTTTTCAAAAGCTCTGTTGCTTGTATAAAGCTGTCATCAATTTCGTTTGGATGATTAATATGAAATACCATTACCGACTTCAATCGAGTGTTATTTAGCGTATCGCATAAACTTTTAGTAATACGCTGTGGGATAACTACTGGCAAGCGAGTATGAATTCTTAACCGCTGTAGGTGGGGGATTTGTTCTAGCTGAGCAACAAGCCATGCTAAGTGCTCATCATTAGCCATCAAAGGGTCGCCGCCACTAAAAATAACTTCATTTATCTCACTATGCTGCGCTATGTAATTTAGCGCTTGTTGCCACCTTATTTTATTTGGGCTGTTATCTTCATAAGGAAAATGACGACGAAAGCAATACCGGCAATTTACCGCACAACCTGATTTTACAATCATTAGCACACGATGCTTGTATTTATGCAGTAAACCTTCTGCAACTGTTTCGTGTTCTTCTAACGGGTCGCTAGAGTAGCCTACAGTTTGTTCAAACTCTGAATTTAAAGGCATTACTTGTGCAAGCAGAGGGTCATTTATATCGCCTTGTTTCATTTTTGCGATGAAAGGTTTAGGTACACGTACAGGGAAAAGCTTGCGAGCATTAAAATGTTGCTCGTATGTTTTGCTATCGATATCTAACAGAGACAGCAATTCTTTTGGGTCTGTAACTACATTAGCAAGTTCTTTTTGCCAAGAATTTTGCCAAGAACAGTGCAAATCATCTTCAATTTGGGTTATTATTTGCGACATTAATTAATCTCTGCTTACTATCGTTTTTCGTACTTACGAATCTATAAACGAATATTAATACATAAGCGCTCACTAATACATAAGAGAACACTATGGCTAACTTTAGCACTAACGAATTTAAAAACGGTCTTAAATTAATGATCGATGGCGAACCATGTAACATTTTAGAAAATGAAACTGTAAAACCAGGTAAAGGCCAAGCGTTTAATCGTATCAAAATCCGTAAGTTAATCTCTGGTAAAGTTATCGAAAAAACATACAAATCAGGTGAGTCTGTTGAAGGCGCAGATGTAATGGAAACTGACTTAGCTTACCTATACAACGATGGTGAGTTCTGGCACTTCATGAATAACGCAACGTTTGAACAAATTGGTGCCGATGCAAAAGCTGTAGGCGATAGCGTAAAGTGGCTTAAAGAAGGCGATGAGTGTGTAATCACACTTTGGAATGGTAGCCCTATCACAGTTACTCCACCAAACTTTGTAGAACTTGAAGTAGTTGAAACTGATCCTGGCCTTAAAGGTGATACTGCTGGTACTGGTGGTAAACCTGCTACATTAAATACAGGTGCGGTTGTACGTGTGCCACTGTTTATCCAAATTGGTGAAATAGTTAAAGTTGATACCCGTACTGGTGAATACGTTTCACGTGCAGGTAAGTAATTAATATTTTCATACCGATTTGATTGGTATAGATTATTGTATGAAAGGGAGCTTATGCTCCCTTAATTTTTTTAAATGCATCAAAGAGTTGGAAAAGTATGAGCTGGCAACCAAGCGCAAGTATTAGTAATTTAAAATCGCGAGCAGCCATTTTAGCTAAAATTAGAAAATTCTTTGCTGAAAAAGATGTGCTCGAAGTTGATACCCAAGCAATGTCGTCGGCGACAGTGTCAGACTTACACTTAGTGAGTTTTGAAACCCGATTTAATGACGCCGGAGCATCAGCACAAAGTGGCAAGACCCTTTATCTACAGACCTCTCCTGAATATGCAATGAAACGCTTATTAGCAGCCGGCAGTGGTCCTATATATCAAATATGTAAAGCATTTCGTAATGAAGAGTCGGGTAGGTACCATAACCCTGAATTCACTATGCTGGAATGGTATCGTCCTGGTTTTGATCATTTTAAACTGATGGCTGAACTTTCAGACTTGATGCAACTTATTTTAAATTGTGAAAAAGCTGAGTCATTTAGTTATCAACAAGCATTTATGCAATTTACCGGTGTCGACCCGTTAACTAGTTCATTAGAAGAGTTAAAACAGTTGATCTTAGCTCGTAACTTGTCAGCCGACTGGGCGCAAACTGAAACCAATAAAGATACATTATTACAATATATTTTTATGGAGTTAGTTGAAACTAATATTGGTAAACAAGCGCCGTGCTTTATTTACAATTTCCCAGCAAGCCAAGCATCTTTAGCAAAGATTAGCTCTGTAGATGAGCGAGTAGCCGAGCGTTTTGAGTTATATTATCAGGGGATGGAACTAGCGAATGGTTTCCATGAGTTAACGGATGCCACTGAGCAGCTAAAGCGTTTTCAAGCAGATAACAAACTGCGATTAGAAAATGACTTGCCTGAAAAAGCAATTGATCAAAACCTTATTTCAGCATTGGAGTCGGGCATTCCAACATGTGCAGGAGTCGCATTAGGTATTGATAGATTGGTGATGATTGCAGTAAAGGCGGAAAAAATTAGCGATGTAATTGCATTTCCTGTTAACAGAGCGTAACAAAAAATAAATGTTATACTATATCATGTGTGATATTATCACTTTTTTATATATTAGTACTTCGAGATAGATAACATGTTAGATAGGTTAGGCATTACAGCAACATCAATTTGCGCTCTGCACTGTATACTGCTGCCAGTACTTTTACCTATACTTTCTCTTTTTGGTTTGGAATTTTTAGCCAGTCATGAATCTGAACACATGTTTTTATTTGGCACGCTTATATTAGGTTCTATCGCTTTATTCTCAGGTTTCAAACGCTATCACCGTAAACTATACCCATTCTTTCTATTATTCTTAGGTGGTTTTATTTATTGGCACAAACATAGTGTCGATGAGGCGCTTGAACCAATTATGATTGTTGCCGGCGCTGCTTTGTTAGTTGCAGCTCACTTGGTAAACCTCAAGCTTTGTAATAATTGCCGTACTTGTGAAGATCACGGCTGTTCAACACCTAATGCCTAAACTTATACAAATAAACTAGAAAAAATATGCCGTCTGCCCGTCACGTTTTAGACGGGAGCTCCATCAGCGCATTGGTAATTTACTCAGTGCAAAGCTAAATTACAGGTTTTAATCCTGTAATTCTTTTAGCTTCCTAGTTAAAGTATTGCGACCCCAGCCCAGCTTTTTAGCCGCTTCTTGTTTATGCCCATGAGTAAAATTTAGAGCCCTATCTAAACAGATCTTTTCAAATTCGGGTAAAGCCGTTGATAATATATCACTTGAACCTTGGTTAAGTTGCTCATCAATCCAGTTTGATAGCTGTGATTTCCAACTACCTTGTGTTGTTTGACTAACAACTTTAACCGAAGATAATTCTTCTGGTAAATCGCCAACTAATATCTCTTGGCCACTAGCCATAACTGTTAAATAGCGACAGGTGTTTTCTAGCTGCCTTACATTACCAGGCCATTCGCATCGCTGCATAAACTTAATTGCTTCTTTGGAAATACTTTTTGTTTCAACCCCTAATTCATTAGCGGCAAGATTTAAGAAATGCTTAGTTAGTTGTTCAATGTCTTCTTTACGTTCAGCTAAGCTTGGCAGCTGAATACGGATGACATTTAAACGGTGAAATAAATCTTCCCTAAAATCACCTTGTTGCACTCTGTCTTCTAGGTTTTGATGGGTTGCTGCAATGATCCTAACATCAACGGTAATTGGATTATGGCCACCAACTCGATAAAATTGTCCATCCGCTAATACTCTTAATAAGCGTGTTTGCACATCGAGGGGCATATCACCAATTTCATCAAGAAATAATGTACCGCCATGGGCTTGTTCAAAGCGACCTTGGCGTACAGAATTAGCCCCAGTAAAGGCGCCTTTTTCATGGCCAAATAATTCAGACTCAATCAAATCTTTTGGAATAGCGGCCATGTTTAGAGGAATAAAAGGTAGGTTCTTTCTTGGGCTGTGCATATGTAGTGCATGAGCTACAAGCTCTTTACCTGTCCCTGATTCACCATTAATAAGCACGCTAATACTTGAGCGAGATAGACGTCCTATAGCTCTAAAAACTTCCTGCATAGCGGGTGCTTCACCAATTATGCCTACGCCATTTTCTTTATTGGTTACTTTAGTTTTTTTCGCTTGTTGTTCTTGTGCGTGAGTAAGTGCGCGTTTAGTTAAAGATAAAGCTTCATCGACATCAAAAGGTTTAGGTAAATATTCAAACGCACCACCTTGGTAAGCATTTACCGCACTATCTAAATCAGAATGCGCTGTCATGATGATCACTGGCAATTCAGGGTATGAAGAGTTGATAATCCCTAACAATGTCATACCATCCATTTTCGGCATGCGTATATCTGAGATAATCACTTGTGGCTGACTCACTTCTAACGCGGCTAAAAGATCATCGGCATTACTAAATGATGCGCTTGATATATTAGCTCCTTTTAACGCTCGCTCTAATACCCATCTGATCGAGCTGTCATCATCGACAATCCAAACTTGTTCTGCATTCATGATAAGTTTCTCTTAGGTAAAGGTAGTAAAATATTAAATTGGGTGTGCCCAGGGTAGCTATGGCACGATAGCTTACCTTGATGCTGATGTATTAAGGTTTGTGCTATTGATAACCCCAATCCAGTTCCATCTGCTCGCCCTGATACCATAGGGTAAAAAATGGTGTCTTGGATATGTGCAGGGATGCCAGGACCATTATCAATAATTGATAATTTAACGGCCAAGCGAACATGCTCGCCATTGATTGTTTGATTGGTAGCTATACGTGTTTTTAAGGTGATTTGACCGCTTTCATCAAGTACCTGAATTGCATTACGAATGATGTTCAATAAGGTTTGTTGTAGCTTTTCTGTATCAATTTCCATGTCAGGAATGGAAGGGTCATAATCACGAATAAGCTTAATGCCTTTTTCGTTGTCCATGCTAACTAGTTGGAATACTTTTTCCATAACTTCATGGATGTTATGCATCTCCAACACTGGTAATTGATTTGGTCCTAACAGTCTGTCGACTAAATTAGTAAGTCTATCGGCTTGTTCAATGATCATAGAGGTGAACTCTTGTTGGTCATCACTAAGCTCTCTATGTAGTAGCTGGGCTGCACCTCTTAATCCACCTAATGGATTTTTAATTTCATGGGCTAAGCCTTTAATTAAATCTCTCGCCGCTTCCCATTGCTGCTCTTGAAATACTTCGGCACTAATTTCTTTTTGTTTATCTCTTTGGGTACATTCAAGTAATACATGCTTGTCGTTGTTATAAAAAATAATAGAAGCCGTTACTTCTAGCGTTTTATGCTGATGTTCAATAAATTCTAATACCACTTCTGAATCAGTAAAGTCTTGGCCAGTTGCAAAAACTTGGTGCAACCTTTCCGGAGTAATACTGCAATGGCTAAAAATTTCTAGAAATGGTTGACTATACAAACGGTTTAAACTGCGAGCAAACATGGCTTCTGCTGCGGAGTTTAGGTATTGAATAGTGAGATTTTTATCGAGCACTACAAGAGCAGTAACCATTTGCGAGGCTAAATGCTGAGAAAAGGCGAGCTTAATGTCTTTGATATTAACGTTTGTAAACAACTGATTCTCCATTGCACTGTTTTGGTGCGCTACTTATTTCAGTGTAATAAATAGTTAGGTGATTTGCACCTAAATAGAGAAAATGGGCTTAATTCACTCTCGCTCGATGCAGATATACGGTTCTTTCTTTAGAAGATGCAATTATCTTGCCTTGATTGTTAATTAGCTCTAATTTTATTTTATGCTCACCTCGATCGACATCTCTTAAGATAAATACTGAACGGGTTTGTGGTTCGCCATGGATAGCGCCATTCATTATTAACCTTACTTTGAAACCTCGTTTAAACACTGGCGCAACTCGTCCTGAGATGTATATAGAGCCAGAGTTATCACGTATTGTGGCATGGTCTTCGGGTTGGGTAATTTCTACTTGATATTCTTCAGCAATAACTCGTGGAGTAATATCTAGCACAGAGGTATCTACAGATGTGATGACGGTTTGTTTATTATTGACTTCTATTTCTTCAGCTCCGGCTTTAGGGCTATCTGAAAACACTAGGTCACCGCTCGCATTGCGCCACACATAAACCTTGCTTGAAGCAGCTAAGACAGGTGCTAGCAACGATAGTAATAGTATTGCAAAGATAGAATATCTAAACATTCGGGTTCAATTTTCCTTTTTTAAAACCGTTAGTTATTAATTTAACTAAATATTAACGGTTTCGCTAGTTATTAATGAAAATGATTCAATTCAATTTTCTATTAGCTAATAAAAAGCCCGCATAAAGCGGGCTTTAAATAAGTTATTTACTAGCTTATACGCTGTAGTACATTTCAAACTCAACTGGGTGAGTAGTACTGTTTAACTTCTCAACTTCAGCACGTTTAAGGTCAATGTAAGCTGCAATCATGTCGTCATCCATAACGCCACCAGCTGTTAAGAAGTCTTTGTCAGCTTCAAGAGCGTCTAATGCTTCTTCAAAAGATGCTGCAACTTGTGGGATTGCTGCTGCTTCTTCTGCAGGTAAGTCGTATAAATCTTTATCCATAGCATCGCCAGGGTGGATCTTGTTTTTGATACCGTCAAGGCCAGCCATTAACATTGCAGAGAATGCTAAGTATGGGTTTGCTGTTGGATCAGGGAAACGTACTTCGATACGACGAGCTTTAGGGCTAGGTACTACTGGAATACGGATAGAAGCAGAACGGTTACGTGCAGAGTAAGCAAGCATTACCGGTGCTTCAAAACCAGGAACTAGACGCTTGTACGAGTTAGTTGAAGCGTTAGTGAAAGCGTTAAGTGCTTTAGCATGCTTAATGATACCACCGATGTAGTATAAAGCTGTTTCAGATAAACCGCCGTATTGATCACCAGAGAACAAGTTAACACCGTCTTTAGCTAAAGATTGGTGAACGTGCATACCAGTACCGTTATCACCAACTAGTGGCTTAGGCATAAACGTAGCTGTTTTACCGTATGCATGTGCAACGTTATGAACAACATACTTATAAATTTGTACTTCATCAGCTTTCTTAACCATAGTGTTAAAACGACAAGCGATCTCGTTTTGACCACAAGTTGCAACTTCATGGTGATGTGCTTCAACAACTAAGCCCATTTCTTCCATGATTAAACACATAGCAGAACGTAAATCTTGAGATGAATCAACTGGAGCTACTGGGAAGTAACCACCTTTAACGCCTGGACGGTGACCTGTGTTGCCGTCTTCGTAATGTTTTGAACCATTCCATGCCGCTTCTTTGTCGTCAACTTTATACATTGAACCAGACATGTCAGTGTGGAATTTAACATCGTCAAATACGAAGAATTCTGGCTCAGGACCAATTAATACTGTATCTGCAATACCTGTAGAGCGCATGTACTCTTCAGCGCGGTTAGCAACAGAGCGAGGGTCACGGCTGTAACCTTGCATTGTAGCTGGCTCTAAAATATCACAAGTAATATTTAAAGTAGTTTCTTCAGTGAACGGGTCTAATACTGCTGTAGAAGCATCAGGCATTAATACCATGTCTGATTCGTTAATGCCTTTCCAACCTGCGATTGAAGAACCATCGAACATTTTACCGTCTTCAAAAAAATCTTCATCTATTTGATGATGAGGAATTGAAACGTGTTGCTCTTTACCTTTTGAATCAGTAAAACGTAAATCAACGAACTTAACGTCGTTTTCTTTGATTAAATCTAAAACTGCTTGTGACATGAACGTCTCCAAAATTTCTGTGCAGGTTAATAATAAAAATGTAAAAACATTTACTTGATTTTTACTAAGCCAGAATTGTGCCAAACTTGCAAGTGCTGATATTTAAAGGATTTTAATTTTTACTTATTTTTAGTTTGCACTATTGCGGTGCGTTATTTCACTTGTTTGGTGCGCTTGTTTTGTTGCCAGAAAATTACCATGTAATCTAATTGCTCTTGCACAGATTTGGAAATACTATCTAGGTAAAGAAATGTAAGTATTGATGCTTTTAATTTGTAATCGATTATTATTTTTTTATAAAAATATTGGAGATAAACCAGTTGTTGACTAAAGCTTTAAATTTACCCGCATTAATAATGTCAGTTCTCGTATTGATTTGGCCTGTTAATTCTTCTGCAAGCAGTATTGACCAAGCTGATATTTATTTTCAGCAAAAACAATACCAGTTGGCCTTAAAACAGTATATGGATTTGGCTGATGTTGGTAACGCTAGAGCATATTATCAATTGGGGGCTATGTATTATAACGGACTAGGTATAGAAGCTAGTAGTTCAAATGCTGTTATTTGGTTTGCTTTAGCCGCAGAAAGTAATTTTGAAAATTCGGCTGAAATAGTTGCTGACTTATTATCAAGAGCATCGGAGCCAGATCGAGTTAAACTTGAAGAAATAATAACTGTATTTAAAGATAAATATGGTAAACAAGGCGTGCAGAGAAAATACTTTCCTGAATTTAAGCAAGGCCTTTTAGAGCAGAAAATCGTGTTTGGAGGTGGAGACTCACTTGATCCAAACTATATTGTAGATGATGAATTATCTTTACCAGAAAATGATGACTTTGAAACTTTTGATGAAGAAAACTTTGGTGAAGATGAGTTATCAAATGAAGACCCTTTTGCTAGTTCAGCAAACTCTAATAAATTAAATTTACTTATAAATCGACCTTATATGTTAGTTGTTGACTATGATATTGAACCAGACGGGTCGCGCCGTTATTTTGAAGAAATACAAACTATAGGTAATCCGAAAAAAGGTTTAGAAGACTTATCAAACAATAATGCGATTGAACCAACATTCAATGGCAAAAAAGTAAGCTTTATACAGCGCTCATATCTTGGCATAGCTAACTACAATAAATTTGAAGTTCGTGAGCAATATAACTTTCTTTATTCAAAAGTAAGAAAGTATGTGCGCCACCTTGCTGATAGTGAAAATCCTGTTGATAAATATAACTATGCGATGGCTTTATTGAACTTCACTTGGCTAACTCAAGAAGAGGGGCAAGCTGAAGCTTTGTTGAAAAGTTCAGCAGATGCAGGCGTTGCTTTAGCTCAACTTGAATATGGTTTATTACTCTACAGAGAGCAAAGAGACATTAAGCTTGGCATCGAATTTATAACCAAAGCTGCACAGCAAGGACTAATACGAGCTGAATATCGATTGGGAAAAATAATACTCGATAGCCCTTGGGTAGTGAATGATAATAAGAAAGCTTTATTTTGGTTAGATAACGCCGCTCAGAAAGAGCACATTGCCGCGAGTTTAAAAGCTGCAAACCTTAAATTAATAGCTAAAGATAAAACCTTATTAGATGTATCTGGTGCAATTGACTATCTTGATAGGCTGAGTGCGACAGAGCAAGCTAACCCTGAATATCATTATTTACAGGCGTTGGCCCATAATAATATGCGCCCAAGAAAATTATCTGTTGCGGTAACTTATATAAGGGAAGCTATAGCAATGGGTGAAGATCGTGATTGGGATGTTACTCATTGGCAAAATACATTAAAAAGATGGACATCTGGTGGCTCGGTGACCATTGTTGAGATGGACTCGGACTAATATTATTCCCAGTTATTATTATCAGCTATATAAGAGGCCAATACCATCGTATTGGTCCTTTTATAGGAAATCTCGTTCTGCATTATTCTGCTATATAGCTAGGCATAAATGAACATTCCACCTTTTGTCGTTCGACTAAAATAACTTAATAACAGTGATTTTGATTGCTTATTCTATTCAAATGCACTTATTAACACCTTAAATACACTATTTATTTTCTTTATTGGCCACACTGCTGTACAATACGCGCCCAAAGTAGTGCTGTGCATAAAATGCATGTGCACAGTAGATCTATTAAACCTAAAGGCTAAACATAGTGTTAGATAAATTACGTAACATCGCAATCATTGCTCACGTCGATCACGGTAAAACTACCCTAGTTGACAAATTGCTAGATCAATCAGGTACATTAGACGCTCGTGCTGATCATGACGAACGAGTAATGGATTCAAACGATATCGAGAAAGAACGTGGTATCACAATCCTTGCTAAAAACACTGCAATCAACTGGAATGACTACCGTGTAAACATCGTAGATACTCCTGGTCACGCCGATTTTGGTGGTGAAGTTGAGCGTGTTATGTCAATGGTTGACTCTGTACTTCTTATTGTTGACGCACAAGAAGGTCCAATGCCACAAACTCGCTTCGTAACCAAGAAAGCATTTGCTCAAGGTCTTAAGCCAATTGTTGTTATCAACAAAATTGATAAGCCTGGTTCTCGTCCTGAGTGGGTTATGGATCAAGTTTTTGATTTATTCGACAACTTAGGTGCTACTGATGAACAATTAGATTTCCAAGTTGTTTATGCTTCTGCTATCAACGGTTGGGCTTCTTTAGATGCTGATGAAGTTGGCACAGACATGACACCATTGTTCCAAACAATTGTTGATCAAGTTCCTGCTCCAGATGCTGATGTTGATGGTTCTTTCCAAATGCAAATTTCACAACTTGATTACAGCTCATACTTAGGTGTAATTGGTGTTGGTCGTATTACTCGTGGTTCTGTTAAGCCTAACCAACAAGTAACGGTAGAAGGTGCTAACGGTAAATTACACAACGGTAAAGTAGGTAAAGTATTTGGTTACCTTGGTCTTGAACGTCATGAAACTGAATTAGCTGAAGCTGGTGATATCATCGCAATCACTGGTTTAGGTGAGTTAAAAATCTCTGATACTATTTGTTGTCCAAACGAAGTTGACGCTCTGCCGCCATTATCGGTTGATGAACCAACTATCAACATGACATTCCAAGTAAATACTTCGCCATTTTCAGGTCAAGAAGGTAAGTATGTTACTTCACGTAATATCAAAGACCGTCTAGACAAAGAGCTAGTTCACAACGTTGCATTACGTGTTGAGCAGTTAGATGATCCTGATAAGTTTAAAGTATCTGGTCGTGGTGAACTTCACTTAGGTATCTTAATTGAAAACATGCGTCGTGAAGGCTACGAGTTAGCAGTATCTCGTCCTGAAGTTATCATGCGTGAAGTAGATGGCCAAATGGAAGAACCATATGAAACAGTTACTATTGATGTTGAAGAAGAGCATCAAGGTACTATCATGGAAAGAATGGGTATCCGTAAAGCTGAATTAACAGATATGGCACCAGATGGAAAAGGTCGTATTCGTATGGACTTCATCATGCCTTCTCGTGGCTTAATTGGTTTCCAAACTGAATTTATGACAATTACTTCTGGTTCTGGTTTAATTTACCATACGTTCTTAAAGTACGGTCCTCATAAAGGTGGTGAAATCGGTCAACGCTTAAACGGTGTTATGATCGCTAACGCAACTGGTAAAGCACTTACTAACGCAATCTTTAACTTACAATCTCGCGGCCGCATGTTAATTGGTCACGGTGTAGATATTTACGAAGGTCAAATCATCGGTATTCACTCACGTGATAACGACTTAACTGTAAATGCTCTTAAAGGTAAGCAGTTAACTAACGTTCGTTCATCTGGTAATGATGAAGCGCAAACATTAACGCCGCCAATCATCATGTCTTTAGAGCAAGCGCTTGAATTCATCGATAACGACGAATTAGTTGAAGTTACACCTGAAAACATCCGTATTCGTAAGAAGTTCTTGAAAGAGAGCGATCGTAAGCGTGAAAGCCGCGCTGCTAAGTAATATTACTTAACAACGATTAGATATAAAAAATGCCAGCTTACGCTGGCATTTTTGTATCTAGTATTTAATAAACCTTATCAAGGTGTCAGACACCTTGATATTTAATTCGAATACAAAAAAGGCGACCAATTGGTCGCCTTTGCATGAATAAACTTTTGGTTTATTAAGCGGTGAAGTTTGCGTTAGCAAATTCCCAGTTAGCTAGAGCGTAGAACGCTTCCATGTAGCTAGGACGTAAGTTACGGTAATCGATGTAGTAAGCGTGTTCCCATAAATCAACAGTGATTAATGGCGTAACACCTTCTTCAGTGATCGGCGTAGCAGCGTTAGATGTGTTAACGATTGCTAAAGAGCCGTCTGCATTTTTAACTAACCATGTCCAGCTTGAACCAAAGTTGTTTACCGCGCTGTCTGTGAATTTAGCTTTGAATTCTTCAAATGAACCAAACTGTGCATCAATTGCTTTAGCTAATTCACCTACTGGTGCGCCAGAAGCATTTGGCGTTAATGAGTTCCAGTAGAAAGTGTGGTTCCAGATTTGTGCCGCATTGTTAAATACACCACCAGTAGAAGATTTAACGATTTCTTCTAATGATTTTTCAGCTAAATCAGTACCTTCAATTAAGCCGTTTAACTTAACTACGTATGTATTGTGGTGTTTTCCGTAATGAAACTCTAATGTTTCTTGTGAAATGTGTGGTGCTAATGCATCCATTGCATATGGTAATGCAGGTAGTGTAATCGCCATGGTCTGACTCCGAGATAATGATAATTTATAAGAAATAATTTTAAATTTTTTGCTACTGCTTAACTAGCTGAATACGAGCAATCTAGCTAGTCAAATACCAAGTTAATCGGCACGGCAGTAATTGCATCATAGTTTACTTATTTTCAGATACTTTGCTAGTTTAATTCAGTATTGTTTATGAATAGTCATTATAAAGGGGAATTATAGTTACCAAGTTGTTAATGTCATTGATTGTTCTGTTCAAAAAGGGTATTTTTGTAAGGCTTAAAATAATAATAAATAGGTAATTAAACCTTAATTAAAGTAAGGGTTTACTACCTTAAAGATTAATAAAAATAACATTTATAGGTGAATTATGGATATTTTAGCAATTTTGGCTCGTTGGGGTCATTTACTGTTTGGTATAACTTGGATTGGTTTGTTGTATTACTTTAACTTTATTCAGGGTGGATATTTTAAAAAGGCGAGCCCTGAAGGTTTAGCTGATGCGAAAAAAGCATTAGCTCCAGACGCTCTTTGGTGGTTCCGTTGGGCGGCAATGTTTACATTTATTACCGGCGCTATCTTAATCGTAGGTGTTGCTCAATTAGGGCAAATGAATGCGAGCATCATAATTGGTGCAACAATGGGTACATTAATGTTCTTAAACGTTTGGTTGATTATTTGGCCAAATCAAAAAATTGCATTAGGTATGGCTGAAGGTGATGGACCAAGTGCAGGCGCGAAAGCTTTACTTGCATCTCGTACTAACACGTTATTCTCAGGCCCTATGGCTTTCTTCATGTTAGCAGGACCACATTTTGGTACTGTAGGCATGGGTTGGGGTACTGGTATGGACTCAATCGCTTTATGGATTGCTCTAGGCCTTGTTGCGGTATTAGAGATAAATGCCATTGTTGGTAAATTAGGAATCATGACTACTGTTAAAGGTGTGATTCATTCAAGCTTAGCATTAACTGCAATCTTAGTTGCTGTATTAAAACTAGTTTAATACTAAAAAATACATCAATCGAATTAACCGGGCATTGCCCGGTTTTTTATTATTTATTGGAAGCTATTTTAATTACTAGGGCTCATATCGTTGAAGTTTGACCTAGATCGTTAAAAAATAACCGCAATTGCATAAAATGTTGTTATGCTTAATATAACTTTTATCTAAATTCTTAAAATATGAACCACACACTTAAATTGTTAATTGCTTCTTGTGTTCTTTTATTCTCATCACTAGGAGCTAATGCTCAAGAGTCAGAGCAACAATCAAGCGAATCACAAACGCGGCCAACTAAAGAGTTAACTGCAAAAGAGTTAGATCTTGAGGCGAAACAAAAAGCTGCTGAAGCGACAGGCTTAGATCCTACGCAAGTAGTAGGGCGTGTTGAATTTAACTATTCATATATAGAAAAGAAGAATGGTACTGAGCGTCAAAGTGGTATTTTAGCACTTGATAAAGATACCAGTAAAAAGACTGTCATAGGGATGGAGATACCTATAGCCACAGCAAAATTAGCTAATGGTGAAGAGCAAAATGGTATCGGTGATGTTAAATTGCAAATTAGACATCTAGCCTTTGTAAAAGGAAAGTTTGTTACATCATTTGGCTCGAGCATCACTTTAGACACAGCCTCTGAAGATCAGCTAGGCGATAATGCAAATGCTATCGGTGTTGGTATGTTTAACGCATGGAAACATGGTGAATGGCTAGTAGCAAATATCACTAGTGTAAAAGTTTCTGAAGATGAAAATTATGACTCAGTTTCGCTAAGCCCAATTGTTGCCTATCAACCTATGGGGGAATACTTAAGTTATGTGAGGCTTGCGGGCTCTTACGTATTGCGTACTGATTCTGGTGATAGCATCACCAATGCTTATGTTAATTTAGGTAAGGTTATGCCGAATAAAGATGTATATTCATTTGGTACTAAGTTTAATATTAGTGGTCCAGACGATGATGATTTTGTCTTGTTTTTAGGTTACCGCCGTTTGTTTTAAACAAAACATTTGGGGCTAGTGTCCTAGCCCTAATTAACTAAAACCAAATTACTCTAAAAGTCCTGCATATGGGCGGTAGCGAGCGGCATCGATTATCGACCATAAATGCACTAATGCTCCTACAATCCAAAGAACAATCGTAAAATAGAGTACGCCACTAATAACAAAAAACATTATTGCCGCTAATAGTCTTCCTTGAACTAATTGCCCTAATCCAGGTATGAATATGTTGCATATTGCAGCTAATACATTGCCACCAGATCCTTGACCAGCCATCTTCTACTCCTAAGTCTTTAATTTTTATTTAGTTTGTAAAGTTAAAATCACAAAACTGATTTAATTGGTATAAACTCAGTATAATGGTTTTACTTTAAAAAATATAAAGAACATTGGATGAAATTGTCACAAATTATTGCTCGCAGGCCAAAGCTGTTAATTTCCTACCGCTTCGCTCAGCATTTTATTACTCGCTGTAAACACGACCAAATCCAAGTATCTTCAGGGTATTTATCGTATGTGACGTTAATGTCATTAGTGCCTTTAGTGATGGTAATGGTTTCGATTGTTTCTGCCTTTCCTATTTTTGGCGAGCTCCATAACGATATAGAAAATTTTATCTTCAGCAATTTTGTACCCGCTGCATCAGAGCAAATTCAAGAGCAAATTGATGGCTTTGTCACTAATGCATCACAAATGCCTGCAGCTGCAATATTTTTCTTATTTGTATTAGCTTTATTAATGATTTCTGCAGTGGATAAATCGTTAAATAGAATATGGAAAATCCACACTCGCAGAAAACGCATAACGGCTTTTGCAATATACTGGATGATCTTGACCTTAGGGCCAATACTAGTAGGAGTAAGCATAGTAGCTACTTCTTATGTTGTTTCATTAGCTACTTTTAGTGGTGTAGATATGACAGGCTTTAATGAACTGCTTTTACGCTTATTACCTTTTATGGCTTCATTAGCAGGTTTTTTAGTACTTTATATGTTTGTACCTAACATTACGGTAAAGTTTAAACACGCTATTCTTGGTGCTACTGTTGCCACCGTTTTATTTGAACTTGCTAAAAAAGCCTTTGCTGCTTATGTAACGCATCTACCATCATATGAAGCGATATATGGCGCGTTAGCTGTGATCCCAATCTTATTCTTATGGGTTTATTTATCTTGGCTAATTGTTTTTATCGGCGCTGAATTAGTGGTCTGCATGCAAGAATTCAATGGTTTTGTGAATAAACCGTCTAAAATTACAGCTAGAGAACGAACATAAGGCTAACTTGTGCAACCTTTATATCCCAAAATTAAACCTAATAGTGAAACATTTCTTCAATTAGGAGAGCATCGAGTTTATGTTGAAGAAAGTGGCAACCCGGATGGTATCCCGGTAATTTATTTACACGGCGGTCCCGGTGGCGGTAGTAGCCCAGATCATCGCCGTTATTTTAATCCAGAAAAATACCGAATTATTATATTTGACCAAAGAGGGTGTGGGCAATCAACACCGCATGCCAGCATTAATAATAATTCTACTTGGGATTTAATTGACGATATTGAAGAAATTAGAGAGCACTTTGCTATCTCAAAATGGCTTGTTGCTGGAGGCTCTTGGGGTACAACACTAGCCATTGCTTACGGTATTAAATTTCCCCAACGAGTCTCTGCCTTCATTTTGCGAGGCATATTTTTAGGCACGCAAGCAGAAGTGGATTGGTTATATGGAGCAAATGGTGCAGGAGCTATTTACCCTGATCATTATCAAGATTTTATTGCTCCATTAGGGCATGAAATTAATGATGATATTGTCTCTGCTTTTAATAAACAGCTATTTGATAGTAATGAGATTGCTCGTATCGCCAGTGCTAAAGCCTGGACTTTATGGGAAACTAAAATATCCGCTTTGCACATAGATAAAACAGAATTAGTTAGCGTAGAAGAAACCCATGACGCTATAGCCATGGCGTGTATAGAAAATCATTACTTTGCCAATAAGTGTTTTTTTGAAGATAATTATTTGCTCAATAATATTGATGTAATTAGTCATATCCCTGCTTTTATTATTCATGGCCGTTACGATATGGTTTGCCAAATAAAACAAGCATGGTTATTAGCCAAGCAATGGCAAAATGCACAATTACAAATTATTCCTAAAGCTGGGCATAGTGGCTTCGAACAAGGTATTATTGACGCAATATGTCGGGCGGCCGACAAAATGGCTGATTTTTTATTAACTAAATAAGCCGGTAATATCAAAATAATAAAGCAAAAGAATAATTTATGATCGCGTTAGTACAAAGAGTGTCACATGCATCGGTAAGTATCGATGGCAAAGTAAATGGTGAGATAGATAAAGGTTTAATGGTATTAGTGGCGGTAGAGCATGCTGATACCGAGGCAAAAGCAAAGCGCTTAGCCGAGCGAGTAGCTGGTTATCGTATGTTTAGTGATGAGCAAGGTAAGATGAATTTAAATGTTGGCCAAGTTGGTGGTGATATTTTAGTAGTCTCACAATTTACCTTAGCGGCAGAAACGACACGTGGCATGCGCCCAAGCTTCTCAAAATCAGCAGAGCCTAGTTTAGGTAAACATCTATATGAATATTTTTGCCTACAGCTTAGAGCTTTAGGTTTTAAAGTACCAACCGGGATTTTTGCTGCTGACATGCAAGTGTCATTAACCAATGACGGGCCTGTGACCTTTACTTTAACTGTTTAATCAATATTATCTGCAATTTTCTGAGCTGCTAATTTATGAATTCTAATATAACTAAGCCAAATGTTATTTCCGCAAACGAATATCAAGTGTGCACACCTCAAACTGAGCAAGAGTTTGCCGCTTATCACCAAGTACGCTTTAATGAGCTGCGTAAACCATGGCATCAAGCTAAAGGTAGTGAAGTTGATGCTCTCGAAGCGCAAGCGGTGCATCGAATGGTATGTGACCAGCAAGGTAATGTATTAGCTGTAGGACGTTTGCATAAAGTATCTAAAACCAATGCGCAAATACGTTTTATGGCAGTTAATAGTGCGCATCAAGGCAAAGGTCTTGGTTATATGGTTTTGCAAGCATTAGAGCTAGAAGCAGCTAAGCAAGGGGTATTACAAATTCAACTTAATGCTCGTGAAGTAGCACTCGCTTTCTATAAAAAGTGTGGATATAACTTAATTGAGCAAGTGCATACTCTTTACGACGAAGTTAAACACTATGCGATGAATAAAGTGCTTAATGAAAGTCCCGGTAATTGCACACAGTGGCTAAGCGAACTTAAACAATCTTGGCATAATACTATTCCTATGGCGAAAGCTATGCAATTGCATCCAAGCTTTTATGATCGAGAACAGCTATTTGTTATTGCTGATCGAGCTGCCAACATTAATCTACACAATACTATGTTTGCCGGCAGTATTTATACTTTGGCTACATTGACCGGTTGGGGTTGGGTGCAGTTATTACTTAAACAAAATAATTTATCAGCAGATATCGTTTTAGCCGATGGTAATATTCGTTACATTAAACCGTTACAAGGTGAGCCGCTTGCAAAAACTTCCACCGAGTTGGTATCTGGTAAAATAGCTGCCATTGCTCGAGGTAGAAAGGTCAGGGTTAATGTGCAAGTTAATGTTCATGATGGCGACAATATTGTAGCCGAATTCCACGGTAAGTACGTTGCGATTCCGGATCAAACCAATAAGGCTGATAATGACAACGCATAGCAATGAACAACTAAGTGTTGGCATCATTGGCGCAGGTTGGGTCGGTGAAGCGCTTGCCCAAATGTTGAAAAAACTAAAGTTTAATATCCTGGCAAGTCGGCAATCTGAAGATGGTTTGCAAGTACTCGCTAACTCCGGTATTCCTAATATTAAGCTGTCTGTGCAAGCCGATTCCATATTAGAACATGATAATCTAATTTTTAAGCAACAATGCCTTATCATCTGTATTCCTCCAGGGATCCGTTATGGTAAAGGTGACTACCCGCAAAAGATAAAACAAATAGTTGATGCTGCAAGCTCTGAAAATAGTAAAGTGACAAGCTTGATCTTGCTTAGCTCTACTGCAGTATATAATGGCTTGCAAGGTGAGGTTAATGAACTTACTAAGCTTGATTATAGTGCTGAAAAAGTCGAACTTTTAGCTACGGCTGAGCAGTATGTGCTTAACTCAAAACTAGCCCATAAGTATGTTATTCGCCTTGCTGGATTAATTGGCTATTACCGTCAACCCGGTCGATTTTTTGCTCAGGGGCGAGCTATCCCTAATCCTGATTCGGTAGTTAATTTTATTCATCGAGATGATGTACTTGGAATAATATGCAAGTTAATTACTATGCTCTCAATTGGGCAAGCCCCTAATGCCAATATTATTAATGCGGTAATTAATGATCACCCAAAAAGAAAAGATTTCTACCTTAAAGCGGTAGACAAAGCGACATCAAAAACAGCAATATTTAAAGAACAAGAAGAAGTTGCAGGTAAATTAGTAAATAGTGTTAATATAGCTCAGCTGTCATATCAGTTTATTCACCCGAAGTTAATGTCTTATTTGGACGAACAAAATGAAAGCTAATACAAAAATCCTTGCTAAAACCTATCCGCAGGAGGGCAACTTTACTAAGAAAAAAGTAACCTTGTTGGCACTTGTATTATGGCTTCATATCACAATTTTAGATTTGTTTGTGGTTACCTCAAAAGGTCCGCAACTGCTTTGGCAAGACAATATTAGAATAGAAACTCTAGTAACCCATATACTGTTAGTTGCACTAAGTGTACTTAGCTTTATCTTTATTCATCGTATTCACCTAAATAAAATTAGTAAATCACTTAGCCAATCAACAAGTAAGTAGCATTTAAATTATGAACTATACAACCAGTTTTACACTTGACCGTGCCCATTATAAAGAATGCTTTGAACAATCGAATGCATTACAACCAAAATCGAATAGCCGTTTTATAAAGCCGGTTGTAATGGTTTTATTTGGTTTGTTCTTTTACGCGACAAAAATTGATGGCATCAGTGCACACTTAGGTGCATTCTTCTTCATACTTGCCTTTGTTGAAGTGCTAAATACTATTTATGCACGAGGTTGGTGGGTTACCAGACAAATGCTCAGTAAAGCTGCTGGCAATGATGTCACCATATCATTGAACGAAACAGGATTAGATATAAATTCAGATTTCGTAAAACAATCTATTCAGTGGACTGAAATCACTAGTGCCACCCCCACCGAAAAAGGCTTAGTGTTGAAAGTAAATAATGCCAGCCATTATTTATCTAAAAGTTGTTTTAGTGAAGATGCTTGGCAATTCATCAACTCGAAAGTATCTACTTAGCTTAAAGATAACTGCGGAGGCATAGGGCAATCTAATGTGTCTGCAATGGCTCGCATCAACTCCATTTCTTTACTAGAAAAGAGCTTATTACTGGTAATAATATACAGGCTGGCGCGTAGTAGCTTTTCTTTATCGGCTGGCGCAAGTGTTGAGAGCACATTAAGTGCGTTATCTAATATTAAGTAGTCATAACTAATACCACTAATATTTAACTCTTTGCCTAAGTTTAATACATCACTTGCTATCATTAATATTTTTTGCGATTGCTCTGTAGAGAGATTTGCATGACAAAAATTTATTAACATGGCAAACAGCACATTAATTGATGAAATATTATTTTTCATCTGTGTTGGCTTAATATACTTATTGTTGTTTTTGTTATATTCAGTATCTAAATGACGTAATAGTATTTTTTGTAATACCCACTCAAAAGTATCAACTTTTTCATCGGCATTAATTAAGTAGTCTAAATTTGATTTAAATAATTGATAACGGCCAATAGATAATTGTTTAAGAGTCGGTAGCACTAAATCAATTAATGGCAATCTTAATCTTATTTCTAAATTAACGACTTGTTCGCGTAAACTAAGTACATGGTCAATAACCTCATGATCGCCTTTATCTTTTATTCGCTTTAACTGTTTCGTTAATACCGCTTGTTCTTTATTTAGTAATAAACAGTAAATTAAAGCCCTAGCTTTAAAGGGGCAATGGCATGCTTGATAAACATCAGTAGGAATTTGCGCGATTAAATGTTGTGCATGGCTAATGTTTTCTACATTGACCTTACCCACTTCGGTCATTATTTCATTAACTATAACAGCGGCTGTAACTCCAGAAGCGACTTTTTCTGCTTTTGAGGCTGACTTTGTCGTAGCGTCATTTGTTTCTGTATTCGTTGTTTTTTTTGCTTGCTGGTTAGCCATTTTATTTTTTATTAAAAAATAAGGTGATACTCGTTTTATGCGTTTTTCGATAGGTGGGTGGGTTGCAAACATAGAATCAACGAAAGAGCTAACGCCATTACTAAAATATGCATGGCTCATTTGCGGTGCTTGTGGGGTGTCTAAAGTAGAACCGTAGCTATGCTTTGCTATTTTATTAAGCGCGCTAGCGATACCGTCTTTATTACGAGTAAATTGCACTGCAGAGGCATCGGCTAAATATTCTCTTTGTCTACTTACTGATGCTTTGATCATGTTACCAAAAAAATTACCACCAAAGCCAATCACCACTAGGCTAAAGCCTAAGCCTAAAATAGGCATGGCATTTTTTCGTGAGCCACCAGCTGAACGTAGTAAAAAATAACCAATATAACCTATGACTAAGATACCATGTAAAATCCCGAGTAAGCGCATATTTAAACGCATATCACCATTTAATATATGGCTAAATTCATGAGCAACTACGCCTTGTAACTCTTCTCTATCTAATGTGTCGATGCAACCTTGGGTAACTCCAATAACCGCATCTGAGTTTTTAAATCCGGCAGCAAAAGCATTAATGCCATGTTCATTCTTCATTAAATAAACTGATGGCACAGGTGTGCCTGAAGCTATCGCCATCTCTTCAACAACATTCAAAAGCTTACGCTCATTTAATTCGGTGACATTGTGGGTAAGTAATGTGCCACCTAATGATTCTGCAATGGTTTTGCCTCCAGCAGAAAGTGACATGGTTTTATAGATACTCCCTAACAGGATCACTAGGGTGACACTGATCCCGATAAAGAAGAAAGTCTCCCAGTCAAACTGCTGAGCGACAACATCCGTTGAAGGCAGGCTACCATCTTCTATAGCTAAAAAACCAAACAGTAACATGACTAGTAAATTAGTCATTACTATTAGGCTAATAATTGCTAATCCAAATAAACCAACTAAACGTGATGTGTTGCGTTTAGCTTGCTGCTGCGATTGAAAAAAATCCATTTAAAAAGATACTTTAGGTGCTGCCTGTATTGCTGCGCTATCTTCAAATTCAAGTAAAGTCGCATCTTTGCTATGACCAAAGCGGCCGGCGAAAAAATTTTGTGGGAAACTTTGTTTATAAGTATTGTAAGCCATTACTTGATCATTAAAGCCTTGACGAGCAAAGCCGACTCTATTTTCCGTGCTGATTAACTCTTCACTTACTTGCATCATATTTTCATTGGCTTTTAAATCAGGGTAGGCTTCCATCACTACATTGAGTTTACCCATTGCTTGATTTAACGCACCCTCAGCACCCATTAATGAGTTCATTGCGCTAGCGCTTCCAGGCTGTGAAGCTGCAGCTGATAACCCTTCTACCGCGTTATTTCTTGCGGCAATAACAGCTTCTAATGTTTCACTTTCGTGTTTCATATAGGCTTTTGCTGTTTCAACAAGATTAGGAATTAAGTCATAACGACGTTTAAGTTGCACTTCTATTTGTGCGAAAGCATTTTGATAACGGTTTTTAAGAGCGACTAGCTGATTAAATATACCAATAATATAAAAAACGGCAGCAGCAACAACTAGCCAAAAAATGACAGTAGACATGTCCATGTTAACCCTTGATAAGTGAATATTTTGTTAATTGTAATGATAACTTATCGGTTAATCTAAACTAGCGCAAGAAAAATCAAGGGGGTCAGAGTAACTTGAAATAAGTCATTGGATTATAGATAAAAAAATGCCAGTCAATAGGTGACTGGCATTAGCCAAAAGGCATTACAATCTCAGGGCGAGAAATAACTAAAATTAGTTAGTGTTAATACAGTAACAATTAATTTACATGCAAACTGTTACTCAAATGTAATTAAGATTAACAACTTGTACTTTCTTTAGTCCCTCGCAATTAATTATGGATTGCGCTTCTAATGGGTACGATTTAAATTATTTCTTATTGGTATTTAAGCCCATAGTAGACATCCATTGGTTATAGTCTAAGAGGTTAGCAGGTAAAATAACTTTTCGATTGTCCTTACTTAACCCTTGCATTTGCTTAAGATACTGCTCACTTAACTGCATCTCTAACGCCTTTTTACCGCCGTCTTGATTTATTACGTTAGCAACTTTAATGATTGAATCTGCTGTTGCCCTCGCAAGGGCAATAATTTCAGAAGCTTTACCTTCGGCAGAGTTAATACGGCGTTGCTTTTCACCCTCTGATATATTAATGGTTTCACGCTTGATACCTTCCGAGCGATTGATCACTGACTGTTTATCACCTTCACTTTTCGCTAATATGGCTCTGCGTTCACGCTCAGCATTAACCTGCATTTCCATAGCAAGCCTTACTGTTTGTGGAGGGGTGATATTTTTGATCTCGTAACGATGAACTCTAATGCCCCAAGCTTCACCAGCTTTATCAAGTACTTCAACTACTTTTGCTGATATAACATCACGCTCTTCAAAAGTGCGATCTAAATCGAGAGTACCAATAACTGAACGAGTCGTCGTTTGTGCAAGTTGCATGGCGGCAAAACGATAGTCAACTATACCGTAGCTCGATTTAATCGGTTCAATGACTGAAATATAAATCACACCATCAACTTCTACATTAACTTCATCTCTTGAAAAACATTCTTGTGGCGGAACATCGATTGTTTCTTCTTTTAAGTCTTGTACATAAGCCACACGGTCGATAAAAGGGAGCAGGGCATGAAAACCAGCATCTAAAGTTTTATGATATTTTCCTAAACGTTCAACAACGTAAGCTGATTTTGTTGGTACTAAACAAATTGACTGAAATAATTTAATAATAAATATTAGAAATATAGCGCCCCAAATAAAAAATACAGCTAAATCCGTTGGTTGGTAATTTTGTAAAAAGTCCATTATTTAGCTCCTTGTACTGCAGTTGTTACTTTATCCATACCTTCAAAGAAACCTTCTAGTTTTGCTATTTCTGCGGGTAAAATTGATACATCGGCTTTATCTAATACAGCACCTGTTTGTTGTATAAATTCTTGCATTAAGCGCATTTTAATAGCGTCATCGCCACAAGGAGTATTTGCTGCTTCGGCGATTAAGGTCATGCCTTGAGCCGTTGCTTCGGCAATTATTTCAATTTCTTTAGCTCGACCTTCTGCTTCGTTGATCTGCTTTTGTTTATCGCCTTCTGATAAGTTAATTGCTTCTTGGCGGTCACCTTCAGATAAATTAATCATCGAGTCACGAGCAGCATTTGCCAAAGTAATTTCGGCGCGTTTACTACGCTCTGCTTCCATTTGTTTTTCTAGGGTGTGAATAACATTAAGTGACGGGGTAATATTGCGCACTTCGTAGCGTAAAACTTTAATGCCCCAAGGATCTGACGCTTTATCAATTTCACGAACAATGGTTTCATTTAAGGTATCGCGTTCAGAGAATGTTTCACTTAAACTCAATTTACCTATTTCACTTCGCATTGTTGTTTGAGCTAAGTTAATGCTGGCGCGACGATAATCTTCAATACCATAGCTAGCTTTAGCTCCGTCCATTACTTTTATGTAAACTAAGCCATCAACATCAATTTGAATATTATCTTTTGAAATACAGCTTTGTGCTGGAATATCTAATACTTGTTCACGAGTTTCATGGCGGTAAGCAACTCGATCAAAAAATGGAATTAAAAAATGTAGTCCCGGCTGCATTACAGCGCGAAACTTACCTAATCGTTCAATAACACAAACTTCGCGCATTTCTACAATAAGGATCAATTTAACTAATATAAATAAAAAGCCTAATAAGACTAAGGTAAAAATAAACACATGACTCTCCTTGGGACTGCTTGTCCTTTTATAATTTCTTTAGAAGGAATATTTTTGAGCTAGTTGAGTGGTTAACTAACTTTTTCTACAACATAAGATATATTATCTCGACACACTATTTTTGCTTTATCGCCTTTGGTTATCTCGCTGCCATCGCCGAGTGCGCTCCAGTTACTGCCTTGAAATAATATACGACCTTTTTTATTACCCGGTCCTATTGTTTCAATAACCTCAACTTCTTGACCAAATACATCTAGATTTTCATCGGTATTTTCAATAATTGTATCGCCACCAACTAGTTTTTGGCTAACGTTACGAAATGCCAATAACAAGACAATAGATAAAATAAACCAGAGCGTGAAAGCGTGTACCCAACTATCAATAACATCAAGTTGTAAGGTAACTGCGACAATTAAGGCGGATGTACCAAGAAAAACAACAATACCACCAGGTAAAATTAGCTCAGCTAGCATTAGGAATATACCAACGCTACCCCATGCTAATACATCATTACTCATTTCCATTTCTCTCTCCATGTCTTTAGAGGTTTGTTCTCCTCAACTTATTAATACCCGTTACGATGTTAATTAGTTGTAAATCAATATAGCAGAGAATTTTGTAGATTGCGACATATTATGTCAAGGTGAATATCGAGTCAGATTTTGAAGTTGCTTGATTTAGCTTTCATTTGTAGCTCAGGATGTTTTTGCTTAGAGCTTGTAATCATTAATATTATTAGTAAACTTTAACCATCTAATACAACAATTGGTCGCATTATCTAAGGATAGTTTTGTCTGATAAAAAAACTAGCAGTTCAATTGCAGAAAGTAATAATACACGCCTCGATTTAAAGGATAGTGCTTTATGGATTGCTGCTCTTTATATTCCTACATTCTTGTTGAGTATTGCTTATGGCATTTATGTTCGTACAAATCCGGCTATAACTGACCCCGCAACTTGGTTTAGTGATGGCGATATTATCAGTGGTTTTGGCATTTTTATGGCCATGGCAACTTTACCTATTTTATATTTAGCTACTAAGCAATTGCCATTGGAGCAAAGGTTACATTTTTTTGCTTTAGACAGTAAGTTTGAACCAAAGGCGTTTTACCCTTGGCTTTTAGTTACTTTGTTGTTTTTAAGTTTTTGGTGGGCAGTTAATTCGATATTTAATATAGAGCCACCTGAAGTTATGCTCAATATCGTGCAAACAAGTGACTACTTGTGGCTACTAGTTTTATCTATTTGTATTGTTGCACCTGTATTTGAAGAGCTGGTTTTTCGCGGTTTTATTTATGCTCGCTTGCAACGGTCAGTGTTAGGTAAAAGCGGATCTTTAATATTAACAAGCATTATTTTCACCCTTGTCCATTCTCAATACCAAGGCATTGAATTATTTGCATTGTTTACCTTTGCTATCTTATTAGGGCTAATAAGAATAAAAACCAATAACATTAAATATTGTATTGCAGTGCATATGATAAATAATGTTGCATCACTATTAGCTTTATATTGGCTAAATTAGATAAAGCATATTGAGTAATGCAATTTTATTCGCAAAATTATAACTATATATCTGAGTTAAATTTAGATTCACCGTTAAGGCTGGTTTCGGCAACTTCAATTAGAGTGAAGTATTAACCTTTCTATCATCTAAATCGTTATTACAACCATATGAACAAAAGCATATGCTTTTAACGTTTTTATGCATTAAAGTTACAGGTTTAGATTAATTATTGAGCAAAATAAAATTAATTCATTTTTTTAATTAAAAATTGTTGACGTCAAGGTTTAGATCTATACAATGCGCTCCACTTCTTCGGGGCAACCCAGAGAACAGTTAGAAGGTTAGATGTTAAGTATTTCTTAGTATTTAACGCCAACAAAAACTTTTTAAAATTCTTTTATAAAAGCTGTTGACTTCCTAACTGAGGTGCTTATAATGCGCCTCCTGCTTCGGGCAAACGGCAACGTTAGCTACAAGCAATAAGCGGTACTTTAGCGAATGTGATTAAAGTCTCGCGTCGAAGAAAACGTTCATCCATGAACACTTCGACATGTGCGCATCAGCGCAAATTTTTAACAATTAGTTATCATGCAATTTGTGTGGGCACTCACATTGATGTTGATTTTACATAGTCCTTCGGGACAAATTAACTTAATGATGAATGAACACACAAAACGACTTAATTAGTCTTCGGATTAATTATGGTTTTATGTAAAGTCTTAATCTTCGGATTAAGCAAATTCAGAATTCATTGAGCCGAATCACTTGTTGATTCAAAAACACTTTTTAATTGAAGAGTTTGATCATGGCTCAGATTGAACGCTGGCGGCAGGCTTAACACATGCAAGTCGAGCGGAAACGANGGCGTCGAGCGGCGGACGGGTGAGTAATGCTTGGGAATATGCCTTTGAGTGGGGGACAACAGTTGGAAACGACTGCTAATACCGCATAACGTCTACGGACCAAAGGGGGGGATCTTCGGACCTCTCGCTCATAGATTAGCCCAAGTGAGATTAGCTAGTTGGTAAGGTAAAGGCTTACCAAGGCGACGATCTCTAGCTGGTTTGAGAGGATGATCAGCCACACTGGGACTGAGACACGGCCCAGACTCCTACGGGAGGCAGCAGTGGGGAATATTGCACAATGGGCGAAAGCCTGATGCAGCCATGCCGCGTGTGTGAAGAAGGCCTTCGGGTTGTAAAGCACTNTTGATCATGGCTCAGATTGAACGCTGGCGGCAGGCTTAACACATGCAAGTCGAGCGGAAACGAAGAAGTGCTTGCACTTCTGGCGTCGAGCGGCGGACGGGTGAGTAATGCTTGGGAATATGCCTTTGAGTGGGGGACAACAGTTGGAAACGACTGCTAATACCGCATAACGTCTACGGACCAAAGGGGGGGCTCTTCGGACCTCTCGCTCATAGATTAGCCCAAGTGAGATTAGCTAGTTGGTAAGGTAATGGCTTACCAAGGCGACGATCTCTAGCTGGTTTGAGAGGATGATCAGCCACACTGGGACTGAGACACGGCCCAGACTCCTACGGGAGGCAGCAGTGGGGAATATTGCACAATGGGCGAAAGCCTGATGCAGCCATGCCGCGTGTGTGAAGAAGGCCTTCGGGTTGTAAAGCACTTTCAGTTGTGAGGAAAGGTGTGTAGTTAATAACTGCATACTGTGACGTTAGCAACAGAAGAAGCACCGGCTAACTCCGTGCCAGCAGCCGCGGTAATACGGAGGGTGCGAGCGTTAATCGGAATTACTGGGCGTAAAGCGTGCGTAGGCGGTTTGTTAAGCAAGATGTGAAAGCCCCGGGCTCAACCTGGGAACTGCATTTTGAACTGGCAGGCTAGAGTTTTGTAGAGGGTGGTGGAATTTCCAGTGTAGCGGTGAAATGCGTAGAGATTGGAAGGAACATCAGTGGCGAAGGCGGCCACCTGGACAAAAACTGACGCTGAGGCACGAAAGCGTGGGGAGCAAACAGGATTAGATACCCTGGTAGTCCACGCCGTAAACGATGTCAACTAGCTGTCTGTAGACTTGATCTGTGGGTAGCGCAGCTAACGCAATAAGTTGACCGCCTGGGGAGTACGGCCGCAAGGTTAAAACTCAAATGAATTGACGGGGGCCCGCACAAGCGGTGGAGCATGTGGTTTAATTCGATGCAACGCGAAGAACCTTACCATCCCTTGACATCCAGAGAATTTTCTAGAGATAGATTAGTGCCTTCGGGAGCTCTGAGACAGGTGCTGCATGGCTGTCGTCAGCTCGTGTTGTGAAATGTTGGGTTAAGTCCCGCAACGAGCGCAACCCCTATCCTTATTTGCCAGCGAGTAGTGTCGGGAACTTTAAGGAGACTGCCGGTGATAAACCGGAGGAAGGTGGGGACGACGTCAAGTCATCATGGCCCTTACGGGATGGGCTACACACGTGCTACAATGGCAAGTACAGAGGGCAGCGAGACCGCGAGGTGGAGCGAATCCCAGAAAGCTTGTCGTAGTCCGGATTGGAGTCTGCAACTCGACTCCATGAAGTCGGAATCGCTAGTAATCGTGGATCAGAATGCCACGGTGAATACGTTCCCGGGCCTTGTACACACCGCCCGTCACACCATGGGAGTGGGTTGCAAAAGAAGTAGCTAGTCTAACCTTCGGGAGGACGGTTACCACTTTGTGATTCATGACTGGGGTGAAGTCGTAACAAGGTAACCCTAGGGGAACCTGGGGTTGGATCACCTCCTTACCTTAAGTAGAACAACTTAATGTTGAGTGTTCACACAAATTGCTTGATAACGAAAAGTAAAGACAATACTCAGAAATGGGGCTATAGCTCAGCTGGGAGAGCGCCTGCCTTGCACGCAGGAGGTCAGCAGTTCGATCCTGCTTAGCTCCACCATTTTCTGAAACCAAGAGAGATCTATACAGTAGGTCTGTAGCTCAGCTGGTTAGAGCGCACCCCTGATAAGGGTGAGGTCGGCAGTTCAAGTCTGCCCAGACCTACCAATTTCGATTTCTAACTGCGTTACTTTATGACTTGTGTAGGTGAACTACACGGCGCCATAAAGTGCCTTGTTATAAAGCGAAATGACTCTCATGAAATTGTCTGAAAGACCAAACTTAAAACATCACTTCTATAATGGAACGATGCATTAAGTTTGGTTTTTTACCAAAATCTGCACCGAATGCGCGTGTTGATTAACTCTTTAACAATTTGGAAAGCTGATATTAAACCCGGTAATTCGTGTTTATGACCTCCAATCATAAACCCGCTCTTGAAATAGAGAGTACGAATTACCACGACAATCACTTGTGATTGTCACTGAGATGTTTATACAACATCTCAACATTATAACTAACGATAATTATCGTTTCGTTAGTTGTTCTTACTCAAGGCTCACAGCAATGTGAGTTTGGTAACTTAAGTTACCAACATTCTTATGAATGCGTGAAAATGTCAGACTGTCAACTTAGTTCGGTTTAGTCACCGAACAATCGAGAAGGAAACTTTTTGGGGTTGTATGGTTAAGTGACTAAGCGTATGTGGTGGATGCCTTGGCAGTTAGAGGCGATGAAGGACGTGTTAATCTGCGAAAAGCTGAGTTAAGGTGATAAAAACCGTTATAGGCTCAGATGTCCGAATGGGGGAACCCACCCAACGTAAGTTGGGTATCCTAACGTGAATACATAGCGTTAGGAGGCGAACCGGGAGAACTGAAACATCTAAGTACCCCGAGGAAAAGAAATCAACCGAGATTTCCTTAGTAGCGGCGAGCGAACGGGAATTAGCCCTTAAGTGGTTTGTACATTAGTGGAATGAGCTGGAAAGCTCAGCGATACAGGGTGATAGCCCCGTACACGAAAATAAACTTACCGTGAAATCGAGTAGGTCGGGACACGAGAAATCTTGACTGAATATGGGGGGACCATCCTCCAAGGCTAAATACTCCTAACTGACCGATAGTGAACCAGTACCGTGAGGGAAAGGCGAAAAGAACCCCTGTGAGGGGAGTGAAATAGAACCTGAAACCGCATACGTACAAGCAGTGGAAGCCAGATTTAGTCTGGTGCCTGCGTACCTTTTGTATAATGGGTCAGCGACTTATGTTCTGTAGCAAGGTTAACCGAATAGGGGAGCCGTAGCGAAAGCGAGTGTTAACTGCGCGTTTAGTTGCAGGGCATAGACCCGAAACCCGGCGATCTACCCATGGGCAGGTTGAAGGTTGAGTAACATCAACTGGAGGACCGAACACACGTATGTTGAAAAATGCGGTGATGACTTGTGGGTCGGAGTGAAAGGCTAATCAAGCCGGGAGATAGCTGGTTCTCCCCGAAATCTATTTAGGTAGAGCCTCGCACGAACACCATTGGGGGTAGAGCACTGTTAAGGCTAGGGGGTCATCCCGACTTACCAACCCTTTGCAAACTCCGAATACCAATGAGTGATATGCGGGAGACACACTACGGGTGCTAACGTCCGTTGTGAAGAGGGAAACAACCCAGACCGCCAGCTAAGGTCCCAAAGTCATAGTTAAGTGGGAAACGATGTGGAAAGGCATAGACAGCTAGGAGGTTGGCTTAGAAGCAGCCACCCTTTAAAGAAAGCGTAATAGCTCACTAGTCGAGTCGGTCTGCGCGGAAGATGTAACGGGGCTAAACTATGCACCGAAGCTGCGGATTCAGAATTTATTCTGAGTGGTAGGGGAGCGTTCTGTAAGCCGTTGAAGGTGAATCGTAAGGTTTGCTGGAGGTATCAGAAGTGCGAATGCTGACATGAGTAACGATAAGGGGAGTGAAAAACTCCCCCGCCGAAAGACCAAGGTTTCCTGTCCCATGTTAATCAGGGCAGGGTAAGTCGGCCCCTAAGGCGAGGCGGAAACGCGTAGTCGATGGGAAACAGATTAATATTTCTGTACTTCTATATATTGCGAAGGAGGGACGGAGAAGGCTAAGCAAGCATGGCGCTGGTTGTCCATGTGAAAGTATGTAGGTTGGTGACTTAGGTAAATCCGGGTTGCTAAGACTGAGATACGAGACGAGATTCTACGGANCAGGGTAAGTCGGCCCCTAAGGCGAGGCGGAAACGCGTAGTCGATGGGAAACAGATTAATATTTCTGTACTTCTATATATTGCGAAGGAGGGACGGAGAAGGCTAAGCAAGCATGGCGCTGGTTGTCCATGTGAAAGTATGTAGGTTGGGGATTTAGGTAAATCCGGATCCCTAAGACTGAGATACGAGACGAGGCTCTACGGAGCTGAAGTTGTTGATGCCATACTTCCAGGAAAAGCTTCTAAGCTTCAGATATATAGGAACCGTACCCCAAACCGACACAGGTGGTTAGGTAGAGAATACTAAGGCGCTTGAGAGAACTCGGGTGAAGGAACTAGGCAAAATAGTACCGTAACTTCGGGAGNGGGCAGGGTAAGTCGGCCCCTAAGGCGAGGCGGAAACGCGTAGTCGATGGGAAACAGATTAATATTTCTGTACTTCTATATATTGCGAAGGAGGGACGGAGAAGGCTAAGCAAGCATGGCGCTGGTTGTCCATGTGAAAGTATGTAGGTTGGGAGTTTAGGTAAATCCGGATTCCTAAGACTGAGATACGAGACGAGACTCTACGGAGTTGAAGTTGTTGATGCCATACTTCCAGGAAAAGCTTCTAAGCTTCAGATATATAGGAACCGTACCCCAAACCGACACAGGTGGTTAGGTAGAGAATACTAAGGCGCTTGAGAGAACTCGGGTGAAGGAACTAGGCAAAAT
>NZ_VKDD01000009.1 GCF_007097525.1 Thalassomonas sp. M1454
TTAAGTCGTTTTGTGTGTTCATTCATCATTAAGTTAATTTGCTACTAAGTAGCTATGTAAAATCAACATCAATGTGAGTGCCCACACAAATTGCATGATAACTAATTGTTAAAGATGGCTACACGATGTAGTTATGCAAACCTGTTCATGGATGAACGTTTTGGTTTGTACTTTCTCATGTAGAAGAACTAAGTCGCATTCGCTTAACTCTTATTGCTTGTGGCTAACGTTGCCGTTTGCCCGAAGCAGGAGGCGCATTATAAGCACCTTAGTTAGGAAGTCAACAGCTTTTATAAAAGATTTTATAAAAAGTTTTTATTGGCGTTAAACTCTAAGTATTACTTAAGGTTTAACCTTCTAACCGTTCTTTGGGTTGCCCCGAAGAAGTGGAGCGCATTGTATAGATCTAAGCCTTGGCGTCAACAAGTTTTTTAGTTTTTTTATAAATTAATGAGTATTGGTACATATAATAGACAAAACGTATATTTTAGCAGCTACATCTTGCTTTGTTTCTATTTATTTATATAAGGCTCATCGTTAATTTGCCTCTTTACCCATATTAACGGGCGATTAATAACCATATTTTCCCAGATTAAATACTTCTTTTAAAAACACATACATTAAAAACAGAAGCGAGATTAACAACCTTGTAAAATATTGCTACAGTGGTTCACTTATAAAAAGCTTTAAACAATAAAAATAATAATTAGGGTTCGTTATGAATAGAAGAGAATTTATACGCATTATTGGCGGAACCGTTGCTGTCACAGCTATCGCGCCAACTTATGGTTTTGCCAACTCAGGTTTTTCCTCATCGGGTATGCTAATTGAAGCTGCTAATTTTAACAATTTAGGTGGCTGGGTATTAGATACTCAATTTTATCAGCAGATGGGCGGAGTTCAGCTATTAGCTCATGGTTTGGGCTCTCCTGTTGAAAATGCATCTACGCAAATTGACGTTATTGATTCAGGTTTATGGAATGTGTATGTAAGAACTACTGATTGGTGCCCGGGTGACTGGGAAGCTCCGGGACAGTTTAAAGTTCATATAGATAACAAGACTCTGGAGAATAATCTAGGAACTCAAAAAGGCTGGGGCTGGCAGCTTGCTGGGCAAGTAGAGCTTAATAAAGGCCAATCAAAAATTGAAGTTGAAGATCTAACAGGTTTTGAAGGACGGTTTGATGCGATTTACCTTACTAAAGAATCAAGCCCTAAACTACCTAATACCCCAACAGATTTATTCCATTGGAAAGATCAACTCACTGGGCGCAGCAAATTAGCTATTGAAGAAAAAGTATTTGATTTTGTTGTATGTGGCGGTGGAGTAACTGGTTGTGCGGCGGCAATTGCTGCTGACTCACAAAACATTAATGTTGCGGTAATACAAGATCGCCCTATCTTTGGTGGTAATGCCAGTGAAGAAATACGTGTAACTTGTATAGGTATAACAGGAAAGAACGACAAACTTATTAAGTCGGTTGGCACAGAGGAGTGGAAACTAGGCTCGGAAGAATCCATTGTCGACCAACAAAAAAGAGAAAAGACCATGGCCGATAGCAATGTAAGTTTATTTGCTGGTCACATGCTAATTGGTCTTGAGAAACAAGGTGATAAAATTGTCAGTGTAGATGCCCGAAATATAACAACGGGTATCATTACTCGCTTAAGATCGAAACAATTTCTCGACAGTACAGGTAATGGTGCCTTAGGTGTACTAGCTGGTGCAAAATACCGTTATGGCCGTGAAGCAAGTTCAGAGTTTAATGAGAGCTGGGACAAACATGGCGATTTATGGAGCCCTGAAAAGCCTGATAATAAAGTTATGGGTGCTACCATAATGTGGAAAAGTAATCGAAGTAAACAAGCCGAAATTTTTCCAAAGGTTCCTTGGGCAATGGATGTAGCGGGTAAAGATGCTGCGACTCGTGGTGGATGGAAGTGGGAATATTCATCTGATGAGCTTGATCAAGTAGCGGATGGAGAAACCATTCGAGATCACCTATTCCGAGCTATATACGGTAACTTTTACAATGCCAAAAAACACCCTAAACATCGTAAGACAAAAATTAACTTTTTAGGTTATATTCTAGGACGCCGAGAGTCAGTACGTCTAATGGGTGATCATATTTTCACCTTAAATGATGCTGTTGATAAGCCAGATTTTCCCGATATAGTTGCAGAAGAAAAACGCGTATTTGATATACACTACCAAGAAAAAGAGAAAGGCCATCATGCTGATTATCGTTCTGAAGGGTTATTTAAATACGTAGGGCTATATTACATTCCATTTAGAAGTTTATTTTCTAAAAATATCGATAATCTATTGATTGCTGGCCGTAACTTTAGCTGTTCACATATAGGTCTTGCCGGGCCTAGGGTAATGAATACTTGTGCACAAATGGGTGTAGCGACTGGTTACGCCGCCGCTTTGTGTACAAAATATAACGCTAATCCTCGCAAGGTCGGTCAACAACATATTACAGAGCTAAGAAAGTTAATTGGCTACGTATAGTAAACCTTAAATAAGCGATGCTAGATTCGGTTATGTTATCTAGCATCGTGTGGTTTATAGCAATTATATTAACTTCCGGCACATTGAGTAGCACTTTCAATTGTTCACCTAATTAATGAAAATGCTATTACTAAAATGTCGTATTGCATAAGCAATTCTGTACCGCGTATAAATTTACGCTCAGTTCATACTAAGGATCTACAATGTTTAATAAACATTTGATGAACTATGGCTTATTAATCTCATTTGTCATTTTAATGGTGACAGGGATCATCGCTTACCTATTGCCTTTTTCATTAAATAATACTCGAGTTCATATTGTATTTGCATTCGCTACCATCTTTTTTATTGGCTATCATTTAACACAAAAGTACGGTTACTTTCCTAAGGCTATTACTCGCACAAGTTTAAGAACAAGGCAGTTATTGCTATTAATCTTGTGTATTTTGATTTTTGTCTTAGTTAGCGCACTACAAAATATTGCACCAATAAGTAAATTCATGGATTGGAGCTATGAAAGCAGGCATCAAAGAGAAATTCTCAGAGTATCACCAAATACGGCAACTCAAATAATAGAGAATAATTTACATACAGTGCGCAGCTTCGAACCTAAAGAGGATGATACACAGCGTGCTGTAGCTTTAGATATTGAAGTCAGAATGTCAGCGCAAATTACACATAAACCAGCTATTGCCATTTGGGCAGAATCCACTACTGGCGCCTTAATAGAAACTTTGTACTTAAGTCCTGAACTAGCTTACTCCGATTCACCAACTTGGCATGGACAGACAGTTAATCGCAGCAAAATATTACCTATATGGAGAAGTCGATTCACTTTAATAAGTGGTTTAGAGCCTAACGGTACTATCGATGGTTCAACAGGAGCGACGGCAAACCATACATTCTCACTTAAAAAGTATTTTAGCCAAGCAGAACAAGAATACCTGATATTTTTCGAAATAAACCAACCATTTGACACCAATAAGGATTGGCAAGACAAGCTGTTAGGCCAGCCTTCAGTCGTATATTCCACTTATATGGAGCATTCGGATTTAAAGAAATATGCCATTCTTGAATTAACCGGCCATGGTGGCTCTAATAATTTAGGTGGTGGAATAGAATACGAACTCGACACTATAACTACAGCCAAAGAATTAGTTGATCTTATTCTTATTAGTGGAGCTAAATATAGAAGTGAATAATCGCAATAGTTTTAAAAACTTGTTGTGATATTTGCATTAAATAATGAAAAAAGACCGCGGTGCGGTCTTTTTATTTTGAGTTCCAAATATAAATTCTGGAATTGTTTCAGCAGCTAATCATTACGCACTAGCTTGTGCAATAACTACTTCTTTCGCTTTCTTCGTGTAACTATCCATAGTATGGAAGTTTAAGTAGCGATATGTATCGGCAGCTGTTGTATCTAACTTAGCAGAATACTCCATGTATTCAGCAACTGTTGGTAAGTGACCAACAATAGCACCAACAGCAGCAAGTTCTGCTGAAGTAAGATAAACATTTGCGCCAGTACCTAAACGGTTCGGGAAGTTACGAGTCGAGGTTGAAAGTACTGTCGATTTCTCAGCAACACGCGCTTGGTTACCCATACATAAAGAACAACCTGGAGTTTCAATGCGCACGCCTGCTCTACCATAAGTAAAGTAGTAACCTTCTGCTGTAAGCTGATCTCTATCCATTTTAGTTGGCGGAGCAACCCACATACGTGTTTTAAGTACGCCACCAAAATCTTCTAGTAATTTACCTGCCGCGCGGAAATGACCAATGTTAGTCATACAAGAGCCGATAAATACTTCGTCTACATCTGCGCCAGCAACATCTGAAAGAAGCTTAGCGTCATCAGGATCATTTGGACAACAAACAATAGGCTCTTTAATTTCATTTAAATCAATTTCTAAAACATGAGCATATTCTGCATCACTATCAGCTTCCATTAACGATGGATTAGCTAACCACTCTTGCATTGCTACAATGCGGCGCTCAATAGTACGTACATCACCGTAACCTTCACTGATCATCCACTTAAGCATAACGATGTTTGATTCTAAGTACTGTGCAACGGCATCTTCTTCAAGTTTAATTGTACAACCTGCAGCACTTCGCTCCGCTGATGCGTCAGATAATTCAAATGCTTGCTCAACCGTTAAACCGGTTAAACCTTCTATCTCTAATACTCGACCAGAAAACTCATTAACTTTACCTGCTTTTTCGACCGTTAATAAACCATTTTTAATCCCGTAGTAAGGGATGGCATGAACAAGATCGCGTAAAGTGATGCCTGGTTGCATTTCACCTTTAAAACGAACAAGAACCGATTCCGGCATATCAAGTGGCATAACACCTGTTGCCGCAGCAAATGCTACTAAACCAGAACCAGCAGGGAATGAAATACCAAGAGGGAAGCGAGTATGTGAATCACCACCTGTACCAACAGTGTCTGGTAATAACATACGATTTAACCATGAGTGAATAACACCATCACCTGGACGAAGTGACACACCACCGCGGTTCATCATAAAGTCAGGTAATGTGTGATGGGTATTTACATCAACAGGTTTAGGGTATGCCGATGTATGACAGAAAGACTGCATTGTTAAATCGGCAGAGAAACCTAAACAGGCTAAATCTTTTAATTCATCACGAGTCATAGGACCGGTAGTATCTTGTGAACCAACCGTGGTCATTTTAGGCTCACAATATTGACCCGCACGTACGCCATCTACGCCACATGCTTTACCAACCATTTTTTGCGCTAAAGTATAACCTTTAGAGCTTGCGGTAGCATCTTCTGGCTTTTGGAATAAATCAGTTTCACCTAAACCTAACGCTTCACGTGCACGGCCAGTTAAGCCACGACCAATAATAAGTGGAATACGGCCACCAGCTCGAACCTCATCAAGTAAAACCGGGCTTAATTCGAATGTAGAAATAACTTCGTCTGTATTTGCACGCTTAACCACACCTTCGTATGGGAAGATATCGATCACATCACCCATATTCATCGCCTGTACGTCTAATTCAATTGGTAGTGCACCAGAGTCTTCCATAGTGTTATAGAAAATTGGCGCTATTTTACCGCCTAAACATACACCGCCACCACGCTTGTTAGGAATATAAGGGATATCATCTCCCATAAACCATAGCACTGAGTTTGTTGCCGACTTACGAGAAGATCCCGTACCAACAACATCACCTACATATGCTAATGGAATGCCGTCTTGTTGTAATTCTTCAATTTGCTTGATCGGGCCAATAACACCTTCTTCTTCAGGTTCAATACCATCACGGCCAATCTTAAGCATAGCTTTTGCGTGTAGAGGGATATCAGGACGAGACCAAGCATCAGGTGCTGGAGATAGATCGTCGGTATTGGTTTCACCAGTAACTTTAAATACTTTAACCGTGATTTTTTCAGCAACAGGTTCACGATTAGTAAACCACTCACCGTTAGCCCAAGATTGCATAACAGCTTTAGCTTGCTCGTTACCAGCTTCAGCTTTTTCTTTTACGTCGTGGAATGCATCAAACATTAATAATGTTTTAGAAAGCCCCTTTGCTGCAGTTGCACCTAACTTATCGCAATCTAAAAGATCAATCATTGGTTGAATGTTGTAACCACCAAGCATTGTACCTAATAATTGGGTTGCGCGCTCAGCATCTAAGATTGGCGATGTTGTTTCACCTTTTGCGATTGCAGCTAAAAATCCAGCCTTAACATAAGCTGCGTCATCAACACCGGCAGGTATACGATTTGCAAGTAGGTCTAATAAAAGAGCTTCTTCACCGGCAGGTGGATTCTTTACTAATTCAATTAACAGAGCAACTTGCTCAGCATCTAATGGCTTAGGTACGATACCTTCAGCGGCACGCTCTTCTACGTGTTTGCGATATTCTTGAAGCACAACGCTTTCCTCTCTGACTATAAGATGAAAAACAAATAAATGTTTTCACTTTGTTATTAAATTTTATTGAAATAAGTATATGTGATAACAAAATAAAACTGAATAACATTACTAATCACAAGGTTTATATTTACTATAAATACGATCAATATAGTTATAGGTATAAAAAATAAGTAAAAATACACTTATCTTTGTTAATAGCAATTTGCATCAAAAAAGCCCATGTAACAAATTGTACAAAACACTTTGCTTGCTTGACATTATAGGCAGGAGATATAGAGTTAAATGAATAGATTTATTTAGTTTCTGGTAACTAATATGTTCAAAAAAATTGCAATACTTTCACTAGCGTTACTTTCTACTTCAGTATTTGCCACGGGTAAAGGTAATCACCATTTCCCAGGTATTTTTGTAGGCGCGACTACAATAGACGATAAAACCGACTTTTCTTACGGGTTAGAATATGAGTATAAATTCACTCGTACTTGGGGAGCTGGTTTTGTATTAGAAAATACCGATGAAGCGCACGAAGGTGCCGGTGTTGAAGTTAAACTTGTTTCGGCTTACTTTCACCCTATTCATCACGTACGCATCGGCTTAGGCTTTGGTGAGGAAAAGGTAAATGGCAGTCATGGTCACCCTAGCCATGAAGAAGATTTAGTACGAGTATCAGCAAACTACGATTTTGTTGTTGGTGACTTTGAAATTGCCCCAACCGTTGCATTCGACTTTGTTGACGGTGAAACCTCTACAGTATTAGGCGTAGCTTTTATTCGCCCTTTCTAAAGCGGCAAAAATAATATAATAAGAAAGCTTTAGTTAGAGCTTTCTTGTCTATCACATTAAACTCATCACCTTACAAAGCCGTTTTGGATTAATCAAAACAGCATGCTTGTAGCGCACATTACCTGGTCATAACAAACCAACTAATATAACCCTCTCTTCTACCTGCTATAAATAGCATGAATATTGTTTATTTAACTAAATGATTAGTAGTGGCTAGAAATTCAGGTAAACTATGCAAAAAATTTTTCCTGCTAATTTAACTTTATTAGCAATATTATAGCTAGAGAGAGAGCCACATGAGCTTATATTTAGAATACCTTAAAGACATTGAAAGTCGTAAAAACGATCTTGGATTGGCCCCTCTGCCAATTGATTCTGCTGATTTATTATCTGAAATTATTGCGCAAATCAAAGATACTGAAAATGAGTACCGTGCAGAGTCACTTAACTTCTTTATTTATAACACCTTACCAGGTACTACAAGTGCCGCTGGTGTAAAGGCTGCTTTCCTAAAAGAGATCATCTTAGGTCAATCTAGCGTTGCAGAGATCACTGCTGAGTTTGCTTTTGAATTGTTATCACACATGAAAGGTGGTCCTTCAATCGAAGCTCTTCTTGATTTAGCATTATCTGACGATGCATCAGTAGCAAACCAAGCTGCTGACGTGTTAAAAACACAAGTATTCCTTTACGACGCAGATATGGCTCGCATCGAAGCAGCATTTAAAGCGGGTAACGCAATTGCTAAAGACCTATTAGAAAGCTACGCACAAGCAGAGTTCTTTACTAAGCTTCCTGACGTAGAAGAAAAAATTGAAGTTGTAACTTACATTGCTGGTGAAGGTGATATCTCAACTGATTTACTTTCTCCTGGTCATCAAGCGCACTCTCGTGCTGACCGTGAATTACACGGCAAGTGTATGATAACTGAAGAAGCGCAAGAAGAAATACAAGCATTACAAGCTAAGCACCCGAATGCAAAAGTAATGCTTATCGCTGAAAAAGGCACTATGGGTGTTGGTTCTTCTCGTATGTCTGGTGTAAACAACGTTGCTCTTTGGGCTGGTAAGCAAGCAAGCCCATACGTACCATTTATTAACATTGCTCCAGTAGTTGCAGGTACGAATGGTATCGCGCCTATTTTCTTAACCACTGTTGATGTTACTGGTGGTATCGGTCTTGACCTTAAAAACTGGGTAAATAAAGTTGATGCCAACGGCAATAATGTTGTTGACGAAAATGGCGACCCAGTATTAGAAGAAGCGTACTCTGTAGCGACTGGCACAGTATTAACGATTGATACTAAAGCTAAGAAATTATACAACGGCGATGAAGAGCTAGTTGATATTTCATCAGCATTTACTCCGCAAAAAGTAGAGTTTATGAAAGCTGGCGGATCGTACGCAGTTACTTTCGGTAAAAAATTACAAACATTTGCAGCTGAAACATTAGGTGTTGCACCTGCTAGCGTATACGCAGCGTCAAAAGAAATTTCACATGAAGGTCAAGGTTTAACAGCTGTTGAAAAAATCTTTAACCGTAATGCGGTTGGTGTTGTATCTGACTCTCCTTTACATGCTGGTTCAAACGTTCGTGTTAAAGTAAACATTGTTGGTTCTCAAGACACAACAGGTCCTATGACATGTCAGGAATTAGAAGCAATGGCTGCTTCTACTATTTCTCCATTAGTAGATGGTGCATACCAATCAGGTTGTCATACAGCATCAGTTTGGGATAGCAAAGCACAAGCGAACATTCCTAAACTAATGGCATTTATGAACAAGTTTGGTTTGATCACTGCACGTGATCCTAAAGGTAAATATCATGCAATGACTGATGTTATTCATAAAGTATTGAATGATATTACCGTTGACGACCGCGCTATCATCATTGGTGGTGACTCACATACTCGTATGTCTAAAGGCGTAGCCTTTGGTGCCGATTCAGGTACAGTTGCTATTGCACTTGCCACTGGTGAATCTGCAATGCCAATCCCTGAGTCTGTAAAAGTTACATTTAAAGGTAACATGAAAGGCCATATGGATTTCCGTGATGTTGTTCACTCAACACAAGCACAAATGCTTAAGCAATTTGGCGGCGAGAACGTTTTCCAAGGTCGTATTATTGAAGTACATATTGGTACATTAATGGCTGACCAAGCGTTTACATTTACCGATTGGTCTGCAGAAATGAAAGCTAAAGCGTCAATCTGTATTTCAAACGATGAAACACTAGTTAAATCTATCGAGCTTGCTAAGAGCCGTATCCAAATTATGATCAATAAGGGTATGGAAAACGAAGCAGGCACATTAGCAGGATTAATTGCTTTAGCTGATAAGCGTATCGAAGAAGTTAAATCAGGCGCTCAACCTGCTCTAGCACCGGATGAGAATGCTAAGTACTACGCAGAAGTTGTTGTAGATCTTGATTCAATCGACGAGCCAATGATTGCTGATCCTGATGTGAACAACGAAGACGTATCTAAGCGTTACACGCACGATGTTATTCGTCCAGTATCATACTACGACGGTAAGCCAGTAGATTTAGGTTTTGTTGGTTCATGTATGGTTCACAAAGGTGATATGCAAATTATCGCGCAAATGTTCCGCAACCTTGAAAAACAAAACGGTAGCATTTCATTTAAAGCACCACTAGTTGTTGCGCCACCAACGTACAACATTGTTGATGAGCTTAAAGCTGAAGGTGACTGGGAAATTCTACAAAAGTACTCAGGTTTTGAATTTGATGATGCCGCACCTAAAAATGCAGCACGTACTAAGTACGAAAACATCATGTATTTAGAACGCCCAGGTTGTAACTTATGTATGGGTAACCAAGAGAAAGCTGAGCCTGGTGACACTGTTATTGCTACATCAACGCGTTTATTCCAAGGTCGTGTTGTAGCAGATAGCGCTGAGAAGAAAGGTGAATCACTACTTGGTTCAACGCCATTAGTGGTACTTTCAACTATGCTAGGTCGTTTCCCAACTATGGATGAGTACAAGTCTGCTGTAGAAGGCATTGACTTAACTAAGTTCACTCCTCCTACAGAAGAAATGACGACTAAGTTTGCTGTACCAATTAAAATGGTATAAAACAAAGTATGTAAATTTCTATTTTAGCTGATAAGGTAGTATAAAAGTTAATAAGGGTTACTTAGATAGTAACCCTTTTTTTGTGGGTAAATAATCTGTCGCTTTACTAATAATAGCAAGTCAGGGGAATTTTATGGCTAATAACAACAACATCGCTATACCATCACAACAAGTAATTGATACCGTTATAAAAATTATCGCTATCGTACTACTGGGTACTTGGTGCTTCGACATCATCCGTCCATTTATCTTACCTATGGCGTGGGGAGCCATCATTGCCACAGCATTGTTTCCACTGTTTAATAAAATGGTTAGTTTATTTGGCAATAGAATAAAAGCCGCAGCCACAGTATTTGCCATTGTCGGTATATCAATATTAGTTATTCCAACCATAATCTTTGGCGGCTCAGCCATTGAATCAATATCCGCAGTTTCAGAGCAATTGAAGGAAGGAGCACTAGTTATCCCTCATCCTGACGTGAGTGTAAAAGACTGGCCTTTTATTGGTGAAAAGACATATATAGCCTGGGAAACGGCAGCGACTAACTTAGAAGCTTTTACTGATCAGTATTCTGAACAAATTAAAAATACTATATCTACACTTTTGGGAGCTGTTGCTAGTTTTGGTGGCATAATATTTCAATTTATTTTTTCAATGCTCATTGCTGCTATGTTTTTAGCAAATTCTGAATCTTGTATTAAAGGCTGCCATAGTTTTTTTAAGCGATTAATGGGAAACAGATCTGATACAGTTCTAAAAAATACTGTCGCTACAGTGCGCTCTGTAGGTGCAGGTATTTTAGGTATTGCATTTACCCAAGCAATGCTTGCCGGAGTTGGTTTAGTCCTAGCCGATATTCCCGCAGCAGGTTTATGGGTACTGCTAGTGCTATTAGTTGCGATAGTGCAATTACCACCAATCCTTATTTTAGGGCCTATTGCAGCATATTACTTCTCAATTGCTGACACTACACCAGCCGTAATATTTTTAGTTTGGTCATTACTAGTGAGTGCTAGTGATGCTGTTTTAAAACCAATATTATTAGGTAGAGGGACTGACATTCCTATGTTGGTTATACTTATTGGCGCAATTGGAGGAATGATATTTTCTGGTATTATTGGCTTATTTACCGGTGCCGTAATTTTATCTTTAGGCTACCAATTGATGCTTATGTGGCTTGAGCAAGGTTCAACTGAAGATGAACAAAGTATTGAGCCAACGACAAAATTTTAAGCTGAGGATACTTTTAATAAAAAGCTATCAAACTTCAATAAAATAGAAAGCTACAAACAAAAACGCCAGCATAAGCTGGCGTTTTTAATGTTCTACTCTAGGAAGAGTTACTTTTTCTTCTTAACCGCTTTAGGGTTAGGTAAATCAGTAATTGAACCTTCAAAGATTTCAGATGCTAAACCGATTGACTCGTTAAGCGTTGGGTGAGCATGAATCGTTAATGCTAAATCTTCAGCATCAGCGCCCATTTCAACCGCTAAACAAACTTCACCAAGCATTTCACCAGCGTTGATACCTACGATAGCACCACCAAGTACACGACCAGTTTCTTTTTCGAAGATCATCTTAGTTTTACCTTCAGTACGTGCTGAAGCAATTGCACGACCAGAAGCCGCCCAAGGGAAGTTAGCAACTTCGATATTTAAACCTTGCTCTTTTGCTTCACGCTCAGTAATACCAACCCAAGCCATTTCTGGATCAGTGTAAGCAATTGAAGGGATACAACGAGGGTCAAATACGTGTTTCTTACCAGCAATAACTTCAGCAGCACAATGTGCTTCATGAACAGCTTTATGAGCAAGCATAGGTTGACCAACAACATCACCGATAGCGAAGATGTGAGGTACATTAGTACGTAATTCGTTAGATACGTTGATAAAACCACGCTCGTCAACATTAACGCCAGCTTTATCAGCTGCAACTAAGTGACCATTTGGCTTACGGCCAACAGCAACTAAGATCTTGTCGTAACGAACTTGACCTTCTGGTGCTTTTTTACCTTCAAAAGTAACGTATAAACCGTCTTCTTTCGCTTCAACAGCAACAACTTTAGTAGACAACATGATGTTGAACTTTTTCTTGTTGTAGTTAGTGTAAACTTTAACTATGTCTTTATCAGCAGCAGGTACTAACTGGTCAGCAAACTCAACAACAGAAACGTTAGAGCCTAATGCTGAGTATACAGTACCCATTTCTAAACCGATGATACCACCACCAAGTACTAACATTTCACCTGGAACGTCTTGTAATTCAAGCGCACCAGTTGAATCGATAACGCGAGGGTCATCGTTAGGGATAAATGGTAAATCGATTACTGAAGAGCCAGCTGCAATAATTGCGTTGTCGAAAGTAATGTTAGTTACAGTGCCGTCAGCGCCTTCAACAGCAATAGTTTTGTCAGAAGTAAACTTACCGTAACCTGTTACTGTGTTAACTTTACGAGCTTTAGACATACCGCCTAAACCACCAGTTAATTGACCAATAACGTCTTCTTTCCAGCTGCGAATTTTATCTAAATCGATTTTTGGTGCGCCAAAAGTAACACCATGAGATGCCATAGCTGCAGCATCATCAATTACTTTAGCAACATGAAGTAATGCTTTAGATGGGATACAACCAACGTTTAAACAAACGCCACCTAGGGTTTCGCGACTTTCTACTAGTACAACGTCTAAACCTAGATCGGCAGCACGGAATGCTGCAGAATAACCACCAGGGCCAGCGCCTAAAACAACGACTTGAGTTTTAATATCGTTACTCATGTTAACCTCAAAAATTTTTATATTTATTTGACCAACTCATGTCAGCCAAGCTGATACCCGAAGGTATAAATTCTGTCATTGCAGCTTATTAAACCCTTACGGTTAATTGCTGCAACATTTGCCTTGCATTATCAAACACTATTACTTGGCATTTTCGCACGCAAGTTTACCGTGTGTGATAATAAATCGCCAATAAAACTGTAAAAAATTAGACTTAAGTCTCTACTTTTATGTAAAAATTTTAATCCAATGCTATTCAGCTTTAAATGATAATTGTTAGTTTTCTAAAACGCGATGTAATGCATCAGCATTACATCGCTATCAATTATAAAATTAATTGACGGATATCACTCATTACTGATGATAAATGCACAGTAAAGCGTGCCGCTAATGCACCATCAATCACACGGTGATCGTATGACATTGATAATGGCAACATTAGTTTTGGTTCAAACTCTTTACCGTTCCACTTAGGTTTCATTTCAGATTTAGATACACCTAAAATAGCCACCTCTGGTGCGTTAACGATTGGCGTAAATGCCGTACCGCCAATACCACCAAGAGAAGATATAGTAAAACAACCACCTTGCATATCAGCAGCTTTTAACTTGCCATCACGAGCTTTAATACTAATTTCTAAAAGCTCTTTTGATAACTGGTGAATACCTTTTTTATCTACATCACGAACAACTGGTACAACTAAACCGTTAGGCGTATCTACCGCTACACCAATATTGATGTATTTTTTCATGATTAAGCTTTCGCCGTCTTCACTCAAGCTTGAGTTGAATACAGGGAATTCACGTAATGCATCAGCTGCAGCTTTTAAAATAAACACTAGAGGCGTAATTTTAAAACCAAGCTTTTTCTTCTCAGCAATAACGTTTTGTTCTTTACGGAATGCTTCAACGTTAGTGATATCGGCTTCATCAAACTGAGTAACGTGTGGGATAGTAACCCAGTTACGGTGTAAGAATGGACCAGAGATTTTTTGAATACGTGATAAAGGCTTAGTTTCAATTTCACCAAACTTAGAGAAATCAATCGCTTTAGCGCTAACAACTTGCAAGCCACCTTCGCCACCAGCAACTGATGTATTAGCAGTGGCTTTAGGGCGAGATAATTCGTATTTAACGTACGATTGAACATCTTCTTTTAAGATACGGCCTTTGTTACCTGTACCTTTAACAAGCGTTAAATCAACACCAAATTCACGACCAATACGGCGAATTGAAGGTGATGCGTAAATATGACCTTGGCTTTGCTTAGTACCAGCACTTGGGTGATGTGGTACTGGTGCAGCTTTTGGCGCAGCTGGTGCAGAAGGAGCTACAACGGTAGTCTCTTTTACCGGAGCAGGCGCCGCAACAGGTGCTGGTGCTGGAGCTGCTGCGTCTGAAGATGTTTCAAGCATAATCACTAAGCTACCTTGCTTAACTTTATCGCCAGCAGCAACTTTAACTTCAACTACTGTACCCGCTTCAGGACATGGTACATCCATAGTCGCTTTGTCAGTTTCTAAAGTAATTAAACCATCTTCTGCTTCAATAACATCGCCAGCAGCAACTAATACTTCGATAACGTCAACTTCGCCGTCTTCGCCAATATCAGGAACAACAACTTCAATGACTGCACTTGCCGCAGGAGCTGCAACTGGTGCAGCTTCAACAACAGGAGCCTCAACAACTGGTGCAGGCTCTGGAGCAGCCGGTGCTGCAGGAGCTTCAACTTCAGCAGCTGGTGCATCTGCGCCAGCTACTTCAATCATAACAACCAAGTCGCCTTCGTTGATCTTGTCACCAACAGCTACTTTAATTTCTGTGATAGTGCCTGCAAAAGGCGCAGGAATATCCATAGAAGCTTTATCAGTTTCAACACTAACTAGCGCATCTTCAGCTTCTACTGTGTCACCAACAGCAACACATAGTTCAATGATTTCAACTTCATCGCCACCTACATCAGGGACTAGAACTTGTTTAATATCAGACATCTGTATTTTCCTTTCCAGTCAATTATGCGTAAAGCGGGTTAATTTTATCAGCGTCGATACCAAAGTCTTTAATAGCTTTAGTAACTACTGACATTTTAATTTCGCCGCGCTGTGCTAATTCGTAAAGTGAAGCAACAACAATGTAGTTGTGGTCAACTTCGAAATGACGACGTAAGTTTGCACGTGAATCACTTCGGCCAAAACCGTCAGTACCTAATACACGGTAATCGGTATTAATGTATGCACGTAATTGGTCAGAGTAAGATTTAACGTAATCTGTTGCAGAAATAGCAGGACCATTGTCAGCGGTAATCACTTGGCTGATGTAAGGTACTTTTTGCTCTGCTTCTGGGTGAAGCATGTTGTAACGAGTCGCTTCTTGACCTTCACGAGCTAATTCATTGTATGAAGTAACTGAGTAAACATCAGATGAGATACCAAAATCGTTAGCAAGAATTTGTGCAGCAGCACGTACTTGTAACAAGATAGTACCTGAGCCCATAAGCTGAACGTTGGCTTTCGCTTTTTTGCTTGGCTTAACCGTTTCTAACTTGTAAATACCTTTAATGATTGCTTCTTCAGCATCTTTTGGCATTTCTGGGTGTTGGTAGTTCTCGTTCATTAACGTTAGGTAGAAGAAGATGTTTTCATTTTCTTCGTACATTCTACGTAAACCTTCACGAACAATAACAGCTACTTCGTAACCGTAAGTTGGATCGTAAGTAACACAGTTAGGAATAAGACCTGCTTGAATGTGTGAATGACCATCTTGGTGTTGTAAACCTTCACCGTTAAGCGTAGTACGACCTGCAGTTGCACCTAATAAGAAACCACGTGCTTGGCTATCTGCCGCTGCCCATGCTAAGTCACCAACACGTTGGAAACCAAACATTGAGTAGTAAATGTAGAATGGGATTGTTGTTGCATTACAAGTTGAGTAAGACGTACCTGAAGCAACCCATGATGCCATTGCACCTAGCTCGTTAATACCTTCTTGTAGTACTTGACCTTTTTTGTCTTCACGGTAGTAAGCAACTTGGTCAGCATCTTGAGGTACGTATTTTTGACCTTCGTTGGCGTAAATACCAACTTGACGGAATAAACCTTCCATACCAAAAGTACGCGCTTCATCAGGAATGATAGGAACGATGCGTTTACCGATCTTCTTATCTTTTAATAAGCTGTTAAGTACACGAACAAATTGCATTGTTGATGATACTTCACGCTCACCTGAACCTTTCAAGATAGCATCAAAAATTTTCATTTGCGGAATTTCTAATGCTTCTTCAGGTTGCTCTAAACGAGCCGGTAATGAACCACCTAAAGTTTCACGACGTGCAGCCATGTACTTGTATTCATCACTGTCTTCTGGGAACTTGTAGAATGGTAAGTCGGCAATATCTTCATCGCTAACTGGAATGTTAAAACGATCGCGGTATTGCTTAATAGAGTCAACGTCCATCTTCTTAACGTTATGAGCAATGTTAAGTGCTTCACCAGATGCGCCTAAACCAAAACCTTTAACCGTTTTAGCAAGAATTACTGTAGGACGACCTTTAGTTTCCATTGCTTTTTTGTATGCAGCGTAAACTTTAACAGGATCATGACCACCACGGTTTAAGCGGTAAATGTCTTCATCTGACATGTTAGCTACTAATGCAGCTGTTTCAGGGTACTTGTTGAAGAAGTTTTCACGAGTGTACTTACCACCTTTAGCTTTACAGTTTTGGTATTCACCATCTACTGTTTCGCCCATAAGCTGTAAAAGCTTACCTGAAGTGTCACGAGCAATAAGTGCATCCCAGTACGAACCCCAAATAACTTTAACAACTTCCCAGCCTGCGCCGCGGAATGTACCTTCAAGTTCTTGGATGATTTTGCCGTTACCACGTACCGGGCCATCAAGACGTTGTAAATTACAGTTGATCACGAAACATAAGTTATCTAAACCTTCACGAGACGCTAAACCAATAGCACCTAATGATTCTGGCTCATCTGTTTCACCGTCACCTAAGTAACAGTAAACACGTTGGCCTGAACAGTCTTTAATACCACGGTCAGTTAAGTACTTTAAGAAACGAGCTGTGTAGATAGCTTGTAGTGGACCTAAACCCATAGATACTGTTGGGAACTGCCAAAAATCAGGCATTAAGTGTGGGTGTGGGTATGAAGATAAACCGTTACCGTCTACTTCTTGACGGAAGTTATTCATTTGATCTTCAGTTAAACGACCTTCTAAGAAAGCACGAGAATAAATACCAGGAGAGATATGACCTTGAGCAAAAATAAAATCGCCACTGCCTTTCTCAGATGCACCTTTAAAGAAGTGGTTAAAACCAACATCATAAAGCATTGCTGAAGAAGCGAATGAACCAATGTGACCACCAAGCTCTAAATCTTTCTTAGATGCACGTAATACTAATACTAATGCATTCCAACGAATTGCTGCACGGATACGCGCTTCAATTGTTTGGTCCGCAGGCATGTGCGGCTCTTGATTAACTGGAATAGTATTTACATAAGCTGTTGTTGCATCAAATGGTAAATGCGTACCACCGCGACGAGCACGGTCGATTAATGATTCAAGTAATTGGTGTGCACGTGCAGGACCTTCTTGTTCAAGTACAGCTTCTAATGAATCAAGCCATTCTTGAGTTTCTTGAGGATCAATGTCGTGATTGAGTAGTTCAGTCATGTTGATTGTAAACTCCGATTATGTATTTATGAAACGCGTACGTTTCTTTTTATATTTTTAACGGCAATAGCAATGTTGCTCTACTGCCCTACTTTTTCTTTAACAAACGATCTCGCTGTTTGTTTTATTCTTTTAAGCTGATAATTAAATTAAAAGCTTATTAATTTGTTTGTAAGCGCCTAAGTGAACGAGTCACTCGTGAGTCTTCTTTTGCTAGCTTAAGCATAACTTCTTCTATATAAGCTAGGTTTTTGTGGCTTGCTCCCCAGGCTTTGTTCGGCTCGCCACTTATAATGCTTTTCATTAGCTGCTTACGATAATGTGCAATTCTTGTTGGCACATCAGGTCGCTTTGAAAGCACTTGTAAATTCTTATCTATATTGTCTATTAGCAATTCGCTCATCGCGCGCGCTAAATGTAATATCACCGCATTATGTGATGCTTCACATATTGCTAAATAAAACTCGTAAACCGCAGTAGCTTCGGCGCGATAATTATCATTTAATGCCGTATTTTCTATCTGCGCTATGGCGATTGCTTCAAACGCTTGCTCAACTAAAACGAAATCCGCTTTGGTGCCGCGCATCGCTGCATAATAAGCAGCCATACCTTGAATGCCATGACGAAATTCGAGTAAATCAAATTGCGCTTCACTTTTATTTGCCATTAATGCAAATAGTGGGTCTGACATTCCGGCTAATAAGTTATCACTAACAAAAGTCCCGCCACCTTGACGACGATAAACCAAACCTTTGGTTTCTAGCTTTTGTATTGCCTCCCTTAACGAAGGGCGTGATACTTCAAACTCTGCTGCTAACTCTCGCTCTGGTAACAGCTTCTGCCCTGGCTTTAGCGTTCCTTCAAGGATCATATCCTCTAACTGCTGCAGGATAACTTCCGATATTTTCGGTTGTTTAATTTTCTTAAAAGCCATTGACATATATTCTTTAAAATAAGTTTAATTATTTAAAAATCATTGGTAAATTGGTTTTACCAATTTCTTTATTTGTCTGCCTAAAGTAACAGAGTTTATTGTAAATGTAAAATTATTACATTTTCCAACAAGACAGTTACAAACCTAACACCTGTTAATTTTATGTAATGGTCTTACCAATAAAAATATGAGCATTATAGACCTAGCACTTATATTTAAAGGCACGCCTTAATATTTATAGGGTAGGATTATAGTAAAGATAAAAGTTTGTGCGAATATGCAAACAAAAGTTAGCGAGAACAAATAGGAAGGAAAAAGCCAAGCTTTGCCCCTAATTGTTTGAATATGTTTATGTTTTAGTAAAAAAAATGAAATTTACTTTCAAAAGACAAAAAAAAGCCACCAATTAAGGTGGCATTTTCAAACATAGATTTTCTAGCTTAATACGCCAGCTATAGTCATAAATGCTGTGGCAGCTAGCAGTAATAAAACATTACGTTTGGCTAATCTAACTAATAAAGTAGGCTCACTGGTTAAGTCTTCTTGATCTACAATGCAGTCTTCAGATGTTTTAGCTACTTCACATAAATATTTACGTGGTGACATAGTGTAGTTTAGCAAGCCTTCTAACCAAAGCGTTGATGCCTTGGAAAAATGACCAACAAGCATATAACCAAAAGCTGAAAAACGTGAAGGGATAAAGTCGATGTAAAATAGTATATTACGGCTTTTATCAACGGCTTGTTTTGAGATAGCTTGGTCTGCATCGATATCATCAACCGTTTCACTTTCACCATCATCAGCCGATAACTCTTCGCTCGCAGCATCAGATTTAACTTCATTTGTACTTGCATCCGTTATTGCCACATTATTAGATAATGCAATCAACACACGGTAAAACACTACCGCCGAAATTCCAAAGAAGATAAATATCAGCATAATTGCCATATAGTACTGATAGTTTAACCACACAAGCGTTTGTCCAAAACTTTCACTTTCATAAGCTTGGTCTTGTTGCAATTCCATCTGATGATGAGTTACAGCAACTTCATCACCTCGCATTGCCGCATTTAAAAAGTTTTTATAAGCATCGCGCGAAAAGCCGCAGCCGAAACAAACCACTAAGATTAGTGTAGATACAATAAAGCTTATAATTTCAATATCAATGACAGCCATAACGCCCCAAACTATTGCCGCGGGGATCAAAGCTAATGCCGTAATATTGAGTCTTGAACGGCTAATCTCGTCTTTAGAAACAAAGCCTAAGATAAAGTTAATGTAGCGAGCATAATAATAATTAAAATGCCATAAAGGGGATAGCAACACTCGCTCGGCAGCTAAAGCGATAAGTAAGCTAATAAGTATCATTGAAAATCCTTGCGTTTATATTTTTATATATTGTTTAGCTTTGCAGCAATAAGGGAAATCATACATGCTTTTTAATACGTGAACTTTAACACGCTAATTTATTTGAAAATTCTACTCTTAGAATAGACTATTTGCCAGAAAATTATCAGCTAAACATCAGCAAAAACTGCATTTACAAACCTTGCTTGTATTTAATCCAGTCAAAACTTTCACCTGGATCTGTTTTTCTTCCAGGTGCAATATCACTATGACCAACGATTCTGTCTGTATTTATCTCTGGATAATGTGCTAACAACAACTTAGTAATAACTTGCAGCTGTTCATATTGTGCATTGGTATAAGGTAAGTCATCGGTACCTTCCATCTCAATACCAATAGAAAAGTCATTACACTTTTCTCTATCACAAAAACTTGAAACCCCAGCATGCCAAGCCCTTTTATTAAAAGGTACATATTGCACAACTTGACCATCGCGGCGAATTAAACAATGAGCCGATACACGAATTTGATAAATATCTTTAAAGTAATCATGCTCATCAGGATTTAACCTGCCTAAAAATAAATCCGTAATATGGCCCGAGCCAAACTGCCCTGGTGGTAATGAAATATTGTGTACAACCAGCAAGCTTATATCTTCACACTCACGTTCGTCACAATGAGTAGAAGGCTTAATATCTAAAACCTCATCGCCCGCTTTACCGTCATCTAACTCTAACCAACCATTATTAATGGTAAATAAACTCATTTAACCTTTCCTAAAAAATACAACATCAATTTATTAATCAACACTAAGCCATATTCAACAACACTAGGCTTTAATTCGTCGTTCCCATGTAGACGGGAATCCACTTTATTTACACATGCCTAAACATAGAAAACACCACTCTATATTTTTAACACCGATACTGTCATTATAATAAGCAGATAAACACAACACACTCAACGCAAAGATTATCTTATGAACCATGAAGATCCCACAAAAAAATTAGGCAAAACCATGATGTGGATCACTTGGGCTATTGCCCTTGCATTATTAGTCTGGTTTTTCCAAGGCACACTAGACAAGCAATGGAACCCAAACAAATCACCAACCGTATCTCTAAATGACAGCGGACTTGCTGAAGTTACCCTAAAACAAAACAGACACGGCCATTACGTAGCTATGGGTACTATTAATAGTGAGGAAGTGATCTTCTTACTAGATACCGGCGCCACTAATGTATCTATTCCCGCGCGTATTGCCGATAACTTAAACCTACCAGATCTAGGCAGTCATTATGTGCAAACCGCAAATGGTAGAGTTAGAGTCTATAAAACCGTCATAGATCAATTGAGTATTGGTAATATAATCCTTTATAATGTCGCGGCAAACATAAACCCAGGTATGAACACAAATGAAATACTGTTGGGCATGAGCGCACTCAAACAAGTTGAGTTTCGCCAAAGCGGCAAAACTCTATATTTAACAGAACAAGCAAATTAATGTTGTAGATAATATCGGCCTACAACTATATAGCTCGAAACTAGCTAACGCGTTAGCAACTAACTTATATAAAGAGAACACCTTAATGCATACTCCAGAATTACAACAAGACATTCAATCCACAATCGAATGGGCACTGGCAGAAGATTTAGGTGCTGCTCCGGGTGTAAAAGCAGACGCTAACAACGATATAACCGCAACGCTCATCCCTGCCGATAACAAAGCAGTAGCTACCATCATATGTAGAGAAGATTGTGTTATTTCAGGTGTAGCTTGGGTAAACGAAGTATTTAAGCAACTTGATGAATCAAGTAACCTACAAACTGACATCACTTGGTTTGTTACCGACGGCCAAGCGGTAAAAGCGAACAGCACCTTATGTGAAATAAGCGGCAACGCCCGTTTATTACTTACTGGTGAGCGCACAGCATTAAACTTTTTACAAAGCTTATCAGGTACAGCAACCATCACTAGCCAATACGTTAAAGAGCTAGAAGGTGGCACAACCAAGTTACTTGATACACGTAAAACAATTCCAGGCATGCGCAGCGCACAAAAATACGCAGTCACTTGCGGCGGCGGCCATAACCACAGAATTGGTTTATTCGATGCATTCTTAATAAAAGAAAACCACGTAAACGCCTGTGGCGGAATTAACAATGCTGTACAAACAGCAAAAGCTAACTTCCCAGGAAAAACAGTAGAAGTTGAAGTTGAAAGCTTAGATGAACTGAACCAAGCACTAGAAGCTGGCGCAGATATTATCATGCTAGATAACTTCACCACAGATATGATTGAACAAGCAGTTGCCCTTACCCGCGGTAAAGCAAAACTAGAAGTTTCGGGCAACATGACCCTAGAAAAACTAAAAGCTTACACAGCAGCAGGTGTAGATTTCATTTCAGTTGGCGCATTAACTAAACACGTACAAGCTATCGATTTATCGATGCGATTTGTTTAAATAAATAAGTTTTATTTAAACAAGAGTAATATAGACGAAATATACATATATTTCGTCTTCCCCATGCAGATGGGGATCCATTTTTTCAATAGAAAACAGCCCTCCCCTCACAAATAAACGGCAAGCAAACGCCGTTTTTTCGTACAAAACGGCAAAAAAATGCCGAAAAACGCCTAAAAACGTAAAAAAATGTTTTACACGCGTTGTAAATTGTTACATATTATCCATAGCCCCCGATAACAATAAATAAACTATGGATGTTTAAACATGAAAAATATTAAAACTATGAAAAAAGATCAGGGTTTTACCCTAATCGAATTAATGATCGTTGTTGCGATTATCGGTATTCTTGCAGCTATCGCACTTCCTGCTTACAAAGATTATACCGATAAAGCAAAAATCACTAACGCTATAGGTTCAGTTGCAGGCTATAAAGTTGTAGTTACTGAGGCTTACTCTGTTGATGGCGACTTTACTGATGCATGTGATAGTGTTCCAAGTGGTGGTGACATAACTTGTAGTACTACAACTGGTGTACTTACAAGTAAGTACGATACTGCTACGGTAACATTAACACCTACAGAGTCTGCAAACCAAATTTCTTGGGAATGTTCGCATGACCTAACTGTTACAGTTAAAGGTTGTGAAGGTTAATTTAAACTTTTAAAAGTTTTTGAAAAGCTAGCATGTATTTGCTAGCTTTTTTTTTGCTAAAAAACTTTAAAATAATCTTAGAAAAGGTAAACTGGAATAACATTAATAAAAAGAAATATTGCTTATGAAAGGGATTCAAAGACAATCTAGCCTATTATCAGCTCTAGTTCGTAATGAAATAATTGCGAAAGAAAAAGCCGCCGATATATTTTCTATTAGTCAAAAGAAAAAACAATCAATCATTAAGTATTTAGTTAATGAAAATAAACTTTGTCCTGTGACTCTAGCTAAAACTTTATCTAAGAGTTTTGGATATCCATTAATTGATATCAAAAAATTCGACGTTTCATTATTATCTGATAGTTTAAGAAATGATAAGCTAATCCAAAAACATAATGCTCTTCCACTATTTCTTCGTGGGCAGATTTTATTTGTTGCAGTTTCAGATCCTACCAATATAGATGCATTAGAAGAATTTCAATTTAATACTGGCTACAGTACAGAAATGATTTTAGCTGATGATAAGTCATTAACAGATGTAATTGAGCAACTTTTAGAGGATGATAATTCAGCACTAGATATAAGTGAATTAGATCAAGATGAGCTCAGTGATCTTGACGTACAAGATGAGAATAAAGAAGAAGAATCAGAAAGCGGCTCAGATGATGCGCCAATTGTTGTTTATATCAATAAAATATTATTAGATGCAATTAAAAAAGGCGCCTCCGATTTACATTTCGAACCTTTCGAGCACAAATTTAGAATTCGTTTTCGTGTCGATGGCATATTAACCGAAGTTGCTACCCCACCAGTAAATTTATCAAGCAGAATGACTGCACGTTTAAAGGTTATGTCTAAGCTTGATATCGCCGAGCGCCGGGTCCCGCAAGATGGTCGTATTAAATTAGCGATTTCAAAAAAGAAATCTATTGATTTCCGTGTTTCAACCCTACCTACTATGTGGGGCGAAAAAGTTGTAATGCGTATTTTAGATTCATCTAGTGCCAAACTTGGCATTGATATATTAGGTTACGAAGATGAACAAAAACAATTGTATTTAGATGCTCTTTCAAAACCACAAGGTATGATATTAGTTACCGGGCCAACAGGCTCAGGTAAAACCGTATCCCTATATACAGGCTTAAATATTTTAAATACGGAAGAGAGAAACATATCAACCGCGGAAGATCCTGTTGAGATTAACCTTGAAGGGGTTAATCAGGTTCAAATTAACAATAAAGCAGGGTTAGATTTTGCAAGTGCGCTTAAATCTTTTCTTCGTCAAGATCCTGACATTGTTATGGTAGGTGAAATACGAGATTTAGAAACCGCCGAAATAGCAATTAAAGCAGCACAAACCGGTCACTTAGTATTATCAACATTACATACAAATTCAGCGGCTGAAACGCTAACTCGTTTGTTAAATATGGGAGTACCATCTTATAACGTAGCAAGCTCAGTATCTTTAATAATTGCACAACGTCTTGCTCGTAGATTATGCAATCACTGTAAAATAATAGATGATATTTCTGAACAAGCTCTTATTGAGTTTGGATTTGAACCTTCCGAAGTACAAGAATTAAAAATATTTAAACCAGTGGGCTGTGACGAATGCACAAAAGGTTATAAAGGCCGTGTGGGTATTTATGAAGTAATGAAAATAAGCCCTGCAACGGCTAGTATTATTATGGAAGGTGGCAATTCATTAGATATAGCCCAACAAGCCCAAAGTGAAGGCTATAATAACTTAAGGCAATCTGCACTATTGAAAGCTAAATCAGGAGTTACCAGCTTATCAGAAGTCAGTCGTGTTACAGCTTAGATGTTAATAAAAAACAACAAAAACAAGGGATTTTATGGCTATTAATGCAGCACAATCTAAAATAGCACAACCCAAACCACTCGAAGTTTTCGAGTGGGAAGGGGTTAACCGTAAAGGGAAAAAGATCAAAGGAGAACTTTCTGCGGTTAACTTAATGGAGTTAAAAGCACAATTGCGTAAGCAAGGTGTCACCCCTCTAAAGACCAAAAAAAAATCGAAACCACTTCTGGGACTAGGGGGGGATCCCGCTATAAACTCCAAGGATATAGCTGTAATTACTCGTCAAATAGCAACTATGCTTGGGGCTGGAGTACCACTAGTGCAAACAATCGAGATGATTGGTAAAGGGAACCCTAATGGTAATATTCGTAAGTTACTTAGTGATATAGGGAATAAGGTTCAGTCAGGTATGCCACTTTCAGACTGTATTCGCGAACACCCTAAACATTTTGACGACTTATATTGTGATTTAGTTGCCTCTGGTGAGCAATCGGGTGCATTAGAAACAATTTTCGATCGTATAGCTATTTATAAAGAAAAAGCTGAAATATTACGTTCAAAAATCAAAAAAGCAATGACTTACCCTATCGCTGTATTAGTTATTGCAGCTATCGTAACCTCAATACTTTTAATTTTTGTAGTACCTACATTTGCAGAAATTTTTGCAGGTTTTGGAGCAGAACTTCCTGCATTCACTCTTTTTGTAGTTGGTATATCAGATTTTATGGTTGCCTATTGGTGGGTTGTATTAGCCTTTATTTTTATTACTGGGTATGTTTATAAACAAGTCCACCTCAGAAGTGCCGACTTTAGAGATAAAGTAGATGTCACTGTACTGAAATTACCAATAGTTGGCATGATATTAGACAAAGCTGCAGTTGCTAGGTTTGCACGAACTTTATCAACAACTTTTGCAGCAGGTGTACCATTAATAGATGCTCTAGATTCTGCAGCAGGAGCCTCAGGGAATGCAGTATATCGTAATGGGATAAAGGAAATACGAAGCGAGGTTTCTTCTGGAATGCAGATGAATCTAGCTATGAGAAATGTATCTCTGTTTCCGGATATGGTAATTCAAATGGTTGCTATTGGTGAAGAGTCAGGTGCTCTAGATGATATGTTAGCTAAAGTAGCTACAATTTATGAACAGGAAGTAGATGATGCTGTAGATAATCTTACTGCTTTGTTAGAACCCTTGATTATGTCAGTTTTAGGTGTTGTGATAGGTGGTTTAATCATCGCAATGTATCTACCTATATTTGCCATGGGGTCAATAATTTAAATCATCAATTTAACTCGTAGATAATCATAAGCTGAATTATAAATGGTTTTATAATTCAGCTTTCTTTTAAAATATTAAGGTTTTAATAGTGTTTTCAGATGTAATGGCTCTTTTTGAGCAATCTCCTTCTATGTTCTATACAACAATTACGATTCTAGGTTTAGTCATTGGTAGTTTTTTAAATGTGGTTATTTATCGTTTACCAAAAATGATGGAGAACGAATGGTTTTGTGAATGTCGCGAACTTTTAGCGGATGAATTAAAGCCTGTAGATAAAAAGCAGAATAAAGCTAAACAAGAAAAAGAGCCTGAAGCTTTAACTCTTTCAAAGCCAGCATCTACTTGCCCTAAGTGCGGTCATAAAATAAAAATTCTTGAAAATATCCCTGTATTGTCTTGGTTGTTTTTAAAGGGTAAATGCTCAAATTGCTCTAATCCTATCTCAGCTCGCTACCCAATAATTGAAACAGTTTCAGGCATCTTATCGCTAGTGATTGCTATGCATTATGGCGTAACTATTCAAACTCTATTTATGCTTATTCTTACTTGGTCATTGATTACTTTAACTATGATCGACTTTGATAAAATGATTTTACCAGATCAAATCACTCTACCTTTAGTTTGGCTTGGTTTATTGCTTAATTTAAATGGCGTATTTATAGGCCTTGAACAAGCTGTAGTTGGCGCTATGGTTGGTTATTTAAGCTTATGGTCTATCTTTTGGTTATTTAAGTTAGTTACCGGCAAAGAAGGTATGGGCTATGGTGACTTTAAGCTATTTGCTGTATTCGGCGCTTGGTTTGGCTGGGAGTTATTGCCAGTTTTAATTTTAATGGCTTCACTTGTAGGTGCTGTTATTGGTATCAGCTTAATGGTATTTAAAAACCATGAAGGCTCTAAGCCAATTCCATTTGGCCCTTATTTAGCTATTGCTGGTTGGATCACGGCTTTATGGGGTGATAGTATTTGGCAATGGTACTTGGGTATGTTGGTATAAGGGATGTTGGTGTAGAAAGATTGTGGCCTTTTCCACAGTGACGATACACTTTTGGAGGTCCCGTGCAAAAACATCACGGGATGACGTAGTTAATTTTTAATAACTAGTAGTTTCTTATGCTGTTTAATGTTTTAAGTTGGTTTTAATCTGATATGTCAAAATTAATAATCGGTTTAACTGGTGGTATTGGTAGCGGTAAAACAACTGTTGCTGACATTTTTGCTGAATATGGCATTGATATTATCGATGCTGATGTTGTTGCTCGTGAAGTGGTTAAACCTGGTAGCCCTGCACTTAAACAAATAGCGGAATATTTTGGCGATGAGTTTATTTTATCTGATGGTAATTTAAATCGCTCTAAACTTAGAGATAGGATATTTTCTAACCCTAGTGATAAAGCTTGGTTAAATGCTTTATTACATCCTCTTATTCGTGAGGCAATGAACGAGCAATGTTTGCAAGCTAAAAGCTCTTACTGTTTTTTAGTTGCGCCTCTTTTAATTGAAAACAATATCCATACTTCGGTAGATAAAGTATTAGTGGTAGATGTTAAACCTGAAACTCAGCTTACTCGTACAACCTCACGAGATAACAATACGCAGGAGCAAGTACAAAAAATATTAGCTTCGCAAGTAGATAGAGAAACTCGTTTAGCTCATGCAGACTATATTATAGATAACGATAAATGCACTTTAGATGAGTTGCGCACTCAAATTGAATTAATGCATCGAGAGTTCTTGAAGCTGGTTATTGATAAGTAATTGATTATCTTTTTATCATCACATGTATTCTTGTTTACCCCCTGTAAAGATCCATTAAAAAAAATATTAGCCTTTAGTTTCATCTATCGGTAATATGAATGTGTTAACGCATTAAAAATTAAACAATAATTATAATTAAATGACTGATATTCTTTATGAGCATCCGTTAAATGAACGGATCCGAAACTATTTAAAACTTGAACAATTATTTGTTCAAGCTCGCTCCTGCCTTGCTCAAGAATTTAGTTCTAGCCATACTTTATTTTTTAATGCTTTATTTGCCATTCTCGATACCTTAGATAGAGCTGATATTCGCGGTGATGTAATTAAGGATTTAGAAAAGTTAGAGCAAAACCTTATTGTTTGGTCTAAGTCACCGCAAGTAAATACTAAAGCGTTAGACCTTAACCTTGAACAATCTAAGAGCCTTACCTCAAGCCTACGTTCTAAAAAGCCTTTATGGTCGACATTAAAAGAAGATAAGTTTTTAGACAGTATGCGCAAGCGTTTTACCTTACAAGGCGCTTATTGCGGATTCGATTTGCCAGCGTTAGCTTTTTGGTTAAACCAACCGCCTATTTTTATTCAGCAAGATATCGACCGATGGCTTAGCTCTCTTGCAACCGTTGAACAATCATTAGTCCTGATCTTAAAGTTTATTCGTCAACGCGCAGCATTTGAAGATATTGAAGCCGGTAATAGTTTTTACCAAGATAGTGGTGAAGGTTTAATGTTATTAAGAATGGAATTAGATGCTGCTGCAGATTACTTCCCAAGTGTTAGCGGTAATAAATACCGCTACTCTATTCGCTTTATGCGTTTGTGCCCCGAGAAAGGGCAACAATACATAAGTGATACCGTGAACTTTAAATTGGCTAAGTGCTAAATTTTCAGCCTTGCTTAATGGTATATCTGAATATATTAGGATACATAATTTTAGCATCTAAATATATTTTAGATTTAATATCTTGATCCACAAAAACTCCCATACTCTCCAATAGAATGATCGTTTGAATCATGTTGTCATAAATCTTTGCTCTAGGTTTAAGTTCAACATAACTGAGCCCCCAAGTTAAGTATTGTTTCAATAGATTAGGATCGGACTGCTCCTTCCCCATCGATAAATAAATACTTTGATAAAGCCTATCAATATAATCTTGCCAAATTATTGTATTATTCACATTTAATAGATATTTAGTTTCTTTATAATCACTTTGATAGAATTTATTCATATTATAAGCAGTATGTAATCCACTCAAAAAGAACGGTACAGCTATTATCGGGGTTATTACTCCAACAACTTTAAATAGATTATAGCTAGATACATTACATGTCTGGGGGGGTGTATTAGAAGAATCTATAAACCAAACCAAAATAATTACATAAATATAGTGTATAAGAGATATATAAAATGGATATTCAACTTGTGTGTGAATCAATATTGGTAAAACTAAACTCAATAATACCATGCTATAAGTGACTTTAGTCCTTGTAAAGATTGATATAAAACCAATAGCTAAAATAAGTAATCCAGCAAGGGCAATCAAGCCCCCTTCTGTTAACCACAATAAAACTTCATTATGAGGATGATCTAAATTTTCAAGAGGTTGATTAAGTTCTGGATTATCCTTTAAATTACTTAAATGCTTTATTCTGTATGCCTTTTCAAAATTACCATAGCCATGCCCTATTATTGGACTGTCTTTGACCATATCGACAGATACAGCCATTATATCAAGTCTAATTCCGGTATCTTTATAAACATTTTCTCCCCTATCAACACTCGGAAAAATATTTAAAGATGAAGCTCCAAGCAGAACTCCTAAAAACAATACAGGTATGGTAAATTTAACTTTATTAAATTTATTAAAATAAAGTGGCAATAGGAAAATAAACGAGACTATCAAGCCTAAAAATCCAGTTTTTGACTGCAGCAAAAACAAAACAATTACACTTGAAAATATTGAGTAATAATAGAGGGATGAAATAACTCTATTTGTTCTCTGTTCAGCTTGTTTATAAATTAAAAAGATTGATAAAAATATACCTGATGCCATAAAACTTGCCATAACATTCGGCTGTCTGAATACACCAGAAGGCCTTAAGTTTAATAGTTCATAATATCCAAAATCTAATGGTGTAAATCTAAAAACAAAAAACTGAAGGAGGCCTAAAGTTGATTGAATCGTAATACCTATTAATAAAATATTTAATATATCTATTTTATCATTCAGCTTAAATTTAAATTGATATAGTGAAAATAATAAAAATAAGCCGCCCATAATTGCCATCAATCTTGGAAAAAATGCATAAAAAGAGGAGTTGTTAAATAACAGCGGAATAAATAAGAATGCACACCCTATTAATATCCAGTTCAAAATTGGAGATAATTTTATTTCTTTATTTTTAAATATGGAAATCATGCCAAAACTAATTAGCAAAGCTACAACTAACCAACCAATAATATTAGGTGTAAAGTATAGGCCACTCCCTACAGGCATAAAAGTAAGAACATGCATACCTAAAACGGTATAAAAAAGTAATGTGATTTTAAAAAGATTATGTAGATTAAATTGCACTTAACAGTCCATATTGTTGTTATAATTATTTTTATACATAATACCCCATATTGATTTGAATCTGGAAAGAAAATGACCACAAAAGTTAACTGCCCTACTTGTAAAACTGAAGTTATTTGGAATAGTGAAGCTGAGTTTCGCCCTTTTTGCTCGAAACGTTGTCAGTTAATTGATCTTGGAGAGTGGGCCGATGAAGGCCATAAAATTTCTCAACCAATTCCTAATGACCAACCGTTTACTGAAGAAATGTTAGACGCATTAGAAGATGAGTTTATTCAACACAATAAGTTTTTTGTTGAGCCTAAGTAAAAGTTACTTTTTGCATTTGTTAAATAAAGAAAAGGTGTAATTCAAAAATTGAATTACACCTTTTTTGTTGTATTAACATGCGGTTTCCCTTTTAGTTTTTCTGTCGTTGGTATTTTCCTACATTGTTTGTGTTGAGATATAGATTTTCCATTATCTGTCCTCCTACTTCTATAATTGAGCTAAGTTAATAATTCATTGCAGTGGTAGAAACCTTTAGCTCTTGCTTTAACAAAGCAATATTAAGCGCTTTTAAGTTATCCATCACAACATCGTTTGCATCAAAAGATAAAGCAGTATTAAAGTCTTCAAACGCATTTGCTTTGCTTCCTAGGTAATGATGAACAATACCACGGTTACTGTAAGCAATTGATTTTAAGTAACGTGTATGATTGTAGTTATCACCGTTAGCTTCGATGTGAATGATTGCAGTTGAGCATGCTTTTTCTGCAGCTACGTATTTGCCTAGTTTTAAGTTTGCAACGCAAACACCCATAGACTTTTCAAATGCATCAATGCTGCTAGCACTTACATTATTTATTCTAGTTAAGCTTTCATCATACTTACCTTCTAAAATATCATCCGAGCCAGGAGCATTTTCAACAATTGCTATTTTAAACTGCGAACTTACATTGGCATAAGTATGAGCTGGTGTTTCACTTAAACTAGCAAATGATGCAAAGCTTGCGGTTAAATTAGCAGCAGCTCCTATACTTGCAGCAATAAAAGATGAAGCAAGAATTGATTTATATGTTAGTTTTTTGGGTTTCATAGTAATTTCCTCTAAGTAAATTAAGTAAATGTACTCACTCCTTGATATGAGTACAGGCTTACTTTAGGTAATTACTGTTTTGCTGACAAACGATGAAAATAAACTTAATGAATGAATTTTTTTAACGCTAAGGCTTTTATACTATCGCTTAGCCTCCATTAATTTTACTCTTACCAAAGATCGCAGAATGTGTCTTGTACCCAATCGGCAAACTTTTGAATTTCTGGAGAATGTTCAATATCTTCGTGTCGCAATAAGAAATATCTGTCATTAGTAACTAACTCTTGTTCAAATAGGCGTACTAAAAATTGTTCCTTAAACCAGGTTTGGCTAATAGGCATAGGGATAAGAGCTATTCCCATCCCCTGCTGTGCAGCCCTTGCAACACCGAACATGCTATCAAATTGGATTATTTGCTTAGGGTCGAAATCTAATATATCGGCTTTATCAGCCCATTGATGCCATGCCCATGGACGAGATTGATGCAATATCAATGGCACCGACTTTAACGCATCATAGCCTTCTGCAGCCCATTTACGATATAAACGCTTATTACATGCAGGTACATAACGTACAGGGAAAAGATCTGTGATGATGCTACCGTTTGGCTTGCCATTTGAAAGTACAACGGATAGATCTGCCGTAGACGGTGTTTGCATTCCAGATTTAACCGTTTCTAATTGTAAGTTGATTTCTGGATTTTCATTAGTCCAGTCACTTAACTTAGGAACAAATAACTCGCTGGCAAAAAACTCTGGCAGGGTAATAGTAATGGTTTTGTTTTGCTGTCTGTTAGTAAAGTCAGCTATGGTTGTCTCTAAGCTAGAGATCAAGGGTTGAATTGATTGATAAAATTGCTTACCCGCATTAGTAAGCTCTATTGCACGTGTTTGACGCTTGAACAGCTCTATACCTAACTGTTCTTCTAATTGTTTAATTTGGTGACTAACAGCGGATGGGGTAAGAAATAATTGTCCTGCTGCATGCTTAAAGCTTAAACACTTTGCTGCGATACAAAAGGAACGTAATCCGCGTATTGGAGTTTGAACGGCCATAATAAATTTAAAATTCTCAAAATGAAGACATAAAAAGTAAAGCAAACACCAAGCCAACATTTAAGTTACTGTTTTTGAAAGTTAAAATTTATTTTTGACTAAAAAGGTAATAGTAAAAAGAGCTAAACGCACCATTTTAGTGCAATTTAAAATAAAAAAAGGGCATCAAAAGATGCCCTATAAAAATAACCAAATGATACTTTAAAAACTCTGGGGAGGTTTGAAAGTGAATTTAGAATATATAATTAACTTAGATGTAACAAACGAGAAGAATTTGTTTAATAGGTTAGTTTTATTAACTTGTTCAATAAACACACTATTAAATAATTGATATTAATAAATACCTTTAGTTAATTTAAAATCTATTAACTATTTATTTTTTATTGTTGGCAAAGTTTATTTTATATTTCCCCCTTTTTCATAAACCCCATCAGTGTAACTTATAGAAGTGATAAATTTAGGTATCAACAAAATTACTCAAACAAGACAATATCAGAGTGCAAAAATAAAAAAAAGGGCATCAAAAGATGCCCTATAAAATAACCAAATGATACTTTAAAAACTCTGGGGAGGTTTGAAAGTGAAGTTAGAATATCTAATTAACTTAGATGTAACAAACGAGAAGAATTTGTTTAATAGGTTAGTTTTATTAACTTGTTTGATAAATGTACTAAAGTTTAGATGATGTTAAGAAACAGCTTTATTTAAACATAGTGCTAAAGATCAAAAAGCTAGATTGCACATAGTTACAATCTCAAGCATAATAAATTTATAACAAGAATAATTACATATATTTCACATGAAAAACCTCTTAGCTATTTTACTCTTCGCTATCGCTGGCATAGCTTATTTACAATTTGATCCTCTTTCAGATAAACCAAAAGCAGAACCTGTAGAAGTTGTTAATTTAGATTTCAATAAAGACAGCTCGGATGCGATATTAGCTGCAGCATTTGATGCATCAGCACCAGTAGAAGAAGAAAAGGTACCTGAAGTAGTTGAGGTTAAAACTGTTTCAGTTAAAGCCAATCGCTCAGAGCCACCAGCTAGTATTAGCCAAATTGAATACGCATTTAAAAAGAAAAAATCGGATGTTCAAGTAAGAGCCTATGGCAGTGTTTTAAAGTTACTATCAGACGATAATAAAGGTAGCCGTCATCAACGTTTCTTAGTTAAGCTAGCAAATGAACAAACCTTATTGATTGCCCATAATATTGATTTAGCGCCTAAAATCACTGCACTTAAGCAAGGTGATCGTATTGAGTTTTACGGTGAGTATGAATGGAACGCGAAAGGCGGGGTTGTTCATTGGACCCATAAAGATCCTAACAATAAACACAAGCATGGTTGGTTAAAGCACAAGGGCAAGATTTACCAATAACCTTATTGATGAACTTAATCAAAAAACTCCGTTATTAACTAAAATAACGGAGTTTTTTTTTTAAGGCTGTACCTAAAAAGCTATTTATAACTCGCTTTGCTGGATTTTTTCTAAAATAGCAACATTAGCCTTAGGAAAATCTAACTCAAGTAGTTGCGCTTTGCTAAACCAGCCCTGCTGTTGGCCTTCTTGCGCTGTTGGCTCACCAAGAAACTGGTCCACTAAAAATACATCTAACAATACCTGTTTATCACTATAGTCATGGCTTATTTCAATCAAGGGTTGCATTGCTAAGGTGTCGATTGCGATTTCTTCTTTAAGCTCTCTGTGCAGAGCCTGATGGACAGTTTCGTCTCGTTCTACTTTACCGCCTGGAAATTCCCATTTACCGCCTTGGTGAGCGCTTTCAAGGCGTTTGGTGAGGAAGAATTTCTTATCTTTATATATTACGCCTACGGCTACATGGATTCTTTTAGTCATTTTGGTTGCGCTGTGAATACTAGTAATTTTTGATGTGGATAGAATAGAAGATTGTGGCCTACGCCACAATGACGAATTATATATTTTATATAATTAGAAAAGATTGTAGCCCCGACACTTGCTCCTGCAGTGTTCTAATAAGTTGCGTCCATGCAACGATACGCCACAATGACGAATTATATATTTTATATAATTAGAAAAGATTGTAGCCCCGACACTTGCTCCTGCAGTGTTCTAATAAGTTGCGTCCATGCAACGATACGCCACAATGACGAATTATACATTTTATATAATTAAAAAATATTGTAGGCCCAACACTTGCTCCTGCAGTGTTCTAATAAGTTGCGTCCATGCAACGATACTCCACAATAACGAATTATACATTTTATATAATTAAAAAATATTGTAGGCCCAACACTTGCTCCTGCAGTGTTCTAATAAGTTGCGTCCATGCAACGATACTCCACAATAACGAATTATACATTTTATATAATTATAAAAGACTATGCATCCGACGTTACTTACAGATAATAAAAAGCCCGATAACATTGCTGCTATCGGGCCTTATCTAAACTTATCTACAAGCTACAGTTATCTATGTTAGTTTACCGTGACATTGCTTGTATTTTTTACCTGAGCCACAAGGACAAGCCTCGTTACGGCCAACGCGTTTTACTTCATTTTCTTGTGTCGCTTGGCCACTAGATTCGTGAGTAAATTGCATTGGTGCTTCTTCCGTTTTACGGTTTTGCTCTTCTACTGCTTCAACGTCAGACTCTTGTTGAATACGTACTTTAGATAGTACAGAAACAACATCGTATTTTAAGTTTTCAAGCATTTCAGAGAATAACTGGAAAGATTCTTTCTTATATTCTTGCTTAGGATTCTTTTGTGCATAGCCACGTAAGTGAATACCTTGACGTAAGTGATCCATTGCCGCTAAGTGTTCTTTCCAATGAGAGTCTAAGCTTTGCAACATAACCGCTTTCTCAAATTGACGTAACACGTCTGCGCCTACTTGCTCTTCTTTAGCACTATAAGCTGCTTCAACTTCAGCCATGATTTTTTCACGTAGTGATTCTTCATGTAACTTACTGTCTTCTTCTAACCATTTAGCAACTGGCAGTTCAAGTGTTAACTCACCCTTAAGTTGCTCTTCAAGACCTGGTATATCCCACATCTCTTCTAAAGATTGTGGTGGAATATGAGAAGAGATGATACCTGAAATAACATCTTCACGAATTGCCGCTACTGTTTCACCAATATCGCCTTCGTCTAGTAATTCGTTACGTTGTTCGTAAATTACTTTACGTTGATCGTTAGCAACATCATCGTACTCAAGTAATTGCTTACGCATGTCAAAGTTACGGCCTTCAACTTTACGCTGAGCATTTTCAATTGAACGTGTAACCCAAGGATGTTCGATAGCTTCGCCATGTTCCATACCAAGCTTGCGCATCATGCCTGAAATACGCTCTGATGCGAAAATACGCATTAGACCATCTTCCATAGAAAGGTAGAAACGAGTTGAACCCGGGTCACCTTGACGACCTGAACGTCCACGTAATTGGTTATCGATACGACGTGATTCATGACGCTCTGTAGCGACAATATGTAAACCACCAGCTTCAAGAACCTTGTTATGCTCTTCTTGCCAAGCTGCCGTTGCTTTTGCAATGTTAGCTTCGCTTTGATCTTTTAACTTATCTATTTCAGCAGATAAGTTACCACCTAATACGATATCGGTACCACGACCGGCCATATTAGTTGCAATTGTTACTGCGCCAATTTTACCGGCATTTGCTACAATTTCAGCTTCTTCAGCGTGGAATTTAGCATTTAGAACTTTATGCTTGATCTTAGCTTTACGTAAGATGTTAGATAAAAACTCTGATGTTTCAATGCTGATAGTACCAACTAATACTGGCTGACCGCGCTCTACACAGTCTTTAATATCTTCAATAATTGCTTCAAATTTTTCTTCAGCAGTTAAGTAGATTAAATCCGCCATGTCTTTACGGATCATGTCACGGTTAGTTGGGATAATTACCGTTTCTAAACCATAAATATGGTTAAACTCGAACGCTTCAGTATCAGCAGTACCTGTCATACCTGAAAGCTTTTCGTATAAACGGAAAAAGTTTTGGAAAGTGATTGATGCTAATGTTTGGTTTTCGTTTTGAATATTAACGTTTTCTTTAGCTTCAATGGCTTGGTGTAAACCTTCTGACCAACGACGACCTTCCATTGTACGACCAGTGTGTTCATCAACAATAACGATTTCACCATCTTTAACAATGTAGTCGATATCTTTTTGGAAAAGCTTATGTGAGCGAAGGGCTGCCATTACATGGTGTAAAAGTGCAATGTTACTTGCTGCGTATAACGAGTCACCTTGTTGGATCATGCCACGTTCGGTTAAAATTTCTTCAACTCGTACTTGACCACGTTCAGTTAAGTAAACTTGCTTTGATTTTTCATCGATAGTGTAATCACCATCGCCTTCAATGCCCTCTTCATCTTCTTGTGCTTGTTGTTCAAGCATAGGTACTAATGAATCAACTAAGCGATAAAGTTCAGAGCTATCTTCAGCTTGACCAGAAATAACCAGTGGAGTACGAGCTTCATCGATCAGGATTGAATCGACTTCATCGATAATGGCAAAGTGCAATGGACGTTGTACGCGTTGCTCTGGAGAAAATGCCATGTTGTCACGTAAGTAATCGAAACCAAACTCATTGTTGGTACCGTAAGTAACATCTGCTTGATAAGCATCTTGTTTTTCTTGTTGTGAAATATTAGGAATATTACAACCAACAGTCATGCCTAAAAATTCAAATAAAGGACGGGCCCAATCAGCATCTCGTTTAGCTAAGTAATCGTTAACTGTGATTACATGCACACCTTTACCTGATAACGCATTTAAGTATGCAGCGACTGTTGCCGTTAAAGTCTTACCTTCACCGGTGCGCATTTCGGCGATTTTACCTTGATGTAAAACCATACCACCGATCATTTGCACATCGAAATGGCGCATACCAAATACACGAGAAGATGCTTCACGAACTACGGCAAATGCTTCTGGTAAAATGCTTTCTATGCTTTCATCATTACTGATGCGCTCTTTGAACTCTGCAGTTTTAGCTTTTAACTCTTCGTCGTTATACGCCTGAACTGTTGGCTCTAACGCTTGGATTTTCTTTACTTCTTTGTTCATTACCTTTAGTAGACGATCATTACGGCTACCAAACAGCTTCGTTATCATTTTTACAAACATTTTATTTAAACCATTTCCCTGAAATACATTTCAGCTAAAAAAACATCAACCAGAAGCTGATAAATTACATTGCGGGATATTATACCCATTCCACAGATTTAGTGGAGTTGATATTACTATTTCTTAGACTTGCGATAAACGTATTTTATTGGATTTATCTGTTTATCATCTTTTAGAATTTCGTAATGTACATGTGGACCAGTTGAGCGACCGGTACTACCCATTAGAGCAATAACCTGCCCTTTACTAACCACATCACCCACTTTTACTAACAAGGCCTTATTATGCCCATATCTGGTTTTGTAACCAGTGCCATGATCAATTTCAATTAAATTTCCATATCCATAGCGTTCATCAGACCACGTTACCACTCCTGAACCAGTAGCAATAACATCTGCATCTTCTTTACCAGCAAAGTCTACACCTTTGTGCATCGCTGGCTTACCATTAAACGGGTCTTTACGTACACCATAGTATGATGACAACCAACCTTTACCAATTGGACGACCAGATAAATAGCTATTGTTTTGTATATGGTGACCAAGAGCAACAGATTCAAGCATTTTTAATTGTTTTTCTTTGTGCTCTATCAAACTTTCTACATTAAGTATTTGTTTTGATAATTGCGCAGCATTAAATTCACTAACAATAGCTGCTGACTGCATTGGACCACCAGAAGATGGCTCTTCTGCCATATTAAATTCTTCTTTTGGAATATCAGCTTCTTCAGCTAAACGTTCACCTAGTGCATTTAATCGTAAAATATTACTTTGTAAATCGGCTAACTTCATCGTTAGCGCATTAATTTGCTCTGCGGTTAATTCATCTGCCGCTATAGATTTTTGTTGTACAGGCATTGAAGCTTGCAGATGCTCAGGCATAGGATCGGTTTTAAGGGTAAGGTGAATGATGAGTCCTGAAAGCACAGCAAAACTAACAACAATGGTTAACCATCGTGGTTTACTGAGTTTTAATGAAAAGCGAACATTTTGTCCGCGGTATAAAAGTGTTAGACTCATATATACTTTATTGTAATTAGCAGTTTTAACTTAAGGGTTAAATACATTCACATGAAACGCATAGTCAAAGACCCTGAAGACCTTAACGATCTACTCAAAAAAGCGAGTGGTAATATCGCTGACTTCTCTACTAAAGCAAAATCCTTAAAAATATTGACCGACATTGTACGACAAACTTGTCCTGATTTACCAGAAAATGCGTGGCAAATAGCTAATTGTAGGCAAGATTTAGTCATAATTGAAGCTAAATCACCGGTTTGGGGACAACGATTGCAATTTGAGCGTAACAATATAGCACAACAATTAGCAATTCAAACCCAAGGGATTTTTAATAAGATTGAAATTAAGGTTAACCCTTACGGTAACAGGCGAGAAGTAGTAAAACCTGTTGAGAAACCAAAAAAGTTTATGTCTGAATCAACTGCAGAGCATTTAGTCGATGTCGCTAAGGATGCACCAGCAGGGTTAAAAGAGGTTTTACTGCGTTTGGCAAAACATGCTGATAGAGGAAAGAGCTAAGCAGATCTTAGTAATCCTAATTTTTAAGCATTAAAAAAGGAGCATAAGCTCCTTTTTTGAATCTATTTTTTGTATATATATTGTGCGTTACGCTAAAGATGCTTCTTGGTAAGCAATTGGTGATGGACGTTCATCTTCGTACGTTACCCATTCCCAACTTTCAACTTGCTTAAATACTTCACGTAAAAGCACGTTATTTAAGCCATGGCCAGATTTAAACGCATTTAACTCACCTAAAATGCTCACGCCGCCCATGTATAAATCACCAATAGCATCTAAAATTTTATGCTTAACGAACTCATCATCGTAACGAAGTTCATCGTTATTTAGCATTTTAAATTCATCAAGTACGATAGCGTTTTCTAAGCTGCCACCTAATGCTAGGTTATGTGAGCGTAAGAATTCGATATCTTTCATAAAACCAAAAGTACGTGCTCGACTGATTTCTTTAATAAATGAACCAGTTGAAAAATCGATACTCATTGCTTGGCTTGTATTAGCAATTACCGGGTGGTCAAATTCAATAGCTAAATTAACTTTAAAACCTTCATGAGGTTTAAACTCGGCCCATTTATCACCTTCTTCAACGCGAATAGTTTTAGTGATGCGAATGAATTTTTTCGCCGCATTAACTTCTTCAACGCCTACTGATTGTAATAAATAAACGAAAGGCAATGCACTGCCGTCCATAATTGGGATTTCTGGCGAGTCAACTTCAACAACTAAGTTGTCAATACCAAGACCCGCAACAGCGGCAAGTAAATGTTCAACGGTGGAAATTTGAACACCTTGTTCGTTAACCAAACAAGTACACAGCGTAGTTTCACCAACAGCTTCAGGCGTCGCCTGAATATCAACAACTGGCTCTAGGTCAACACGGCGGAAAACTATACCCGTGTTTGCAGGTGCAGGACGGAGAGTGATCTGTACCTTTTCACCTTTATGTAAACCAACACCTGTTGCAGAAATGCTTTGTTTGATCGTACGTTGTTTAATCATAATTCGCCTTAAAAAACCTTTCGTCTTACCTAACCACTTTTGCAAATTGGCAAAAATGGATGCGTAATATAGCAAAATAACCTTTTAGAGTCAAAAACTAAGCTTTATGGCTCAATTTTTGCTTTCTCTACCCAGACTCAATAAAAGTCAGTAAATCTCTGACGCTTCATCCGATGAAACGCTATTTCAGATTCAATCAACTAAACTGACTTAGTATTCATTATAGTTAATAATGTTTAAGTACAAAAATTCTACCTAAACTGTTTCTAGCGATTAATTCACTAGCAACAGAAGTTAACTATTTATCTATACAAAAGCAGACCGGTAATTAGTCAGCTTGCTTTCGTAAAAATGCTGGAATATCTAAGTAATCAGTTTCAGTAGCAACACTTGCTTGTGGCTTATCTTCAACATAAGTACTGCTGGTAACTTCTGGCTCAGGTGCTGGTGCATAAGATGCATTCACAACCATAGGCTCAGGCTTATACATTGGCGGTACAATTGAAATTTCTGGTTTTTGTTGACCAATACCAGTAGCAACTACAGTTACACGAAGTTCATCAGTCATTTCAGGGTCGATAACCGCACCAACAACAACAGTAGCATTTTCAGAAGCAAATGCTTTAACTGCGTTACCTACAGTTTCAAATTCATCGATTGAAATATCCATGCCAGCAGTAATGTTAACTAAGATACCGCGTGCACCTGCTAAATCAACATCTTCAAGTAAAGGACTTGAGATTGCAGCTTCAGCAGCTTCTTCAGCACGATCTTCGCCAGATGCTTGACCTGAGCCCATCATAGCTGTGCCCATTTCAGACATGACTGTACGTACATCGGCGAAATCGACGTTGATTAAACCTGGACGAGTAATTAATTCAGCTATACCTTGAACCGCACCAAGTAAAACATTATTTGCAGCTTTAAACGCATCTAATAAACTCGTACCAGGACCTAATACTTTAAGTAATTTTTCATTAGGAATAGTGATTAATGAATCAACACTTTTCGCCAAAAATTCAATACCTTGGTCTGCATAGTTCATGCGTTTTTTGCCTTCAAATGGGAATGGCTTAGTTACCACAGCAACCGTAAGAATGCCCATTTCTTTAGCAATTTCAGCAACAACAGGTGCAGCACCAGTACCTGTACCACCACCCATACCGGCAGCGATAAAGATCATGTCTGAACCTTGTAGAGTTTGACGAATCGTCTCTCTATCTTCTTCAGCACTTTTACGACCGATTTCTGGGTTAGCGCCAGCACCAAGACCTTTAGTAACATCCGCACCCATTTGCAACGTTACCGTTGCTGATGAATTACGTAATGCCTGTGAGTCAGTATTAGCAGTAATAAATTCCACGCCCTCAATCGTTTGCGAAACCATGTGTTCGACAGCGTTACCGCCACCTCCACCAACACCAATAACTTTGATGACCGCTTCTTCGTTGTGGTCTTCCATTAATTCAAACATAATTTTACTCTCCGTTTTATTTTTTGTTCCACCAAAAAAAATTTTAAATATTATTTTTATCGCCAATAAGTAATCTACTTACTGGTTAAAATTCACCTTTAAACCAGTTTTTTAAACGAGTAAGCATGCTTACTACGCTTTCACCTGAGTTTGAATCTGTTGCACCTTGGCTACTTGCTTGTGTACCGTAATGTAGTAATCCAATTACCGTGCTGTAGCTTGGGTCATTAACATAGTCAGTTAAGCCTTTAATGTTTAACGGGCTACTTACTCGAACAGGCATTTGGAATACTTCTTCAGCAAACTCGGTAACACCTTCCATTTTTGCCGTTCCGCCTGTTAACACAATACCAGCCGCTATCTGGTCTTCTAAACCACTTTCTTTAATTTCTTCTTGAATCAATTCAAATAATTCGTGATAACGTGGCTCAACCACTTCAGCCAATGTATGACGAGACATACTTCTTGCCGGACGACCACCAACACTTGGTACTTCAATATTTTCTTCCATACTCACCATTTGACGAAGCGCACAAGCATATTGCACCTTAATATCTTCGGCATGGCTCAGCGGCGTGCGGAATATTTTAGCGATATCACTAGTTACCTGATTACCACCAACAGGGATAACAGAACTATGACGCAATGCACCACCAGTGAAAATTGATATATCCATAGTACCGGCGCCCATATCAACGACACACACACCTAATTCTTTTTCATCATCAGTTAATACTGCGTAACTAGAAGCTAATGCTGAGAAAATTAACTGATCGGCATTAAGCTCACAACGCTCAACACACTTAACAATATTTTTTGCCATATCGTTAGCACAAGTAACGATATGAACTTTTGCTTCTAAACGCACACCAGACATACCAATAGGGCTTTTGATACCGTCTTGCACATCAACGCTGTATTCTTGCGGCAGAACATGCAGCATACGACGCTCTGCTGACATAGGTACTGAACGTGCTGTATGTATTACATTTTCAACATCTTCTTGGATTACTTCATTGTCATTAATTGGCACCATGCCATTTTCATTTTGGCAACTAATGTGCTTACCTGAAATGCCCAAGTAAACTGAGCCAATTTGACAGTCAGCCATTAATTCAGCTTCGTTAACAGCTCGTTGAATTGACTGAATCACTAAGTTGAGATCATTAACCCCACCTTTATCCATACCACGAGCAGCATGATGGCCAACACCAATAACACTTAATTCACTATCTGGTGTTATTTCTCCAACAACGGCAACAATTTTAGATGTACCGATATCTAAGCCAACAACTAAATTTCTTTCTGCTACTTTAGGCATTTGTTTTTTGCTCTTTTTGACTATCTAATTCATTTATCACTGGTTTCCAACCTACGGCCATTCCAGTGTCATAACGTAGATCGATGTAATCTACTTGCATATCATCTTGCGCAAACGCTTTTATTTGACGATATGCATCCATAAAGCGCTGAACTCGTTGTATTCTATCTTCTCTGCCTAAGTTAAGCGAGACTCCATCAGCTAAAATTAGCTGCCAAGAATAACGTTCAGTCAATACTAATTCGCTTACCCCTACATCGACATATGTCAATAAGTTGGTAAAATTGCGATAATTTTCAAGAGCAACCACTTCACTACCTTCAGGACCAAATAATTTAGGTAATGTATTGGTTACTCGCGTTTTATCCGCCTGAAAAATAACGCCATGCTCATTAATAAAAAAATCGTCATTCCACTGGGCTACAGGCTTTTGATCCATAACGTAAACACTCACCTCATTTGGCCACTGTTTGCGCACAGATGCTGCATAAACCCAAGGTAATGCTTCTAAATTTTGTTGTACCTGATTCACATCTAATTTAAAAAAGTTATTTAACTGGCTTTGTTTTAAAGCCGCTACAATCTCACTTTTCGATGTGTACGGAGTATTACCATTAATCACCAAAGATGAAACAGGTACCGACTCGCCCTTGGTCATCGAAAAATAAATTTCACTAGCAACGACCATAAACAACACACAAACAACAACGAAAAATGCCAGGCCAGACCAAAAGCTTACTGGTGCATTTTTTAATTCGTCTTTTGTTGGTGTCGTTAACAAATCAATTAACCTTCTTCAATTAAGCTAAGCTGTATAATACGCTCAACCAAGTTTTCAAAACTATAACCAGCTACTTTCGCAGCTTTTGGTACAAGTGATGTTTCAGTCATACCAGGTACTGTATTAACTTCTAATAAATTAAAATTGCCATCTGCATCCTGCATAAGATCAACACGTCCCCAACCTTGAGCACCAGTCGCTTGAAACGCACGCAATGCTAATGCTTTTAATTCGGCTCTGCGATCATCGTCAAGGAAACATGGACAATGATAAATTGTACTGTTTGATTGATACTTAGCTTGGTAATCGTAAAACTCATGTGGTGTTTCCATTTGAATCGGTGGTAATACTTCATCACCTAACACCGCCACAGTAAACTCTTTACCACTTAACCAAGCTTCAACTAAAATTTGTTTATCAAAAGCAAAGGCATTTTTCAGTGCCGTATCAAGCTCGGCAACGTTAGTCGCAATCGCCATACCGATACTTGAGCCTTCCTTTGCTGGCTTAACCATTACTTTGTTACCAAGTTTGGCTAACACATTTACCGAGGTTTGCTGGTCGAAATCCTCTGGCGTTACCACACAAAAATCTGCCGTTGGTAAATCCATAGCTTTAAATATTTGCTTACTACGTACTTTATCCATAGATAAAGCCGAGCCTAAAACACCTGAGCCCGTATATGGCACATTTAAGTATTCTAGTGCGCCTTGAATACAGCCATCTTCACCACCTCGGCCATGTAGAGCAATAAATACTCTATCAATACCTTGCTGGGTAAGCTCTGCTAAGTTAAAACCTTTAGTATCTATACCTGTAACGTTATAACCCGCTTTAATTAAGCCGTTGGTTATCGCTGCACCAGACTTTAACGACACTTCACGTTCAGCGCTGTCGCCGCCAAATAATACGGCTATTTTTTGTTGTTTAAGCTGTTCAGTACTTAACTGTTTAGCCATTAGTACCTCCACCTTTAACATTAAGAATTTTTGATGCGACTAATTCACGTGCAATAGCACCGACACTACCAGCGCCTTGAGTAATTAACATATCGCCATCAGTTAATACTGACGATAAAATTTCTGGCAATTGTTCAGGAGCACTAACATAAATAGGCTCCACACCACCACGTAAACGTAAACTGCGTGCTAATGATTTTGAATCAGCATTGGCTATTGGCTCTTCGCCTGCAGGATAAACATCTAATAAAATTAATACATCAACGTCACTTAATACTTCCACGAAGTCTTCATATAAATCGCGAGTACGAGAATATCGGTGTGGTTGGAAAACCATGGCTAAACGACGCCCTGGCCAACCATTACGCATTGCTTTTATCGTTGCTGCAACTTCACTTGGGTGATGACCATAGTCATCAATTACCGTCATTTCACCTTGCGCTGTTTGGATATTCGCTAAGTGTTCAAAGCGACGACCAATACCTTCAAATTTACCTAATGCAGAAACGATAGCTGCATCATCTACGCCTTCATCACTTGCTACTGCAATTGCCGCTAATGCATTAAGTACATTGTGCTGACCTGGTAAATTTAAAGAAATTTGTAATTCTGGTTTATCGGCGCGAATAACGGTAAATGAGCTAATGCCTGCTTTTTGCTCATAGTTAATCGCTCGAATATCAGCGTCTGAGCTAAAACCGTAAGTAGTTACTTGGCGACCAATACGTGGCAATAGTTCACGCACAACAACATTATCAAGGCACATAACCGCTAAACCATAAAATGGTAGGTTATGGAGGAATTCAATATAGGTGTCTTTCATTTTTTCAAAATCACCGTCATATGTTTCCATATGATCTGGGGCAATATTAGTTACAACCGACACCATAGGTTGTAAATGCAAGAATGACGCATCACTTTCGTCTGCTTCTGCTACTAAATAACGGCTTTTACCTAAACGTGCATTTGTCCCTGCACTATTTAATAAGCCACCAATAACAAACGTAGGGTCAAGTTGACCTTCAGCCATAATACTGGCGATTAAACTGGTTGTAGTGGTTTTACCATGCGTACCTGCAATAGCAATGCCGTGGCGAAAACGCATTAGCTCAGCTAACATTTCTGCTCGGCGTACCACTGGTATACGTAACCCCTGTGCAGCTACTAGCTCTACATTTGCTTTATCAATTGCAGTTGAAACTACGATTACACTAGCACCTTCAACATTACTCGCATTATGACCGATAGTAATGTTTGCGCCTAATTGAGTTAATCGGTTTACTACCGGATTAACACTTATATCAGAGCCGGTAACTTGATAGCCTTCGTTAAGTAGTACTTCGGCAATGCCGCCCATTCCAGCACCACCAATACCAACAAAATGAATTACTTTTACGCGACGCATTTCAGGTATTTTCATATTAGATTCATTCATTATTTCACCATAGCCTTACAAATATCAGCAACGGCTTGTGTTGCATTAGGAGTCGCCGCTGATTTACTCGCTTTTGCCATACTGCGTAGCGCTGAGTCCGAGCTAAATAACATATTTAATTTTTGAGATAACAAGGTTGCACTTAGCTCACGTTGTGGCACTAACTTAGCAGCGCCTTGCTCCACTAAAAATTGTGCATTTTTTGTTTGATGATCATCAACTGCATGTGGCAGCGGAATAAAAATGGCTGGTTTACCAGCAATCGCCACCTCAGAAACTGTTAACGCACCAGCGCGGCAAATAACTAAATCAGCCCAATCATAAGCTGCGGCCATGTCATCAATAAAGTCGGTAACTTTTATCTTGTCGCAGTTAACGCCGTACTGATGATAAAGCTCGGTAATTTTTTCACTATTACCACTACCGGTTTGATGCCAAACATCTAGGTCGAGTAATTTAATTTGTGATACTGCTTGCGGTACAGTTTCATTTAATATTTGCGCGCCTAAACTGCCGCCAACGATCAATACTCGCTTACTTATTTCTCGCTGTGCATCGCTACTAACTTGCGTAATTTTACTACGCACTGGGTTACCAACAACTTGTGCTTTAACACTTGCTTTAAATGCACCAGGAAACGCGCTTAATACACGGCTTGCTAATTTTGATAAGTAGCGATTAGACATGCCGGCAACCGCATTTTGCTCGTGCAAAACTAGAGGTATACATTTAAGCCAAGCAGCTAAACCACCTGGTGCACTTGCATAACCACCCATACCTAATACCACATCAGGCTTAACTGTTTTAAGCACTTTTAATGACTGCCAAACCGATTGCAATACTTTAAAAGGCATCGTCAGTTTTGCTTGCCAACCTTTACCGCGTAAGCCCGCGATATTAATAAAAGAAATATTTATTCCGTGCGCAGGAACCACTTCCGCTTCCATACGATCGCTGGTGCCTAACCAGTGCACATTCCAACCTTCACTTTGCAGTTGTTCTGCCACAGCTAAACCAGGGAATATATGACCACCGGTACCGCCAGCCATTATTAAAATTGTCGGAGAATTTGCCATTAGCTCTGCCCTCCTTTAGAGATTGCATGAATACTTTGCAACCTTAATTCATGATCGATGCGAATTAATACGACTATCGCTAATGTCATGACTATCATTGAACTACCACCATAACTGATCAACGGCATGGTTAGGCCTTTAGTTGGGAAAAGCCCAGCACTAGCACCTACATTAACCGCTGCCTGAAAACTCATCCAGATGCCAATGGCATAAGCAAAAAAGCCTTCAAAATATTTTTCTTTTTCTAATGCTCTTCTACCTAGCAATAAAGCTTTTATTACTAGCGTTAAACACAGAGCTAAAATACATAACACCCCAAAAAAGCCAAATTCTTCACCAATAACAGCCATAACAAAATCGGTATGTGCCTCTGGCAGATATTCTAACTTTTGGATGCTATTTCCTAAACCTTGGCCAAACATTTCACCACGGCCATAAGCCATCAATGATTGGGTTAATTGATAACCACTACCAAACGGGTCTTGCCAAGGATCCATAAATGACGTTACACGTCTTAATCGATAAGGCTCAACAATGATTAACAGCACTACCGCACCAACACCAACGACTAAAACTGAGATAAATTGCCATAATTTAGCACCGGCTAAAAACAGCAAACCTAAAGTGGTAGCAAACATTACGATTACCGTACCCAGATCAGGTTGGAATAATAGCAAAACTGCTAGTAGGAATAATACCCCTAAAGGCTTAAACCAGCCTTTAAATTTTTGCGATACTTCTTCACGTCTCCTAACTAAGTAACCAGATAAGTAACAAAAGAAGAATAATTTCGCCGGCTCAGCCGCCTGAATATTAATTGGACCTAAAACAATCCAGCGCTGTGAACCATTTACGCTGTTACCAATAACTAAAACCACTAGCAATAACATAATTGCTAGTAGTAGGAACCAACCACTTAGTTTGTGCCACATTTGCATAGGCACTTGCAAAGCAATACCAGCAACGATAAGGCTTAACACTATGTATACGGCATGCCGAATCACAAAATGGAATGGATTGTTAAATAAACGCTCTGCTACCGGCATAGATGAGCTGGCCACCATGACTAAACCAATTAAGTACATGGTAAACGCTAATACCAAAAAGCTACGGTCAAAAGTAAGCTGAATGTCACTGTGCTTATCTTCAGTTAACCACTTAGGTAACTTAGGAAGTTGTATTGAAGGCATAACTACAGCCATTAGTTTGCCTCCCTTACCGCGGTGATAAATACTTCACCACGTTGCATGTAGTTTTCAAACATATCAATGCTGGCACAAGCTGGAGATAGCAAGACAACATCGCCTTTATTGGCTAGTTTACGAGCCTGTGCTACCGCACTTTCAATGCTATCTGTGCGAATACTTGCAGGTTTTAAGTTTGCAATTTGATCGCCATCTTTACCTAAAGTAATTAACTTATCGACATGAGCTGTTAAGGCTGGTTTTAATTCGTTGAAGTCAGCACCTTTACCATCACCGCCAGCAATTAAGATTAATTGCTGTTTGTCATTAGCTAAACCATCAATGGCAGCAATGGTAGCACCAATATTTGTCGCCTTAGAGTCATTTACCCAGATTACGCCATCATTACTTTCAACTTGTTTACAACGATGTTCTAAACCCTCAAACGATAACAGTGCTTTACACATATCGGCTAATGGCCAACCAGCTGCATAGCCTAACGCTAATACGGCTAAACAGTTCAGTTCATTATGACGGCCAACTAAAGGTAAATTAGAGCATGCGATTAATGCTTGCTCACCAAAAGCAAGACTGCGGATGCCGTTATTAGTTACTATGCCAAAATGACCTTGCTGTGGCGCATCTAAACCAAAACTTATCGCGTTATCTTTAACTGTGCTTGGCTGTGAACTAGCTTGCTCTCTATTTATTACCTGCACATGTGTTTGGTCATAAATTTTATGTTTGATGGTTTGGTAATTTTCTAGCGTTTTATGACGATCTAAATGATCATCACAGATATTTAATACTGTGGCAGCTTGTGCCTGCATAGATTGCATAGTTTCTAACTGAAAACTTGAAAGCTCCAGTACAACCGCATCATATTTACTATCAATAATATCTAAAACCGGTAAGCCAATATTACCAGCAAGTGCCGTTTTAAAGTTCAAGCCTTTAGCAATATGGGCTAATAAACTTACTACCGTAGACTTACCATTTGAGCCGGTAACTGCAATCAGGGTGTCATCATTTGCTAAGTATTTACGGGCTAAGAAGAATAATTCGACATCGCCAATTAACTTGCTTTGAGCTTTACGGTTATCGGCTATCACAGGTAGGTTAATATCTACACCTGGGCTTGCGATTATAATGTCAGCATTAGCAATAGCCTGAATATCCCAATGACCGATGATTAAATTACTTTTGCTATTTAATTTAGCTAAACGTTTCACTCCCGGCGGACGGGCACGTGAGTCATTTATTACAAATTGCAAACCTTGCGCCGCCAAAAATTTAGCACAAGAAAGTCCTGTGGCACCTAAGCCAAGGACTAAAATCTGCTTATCTTGTAAAAACGTTAAAGTTTGCATGTATAAATCAAATACCCTTTTATTGTTAACGTAACTTAAGTGTTGCTAAACCAATGAGTACTAATACGGTTGAAATTATCCAAAAACGTACAATAACTCGTGGCTCTGGCCAGCCTTTTAATTCGTAATGATGGTGAATTGGTGCCATTCTGAAAATTCTTTTAGCACGCAATTTATAAGAGCCGACTTGTAAAATAACTGACAAGGTTTCAACAACAAAAATACCGCCCATAATAAACAGTACGAATTCTTGTTTTACTAAAACAGCGATAACACCTAAAGTTGCACCTAAAGCAAGTGAACCAACATCGCCCATAAATACTTGCGCAGGGTAAGTGTTAAACCATAAAAAGCCTAAACCAGCTCCAACTATGGCTGTACATACAACGACAAGTTCACTCACTTCTCTTATATGCGGTAAATGCAAGTAAGTAGCAAAGTTAACATTACCGGTAACGTAGGCAAAAATACCTAAGGCACCTGCAACTAAGATCGTTGGTACAATTGCTAAGCCATCTAGGCCGTCGGTTAAATTTACTGCGTTTGAAGTACCAACAATAACGAAGTAAGTTAATACGATATAAAAGATACCTAATTGCGGCATAACATCTTTGATAAATGGTAAAAGCAATGATGTTTCAATTGGTGAGCCAATTGAATATAAATAAAATGCTGTACCTAAACCAACAACGGTTTGCCAAAAGTACTTCCAGCGGGCAATAAGGCCGTTCGAGTCTTTACGAATTACTTTGCGGTAATCGTCAACAAAACCAATAATACCAAAGCTAGTGATAACAAATAACACAACTTGCACATAGCGATTGCTTAAATCAGTCCATAATAAAGCACTACCGATAATAGCGCCTAAAATCAATAAACCGCCCATAGTTGGGGTGCCTGATTTAGATAAGTGACTTTCAGGACCGTCATCACGTACCACTTGACCTATTTGCATATTTTGCAAATAACGAATTAGTTTCGGGCCAAAAAATAATGAACCAATTAATGCCGTTAAAGCCGCAACAATGGCCCTAAACGTTAAGTATGAAAATACATTAAAGCCCGAGTAGTATTGGGTTAAGTATTCGCCTAGCCAAACTAACATGGCATTGTCTCCTGATTGTTGTTACGCCATTCTTTGATGGCTTGAACGACTAATTCCATGCGTGCACTTCTAGAGCCCTTCACCAAAATGGTAATTGCTTGATCTTCATTACTAAGCAATGCTGCTAAATGCTCGACTAATGATTCTCTTGATGAAAAATGATGTCCATCTTGGCCAAATACTTCGGAAGTACTTTGACTTAAAACACCTAGTGTTAATAAATTATCGATGTGATGCGTTAGTGCATGTTCACCAATGTCTTGATGATAAGTACGAGCTTCTTCGCCAAGCTCTGCCATATCGCCTAAAATTAAAATAGTACGGCCTTTATAACTCGCTAATAACTCAACCGCAGCTTTGGTTGATTCAACATTGGCATTATAAGTGTCATCAATAAGGGTTAACTTATTAGGTAAATTAATTAGATTTAAGCGACCTTTAACCGGAGCCATTTGTGCTAGCCCTTGTTTAATGTCTTCTAATGTTGCGCCAAACTCTAAAGCAACGGCCGCTGCTGCAACTGCGTTACAAACATTATGTCGCCCTGGTACAGGTACGCTAATATCAATATTTCCTTGATAGGTGTTTAAAGTAAAACTGGTACAGCCTTTGTTATTCATGCGAATATTGCTGCTATAACAATCCGCTTCTTTCACACAAGAAAATTTACGTACCGTTTTTTCATTTAAACGCCATTGCCACTTATGCGTATAAGGCGTGTCTTGGTTATAAATAGCAACGCCGTCTGCGCCAAGACCTTCATAGATCTCACCTTTTGCTCTGGCTACGCCACATAAATCGCCAAAACCTTCTAAGTGAGCGGCAGCAATATTATTAATAATGGCTACATCTGGTTTAGTTAATCCTGTTGTGTAAGCTATTTCACCAATGTGGTTAGCGCCTAACTCAATAACCGCATATTCATGCTGCTCTTCTAAACGCAATAACGTTAATGGCACACCGATTTCATTATTAAAATTACCATTTGTGGCAAGCACCGTGCCTAATCTTGATAAGATTGCCGCAACCATTTCTTTTACTGTAGTTTTACCGCTACTACCAGTAATAGCCACTGTTTTTGGGTTTACGGTAGCTTTAACAAGCGCTGCCATTTGCCCCATAGCTTTATAACAATCGCTAACGACTAACTGAGGGATATCAACTTCTTGCTCGGTTTCAACTAAAGCGGCTATACAACCAATTTCAGCGGCTTTACTTACAAAGCGATGACCATCGAAATTAGGACCTTTTAATGCAATGAAGAAATCGCCGGCTTTAAGGTTACGCGAATCAGAACAAACTGAAGTGATAGTTTTGTCACTACCAACAAGTTGACCATCTAAAGCGCTAGCTAGTTCGGTTAATGTTAATGGGATCATAAGCTTGCCACCTGTTGATATAATTTACGAACAACTTCACGTTCATAATAAGCAATTTTTTCAGTGCCAATAATGGTGTAATCTTCATGACCTTTACCGGCACAAAGCACCATATCATCGGCGCCAGCTTGTTTAAGGGTGCTGATAATAGCTTGCTCTCTATCTAAGATTGTTGTTACTGCTGCTAAGTTTTTAATACCCTTAGCAATATCAGCAATAATGGTATTTGGATCTTCTGTGCGCGGATTATCATTAGTAAGCACTATTTGGTCAGCATATTGCTCAGCAATAGCGCCCATTACTGCGCGTTTACCTGTGTCTCTATCGCCACCACAACCAAACACTGCCCAAAGCTTACCTTGGCAATGTTTACGAGCTGAGGTTAATGCTTTCTCTAATCCATCTGGAGTATGCGCATAATCAACCACGGTTGTAGCTAAGTTAGGTGCAGAAAAAGTTTCCATACGACCAGCAACGGCCGTTAAATTTTTAGTGTGCTTAGCTATATCTTCAAGGGCAACACCTTGTACAAGCAAAACAGCAATCGCAGCAAGTAAATTACTTACGTTAAATTCGCCTAGCAGACCACTGCTGATATTAATGTTGCCCCAACTAGAGGTAAGAGCAAAATCAACGCCTTGGTTATGACATTTTATATTGCTGGCATTAATAAATTTTGCGTTTGGATTGCTTGTCACAAATGCTTGCTGATCAAAATTTGCATTACAGCTGTATAGCACTCGCTCATTATCAATGGCTAATTCGGTTAACCACTGATGCGTTTGTGCGTCATCAGCATTAAGTACCCAGACTTGCTCTTTAGTGCCATTAAATAGCGCACGTTTTGCTGCACCGTAACTTTGCATATCGCCATGATAATCTAAGTGATCACGAGTTAAGTTAGTAAATACTGCAATATCAATCATGTCACTTTCAACGCGATGTTGGCTAAGTGCATGCGAAGAAACTTCCATCGCCACTTGTTTAATATTTTGCGCTTTAAATTGCGCTAACAAATTTTGTAATTTTGTTGGACCTGGGGTGGTGTTATTTATATCAACCAGATTATCTAATGTACCTGCCCCTAAGGTGCCAATGATTGCTGTTGGCTTACCAACCGCATTCATTAACTGCGCCATAATCTGACAACAACTGGTTTTACCGTTGGTGCCAGTAATACCAACCAAGGTTAAATCATTGACTGGTTGGTTATAGTAAATAGCACTTAGCTTTGCTAACTGCTTATCGAGTTGATAAAAATGAACAATAGTTACAACACCATTGGCGCTATGATTTGATGCAACTTGTTCAATACTACCGTGCAATTTTGCTTCAGCGCATTGTGACAACACTAGGCTAGCACCTTGAGCTATAGCTTTATCGATAAAGTCGCTACCAACTAAATTGGTGCCGCTAACCGCAGCAAAAACATCACCCGTTTGCACATCTCTTGAGTCATTTACTAAGTTATTTGTTGCTACATCACTAATATTGATATCAAAACAAGCAAGTGTGTTGCTTATAGAAAAAGTAGACGAATGAATATTAGGCATCATTATCTCCTTTTTTAAAGCGCTTGCTCCAATGACTGATCTGAGCTTCATCATCTGGTGCAATGTTTAAATATTGCAGCGAGCCAGCCATAATTTTTGAGAAAACAGGCGCAGCAACATCACCACCATGGTATAAATCACCACCGGGTTCGTTAATTACCACTACGATAGCAATTTTAGGGTCTGAGATAGGTGCTACACCGGCAAAAATACCTACGTATTCGTTACCGTAACCGCCACCTGCAGCAGTTTTAATCGCAGTACCTGTTTTACCGCCTACACGATAGCCTTCAACTTTAGCTTTGGTAGCACCGTGCAGTACTACTTGTTCAAGCATACCTAAGACTTGCTTAGTGTTTTGCTCATCGAGTACACGCTCACCTTCATCAAATGCAGGGTCTTTAAGTACAGTTAAGTATTTTTTATAACCACCATTGCCTATTGCCGCATAAAAACGGGCCAGTTGCAGTGGACTAATAGCTAAGCCATATCCCCAAGATAAAGTCGCTAATTCAAATTTAGACCAACGATTTCGATCAGATAACATACCTGATGTTTCGCCATTTAAGCCGGTACCAGTATCTTCTGAAAAGCCCATTTCAAAAAACTTACCAAGTAGAAAGTCTTTCGGTACATCTAACGCTAATTTTGTAGTGCCCATATTAGACGACTTGATCAAAATATCTGTGATAGAAAGCTCACCGTAATTACGGGTATCTGAAACACGGCGGCCACCAATTCGCATCCAACCTGGCGAGGTATTTATCACGGCATCTGGCTCTGTTACGCCAAACTCTAATGCCGTAAGTACAGTTAGAGGTTTCATTGTTGAACCAGGTTCAAAGAAATCGGTAATAGCTCGATTACGAAAACGATGCGGGGCAACACCACGACGATTATTAGGGTTAAATGACGGACCATTTACCATCGCTAAGATCTCACCCGTATGAATGTCTAAAACCACGGCTGATCCAGACGTGGCTTTGAACGATTTAACCGCAGCTTTGATTTCTCGATAGGCCAAGGACTGTATCCGTTGGTCTATCGATAACTCAATATCTTCAGGCTTAGTCGCATCCTCGTCATTAAGTATTTCTATTTTCCGACCTTTGGCATCTTTTCGGTAAGTTTGTGAGCCATCGGTTCCGGTCAACCTATCATTATAAAGCAGCTCTAACCCTTCTATGCCCTTATCGTCCACATTGGTAAAGCCAACTAAATGCGCACTAATTTCCCCCGCAGGATAGAAGCGCTTGGACTCTTTTCGGGTATAAATACCAGGGATTTTTAGTTCTTTAATGTAGTTTGCCGTAGCTGGGGACAGCTGGCGAGCAAGATAAACAAAGCGGCGTTTAGGATTAGTACCCACTTTACCTTGTAATTCATTTACATCTTCATTTAACACATCGGCCAGAGCTTTCCAGCGACGTTTTAATTTATAGCCATCATTGTTTATAACAACTTTAGGATCAGCATACACAGTTTGTACAGGTACACTTACAGCAAGCTCGATACCGTTACGATCAACAATAGCACCTCGGTGAGTATCATTGCTCGTTGTCCGTAATGTACGTTTATCACCTTGATTTTTAAGAGTATCTGGCTCAATCACCTGCAGAAAAGCAGCACGAGCCATAATGCCAGAATAAACAAAACAGATTAAACCCAAGACGATATAAAACCGCCACGTGATCGTGGCCGGTTTGTAATTGTCTTGGTTATTTTTGCTTTTATTTACTGTCATTGTAATTTTATTATTATTTCCTGATTTGGCTTAGGTCGCTTCATCAAAAGTAACTTTTCTGCCTGATATTCTATTTCGCTATGTTCAGCTAGAGAGTTTTCCTCTAGCAATAAATTTCGCCATTCGATATCTAAATCATCTTGCTCGCTATACAGCACTTCCAGTTCACTGGTTGTTTGCCTATTTAAATGGGTAAAATAAATAACTGCAAATGCTGAAATCAGCACTAAAACAATCAACCCATAAGTCCAACTATAGCGGCGTATGTCTTGCCAAATTTCATGGGATAAAGCAAATTTACCCATTGCCATCATTAATCCTTGGCTAATCTTTCTGCCACTCGTAGAACTGAACTGCGAGAACGAACATTTTCATCAATTTCAGTTTTACTTGGCTTTAATCTTTTTCCAACAAGAGCAAGTTTTTTGCCCTTTTGTGCTTCTACTTCAGTTACCGGCAAACCGCGAGGTAATTTCTTACCTTGGCTATGCTTTTTCATAAACTGCTTCACCAAACGATCTTCTAAAGAATGAAAACTTATTACCACTAAGCGCCCACCTTCATGTAAAACATCAAGAGCCGCATTTAATACATTTTCAATTTGCTCAAGCTCCGAGTTAATGTACATACGAATAGCTTGAAAACTTCTTGTCGCTGGGTGTTTTTTAATTTCTTTTTGCGGTGCAACTGTTGCTATAATTTTTGCTAATTGACCTGTGGTTGTAATTTCACTTTCTGCGCGGGCATCGATAATGCCATTGGCAATGCGCCATGCATGTTTTTCTTCGCCAAAGGTTCTTAATACCCAAGTAATGTCTTCAACATCAGCGCTGTTAATCCACTGCGCTGCTGTTTGGCCTTTACTCGTATCCATACGCATATCTAAAGGACCGTCACGCATAAAGCTAAAGCCACGGCTTGCGTCATCAATTTGCGGTGATGAAATACCAAGATCGAGTAAAATACCATCTACTTTATCTGTAACATCTAAATCAATGGCTATGTTGGCAAGCTCAGCAAAGCCATTATGAACAATAGAAAAGCGGGGATCGTCAGCAAATCTTAGCGCAGACTCTATTGCTGTCGGATCCCTGTCGATCGCAATTAAACGACCATTATCACCCAAGGTTTTTAATATCAACCCAGAATGACCGCCTCGACCAAATGTGCAGTCGATATAAGTGCCGTCTGGTTTTATATCCAGAGCGTCAACGGACTCTTGTAGCAGTACCGATATGTGTGAAAATTCTGTCGCCATAATTACAGTGAAAAATCTTGTAAGCGTTCAGTTAATTCAAGTTCGCCAGATTGAATATCACCAATGCCTTGTTGCATTTGTGCTTGCCAAACTGATTCATCCCAAATCTCAAACTTATTAAATAACCCAACGAGCATAATGCTCTTATCCAAGTTGGCATGTTGGCGCAATACGCCGTTTAATAACAATCGACCATTTTTATCAAGTTCACACTCTGTAGCATTACCTAGCAAGATTCGCTTGATGGTGCGCTCACTTTTATTCATATCTGATAAGCGGCTTAATTTTAGTTCTAGCTCTTCCCATTCTGGTAATGGGTAAAGTAATAAACACGGGCTTTCTGTGTGCAGGGTGCAAACCATTTTACCTTCGTAATCGGCAAACAAAGACTCACGGTACCGAGTTGGTATCGTGATACGATTTTTGCTATCTAAGGTTACGTTGCTTGCGCCTCTAAACATGAGTTTTTATTTTTGTGATCTTAATTATTATTTTCGTTTGTTTTTTATACGATTATTTTTAAGATCCACATTTCTCCACTTTTTCCCACTTAAGTACAGTTTAGTGATAATAGTCAACCGTTGTCAAGTAAAGTTAAGGGATTAAAATAGCGAGCGATCTCTATAAAAAATAAGGGATAGCGCTAAGTTGTTTATAATGTGGAGGTTTGTGGAACATAAGGGCTATTTTAACCCAAAAAAATAACTTAAAAGGTGATCAATTGTCGATGAATTGCAGTCCAATTGTGACTGCTGAGTGTAAAAATGGGGCTGTGTTATAAACTAGCCTATAAACTTTTCTCGATTATAGGCTAGTTTATTGATGGATTAAGAAACTAATTTTTTCTCAATTTGCTCGAGGGTTTTTCCTTTGGTTTCTGGCAGTAAGTAGGAAATCAAAACAAAACCTAACACAGCAAATAAACCATACAATAGAAACGTTAAGGCCGTACCTAAATTTGATAACTGCCAAGGGAAAATTAATTGAATACTAAAACTGATTGCTGAATTAATCACCCCAACTACAGATATTGCGATACCACGTAAATGGTTGGGAAATATTTCTGCCAGTAAAACCCACATTACAGGTCCAAGAGATACGGCGAATGAAGCAACAAACCCTAAAATTCCAGCAAGAACAAAAGTGGCTTCTATATTAATCGCCGATTGAATTAGTTTCGCTTCATGTTTTTTAAATTCTTGTTTGCCTAGAGCATCTGTTAACGCTTGCTTAAATTCTAAGTCATCATTAAATTCTACATTAACTATTGGTTGTAGTTGCTCCTGATTAATCTCAAGAGTTTGCACAGCATTAGGTGTAAGTTTATAAGTAGCATTATTAAAGCCGATAAAACAAAGTATCATACTAAGTGCAATACCGATCAAGCCCACATTAAGTAAAGGTTTACGACCAACCTTATCTATTAAGAGCATAGCAATAATAGTAAAGATGACATTAATTAGCCCCACCCATACCGCTTGCGCAAATGCCGCATTAGTGCCAACACCACTTTGTTCAAATATGCTTGGTGCATAAAAGTAAATCGCATTAACACCGGTAACTTGTTGGAAAATAGCTACCGTTACACCAATAAGCATCACTAAGCGCATTTTCTTAGAAAATAATTCCTTAAAGCTTGCTAACAGGTTAGGTGTTTTTGCCTGCTTGGTTTTTTCAATTTCGTTTAGTTCAACTTGCATTAACTCTGCGCCATGCAACTTAGTTAAAACTTCTTTGGCTTTTTGTTGCTCCCCTTTCATCACAAGATACCTAGGACTCTCAGGAATAAAGAACAAACCAATAAAAAATAACATTGCCGGTAGAATTTCTAAACCTAACATCCAGCGCCAAATATTTTCTTGTAAATTAATGCTGGTTGCTAAAGCGCTTTCACTTTGCATCAAATCAACTAAAAAGTAATTAGTAAAATAAGCTGCAGATAAACCAATAACAATATTGAATTGATTTATCGATATCATTTTACCGCGCTGCTTGGCTTCTGATATTTCGGCTATATATACAGGCGCTAAAATTAAAGATGAAAATGCCATGCCACCTAAAAACCTAGAGACAATCAACATTTCATAGCTATTAGCAAAAGTAGAACAAACCGCAGAGACAACATAAAGCAGAGCAATAACTAACAAGACCTTTTTACGGCCGACTTTATCGCTGATAGTTCCTGCCACCGATGAAGCTATAACAGCGCCTAACGTTGGCGAGCTAACAACAAAGCCTTGTTGCCAATCGGTTAAGTTAAATTCTATCGCAACAAAGCTAACAACACCGGAAATAACTGATGCGTCAAAACCAAAGACGAAACCACCAAAGGAGACCATTAACGCGATATATAAACTTGGACTAATTTTATGCATGTAATATTAATTCTTATTTTTTATAAACTATGAGGATGCTATCTATTTAAGCCCATGGAGTAAACCCCATTTGCGTTAAAGCGGATTTTAGCGTTAATAAGTGCTCTAAAAAGCGTTATTTTTGTGACGGTTAAGTAATTAAATTAAAGATCTAATAACAAATATCAAAAAGCTCTCGAAAGATTATTGTTTTACGAGCCAGAACGAACAATAATAGAAGCAATTAAAACATAAACTGCAGGTAGTAATCTTAATGACTTCACGTAAACAACTAGCTAACGCCATCAGAGTGTTATCTATGGATGCTGTTCAACAAGCAAATTCAGGCCATCCGGGCGCACCTATGGGCATGGCTGACATAGCCGAAGTGTTATGGAATGACTTTTTAAAACATAACCCTGAAAATCCAAACTGGCCTGACCGAGATCGTTTTATTTTATCTAACGGTCACGGCTCTATGCTTATCTACTCGCTACTACATTTATCAGGTTATGATTTACCTATCGAAGAAATTAAAAACTTCCGTCAATTACATTCAAAAACCCCTGGTCACCCAGAATATGGCTACACACCGGGTGTAGAAACAACAACGGGCCCATTAGGCGCAGGTATATCTAATGCTGTAGGTATGGCAATTGCAGAAAAAACCTTAGCAGCACAATTTAACCAACCAGGTCACGATATCGTTGATCACTTTACCTACTGTTTCTTAGGAGATGGTTGTTTAATGGAAGGTATCTCACACGAAGCTTGTTCATTAGCTGGTACCTTAGGTTTAGGTAAACTTATCGCATTCTGGGATGACAATGGTATTTCAATCGACGGTGAAGTTGAAGGTTGGTTTACGGATGATACCCCTGCACGTTTTAAATCTTACGGCTGGCATGTAATTAGTGACGTTGATGGTCACGATCCTGTTGCTATTAGCAATGCGATTAAAGCGGCACAAGCAGAAACAGGCAAACCAACAATGATCTGTTGTAAAACTGTGATTGGATTTGGCTCTCCAAACAAGTCTGGTAGCCATGATTGTCACGGTGCCCCTCTTGGTCATGACGAAGTTGCTGCCGTGCGCGAATTTTTAAACTGGGAAGAGAAAGAATCTTTCGTTGTTCCTGATGAAGTTTATGCTGGTTGGGATAAAAAGCAGCAAGGCGTTGATCGCCAAGCGCAATGGGAAGCAGCATTTGTTGAATACAAAAACGCTCATCCAGAATTAGCAGCAGAATTTGAACGTCGTGTAATTAGCAAAGATTTACCAAGCGATTTTGCCGAAAAAGCAGATGAGTTTATTCAAGCATCACAAGCTAGTATGGCTAATGTTGCATCTCGCAAAGCATCACAAAATTCAATTGAAGCATTTGCGCCATTATTACCTGAATTATTAGGTGGCTCTGCCGATTTAGCTGGCTCTAACTTAACACTATGGTCTGGTTCAAAAGGCATTAGTGCAGATGATGCTTCAGGTAACTACTTATTCTACGGCGTACGTGAATTTGGTATGAGTGGCATAATGAATGGTATCTCGTTACATGACGGTTTCATTAACTATGGTGCAACCTTCTTAATGTTTATGGAATACGCTCGTAATGCCGTACGTATGTCAGCGTTGATGGGCATTCAAAATATTTTCGTTTACACCCATGACTCAATTGGCCAAGGCGAAGATGGTCCTACTCACCAACCGGTAGAGCAAGTTCCTAACCTGCGCTTAACACCAAACTTAACAACATGGCGTCCATGTGATGCAACCGAAAGTGCTGTTGCTTGGAAAGCGGCAATCATGAATCAAGATGCACCAACTGCATTAGTATTCTCACGCCAAGGTTTAACTCACCAAGTACGTAATGCTGAGCAAGTTGAGAATATTTCTAAAGGTGGTTACATCTTACAAGATTGTGCTGGTACTCCAGATGCAATTTTAATTGCTACCGGCTCTGAAATGACGATTACCATTGAAGCTGCAAATCAATTAACGGCTCAAGGTCATAACGTTCGCGTAGTTTCTATGCCAAGTACCAATGTATTTGATGCTCAAGATGAAGCATATCAAGAAGCTGTTCTACCAAGCTCGGTTAATAATATCGTTGCTGTTGAAGCCGCTCATAAAGATTTTTGGTACAAGTACGTTGGCCGTAAGGGTCGCGTAATTGGCATGGAAACTTTTGGCGAGTCAGCACCTGGCAATGTGCTATTAGAACACTTTGGTTTTACAGTAGAAAATGTTGTTAATACTACATTAGCGCTTATCAATAAATAGGATTATTACCATGACCTCCAGAGCTTCACTACCAAGTTGGCAAGCATTGCAAAAACATGCTGTTGAAATGAAAACTCAACACATGAAGGACTTGTTTAGTAAAGATGCAAATCGTTTTAATGAGTTTTCGTTAAACTCAGATTCATTTTTATTTGATTACTCAAAAAATTTGATCACCAGCGATACCATGCAAAAGCTTTTTACTCTTGCTCGAGACTGTGAATTAGAGCAGTGGCGCGAAAAGATGTTCAGTGGTGAGCGTATTAACACCACTGAAGATCGTAGCGTATTGCATGTGGCTCTGCGAGATCGTTCAAATACTCCTTTAATTGTTGAAGGTGAAAACCTTACCGAAAAAGTACAAGCTGCATTAGCTCAAATTAAAGACTTCAGCGAACGTATTAGAACGGGAACTTGGAAAGGCTATTCAGGTAAACGCATTAAAGATGTGGTTAATATTGGTGTTGGTGGTTCTAATTTAGGGCCACAGATGGTGACTGAAGCCTTAAAGCACTACAGCGATCAAAGTGTTAGGGTGCATTATGTATCTAACGTTGATGGTACTCAAATTGCTGATATTTTAAGACCTCTTGATCCTGAAAACACCTTATTCATTATTTCGAGTAAAACCTTTACTACCACCGAAACCATGACCAATGCCCAAACGGCAATGAAATGGTTGGTAACATCTGCATTTGATGAAAAAGCCATCGGTAAACATTTTGTGGCAGTGTCATCAAATAAAGCAACCGCCTGCGAATTTGGTATTGAAGAAGAGAATATCTTTGATATGTGGGATTGGGTTGGTGGTCGTTTTTCATTGTGGTCAGCAATCGGCTTACCAATTGCTCTTGATTTAGGTTTTGACAAATTTGTCGAGCTACTCGAAGGTGCTTACGAAGTAGACCAACACTTTAAAACCGCGCCTTTAGAAAAAAATGCACCAGTAATTATGGCTCTATTAAGCTTATGGAATTGCACATTTTTAGGTTCGCAATCACAAGCTATATTACCTTATGACCAACCATTGCATAAATTAACGGCTTATCTACAACAAGCAGAGATGGAAAGTAATGGTAAGTCGGTTAACTGGCAAGGTGATGAAGTGGACTACCCTACCGTACCTTCAATTTGGGGTGAAATAGGTATTAATGGTCAGCATGCCTTTTATCAGTACTTGCATCAAAGTAATAACGTTGTACCAGCTGATTTTATTGGCTCTGTCGCATCAGTTACTCCTGTTAAAGGCCATCACGATACATTAATGGCTAACTTTTTTGCACAAACAGAAGCACTAATGGGTGGTGTTGATGAACAGCAAGTACGCGCTGATTTGAAAGCAAAAGGACGCAATCAAGAATACATTGATAAAGTTGCTCCACATAAAGTGCATAAAGGTAATCGCCCAACTAACACGATTTTAATGGACCAAATAGAGCCACGCTCTATTGGTAGTTTAATTGCCTTATATGAGCATAAGATTTTTACTCAAGGAATCTTATTGCAAATATGTTCTTTTGACCAATGGGGTGTTGAGTTAGGTAAAGGCTTAGCCAATAACATCTACGATGAACTTAAGTCGGATGTTATTGATGGCAAGCACGATAGTTCAACTCAAAATTTAATTAACTATTATAAAGCAACTAAAGCTGCTAAATCATAATTCAAACAATTAGCTTTAAGCTATTGCCTCAATCTAAAGCACAGTATTTTTACTGTGCTTTTTTTGTTTTATAAAAAGACTCAATGAGCAGAAATTTAATGGACTTGGCATTTGTTACTGCTATGATAAGAATATTAATAACTTATTGATTTTTTGTATGAATAACGAATCGTTAATTGCTTTAGTTGTTTTGCTGATCGTCGGCTTAATCTTTGTTGTAAAAAAACTTAGAAACCAAGCCCATAAAGAAGCCGTAGATATTCTTAATAACAAACGCTCTAGACAGCTGATCACTGGTGCTCTTTCTATCTTTGCCATCATTGTTTTATTTATTATTAGTTATGGTTTAGACAGAATAAAGCAGCAAATAAATATACAAGCTGTTGCTTCTTTGCAAGCCGTATCTGAAGCCACAGAATCGTCATTACAAGTATGGCTTGAAGACCGTAAGTTATTACTAAACACACTAACTTCAGATCCTAAAATCAAACGATTAACCGAGCGTTTATTAGCGCTTCCACCTGAACAGATAACTAGAAGCTACCCACTCTCAGAGCTTCGCCAGTACCACCAAAACTTACCGCAAGAATATAAAAATATTGGTTTTTTTATTATTTCTAAAGATAAATTAAACTACGCTTCACAACGTGATAGTAACTTAGGTGAAACTAATATTATTCACTTGCAGCGCCCTAACCTATTGGCTCGTGTATTTAACAATGAAACGGTTTTAGTGCCACCAATAAAGTCAGATGTATCATTACATGACATACAAAAAGGTTTAGGTGCTCACAATACGACCATGTTTATCGCCGGCCCAATAAACGATGAGCAAGGTAATGTTATTGCGGCAATGACCATACGTATTGATCCATTTAAAGAGTTTTATAATTTTGCATCAACAAGTCGAGTAGGTGTTTCAGGAGAGACTTACTTTGTAAATGCGAAAGGACAAATGATTTCTCCGAGTCGATTTGAAAGCCAATTAGCCGAAATAGGCTTATTAGCAGGAGGAGAATCAAGCATATTAAACTTTACCTTAGTAGATCCCGGCCACGCTCTTACAGCTGAAAAACCTCTACAGCAAACTAACAAACCGCTCAGCTTCATTGCTAGTGTTAAAAACGTATTGGCTAAAAATAATGGGTCTAGTGATACAGGTTATAGAGACTATCGTGGTCAAGAAGTGATCGGTTCTTGGCGTTGGAATGATGATTTAGGTTTCGGCATTATTTCAGAAATAGATGTCGCAGAAGTTCAAAAAGGCTATCAAGAACTTAGGTTCACTATCAGCGCTGTACTACTAGCTATTGTGATCTTAACGTTTTTACTTGGCAATGCCGCTTTAAATATATTAAAAAGAATGAACAACCGCTTAAGTCGCTCCAACATTGAGCTTGAGCAAAGAGTTAAAGAAAGAACTAAGAAACTATCTGATAGAGAAAGTCGCTTATGGGATCTTTACGAAAACTCACCGGTTGCGCATGCAACTATTTTAAATTCGGGTAAATTTAATAAACACAATAATGTCTTTGCTCAACTTACCGGCAGAGATCGTGATGAATTTGAACATCTGCATTGGGGGGAACTATTACCGAGTTGTGATGCTAAAAATTGCGATTTAGCAGACGTTGGCCACAAGTTATTTAAGCAGGCATTTTCAGGCTTAAGCCAAAAAGATGTATTGATAAATATTCTGCATAAAAGTGGTAAAATTCTTACCGTTTCTACATCCGCAATTCCATCTTCTGATAATCAAGAAATAAGAATTTCATTAGTTGATGTCACCGAGCGGGAAAGTGCATTAGAGCGTTTATCACATAATGAAAAACAATTTCGCTCAATGGTTGGCAATATTCCAGGAGCCGTATTTCGTTTTGAAACAAAAACAAATGCCCCGGTAAAACAAAAAAATAACTTAGTATTTATTAGTGAAAAAATTGTCGAAATTACCGGGTTTCCTGCCAGTGACTTTATAGGTGAAAAAGCGACACAGCAAATTGAAAACTTTATCAGTAGTGCAGACAAAAAGCGTTTAGATTTATTAGTACAAAAATCAATTAAAGATGAAAAACCATTTTTACTCGAGCTTAAATTAACTGATCGTAATAATGATAAGAAGATCGTGCAATTAAAAGCAAAAGCATTGGAAGACAGCGCTAATGAGAAAGTCTATTTTGATGGAGTAATGGTAGATATTACTGATCAAATCAAGCTCCAAAATGAATTATTAGAAAGTGAAAATAGATTCCGCACTATTTTAGACAGTGTTGCTGATGGCATAGTCGTTATTGATAAAAAGGGCATTATTCAAAACTTTAGCCCAGCAGCCGAAAAAATATTTGGCTACAGTGGCGATGAAATTATCGGCGAAAATATAAAAGTGATTCAACCAGATGACGTTGCTCATAGACACGATGATATTTTAAGTAATTATCATCCTGGTAAAAAGTCAGCAGTTGTAGGCTCAACAGCAAGTGTTCTTGGTAAACGAAAAAATAATGAGTTATTCCCATTAGAATTATCAGTACGAGAAACCGTATTAGATAATGAAATCGTATACATTGGCGTGTTGCGCGATATCACCGAAAGAGCTGAGCAAGAACAATTAATTAAAGAAAGTCAGGAACGTCTTGATGCTGCAACATTTGGCGCACGAATTGGTCTTTGGGAGCTTTACCCTTATGAGAAAGTTGCAAGAATAAACTCAGTAAGCGCAAACTTATTAGGCTATAAACAAGTTGATAATAGCAACAGTAAAGACGAATGGTTTACTATAGACGATAGTGGTGAAGTATTTAATCAATTATCACATCCTGATGACAGAGAGCCAGCACAATTGCATATGAAAGATTGTGTTGAAGGACGTACCTCAGAGTTTAAACAAGAAATTCGCTTTAAGAACTTCCATGGCGATTATAACTGGATTTTAGATATTGGTCGGGTAACAGAATACGATGAGAACAATCGTGCAATTCGTATTTCTGGCGTTCATATTGATATTACTGAGCGCAAGCAATTAGAGCTAGATTACGCACAAGCACAAAAAGCAGCCGAAGATGCAAATAAGGCGAAATCAGATTTCTTAGCGAATATGTCACACGAGATCCGCACCCCGATGAATGCCATTATTGGTATGTCACATTTAGCTTTAGAAACCGATTTAGATAGAAAACAACGTAACTACGTAGATAAAGTTCATCGTTCAGCTGAATCGTTGCTTGGCATCATAAATGATATTTTAGACTTTTCTAAGATAGAAGCGGGCAAACTTGACGTAGAAACCATTGAGTTTAATTTAGGTGATGCGTTAGATAATTTAGTTAATTTTGTCAGCATTAAAGCTGAAGAAAAACAACTGGAACTACTGTTTGATATAGAGCCAGAATTACCAATGGACTTAATTGGTGATCCACTTCGTTTAACTCAAGTATTAATCAATCTAGCCAATAATGCCGTTAAGTTTACCTCTGAAGGTGAAGTAATTCTCAGCATAACCAGTAAATTCATTAATTCAGATTACGTTGAATTAAAATTTGCCATTACCGATACTGGTATTGGTATGACCCAAGATCAACAAGATAAATTGTTTCAACCATTTACTCAAGCAGACGCATCTACCACCCGTAAACACGGAGGCACAGGCTTAGGGTTAGCTATTTCTAAAAAGTTAGTCAATTTAATGGGTGGCCAGATTGAATTAGAGAGTGAATTAGGTAAGGGCTCTACCTTCTCATTTACTATAACCTTAACTCGCCAAGAAGAAAGCAAGCGCAAGACGTTAAAACCAATCTCTGAATTGAATAAAATTTTAGTAGTTGATGATAATACTCATGCCAGAGAAATATTTTCAAAAATGCTGCAAACTCTAGGCTATGAAGTTACCGCTGTAGGATCTGCATCACAAGCATTAGTGTTATTACGAGATGCTGATGCGGCAAAACCATATCAGCTGGTTCTGATGGATTGGCAAATGCCAACGATGGACGGTATTGAAGCCATAACCATAATAGAAAATAAATTAGACTTAAAAAATCCACCTAAGATATTCATGGTGACAGCCTTTGGTAAAGAGGAACTCAAATTACAACTTGGAGATTTAAATGTTGAAACAGTGTTAACCAAACCAGTAACTGCCTCTTCGTTAAATGATGCAATTATGGATGCTATGGGACGAAATCAACATAGCTCTATTGACTTAGGTTCACGACAAAACAAATCGAAAGACTCTATTGCCTTACTCCAAGGGGCGAATATTCTTGCAGTAGAAGACAATGAAGTTAACCAAGAACTAATTCAAGGGTTACTTAACAACAACGACATAAAATGTACTATTGCTAGCAATGGCCAAGAAGCTATCGACATATTAAAAGAAGTAACATTCGACGGCGTATTAATGGATTGTCAAATGCCGGTTATGGATGGTTATACCGCAACTAAAATATTGCGTGAAATGCCTGAATTTAGCAAGCTTCCGATAATAGCGATGACCGCAAACGCGATGTCAGGTGATAGAGAAAAAGCTTTGGCTTGTGGGATGAATGATCATATTCCTAAGCCAATCAATGTCGCATTAATGTTCCAGACCATGGCTAAATGGATTTCGGTTCAATCAAACAATAATAGTGAAGCTATTAGTAATAATCTGCAAATTGATATTGATTTACCTAAGCGCCTAAATACTATAGATATTGAAGACGGCTTAAAGCGTACTATGGGAGATAAGCAGCTTTATGTGAAGTTATTAGCCAAGTTTGTCCATGGCCACAAAGACTTTGCTGAGCAATTCAATCAAGCGATGACAGACAATGATATAGAGCTAAGTACGCGTTTAGCTCATACGTTAAAAGGCTTAGCAGGAAATATTGGCGCTATTGATTTACAAAACTCAGCGAGTTTATTAGAAGCGCAAGCGCTCAACAGTAGTATTTCTACTCCATGTGTACTCGAAGTAGAAATGAGTTTGGAAAAAGTAATTGTAGAGCTAACTGAATTACTCGAAAATTTAAAGCAACAAACAACCCCGCAACAATCGACAAGCAGTAACGTCGATATTAGCGAAATATTACAAACCTTACTGCCGATGCTTGAAGATTATGATACGCAAACCACTGACTATCTCATTGCTCATGAGCAAAGCCTACAAAGTAGTGGCGGCAGAAAATGGTTTGTTAGCCTACAAACTGCCGTTGAAAATTATGACTATGATACAGCAACAGCTTTAGTCCAAGAGAAGTTGAGTTAAATACAACTTAGTTATATTAACAATGCCCTATTTATATAGGGCATTTTTTTTGAAAAAAATATTTAAATTTAGCCTTTAGTCTACTTTTATGATCTGGTCTAACCTGTTAACCTAAAATATTACAACTTGTTAACATCGAGGTTAAAATGCGCATTGTAGAAATATTACTAGTAGAAGCTCCCCATAAGCCTGGTTACATGGCTAAAGTTTTAGGTGTCATCGGCAGCTTTGGTGCGACTGTTGAAGGTTTAAATGCAGTTAGACGCCTCGATAAAGATACAATTTGGGAAGTAACCGTTGAATATGATGACTCACTTAGTATTGAAGACTTGTTTGAGCAAATAAATCAATTACCAGAAACTTGTATTACCGGTAAATCTGACAGGGTTTTTAATCGCCATAAACAAGGGAAGATTCAAACTATATCAAGGGTTACTATTGATTCATTAGAAATTTTGCGTGATGTTTACACGCCAGGTGTCGCCAGAGTATGCCAAGCAATTCAGCAAAGTCCTGAAAAAATTAAAGAATTTACTAACATTCAAAATACCGTAGCCATAGTTACTAATGGCACTGCTATTTTAGGGTTAGGTGATATAGGACCTGAAGCGGGATTACCTGTAATGGAAGGTAAGGCTGCAATTCTTGCTGAAATAGTCGGCTTGTCAGGCGTGCCTATCTTATTGAAAGAAAAAGATCCGCTTAAAATAATTGAAATTGTTGAAGCAATCTCTCCATCTTTCGGGGCTATCTTGCTTGAGGATATTAAAGCACCAGAGTGTTTTACTATTGAAGAAGAGTTAATAAAACGAGTAAATAAGCCGGTATTTCATGATGACCAACATGGTACAGCCATGGTAGTGCTTGCCGCCCTTCTTTCAGCAACCAAACAATCTGGAGTAGATTTAAAAGAGAAAGTATTTGGTCAAATTGGTTTAGGTGCAGCAGGTATGGGCATTTGTAACTTACTCTCTGAATACGGGGTAAAACAAGTTGTCGGCTGCGACTTAAATGAAGACGCACAGAAAAAACTACGTTCACTTGGCGGTAATCCAATGAGCCTTGATGAAGTTATGGCAACAGCTGACGTTGTAGTTGCTACAACAGGTGTAAAAGGCTTAATAAAGCCTGAAATGGTGCGTGAAGGCCAAATAATAATGGCATTAACTAATCCTGATCCTGAAATTGAGCCAAGTGTAGCGTTAGAAAATGGTGCCCTATTTGCCACCTGCGGCAAGGTAGTAAACAACATGCTCGCTTTCCCTGGTTTATTTAGAGGAACCTTAGATGCAGGAGTCATAGAGATCACTCATCAAATGAAAATAGCCGTATCTGAAACTTTATCTAATTTGGCACGAGAAGGCGCATTAGTACCAGCCTCATTAAACAAAGACGCACATGATAAAGTTGCTAAAGCTGTATATAACGCAGCAATTAAGCAAAAGAATGAATTTTTATAAATCAGCTGTAGTGGTTCACATAAAAAAGCCTACAATAATGTAGGCTTCCTATTTAACGCTGATAAAGATTCATCAGGCTAATCTTTTAAATGCTTTGCTAAAAAGCGCTCCACTTTGCGATAAAGGTTATAACGATTATCTTGGTCTATAAAGCCATGAGCTTCATCTTCTTCAATAAGTGATTCATATGGGTAGCCCATTTCATCTAGCTTTTTAGATACCGCTTCATATTGCTCAATAGGAACCCTTCTATCAACTGCGCCATGGACAAAAAATAAAGCCGCTTTAAGCTTATCTAAATGATAAATAGGAGAACGCTCTTTAACGAATTCTTCATCATAGGCATTCCAAGCTCTTTCTAAAAATCGTCTACCAGCATCATATAACCGGGTATCACTCTTGTCCTTTTGAATAGCGATATCGTACACACCTACATATGGTACAGCACACTTATATAAGTCTGGCTCTTTAACCACGCCCATTAAGGCTGCATAACCACCGTAACTTGCGCCATAGATACAGATCTTTTCTTTATCTGCAATACCTTCTTTAATTGCCCAGTGAACCGCATCAGTAAGATCGTCTTGCATCTCCTTACCCATTTTAAGATAGTGATCATAATGGAAACGATTACCTCGACCACCAGAGCCGCGGTAGTTAACTTGCATTACGGCATAACCTTTATTGGCAAAAAATTGAGCCTCACCATCATAGCCCCAATCATCAGTTACTCCATAAGGGCCACCATGTACAACCTGCACTAATGGTAGGTTTTTAGACTTACCTTTAGGTAAAGTGAGATAACCGCGAATTTCTAAACCATCTCGAGCAATAAAACTAAATGGTTTCATATCTGCAAAATCACTTTCTTTGCGCTCTGGCGCTTTACTTAACAAGAAAGATAAGGAATTTTTCTTAGTATCAAATAAATAGTATTCGCCGGCAACTTTATCGCTATATACATAAACCAACATAGTTGCACCATCTTTGGTTCGTCCCTTTAACACAACTTCTTTATTTGGAAATGCTGCAGATAAACTTTTACGAATATTCACATCTGGGTGATCGTTAGTAAGGTAACTGGTTTCAATATATCCAGGCATTCTTTTTATGCCGAGCAATACTGAGTTATTAAAATCTGTAGAATAAAGTTTAGACGTTACCTCTGCATCTCCCTCAAGCGGTAAGATAGTTTTAAACCTTTTGCTGTCTGGATTGTATAATTCAATACCTTTTTCCGTTTGAATATAAAGTTGCTTATTATCAGCGGCAATATCAATAGTTTTAAAAGTTGAATTACCTCTTTTTTCAGACTCTTTATCTACAATAGTTTTATGTAACTGCCAATCTTCATCTTTGCTTGCACGATAATAAAATGTACGTGTATTAATATCGGTATCTTCGTCGTACTGCCAATGAATGTAGTATCGAATAACATTATCATGATCTAAAACAATTGAAGAATTTGCTTCATTGCTTTTGGCAAACTCTCGTTGGTGTCCGGTAAATGTATTAACTTTATATATGGTTGAGTAAGCGCTGTTACGAATATACATCAGTACATATTTTTCTTCGTCCGGTAGAATATCGATAAGTTGTGATATTGCTCTTCTACCGACAGCTTTACCTGGTTTAGCAGGAGTGGGAATTAGCTGTCTTTTTTTTGAACCATCGACATTAACTGCAAATAAAAAACCTGTATCAGCCGGTTGGTCTAATGGACCAACTCTGGTGTACATTTTAACAATGACTCGATCATCAGAAACCCAATCAATTACTCCTACATCATTCTCATCACCAAAATGATTTATGGATAATATTTTATTAGTTTTAGTCTCCATAATGGCTAAGCGTAAAGCTCCATCCATTCGAACTTTTGCGGCTAAATACTCGCCGGTAGGGGAGATTTCCAAACCACTAAAGTCGGTATATTTAAAGAATGATTCAACAGGTAAATTTGGTGCGGTTTTAATATTAGCATTTACTGGCAAAGAGAATATAAAGTAAAAACTAAATAAACAAACTATAAGATGACTAAGTTGTTTCAAAAGAACTCCATTTCGATAAGTTATTATTTTACGGTATATTTACCTATTAACTTAAAAAATAAAAGAGTCTATACATCAAATTATTATTGAATTTATATTTAATATGCTAAATCGCAATTACTTTTCATATTAAATACAGAAAATTAATGGGGTTGGTAATATAGTTCAGTTCATAGTTATGAACTGAACTAAAAAATCTTGCTGAAACTAAAGTTCAAGTTTAAATAACTTACTACTTGTTGGGCCATTTTGGCTGCGATGATTGGATGCATTGATCTGAATATAATAATCCACTTTACGATTGTTAAAACGCCCGCCTAAACCAATTGTTATCGGCTTACCAATTTTATATTTATTATAAGTGTAAAGTGATTTAATCGGTTTTAATTGATCTTTACTGGTTCCTGCGAGGATCTCATATTCATTAGCATGTTTGATATGCGTCCAAGTTAACTGAAACTGCCCTTTTTTAAGTTCATAACTAATACCAGTAACCTTTTCAGGGGCGGTAAATGTGTGTGCAACGGTTACGCTTGCCTTAGCTGTTTGCACGAATTTGTCACTATTTTCAGCAATAACGTCAAATTGATAACTGGCTTGATTAAATAAGTTTCGACCTTTATAAAAGACTTTGCCAGAGGGCTTATCAACAGAGAATAGACCGGCATCTTTACCCGCAACGATATAGTATGAAATATCTTTTACATCTTTATTTTTAATCGCTATTTCACCGATAGCAAGTTTGTGATCACCTTCTTGCAATACTTCAAAATTATACTCATTATCGGTAAATGCTAAGGGCTGTTCAATTGCTGATATTAAATTGCTAGCAACTTCATTGTGTTTAATATCATCCCCTTGCTCTAGCTGTAACAGAAATGCTTCAAGCTCTGCTTGCTCAGAACTATCAAGAACACTAATGTCATTATGTCTGGCTACTGCAGTTAATAAATTAGCAGCAGAGCCATCGTGTAAATAAGGCGCACTCTGCCATAAGCCAATAAGTGTTGGCGTATCTAAACCTGTTAATTTAGCGCCTAAACGTTGGCCAGAGTTTTTACCTAAAGTTCCAACATCGTGTAGACGGCCAATAGTACTATCGGTTAAATGCTCAGTGCGATGACATTGATAACAAGCTAAATCAATAAAGTGCTGCCTGCCATTAAGTGCTGTTGCTGTCATCTCGCCATTGTTCTGACGATAAGGGCTGCGAGGATAGGTATCTAAGGAGGTAACATAATCATTAAGTTGATCTAAAAAAACACTAACTCCTGATTTTTTACTTGCGTAGGCAGCTTTCACTGCAGAATAGCTTTTAGTAATCAATCCTGTGCCTTGATTTAACTCTCTAATTTGTATTTCAAAATCATGAACTTCATCAAAATTTGCAGTCCAATGTAAAGGCCCATGAGCAAGGCCAGCATGACCTGATAAATCAATCGTATTTCTAAAGCCTTCTCCCATTTGGCTTAGATCCCAAATGCGTCCATCGTGTGAACCATCAAAATGGCAAGATGCACAGCTCATGTAACCTTCTTGCGAGAGGCTAGGACTGCGAGAGTCATAAAATATTTTCTTGCCGGCAAGTACCTCTGGCACAAGATTTTCTGTTTTTACCGTGCTAATGCTTTTAACAAAATCGATATCACCGGAGCCAATGATATCTTTAGTGCTATTAAATACTGCGACACTACGTGATAAGAAATTATGAATGTAGAGTTTACTGCCATCATCGCTGATAACCATACTTATAGGAGATAAGCCCATAGAATCAAAAGAGAAACTATTATGTTTACCGTAACTATCAACAGCCCAAATAGTACTAGACCCTAAGGTGGAAAAATAAACCATATTACCATTAGGGCTATAAACCGCAGCTGTAGCCATATCGCTATTGTCAAAATCTAAGCGTTGTTCAAAGTTTTCTTGTTGATTTCCTAATTCAATTTTTGCTGCCATGCTACGCACTGTATGATCAAAACTTAACGCTTCGCCAGCACGTTTCATCCCCCTATAGATATTATCTTTTTTAGCCGGAATCCAAACATCGTTATAGGTTGGGTTAATTGCCATGGCGCCCAAATAATTAGCTGCGCCCTTACCATTATTTAATCCATCAGGATTTAAACTTGGCGCCAATTCAATTGATTTGGTTACCTGCATCCTTGTTTGGTCAATAAAGCTGATACTAGCTCCGACATTTCCTTCAACTCTAAACTCAGGAATTATGAGTTGCTTATGTTTTGCATCATAAGCTATGTGTCTTAAAGTCCCATGAACGTCAGCTTTTCGGCTAACTTTATAGCTTGCTAAATCTATCTCAAGTACTTGCCCTTTCTGCGCTAGAGCAACGTATGCTTTTTGTTGGTTAGATAGAATTACTATGCCGTGAGGCTCACTACCATAATCTAAAGCAATCGTATGAATTAATTCCGCCGTATCGCTATTGATAATCGAAATAGTGTCCGCTTTCTTATTAGTTACCCATATTTGATTTTTATTAATTGCTAACGATGAAGGATTTTTACCAACTTTAACCTCAAAAAGTACATCTAGATTAGTGTCATCTATTGCCGTTAAAGTATCGTTGTCGGGATTAACTACATAAAGACGTTTAGCGTCATCATCAAATGCTAAGGTACTGCTTTGCTTTGGTTTATTTTTATGTAAAGGCATATAAATGGTTTGGATACTTGTTGTTTTATCCGTTGTTTGTAGAGTTTGCTCTACGCCTTTTATACGCGTTGTTAAAGTAACGATGAAATTTCCAGCTGCAGCATATTGATACTCAACCTCTGCTTTACTAGAAAAGTTAGTCTCTGGGCTTCCATCTCCAAAATTCCACGAATACTCAAACGATAAATCATTACCTGTATATAAAGCCTGTGCCTTAAATTTGCTGGTATGGCCTAACTCTATTTGCGATTGATGATTAATACTCGCGTTAAATTTACCGACATATTCTCCTGTAGAAAAGGTAGCAAGGCGTTTATTGCCGGCAAAGAAGTTACCGACTTGATCAGATAATCTATACTCAGCAGCATCATTAACAACGACTTCGTATGTGGTGTTCTTCTCTAGCGCTAACTTAGGAACAATATTTACCACACCTGCAGTATGACTATAGCCTGCTGGAACAGGTTTGTTAGAGCCAAGTTTACGTAAAGTTAAGCTATACTCAGATAAGCTATTAGCATCAATAAAATCAGAAAATGAAATACCTATTTTACTGTCTAATGCAACGCCTTTAGTGCCATCTTCAGGTAAAATATATCGTAAAGACGGCCCTGTTTTATCAGCTTGTTTTGCATGAATGCCAATATTAAATCGACTTTTTACATTGTGATCACTAGTAACCACAGCTAAGTTTCCGATTGGAGAAATAAAAGCGTAGTCATCGGCTTCAGGGTATTTCGGATTTATATCTGTAACATGGGTCGCTTTATTGCCTTGAACATGCCACTTACTTAAACCTGGGTAATGCCCTAGATACAAATGGTCATCAATAGCATATCCATACTCCGGCTTTTTTAATCTGGTTGTTGTAGCAAGAACATATTCTTTAATATTGTTAAGATCTGAAAAGTCATAACGAATAATTTTCGATTCCACCGGCTTGTTCATAATATTAGCTTCATTGCTCTTATTACGAGTTCCGCCGCCATAAAAGCTAGAACCATAAACAAAGCCCTGGTAGCCAATATTTACCGTATGATTAGTAATTACTTTTGGATTCGCCGGACGAGTAACATCAACAAAAACAACTTTAACATCTCGAACAGCTACAGCCGCGGGGCTTAATATTAATAAATCACCAATAACATGAGCTGATCGTAATGTTTCATTGTAAAGCCCTGACTTAGGAAGGTGTGCAATTGTTTTAGGAGCCGTTAAGTCTGTTGTGTCAATTACAAAAAGACCATTTGAACCAATAGGGGCATAAACATAACGCCCTCCTTGCCAAACAGGAGAGAATGAATAGCCATCATAATTGGTAGGTTTTTTTTGACTAGGATAAGTATAAGTAGAAACGATACGAGGGATGGTTTTAGGATCATTATCAAAAAACGGGGCTAAATCTAAAATCACAAACCCTGCATTGTTAACGCTACGAGTAGAAATTAATACGTAATCATTATGAAAAGCCAATGCATGAATTTCAGCGAAGTGACCAACATATTGGTCACTCGATGGCTCATGGTAAATATCAGGATAATCGCGGCTGTCAAATACTTGCTTTGGCGCTTTAGGATCGTCAATATTTATTAGCACAAAAGCACCCGCGCCTTGCCCACCTCCGCCATCAGCCCCAAGAGGAGCAAAGACAACACCACGGTGCAAGCCTACAGCACTAAGCGCGGCTTTAGTATCTAACCAAGATATTGGCGTAGTAATATTATCAACATCATAATCTTGGTTAAAAGCAAAGACCTTACTATCGTTAGCAAAAACTAACTGGCTACAGATGACAAAATACACTACGAAAATAGTGCTCAGCACCGACAACAACTTTTTAAGTTGACAAAAAACTTCCAAAACAAACACTTTTATACCTACATTTTTTATTTTTATTTTTATTTTTATTTTTATTTTTAGAGATATTATTTCAAAACAACGACAGAATGAATTGAGCCAGCTCTTACAGGGTCATGCCATTGCCAAATTAATTTACCTGCAGAATCAAACTCTAGTATTTGCGGCGCTTTTTCACTGTCATTTTTACCATGCCCAGTCCAATTTGCCACAACTACATTACCATTATCTAATAGAGTTACTGCACCGAAAAAGTTATATAACACATCAGGGTTTGTCCCTCTTCCGCCGATTACTTTAATTAACTCACCTTGCTTGTTAATTTCTAACAAACTTGCCCCATATCCAGTTGAAACCAAATAGTTATCATTCTTAAGTTCTAGTGCAAAATAAGGTTTTTTAGTGGCAGGAGCGATAAGTTTCAAATCAAATTCGCGCACAATCTGTCCTTGCTTATCGGCTTCTTTTATCACAGTTTCAGCACCAGTAAATAGATAGTTCCCTTGCTTATTGATTCGCAATAAACGCATATATTTGCCCATATTTATGGGCAATGTTGCGATTAATTTATCATTGTTATCTAAAAGCCAAATTTTCTGTTTATTAGCTAAATAAGTACTACCATCATGGTTACGGATAATAGACGCTATACCTGAGCCAAACTTTACTTCTTTAGCCAAACTACCATCGGCTAGATTGTATTCTTGATAGCCCTTAGGCTTACTAATAAGAATTTTGTTGCCAGCAATTAATTGCATATCTCGATTGCGACCAACCTCTATAGTCCAATCATTTTCAGGATTAAATTGATCAACCAAGAGCAATTGATGGCGCGACTCATCAAGGGCTAAAAAAATGTGTTTTATCGTTTCACCATGCGCAAAGCCAGAGAAAAACAAAGAAATATATAGAAAAGCTTTATAAAAACGAGGCAATAATGACATAGAAAGTTTGACCGAAATTTATTATTTTAATTAGTATATCGGCAATAACCTAAGTTGTTAATATAATTCAGGTATTAAGAAAATTAGAAAACAAAAAAGCTCTACATCTTGCGATGTAGAGCTTTCTGTAAATTTAGTGAGTTAGCCGTATAAGCCGGGTTCTGTTACATCTTTCGATGCGACAATCATTCGTCTAGGCCTAGAATCGCTTCTAGGCTCAAGCAACCTACCCGGTTCCAACGCGAGCCACGCCGTAAGGAACCCTATTTGGTCTTGCTCCGGGTGGAGTTTACCCTGCTGCGGACTGTTACCAGCCGCCCGGTGCGCTCTTACCGCACAACTCAATATTCAACTTAGTGACACCAGTTAAAAGTACATTAACTATATAGGAACCCTGCCTGTTTGTGTATCAGTTTGTGGAACAGGTGTGTTACAAATAAATCGAGCATAAGGTCCCATCCGGTATAATAGAATTATTAGCTTGGATTTTGTTGAAAAAAACCATTTTCAGTACAAAAAAAAAACATATAGGCCAATCCTTAAACACTCAGTTAGCTACACTCAATTAATCATTGATTATCATTTATATAACATATACTCTTTTGCCAATCATGGATTTAAATTGATTTTTAGTACAAAAATGTCCCTATTTAGAAAAGAAGCTATAGCTCATCAGGAAGAGCGCTTAAATGGTACAATAATTCTCACCCAACCTCTTTCAATTAGGTTGACATCATCGATTTTAGTAGCTATCGCAGCTCTAATTGTAGTGTTTTTATTTAATGCTGAATATACTCGAAAAGAAACTGTTAGTGGCTTTATAGTACCTAACAAAGGAGTGATAAAGAGCTACGCTGTTCAGGGTGGAACAATTGAGAAGTTATTGGTCAATGATGGGGATTTTGTTAAAAAGGGGCAACCACTAGTATCTATCACCGTACGAAAAAACAATACTGACGGCTTGGATGTAAGTGAGGAATCAATTGTTCAACTAAAAAATCAAGAAAAATTACTTAGTGAAGAAATATCACGTTACATAGCCCTACAAGAAAAAGAACTATTAAATTCAAAAGTCCTACTTAGTATCTTAAATAGTGAAAAGCCAGAAATTACAAATCAATTGAATTTGATAAATGAAAAACTTCACTTATTAAATAAACAGCAAGAACAATTCAACCAACTTAATAATAACGGCCACTTATCAAATATAGAAACAGAACGCCGTCAACAAAATTTAATTGAAGCAAAACAAGAAAAACAAAATATAGTGCGATTACTTTTGAAGCATGAACGAGATAAATCGCAGATTTTATTTAATATTGAAAGTATTCCACTTGAGTATGCTTTACATATAAATAATGTAAGACGACAAAAATCGGAAGTTCAACAACAGATATCAAAAATCAAAAGTAATCACCAGTACACTGTCACGGCTAGCCATTCAGGTACCATTACAGGAATTCAAGTTGTAGCAGGTGAAACTTTAAAACAAAACAAACCTTTATTGAATATATTGCCTGAAGGTTCTGAACTTATCGCAGAACTATTATTACCAACCAGATCGGCAGGCTTTGTTGAACAAGGCCATATTGCACATCTACGCTTCGATGCTTTTCCTTATCAGCGCTTTGGTTTTATAAAAAGTAAAATTTTTCAAATTGATAAAGCCCTTATAATGTCTAATGATGTTCAGTTTCCAATAAAAATACTAGAGCCTGTATATCGTATAAAGGCGAGTTTAGATGTACAACAAATACACGCTTACGGTAAGGGCTTCCCACTTAAAAGCGGCATGTTATTTAAGGCTGATATTTTATTGGACAAAAGAAGCTTAATTGAGTGGATTTTAGAGCCTATTTATAGTCTTACAGGTAGAATTAGCTAGTAACTTGTAAGTGAAAAATTCATCTGCTTTGAGGTTTTCTTGAAGCAGTGAATAAAACAGTGAGCTTACTATTAAAGGTAATAAGAGCTCTCTATGTCACCTCAGCGCTAACACAAGCGCTGAGATTTAATTAACTAGGCAAAACTAAAGTGCCTAAATGGAGAATCGTAAAATGCGAGAATTAAACAAGAAAGAAATAAAGCAAGTAAGTGGTGGCGTTGCACCTGTCATCTGGGGTGTATGGGCATACATGACAAAAGCTATGATTGACAAAAACATTGAAGTTAATACTTAAATAAAAAGTACTTCAACATTGAACTAACATGTTGCCTTATCGGGCAGCATGTTAGCGATATAAAGCCTCATAATTTTAACAAGTATAATGATTTTTACGTTAATTAAGTACTCCGGTCTTGTTGTTACAAATTTAGAAATAAAACTAATATTACCTACATTCTGCCAGTAAGGTTGTGCAATGAACAAACCAACAGAACAAAACCTTCTTCAATTTTCTCTCTTAAAATCCGTACCTTTAATATTGCAATCAGAAATTGCGGAGTGCGCTTTAGCATCCATGGCAATGATATCTCATTATCACGGTCATCAAATCGACATGTCAACAATGCGTAAACGTGTTTCATCTAACCTGAAAGGGATGGATTTAGAGCAAGTAATTGAATTAGGGGATAGTTTAGGTTTAGCAAGTAGGGCTCTAAAATGCCCCGTTGAAGAGGTTAATAAGCTTACCCTACCATGCATTTTGCATTGGGACTTGAATCACTTTGTTGTATTAACCAATGTATCCACTTCAAATACAAAATCAAAGTTTACTATTAATGACCCGGCTATAGGGAAGCGAACACTTAATTTTCAAGAATTCAGTAAGCACTTTACAGGTATATGTTTAGAGTTAACACCTACTAGCAAGTTTGAAATTAAAAAAGAAAAGACAAAAATGAAATTCACTCAACTTTGGAGTCGAGTTTCAGGTTTAAAAGTTGGGTTAACTAAATTAGTTGGCCTTTCTATTGTTTTGCAATTATTTGCTTTAATGACGCCTTATTATATGCAATGGGTAGTGGATGAAGTATTAATTAGTTACGACCATTCTCTATTGACGATACTAGCTCTGGGTTTCACCTTAATTTGCATTGTAAGCACAGTCACAAATGCTGTTCGCAGCTGGCTCGTACTAAGACTTTCAAGCTTGCTTAATATGCAAATGGGTATAAATTTACTGCGCCATTTATTACGCCTTCCCATGAATTTTTTTGAATCACGGCACATTGGCGATATAGTTTCCCGCTTTGGTTCATTGACTCAAATCCGTGAGCGTATAACCACAGGCTTTGCTGAAACACTTGTTGACGGTGTGATGTCTTTAGGCGTGTTAATGATGATGCTACTGTATTCGGTAAAGTTAACTGTTGTCGTTTTAGTCGCAATATCCTTATATACCATTGTTAGATTAGCGCTATACCGTCCTCTTCATCAAGCCACTGAAGAAATGATCCAAAATTCTGCAAAAGAGCAAAGTAACTTTTTAGAAAATATTCGTGGCATTCAAACCATCAAAATATTTGGCAATGAATCCCAGCGGCAAGGTATTTGGCAGAACCGGTATGCAGAAGTTATTAATGCTGAAATAAAGTTGGGGCGATTAAAAATCAGCTTTGACTCAATGAATAAATTACTGTTTGGTTTGGAGAATGTCGTCGTAATTTACCTAGCTGCTATACTGGTAATGGCGAATACCCTGTCTGTCGGTATGGTACTGGCTTTTATCGCTTACAAAGGGCAATTGACAGAGCGTTTTGCTAATTTAATAGAGCAAATAATTCAATTTAAAATGATGCGCTTACACCTTGACCGAATTGCCGATATTGCCTTACATCCTGAAGAAACTAATCGTGATGGGATGGACGTTATTGCCCCCCCAAAAGGACAGTTATCATTACAAAATATCTGCTTTAGCTATAGTGATGACGAGCCCAATATTCTGGACAACCTGAATCTAACCATTAATTCAGGTGAGTCAATTGCTATTACAGGGCCATCCGGGTGTGGAAAAAGCACTTTAATGAAATTAATGCTTGGTTTATTGCAACCTACGTCCGGTAAAGTTTTATTAGATGGCAAAGATATAACCCAATTAGGCATAAAAAATTACCGAAAGCATGTAGCTGCCGTGATGCAGGATGATACCTTACTTGCTGGGTCTATTGCTGACAACATCTGCTTTTTCGCCCCTCAACCTAACCTCCTGAAAATAGAGAAATGCGCAAAGCTGGCTGCTATTCACGAAGATATTACCCAAATGACTATGGGCTACAACGCCTTAGTTGGCGATATGGGTTCAAACCTTTCTGGTGGACAAGTGCAGAGGATATTGCTTGCCCGCGCCCTTTATCAATCTCCATGTCTATTATTTATGGATGAGGCCACTAGTCATTTAGACAAAGACAATGAAGCAAAAATAAGTGAGCAAATCCAATATTTGCCTATGACTCGTATTTTGATTGCACATAGACAAGAAACTATTGAAAAAACAGAGCAAGTTTTTCGACTTGAACATGGCAAGTTGAGTAATCATAAAACTAACGAGCTTTTGGTTAGTTAGCCTGTAACTCCTTATTAATAGGAAAAATCTAAATTACAGAGAGTCTAAGTATGGTAAAATTGGCGTTAAGTTCTTGCTCGAAAGTGATTTTTACTAATTAGTTTAATTTTGCCCCAGAAAGTTAACCGTACATAAACGGGCAACCTGGGGCGCCTACTCCTTTGATAAAATAATTAACAGTGCTTATTTGAAGGTTTTCCGCTAATCAAAACTCACGGTAACCGTGAAGATATTCATCTCCAGGTAACTGATGAAGTTCGTTAAGAACAAATCGATAAGCTCTCGGGCCCCCTCACCATTTAGGCAACCACTGTAAAGCGTGTAAATTTGCCCTGTTAGAAAACACACATCGATGTCTTTAACGAGCTCAGGGTATGCACCCTGAAAGCTAAAGTCGGTTATATACTCGAATTGCCACAAGTCGTTGCTATTGACTAATCGAATCTCTACGGGGTGAAAACCGCCAGCATCAGCCGAGTAGTCATCGTCACGAAAGTTAAAGGTGATGGCGTTAACATCCGGTTCAACTTTGTCGAACTTAGATAGTTCAGTATTTAACAGTGTGGTTAATGTTGCAGGTACAGCAAAACGCTGCCCTTGGTTAAAGGTCAGTTTCATAATGTTATTCCTATGGTTATTTTGTTTTGGTTACAGTAAGCCTGATTCGGCAAATGACAATGGTTCTTTAGCAATAATGATATGGTCTAATACTTGGATATCGATTAGCGCCAGAGCTTTAACTATACGTTGCGTGATTTGTTTATCGGCGAGTGATGCTTCACTAATGCCAGATGGGTGATTGTGGGCCAAAACTACGGCCGCAGCATTCACCTTGAGTGCGTGCTTTATTATCTCTCGCGGATACACTGCAGCAGCGTCAATGGTGCCGAAGAACATCTCTTTGTATTCAATCAGTGCATGCTGGTTGTCCATAAACATTATGGCAAACACCTCTTTCTCGTATGCGCCAAGCTTGTGCTTAAAGTAATCTTTAGTTGATTTCGAACTGGTGAACGTTGCGCCAGCGCAATACCGGGCATCGATTACTTCAATCGCTTTCTCCAGTACTTGTTCGGCTGTTAGCGGCCCTGTTGTAATGTAGTCCATTAGATTCTCCGGTTAATTTAGTTTGCCACGAAGGTAACTTAACGCCTGCGTTACGAGCCAAGCTAGGCTTGCAAATACACTGGCTACTTTGGCAACCGTTTCGGCGATGTTAGTTACTTTGGGCGAAATAATATCGAGCGCGTTTTCAATAAAGGTTAGTAATCTCATAAGTCACCTATGGTTTGTATTATTGAACCCAAGGCATGGCCTATGCCCTGGGTAAATAGCTATTAAGCTGCTTGTGCGTATTCATGCTCATCAAGTATTACAGCTCCGGTAAACCAGTTAACGAGTTGCTTCACCTTAGCAATCACTAGGTCTTTCACTTGAACAGCTTTGCTCAGCAGTAGGTTACCGTATGCTTTTACCAACGCGAATACCCCATCGGCATTATCAATAACAAAGGCTTTAGCTTTAACGAAGAGTTCAACTGCATTAGTGCCAAGACCCGTGAGTGAATTCATTAGGCCCTTCCCCTTGAGTGCGGCAATTGCCATGATGAATCCGGTGTTAACTCCAGCGAATTTAGCGATAGTTGCTGCGACTACTGCTGCACCGATGAACTGTGCTTTTTTAATGTTACGGTTAAGAAATGACTTAAGGTTGTCGAATGCTGACTTGACTGCATTAACTACGATAAATACGAACGATGGCTCTTTTACTTGGTTATTGTTTGGGTTACGTGATTTCATGGGATCTTCCTCTTTGTTTGCTAATTGTTGTATGTCGTGCAATTGGCACAATTCTCTGTAAAACGGTATGACAATGGTAGGTACGACTTCGGCTGACTTAACGGCTTCATCAAGTAACTGGATAAACTTGCTTAAGTTATTGGTGAACAAGTATCTAAGTTCTCGGCCGCCATAGTAATCGTCGTTGCTATGCATAAAATCGACAACTCGTTTTAGGTGTACCGGTTTAATTGGTTTCACTAATATTTTCTCCTTTTAGTTCTTTAGCAACAGCTGCAATAGTCATACGACTTGCGCCAGTGATTTGTTGGATTTGGGTGTAGGTATGTTTGGTATTCAGTAGTTTTTTAATCGATAACCACAAGGTTTGATTTCTTCGCCTGCCTTGGTACTTATTTGGGTCAGCGGCTTTGGCTCTGGCGATACCTTCCAATGTTCGCTTGCGTCGAAGGTCATAGTCTTTTCTTGCTGTTGCCGCCAGAATATCAAGTAGCATACCGTTGACAGCCTTAAGTACGGCCGCAACAAAATCATCACCGCTATCCTGTTGTTTTAACGCTATGTGGCTAGTCGGTAGATCTAACGCAACAACACTGACACCTTTGGCTTCAATAATGTTTTTCAGTCTTAGCCAGTCGTCATTCTTCAAGCGACTAATTCGGTCTACAGATTCAATTAAGATTATGTCGCCGGCACTAACATCAGATAACAATCGGTTAAGCTCGGGGCGGTCAAGTGATGTTCCAGTGAATTGCTCCAAGTAGTAGTTTGATATCTGCTGGCCATGGCTGTTAGCGAACGCTTTAATCTCGGCTTTGGCACGAAGCACATCTTGTTCAGTAGTACTGACGCGCAAGTACGCACGGATAAATCCCATAGGTAAATCTCCTGCGGTAAAGTTAGGGTCGTTTAGGTGGACTAGTACAGTATGGTTGGAGTGGTGTTCTATAGTGTACCTAGTGTGGTGGTACAGGTATGGTATACCCTTTGTTGACCAGTAATTTAGGCATTAAAAAAGGCTTACCGAAGTAAGCCTTTTCATCTGTATATATTACTTATAGCAATTTTTATGCATTATATTTAAAGCTATTAACCAATTATCCTTTTATAACGACTCTTAAAGGCTTTTTCTCCACCTTCCATCTGTGTACAAATAAAGTTTTTAACACTTTCTTCTTGTAAACCACCATCGATACAAGGTGCTAATCTTTGCCTATCTTGCTTCATCCCTATAACCAATTCCGCATCCCCATTTACAACAATAGGAGCTGAGTGAGTTACTACAATCAATTGCCTTTTTTGTTTATTTTTAGCAATGGCTGGAATAACAGAGCTAGATAACATTCCGCAATCCAAATCATCCTCAGGTTGGTCTAATATTAGTGGGTCATCACCATATGACATCAAGAATGAAAGCATTGAAGCTGACTTTTGCCCAGGAGATGCTCTTTCTAATTGCCTAAACTGACCGTCAGGATCTTTGAATTTTATTTGTAGTCCATCTTCAGGGAACCAACAAAATATATTATCGACTACTTCATTTGGCAATTCACTTAAGCGGGATCGAAGTGAACCATGAATGTTAGAATAATTTTTAGATAAAGTACCCTGAGCATGAAAATGCTTTAACTTAGTTAATTCTATCAACCTTTTCAATGGACTTTTAGGTGAAAATTTATTTATATCCTCCAATCCATATAGTAATGAATTAGGCGACTCACTGTCGAAAATATAAGTTGTAAATCTATCCACACCACTAGACTTTTGATAGCCTTCGACTAAACCTTTACTAGAACATGCAAGTGGTAGTATTTGTATATCTAGATCACTTAACCCTAAATCTGTAATAAATTTTTGTCTTTTATTGGTAAGTTCTAGTCGGTGCTTTATCAAAGCTTTATATGCCGCGACTCTTTGTTGTGTAGCCTCGCTTAGCTTGTTTTCCATACCAGACTCACCTGCCAGCACTTCCTCAAGTTCAGCCTCTTGAACAATTAAATCAGTTAACTCATCAGGGCTGATACTATCACTTTCCAACTCCTGTATTTTAGCTTTTAATAATTCTTCATTCTCATCTACTCTAGATGTTAATTTCGTGTAGAAGTCACCTTTACATAACGCATCTAATTGGCCTTCAGCAGTGGATATTGCATTACCAATATTATCAACAAATGTATCTACAATTAATTTAATTTCTGTTTGCCAAGCTTGCAAGTCAGATTTATCAGTAGTAATAGTTGGTGTAGTACTATTTTCATATTGTTCTTTTAGGTTTAAGAATAAAGTATCTAAATAACCTTTATGAGCATTTGCATGAGTTAAATCAGATCTGTCTTTCACAATTTTTTCTTGTAAAACATTCAGGCCCGATTTATTTAGTAATTGCAGTTTTCGCTTTACATCTTGCAATTCACCTTTAGTTTGGGTCAATGCATTAATTTCACGAACTACCTTTCGCTCGTTATTACGACACAGCTTGAATTGCTCCTCAAGATTTAGACGCTCTCTGTCCCATTCGCTATAATTTACCTGTACACTTTCATCAATAACTTTTAAAAATGAATTGGGTTTGGTTGCAATTTCATACAGCATCTTTTGTGAATAAATTGACACGGGAAAACGTGATGTACTAAAAGTATCTTCCTCGAGCCATTTATCAGTTTGTTTATCTTTATGATAAAAACATCTGCTTTCAGGAGACCAAGTTAGCAAATATTTACTATTGTCTTTTTCATATTCAATTTCGATAAATGAGTCCTTTGACATTACACCATCGGCATCAATACTTTTAAAACTTTGTATTTTTTTTTGTTGGTATGAAGGTAGTTCAGTGTCACGTCGCAATCCTAACCTGATTGCCTCAACTAAAGTAGACTTTCCAGAACCTCGACTTCCAACAATTGCGGAATACCAAGGACTGTATTGGATATCAATGCCATCATTATGCTCGTTTCTGCACATATTGGTTTTTAAACTTAATTTTACAATGCGCTTATTAGGCAGCGACGGAGGGGTTTCTGGACTTCGTTTAATGCAGTGAATAGGATCTGACAGAGCTGTTTTTATACCTTCGAAAGATGGCTCAACCATTTTAACCCAAGTAAAAGAACGTCCCATTTCTTCTAATGAGTGTGCATCAGAGCCTTTAACCCACGCTAAATCATCGATTAAAATTTGCTGATATTTATCTAATTCAGAGCGATTGCCTATTAACTCTATTGCATCAGGTCCTTCAGCAAACACCTGTTTTACAGATTCTTGGTTTGAATTTTGAAAAATACCCTTAGGTTTGTCAACGTGAGCCAAAATCGAAAGCGCAGACACTGAAGCCTGGCGGATATTACTTAAAATAGCTCGCACACCATAACCCAACTCTAAGTTATGGTTTTTATATTGACCTTTTGGAAGGTTACAAGACCCAACTAGTTCGCTGATAGTTTGTGAAGTAGCTTTTTCTTCAAAAATAGCTAAAACATGGCAATTTCCAGTTGCAGTAAGCTCAACTGCTGGCAATACAATAAGTTCTCTAAACCCATTCTCAACTCCATCATTGTATTCAGCCTTCATCGTTTCTAGTTCTGCACGAACTTTATCCACCCAGGCTCCGGTGTTATGATCCGCTAAAACAACGCAATCTAAACCTTTGGCCATTTGAGAAGTTAACCATTCTCGTTCACTACAAATTTCAACATTAACATCCTTATCTCGAGATCTAGGAAAATCATCTGATGCCGGTGAATGACAGTGAAAATCAACCTTAAACCATTTACTTCCTTTAATACTCAATTAGAGTCTCCTATTTTTTTAAATAGATGTAAGGTTAAAATTTTTTATTAGTAAAAGCCATAACTTTTCTACATTTAAATCAACATATAAATTAGGCTTGTATTATTAATATTGGGGACTAATCTTAAACACAGGAGAACAACGTTTAAGGATAAACGCCATGACAACAAGAAAACCACGAGTAGCCCTTTTCATCGATGCCGATAACGCATCAGCCAAACAAATCAAGCAGACACTAACAACACTTTCAGCCTACGGCAGTATTACCATGATTAAAGCCTTCGGTAATTGGAAGAAGCCCCATCTTAAATCTTGGGCTAAGTTCTTAAAGCAATACAAAATCCAACCGGTACAACAGTTCGACGTAACGAAGCAAAAGAACGCCACCGACATCGCGCTTACCATTGATGTAATCGACACATTGCATAACGACAATATCGACGTATTTGCCATTATGTCATCCGATGCTGACTTTACGCCTGTTGTTGAGCGCTTGCGTTCTGCGGGTAAGGTTGTGATTGGTATTGGTGAACGTCATGCTAACCAGGGTTTTATGGATGCTTGCTCTGAGTTTGTGGTGGTTGGTCGTGAGGCGGTAAAAGTTGCAGCGCCTAAAAAACTACCGACACATTTAAAAAACACCGTCCGATTGGCCATCTCAACCTGCGCCAAGGTCCATGGAAAAGTAAGACATAAGGATGTGGAGAATTTGCTTCGAAAAATACCATCATTTGATAAAGTCGGATGCTCATCACAGCAGCTGGCACAACTTATAAATACCACTGGCAATGTAAATTAGACAAGTTGTTAGTACCTGTAGTAAAAATATGGTAACTCGGTTACATCGTCACAGCCGTTTTTTTTTACTGGTATAAGATAAAGTCATTAATGCAACCTAACCTATAGAATATATCTATTAAGTATCTACATTCACTAAAATAGTGACCTTATTGTTTTCCAATTCCTTTCTATGTAAAAGGTCACCATTTTTGACTGCAAACATGATGTCGCAATGATGTCGTTAACATGGCACCATGTAATCGCTATAGTTAATTCAACTTCTAACTAACAGACATTAAATACATGAGCCAGGAAACATACCAAATAAACCCAATAACCCTGAAATATTACAGAACAAAAGCCAAACTTACTCAGGAAGCTATTGCAGGTGAAAGTCACCTATCAATACGCCAATATCAACGAATAGAGAAAACAGGGAATACAACAAAACAAAGAGCGGAATGTATTGCAAAGACTTTGAGCCTGGCCATTGATGAGCTACAAGTAGAACCAGACGAAGACGATTCACTTTGGTACATTACCAGCCCAAGAACTTATAAAGGCCGCATAGACAATGGTTACTACAGTGCTATCGACGAATTGAGAAAGCTAATTAATTCCTTATCCGTTTTTAATGAAGATACAGTATCACTCATAATAGATGACTCTAAGTTACCGATTAAAGTCACATTAAATCCCCTATTTGATGACCAAGAATATACTTGGACCTTGCGTCCTGTGCAGTTCAATGAAATTAAAGGCATTCTCTGGACCGAGCTAAATGACTGGCAAAAATGCTGTTGGGAAGAACAACTAAAAACTCTTAAATATGATATCGCTAATCAAGTAATATTAAACGGCTCTCCAGTGGTTCCAGAAGGTTCGAAGCTAGGGTTTTATGTTGATTTTGTAAAAAACACTACCACAACGTCTAAACATCAAGGGTTTAAATTTTTTGAATCGGATGGAGTTTTTAGAGCGTCACTTGTAGATTGGCTTGAACAGCAAAAAATGATTTCCTGCAACGAATCATGGACAGCCCCTTCAACGATAGTAGTGTCAAATTTCAGTGACGATGATGAAGATATCAATAAAATAATTATTACAAGAGTATCTCTTGATAAGTCAGGTTCTTTTCATGACGCGCCATGGCCTAGCTCTATCAAGAAAAAAGTGGTTGATTCGATAAACACTTGGAAATACGACAAAAATTCAAAACCAATACCTATTGGTATTGGCGAGAATTGCTTTGATGAAATCATTCCGGTGATGGAACCAGAGCATCAATTAGAAACTTTAACTTAATAAGGAGAATCACATGAGCAATAAACCAGCACCATTTAATGGGCCAAGTAAAACAGGTAACCCGTCAGGTCCAGGTCGTGGTAATAACCTACCGAAAGGTAAATAAAATGTAAACTAACTGAACACCCAGTGCACGGGGTGTTTTTTCAATTTATATGTATAACTCCAGACTCAATCTGACACTTTAGGTTGCTTGATTGAATAAAATCTGACAGTCTGTAATGAGCGAATAACGGTCAGTTGATATTAGAAAGGAATCTTGTTTTGTTCAAACATCTCAACATCATAATAATTTCTTGTTTGTTAATCTCATGTACAGGTGAAACTAGTAAAGAATCAAATATTAAATGGCAAGATGTAGCATTCATTGACATTAAGCTGATAGACCAATTAGCAAGAAATTATGCAATATTACAAATGCCTGAGCTTGATGGTACGGAAATTAAATTGGTTCAAGTAAATGCTATGTACCAACCCAAAGTTAATAAACCTGATTTAAGCGTAACTTTTTTACACGAAAATTCTTTAAAAGAGTTTGAGCAAAATAAAACGCTTAAGAATCTAGAAGCTAACTACCAAACAACCAGTGTTATGGAGTTTGTTAAAGTTCACTTTGATGAGAGTGGCGAACCTATAGAGCTCAGTATCCAAGAAGTTTTACTTCAAGGTGGAGAGAAAGAATTTAGAGATACATATGATTCTTTCTAACTTATATTAGGCAGCAATGAGCGAATAAGAGACCTTCCGAGTATTAATTTACAAGGAACCAGTAACTGTTACAGCCACTGATTCCCTTGCTAAACTAATGTAAGGTATATTAAGAAATCACGGTCATTTCATTTAATGTAAACTCTTCAACTGCCCCTTCAGTGGCTGCCATATAATCAGCTAAGTGTTGGTTAGCCATATGCGTTTGCCACAATTCTCTTGTTTCCCAATTTTCATAAAAAACAAAATGGGCAGGATTATCATTATCTTGGTGTAAATCGTAATTAATACACCCTTCTTCTTTACGAGTAATGTCGATAAGCTTTAAAAGCTCACTTTTAACTAAGTCAACTTTATCAGGGTTTGCTTTTATATTTGCTACTATAGTTAATTTTGCCATGTTGATATTCTCTCTATTGTGTATTGTGTGGTTTTAAAAGTCTTCTAGTACAATCTTTCCTATTGATTTTCCTGATTCCAACTCCTTGTGTGCTGCTTGTAAGTTTTCAGCGTTGATCGTTCCTAAATGCTTACCTACTGTGGTTTTAATATAGCCTTGGTCAATTAATTCACTTACTTTATTTAGTAAAGTATGTTGCTCATCGATATCTGTTGTCTGGTACATTGAACGAGTAAACATAAACTCCCAATGCAGTGATAAGCTTTTAGGCTTTAACTTGGTAATGTCTAATGTCTCTGGATCATCAATTAAAGCTATCTTTCCCATAGGTACTAATAAATCAATATAACTATCTAAATATGAGTCGGTATGCGTTAGGCTAGCTACATGAGTAACTTTGCCAATATTTAGTGCTTCAATTTGCTCGGTTAATGACTTTGTGTGGTCAATGATATAGTCAGCGCCTAGCTTTTTAACCCACTCCATAGAGCTTTCACGCGATGCAGTAGCAATAACTGTTGCCCCTGTAAGGACACTAGCGAGCTGGACTAAAATTGAGCCTACACCACCTGCGGCACCAACAATTAATAAAATATCGTTTGATGATTCTGTTAAGTTAGGCAGTTTCTGTTTAATTGCTAAACGCTCAAATAGTAACTCCCAAGCGGTGATAGCAGTTAAAGGTATAGCAGCAGCTTCACTATTAGATAAGGATTTAGGCTTTTGTCCGACAATTCTTTCATCAACCAGTTGATACTCTGCATTGCTTCCTTGTCGGTTTAAGTCGCCAGCATAATAAACCATATCTCCTAGTTTAAAATGGCTGACTAATTCGCCCACTCCTACAACTTCGCCAACAGAATCCCAACCTAATACCTTATATTGACCGTTTTCAGCAGATACATTTTGACGAATTTTATAATCAACAGGGTTAACTGCTACTGATTTAACTTGCACTAATAAATCATACCCAGAAGCAACAGGTTGTTCTAATTCTATATCGTTCAGAGACAAAGCATCATTAATAGGAAGTGATTTTGTATAACCAATGGCTTTCATTATTGATCTCCTGATTCGCTGCACACTTATTAAGCGAGATAATTAGTAAGGATTAATGATAGAAGATAGACTGGGAAACAAAAAGATTATAATATTTGATTTATTATCAAATAATTTTTGACAACCATGAAGTTAGAAGATCTGAATGTAATTTTAAAAGTTGCTGAGTTTCGCAATATCACCTTGGCAGCAGAAAGTCTGGATATGAGCAAAGCAACAGCGAGTGCAGCCGTAAAACGTGTCGAACGTTTGCTTGGTGCCGAGCTATTTATAAGAACAACTCGCCATTTAAGACTTTCTGTTGTAGGAGAAAGATACATTCCAACGTGCGAACAAGCATTGAAAATGCTAAATCAAGCACAGCAAAGTATTAAAGATGAATTAGATATCATCGATGGAGAGCTTAGAATTTCAGTTCCATCAGATTTAGGTCGTAATCGAGTTTTATCTTGGTTAGATGAATTCATGCAATTCCATCCCAAAATTAGCGTCAGGGTTCATATAAGTGATAGTAATATTGATTTCTATCGAGAACCTGTTGATATAGCTTTGCGTTATGGTTTTCCAAATGATGCCAACCTATATGGTTTTAAAATATGTAATGTTCCTCGTTTAGTTTGTGCAACACAAGAATATTTAAACAGAAATGGTTCACCCAAACACCCTAATGATTTAAAGCACCATAATTGTTTACTGTATCAATTACGTGACATCATTTATGACACATGGGAATTTATGCGTGGTAATGAAAAAGTGAAGGTGAAGTTACAAAGTAATAGAACTTCTAATGATGCTGAACTTGTTAGACGTTGGTGTACTCATGGTAAGGGAATAGCGATTAAATCTAGTTTAGATATGTCCTCTGACTTACTCAATGAAAAAATTATTCGATTATTACCTGAATATAAGCCTACACCGACGGAGCTTTGGCTTATTTGTCCAAGCAGACAAACAATAACTCCAGCCATGAGGTTACTTCGGGAGCATTTAAAAATTAAATGTGATGAAGTATACGCACAATTAATAGAAAAAAAGATACTAGATAAATCCGACCTTAAATAGCTACTTTTAATTTATGCTCATCACTAGAATTTTTAGCTATTGGTTAACTGATAACTATTTATGAGCGGCTGTTAATGGCACAGAACGGACTGTCAGGTCGAGTACCAACTTGTATCCCACCATGTCAGATCGCATCTAGACTTCTACAATTATAGTCTCATTAAATTTTGTCGACTCGCTCTAGAACAAAATCAAACCCTCTATCAACACTACCTTCAAATTTTGAAAATTTCCATAGGTCATTATCAATCACAGCCTTCACGCCACCAGAGCTAGTGCCATACTTAGTGCCTTTAACTAATAGCAAGCGACAATAGTCGCCATTCATGAAAGTCTGTTTAGCAGCATCATATAGCTCTTTTCCGTGACTTACAGTTAAAGATGCATCACCTAATTCCTTTGATAATGGCCTTACTTTCTTAGTGAAAATGCCTTTGCCATGGCTGTAATTGTTATTTTCTCTGTCGATATGATCAGTTTCCGCGGTAAACAAGTAGTGTTCTTCAGTTTTTGCTATCCATGAGTACTGGTCTCGCTGTGTCGCGCTATATTTTTTTAAAGCTGTTTTAAGGCCGTCAATGTATTTACCTAAGGGCTTTGAAGGTTTCATTTTATTTCCGATTTAATACGATAACGCACAAGATACCCCATTTAAATATAACTTTACAGTAAATCAATGGTTACATCGGTAACATCGTTGTAGCTGTTACTTTATAAGGCCTATATAAAAACTTACATGTAACCAAATCTATAGGAAGATATCTATTAAGTACTTACTTTTACTAAAATGGTGACCTTATTGCTTTTCAATTCCTTTCTATGTAAAAGGTCATCATTTTTGGCTTATTATTAAATTACAAGCATGAAAAAGGCCCACTTTCGTGAGCCTAACTTTAGTTTAAACGCTATAGCCACCATCGTCGACGATGTCTGGAAATGAAATTGCATCAACCAATGAGTCGTGCCAAGCCTTATGCCTTTCGGCAACTTGGCGAACCTTAAATTGAACCAACTCTTTTAAACTCAGCCCAATAGCATTAGCGAAATCATTCAAGTCGGGAAATTTCTTTCGCCAACGGCTTAATGTATTTTTTTCAGTTTTAGTCAAAGGTTCATCACCTGAGCACTTACGCCCAACCTTCTTATTTTCAAAATCGGCGACAACAGCGGCATCCTCAAGATAACTAACTTTCGCCTCAACCAACTCTCGCTCAGCAACTCCCCACTCACCTCCCACACGCTCAAGGAAATACTCAACACTAGCTTTGTCTGGTAACACTAGCGTACAGGTGCTATCGCTGCCAGGGTTACGCAATGAACCTCTAAAAGCGTTTTGCATATGAACATTGTGCTCACGCCAGCGAGTAATCTGCGCTTGACTTATATTCAAATGCTCTAACAATGCAACCTCAACAGGGCTTGGTTTCAAACTGTAAAGCATAACGATAACATTATGTCGGGTTAGGTCGTTTCGACCATGAGTCATTGGGTTTAAGTCAGCAACATCATAGCCTTCCTGTTCTAGCCAGGCAGTCGCATCACCATTTTCCCTACTAGCGTTATTTAGCAGCCATAACGACTCTGTAAGATCACATTCGCGTGCTACAGCCGCCGCAATTTTGTTAGATAAATCAGGACGAGCTTCGATTTTATGCTTGCTAAATGTTTTATCCGTAACGCCAATGATTCTGTCGAGACGGTTAGCAATACCACCAACATGACGACTCGGTAATGGCTGCAAATCAAACTCAACGCCCTGAGTATTTTTTAATAACAATGCAAATATACTGTTTTCAACGTCGTCAGAGAGTAAACGAACGTTAGCGAAACAATCAAATACTGACGAGTTGAACATTTCGCATTTGTTTATCTTTGGGGTGTTTCCTACATTTAAATAATACCCATTGTCATTCTCATCAGGTCGATTCATACAAAAAACCATTTGATTTTCAGTTGATTTTTCTATTATTAAAAAATTACTGTGATTACGGTTAGCCAACACTTGGTCAATCATTTTCCAGCAATACTTGGTTTCTAAATCATCCTTATTTTCATCACTATAATAGAATGTGCGTCCATTGCTGCTGAGCTCCAGTAATGATACAACATAGTGACTCGTGTATTCCCTAGCCGTAGCTTCAAAGTAGCTTAGATAATCCTGAAGGTTTTGTTTCGTCATCTTATCCGCATGAATGCTGTATGCTTCGGGAACTTCGTCAATCACCAAGTTAGCTTCCGCTAGAGCATCGTTTTCGAAGTTTAATAAGCTCAAAGCTTTGTGTGTAATAAAAATAACCCAATTTTTATCTTCATTTTCATGGGCACAATATTCATCGATTGCACGATTAAATTGAACGGTTATAGTATCCTCGTGTGCTGTATCATTTATTGTCCGCATAACTGGAAGTTCATAACTATTGCTTTCACAAAGTTCTCGAATCTCACTTACTCGACTATCCCGCTGCCCCATAGCTTTTTTATTATGCACGGCATAAATAGTAAGGCCAGTGCGTTGGCAGATATTTTGACACTCAGAGTATGATTTTCCGGAGCCCGGTGGTGCTGAAACCAATGTAATACAACTATTTGACTCACCTAATGTTGGCTCACGTTCACGCTCAACCCGAGCAACCTCACGCTCTAAATAACGTTTAACTAGAGTTATTCCTTTATCCTGGCGGAAATCATCAACATCTTTATGGTCTGGACAGAAGATCGCATCTAGACCAGAATGTTTTGCTGATAACCTTCCTGCATCATCGTTATCACCAATTAGAATCAACTCCGGTAGCTCTTGCGCGACGACTCTGATATTACCCGCATTTATACCTACGGCTACAGATCTCCCTAAGGCCATATTAGCGGTTATCGCATCCGCGAGACCTTCTACTATAAACTCAGGGACTCCATCGCCTACGACCGCGTAAGAGCCTTTCATCGCACCTTCTTCACGGATAATTATGAATTTATTCGAGCCATTAATTTTAGCTGGCGTGATTACCTGATAAGCATCATCATTAAGCTTATAAATCAGTAACTCTAGTGGTTTACCTGACTGAAATAAGTCGGCTTTAATCACCGAGTATTCAATGTTGATATCAGCCGGTGTAAACCCTTTTGCTGTTAAATATGGATGAGCTATATTTTTCACACCGTTAACATATGCGTTTTCGATGCGAGTAAATCGTTGCAGCTTAGTCAGTGCCTTATCTGCTCGGACTTTATCCCGTTCCACTTTACGCTCTTCCATGGCTTCAAAGTTAAAACCATCAGTTGCATCAAAACCAGTATCGTAGTCAGATAAATTGAAGAAAATTTTCTCTGCATAATCACTTAAAGTACACCCCGTACTGTGTAAATAAAAGCCTTTAGCATTGCGATAAACGCGAACAACTGACTTCTCACCTGTATCATGCAGTTGCTCGAATTCGCCTTCGCGTAGGTTGATGACAAATTCTAATATTTCATCCGGTTGTTCTAAAATCCAACCGTCATCAACGGCTTCCTGTAAGTCGCTAAGTAGTTGTTCATTTGTTAGTAAGTTCTGCATTATTCAATTCCTTTGATTTGTAAGTAGCCATTGCATCCAGCGTGGCCATTAGGTGTTTCGAGTATTTGATACCGAGTAAATCGGCTTCCAGTTTAATTAAGTTAATTACTTTAGGCGGTAGGATTAATCGCATTTCGTGCATATTCGTACTCCTGTAGTAAATTAGCGGCCATCTTGGCCATTGAACAATTTGCCTGCTTAGCTAATCGCAGTAAATGCTTTCTCGTTCGTTTATTTGGTCTTATCTTCATCGTCAGATTTCCTTTTTATGATTTGTATTGCGCGAGTGGTCAGCTTATTTAAAGCCATAAACGCACTCACAGTTGCGGGTGAATAGCCCTGAGAAGTCAGGACCAATATCATGTTGTTGCGTTGTTGTTTATTCATTAATTACGCCTCCTAACTTTATTTTAAGGTGCAGCGAAAAAAGGCGACGATGAAAAGGAGAAAAAACTAGATATATCCTTAAATTTAAAGTAATTTTTATACGAAAATAAATATCTCAGGAATATTAATGAATAGGAAATACTGGCAGCAGGCTTGTGGCGATACAGAGCGAAATTATGCCGCCGTTTGTTTTAAGTGGGGAGTTGTTTTAAATGGTCCTGGGGAATTAGGCCCTCTTCCAGATTCTTATGATAAATATTTAGCGAAGGGGGTTGGCAAGAAAAAACTCACCGATATTAATCGTTTCGCGTACGAGATGAAGGAAGGCGATATAGTTGTTTTACGGTTAGGGACTAAAGATGTTTTAGGTATTGGAGTTATCAAAGGTAACTATGTTTGGCATGATAGCTTTGGAGACATTGACGGTTGGGATTTGCAGCAAATAAGACGTGTACAGTGGCTATGGACAAATATAGATGCACCTAAAAAATTTGAGACTTATGCACTTAAGCAAGGGGACACAACACAGCAGTTAACAAGTCCCCAAGTATTGGATTGGGTCGATGGACTTGAATTAGACTTTGATACACCTACAAACTTACCTGATATCCCTACTTCTGCACCAGAAAGGTTAAATATAAATCAAATTTCAGAGGCCTTATTCGACCAAGGTGTATCAAGTACTTACATTGATAACCTGAGTAAAGAAATTGATGAACTAATAAGAATCGCAAAATGGTATCAAAAATACACTTCACCTTCAGAGCATGAAACAGTCACTTACTTAGCAGTCCCATTGTTAAGGGCCCTAGGCTGGACACCACAGAAAATGGCAATTGAGTGGAATAAAGTTGATATAGCCTTATTTAACCAGCTACCTCGCCAAAATGAAAATTTAAATACGGTTGTTGAAGCTAAGAAAAAGGGGAATTCCTGCTTGATGGCATTCTCCCAAGCCGAATCATACGCTAGTGACAAACCGAATTGTAATCGATTAATCGTAACGGACGGCTTGAGGTATGGCGTATATATAAAATCACAAAGTATATTTAAACTTCATGCTTACATGAATCTTACTCGCATGGTGGCAGATTACCCAGTTTATGAATGTATGGGAGTTGTAGATGCATTAATTGCCATGACGCCTGAATGGCAGCCATAGATTACAACACATCCGCCAGTGCCGGATATTGGTGATACGCCCATTCGATGCAATCACCTTTCGGCACCCAAAGTACATCTTCTCCGTCAATAATACTGCGCTGGTAATTAATGGTATCGTCGATGAAGTCATTGATGGCATCTGGACTGACATACACCAGGTTTTCACAGAACCGCTCAATTTGCAGCAAATCGTAACGGCCTAAACGATCGATACGGAAGTTATCAGCAACCCCGTCGACTTCGATATATCGGTGACGAATGACTTCAGGTAATCGCTCTGACGGCCTCCAGTCGTGCAGTGCATTTCGTCTTACATTGGTTTTGGTTACAGGGGTTAAGGCTGGCGTTGTTTGTTTTTCAGGAGCGATATCGCCAATTACTTTTAATAGCTCCCATAGCTCTTTTAGCCAGTTAACTATACAGTTAATGATTTTTTGCAGCATGATAACACCTCGTTTAACGAATATTAGAAATAGACCTATATGATTCTTATAACGAATATTTTGAAAAATATTGAGAAGAATGGGGCGTAACCGAGTAACCACGAAAAAAGGCCACACAGATTAACTATGTGGCCCATATTCTAAAAGCCCCAAACGATGGCATTTATCTCGTTTTGCTTTTTAAGGTAGTTTTCTTTTTTGAGCTTGTTTCTTGGTACCCTATCGGGGTTATGGTTATCTCCTTCGAAAAAATAAACGTAACACTTACCATGCTGTTCGGTACCCATCGCCCTTAATTTTTCAGCTTGCCGCCTTGTCAATTTAAGATTATTTATAAAGGCTTGTTCAGCTTCACCTTTAGTTTTTATTCCAAGTGGCAAATACTTCCGGTTTAAATACTTTGCGGTATTATTTTTATGAATGACAAGGCAGTAAGGTGCAAACAAATCAAAGTTACTTAAATTTTCCATACGTCCCCTCCTAAGCTACATCATCAAAAGATAAGCTAGTATTAAACAACGTTTCATTTACATGAACACAGCGTGTCACGGTACCGTCAATTCGTTTTAAAACCGTATCTCGTCGATCACTGGCTGACGTTATATATCCATGATTAACTAGGACACGCCTCACCTTTTGGAAATCCATGCCCGCACACAAGGTATTATTAAAGACATCGGTGAAGATGAAGTAATTATTACCTTCCCTCTTACCCCAGTAGTGACCTTTAGGTGTTGGATTGTCTTGACTTATAAATTTGTTTCGGGAAGCACGCATTAATTTTGCTTGAATAGTCGTCACAGCACTTTCCAATACTTCAGCCTCACTATTTTCACGACTATCTTGCCAAGACCTAAAGCACTCTTCTCCAGCCCAAACCACTTCATCTAAAGGCCAGCCTGTGATACCTAAATCTGTTGCCAACTTGCCTGCAGCGACAACATTTGCAAAATTACTTGCGACCCTGCGCTCAATAGAGTCTAATTCTGAAACATTTATTTTTTCAAGAAACTCGTTCCTAAAATCAAGCGCTAGTGAAGTGCAAAGTTCCTTATCACTCATAACTTCGTCGGTAAAATATTGCCCAGCTGTTCCGTAATAATTATCAACTGCGCAATTCAGCGCTTCTATGGCTGCACCACTATCAGGGTAATTGTGAATATCATCAAGCACGCCATGTCCTTCGCCTGCGTCAGCACAAATGTCAACAAACCTAACCTCTTGACCTTCATATAGGCCTTGTTTACTGTCTGTCAAAGCGCTTTTAATTGAAAACTCACCGCTCGACAAGCAGTTGTTCAACCAAGTATTGCGTTTGTCAGTTTGTCCAAATCGAGCCCTACCTTCGCCGTTACATACCATGTAGATAACCTCAGATAACTTATTTTTAGGCAATTGAGCTATCTCATCAAAAATTCCAGCACTATGATTCAATCGCTGTAGAAACTCTTCAAGCGCGTTATCTGTCGTATGCCACGTCATTAGTCCCTTTCCTAGCACTGACATTGCTAATTTTAGAGCTGAAGATTTACCAGTTGAGCTTTTGTTATATAAATGAAATACGCAACATTGCCCGTCGATTAAAGGCAATATGAGACTGCAAAACACAACACTTACAGAAAACATCAATCTAGAATTACCAGCGCATAACGCTGCAACATTATTTTTCCACTGCTCTAATTCACCACTTTGTTGATAAAATTGCTGCATATTAGATGGCGCGTTATATATATAACGACCAAACAAGCCTCCTTTTGGTGAAACATAAGTATCACCGTACCATCCTGGTTTATTAACGCTGATAAATCGCTGTGAGGGATTACAAGCTAAAACGTAGTCGTACAACTTCTTTTTTTGCCCTTCGACAAAATGCAATCCATGGTACGACAAGTGCTGAGCTAACTTATTAGCGCTTGATGAAGTTTCATTCATTGGCAGTACAATCGACTGCCACTGTCCTTCAAAGTCCTTAAAGGCTATTTTTCTCTCCCAAGTCTTATGCTCAGCATTTTTGACATAACCTAGACAAAATATTTGTGCCGATATGTAAATGTATGACTCATCGACTATCTGGTATAGACCTCCATCATTAACCACAAAATTATCCGGTATGCCGTTTATTAAATATTCGTCACCATTTATATCAATTGTGGTTGGCTCATTTAAACTGCGTAAAGTATTGTTCGTTGTTAAATCACTATTCATGAATTAGAATCTCCGTTGGTAAAAATATTGGTGCAACACATGTCACCATTTGAATAGTAAACAGATAATTTTGGGCGGCATAGCTTGTGCGTATCCGGAATTAGATATGAAAAAGCGGATAGGAAAAATGTTTACAAAAGAGGCTCAAAATGCATTCTGTCAATGGATAAAAGATACTGTCGTAATAATCAATCAACTTGAGGAAAAGGCTTCGTTGACGGCCGCTCAAAAGGACCAACTATTTGAAGCCCGTCGTACCATACTGAAATGTTCATCAGATGCGCATAAAGAAGGGATGCAGTTACCTAGAGAGTATGGGGAATATGTTGCGACTAGGCTTGCAAAGTATTTTGACGGCGATAAAAATAATAGACCAACTGTCGCTCAACTTTTTGGCCTAACTACCGTTAAGCCGAAATCTTACGATACTTTCGATCTGAGAATTATAGTTAAACAATATTGTGAAGGTTATTTGCTTGCTATAAAGGAAGCTTCTTTAACTGAGAAAAGTATAAAACCGAAAATGAGTAGAACCGATTTATCTTGGCTCAAATACGATCAGTATTTCAAATTTGCAAAAGACTGCGGATATATCGATGCTACAATAGCACGCTTCGCACCTCTGACTCAAAATCGGGTTGAAGTTTTTATAAAAGAAGTACTATATATAGAAAAAAGTGAAGCAAATGAGCGATTTAAAAAAACCGACATGAGGAAGTATCTGCTAAGCTTAGGGATCGAACTTAAGGACAAGCCAGGTCACGTTAAGTAATAGCAATGGTTGGGGCTTTATCATCCCCAACCAACTCTTGAAAAAGGTGCTGATTGAGCATTAGCATTTTAGATTTTGTTAATTAACAATATATACCTAATACACCGAGCTGCTAATTAACATCACCAAAATCTTAGCTAGCAGACTTAATAGTCAATCACGTCAACCACCTTACATAGCTCTTTCAACGAAAACCTGTGGGTATATCTTGCCGTGATACCGAGCCCGGAACTTTTATCATGACCAACCAACTCTTGAACTAATTGCGGCAAGATATTCGCTTGAATAGCCTTAGTAACAAACGTATGACGGGTTGAATGAAATACCCGCTTATGGCCTGTTTCATCGTATACTTTTACTTCAGATTTTTTTAATAAATTATGATTGAACCAATCTGTGATGTGCTTGGTAACAAAACTTACATCCCCGAAAATAAAGCACTCATCATCAGCCACACTGTCAACAAACTTGATGAAACCTTGGTCAACAAGTTTTTCACTTAATGGTACTAATCTCAAAGCGTTATCTGTTTTAAGCTTTTTGTTACCTTCATTAGTTATTTGCAAATAATAACGTTGAGCATCAGGATGGTACTTGATATTTTTCTTCTGCAGGTTAACTAATTCACCTCGACGTGCTCCGGTAAAGAATGCCAACCTTGGCAACCAATACTGCCAATCAGCTCCAGCAGCGTTACGTAAAATGGAGTTAACTTCATGGTCATCAAATGAACCATAACGATTAGGCTTTATTCGCATCCGAATGGCTTTAGTAGGGTTTTCTAGCTTGTAATCAAGCTGATAAATTAAATATGCAAATACGCCTTGTAGCCATTTAAGGTGCTCTTTTGGTGTCTTGGCTGCTACTTTGTCATTGTCAGGTATGATCTCTAATTGAGTTATTTCTTCCCAAGTCATTGAGCAATAGGGCTTAATGTTTTTACGTGGTAGCTCAGCAACTTTAGCCAAGTAATTCTTTAAATCACGCGTTGTTATTAGGTTTACGGCTTTATCACCGCTTATCAGTAGGAATAAGTTTTTGTACCTTAGGTACGAGTCCCTCATTTTGTCCGTCAGACCTTTATTTTTAATCTTGTAGTCAATTAATTGGTCGTGTATTTCAGAGAATAACATCATAGGGTTAATAGCTTCTAGTGTTGCTTTAGGCTCTGAGAATGGCGTTGAATAAGCAGAGGTTTCTCTTTGCATTACATCAAATCTCGACTCCGATAACTGTTTAACTAATCTATTTAAGGCAGGTTTATCATTTCTTTTTAGTGTTTTTTGAAAGCTGAATCGTTTGATTGAATTTACGATTGGTATGAATTGGTGTAGGCGAGAATATGCTTCACTTAGGCTATCGGTACGTAAACTAAAGCGTATTTCAGTTTTATTTATTAGTGCCGCAACTTTAATTGGCAAGCGATAACGAAAGTAATAGGTGTTGCTTCGTAGTTCTAGATATGAAGGTAGTTTGCGGAATACTTGACGAGTTGGCTTGTGTATCAGTTTGTGTAACATTAGTGGACATCCCCATATTGAGATGCCACTAAGTCATTGTTCTAATAGAACAAACCAATTAGTGAGTTAGCCGTATAAGCCGGGTTCTGTTACATCTTTCGATGCGACAATCATTCGTCTAGGCCTAGAATCGCTTCTAGGCTCAAGCAACCTACCCGGTTCCAACGCGAGCCACGCCGTAAGGAACCCTATTTGGTCTTGCTCCGGGTGGAGTTTACCCTGCTGCGGACTGTTACCAGCCGCCCGGTGCGCTCTTACCGCACCCTTTCAGCCTTACCTGTGCTATTGCTAGCCATCGGCGGTCTTCTCTCTGCTGCACTTGTCGTCGGCTCACGCCGCCCAGGTGTTACCTGGCACCCTGCTCAATGGAGCCCGGACTTTCCTCCCCTTAATCTGTCTACCAAAAGCTTACGCAATTGATACAACGATTAAGCAGCGATTGTCTGGCTAACTCGGGCGCATTCTAACCGATCAAAGGGGTAAGAGTAAAATCAATTGTGAGTAGAATTAAATTTAAATAATAAAACCATGGTACGGTCTAATTATTTAAATTAATCTAATGATAAAAACGTTATAGGAAATTAGTTTGACCATTAAACTTTGGCACTGCCATAACAGCCGTTCACTTAGAGTATTATGGGCGCTAGATGAGATGAAACTTGAATATGAGTTACACTCAATGCCCTTTCCTCCCCGCTTTCTCGAAAAGTCATTTTTGCAATTAAACCCTTTAGGTACGGTACCATATTTAGAAGATGGTGATGTAAAGCTAACTGAATCAAGCGCGATGCTACTTTATTTAGCTCAGCAGTATCAGCAAAACGAATTATGTTTAGCTGCCAATCATAGTGAGTATGGGAATTTTTTAAATTGGTTATTTCAAAGTGACGCTACTCTAACCTTTCCACAAACGCTAGTATTGAGGTACTCGCAATTTGAAGCTAGTGCTAGGCAAAGTAAACAAGTGAGTAATGATTACGCATTGTGGTTTATTGCTCGTCTCAAGCGTTTGAACGAACACTTGCTCAAACATGATTATTTATGTGCTGACAAATTTACAATTGCCGATATAGCCGTTGGTTACGCTTTATATTTAGGTGAGCTTTTGGGCTTGGCACAGCATTATAAACCACAAACGGCGGCTTATTTATTGCGATTAAAAACTCGCCCAAGTTTTATTAATACAGTTGATATTGGTAAAGAGGTAGCAAACTATAAAATTAAAGCTTTTACATTAGACAATTAAAGTTTTAAATCTAACGCCACTTGATACAGTGCATTTTTTTTCACGCCATGAATTTCAGCCGCAATCGCACAAGCTTTTTTAGGTTTCATTTCGCTAAGAAGTAACTTTAACGTGTTTATTGCCGCTGGAGAAATTGCATTAGGATCAACTTTTGCGCCCTCAATAATAAGCACCATTTCACCTTTTAATTGGTTTGGATCTTCATTTAACCAAGTTAAAAAGTTATCAGCAGTATCAGCATGAACCGTTTCAAAAGTTTTGGTAAGCTCTCTGGCAATGACGATTTGACGTTCGCCACCTAATACTTCTTTAATATCTTGCACAGTATCAATTGCTCGGCGCGGCGCATCATAAAAAATCATGGTACGAGTTTCATGCTCTAATTCAGCAAGTTTAGTTTTTCGTGCACCTGATTTTGAAGGTAAGAAGCCTTCAAAGCTAAATCGGTCTGTTGGCAAACCCGCTACAGATAATGCAGAAATAGCGGCACATGCACCAGGAATTGGAGTAACAGCTAAGTTTAAGCTTCTTAAATGCTTAACAATATGAAAACCTGGATCTGAAATAAGTGGTGTGCCAGCATCAGATACTAAAGCGATGCTTTTACCTTCGTCTAACATGCTAGCAATCTGCTCTTGGCGCTGACGCTCGTTATGGTCATGCAAAGACATGGTTTTATTTTTAATATTATATGCTGATAATAAGCGACCTGTATGGCGAGTATCTTCACAACAAATCAAATCAACTTGGGTAAGTACATCAATGGCTCTCTGGCTAATATCCATTAAATTACCAATAGGCGTTGCAACGATATAAAGAGTACTTGCTGAAATTGTGGTTTGTGTCATGTTATTTACCATTTTTAATATCGAAGAATAGCGCAGCAACTAAGTAGACTAAATTTCTTTTACATAAGTAAGTTACAATCTAGCTCTTGCCCTAAAGCGAGTTCGCAGTTTACTATAACAACTATATCTCTTGTAGCATTATTAATTAAGTTAGCGGCATTTTAGCTTGCTATAATACTATTAACTACTTTCTTGGACCATTTAGCCTTGATGCAAATAAAAAATTCGACCTTTAAAACCCCACTATTTATCATTTTAAGTGGCATTTTTTTACTACAAAGCTGTGGTACGCCTGTAAGTGAAAAAGCACCTGTAGCAACGACTAACCTTGAAGATACTACTCAAGAAATCGAAGTAATTGAAGATAGTGAATTAACCCCTGAGCAAATGGTTGAACAGGCAAAGCAAGAAACTACAGAACAAGCTACCATTCTTTTATTGCAAGCTGCTGCGCTCTATTTACAAGAGCAAAAGCTGGAAAAGTCTTTATATATTAGTCATCAACTAAGTAAGCTGCCTTTAACTCGATCGCAAAAGAACTTTAACGAATTAAATTTAGCACAAGGCCTGTATGAATTAGGCTTTGCCGATTTAGCCCAAACTAAGCTAGATATGGTAAAACGTGAAACGCCATCACAAAGACAATTAAGGCTAGCAGCGCAAATTAATGTGCAACGAGGTTTGTTAGTTGAAGGTATTGTGAGCTATTTAAACTATTATCAAAGCTACCCAACAACAGATATAACTGAGATTAATTACTTAAACTCTATTTTTGCTCGCTTAAAGCCTTATCAATTGGCCCATTTAAACAAACGTAACGCATACGACTTAGATGGTTGGTTAGCACTTACAAACTCCGTAAGCACTTATGGTACCGATGAAGTTGCTCTTGCTGAAAATTTCGAACAATGGAGTTTAAAATATCCACAGCATCCTGCAAATTTATTATTAGAGGATTACCAAGATAAAAGCTTAGCTGCTAATAACCAAGTTATTATTAATAATGTAAGCGTGCTAATTCCATTATCAGGGCGTGAAGCTATATTAGGTAAAACCTTACAAGCGGGTATTTTGGCAGCTTATGGCAATAATCAGTCTCAACAAATAACCTTTATCGACACTAACTCAAAACCTATGGTTGAGATCATAGCGAAGCTCAACCTATTGCAGCCTGATTTTGTTATTGGTCCATTGTTAAAAAACCATGTAGATCAATACTTAACGTATACCAACAGCACTAAGGATGAGATATTATCAACGCAAAGCGAAGTAGCACAAGCTAGCACTATTGAAGTTAACGAGTTAAATCTTGAACAGTTAAACCTTCAGCAAAGCAGTTCGTTAGCAGATATCGATAACGAAAACCTACATTCTGATTTAGATGCTGTAGAAAGCAACTATGACTGGCCTACTCTGTTACTTAACTTACCTGAAAACGGGCTACTTGCCGAGCAGCATTATGCCTTTTCTATGTTACCAGAAGCAGAGGCGACACAAGCTGCGTTTTCGTTAAGCAAAAAAGGTTTTAAACAAGGCTTAGTATTAAGCCAAAACTCTGCTATAGGTAAGCGTATGGCAAACTCTTTTGCACAGCAATGGCGCTTACAAACAGGTTTTGAGCCAACCATAGTTTATTACCCTAATGGTAAAAAAATGCAGTCCGCAGTAAAGGGGGGATTAGATGTTAACCTTTCTGATGAGCGAATTAGGTCTTTACGTAATATGCTACAAGAAAATGTAAAAGCGGAGTCACGTAACCGTCGCGATATAGATTTCATTTATTTATTTGGCACGCCAGATCAAGCAAAACTTTTAAAGCCGTACATTGACGTTAATACTAGTCCATTTGCGCAATCAATTCCGATTTATGCAAGTTCTAGAAGCAATAGTGATGCAACTGACAGAAACTCTCGTCGAGATTTAACCGGCTTAACCTTTACCGAAATCCCTTGGCTATTAACTGGTAAAGAAAACAGCCCTGAACTTTCTAGCGAGGCGAAACAAATTTGGCCAACGAGAAGCAGTGCTTTAGAGCGTATTTATGCTATGGGAATTGATAGCTGGAATTTAACTAGCAAAGCTAAAAAAATGCAATTACTACCTTTACTAAAACACCAAGGAGAAACCGGCATTCTGCAAATAAATGAAAGCAGAGTGATAAGCAGGAGCTTTTACTGGGGCAGATATCGCTCTAGCCGAATTCAACATGTTGAAATGGATTAAACCAACTAATCGTAGCAAAGGCTTCTTATTTGAGGAGTTAGCTAAAAATTATCTGATAACTAATCAACTCGAATTTGTTGAGTCTAATTTTTACTCTCGTTTTGGTGAGATAGACTTAATAATGAAAGATGGTAAGACTTTGGTATTTGTTGAAGTAAAATACAGAAAATCTGATCGCTTTGGCAACCCTTCTGCTTTAGTATCTTTGAGTAAACAAAAAAAAATTATAAAAACAGCTAAATTTTATCTGCTCAAAAAGCAATTAAATGAATATAATAGCTATTTTAGATATGACGTCGTCAGTTTATTAGGGCCGGCTGATAATCCCCAAATAACTTGGCTTAAAAATGCCTTCTATGGAGTCTAAAAATGTTAGAGCGCGTGAAACATAACTTTCGTGAAAGCATCGAAACCCAAATTGCAGCAAGCGAAGAATTACCTATCGCAATAGAAAAAGCAGGTATGACAATGGTCGAGTGCTTACTTGGTGGTCATAAGATCCTAACTTGTGGTAATGGCGGCTCAGCTTCTTCTGCTCAACACTTCTCTGCCGAGTTACTTAACCGCTACGAAACCGAGCGACCTAGCCTACCAGCAATATCTTTAACAACTGATAGCTCAACTATTACCTCTATAGCTGACGACTATAGTTACAACGAAGTTTTTTCAAAACAAATAAGAGCGCTAGGTAATGCTGGTGACGTCTTGGTTGCTATATCTCCTAACGGTAATTCAAAGAGTACAATAAAAGCGATTGAGGCAGCTGTTGCTAGAGATATGAAAATAATTGCATTAACCGGTAATGATGGCGGTGAAATAGCAGGCCTTCTTGGAGAAAGCGATGTTGAAATTAGAGTGTCATCTGGGCGAGAAGCTCGGATCCAAGAGGTGCACTTATTAGCTTTGCATTGTCTATGTGAGATAATAGACACAACATTATTTCCACAAGCAATGAGCTAAAACCAAATAACAAATCCATTCTCAATTGGTTTTGATATATTACGAATAATTAAAAGAATTAAACAAAAACATGAAACAAATTACCATTGCCATCCTTTCTTTAGCCTTATTACAAGGCTGCGCTGTTGTTGTTGTTGCCGGGATCGGAGCTGGAGCTGCATCACTAAACGATCCTCGCCCTTTTGATGTTCAAGTTGACGATCAAACTATCGAAGTTCAAGGTTTACGAGATATCTCCGAGAATGAAGCTTTAGCCAATGCAACAAACGTACAAGTTATTAGCTTAAACAGTACTGTACTTCTCGTTGGACAAGCTGAAACTAGAGCGGATAAAGATAAAGTACATAAAATAATTTCTGCAATACCTCGTGTTAAGAAAATTCACAATCAGATCCGTATTGCTAAGCTAAGTACAGCCGGAACCAAAACCACTGACTCTTGGCTTACCACCAAAGTAAAGTCGAGTTTACTTACCGATGATCGCCTCGACGGGTCAATTATTAAAGTAATAACTGAAGATTCAGAAGTGTTTTTAATGGGTATTGTTACAACTAAAGATGCTAATATGGCTGTAGAAATTGCTCGACATATCGATGGAGTTGCTAGAGTTTACAAAGCGTTTGAAATTAAAAAATAAGACTCTTATCACTATTTATTAATTAGTTTTCAGCAGCAGTAAACAATAAAAAACCAGTCAAATGACTGGTTTTTTAATATCGATAATAATAGCCGTTATGACTATTTTGATTGGTATTATTTTACGATAGATAAAGAAGGTTTACCCTTTTTCTCTGGTTTGCTGCTCTGAGTTTCTTCAGGAACCTCAACATCGGGATCTGGATACTCAACACTAAATGATGAACCAACACCATTTTCACGCGCGTAAATAGCTGCTATGGCTTCGTAAGGTATGTAAAGGTGTTCTACTTTACCACCGAAGCGTGCTGTAAATTCTATCACTTCACCAGCCATAGAAATTGAACCTAATGATTCAGGCGCAATATTTAATACTATTTGCCCGTCTTGTACATGTTGCACAGGAACCAAAACATTTGGATATTGGGCATCAACCGCGATATATGGGGTAAGTTCGTTATCAACTAACCAATCGTAAAAAGCCCTAATTAAATAGGGCTTGTTCGATGTCATTTGCTCAGACATTAGCTTAATACTAGCTTATGCTGGACGACCGAAACGTAACTCACGCTCGGTTTCTGTTAAAGAAGCTTGGAATGATTCGCGATCAAATAGACGGATCATGTAAGTTTTAAGCTCTTTACTACCTTGGCCTGATAACTCAATGCCAAACGCAGGTAAACGCCATAATAATGGAGCTAAGTAACAATCAACTAAGCTAAACTCTTCACTCATGAAGTATGGTGCTTCATTTAAAATAGGTGCAATGCTTAATAAGCTTTCACGTAAATCTTGGCGAGCTTTATCTGCATCAGCTGAATTACCAGTTAAGATAATCTTTGCTAGGCTATACCAATCAGTTTCAACACGGTGCATCATAAGACGGCTACGACCACGAGCAACAGGATAAACTGGCATTAGTGGTGGATGAGGGAAACGCTCATCTAAGTATTCCATAATGATTTTAGCTTCATACAAAGCTAGCTCACGATCGATTAACGTCGGTACTGTTCCGTAAGGATTTAAATCGATTAAATCTTCAGGTAAGTTATCCATCTCAACTAAGTGGATGTCAACACCTACACCTTTTTCTGCTAGTACAATACGAGCTTGATGTGAGTATAAATCATCATCATATGAAAACAACGTCATTACAGAACGCTTGTTGGCGGCTACAGCCATATATCCTCCAAAGATTTCTCTTAAAAAGTGGTACTTACATTGTTATAAGTACGACAAAGGGGCTAACTACTAATTTGTTAAAATTAGTATAGCCCCAATTTACTATTGTAAAAATATTAGTGAACGTCGCGCCAATATTCTTTCTTCAATAAATAACTAAGTATAAATAGAATCACTAGGAAACCAAGTACCCAGTAACCTAAACGATGACGCTCAACTTTACTTGGCTCACCGGTATATTCTAAAAAGTTAACTAAGTCGCGAACTACTACGTCGTACTCAGCAGGTGTTAATTCACCTGGTTGAGTCAGAACAAGATCTGCACTAGTAAGTGGGCGAACATTGTCTGATTGTAACATAGCTTTAGCTTCAGCGGTTAACTCTTGTACACCTTGTAACTGTTGGAATACATGTGGCATACCAACGTCTTTAAATACTGCATTGTTTACACCAAATGGGCGTGCACTATCAGCGTAGAAAGAACGTAAGTATGTGTATAACCAATCGCTACTTCTAAAACGAGTAACAAGTGTTAAATCTGGTGGCGCAGCACCAAAGAAAGCAGCAGCTTCTTTAGCCGGCATAGTATTAGTGATGTGATCACCAACTTTTTCACCAGTAAACATTAACGTTGCCATGCCTTCTTTTTCATCTATATCAAGATCTGCAAAAGTACGGTTATAACGTTGATATTGTAATTGGTGACAACCTAAACAATTATTCATGTAGGTTGCAGCACCATTACGTAATGATTCTTTATCAGTGATATCATTATTAGCTTTATCGAGTGCTCCTCCACCGCCAGCTGCTAGTGCTAATGTCGGCAATAAAGTTAGTAGAGCAATTATTATTTTTTTCATTATTTAGACACCCTTTCTGGTACCGGCTTAGTTTGCTCATTTTTAGAGTAGAACCAAAGCGAAATGAAGAAACCAAAATAACCAAGAGTCGCGATACGACCAATTAAATTAGCAAGGTCAGAAGCTGGCATAGTACCTAAAATACCTAACACGATAAAACAGATAGTAAATTGTACTAAGTTAACTAAGTGCCATTTGCTACGGAATTTGAATGACTTAACCGTACCACGGTCAAACCATGGTAATGCGAATAACATACCAATTGCCGCAAACATACCTACCATACCAAGTAACTTGTCCGGAATTACACGTAAGATTGTGTAGAACGGACCGAAGTACCATACTGGAACGATGTGCTCAGGTGTTTTTAAACCATTAGCAGGAGTAAAGTTTGGCGCCTCAAGGAAGTAACCACCACCTTCAGGTGCAAAGAACATAACCCAACAGAATAAAATTAAGAAACCTACAACACCCATGATATCTTTTACTGAATAGTAAGGGTGGAATGGGATAGCATCTACAATGTCATACTTATCAGTGTACGCTTTGTGGAATTTAAACTTACTCTTTTCCTCTTCAGGAACACTGCCTTTCTTCTTCTTAATGCTAGTGCCTTCAGGGTTGTTCGAGCCAACCTCATGTAGAGCTAGAATATGTAAGAAAACTAAAACAACAAGTACTAGTGGTAACGCAATAACGTGTAATGCGAAGAAACGATTTAGAGTTGCACCAGAGATAACATAGTCACCACGGATCCAAGTAGTTAAATCATCACCAATTACAGGGATTGCACCAAACAGTGAAATAATAACCTGTGCACCCCAGAAACTCATATTACCCCAAGGTAATAAGTAGCCCATGAACGCTTCAGCCATTAACACTAAGTAAATTAACATACCGAAAATCCACAGCAATTCACGTGGTTTCTGGTACGAACCATACATTAGGCCACGATACATGTGTAAGTAAACAACAATAAAGAATGCCGAAGCACCAGTTGAATGCATGTAACGTAATAACCAACCATAATCAACATCACGCATGATGTATTCGATTGAAGCAAATGCACCATCGCCTGATGGTTCATAATTCATTGTTAACCAAATACCAGTTACGATTTGGTTCACTAGTACTAACATGGCTAATGAGCCAAAAAAGTACCAAAAGTTAAAATTCTTTGGAGCAGGATACTGACCAACATGTTTGTTCCATGCGTCAGTAATTGGTAAGCGCTCGTCAAACCAAGCCATTAAATTAGCAAACATTATGATTCTCCTTGACCGACACCAATTAATAAAGTGCCTTCTGATGGGAATGAATGCTCTGGAACCACTAAGTTAAGTGGTGCTGGAACGCCTGCAAATACTCGACCTGCCATATCAAACTTAGAACCGTGACATGGACAGAAGAAACCGTAATCTACGCCTTCAACTTGTTCAGCAAAGTCACCTTTTTGATATGTTGGGGCACAACCTAGATGCGTACATACACCTTCAGCAACTAAGTACTCAGGATTAATTGAACGATGAGGGTTCGCTGCATACTCCGGTTGTTGAGCTTCTTGTGAAGCTGGATCACGTAATAAATCGTCGTGACCACTTAAACCATCAATTATATCCTTGCCACGGCGCACAATATAAATTGGCTTTCCTCGGTATTCGGCACGGATTAATTGTCCGGTAGCGATTTTGCTGATGTTAACTTCAACTGGTGCGCCAGCAGCTTTCGCTTTGGCACTTGGGTTCCAGGAAGCAATAAATGGCACAGCTGCACCAACAACACCTACCCCACCAACTACTGACGTAGCTGCGGTAAGAAAGCGTCGACGGCCGTTATCCACGGGCGCATTGCTCATTTCATTTCTCCAATATTTACTAGACACTAATTTTAGATTTATATTTTAACTAGGGATTTTCTACAAAGTTAATCAATAAGTAATTAATTTCGACAAAATGTAGTTAAAAATTTTTTGTTTATGATAATGAAATGGACGTTTTTTTACAAGGTAAATCCCTATAAGAAGTACGCTTATTTTAAACAAACTCAAGAATCTAGACTAAAGATGTAGCAGAATTGTTGATAGCTTATTAGCGGGTGATTTTACAAGCAAAAAAAAACCGACCATAAGGTCGGTTTTTGAACACGATAAGTAAAATTAACGTTTTGAGAATTGTGGACGTTTACGCGCTTTGTGTAAACCAACTTTCTTACGTTCAACTTTACGAGCATCACGAGTAACGAAACCAGCTTTACGTAAATCAGAACGTAAAGTTTCGTCAAATTGCATTAATGCACGAGTGATACCGTGACGGATTGCACCGGCTTGACCAGAAATACCACCACCAGAAACGGTAATGTTAAGGTCAAACTTTTCAACCATGTCTACTAACTCAAGTGCTTGACGAACAACCATACGAGCCGTAGGGCGACCGAAGTAAACGTCTAAGTCACGATTGTTAATTGTAATTGCACCGTTACCAGCTTTCATAAACACACGAGCTGTAGAGCTCTTGCGACGACCAGTACCGTAATATTGATTATCAGCCATTGTTTATAACTCCAAAACTTTAGGTTGTTGTGCAGTATGTTTGTGCTCAGCACCAGCATACACTTTTAATTTACGGAACATGTCACGACCTAGAGGGCCTTTTGGTAACATACCTTTAACGGCAAGTTCAATAACACGCTCTGGCGCTTTAGCGATTAGTTTTTCGAAACTAATTTGCTTAAGACCACCAACGTATTCAGTATGCGAGTAGTAAATTTTACCTTTCGCTTTGTTACCTGTAACACGTACTTTCTCTGCATTGATAACAACGATGTAATCACCAGTATCAACACTAGGAGTGTATTCTGCTTTATGCTTACCACGTAAACGAGAAGCAATCTCTGTAGCGATACGACCTAAAGTTTTATCTTCGGCGTCCACTAAAAACCATTCGCGTTGTACGCTTTCTGGTTTAGCTGTAAAAGTTTTCATTAAAGAAACCCATTTTAAATAAAGTTACATAAATTAGTAATCAATTATCCGATTACCGGTTTAAATTAGACTACGCATTACCCCTTCGAGTATCGAGCCTGATGCTTTTTCAAGCAGTAGTAACGTTGGGAGCCGCGAATTATATAGATAAACAATCAAAAGATCACGTATATTTTTCACTCAAATGCAGTTTTTTTACATTTATTTTAAAATAGACGTGTTTTAAAGCCGAAAATCGCAAATTATGGTAAATGTTCACTTGCTAAATAATCGTGTGATTGCATTTCTTGTAAGCGGCTTAAGCAGCGTTTAAATTCAAAATTTAAACCGCCGTCGCTATATAATTCTTCCATCGCAACTTCTGCAGAAATAATTAATTTAACCCCGCGCTCATAAAATTCATCAACCATAGCAATGAAGCGGCGTGCACTATCATCTGAATCTCGCCCCATCTGTTTTACATTAGCAAGTAAAACACTATGATATTCACGGCTAATTTCCATGTAATCACTTTGACTACGCGCGGTTTCACACAATTGATGAAAATCAAAATGAACGACCCCATCAGAAACGGCAATGGTGTTGAGTTGGCGATTATTGATTTCTATATCAACATTGGTTTTACCGGCATCTACTGATAGCTGTTTAAAGTAAGTACAAAGGTTCTCATCAGCTTTTGGATCAAGCGGGTAATGATATATCTCAGCTTGTTCAAGCGTGCGCAGTCGGTAATCAATGCCGCTATCAACATTAATAACATCACAATATTTATTAATTAAGTCTATTGCTGGCAGAAATCGAGCTCTTTGCAAGCCATTGCGATAAAGTTCATCTGGAATAATATTTGATGTGGCAACTAAGGTAACGTTATGACTAAATAGTTCTTCAAATAAAGTACCTAACAACATAGCGTCGGTAATATCTGAGACAAAAAATTCATCAAAACATATGATACAAGTTTCATCAGCAAACTTTTTAGCAATCACTTTTAGCGGGTCGGCTGTACCAGTGAGTAACTTTAATTCTTGATGCACTCGATGCATAAAACGATGAAAATGCACCCGCATTTTGTTTTCAAACGGCAGACAGTCATAAAAGGTATCAACAAGATAAGTTTTACCTCGTCCTACTCCTCCCCAAAAGTACAAGCCTTGCACTACTTTAGGTTCATTTTTGCCGTAAGTTTTAACCCAGCCTTTTAATACTTTTTTAAAACCTTTAACTGGTAATGGCTTATTTTCAAGATCTTCGTAGAGTCTTTGTAGGTTTTTGACTGCGTTTTCTTGAGCAGCATCATAGACAAAACCATCTTGTTGCAAATCTGCTTGATATTTTTGTAATGGGGTCAATTTGATCATAAGTTTTCGTTAATACCAAGTTATAGGCTATGCCATTGAAAAAAATACACCTTTATACGTAAGTTAGGCTTGGGTATATGTAAAATCACAGCTATTATATAAACATGTACCTGAATTGGGTATATTTCATTTTCAAAATTTTTAGGATTGTAATTATGGAACTAGTTTATCTGTTAGTTGGCGCAGTTATTGGTGCTATTGCAGGGTTTTTCGTAAGTAAAAAATTATCAGCATCAGAGCAAGACTATCAACGTTTAGAACAAGAAGTTTCTGAAAGTAAAACGTCTTTAGAGCAATACCAACAAGAAGTCGCTTTGCACTTAGATAATTCAGCGCAGTTATTAGAGCAAATGAATGAGACATGTAAAGTAGCCATGGAGCAAATGGAAAAAAGCACTAAGTTGCTTAATACAGCGACAGCTAAACCAAATGCTATGCCTTTCTTTTCTGCCGATACAGAAGCAAACTTACGAGCGAATCCAAAGAAAGTGAAAGCCTCTCGTAAACGTGATGAAGAACTTGCTACTGAGCCACCTCTTGATTATTCATCAGATCCAAGCGGCCTGTTTAATGATACGAAACAAGTTGTTACAAATAGCCCAAGCTAAAAATAAGCTAGTTAGGAACTTTTAATTTTTTCCTGAGTCTTTAAGTTCATAAGCATTAACGCTAATTTGTCGAAATTAGTGCCAATAGCTTCTTGAATAATTGTTATCTCGCCTATAGTTAATATTAAGCTTATAGGCGAATTAATATAACTAATTGGAGTCTCAATAATATGAAAAAAATTTCTTCATTATCTCGAGTTGCCTTAGTCGTAGGCAGCTTATCTCTTTTCCCGGCATTAGCCACTGCTGCATTACCAATGCAAGTAGATGGACAGCCATTACCTAGCCTTGCCCCTATGCTTGAATACACGACTCCAGGAGTCGTTAGTATTTCAGTAGCTGGTACTCATGAAGTAAAGCAGCAAGTTCCAGATGCATTCAAATTTTTCTTCGGCCAACGACGCGGTCAGCAACAAGCTCAAGAGCGTCCTTTTAGAGGTCTTGGCTCAGGCGTAATTATTGACGCTAAAAATGGTTACGTCGTAACGAACAACCACGTGATTGACCAAGCTGATGAAATTCTGGTTACTTTAAAAGATGGCCGCCAAATTGAAGCAAAAAAAATTGGAACTGATGCAGCAAGTGATATTGCATTACTACAAATTAAAGCTGACGATTTAGTTGCAGTAAAGATTGCCGATTCCGACGATATTAAAGTTGGTGATTTTGCCGTTGCCATTGGCAGTCCTTTTGGCTTAGGACAAACGGTTACTTCAGGTATTGTTAGTGCATTAGGTCGAAGTGGTTTAAATATTGAAAACCTTGAAGACTTTATTCAAACCGATGCTGCAATTAACAGTGGTAACTCTGGTGGTGCATTAGTGAACCTTAGAGGTGAATTAATTGGTATCAATACCGCAATACTTGGCCCAAGTGGCGGCAACGTGGGTATTGGTTTTGCTATTCCAAGTAATATGATGCAAAACTTAACCAATCAAATAATTGAATTTGGCGAAGTTCGTCGAGGTGTGCTTGGCATCACCGGCAATTCAATTAACCCTGAACTTGCTAAAGCTATGGATCTTGCAACTAATCAAGGTGGCTTTGTTAGTCAAGTATCACCGGACTCCGCAGCCGAAGAAGCAGGCATTAAAGCCGGAGACATCATAATTGCAGTTAATGGTAAAAAGGTAAAAAGCTTTAATGCCCTGCGTGGTAAAATTGGCTCAATTGGAGCAGGTAAAAAAGTTAAAATTACTCTACTACGTGATGGTGATGAGAAAACCGTAACAGTTAAGCTGCAATCTGCTCCAGATAGCCAAGTAGCGGCTGCTAATTTACACCCTATGTTAGAAGGTGCAGAACTTAGCAACAATGAAAGCAACCAAGGTGTTGATGTAAATAACCTTGCTAGTAACTCTCCAGCAGCTTCTACTGGGCTTAAGAAAGGTGATGTTATTGCAGGAGTTAATCGCCAAAGAGTTCGTAATATTGCCGAGCTACGCAGTGCCTTAGAAGGTGTTGAAGGAGTGGTAGCTCTTAACGTTATTCGTGGCAACAGTGAATTATATTTAATGATTCGTTAATAGCACTTGGCTAAGTTATTATTCAAACTGCTATAGTGTTTTTTGACTCAATCAAAGGCAAGTTAACCCTTGCCTTTTACTTCTACAAATATCAAACGTTTAATGCTACCCTTTAATTACTTTAATAATAATTATCAAGTTTAAAACAACGTGAAATTAATTCCTTTCCTGTCTTATGTTGTAAAAGCCGCCACCTATGGTTTATTAGCCGCAGTGGTATTATTACTTCTTGTTCCTGAAATGCGGGAAGGTACTAACCTGTCTTTAAATATTTTTGCCAAGCAGGATAATAAAGAAAAGCCTATTTCTTATGCGAATGCGGTCGTTAAAGCAGCTCCTTCTGTAGTCAATATATATTCCGAAAATTTTGAAAGCAACCCAAGATACCGCAGTCGTCCTATCCAGCGAGTTAAACTAGGCTCAGGTGTAATCATGGATGCAAGAGGTTATATTCTTACTAACAATCATGTTGTTAAAAACGCTGACTTGATTACAGTGATTTTACAAGATAGTACTGAATTAACCGCCGAACTCATTGGCAGCGATGAATTCACCGATTTAGCCGTGTTAAAAGTACAAGCTCAAAACTTACCAGTTATTCCAATCGACGAAAACTTAACACCTCTAGTTGGCGATGTAGTTTTAGCCATAGGTAACCCGTTAAATCTTGGGCAAACCATAACCCAAGGCATAATTAGCGCAACAGGTCGAAATGGTTTAAGTAGCAACAGCTACCGTGAGTTTTTACAAATGGATGCTGCGATTAATGATGGTAATTCAGGTGGCGCTGTAGTCAATAGTAACGGCGATTTGGTGGGCATATCTACCGCTCAGTTTAACCGTTCAAATCAAAAAGAAAATATTCAAGGCATCTTTTTTGCCATTCCATATAAACTTGCAGCCAACGTTATGCAGCAGTTGATCAGCAATGGTCGAGTAACTCGAGGCTGGTTAGGCGTAAGTGCCCAGCGTTATAACAGGCAATTAAAAGGCTTAGTTATTGATGAAATAACCCCGCAAGGACCTGCTGATAATGCCGGTTTAATAAAAGGCGATGTCATTTATAAAATTGCTGATACCAATATAGTAAGTATTAACCAAGCTTTAGATATTATCGCAGAAACCAAACCAAACTCTGTGTTACAACTTAGTTTAATTAGAAACAATAGTCGTATGACACTAGATGTGACAATTGGTGAAATAAATTAGCCCATTTATTCAAAGTAAAAGGGGGAATATTATTGCTAATATTCCCCCTTTATCGTTGTAAACTCAGATTAAGAATTAACTTTGTATCTTTGTATATTGCCACCTAATGCTTGTAACTTGCCTTCGATGTTCTCATAGCCACGGTCTATATGATATATACGGTCAACTATTGTTTCACCTTCAGCCACTAAACCCGCAATTACTAAGCTTGCAGAGGCACGTAAATCAGTTGCCATAACTTGTGCGGCATTTAGCTTATCGACACCAACAGATACTGTAGTATTGCCTTCTAGTTTCATATTTGCGCCCATGCGTTGTAGCTCAGGAACGTGCATAAAACGGTTTTCAAAAATAGTTTCAGTAGTTGTAGCTGTGCCATCTGCAATAGCGTTCATTGTTACAAACTGCGCTTGCATATCGGTTGGGAATGCAGGGTGTGGCGCCGTTCTAATATTCACTGCTTTAGGGCGGGTCGTCATTTTTAATTCGATCCAATCATCACCGAAATTGACTTCTGCACCTGCTTCTTGCAGTTTACTGATCACAGCTTCTAATGCTGAAGGGTCAGTATTAAGACAGCGAATATGTCCGCCAGTAACAGCGGCAGCGACCAAGAAAGTACCGGTTTCGATTCTATCAGGCATTACTGCGTGATCGGCACCAGTAAGCTTAGCAACGCCATCTATGGTTAATGTATCAGTCCCAGCACCAGAAACTTTCGCTCCCATAGCATTTAAAAAATTTGCTAAATCAACAATTTCAGGCTCTCTTGCAGCATTTTCTATAACAGTAACGCCATCAGCTAACGCAGCAGCCATCATAAGGTTTTCAGTGCCAGTAACGCTCACCGCGTCCATAAAAATGGTCGCGCCTTTAAGGCGGCCTTCATTGCGCGCTATGATATAGCCATTTTCAACAGTTATATCTGCGCCCATTAACTTTAAACCTTGGATATGAAGATCCACTGGTCGAGCACCAATAGCACAACCGCCTGGCAAAGAAACTTCAGCATGGCCAAAACGAGCAAGTAATGGACCTAGCACCAAAATAGATGCTCGCATGGTTTTTACTAGCTCATAAGGAGCTAAGCAATTATCAATTTTGCTTGCATCAAAACTAACGGCGTTATCACCACTCCAGTTAGCATCGACGCCTAACTCTCTAAGTAATTTTATTGTGGTTTCAATATCATTTAACTTAGGTACATTGGTAATTTGTAATGGTGTTTCTGCTAAGATTGTTGCCATTAAAATAGGTAATGCGGCATTTTTTGCACCGCTGATGGTAACATCGCCGTGTAATTCATTACCGCTATTTATACGAAAAGCTTCCAATAGAATCTCTACTTATTAATTATTTGTTATGAAGGTTAGTTAAACATTTTGTCACGTTGCCATTGGGCATTAGTGAATGTTTTAATCGTTACAGCGTGAATCACCCCTTGGTTAATTACATCGGCTAGCGGTGCATAAATCAGCTGTTGTCTTTTTACGCGACTTAGATCTGCAAATACATCAGAAACTGCTTTGATCGTACATTGCGAGCCATCAAAAGTTACGTGTAATTCATCCAAAGTTAACGCTTGTTTGAGAATATTTTCGATCTCAGTTACGTCCACAGTATTTCTCCAGTTTTATGATTTGGTTGTCATCGACAAAAATGAGTCGACATGACTTAATTTGGCAAGTTTAACCAATTCAGCGGGTGCTTGTGAATAAGTTAATTCAATTTGTTGTAATTTGGCATATTCAATCAGAGTAAGTAACCAAGCTAAACCTGCAGTATCTACTTTACTTAGATGAGTCAAATCAATTGACTGTGTAGTATTACCTGCCAATACAGAAAAATATTTTTGCTGTCGGCCAGAGATAGTATGTCTGGTTAATTCACCAACAATTTGCCAATTTTGTTCATCTATATTTTTTAACTCAAAGCTATTGGCCAAAATTACTCACCTGTACCTTGTTCTTGAATTTTCGCTTTTACATCTTCATCGTTCTTAAATACGATTTTACGTTCACTTTTTTCTTTCAACATTTGAGTAACTTTCGGCACACCGTTTTGCGCTAATATGCTTCTTAACTCTTTCTGTTTAGCATCAAGTAAACTTATGCCTTCTGCGACTAAATCAAAGGCTAACCAGTCATAATGAGAAACTTTTCCTTGCTCATCTTTTTGCGCAAATTTACGTACCTTAAATTTAATGTTAATAGGCGGACCATCGCCATTCATTATATCAACACCAACTAATAGGATTTTTTCTTTATCTATTGGTTTAGCCGGTTCAAAAATTACTTCTTGCTGTTCATATAAAGTAAAAACTTGCGCATAAGATGTTATTAAATAGCTATTAAATGCTTCAAGAAATTCTAAGATTTCGTCTCTTGATGCTTTCTTACGGTAATTTCCTAACACCTTTAAGCCAGCGTATTTATAAGACACATATGGCATTAGTTCTTCACGCACAATGTCTTTTAATATCTCTGGATTTTTTTTAATCTCAGCTTCTTCTCGAGCAAAACGATCAAAGGTAATTTGAGCTGCTTCTTCAATCATTTTATATGGGTTTTCTTTACTTACCTCACTGGCAAAAGCCGAAGTAGTAAAGGACAGCATGAACACAATAGCTAATAATTTTTGCATAAACTTCTCTAAAATAATAACGATAAAACCACATCTAAAACTTTTATGGTTAATCTTCTGATTGGCTAAATAAGAATTGACCAATTAACTCTTCAAGCACTATTGCTGGTTTTGTATCTTCAATAAAATCACCTGGTTGTAAAATTTCTATGCCTAACTCTTCATCCATAAAGCCAGGATCTAAACCTACATATTGCTCACCAAGCAAGCCTGCTGTAAGGATAGATAATGATGATGTTTCTGCAAAGTTATCAAATTCAACAAAAATATCTAGGGTAATAATAGGAGTGTAATGTTGTTTATCTAAATGAATATTAGAAATTCTACCAACTACTACACCACCAACTTTAACCGGCGAGCGTACCTTTAAACCACCAATATTATCAAACTTAGCATAAAGCTGATAAGTATCCCCACTCCCTTGTAACCCTGAGTCTGCAACCTTTAATGCTAAACCAAGAAATGCCGCAATCCCTAGCGCAACAAAAATACCAACCATAAATTCTATTTTTTTCGACAACATGTCAAACCACCAATACTTATTTTATTTGTATTTGTTTAACAGGTTATAAAGACCTGTTAAATCTAATTTTAGTTCAAATTAATTAAAATTACGTAAACATTAAAGCTGTAAGAATAAAATCTAGCCCTAACACTAATAATGACGCTTGTACTACCGAAGAGGTGGTAGCTCGACTGATACCTTCAGAGGTTGGTACACAATCATAACCTTTGTATACAGCAATCCAAGTAACCACAAAGGCAAACACTAAACTCTTGATGCCACCTTTAATAATATCTTCCATATCAACATCGGCTTGCATAACAGACCAGAATGTACCTTGGTCGACACCTAACCATTCAACGCCAACCAAGTGTGCACCAATGATGCCTAACATCGAAAATATCGCAGCTAGAATTGGCATACTAAAAAAGCCCGCCCAAAACCTAGGCGCAATCACTCGTCTTAGTGGATCTACTGCCATCATTTCTAAACTTGATAACTGCTCGGTTGCCTTCATTAAGCCAATTTCAGCGGTAAGTGCAGAGCCTGCACGTCCGGCAAACAGTAAAGCGGTAACTACCGGGCCTAGCTCTCTTAGTAAAGCAAGCGCGACCATAGGGCCTAAACTACCCTCAGCGCCATAATCAACCAGTACTGTGTATCCTTGTAAGGCAAGCACCATACCGATAAATGTCCCTGACACCATAATGATGATAAGTGACAAAACGCCAACAGAATAGACCTGCTGAATAAATAGTGGCATGCCTTTGCGAATATTGGGGATATGTGAAATGGCAGAGCCTAACACTAAGGCTGCTCGTCCTAAGCCAGCAATAATATTAATTGTGGTTCGACCTAACCATTGAATTTTATCTAGCACTAGGATTTTCCTCCTAACAACTCAGCCTGATAATCTTTAGCTGGAAAATGAAATGGTACCGGGCCGTCATGTTCACCTTTGATGAACTGTTGAACTAACTTAGAGTCTTGCTTGACGATTTCTTCAGGGGTGCCCTGACCTATAATTTTTTGTTCCGCAACAATATAAATATAATCGGCAATACTCATCACCTCAGGAACATCATGGGAGACGACGACAGAAGTTAAGCCTAGGGCATCATTTAAATCACGTATTAAACGGACAATAACTCCCATCGAAATAGGATCTTGGCCAGCAAAAGGCTCATCATACATAATCAATTCAGGATCTAGTGCTATCGCTCGCGCTAATGCAGCTCGTCTTGCCATACCACCTGATAGCTCGCTGGGTTTTAAATGCATAGCACCTCGTAAACCAACGACTTCAAGTTTCATCATCACCATCTTTTCAATGATATCTTCTGGAAGTTTGCTGTGCTCACGAATAGGAAAGGCAACATTTTCATATACGCTCATATCGGTAAATAATGCCCCGGATTGAAACAGCATACTTATGCGTTTGCGTACTTCATAAAGTGCATTTCGAGAGAGTTCAGGAATGTTATGGCCAGCAAATAAGATCTCACCACTTTGTGGCTTTAACTGCCCCCCCATAAGACGAAGTAGTGTTGTTTTACCTATACCACTTGGCCCCATGATTGCTGTGACCTTACCTTTTGGTATAGACAAACTAATGCCATCATAGATACAGCGCTCTTCCCTGTTAAAGGTGAGATTTTTAATTTCGACTAAATTTTCTGACATAAAGTATTGAGAATAAACATCATTTAATAGTTATTATAAAATAAAGTTTACCTGACCCTGAATTTAACTGCATTATAAAATAGTAAATTTTTGTGTATAAGATAGATATAGTTAGTAATTACCTAGTTATCAGAATTACTTTTGCTAAGAATAGGCTAAATTTGCAACATTATTAAGTAAAACAACAATTAATTTAAAACATAAAAAAAACCGATAGCAAGCTATCGGTTTTTTATTGTCATCGTTTTGCTTAATACTATTAAGTTTAATCAACCCAACATTTAGCAAATATCGAATTATAAATGGATACCAATGCGGAATATAATCGCATCACCGTAACCATCTACACCAAGTTTATTCTTAAAGTAACGGTATTGAATACCAGTATAAATTTTATCTGTTATGTCATACCAAATCGCAGCACCACCATTAATACCAGTTTCACTGTACTGTAAATCGGAATAATCATCGTTACGAGCAAACTCGATTTCATTCCAGTTGGTTAACATGAACTTTTGCTCACCAATTTTAAAGTTCCAACCAAGGTTCCAACCAAGCATACCACCATTTTGGCCATCTATATCGTCGTAACCCGTTTCACCTGATTGACCTGATTTAACAAAATGAGCACCAAGGTAAGGTTTAAACCAGAAATTTTCAGAAGCCCAACCAATATAACCAATACCCAATACTGTATTTTGTTCATCCAAAGATGACATACCAGAGTCAGAGTAATCATATACTTGACCGTAAGCGGTTATATTGCCAGCAACTTTATAGTGCGCATTAACTTTAATCGCACTTGAGCGTAGGCTCGAACTCATATTTACTTTTTCAAGCTCATAAAAACCATACATTTCACCCCATGAAAAGCCAGCTCCAGCTTCTAAGCCTAGAGTAACATGGTCATCACGAGTTTCACTGACATCTTTTACACCGCCAGTCCAGCCCTCATCACCATTGGTCCAAGACAGGTAATCAGTGTAAGCATTGGCAAAGCCATATAAATATTCAGCTCGTGCACTTGTTGTTACTAACAATGAAGAGCAAATTAAAGCAATTATTAGGTTACGCATTTATATTCCAATAAAGTAGTGGTTGTAGTGTTTAATTAATCAACACCATGATTAAATTTGGCGCTTATTGTAAATAGCAAAAATTATAATTCAGCAATGATTAGTTACAGCTAGGTTAAATAATGTAACCAGAACAAAGTAAAACTTTTGATGCTAAATTTTTCTTATTAAATACAACGAGCTAAGCAAACGCTTCGATTACAAAATCAAACACAAATCGCGATTTTATTAAATTACCATTTATCAATAATAAATAACTTGAATAATAAATATTAGCACATGGAAAATAGCTGATTAATTGTGCACATAGGAGTTAATTAATTCATTGTTTTAAATTTTTCATCACAAACATACGTTTAGGGCTTTTAATTTAATGATTTAAGGGCGACAATTTAGGTATACCCGTTACTTTTCAAAAAATAGGTATGAAAATCTCTTAAGGGTCATAAATGTTTATCGAAATTATAATTTTAATCTTGTCACTCGTCGCCTTGATTTGGAGCGCTGACAAATTTGTATTTGGTGCGGCAGCCGTTGCCAGAAACTTTGGTATCGCGCCTATTATTATCGGTCTTACTATAGTTGCCATGGGCTCTTCCGCACCTGAAATGCTTGTTGCGGCAACAGCGTCTATCAATGGAGCACCCAATACAGCCATAGGTAATGTCATTGGCTCAAATATTACCAATATAGCTTTAGTCTTAGGTTTAACCGCCCTATTTAAACCTCTAATGGTATCGTCAGCAACGATAAAACGTGAAATGCCATTGCTGTTATTGGTTACCATAGTGGCAAGTTGGATGCTTTATGATTTAAATTTGAGTTTTACTGAAGGACTTATACTAATTATCGCTTTTGGTATATTTATCATTAGCTTACTTTTGATATCTCTAAAACAAAGTAAAGATCAAAACAATCCAGACCCTATGTTAATTGAAGCTGAATCTGAAATACCAGAAGGCGTTTCGACCCCTGTGGCTGTTTTTTGGCTAATCATAGGTATGGTATTATTACCTCTTAGCTCGCATTTTTTAGTCGACTCAGCAACATTTATAGCGAAAGCATTTGGTATTAGCGATTTAGTTATTGGCTTGACTATAATAGCAATAGGCACCAGCCTACCAGAGCTTGCAGCCAGTATTATGAGTTTGGTAAAAAAAGAAGATGATCTGGCTATAGGTAATATCATTGGTTCGAACATATTTAATATTTTGGCCGTACTAGCATTGCCAGGACTTATTTCTCCTGGGGCTGTAGATAGCCAAGTTGCCAGCCGAGATATTCCTTATATGTTAGGCTTAACAATTATTTTCTTATTATTATGTTTTAGCCGTAGAATAGGCTTTAGAATTACCCGCCTAAAAGGCGCTGTTTTATTTATTGCTTTTATTGCTTATCAATATTTAATTTTCAGTCAGATGGCTGCTTAAAGAGATTTTTATATGCCCAATGCAAACGAATTTAAAAAACTCGCGACTAATGTTATTGAGATAGAACAGCAAGCGATTGCTAATTTACTCAATTACATAGATGACCACTTTGCTTTAGCTTGTAAGTATATGTTTGAGTGTACTGGTCGAGTTATCGTGATCGGCATGGGAAAGTCAGGACACATCGGCGGTAAAATAGCCGCAACTTTAGCTAGTACAGGTACACCAGCTTTTTTTGTACATCCTGGCGAAGCAAGTCATGGCGATCTAGGAATGGTTACAGCACAAGATGTTGTATTAGCAATTTCTAATTCAGGTGAAACTAATGAGGTATTAGCAATTTTACCTGTAATTAAACGCATCGGCGCTCGTTTAGTTGCTATGTCTGGTAATACTAAGTCTACCCTAGCAAAGCTATCAGATGTTCATATCTGCATTGACGTGCCTCAAGAAGCTTGTCCATTAGGTCTTGCGCCAACGTCAAGCACCACAGCGACATTAGTTATGGGAGATGCCCTAGCAGTAGCATTATTAAATGCTAAAGGTTTTACTGCAGATGATTTTGCTCTTTCTCATCCAGGAGGAAGTTTAGGGAAACGTTTATTATTAAGACTTGAAGATATCATGCATACCGGTGAACGTTTACCTATTGTTAGTGAAACAGCGCTCATTAAAGAAGCTTTAGTGGAAATGTCACGACAAGGCTTAGGTATGACATCAATTGTTGATAGTGATGGAAAATTAACCGGTTTGTTTACCGATGGCGATTTAAGGCGTATTCTTGATGAAGAAATTAATATGCACAAAGATACTATCAAGACCGTTATGACTAAAAACCCAGTTGTTGCCAAGGCTCAAACATTGGCTGCAGAAGCTTTAAAATCGATGGAAGATAAAAGCATAAATGGCTTAATTATTGTCGATGATAATCACCACCCAGTTGGCGCTATGAATATGCATGACATCTTAAAAGCAGGAGTGCTATAGCATGAGTACAAGTGCAGAGAATACACTTACCTCAACTTTATATGGCCAAGTTGCTACGTCTATTATTAATAAAGCCAAAAAGATTAAGTTACTTGTTTGTGATATTGATGGCGTATTTTCCGACGGTAGAATTTATTTAGGCAATGATGGTGAAGAACTTAAAGCCTTTAATACTAAAGATGGTTTTGGCATAAAAGCCTTAGGACAAAGTGGCGTTGATGTGGCAGTGATCACTGGCCGAAAATCTAATATTGTCGAAACTCGTATGACCGCCCTTGGCGTTAAATTTATTGTGCAAGGACAAGAAGATAAACTTCCAGCTCTAAATAGCATCGCCAGTAAATTGGAACTTAATCCAGAACAAATTGCCTATATAGGTGATGATGTACCAGATTTACCTTGTATAAAACACGTTGGTTTAGGTGTTGCAGTTCAAGATGCACATCCATTAGTTAGTCAGGGCGCTGATTACATAACATTTCTTAACGGTGGTTGCGGCGCAGTTAGGGAGTTAACCGATTTAATTATGATGAGTCAAAATACTCTAGCAGACGCTAGCGGAGCCAGCATATGAGCCGATTGCACACTTTATCTACAATTGTCTTTGCAATAGCACTGGCAATCTATGGATATTTGCAGTGGCAGCAATCAAACCAAGCTGTTGTTGCTAAAGTCGAGGATGAAAACACGCCAGACTTTGTTGCAACAAAATTAAGCTCTAATCAATTTAATAGTGATGGAGAATTAACTCATACTATATTTGCCCAAAGCATGAGCCACTTTTCTAATAAAAACCAAACTATTTTTCAAAAACCCAAGTACACTATATATCCAGATGATAATAAACCATCTTGGCATATTTCGGCAAACCAAGGGATTTTACAAGGTAGCGAGCAATTAACGCTATCAGAGCAAGTACTTTTAGTCTCGAGCGATAAAAATAGCTTTATCTCGCAGATAGAAGGCAAGGAAATAATGCTCGACTTAGTGAATAAAATAATTACTTCAGAACAAACCATACTATTAAAAGGCAATGACTTTACTATGTATGGCTCGGGCTTGAACGTTGACATAAACACAACTGAAATGACATTAAACGAACATGTACAAACAATATTTAAAAAACATGACTCATAAATTATTACTGAGCTTAGCGCTATTATCATCAAGTTCTCTGTATGCGGCTTCAGTCGATTTAGAACAAGAAATAAAGATTGTCGCGAAAAAGCAATCAAGCGATTTGAAAAATAAAGTAGCGAGCTACCTAGAAGATGTAAAAATTACTCAAGGAAGTCTTTCTATTGAGGCTGATTTAGTACAAGTTGCTAATGAGCCTGGAAGCGAAAGAAAGTTTTATCTAGCTAAAGGTAAACCCGCTAAATTTAGTCAACTTCTAGAAGATGGGCAAAAGATTGAATTACAAGCAAATGAAATTTCATATTCCCCTTCATCAAATACTATCATTATCAAAGGTAATGCATCGATAAGCCAAGAAGGCAGTATGGTTACTGGTGATATTATTACTTACAACATTACCACTGAGCAATTAACAGCAGAAAGTACAGGGTCGGTAACCACAATACTTAAACCTGAAACCGAAACAACAAATGATGCAGATACTAAGCAAGAGCCAAAGCAGCAACCCATTGATAGTGTTGAAAGCAAATTAGTCGGCGACCCAAGTGAAGAAAAAGCTGATATTAAGCAGCCAGTAACCCCAATTGAAAAAGAGCAAGAATAGCAATGACAGCCACTTTAAAAGCGCAAAATTTAGCCAAAGCATATAAAGGCCGAAAAGTTGTAAAAAGTGTAAGTTTAACCGTAAATTCTGGACAGGTTGTTGGCTTATTAGGTCCAAATGGTGCCGGTAAAACCACTTCCTTTTATATGATTGTAGGTTTAGTCCCTAGTGACGCTGGTACAGTAACTCTTGATGACCAAGACTTAACACTATTGCCTATGCATGAAAGAGCTCGTCAAGGTATTGGCTATTTACCCCAAGAAGCATCTATATTTAGAAAGTTAACCGTATTTGAAAATATCATGTCAATTTTACAAATACGTAAAGACCTGAATAATGAACAACGTTTAGAGAAGCTAGAGAGCTTAGTTGAAGAGTTCAACATTGGTCATATAGTCGAAAATACCGGACAAAGTTTATCAGGTGGTGAAAGACGCCGAGTTGAGATTGCCAGAGCACTTGCAGCTGACCCTAAGTTTATTCTATTAGACGAACCGTTTGCTGGAGTAGATCCTATTTCGGTTAGTGACATAAAAAAAATTATTTTACAGCTTAAAAATCGTGGTATTGGCGTATTAATCACCGACCATAATGTGCGTGAAACCTTAGATGTATGTGAACATGCATATATTGTTAGCCATGGCGAATTAATTGCCGAAGGTGACTCTGACAAAGTGTTAAGTAATCAACATGTGCGTGATGTATATCTTGGTGAAAAATTCACGCTATAGTATATAAATACTCGTTAGGCGCATTAAAATATCCCTAACAATATTATTGGAATATTAGTAACAAATGAGACCTAGTCTTCAGCTCCGAATGGGGCAACATTTAACCATGACCCCACAATTGCAGCAGGCAATAAAACTGCTGCAACTTTCGACGTTAGATCTACAACAAGAGATCCAAGAAGCCCTAGATAGTAATCCTTTATTAGAAGTTGATGAGTCAGCACCTGCGGATGAAGTTAATGATAATTTTGATAAAGACAGTGCGGAAAAACCTACTAGCTTAAGCGATGGTAGTGAAGACTCAACCCCAACCCAAGACGAAATATCCACCGTTGAAGCATTGAATCAACAAGATATCCCTGAAGAACTTTCAGTTGATACAACTTGGGACGAAAGTTTTAGCGCGGGAACATCAAATACAGGCATAAAATCTGCTCCAGATGATGATTATTCATATCAAGGTGAAACAAGCGAATCTATCCATGATCACCTGACTTGGCAGATGGAATTGACTCCCTTTTCTGATAATGACAGAGCAATCGCAACGGCTATAATCGACGCAATTGATGACAGCGGCTACTTAACAGTAACCGTTGAAGACATACTTCAAAGTATGGGCGATGACGAAATAGAATTAGATGAAGTAGAAGCAGTCTTAAAACGGATTCATATGTTCGATCCCATTGGTGTTGGTGCTCAATCGATTTCCGACTGCTTACGTATCCAGTTAGATCAGTTTTGTGCTGATACACCATTTATTGAAGAAGCAAAACTTGTTGTTTGTGAGCACATCGACTTATTAGGTAACCGTGATTTTCGCACAATCATGCGCAAAACTAAGCTAAAAGAGCCACAGCTAAAAGAAGTAATGCAGCTTATCCATAGCCTAAACCCAAGACCTGGTGATGCGATCGTCACAAGTGATGAGCAGTATATCGTGCCAGACGTAAGTGTCTTTAAAAAGAATGGCCGCTGGGTAGTTGAATTAAACCCTGATACGGCACCTAAATTAGGAATTAACCAACAGTACGCAAGTCTGACTCAAGGTGGTTCAAGTGCCGATAATCAATTTGTACGCTCGCATTTACAAGAAGCAAAATGGTTTATCAAATCATTAGAAAGTCGCAATGATACTTTATTAAAAGTATCGAACTGCATAGTACAAAGGCAAAATGCATTTTTTGAACATGGCCCTGAAGCTATGCGCCCTATGGTATTAAACGATATAGCTGAAGCTGTTGAAATGCATGAATCAACTATATCTCGAGTTACCACGCAAAAATATATGCACACCCCGAGAGGCATATTTGAATTGAAATATTTCTTTTCAAGTCATGTTAGTACAGAAACTGGAGGAGAATGCTCTTCTACAGCAATACGGGCTATAATTAAAAAATTAGTTGATGCTGAAATTGCGAGTAAGCCATTAAGCGATAGCAAAATGGCTACTTTATTAGCGGAGCAAGGTATTAACGTGGCTAGGAGAACGGTTGCCAAATACCGCGAATCTCTTGGTATACCACCTTCAAATCAACGTAAGAGTCTTATTTAATATTAGTAGTTTTTCACTTGTAAATTAAGGATACAGTTATGCAAATCAATCTATCTGGTCATCATGTTGAAGTTACACCATCTATGCGTGCATATGTGGAGTCTAAATTACAAAAATTAGAGCGACATTTTGATCATATAAATAATGTATATGTAGTATTAAAAGTAGAAAAATTAAAGCAAATTGCTGAAGCCACTCTTAATGTTAATGCTGGTGAAATATTTGCATCCGCAGACAGTGAAGATATGTACGCATCCATAGATAGCTTAATTGATAAACTCGATCGTCAAGTTATTAAACACAAAGATAAATTATCGAGCCATTAGCAAAAATAATAAAATTATGAATTTAGAACAAATTTTGACCCTAGATTGTACTGTGTGTTCAGCAGTAGGGAAAAGTAAAAAAAATATCCTTGAGCAAATTAGCGCTATTGCAGCAAGTAAAATCAGTAACACTTCTGAAAAAGAGTTATTAATGAGTTTAATGGCTCGAGAAAAGCTATCGAGCACCGGAATTGGTAAAGGCATTGCAATACCGCATGGCCGATTAACCAATACCAATGCAGTAGTCGCGGTGCTTATTACTACCGATAAACCTATTGTATTTGATGCAATCGATGATAAGCCTGTCGATATATTTTTTGCCATATTTGTTCCTGCAGATAATTGTCAACAACATATAGAAACCTTGGCTAATATTGCCAAAGTATTTAGTGACAAAGAAACCTGTAAAAAAGTTCGTAAATGCCAAACATCTCAACAGCTTTATAACGCTGTAATTCATCCATAAGAAGACTATATGAAACTTTTAATCGTCAGTGGCCGTTCAGGCTCAGGTAAATCAGTAGCTCTAAGGGTTCTTGAAGATTTAGGCTATTATTGTGTTGATAACATTCCAGTTAACTTGCTTCCGGCTTTAACTCATACGGTTATTAATGAATACGAAAATGTTGCAGTATCTTTAGATGTTCGTAACCTGCCACAAGACCCTCAAGATATAAAAGAGATTCTCGATTACCTACCCGAATCGGTTGAGTTAAATGTACTTTATCTTGACGCTGATGATGCCGAGCTGATTCGCCGCTTTAGTGAAACCAGACGTTTACATCCATTAGTTCGTAAAAATATGGCACTTGATCAAGCAATAGCGCTTGAGAAAAAACTACTCGAGCCCGTTGCATCAAGAGCAAGCTTATATATAAATACCTCACTACTTACGCCTCATCAGTTAGCAGATCTGGTACGAGAACGTATCTTAGGGCGTAAAACTGGCTCTATGGTTATCGTCTTAGAGTCATTTGGTTTTAAATATGGCGTGCCTACAGAAGCAGATTATGTTTTTGATGCTCGCTTCCTCCCTAACCCTTTCTGGGAAGAGGGTTTAAAAACCTATAACGGCTTAGATCAACCAGTTCAGGAATTTTTAGGAAACCAACCACTGGTTACTAAATTTGTGTGGCAGATTAATAGCTTTATGATGACATGGTTGCCACATTTAGAACGTAATAACCGCTCTTATTTAACCATAGCTATTGGTTGTACCGGCGGCCAGCATCGCAGTGTTTATATTGCTGAAACATTGGCTCAGCAATTTACCAAAGAAGGTAAAGAGATCCAAATCCATCACCGAGAATTATCAAAGAAATGACCTTAGTAGAGCAAACGGTAATTATTGAAAACAAGTTAGGTTTACATGCTCGAGCTGCGACTAAGTTAGCTAAATTGAGTCAAAATTATCAAGCTAAGATAACTCTTACTGTCGAGCAAAAATCAGCAACCGCCGACTCTATCATGGGGTTAATGTTACTTACAGGAAGCCAAGGTAAAGAAGTAAATATTGTTGCCGAAGGTGATGAAGCTAAGCAAGCAATGCAAGCAATATGCACATTGTTTTCTAATAAGTTTGATGAAGGTGAGTAAATATCAAGGTGTCAGAGTTGTTGAACCTTGTTTCAACAACTCTGACACCTTGATATTTTTTGCAAAAAAGCTGATAAAAATAATAACTTACGATAAACTTATGTTCATAAATTGAAATAAGTTAGCATCGGCACAGGGTGGAACATGCCGGATACATCTGAACAAGAAATAAGTCAAAAACGTTTACTCGAAATCAATACCGCTTTGCAAAGCGGTATGTTTGTGTATGTGCGTAAAATGTTCCAGAATATGCCCGCCTTTGATATTGCCTTACTATTAGAATCCTCCCCCGCTCGTAGCAGAAATATTTTATGGCAACTTACCGATCCTGATTTACACGGTGAGATCCTAGAAGAGCTTTCAGAAGAAGTTCGTAAAGGCATTCTTAAAGATATGCAGCCTGAAAAGGTTGCTGCTGTCGTCGAAGGCATGGATATAGATGACCTTGCCGAAGTTTTAAGAACACTACCAGATTCTGTCTATCAAGAAGTACTTAACTCGATGGACAGTCAAGATAGAACGCGAGTTGAACAAGCTCTATCTTATGAGGAAGACACCGCCGGCGGTATCATGAATACAGATACCATCACGGTAAGGCCAGACGTAACCGTTGATGTGGTATTACGTTATTTACGACTTAGAGGTGACTTACCCGACGCAACAGATTCACTTTATGTAGTGGCTCGTAATGATAAATTTGTTGGCTCGGTAACCTTAGCTAAGCTCATTACCGCAGCACCTGAACAATCCATCGAAGATATCACAGATTACGATACGGTTCCGATCCCTGCAGAAATGGATGAGACCGAAGTTGCTACACTGTTTGAGCGTCATGATTGGTTGTCAGCCCCTGTTATTGATGACAGCGGTCGCCTACTTGGCCGTATCACCATTGATGACGTTATTGATGTTATCCGTGAAGATGCCGAGCACTCGATGATGAGTATGGCTGGTTTAGATGACGAAGCTGATACTTTCGCTCCTGTACTAAAAAGTACCCAGCAACGCTCTATTTGGCTAGGCGTTAACTTATTTACTGCATTAGCTGCGGTTATGGTTTCTAGCTTTTTCGAAGATATATTAGCGCAAATGGCTATTTTAGCGGTACTTAACACCTTAGTACCAAGTATGGGTGGCGTAGCTGGTGGACAAACATTAACTCTGGTTATTCGTGGTATGGCTCTAGGTCATATCGGTGATAATAATGCTCGTGCCATATTAACCAAAGAATTAGCTATCGGCTTTTTAAACGGCTTAATTTGGGCAATATTTATTGCTGGTATAGTTGCTATATGGAAGCAAGATTTAACCTTAGGTGGGATCATAGCATTCGCGATGTTAATGAACTTAACCGCTGCAGGTATTGCAGGGGTGACCATACCGCTATTTTTAAAGAAACTAAATATAGATCCTGCTCTAGCAGGTAGTGTAATTCTTACTACGGTTACTGATGTAGTGGGTATATTTGCTTTCTTAGGTACGGCAACCTTACTGTTAGGCTAGTAAAAGTATACCAGCTTCCAGTCACAAACAAGTACACCGTCATCCTGTGCGAGCCTAAGCGAGACACGGGATCTCCATAATTCACAGCCTATCTATATAAAATTTTTCAAATCACAGCACGCGTCAGGAGGTCCCTGATGTCGCTAGTGCTCCTCAAGGATGACGGCGCTTTTTATAAGGTTGGGTGTTCACAGTTTATTACCCCTCCAGTAAACTGTGTATTATTAGAACATCACTTTCATTAAACAAAAAATAGGAACCTAAGGTTCCTATTTTTCATTGCGTGATGGTTAACTAATTACTGACCAGAAACCTGCATTTCTTCAATAATAATTGAGCCCGTTCTTATGCTGCCACGCTCATCAAAATCGGCACCTGTTGCTACGACTGATTTAAAGATATCCTTTAAATTGCCAGCAATAGTAATTTCAGCAACTGGGTATGCTATTTCACCATTTTCCACCCAAAAACCTGCCGCACCACGAGAGTAGTCGCCATTGACAACATTAACGCCTTGGCCCATTAACTCAGTCACTAACAAACCAGTACCTAAAGTTTTTAACATTGCATCAAAGTCGCCACCATTAGCAGAGATTTGCCAGTTATGAATACCGCCAGCATTACCTGTTGTAGTTAAACCTAATTTGCGAGCTGAATAGCTAGTTAATAGGTACGACTGTAATACACCGTCGGTGATAATTTCTCGATCATGGGTAGCAACACCTTCACTATCAAAAGACGAACTCGCTAGTCCTTTTAGTAAATGTGGTCGCTCAGATATATTTAAATGTGATGAAAAAACATCTTTACCGATTGAGTTAAGTAAAAATGAAGAATCACGATATAAGTTTCCACCACTAATAGCCGAGATAAAGTGGCCAAATAAACTATTGGCTATATCGGCACGAAACATAACAGGCACTTTACCAGTAGCAAGCTTTTGGCTACCTAGACGACTCACAGCAGCTTTTGCAGACTCAACACCAACTATTTTAGGGGCTGTTAATTCATTATAATCTCGACTTACCGCATAACTGTAATCTCTTTGCATGTCATCGTCTTGTGAAGCTATCATCATACAACTTAAGCTGTGTCGAGTACTTGGGTAACCAACTAATTGACCATGGCTGTTACCATATACCTTAAAGCCTTCATAACTGGCAAAATTAGCACCGTCAGAGTTTGTTAAACGCTTGTCATGCTCTAATGCCGCCATTTCAGCTTCGGTTGCTATGGCAATGGCTTTTTCTGTTGAAATATCCGCTGGGTGATATAAATCTAGATCTTTAACTGTATAAGCTAATAATTCTTTATCTGCTAATCCTGAGAATTCATCAACTGATGTGTATTTAGCAATATTAATCGCGGCCTGAACCGATTGCTCTAGCGCTTGCTCAGATAAATCAGCCGTTGAAGCTGAGCCCTTACGCCCTTCTTTATAAACCGTTAACCCTAACGCTCCATCATTGGTAAACTCTACCGTGTCGACTTCACCAAGACGAGTTGAAACACTCAATCCTTGCTGCTTACTCATTGATACTTCAACGCTATCTGCGCCCAACTTTGTAGCAAGTTCTAAAACTTTCGCAACGCGTTCTTTTACTTGCGAAATTGAGTTATCCATTGATTCTATTTTGGCCATAATTACTTTTCAGAAAACAGGCTGCATTTTATTAACACGAAAAAATACAGCGCTTAAATTAATAATATGGTTAGCATATCACACAGCTTGAATAAGTGGATTAAAATACGTCTGTTAATGGTGTATAATTAGCGCAACATCATTTAAATATGCAGAAGAGTATGCGCAAAAAACCTGTTGAACCAATTGAAGATGAAGAAATCATCTATGTAAGCCGAGCTGAGTTGAAAAAAGATGCTAGAGAAATTCAGCAACTTGCATCAGATCTTGCAGACTTAAAAGTAGCACAAAGGGAAAAACTTCCTTTAAACGAAGAAATCGATGCGGCTCTACGTTTAGCAGATAAAATTAAAGGCAAACATGATGCCTATAGCCGTAACATACGTTTTTTAGCTAAGTTATTGGCAGAAGTAGATATTGAAGCTATTAAGTCTGGTTTAGATAAGATTAACAATAAACATTCTTACGAAAAGCATAAGATCTCTATTTTAGATGACCTACGTAATGAGCTTATCGCTCAGGGCAATGATAAAATTGAAGAGCTTTTAGCTGAATATGAAGGTTTTGAACGCCAGCGTTTACGCCAACTTGTCCGCCAAGCAGCAAAAGAAGTTAAAACTGAAAAGCTTGGGAAAAGCTACAAAGAACTATTTAAATACTTAAAAGAAAATGTAACTTTTGAAATTTAAGTTTAGCTAAACTTACTTTGAATCGAAAACTAAAAAGCAGAGTGATAATTACTCTGCTTTTTTGTTTTAGGCTGCCCTAATAGAATAAGCTACTGAGTGCCGCCAATGGTCATTTCATCAACTTTCAGTGTGGGCTGGCCAACACCTACCGGTATACTTTGACCATCTTTACCACAAACACCAACGCCGCTATCTAATGATAAATCATTGCCAACCATACTTACCTTCAGCATAGCTTCAGGACCATTACCAATTAATGTTGCGCCTTTAACTGGTGCGGTAATTTTGCCATCCTCAATCAAATAAGCCTCGGCAGTTGTAAATACAAATTTACCAGAGGTAATATCAACCTGGCCGCCAGCAAAGTTAGGTGCATAAATGCCTTTTTTAACTGATTTGATAATATCATCAGGTTCATACTCACCGGCTAACATATAAGTATTAGTCATGCGTGGCATAGGTAAATGAGCGTAAGATTCACGGCGGCCATTACCTGTTGGTTTAACTCCCATTAACGACGCATTGTGCTTATCTTGCATATAACCTTTAAGGATACCTTTCTCGATCAGTACATTGTATTGCCCTGGCGTACCTTCATCATCTATAGCGACAGAGCCTCGACGATCGTTTAAGGTACCATCATCAACAATTGTACAATGCTCTGACGCCACTTTCTGGCCAACTTTACCTGAAAACGCAGAAGCGCCTTTACGGTTAAAGTCACCTTCTAAGCCATGACCAACCGCTTCATGTAATAACACCCCAGGCCAACCTGATCCTAATACTACAGGTAACATGCCTGCAGGTGCGTCAATTGCGTCTAAGTTAACTAGAGCTTGCCTTACCGCTTCTTCAGCGTAGTGACAAAAACGAGTCTTGCCATGTTCAACATCAAAAAAGTAACTATAACCGGTACGAGCACCGCCACCAGAACTGCCTCGTTCGCGGCGACCGCCTTGCTCAACTAATACTGAACAATTTAAGCGAACTAAAGGGCGAATATCAGTAGCGAAAGTGCCGTCACTTGCTGCAACTAAGATCTTCTCATAAACGCCAGACAAGCTAACAATAACTTGTTTAACACGAGAATCGTGGGCTCGAGCATGCGCTTCAACTTCGTGTAATAGATTAATTTTTTGTTCTTGGCTTAATGTCGATAAAGGGTCAATTTCAGTATATAACTGAATATCACTTTGACGACTAAATGCTTTAACGCTTTGTGTTTTATCGTCTTGCACTATACCCCGTGCAGCAGTGGCTGCTTGCATTAAAGCGTGGGCGTTTATGTCATCAGAATAAGCAAAACCGGTTTTTTCACCACTAATAGCTCGAACCCCAACACCGCGTTCGATATTATACGAACCATCTTTGACGATACCATCTTCTAACATCCATGATTCATGGCTCGACGATTGGAAATATAAGTCGGCAAAATCGATATTGCGCTGACAAATGTGGGCTAATGTTTGGTTTAAATCTTCTTGCCCTAACTGGCAAGCTGTAAGTAATTCTTGTTCAACAAGATTCATTATAAATACCGTTACTTATTCAAAGTTACTGAAAATTGATTATGTTCGTTTACCGGAATATCTGCTCGGACTTTACTAATGAGCTCAGGCTCAAGTTCAACGCTGATATAACCAGTACCTTCTTCTTTTATGGCAACAATCTCACCCCAAGGGTTAACTATCATTGAATGCCCGTATGTTTCTTTACCATTTTGATGGGTGCCAACTTGGCCAGCGGCAACCATATAGACTTGGTTTTCGATTGCCCTAGCTTGCAGTAAAGCCTGCCAATGAGCTCGACCTGTTACTTTGGTAAAAGCCGCTGAGTTAGCAATAACATTAGCACCTTTTCCCCTTAGGGCTCTATATAGCTCAGGAAACCTTAAATCATAACAAACAGTCATTCCTAGCTTTATATTATCTAGTTGACTGATAACAACCTTTTCACCAGGAACAGTAAATAAGGATTCACGATATGATTTTTTATTATCGTTAACATCAACATCAAATAAATGAATTTTTTGATAATCATCCAACAACTCACCTTGAGGACCAAATAATAAGTTACTAGCTGAAAACTTATTGTCCACATTAGTATTTAATGGAATAGTGCCTGCTGATAAATAGATGGAGAACTCTTTAGCCAATTGCGCTAGGCTTTCTTGCATATGACCAGTGCCTAAATCTTCACTAATACTTAATTGGTCTTTATCCCGGCCACCAAAATAAAGGCAAGCCTCAGGCAAAACCACTAAATGTTCTGGGTTATGGCCATATTCATTTGTTAAGTTTTCTAATATTGCACGTATTGCCTGTAAATTCTCATCGACATCAGGTACTGAATGCATTTGAATTGCTGTAAGTCTAGCTTTGCTTTTGCTGGTAGACATTATTGACCTCCGCTTTGATTCGGTTCAGGCACCGCATCGGGTTTACTTTTGCCAACATTAATATCTCGGCTCTTACGGTCTACCTCTTTAAAATTAGGTTCATCAACCGTGCCGGTTAACTCAAAGTTTATTACCGATATAACTTCTGCTTTCTCAATCACTTTATCGGCAACCAGTGCGGCAATTCCAACCACAGGGTTTACCATCCATGAGACAATCACAGGCAAACTTGAAGTTACCTTAGGAGCAAACGACATCTTATAATCGAGCTGATTATTAACTAAGTTAGTATTACCTTGCACTTTTAACTTGCCCGCTGTTGCGTCAACCTCAACGTCATCGGTATAGATAACGCCATCAACTACGGTAAAGTTACCTTTCATATCTTCATAGAACATACCGTTAGAGAATATATCTCTAAAGTCCAAACTTAACTTTCTTACTAAAGATTGGAAGCTGAAAATTGACAGTAAACGAGCGCCTTTATCATCGACATCAGCAAGATAACCATCGTCGAGTTTAACGTTTAACTGACCATTTAACGAAGCAAAATTAAATTGCTGTGGATCACCCTGCCAGTTCAAATCAAAATTACTGGTTAAGCCACTGTCTTTTATTCCTGATTCTAAATCAAAGGCTTCAATTTCTTTTTCTAAGTCATTAGTTTTAAATATGCCCTGAATAGATGTTGTATTTTGCGTAGGATCTTTAAGCCAATTACCAGTAAAGTTAACTTCGTTGCCTTTTCTTTTAGCAATAAACTCTGTTAGCTCAACGCTATTAATAGCGTTTCTAGCAAGGGTGAAATTAACCTCACCAAAATCTAACATACTGTACTTACAACTCTTACAATAAAACTTAATCGGCGGAATATCATCAGGTAATAATGTCGACCCTACCGGCTCAGCTGTATCAGCTGTATCTGTGCTGTTTTCATCGTTAGTGTCATTTTTTACCTGCTCGATAAGGTGAATAAAGTCGGCATCCACTTCCAAGCCTTTTGTCTTAAAGTCATGGTAAAATTTAAAGCGACTGCGAATTTGATCGGTATTGAGCTGTAATACCCAAGAGTTAGTTCGATTGAGTAAATTAAATGATATATCGGTGATTTGTTGCCCATAAAAATCAGCACCAAATAAACTGCCTCTAATTCGCTCTGGAATGCCTATTAATGGTTTACTTGCGGCATCGGCTAAGCTTGGATCAGATTCTGGGATACTATCAATAATATTAAAGACAAGTTCATGCCACTGTTGATAATTTATCTGGGCTAAATTTGTGGTTATATGAAAACCTGAAATAGGTAACAGCATAGCTTCATCACCTAACACTAGGTGCGAGCGTGTAAACGCAGTTTGTTGATGATTCAAGCTACCATAAAAGTGCAGATTATTACCCAGCTTTGCCTCTATCATCGAATGCTCTTCATCACCACTAACATTAGCGCTAAGCTTAACCATAGTACCAATAGTTTTATCATATGGTTGCGGTAATAACAGTTGCGCATTAACTAAATCCGAGTTTAGGTCGACCTTATAACTAAACGGCCCATCATCTGGCACATTAATATTTAGTTTACCCTGCCAATCTAATTTACCATCAACATAAGACTTTAAAGGGTCAGGGATTTGTCCCAAATAATGATTAGGTTGCCACTGACCATCTAGGTCGATACTAAGTTTATAAGCATCATTTTGATGGTAGCCATTAACATTCATCGCAATTGGCAAACCACGCCAAATAACATTAAAATCTTTGGTGGTTATTTTTTCATTTACAAAGGTTAATTGGCCACTTATTTGTTTAAACTCCATTTCAGGAGCTGATAGAAAAACCTGATTGTCGTTTAAATCAATAACCCCTTTTGCCACCGTGTTATCAGTATCGGCAAGAGGCACATCTAAAGCAAAGCTACCATTAACCAATCCTTGTGGACCAATAAACTCGAGTACTTTACCGACACTATCGGCCATCGGACTGGCAAGCATAAGATTTTGAATATCACTAACTTGTGCAGTAACAGGCGCGCGAACGGTAAGAATAGACTCACCGCTAAGTGATTCAATACCAACAACAACATCTTTGGTATTAACACCGTTTAAGTCACCATCATTAGCAGTGATTAGCATCGAATCATTGGTAAAGTTTAAGTTTACATCGCCACCAGTAATTGCTGGCCACCCCTCAACAAACTCATATTCAGCTTGTTCAAGATCGGCATCAACAACAAAAATCCCGCTATTATCGATAAATGGAAAATTAGACACTGGGCCATTAAATAACACAGCAACCTGTTTGCCTTGGCCGGATTTTATTGCCGCATTTAAATAATCAACCAAGCTATCCGACATAATTGATAGAGGTAAATAGTATTGCGCTTGGTCAGCTTGAGCACGGTCTAGGTAAGCAAAGATGCCTAATTCACCAGAGCCATTTTCAGGTTGAAAGTATTGAACTGAACCTTGTAAGTTAAGTTCATCTGATGAAAGGCCGATATCTTTAACAGCAAGAGTCCATGTAGAGTCATTCCAATAGGCATTAACTTCTGCGTTTAAATCATTAAAAGGTATAGGGCGAGAAAAGTGCTGATTAAAATCTAATGCTGAATTTTTCGCATTGATGTTTAACGCCAGTTTATTTTCAGCATAAAGTACCTCACCACTAACACCACTTATGCCAGGTATATTATTTGCGTACTGCCAAGCTAAGCTATTTAAATCAACTTTTGCTTGTATGCCATCAAGCGTCGTTTTTAAGTGGATATTTTCTAAGTCACCACTTAAATGTAGTTTGGAAAACTCAGCTAACGTCGGAAAGTTCTCTTCGAGAATGGGGTATAACTGCCAGAGATTATCAAGAGATACGGCTGAAATATAAGATTCGATTGAATCACGTTGATACTGTGTTTGAATATAAAACTCAGTCCAAGGAGTACCATTAAAGTCAACTTCAATATTTGAAGATTGCGCAAAGAAATTAGACGTTAGACCATCACGGTATAAGCTAACATGAGCTTTAGGAATAGTTAATTTATGCTGCTGTTCAAAGCTCAACCAAGAGAAAGATGTTTCGCCAAGAGCTAACTCAATATTGGTTAAGCTACCTTGATTAATTTGCACCCAAGACTGAAAGTTAATGTTTGAGCCAATTTGATCATGCTTATCGCCCAACAACTTAATAAACCAACCGGTTAAATCTATATTATTACCTTCAATATAAATTTGGCCATTTAAGTCACTTAACACGGTACCGTTTAATTCAACAACAAGCTTGGCAGTATCTTGGGATAAGCCATCGATTTCTATTTTACCTATACCTTTGTGACTCGTGCCATCATTATGCCAAGCTAACTTACTGATATTAAATGTGCGTTTTTTGAGAGAGTTTTTAATAATGATTTTACTATCAAGTACTGAAAAACGCTTAATTTGTTGCAACAACAGATCTGAAATAATATCTAAATCTTCTGCGGTTTGAGTGCTTTGTGTTTGACTGCCTGCGGTTAGTTGGCTTTGATCTAGATTGATCAATGCTCCAACTAAAGTTAAATTTTTAGCTTTAACTTTTTGAGCTTGAACGCTTCCCCAAAAATCTAAGCCGAGGTTAACTTCTTCAACACTAATATTTAATGAAGAAGAATTTGATAATACGACATCTCTTACAACTAAGGTTGGGCCAAAGTTGCGCCAGCCAGCTGAAAGCTCACCGATTTCAATATCGCCCTCATATGCAGAGTTTATGTACTCCTCTACATCTTCCTTATAATTATCAGCATAAGGCAAAAGAATACGTGCAGCACTTAACAGAACAGCGAATACTACCAATAGAATAGCTAAGGTTTTATAAAGGCGGCTAAGCCAAGTATTAGCGTGTCCCCAAAAAGTTTTCACTACATCATCACCACGTCAAATTGCTCTTGGTTATACATAGTTTCGGTTTGTACTTTTATTTGTTTACCAATAAAGACTTCTAACTCAGCTAGATGGTGATATTCATCATCAATTAAAGATTCACTAACCTTTGGTGAAGCGTAGACAATAAACTTATCTGAGTCATAGGCACGATTGACTCGAACAATTTCTCTTAAGATCTCAAAACAAACTGTTTCTACTGTTTTTAAATTACCTCGGCCATCACAGACAGGGCACTCACCACATAAAACGTGTTCAAGGCTTTCTCTTGTGCGCTTACGCGTCATTTCAACTAAGCCAAGAGCTGAGAAGTTACTTAGACTGTATTTGACTTTATCTTTGCTCATGGCAACATCGAGACTATGTAGCACACGCTTTTTATGCTCGTTGTTGCTCATATCGATAAAATCAACAATGATGATGCCACCTAAATTACGTAAGCGTAGTTGCCTAGCAATTGCCTGAGTAGCTTCAATATTGGTATTAAAAATAGTCTCTTCTAGATTACGATGACCAACAAAAGCTCCGGTATTTATATCGATAGTGGTCATAGCTTCGGTTTGGTCAATAATAAGGTAACCACCCGATTTAAGCTCTACCTTTCGCTTCAACGCTTTTTGAATTTCAGCTTCAACTGAGAACAAATCAAAAATCGGCCTTTCGCCCGGGTAGTATTCAATAATAGGTCTTATTTCAGGCACAAACTCTTCGGTAAATTTAACAAGTTCTTCGTATGTTAACTTTGAGTCGACTCTTATTCTTTCTAAGCCAGTACCAACGAAATCGCGAATAATTCGGCATGCTAAAAATAAGTCTTGATAAAGCGGTAAATTAGTTTGTTTACGTTTTTTACGCTCTGCCACTTTAGTCCACACTCGGCGCAAAAACTGCGCATCGTGATCAAGCTCATCATCGCCTACACCTTCAGCAGCTGTTCGAACAATAAAGCCACTTTCTTCATCACAGTATGGGCTAACAATTTTTTTCAAACGCTGACGTTCTTTTTCACCTTCGATGCGCTGCGATATACCGGTATGATTTGAGTTTGGCATCATCACTAAATATCTTGATGCGACGGTAATATCTGTAGTTAGACGAGCACCTTTAGTACCTAATGGGTCTTTAACCACTTGCACCATCACGTATTGGCCTTCATGAACTAGGCTTCTGATATCGGGTACTTCATTTTCGCTCGTTTCTTGATTAGTGATTAATCGGGTACGGATATCTGAGGCGTGCAAAAAGGCTGCCTTGTCTAAATTGATATCAACAAAAGCTGCTTGCATACCAGGTAAAACACGAATAATTTTACCTAAATAAATATTGCCGACTATGCCGCGTTTAGCATTTCGCTCAATATGTACTTCTTGTAGGGTACCATTTTCGATTAAAGCAACTCGGGTTTCACTTGGAGTTACGTTGATGAGTAATTCGCCGCTCATTGAATTCCTTTATTAAAATTAGTATTTGCTTTGTTAAGCAACTGTTCTGTTTCATATAGTGGCAGACCAACAACCGCAGAGTAACTACCTTCAATGCGCTTAACAAACTTGCCACCGATACCTTGAATGCCATAACTACCAGCTTTGTCTTGCGGTTCATTAGATTGCCAATAACTTACTATTTCTGCCTCAGGTATATCTCTAAAATAAACAGCAGTACTCACATATTCAGTATAGATAGTATTTCCTTGAACTATAGATATAGCTGTGATCACTTGATGTTGATTACCAGATAGAAGCTGCAACATTTCTTTGCTATGAGTAAAATCTTTTGGTTTACCTAAAATTCTATCTGCACATACAACAACCGTATCAGAGCCTAAGACCCAAGTAGCACTATCTGTCTCGTCTAGCTTTTCCCAGCCAGCTTGAGCTTTTTCTTTGGCCATGCGGCAAACAAATTCAACCGCCGATTCATCATCATTTACTTGTTCATTGATAGACGCATCTACTAAGCTAAACTCTATCTGTATTTGCTCGAGTAGCTCTTTCCGGCGAGGAGATTTAGACGCTAAATAAAGCATAATTAATGCACCTGAAATTGGCGTCGAATCTTACGCAATAATAAAAATACCACTGGCCATATCGGCATACTGGTTAATACCGGTTTTAAGTAACTTATCGAAAAATCAACATCAATAACAAAACGCTGTATCCAAAAGACAGTTAAGTGGTATAAGGCAATAAATACACCAACAATGATGGATTGTTGCAATAGGGAAAAGTTGCGAATTTTTTGGAAATTATTAACCGTCACATAAACAACTAAAGCTGTTGCAAAGGCATTTACCCCTAAAACCGAACCAAGTAAAACGTCTATTATAAAACCTATTAACCAAGCAAGTAGTACGTTAACCCGAGTAGGCAGCGCCAATACCCAATAAATCAATACTAATAATGTCCAGTTAGGTCTAAATTCATCAAAACCAATCGGCAAAGGCATTATCGTTAGCATCAAAGACACGATAATGGTTATCCATATGACAAAATTATTACTTCTTGCTTTCATCTGTCACCTTTGCCACTGTTTTGTCAGCGCTTACCGATACTTTTTCATTCGGCCATAATAATAATAAATAGCGCAACCGATTTAACTCAACGAGTGGTTTAACTTGTATACGTGCAAATTCGCGGTTTGAATTATCAGAAACATAGGTCACTTCGGCAACAGGGTAGCCTTCCGGGAATTTCCCACCTAATCCAGAAGTTACTAATAAATCGCCGGCTTTGATATCGGTGGAATGAGGAATATTTTCAACTTCCATCTTAGTTACACTGCCAGTACCTTTAGCAATAACTCTTACGCCATTACGATGCACCCTTAACGGGATAGCGTGAGTAATATCACTAAGTAGTAATACCCTTGAGGTATTAACCCCTACATGTAAAATTTGCCCGACGACACCATTTTCATCAATTACTGGCTGGCCTTCAAATAAACCATCGGTATTGCCACGGTTAATTACCACCTGATGCGAATACGGATCACTGTCAACAGCAAGGATTTCAGCAACCATTTTTTTATAGTCACTACGTACCGGTGAAGCTAATAGTTGACGTAAGCGCTGATTTTCCTGACTAAGAATATCAAGTTGCAGTAGTTTTTCTTTAAGTAAAAGTTCTTGTCTTTGGTAGCGTTGATTTTCAGCCATCAACTGTTTTCGAGAGACAATATTTTCTGAAGCGTAGTCCATTAATTGTTTCGGACTATTTGCAATGTACTGCAAAGGACTAACAAGAGATTGTAAGTAGCCCCGGGCCACCTCAAAACTTGCTAATTTATGGTCGCAATAAATGAAAACGCTTGATAAAACAAGCGCTAACATTATCCGCCTATGGCTGGAATATCCATCAAGAAAAATGGGATTCATATTTCTCGCTCAGCCGGTTTACACCGGCTGTTAAAAATTACTCGTATGCGAATAAATCGCCGCCATGCATATCAATCATCTCAAGAGCTTTACCGCCACCACGTGCAACACACGTTAATGGATCATCGGCAACAATAACTGGAATGCCAGTTTCTTCAGCTAATAAACGATCTAAATCTTTTAATAATGCACCACCGCCAGTTAACACCATACCGCGTTCAGAAATATCTGAAGCTAGCTCTGGTGGTGACTGCTCTAAAGCAACCATAATTGCACTTACAATACCTGTTAATGGCTCTTGTAATGCTTCTAAAATTTCATTGCTGTTTAGTGTAAAGCTACGAGGTACACCTTCAGCTAGGTTACGACCACGCACTTCAATTTCAATTAACTCTTCACCTGGGTATGCACTACCAATTTCTTTCTTAATGCGTTCAGCTGTTGCTTCACCAATTAAGCTACCAAAATTACGACGCACGTAATTGATAATTGCATCATCAAATTTATCACCACCAATACGCACTGATGAAGAGTAAACTAAACCATTTAGTGAAATGATACCAACTTCGGTAGTACCACCACCGATATCAACAACCATTGAACCTGTTGCAGCAGAAACTGGTAAGTCTGCACCTATAGCGGCAGCCATTGGCTCATCAATTAAATAAACATCACGAGCACCAGCACCAGAAGCTGACTCTTTAATCGCACGTCGCTCAACCTGAGTAGAACCACAAGGAACACATACTAAAACGCGAGGACTTGGACGTAAGAAATTATTTGAGTGCACTTGTTTAATAAAGTGTTGTAGCATTTTTTCAGTAACAAAGAAGTTAGCAATAACGCCATCCTTCATCGGACGGATTGCTTCGATATTACCTGGAGTACGACCTAGCATTTGCTTAGCGGCAGTACCTACAGCAGCAACAGTTTTGTTACCACTGCGATCTTGTCGAATAGCAACTACTGAAGGCTCATCAAGAACGATACCTTGGTCCTTAACATAGATTAGTGTATTTGCAGTTCCTAAATCGATTGATAAATCGTTTGAAAACATACCACTTAAAAATTTAAACATGGAGTGTAAGATCCTTTGGTTGTTTGTCTTTGTTTGCTACAGATAAGTTTTATTATCGTGCAAAAGCCACCTAGATAAACCATTAAAGTTAACTGTGACTATAAATTTGAATATTGAAGATATAATAACCTAGTAACAGTATAAATGTATCGAGAAAATAAGAAAATTTTGAAAAAAAATGTACATTTTAGTAAAACCTACATTTATTTTTTTAAAGTTCACTAAGTAGTTTTGCTTAAAAGCTTATTTCGTTAGCTATTACTTATCTATTTCTTTTTTGTTGATGATTCTTTTACCCTGATTAAAACGTCCGAATGTAGCCTCGGCGGTAGGATTTTCATTAAAGTCATTTTCATTCAACCAATCAGACTGCAACCAACTTGGCGCTTGATAGCCGACACCAATTTTCCCCACTTCATTAGGGGCTGTTAATTCTAAATCTATAGTTTCACCGGCATTAAAAGTAACCGAACTTGGCGTCTCATCAGTAACTGAGGTGCTATTAGGATCTAAGTCAGCTAAATCAATTAAAACCATCGATGACTCTGTAAATACAGTACAATTATCTTGGGTATTCAATAAATAACTACTACCATCAAAATACTCTAACTGCATTATTTGAGCTAAATTTTCAGTTTCAGGGCCAAAAGTATCTTGTAAGTTCCAGCGCCCAAATTTAATATTCAAACTAGCAGCAACACTTGCCTGCACAGCATTTACAGGGTCACCATTAAAATCAATAAACTCTGTAGAGACTCCATCACTGTCAACAACGGAAATTATTTCTAATGGGATGCTACTAATAAATGGAGCTATTTTGGCGTTGCTGTTTTTTGTATAAACAAAGTTGTCCATAGCACTGAATACATAATTAACATTTCCTGATAAAACCGCTGTTTCATTAGGCATTATCTCCCCTGCGCTAATCTGTGCAGTTAAAGCAACTAAAGATCCATCTTTACCAACTTGTACTTGATCAGTTAATGGCGCTGTAACCGTTACCGATGAAGGTGTTAACATCATAAATTCATTGATGTAGTTTTTAGTTACGGCGCCAAAAGCGTTATATGGTTCAATACGGATCTCAGGAGCGACTAGATAATGGATTGCACCTACACTTTGCGTAGCAGCATCCATTTCTCCGCTGTAAGCAAAATCATTACAACTTGTGGTTAAAGTGCCATCAATATCGGTAACTTGCATAAAATGATGAGGAGTAAATCGACCTATTGTTTGATTAGCACTACTGATGTTTTGCCCAAAATAATTTATGTCCCTTGCAGCTAAGGTAATTAACCCCACCTCAGAATAAGTACTCGTACTATCGATATACTCACCAGAGATAAAGCTAGCTGGCTCTATATCTGCCTTATTCCAATCACCATCAATAGCCACTAAGTTGATTTTGTCATTAAAGACTAAAGTACCATTAGCACCTAAAATCGGATCAATTGGCGCCGAACGTTCAGTGATTATTTCAATCGCATTAATAGTTTGTGGTTGGTAATTTGTAGTTATTGTGCCATCTGTACATTGCGCACTAATAGATACTGAAAACTCATTACCCGCTTTTTCATTAGCATTACCATCTAATAACGTATTATCCGTGTTATTTTTTCTAGCATTAACTTTAAGCTGAGTCGGATAAAAAGTTAATTCGGACTGCCCTTGTAGGTATAACCCGGCATACTCACCTGTGGTTTCAGTAAAACTAGAATTTAAATTAATTTTACCAGCATCTCCATAGCTAAACTGATTAATAACCGCCACACCTTGTTGATCAAATTCAAGTAAATATGACTTTTTAGTCCCTGGCTGAGCAAGTGCAGAGCCATTCATTACAGGTAGCTTGGTTCCTGAAGTTGGCAGGTTATAATTGAAATCAAAATCGATAAGTTTCTCACCAACTAAAGCACCTTCACATTGATTAGTGATTTGATTTTTTTGTACAGCTCGAAGCTGTAACTGCTGAATATCACAAGAAGGAGATGCAACTGTATCGATAACAAAACCAGCATCTGAAAAAATCACATCACAACTGCTAGAGCCATCGCCAGTATTTAAACAAACATAGTCACTAGCAAGAGCTAATGTAGCAGTATTTGGCTGTACATAAACAAAACTTGCACCTGTACTATAACCATTAACGATACTAACTGTTTGACCAATACCATTTACCGTTAAAGTAACATCTGTCGTAATTGAGGTATCAATAGTGCCACAAGTATTATCTGTACAAGCTCTGATCTCAACAGGTTCGGCTTCACATGTAAGACCAATACCATCATGGACAATTTGAAAAACGCCGATATTATCAGGTGGTAAATTTGGCTCTAAAGGTGTCTCTTCGCAAGGTCCCCAATTAGCAGGATCCGTGCTACCATCTGGTTTAGAACATATATTGCCCTCATTACCTGGATTTTCAACAATAGTTCCTGAATCAGGATCTTCTGGTTCAAAAGACCAATCTCCACCAGAATTATCATTATTAGTGTAGCGTAAGTAATGAACTAGAATATCAGTCCCATTTGGCCCATCTAATGTATTGGTATCTACTAATAAAATTTCTTGCAGCGTATTATGCAAGTCAACGTCATATAATATTAAAAATGTGCCCGCAGGGTAAAAACTACAATCAGTAGGATCCGCAACAAAGCTACATACTTCAAAAATTGTTTGGGCGTTCCCACCTTGGCCTTCTTCAATCAAAGTCCAATCAGTAACATCCACCCCTTCATTAAAATAAAGTTCAATATATGAGTCTGCAGAATTATTAACTTCGTTGATAACAACTTTCCCAACATGCTCAGAATTACCTAAAGTAACCGTTTCATCAGGTCCCGAAACTGCAACAAAAGAACTAAATACGCTAATAAGTATGCATAAAATTTTAAAGACTTTATTCATCACTATTGCCCTCTCGCATTAACTTCAATAGTGCGGTTGGCGGAAATATTCCCAGCATTACACAAGCCAGTAGTAGTTAAGGTAAAGTAAGTTACTCCATTTTCGGTAAACTCTTGGCATTGCACACTTTCGATAGCACACCCAATTAATCCAGGAGCAGAGTTTATATTTGGCACAGTTGCAGAGTTAACATCCGCACAAGAAGTATTAGATGCTGGTACGGGAAATAGTTTTTGTTGTGCCCATTGGTTACCAGTATCTGCAGCTAAATAAGCTCTAGTACCAAGCACCTCATACGAAATAGTTTCACTCGATACAGATATCATTTTTGCCATAACGGCAGCCAATACACTAAAGACAACAATCATAAATACTGCCATGACTAGACTCGCGCCATGTTGGCGTTTAGGTGTTTTACTATGGAACATGTTGAATATGCACTCCATTACTAAAAAACACACTTTCATTATTCTGACTGAAAGTAAAATTGACCTGCACTATGGCATCACTTTGCTGCTTGGCATCAAAGATAAAAGGCAAACCAGCACTAGTGTCTATATGCTCAGCCATTAACACACCGCCAGTTAAGATCGTTTGAACATTATTAAACCCATAAAACGAAAATCGCTCAAGTCGTCCTGTTTCAGCACAATAGCTTACTGGCTCACCAACAATAAATAAGTGTTGATTAGGAGAATCTGAAGCAAACGAAGTTGCACTAGCAAGGGTGATCTGCCAAGTGTTATTGGTGGTATCAACGCTATTAATTCTCTGCGCTTTATTTAAACTTAAATCATATGCATCACTTTCATCTATAGGATAAACAACAGCTCGGTCAGTATTTCTAAAATTATAAAAAGAACTGGCTTTAATCACTTCAATATCAGCACTTGCTAAATCACCATTGGCAGGTATATCGCTATAAACATGACTAGTTTTGATAGGGACAAACTCTAAACATTGACGATTGCCATCATCGATAATACGAATCGAGTTAGGTAAGGCATTACGCAGTTCACGATTTAATCTTTCAACGGCGAACCTAGCATCCGAAATTAAAGAATCGCGATTAGAAACATTCTGGTAAACATTAGAGCCGACATTGATAAAGCCAACAAAACCGACCGATATTATGCCTAAAATAGCTATCACTAAAACTAATTCAATTAAGGTAAAACCTTTTGCTCTAATCATTCGATATTTGCCTTGTAGTTGGCAAATGTAATAGGAGTACCAAGAGGTGTTGTTACCACAATGGTAATTCTTTTAACTAAATCTGTATTGGTAATTATATTACCTGAATAATCATCACTGCCGGCATCAAAAGTGCCATTGTAATTATTATCATAGGTAACATTGACGCTAACATTAAAGCCAAAGTATTGCTGGGCAATGTCTTCTCCTAGCGCATCACTCAAATTAGTTAAGCCATTAAAGTCATCAACATCATCAAAATTAGCCCTAGACTCTCCAGCTTCAGCCCGTAATTCATCATAACCAGTACAAGCAACAGCGCCTGTTTCATTACACCTAAGTAAACCGCCAGTTCTATCAGTATTTTCATCAAAAGATTTGGATGTGATTTCATTCATTAACGACTGGCCAAGCTCGGCCGCTCGAATTAAATGAATTTGGTCGGCACTTTGCTTTTCTCTTGGCAGCATTGCTGCCATCATAAATCCAATAGCAACCACCATAACAGTCATACCTATAACCAGCTCTATTAGGGTAAAACCTTGTTGGAATTTAGAGGCATTAACAGGCATGGACATAGCCCTCAGATTCAATACAAAGCCTAGCGGTATCTACATTATTAAATTCTATAACACATTGGTTGGAGCATTCGAATGCCCTTCCCCATGAATCAAAAGTTATTGTGCTTGTACTTAAAGAATTTATTGTTACTGATGAGCTTGCTGGAACAGCAAAGCCAACATTATCATCCTGCCAATTTGTTGCAAAAATTGTAGAAACGCAATCAATAGAGCGACCATAGGCTTTATTTTGAATAACAACTCTGTGACAGGCATTAGAGTCAGTTTGCTGCATGGCTTGTTGCTGCATTAAACGCAGGCTAGAAACCATCTGATCGCGATAAGCAAAGGAATCGAAATGACTAACACCTAATAATTTTGGCGTAGCAGTAATCGCTAGAATAGAAATGATTAAAATCACCACCACTAGTTCAATTAAGGTAAAGCCTGAAGATTTAGATTTATTACAACTCATCAACTACAGCATACATTCAGTTAGGTATAAATTAACCAATAAATTAATCACTTAGTTAACTTTTTTAGTATAGTTTAAGACTATAGCATATTGCAGAAAAAACATGCTTTACTAAATGTTACTTAATTTTCGGATACAAAAAAACCGCGACTAGCGCGGTTTAAAAAAATAATAAATTAAACTTTAATTAACAGCCTGGAATCAAGTCGGTACCTATTTTTGATTCTACTGAAGGTCGAGTTTCAGCATTGGCAACATTGTTATCATAATTTACAAAACAATTAGCCGTATCCGTTGCTCCGTTGTGTGTCCACGTTGAACCAGTACCTTGTGCGCCACTAGCAAAAACAATTTCTTCATCTGAAATCTCTACCATAAGTTCGATAGACTCATTTGTAGGCCAACCATAGTTTAACTCTATCTTAGTGCCTGCAACCATGATGAAATCATTAGTTGAACCATCCGTATAAGCCGCAGTTGCACCTTCTATTAATGCTTTAGCATGAGCAATATCAGCCGCCGAGTTTACTGAACCTTCAACACCTTCAATTACAGCACCACGAGCATCACCAGTTAAGTCAATAAACTTAGGGGCAGCTGTTGCAGCTAAAATACCTAGGATAACGATTACGATTACTAATTCGATTAGTGTAAAACCTTTGTTGTTGTTCATGAGAACCCCTTTAATAAAAACTTAGAATCTGTGTTAAATAATTTAATAAAGCCATTGTAAAGATTAAGTTAACAACTAACCGTTACAATTTGTAAAATCCAAGTAAAACTTCGTACTTACTGTAACTAATCAACAGGGTGATGAACTACAACATGGCTTGTTGCTGGTTGATAAGTAAAGTTATTACCTTCAGTCTCATCTTCAGGAGCAACATAATCATCACCTGATCTAACTAAACTTTCTTTTAAAAAGTATGCACAGTAACTTTGAGCTCCAGTACCTTCTAATGTTACGAAGTATTTATAACTATCAGAATCAACACCGTTAAGGTCATCAATGCTTGAAGTAAGTAACGGTGGTTGCTGTAAAATATTATTCCAAATATCAACACAATCTGTTGCAGATAACGACGTATCCCCTCCTTCTAATGCAATTGGGTAACCAGGACGTACTCCGTTAGCTTTATCTTCGGCAGTTAAAATTAAAACGCTACCATCGTAATCTACAACATTATTAGTTCCATCATTTTGTCGACCTTCGGCTTCCCATTGTGCTCGAGCTAATGAAACGGCTGTAGCAAAACCACCTGCCATCCCTTCAATATTAGCATCTTGAGCTTGCTCGGTAAGGTCAATAAATTTAGGTATTGCTGTAACCGCTAATAAGCCAAGTAGCACTACTACTATGACTAGCTCAATTAAGGTAAAACCTTGCGTTGCTTTAATTTTTGTATTTTTCATACTTATCTCAACTTCTTGTTATATTTCTAACTGTAATAGAGTTTCGATCAAAATCAAACTATTTTACAGCAAGCCATTAATTTTTATTAATTATTTTGCCAGTTGCACTATTATATTCAATATATTTTTTATCTGACAATTGATATCTACATACCCTATTTTTGTCTTTACTATTTAACTCTATCGCTATTAAAGGCGCATTTAACACTTTTAATTCACTTTCAGTAATACGTTCCCAAATACGAGCACACGCATTATGAGCAATGGTTAAATCTGGCCATCCATATTTATTAACCTTAAACGTTAATTGCTCAAAACTATCATTGCTACCTGGTTTTCGCGCTTTAATTAATACTTTATTCGGCTTACCTGTCATTAACCACTGTGAATGAATCAGGGTAACTTTACTGGTAAATGCCGCTGCGGCAGATGCCATTGCAGTTTTAACCAAGTCATCTTCATTTTTTTTAAAGTACAACCAAAACGTTGTCATTAAGATTGTTATAATCCCAACAATTAATAACCCTTTAATTTGTGGGACGTTATTACTCGACATAAGCTTAGCCTTGCACTGCTGAGTACATATCCCACATAGGTAAAAAGATCCCTAGCGCCAATATTAAAACCAATCCAGCCATAATACTGATTAAAATCGGTTCAATTTTGTCAGTTAAGGTTTTTAAATCATAATCAACTTCACGCTCGTAGTACTGAGCAACTTCTTCAAGTAACTTATCTATCTCACCGGTTTCTTCACCCACGGCAATCATCTGCAGTACTAACGGTGTAAACAGTCCACTATTATTTGCCGTTCGCAATAAGGTTTCACCGGTTTCGACTTTCTTACGCATATGTTTTACTTTATCAGCCATGTAACTATTACTAATGGCATCAGCCGTTAAACTTAAACCTAAAGTAATCGGCACACCAGTACGCAAGACTATGGAAAAACTATGAGCAAAACGGGCAAGATAAGAGCGTTCAATAATAGGTCCGACTATAGGGAATTTTAATTTTCGTTTATCCCAACTATATAAGCCATGTTCCGTAGCCAAATAGCGCTTAAAGATAAATACGCCGGTAAATATTGCCGCTAGCAAAAAAGCCCAATAATCGACAAAGAAATTGGAACTCGCAATTAACCACTGCGTAGCTAATGGTAATTCGGTTTGAAACTGTGCAAACATATTGGCAAATACAGGGATAACAAAAATATTTAAAACAAACATGGCGATAACAATGGCGATGACAACAAAAAATGGATAACGTATCGCTTGCTGAATATTTTTCTTAGTTTCATCTTCGCGTTCAAGGTACTGCGCAAGTTTGGCAAATGCCTCATCTAGCTGACCAGTATTTTCACCAACATGGACAATACTCGTAATTAGCTTGTTGAATATGTTGCTATGATTGCTCATTGCAATCGATAAGGTATGGCCGCGTTCAAGTTGTTCATTAATATCAATAAGAGCGTCTTTTAATGCTTCAGACCTTGTGCTTTCTGATAAACCTTTTATTGCTCTTAACAGTGGAACACCTGAGCGGGTTAGAGCATACATCTGCCGACAAAACATAATCATATCTACGGCTTTTACTTTTTTAGAGACAAAGTATTGCTGTAAATTTATTTCTTTATTCGCACCAACCTCTTCTTTAGCAGGTTTAATGGTGATAGGTATAATATTATTTTTACTTAATTGCTCAGCAACAGCAGAGCTAGAACTAGCATCAATAGAACCAGAGACTTGCTTACCTTCAGAATTTCGAGCGATGTAATGAAAAATTGTCATAATAATTTCAACTAATTAAGATCGATCATTTCAGCTAAACGTAACGTTTCTTCTACTGTCGTAATGCCATCTACAGCATAATCATAAGCACAAATTGCTAATGGCTTAAAATCAGGGCTTTGTTTGGCAATACGCGTAAACTCTTCGGTATCTTCACGCTTAAGCGCATTCATCATATCGGTATCTAACTCGAGTAACTCAAACACACCGATACGACCTCTATAACCACTATAATTACAAGATTGACAACCACTGCCGTGATAAAACGGTTTTATTTGTTTCTCACCGGTAAGGTTTTCTAACCAAATAGATTCTTGTGGTGTTAATTGATGCTCAACTTTACAACTGTTACAAATACGGCGTACTAAACGCTGGGCAACAATAGCACGTAAGGCACTACTCACTAAAAAGCCCTGAGCTCCCATATCGATTAAACGTATAGCACTAGTAATAGCATCATTGGTATGCAACGTTGATAAAACCATATGACCTGTTAATGCGCCTCGCAGACCTATTTCAACCGTTTCTGCATCACGCATCTCACCTATCATTAAAATATCAGGATCTTGTCGCAGGGCAGTTCGTAATACTCTTGAGAAAGTTAAATCAATTTTTGAACTCACCTGCACCTGATTTATCCGGTCAATTCGGTACTCAACAGGATCTTCCACTGTAATAATTTTTTTATCAGCACCATTTAGTTCCGATAATGCAGCATATAGGGTTGTTGTTTTACCACTACCTGTTGGCCCGGTAACTAGTACCATGCCATTTGAACGAGATATTTGCATACGTAATCGGGAAATTAAATGTGCAGGTAATCCGGTTTCTTCTAGCTTAATTAAACCGCCGGTTTGATCAAGTAGACGCATAACTACTGACTCACCAAATTGCACTGGCATAGTCGATAAACGTACATCAACTTCATGGCCTTTTACCCGCATATGAAAGCGCCCATCTTGTGGTAAACGCTTTTCTGAAATATCTAAACTGGCTAGTAATTTCAACTTTAACACTAGAGCTGAGGCGATCTTGCTTTGATTAATAATGTTTTCTTGTAAAACACCATCAACCCTTTGACGAATTCTTAATTTATTTTTTTCTGGCTCAATATGTACATCCGATGCGCGCATTTGTACTGCATCTTCAAATACCGATTGTAATAACTTATCAACAGTCGCGTCACTGCTATCGTCGTTTAAATTACCTGTTAGAAATTCTAAATCATTGCCGTCTTGATATTCTTCTTCAAGTTGGCTGGCAAATGATTCTATTTCAGCGGTTCGACGATATAAATTATCAAATGCATTAAAAAGCTGTGACTCACTCACTGCTGCAAGTTTTAAACTTCGCGGCGCTAAATACTGTTCTAGTTGATCTAAGGAGCCTAAATCGGCAGGATCACTCATGCCTAATAAGACAGAGTCATCATCATATTCAAGCACTAATGCGCGCAAACGGCGTGCATGTATTTCTGGTAATAACTCAACTACATCCGGAGAGATAAAACGCTGCGTGATATTGATAAAAGGAAGGCTTAATTGCTTAGCTAAAAATTGCAGTAATTGATTCTCAGTTATATAACCAAGATCTGTTAGTGAATCGCCTAGCTTGCGATGGGTAGTATTTTGTAGATTTAGAGCATGAGTTAATTGTTCATCAGAAATAATATTCTCTTGAACCAGTAAATCACCTAAACGCATTTTTAGTCTTGGTGTTGTCATGTTACTCCCCTAACTCAGCTAAACGTTGCTTGGCAAATTGTTTAGAATTCTTTGATAACCTATTACTTGCTATTGCTTCTTTATAGGCAACAATGGCTTGTCCATAGTCTTCATTACTGTCTAAAGAAATAGCCATTCCTAACCACCATAAGCCTTGAGTCGGTCGCATAGCCAATAGTTTTTGATATGCACTTATTGCTTCAACATGGTGATCAGTTTGTGCGGCTATATTTGCTAACGCTAGTTGGTACTCTAATAGTTTACTCTGTGAAAACTCATTTAATACCGCGAAGGCTTTGTCATTATTGCCTATGGTCGAGTATAAACGCGCCAGCATTAATCTATACTCTTCATTGTTAGGGCTTAGAGCCAAGCCTTGAGACAATAAATTAATCGCCTGATTATAAGATTTGCCACCAAACCATAAAGCCGCTAACTGTTTACGTGCTTGTACGTTATATGGGTCTAAAATTATCGCTTCTTCTAACCAAGCCTGCGCTTTATTAAGTTTATTATCATTTAAATATCGCTTAGCTTGGTTTAGTTTTTTTAGTGATAACTGCTGTGGCGTCAGTTCAACCTGAGAAATCACTAGGTTTTTATCTGAGCTTTTAGTTTCATCTGTTGTTGTAGATATCGTTATTGGCGTTACCGCTACAACTTCAACTTTATCATTTGATTCAACAACTACCGGCTGTTTTACTGGCTGAGAAGGTTTACTAACTACAGCTACCTCTTCAACTTTAGGGGTTTTAACCTGCTTAACTGTGTTAGTTTGCACTTTATCTTCAGGAGCTGGCGCAGCTATGTTCTTAGCAACAACTATGTTCGAGACTTCAGGCTCTGTAACTTTAATAGGAGGCGTTTGAGGTATGTTTTCAACTTTTGCAGTTGTGCTTTTTTCCGGCACAGAGTTTACATTTTCATTATTTAAGTTGTTTTGAATAAAATATGTGGCAGCGATGCTGATCGCCGCAGTAAATACAATTAATGTAATAATTAATTTATAGCTTGGAGTATTGGATTGCAAAACGCTAGCAGCATAATTACTTGCACTCTCATCTTGAGGTGCTTTACGCTGTTCCAAGTCTTTTAGCATTTCATTTATAACGCTCACAGCATTCCCTTAAAGTATCCAATTGCAATCACAAGCAAAATAATAGCCGTCGATATCATTACAACAGGCATTGTCATTCGACCTTTTTTTTCAACTGATTCAGTATCTTTTACAGCTAAATTTAGATCTTTTTTATTCACTTTCTGTTTGCCTTGCCCATAACTAAGCATCAGCATTTTATGACAAAGAACATTTACCAAACGAGGTATACCACCAGAGACTCTAGCAATACTTTTACAGGTTTGACTATCAAACAATGGCTCACCTTTATAACCAGCAATAGTTAGTCTGTGCCTAATATAGTTTTCAACTTCGGTATTGGTCATTGGCCTTAACTTATATGAAAAAGTAATCCGCTGTTTTAACTGACGAAAACGCTTTTCATTTAATCGTTCATCTAACTCCGGTTGAGCAAATAACACAACTTGTAATAGCTTTCTTGATTCTGTTTCTAAATTAGTAAATAAGCGTAAAGCCTCAAGACTTTCTTCAGGAAGCGCCTGTGCTTCATCTAAGATCAAAACTACAGAATGACCTTTACTATGTAACTCTAACAACCGCTCTTGAATACGCTGGCTTAATAGCTGCACATTCATGCGTTGTGCTTGTTTAACCCCAAGCTCAGTTGCTACCGCACGGCGCAACTCGTCAGGGTTAAGATATGGGTTTGGGATATAAGCGGTAACAAAGTGATCAGGTATTTCATTTAATAGCTTGCGACAAATAAGTGTTTTACCTGTTCCGACTTCGCCAACAACCTTAATAAAACCTTCACCATTTTTTAATGCCACTAACAAAACATTTAGCGCTTCATTATGCGGCTGCAAGCCCAAATAAAAACTTGTATTTGGTGTCAGAGTAAAAGGCAACTCTGACAAACCATAATGGTACAAATACATAACTTATTCGCTTTCAGGGAACCATTTTTGTAGTAGTGAACGGGCCTCTTTAATTTGGTCTTGCCAAGTTTCTTTGCCCACAACTACTGGTTTAAGCAGAATAACTAATTCTTTCTTAACAATACTTTCGCTACGGTTAGTAAATAACTCTCCTAAATAAGGGATATCACCTAAATATGGTGTTTTAGAGACAATATCTGTTTTACTAGACTCGATTAAACCACCTAACACAATTACTTCACCAGACTTAGCTTTGACAATAGTATCCGACTCTCTCACGCGTGAGCGAGCAAGCGGAAGCAATATCTCTTCTTGGTTAAAGCTCACGCTTTTAACTTGTTCAGAGGTAATGGTAACTGATGGATGAACATGCAAAATAACTTCGCCATCTTCATTAATTTGCGGAGTCACATCTAGTGCAATACCAGAGAAAAATGGCGTTAACTCAATTTCAGGAGTAACCGTAGTCGCATTACCAGTAATGGTTGTACTCGATATTTCGGTCACAAAATATTCATCTTCACCGACTTTAATTACTGCTTTTTGGTTATTTGTTGCGGTAACACGCGGGCTTGATAGTGTTTGCACCTTACCCTGGGTAGATAACAAGGTTAGAATGCCTGAAAAATCGGTTCCTTGAACTACGAAATTACCACCACCACCTATGGCGGTACTAATTGCATTGCCGGCAACATTACCTGAAGTTCCAAACCCTACGCTACCACTATCAACATCACCTATAGCAGCCCAAGAAATACCCTGCTGATAATCATCATTTAAGGTTACTTCCAGTATTTTAGCTTCAATAATCACTTGTCTGCGTAAATGCTGTTCAGACGTTTGAATAAACTCTTCTATTGCTTTAATTTCGTTTGGCAGAGCTTTAATTGTTATTAAACCCGCTTGTGGTGAAATAACGACATTTCGACCATCTTCAGTACCAATTAAAGATTGTAAAGTTTGCTCAAGCTCGGTCCAATAATCAGATTCATTTTCGGTAGAGATATTAATGCCACTTACCTGGTTTTGTGAACCACCCTGACCATTATTGCTATTATTTGAACTTGAGTTATTTGAGTTACCATTTTGGCCATTTTGATTACCGTTGCCACCGGCATTAGGATCATTGGTAGATACACCGCCAGAATTAATGCTAGTAGATGACAAACCTGCACGTTTTAAGAATAAATAATTTAATGGAATGGTTTGAGTACGCATGCCAGCAGGGTAAATTTGAATTACGCGATTAAATTTACGAATATCATAACCATACATATCTTGCACAATATCTAATGTTTCTTTAAGCGTAACTTCAGATAGGTTTAAAGTAATATTGCCCTTAACATCAGGGTGAACGGCAATAGAATAGTCACTATCAGCAACGATTGCAGAGAAGAAATTAGCGGCAGGAATTTGATTAGCAGCAACATCCATGCGTTTCTCAACCATTAAAGAATCACGAGCATCGGCTAAGCCTTGCTGCATAATATCTTGTTGCACGGCTAAAGGTATTTTAGACAAAGGTTTGGCTTTAACGGGTGCTTTTTCTTTGTTTATGGAATCATCTAATACGTCCATTGGCTCGTCTTGCGCGGCCTTTTTAGCATCTGGCTCTTCTGTAGTAGAACAACCAGCTAAGGTTAATACTGATGAACAAATTAAGCTTAATAACAAATGTTTTTTCATATTTTTCTACTTATTTAACCAAACCGTTTGCAAACAGGGAAAGTTCTATCGATTCTGATGAGCTTGTTAGGATGACGCTATTTTTTAATATATCAGTTACTTTGAACTCACCTAAGCTGTCACCAATGGCCAATACTTGATTATTAATCATGGCTTTTTTAGATTGTCCTGAAATTATCACTGAATAGAGTTTAAAGTTTTTTTGCACAGAATCTTTATCCAATGCAACCTTGGTAAATGGCTTCGTTGGGTCTAGTTCTTGCGCAGTTGCCACACTAGACAACATTAAAAGTATTAGCGTTGATATAATTTTAAACACCGATAAACTCCTTCTTGGTACTTAAACTATACATCTCTATATTCAGTTGCGCATTTGGGTATTCACTTACTGAATAATCGAATTCATGCCAATAGAATGACCAAGGCATATTTTCAACACTCTTCAGGTAATCTCTTAGTTGAAAGAAGTCTCCCTCAAGTGTTATACGAATAGAATGACGGTAAAGGTCTATCTGCTCGCTATTATTTTCAGACGGTTCTTTTGCAGATTGCGCAAGTAGAGTCTCGGCGGGTAATGACTCAAATGAAACTATCTTAACCTTGCTTAGGTTAAGTAAATTCTGCAATGCTTTACGCATTTCTTGTGGCGAGATTAATTCATTAGTTAAAGAGTATAATTGTTTATCCATACTCGCTAATTTTTGCTGATATAACTCGATTGACTGGTGCAACTCATCATTTGGGTTTTTGGCTATTTGCACCTGTGCTTTAGCAAGTTCCAAAGTTAAGGTCGAATTTTTACTTTTTAACTGAGTTAATGATTTTTTTACTCTGTTAGTTTTTGTTTGGTTATTTTCAAACACTAGTGAGTTAAACAATAAGAAAAAGATAATCACCCCTGAGAGTAAAATAATATACTGCTCTCGAGATGTTAATTTAGAGAATTTCTCAGATAATACAAACCATTGTTTTTGCATTATTTATTCTCCTTATCTAACAACCCAGAATAAACCACAAATTGTATATCACCACTGTCAGTTGCAGATAGATTAAAATGTGAAAAGTTTTTATTGGCCATGTAGGCACTTTGCGCAAAACCAGTTAACCAATTAGGTACAGAGTCAGCGCTACGAGCAAGGCCAGATAAATTAATTTTACCATTAGCAATATTTATTTTTTGTAAACTAATCTCTCTACTGTGATAGCTAGCAAGCTCCGTCATAATATCGGCAAACCCGCTTACTTGTACTTGCGTTTGATCGGTTAATTGGCGATGTAATATTTGCTTATTTTGGAAAACAAATTTCAACGTTGCTAACTTATTGGTTAATTTAGTATCAATACTGCGCGAGCTTAACACTTCTTCATATTGTTCTAATTGGTTAGTTAGCTGCACGTGTTTTTTATTTAGTTTTTGATATTCACTATTAATACTGGAGTAGTTATATTGAGAGTAAACTGAAGCAAGCACAAAGAGAATAAAACTAGCGGCCCATACTCGCACTACATTAGTTAAAGTTAACCAGGTTTTCTGTGCAACTAGTTCATCACGCAGTAAATTAATTCTTAATTTATTCACTCTGTTGAGCCTCCCTTATAGAAGTTTCAACAATAGCGCCAACACTTGCAGCGCAATGACGATGCTGAGCAAAGTCTGTATCTAGCACTAACTTCTCAACCTTAATATTGGCATTGGCATTTAACCGTTCAACAATAAAATCTTCATGCACTACTGGTAGTATTACTTGAATACTCGTTACTGGCGCTTGCTTTAATTGACGTTCAAAATAATCCAATGATTTTTGCAGTTCAATACTTAGAGAGTCGCAAATACCATTCATTAATTGCTCTTGCGAATAACCACCAATTTCATTAAAACCGCGTAAACGTCGGCTCAGATATATTTGTCCATTAACGATAATTAACAGTAATAAGTCTTCAAATGGTTGCTGACATAATAACAAGGTCGGTTTTTCTGATGCTTTAACTAAATTAGCAAAAGCAAACTCATCGGTTGTAATTCCGCTTAATTTAACCTGGTAACGTTTAAAGCTATCGGTGAATTTTTTAAGGTGAGATAAATTAGCGCAAACAACATTGATTTTTTGAGTACCAGCAACAACAACAGGAGAGTCCGAATAGTCAACAACCATATCTTCAGGCTCAATAGGTACTATATCTTTCACTAGCCACTTTAAAGCTGCGCTTATTTCATCATCAGGTAAGTCTGGTTTATCTATTTGTACGCTATGAAAATGACTCGAGGATAATACTAATGTGCCACGACCAGAAAAGGTGTGTGATGAAAGTAGCTCTTCAAGCCAATCACCAGCGCTATCCGTTGTTTCAGTAAAAAACTCATCTATTTGGCAAGTGCTAGTACTTTTATCAACCACAGCATAGCTACCAACTTGGCGCCTTAAGGCAATACCAAATTTGCTGGTTGAAGACTTTTTATTAAAAATCTTTTTTAATCCATTCAACATTTATTATTAGTACCCTGATATAGGTTTAGACTTCACCCTAGTCTTTTATTCATTATCGCTCAATTACCTTTTCGTGCAAGCGTTAAATTTTAAATTCCTATTATTAACACCAACCAACTCTAGCTATAATATACGAATAAAATCAGTAGATTATCAAATTGGACTAATTACCAAGCCATGACCAGTATATTATCAGCCATTAAACACCCTGTTTTTGAGCAAAAAGAACTTAATGTATTTATCAAAAGAGATGATCTTATCCACCCGATTATTTCAGGTAATAAATGGCGAAAGCTCAAACATAACCTATTACAGGCAAAAGCTGAGAATAAAAATACGATTATTAGTTTTGGTGGCGCTTTTTCAAACCATATCCACGCCCTAGCCTATGCTTGTAAAATTAATGATTTGAATTGTATAGGTATAATTAGAGGTGAACAGCAATACCAGAATAACTTTACCCTAAGCTGGGCAAAGCACTGGGGCATGCAACTTAAGTTTGTTGATAGAAAAACCTATAAACTACGTAATGATGAAAACTACCTGCAAGCGCTACAACAGCAATATCCACAGGCCATGATAGTTCCAGAGGGAGGCAGCAATACCTTAGCTTTAGAGGGAGTAGCTGAAGTTATCACTGAACTACTGCAGCAAGTTAACTATGACTATTTACTTACTCCTGTTGGCAGTGGAGGCACGCTCGCCGGATTAATTAAAGCAGATAGTAACCAGCATAAGATATTAGGTATAGCTGTGTTAAAACAAGATGGCTACCTTAAAGATGAAGTCAATAAACTGTTAGGCACAGAGCATAGCAAGTTTAATAACTGGCAGATAATGAACGACTTTCATCGCGGTGGTTATGGCAAATATAAAACTGAAGATGCGAGCCGAATATTAGACTTTATTAACACTTCAGGCATTCCTTTTGAGCCAGTATATTCAGGAAAAATGATTTTGGCACTACTCGACTTAATTACTCAAGATTACTTTCCTAAAGGCGCTACAATTGTACTTTTACATACCGGAGGCATTCAAGGATTGGGCGGTATGGCAGAAAGAGGATTAATAGATGCTAGCCTTTGGCCAGTTCCAAATAGGGTAGATATTTAATAGAAAGGCAAATGGGTTCTAGATAAATCCATGCATAAAAAAAGCACCGCAAGCGGTGCTTTTTTATTGCAAAATTTTAAATCAAATAATATTTGATAAAATTTCGATTAAGCTTCAGCGATAACAACAACGTTGATAGTTGCGTTTACGTCTGCGTGAAGGTGAATAACGATTTCGTTAGTACCAGTTTCACGAATTGAACCTAAAGGAAGACGAACTTCTGCTTTAGAAACTTCAACACCAGCTTCAGTAATTGCTGTAGCAATATCGTTAGTACCGATAGAACCGAACAATTTACCTTCGTCACCAGCTTTAGAAGCGATAGTAACTTCAGCAAGTTCTGCTAATTTAGCAGCGCGTGCTTCTGCAGTTGCTAGAACTTCAGCTAATTTAGCTTCTAATTCTGCACGACGTGCTTCGAAGTGTTCAACATTAGCTTTAGATGCAATAACAGCTTTACCTTGAGGTAAAAGGTAGTTACGTGCATAGCCAGATTTTACAGTTACCTGATCGCCCAGGCCGCCTAACTTGGCAATTTTATCAAGAAGTATAACTTGCATTTCAATAGCCCCTTAGGTTACTTGTGTAAATCAGTGTATGGTAATAACGATAAGTAACGAGCACGCTTGATCGCACGACCAAGTTGACGTTGATACTTAGCACTTGTACCAGTGATACGGCTTGGAACAATCTTACCACTTTCAGTGATATAGTTTTTTAATGTAGCGATATCTTTGTAATCGATTTCAGCTACACCTTCTGCGCTAAAGCGACAGAATTTACGACGTCTAAAAAAACGAGACATGGAGTTTCTCCTAATTAATCATTTCAATTTGTTGCGCATGTAACACCAAAATTGGATTACCATTTCTGGTTTCGTGACGGTTGATAAAACCACTCACTTGTATATTACTGCCAACAATTAAATCACGAGTTAAGTTTTGCGACCATTGACCTGTTGCTACCACTTGCATTCTTACGAATGCTTGCCGAGATAAACCATCTTCAGTTTGAGTAGAGCGATGCTCTAATGAAAACTTACAATGATGAATTCCTGCCGGGCTTGTTGATAATTGTGGAGATTTTACAACCTCACCTACCAACACAAGACAATTTTCAGTCACTAATTACTATTCTTCGCTTGCAGCTTCTTCAGCAACTGGTGCTGCAGCTGGAGCTTCTTTAGTAACTTCTTTTCTCTCGCGGCGGTCTTCACGACGTTCTTCAGCAGCCATTGGCGATGCTTCAGTTACAGCCGTTTTAGTACGCATGATCATGTTACGAATAACAACATCGTTGTAACGGAAAGAAGTTTCAAGTTCATCAATAACTGACTGTGGCGCTTCAATGTTCATAAGAACATAGTGTGCTTTGTGCAATTTATTGATTGGGTATGCTAACTGACGACGACCCCAGTCTTCAAGACGGTGGATCTTACCTTCAGCGGCAGTGATCATGTCTGAGTAACGTTGGATCATACCAGTTACTTGTTCACTCTGATCAGGGTGAACCATAAATACGATTTCGTAATGACGCATTACGAGCTCCTTACGGTAGTAGCCTTTTGCTGGCTCAGCCAAACACCAGTTAAAGGCAAGGAACAAAAAGTTCGGGCTGAATTAAGGACGCGTATTGTAGGGAAAATGAGCAGTTAAAGCAAGGATTTGTTTTGCCAGCCTAAAAATACATAATTAAAATTGATAAAAGCAGCCGAAAACACAATAAACAGTGTCAATATTTTTTACACATACAGCTTATCTAAAACCAACAAACACATATAAATCATTGTAAAAATAGAATATTTAAAGCTTGGCTCAATACCTGCTTTATTAAAACTTTTTGCACATTTGTTGAATTACTATGATTTATATTAAAGAAGGCTTTTTACTTTTATTACTACTTGGCATATTTTCCTTTATGCTTGAGCAAAGTAAAAGCAGCGAAATGAATGTAACTCCTTCTATAATTAGCAAAGGCGTGACGTAATACCAATCCCAATAAGTTTCTGCCCATGGATTACATAATTAATGGCAATGGCATAAGCAGAATAGTAATTAAGCGAATGCGACACAAGATTACACTTCAACTTATTAATTTCACAACTTAAATTGAACTACTACCGTAGGATCTATCTAATCTTTTTATTTAGGTTGCATCCCATTGTTTAATATACAAATAGCATTATTGCTTTGCTTACTTTTCTCATTTCCAAGCAAATCTCAAGAAAATCCTTTTTCGCCAAACTTTAATGGCACAGACATTGACCAGTTTATTAATGTTGTTGGTAAAAATTTACAAAAAACTATGGTCATAGACCCAAAAGTCCGCGGTAAGGTTTATGTGCGCAGTTATAGTAAGCTTGATAATGAGCAGTATTATCAATTTTTTCAAAACGTATTAAGCATATACGGCTACACAGCAATTGAAGAAGACAACGGTGTAGTTAAAGTCATTTTAAAAAAAGACGCCAAGAAACAAAACCTACCGATTGTAACTCAGCAAAATTCTATCAATGGTGACACCTTAGTTCACAAAGTCATTCACGTAAATAATATTACGGTTCGGGATTTATCACCTATGCTAAGGCAACTATCAGATCAAAGCGGAGGCGGTAATGTCAGCAGTTATAATCAAGCAAACTTACTACTGATAACCGGCAGCGCATCCGCCGTAGAAAAACTATCAAACTTAGTCGAATCTATGGATAAGTACGGCATAAGTTACACAGAGATAGTTCCAATCATTCACAGCTCTGCAATAGAATTGGCAACCATAATCAATGAAATGCAAAGTAACAGCAAAAAAGCAGAATACACCTCATCGAGAATAGTCGCAGATCAACGCAGCAATAGCGTTATTATCCAAGGTGACAAGTTAACAATAAATAAGTTAAAAGCTTTAATTAATAAGCTCGACAAAAAACTCGAATTAAACAGTAACACACGCATATATTACTTAAATTATGCGAATGCAGAAGAAGTTGCTAACTTAATATTAAAACTGCATAGCGATACTTTAGAAGGGGGAGCACAAGCACACACAACAAAGCTAAAAGTAGACTTTCATCAAGATACTAATTCTATTGTAGTTAAATCTGATCCTGCATTATTTAGCACAATTGAAACCATTATTAGAAAACTAGACATTCGTCGAGCACAAGTATTAGTGGAAGCAATAATCGTTGAAATCCTGGAGTCTGATGGCGTTAATCTTGGCGTGCAGTGGTACAGCGAAAATACAGGTATGGTGCAATTTAATAATGGCCAAGCTCCCATCGGTGGATTAGTTAACGCCGCGAAAAATGCAGACGATTCAGATGAAGTATCAACACAAAATAACGATGATGTATCTGACTTACTTAGCACAGTAACCGGTGGGTTGGTTGCCGTTGGCGACGACGACTTTGGCGCATTAATTCAAGCAGTATCAACCAATACCAACTCCAATATACTGGCAACGCCTAGTATTATAACGCTAGATAACGAAGAAGCTTCGTTCCTTGTTGGCCAAGAAGTACCTATTATTACCGGCTCAACCGCGGGAGATAACAACAGTAACCCTTTTCAAACCATAGAGCGTGTCGATGTCGGTACTAAGCTTACCGTTACCCCTCAAATTAATTCGGGTAATGCGGTACAGCTTATTATTGCTCAGGAAGTATCTTCAGTAAGTGGCTTGTCTGGCTCTGATATCACCATGAATAAGCGCACTATTAATACTACGGTATTAGCCGAAGATGGCAAGACCATTATTTTAGGAGGCTTAATTGATGAGGACGTACAAGAGGTTGAACAAAAAGTACCTTTACTTGGTGATATCCCTTATATTGGACGTTTATTTAGTTCAACCAGTAATAGCGTTAAGAAGCGTAATTTAATGGTCTTTATTAAACCATCGATCATCAGAACTCCAGATGATGCTAATGAAGTAACCCAGTTGAAATATACCGACATTCGTAATAAAGAAATTAGTCAAAATATGAAAGGTCTTGGCTTAATGCCAGATGCAGAGTTGCCGATTTTAAGCCCAATAGCTGCAGGTGCAGAAATAGAACAAGGTGCTAGTGAATAGCACCTTAAAATAAATAGCGCTTAACCTAATCGTTGACGTACTATTTCAAATAAACAAATACCAGAAGCTACCGAAACATTTAAGCTTGATACAGAGCCGGCCATTGGTAGTTTAACTAATTCATCGCAGGTTTCACGAGTAAGACGGCGCATACCCTTACCTTCAGCGCCCATAACAAGAGCCATTGGGCCTTGTAATTTGCATTCGTATAACGATTGCGTTGCTTCACCAGCAGTACCAATAATCCATACGCCCTGCTCTTGTAATGCTTTCATTGAGCGAGCTAAGTTGGTAACTTGCACTAAAGGTACAGTCTCAGCAGCACCAACGGCAACTTTACGCACAGTTGCGGTGATTTTAGCGGCATTATCTTTTGGCACAACAATCGCTTGCACCCCCGCAGCATCAGCATTTCGTAAACATGCACCAAGGTTATGCGGATCGGTTACGCCATCAAGAATAAGCAAAAAAGGTAATTCATTTTTGGCAAGAGTGTTTTCAACTATGTCTGATAAGTCGTTTTCAGTCAGCATTTTTGCAGCTTTAACGCGGGCAATAACACCTTGGTGTTGTTCACCTTCACTTTTTTCATCTAAAGCTTTGCGGTGCATAAACTGCACCGACACGCCATATTGGCGAGCCAGGTTAATAAGAGGGGTTACACGCTCATCATCTCGACCTTTCAAAAACCACACTTCAATAAAACGCTCTGGAGTGCGTTCCATTAAAGCCGTTACCGAATGGATACCAAATACTAACTCATCATTTTTTGCCATGTTTATCTTCTTTGTTTGTTACTATTTATTGCTTCATTTTCTTGCGAGCATTTTTGCCTGGTCGACCTTTGGCTTTATTACGCTTGCCCGCTTTTACTTTCTTAGCTGATTTAGGTTTATCTGAGCCTTGTTTACTTCGGCTAGATTTAGCTGAAGAGGGCTTACTGCCCTTTTTCGCATCTGATTTTTTGTCTAATTTTTTATTAGTGTTTTTCATTTTTTTACGTAAATCACGGCTACCATCAACCACGACATCTGCGCCACCTAATAATAAATCAATTTTCTTTTCATCTAAGTTAACCGCTGCAACTTGTACTTCAAGTAAATCACCAACATGGTATTTTTTCCCCGATTTTTCACCCACTAAACACATGCGTACTTCATCATGAGAATAAAAATCTTTTCCGAGCGAGCTAATGTGCACTAAGCCTTCTATATGGAAGTCTTGTAAACGCACAAAGAAACCAAAGTTAGTTACCGTTGAAATAACACCTTCAAAGGTATCGCCAACGTGGTCGCGCATAAACTCACATTTAAGCCAGTCAGATACATCACGAGTAGCATCGTCAGCGCGGCGCTCGGTCATTGAACAATGCTCACCAAGCTCAGTTACTTCTTTATCATCATATTGATAGAAGCCAATATTTACTTTATTCGCTTGCTGCTGTTCAAGTATGGCTTTAATAGCTCGATGAATAACTAAGTCTGGGTAGCGACGAATTGGCGAAGTAAAATGCGAATAACCCGGCAAAGACAAACCAAAATGGCCAATGTTTTCACTTTGATAAACGGCTTGCTTCATTGAACGCAATAACATGGTTTGTATTAACTCATGATCAGGTCGGTCAGCAATTAAATTAATGATGTCACCAAAGTCAGCCGAAGTTGGCTCATCTTTTTTCTTAATCGGCACACCTAGTTCGCTTAAGTAGCTTACTAAGTTGTTATATTTGTCTTCATTTGGCTTATCGTGCACACGATATAACCCTAGTTTTTGATGTTTTTCAACAAATTGTGCTGTAGCAACGTTAGCTAAAATCATACATTCTTCGATGATTTTATGAGCGTCATTACGAACAACAGGCTCTACTGAGTCTATTTTTCTGTCAGCATTAAAAATAAAACGAACTTCTTCGGTTTCAAATTCAATTGCACCACGCTCACGACGTGCAGCAAGTAGCGTATGGTACATCGCATGCAATTGTTCTAAATGAGGAACTAAAGCTTGGTGTTGACTACGTAACTCAGTATCGCCCTCTAAGATTGCGGCAACATTGGTGTAGGTAAATCGAGCGTGTGAACGCATAACTGCAGGGTAAAACTCTGCAGAAGTTAATTTCCCCTGAGCATTAATACTCATTTCTGTCACCATACATAAACGGTCAACATCGGGGTTTAATGAACACAAGCCATTTGATAAGACTTCTGGCAGCATAGGAATTACTTGCTGTGGGAAATAAACCGAGTTGCCACGCTTTATAGCTTCTCCATCAAGGGCAGTACCAGGTCGCACATAATAGCTAACATCAGCAATAGCAACCCATAAAGTCCAGCCACCATTTTCATGCTTTTGACAGTACACCGCATCATCAAAATCTCTGGCATCTTCACCATCAATGGTTACTAATGGTAATTCGCGTAAATCTATACGGCCATTTTTAGCAGCATCATCAACTTCGGGGGGTAATGTTGAAATTTCAGCAAGCAATTCACTTGGCCACTCGTGAGGAATATCATGTTGATGCAGAGCAACTTGGATCTCCATTCCTGGTGCCATATGCTCCCCAAGAACTTCAACCACTTTACCTACTGGGCCACTATGCTTGCTTGGACGTTGAATAATTTCAACAATAACCATTTGCCCTTGGCGAGCAGCTAAACGCTTTTCAGCAGGGATAATAATTTCATGATTTATTTTGGCGTCTTCAGGGATCACGGTAATTACTGATTTATCAACAAATAAGCGACCAATGATCTTATCTTTTCTAGGCTCTAATATATCGAGTACTTTTACTTCTTGACGGCCCTTGCTGTCATCACTTGCAGTAACTCGAGCTTCAACAACATCACCATGAATTAATTTACGCATTTCATAGTAAGGAATATATAAGTCTTTATCGCCTTCATCTGGTTTTAAAAAACCAAAACCATCACGATGACCTATAACGACACCTGTGATTACTGATGACTTAGTAGCAACAGCATATTGCTTGAACTTAGTAAAAACTAGCTGACCAGCATTTTCCATCGCCCTTAAACGGCGCTTTAACCCTACCGCGGCATCATCTTTGTATTGCAACTCTTTACACAATTGCACAAAAGACATTGGATGTCCTTTATCTTCGAGTAAAGCTAATAAGAATTCACGACTCGCAATAGGCTTGTCGTACTTGGCGGATTCACGCTGATGATGTGGGTCTTTATGTTTCACTAGTTTATCTATTTAAGTTTTTTTTAAGTATATCAGTAATTAGCTCAATTAAGATGAAAAATTTAATCACCTGCTAAGCTGACTATCTAAGCTAACAACCATGTTAAAATTATTGTTGCAGTATTTCACAACAGATTTACAATAACCCTTTAAAATTAATAATAACGGATCATTATGAAGAAAATATTACTTACCCTAGCTTTATCATTTACCACATTAGTTTCAGCGCACGCTGCGCACCCACAATGTGGTGAAACAGAGCTTGCAAAAATCATGGGCGAGATGAAAGATGACATGAAAGCAATTAAAGGTGCAGCTAAATCAAATGACACCATTAAAGTATCTGCTTTAGCTCAAGATCTTCTGATTACAGTACGAAAAGCAGATGATTATGTACCTCTAGTAATTTCAGACAAAAAAGAGTTAACTGCCGCTCAACAAGCAGAGTTTGATGACTACAAAAAAGGTATGGCTGCACTAGAAGATGCCGTGACTGAATTAACTATGGCAAAAACTGCTGATGAACAAAAAGCAGCTCTTGGCAAAATCGGTAAATCAGCTAAAAAAGGTCATAAAGCCTTTAAAATGGATTGTGACGATTAATGCAAAAGGTAAAAGTTTGGGATAGATTTACCCAGATTTTCCATATAAGCCAGCTTATTTTGCTGGCTTTATTATGGTATAGCGGCGAAGAAGCTAATTTTGAACTGCATTTTATCTGTGGCTTTATCTTATTAGCTTTGTGGTTAACCCGCATAACATGGGGTTTTATTGGCAGTGACACCTCTAAATTTGCCAACTTTATTAAAAGCCCTTTAAAGGTTATTAAAGCGTGGTGTGACAATACCATAACAGAGCCGCACAGCGGCCATAATCCAGTTGGTGGTTATATGGTATTAGCCTTATTAGCGACCATTGGACTGCAAATAGTAAGTGGCTTATTTTCTAGTGACGACGTGTTTAGTGAAGGCCCTTTATACGCCATGGTAAGTGACTCTTTAGCTTCTACTATGGACTCTTTACATCACTCAAACTTTGATATTTTATTAGTGTTAGTTGTATTGCATGCACTGGCGGGAGTTTTCCATGTATTTCGTGGTGACAATGTTATAGCTGCAATTATCACAGGTAATAAAACCTTTGCTAATGTAAAAGCAAAAGCACCTAACATTAAAGGTGCATTATTGCCTTTATCTTTATGGATAATCCTTTCTTCAGGTTTATATTATTGGGGCATGCAAGCTTCCAGCTATTAACCTCTCTAACTATAAAGCCCTTAATTATTAAGGGCTTTATAGTTGTGTAACTTTATAGCCTTTACTTTGCAATTGTTCAATTAAGCCATCTTTACCGACTAAATGCATAGCACCAACAAGCACAAATTCAACTTCACTGGTATTAAAATATTGCTCAATATGTGGCATCCAATTATTGTTGCGCTCAATAATTAACTGTTGATAAGATTTCGGAAACTCTTGTTGCCACTCTTTGCCACCAACCTCAAATAACTTGTCACCATCACCAGATCGCCAAGCATCTTTCATTTGCTGAAGCACCGTTGGCAGTTTATCCATATCATTTAAGGTATAGTTTATAAGCTCATCTTCATGACCTTTACCCATATTTGCTAAGTAATTAATTTGCTCTTCTGGCTTTTCTAAAAACAAAAATTGTTTTGAATCATTTAAGCCCCGTTGAGCATAAAATGCATCCACACCAGTACCACTTAACTTAAGACGTTGCAGTTCAAACATAGTTAAAGCGATTGATAGCATTGCAGGTTTAAATACTTGCATGTTTGAAGCCGGGATCCCTCGAGTAGCCATATATTGATTTAACTTGTTTACTGTTTCAGGCTTTAATTCATCGGCATAGGTTCGACCATCTTGATAGGTTAATTCTTTCATCATAGCTTGTTGAAACTTTTGAGTTTGAGCTTGGCTCATATCCATTTCAAACACTAAGGTTGCAGCTTGCTCGTACGCTGTTTCAAAGGCTTTAGGCAAAGGATAGTCACTCTGACTGAGAACATGTACAGTGCCACCTAAATAGACTGTCTTACCTGATTTTGTTACCTGCCAAACTGGCGAGTCGGCAAGGCTGTTATAACTAAATGTAAGTAATATAAAAGCTGAAGTAATTTTCCATAATTTATTCATGATGCGTCCAAGTTAAGTTTGCTCTTAGTTTTATAATAGCGTAAAAATAAAAAAGGTTAACAATAGTTAACCTTTTTAATGATTTAAATTTAGCGAGTTAGACAGTTACTTTCTAAAGTTAACGTCCGCCTGCGCAGCAAAATAAGCAAAAATAGTATACACCGAAGTGTTTTGTTGCAGATCTTGCGGTGATACTTTATCTAATGTGTCGTTGTCAGTGTGATGCACATCAAAATAACGACTTCCATCAGGGGCAAAGTTCATTGCAGGTACGCCTAAATCGGTCACAGCGCCCATATCAGATTGACCTCTAGCTTTATTGGCTGGATTAAATTCCACACCTAATGGTGCAACGTAATTAGCCAATTCAGCAATAGCAGGCTTGGCGTTTTCAGCAACATTTGCTTGCATGCTATAAATCTTACCTAAACCAAAGTCCCACTCAACGGCAATGACATGCTGATTTAATTCATCTTTATGGTCAATAACATACTGTTTAGCGCCAAGTAAGCCAACTTCTTCACCAGCAAATAAAATCACTCGGATGGTACGTTTTGGGCGCTGCGAAAGTTTTGCTATATGAGCCGTGGCAGCCATAGTCATCGCCACACCTAAACCATCATCAACCGCGCCGGTTCCAACATCCCATGAATCAAGGTGAGCACCTAATGCAACAATCTCATTAGGTAATTCACTACCTGTGATTTCGCCAATTACATTAGCACCTTTAACTTCAACACTTTCATTACGCATCGCGGTAACTTTAAGAGAGAACTCTACTGGTTTTTGACGACGAAATTGATTCACTAATAAGTCTGCATCAGGGTTTGATAACGCAACGGCTGGAATGCGCTTAACACCATCTTTATAACGAGTAACGCCAGTGTGGCCTAAACGATTATCATCTGTACCTACCGAGCGCATAATAAATGCAACAGCGCCCTTTTCAGCAGCAACTTGCGCACCAGTAACACGTGCACCAACAGCTTTTCCATAGCCTTTACCTGTGATGTGACGTTCCATACGGTATGAGATAAATGCAATTTTACCTTTTAGGCTATCACTAGGTGCGGCTTTTAAATCATCTAAAGTTTTAAAATGTACCACTTCAGCTGTTAAACCTTGTTCACCAGTACCAACGCTTTCACCAAGCGCAATTGCTTCAACACGATGCGGGAATGGAGCTAAAACTTGCGCTTCAACGTCACCTCTAATCCATTGATAATGGGTTACTTCTTCGGTCCAGACTTTGTCAAAACCTAAAGCATTCATTTTATCAACAGCCCATTTAATGGCACGTTTATCAGCTTCAGTGCCTATCATACGAGCCCCAACTTCAGTAGTTAGTGACTCAACAATATCATAAGATAATGTAGACTCTGCTGTTGTTGCCGTTAACTGCTCCAATTGCACCTTGTCGTGATCCGAAATATAGCTTTTAGTTTGAGCTATGGCATTGCCCATGCCCAAAGTTAATATTGCCGATGACAGCATTAAACCACTAAATGCTTTTGTTAAAATTGTTTTTTTAATACGCATAGGTTGTCCTAATAGATAGTTATACTAGGTATAACTTTAAACTTCTTCATAAACTGGTGCAGGAGTATAACCAACACTAGGGTTTGTTTTTTTACTTGGTTTATTTTCTTTACGATTATCGCGAATAGCTAATAAACAAGGGGTGAGAACTAAAGTTAAAACCGTCGCAAACGCTAAGCCGCCAGCAACGGCTGTTGCTAATTGTGCCCACCACTGCGTTGAAGGTGCGCCAAAGCTTATGTCTCTGCTAATGAAATCAATATTCATTTGTAACACCATAGGCATTAAGCCAAGAATCGTTGTGATCGTAGTTAGCAATACAGGACGAATACGCTGTGCACCTGTTCGTAAAATGGCATCACGAACTTTAAAGCCTTCTCTTCTAAGTACATTATAAGTATCGATTAATACAATATTATTGTTTACCACAATACCTGCTAAAGCTATTACCCCAAGGCCTGACATAACAATACCAAAAGCTTTACCTGCGATTAATAGCGCTAAAAACACCCCAACAGTTGAAAATAATACTGCAGACAAAATAAGGAATGCTTGATAAAAACTATTAAACTGGGTCACTAAGATAATTGCCATAACAAAAAGCGCAACACCAAAAGCATTCACTAAAAAGTCTTGTGACTCTTGCTGATCTTCTTGTTGACCTTTAAATGCAATATTCACCGTAGTCCAATCAATATCGAGTTTTTCCAACTCTTGCTTAAGAACTGGTAATACTTTACCTAGCTGTGCTCCACTGATTAAATCTGCTTGTAAGGTAACTACTTGTTTAGCATCGACACGACGAATTATGTCAACTTTTTGGGCAGCGCTTTTTTCTACAAAGTTAGTAACAGGTACCAAGCCGTCATTAGTTTTTAAACGTAACTCATCTAAACGACTTATACTGCGTTTTTCAGCAGGAAAACGAACACGAATATCTAGCTCATCGTCAACATCATCTGGACGGTATTCACCAAGTTTTAAACCATTAGTAACCATCTGAACTGATGTGCCAACTAAGGTTGCATCGGCGTTAAAGGTTGCTGCTAACGATCTGTCGACTTTCAATTGCCATTCAATACCAGGTTTAGAACCGCCATCTTCAACGTTAATCAGCTGGTTATTGGCTTGCATCGCTTTACGAATAATCACCACAGCATCTTGTAACTTATCGGCAAATCGAGACGATAGCTCTAACTCAAGATCTTTACCTTGCTGCGGACCGCTTTCATCTTTGCGGATCTCAATCTCAACACCCGCAAAATTATCTAAGCGTTGATGTAACTCTTCAATAATTTCATCGGCAGGTGCGCGGAATTGCCAATTGAGTAAATTCATGCGCAGTCGGCCAACTAAATCTGTGCCACCCGTTCTAGAATACAAAGATTTAATCTCTTCCATATCTAATATCCGGCGCTCAACCTCTTTCATGATGCTATCTTTTTCAGCTATAGATAAATCGCCAAAAGAGCGGACTTTAATATTAAGGCCTTCTGGCTCTACAACAGGGAAAAACTCGTCACCTAATCCCGATTGCACATAATTTGTCATTACCGTTATCGAGAATAAAATAGTTACTAACAACACTTTAACAGGGTGAGTTATGGCAACATTAAGCACATTAACGTATTTACCCATTAAACCTTTTAATTTGGTTAAATCACCTTCTTCTGCTTCAATAAACTGTTGTTTTTCTTGCTCTGAAATAAGCCTGCTTTTACCCCAAAGAGTCCCCATAGTAGGAACAAAGATTAACGCCATAACAAGAGATGCCGATAACACAGCAATTAAGGTAATAGGCAAGAATTTCATAAACTCGCCCATCATTCCCGGCCAGAATAATAGCGGAGCAAACGCAGCTAAGGTTGTTGCTGTAGAAGCTATGATTGGTAATGCCATACGACGAGCTGCTAAAACATAAGCTTGTTTACGGTGCATGCCTTCACTCATTTGCCTATCGGCAAATTCAGTAACAACAATGGCACCATCAACTAACATCCCCACCGACATTATCAAGCCAAAAAGTACCACCATATTTATGGTAAAACCAAAAACTGATAACACTAAAATACCCGTTAAAAATGCACCAGGAATTGATAAACCAACTAAAGATGCAGTTCTCGCGCCCAAAGCAGCAATAACCACAATAACTACTAAAAGCACCGCGGAAATTACATTATTTTGTAAATCACTGAGCATGGTTTTAACCTGCCTTGATTTATCACCAGTATAATTTACTAAAATATGATTCGGCCAAAATTTACGCTGCGCTTCAATAAGTGTTTTAACATTATCAACTGTTTCAATAATGTTTTGTCCTGGGCGTTTTTTTACTTCAATTGAAATAGCTCGTTCACCATTTAAGCGGGCAAAACTTGTAGGGTCTTTATAAGCGCGGCGCACGACAGCAACATCTTGGAAAGTAACAACTCGGTCGCCATCAACCTTAATAGGTAACTCCATTAAATCTTTTACCGACTCAAACACTGAAGGTACTTTTATGGCAAAGCGACCTTTACCAGTATCCATGGTACCGGCCGGTATTAAACGGTTATTACGCTCAACTAAGTTATAAATATCATTTTGATCTAGACCATAGCTTTCCATTAATAACGGGTCGACAATGATCTCAAGCATATCTTCGCGATCGCCGCCAATTTCTACTTCCAGCACTTGCGGCATACTGGCAATCTTATCTTCTAGATTACGAGCAATGGTAATTAGCCCGCGTTCACTAACGGGGCCTGATAAAAACACAGTAACCGCAGGATTTTGGTTGGCCATAGTTACTTCACGTACCTCTGGCTCTTCGGTTTCATTGGGCAGTTTAGCTTTGGCGAGAGTTACTTTATCACGTACATCGGCAAGGGCTGTTTTAGGATCAAAGCCAGCAATAAATTCAAGCGTCACACTCGCATGGCCTTCACTCGCTACAGCGCGCATTTCCTTTACGCCTTCAATAGCTTTTAGTTCATTTTCCATTGGCCTAACAAGCATGCGCTCGGCATCTTCAGGTGAAATACCATCGTGTATCATTGAAACGTAAATATTAGGAATGGTAATGTCTGGTTCAGCTTCTTTTGAAATAGACAAATAAGTCATCATGCCGCTAATTAGCAACAAGATGAACACCATCATTACCGACCGTGTGCGAACAAGACAAGAATCAATTAAAGACAGCATCTGTGGTTATTGCTCTTCACGAATTGGGTTTACTTTATCACCCGGTCTCACAAAGCCTTGCCCAAGAGTAATAATTTCAGCACTCTCGCCAATACCGGTTAGCCACACGCCATTTTCATCTGACTTAGCAATATTTATTTGAGTAAATACAACCGTATCATCAACAACAGATTTGACCCCAATATTGCCACTTTCATCTAAAGCCAATAATGCAGGAGACACTTTAATTGCAGAAACCGTATCTAGTGGTAATTCTACTTCAGAGCTAATACCCGCAAGATATTTGTAACCAGGATTAGCAATAGCGATTTCAACTTTAAAGGTATTGGTATTTTCATTGGCAACACTTGCCACATAACGTAATTGACCATTTATTTCGCGCTCATTAAGCAAGTTTACCTTAGCTTTTTGGCCTTCTTTGATAGCGCTAATTTGGTTTTCTGTAATGTGCGCGCGGATCACTAACGGGTCTAAATCAGCGACAATGGCAATATCATCACCAACTTTAAGATAATCACCAACTTCAACAAAGCGTTCGTTCAAAATGCCATCAAAAGGCGCAACGATAGTGGTGTTAGCTATATCATTTTGTGTTTGAGCAAGTTGTGCTTTGGCAGCAGTTACCGCAGATAAACGTTCGGCTAAAGCTGACTCGCCTTGATAACCACCTTTAAATAACTCTTTCGCGCCGTAGTAATCAATACGGCGTTGTTTAACTAAAGTTTGGTAATGCTCTAATTGTGCAGGTAAATCATTTAATGCAATGGTGGCAATAACATCGCCTTTTTTAACGAAGCTACCACGATTAGCATAAATTTTTGTAACCGCGCCTTTTACTTGCGCTTGTAGGGTAACGATTCTATCAGGCTCAGTACGGCCATATAAATTAATCGTGTTTTCAATTGATTCACCAATAAAGGTTTCAACTTTCACTCGAGGGGAAATGATTTTTCTTTCAGCAAGTTCATCAGGGTTAGTTTTTTCATTGTTAAAGCCGGAAGCAAGCCAAACTAATAATAAAATAGATATAAACGCGGCAATGAATGCTGGTTTTTGATATAGCTTTTGCTGATTTAAATTCCCTGAACTCATACTTACCCTTGTAAAGTACTACCAATCTATTTAATCATCTGTTTCAACGACAACATTAAATACCATGAATATTCATCATGAGCTTGGTATAAAACATTTATTATTATGTTAACAGTATAAAACGAACCAGTATGAATAAGCACCAATTTATTCACAGTTTTTGCGATAAATTAGTGCTTTTTTGTATGAAATTCTTTCTGAAGGGGTAAACGAATAGCTTAGATTGAAAAAGAAGAGCCACAACCACAAGTACTTTCTGCATTTGGGTTATCAACTAAGAAGCGAGAGCCTTCTAAACCTTCAATATAATCAACGGTACCGCCAACTAAATATTGTAGACTCATAGGGTCAACAACCATAACTACGCCTTGTTTTTCGATAGTCATGTCGCCTTCATTCACTTTTTCATCAAAAGTAAAACCGTACTGAAAACCTGAGCAACCACCACCGGTTACGTAAACACGCAATTTAAGCTCTGGATTTTCTTCTTCGCTAATTAATACTTTTACTTTAGTCGCTGCTGCATCACTAAATTTTATTGGCATTTCAGGGGTAGACATAATTATCTTCTTACATAGTTACAACTTAATGGAGCGAATTATCTTAAACCTGAGCGATTTAATCAAGTATTAGCTGAAATTCAGGCAAAGAAAATACAAATTATGCTGTTTTTAAGATTTATCTGGCCACGGATAGCTTTCATCTAAACGTAAACCTTTTTGCCAACGTCCAGCGGGCATAACCGCAGCAATCTCAATTTGTTCAGGAACAAAATCTTTCGGTAACGTAAATTCACCTTCTAACACCTGAAAATATTGAAAGCTAAAAGAAAGTTGTTTTTTATCCATTTCCGATACACTTTCCAATTTTATCGTTGCTGGGCGGCTTAATAAACTACCATCAAACTTAACTTCTATATGGCCTTTGGCATAACGTTTACTTTTTTGCTGCTGTACCAGCACCACTCTAATGCGGTAATGATTTTCGCTCGCACTAGGTGACACTTCGACTTCATCAATAATAACACCATTAACTTGTTTTTCCGGCGCCATAATTTTTTCATAAAAAGCTAATTCTTTTTTCAAAGCAAAATGATCATCTTCAATACTACGCAGTGCTTGCTGCGCCTTTAAATTAGCAAGTTTTTCAATTTCCAATTCAACATTTAAGGTGTTTATTTGGCTCTGCGCGGTTTCATTTTTTTGATAAAGATTGTCTAGTCGCTGAGCTTGTTCTGCAATGATCTGACTTTGATGTTTTTGATAAAAGTTACCCGCTTTAAAAGCCATAACCACTAACAAAAGTAATAATATAGCCGTGGCAATAAGTAATTTAAAAGCGCCGAAACGCTGATGTAAGTCTGATATTTTTATTGTTTTTAACCAATTCATTTTTAACGTATTATCTATTTTAAGTATGTTAAACTTTACCGAAAAGAATATTAACCTGACAGGAAAACTATGTCTCTCGTTGCGCTAAGGAAAAAACTTGCCCAGCCACAACCCTCTTGGCAATTATGTTTGCTCGGGTTGATTGGTGGCACCTTAGCATCAATTTTTATTATTATTTTTCGCTTTAGTGTTGAAAGAATTCAATTATTGTTTCTGAACAAAACTGATGATTACAGCACTTTATCAGATTTTTACATTTTTATAACCCCATTAATTGCAGTAACTGCAATTCTTATGGTTGCTAAATTATTAGGCTTTAAATATACCCGCATGGGTATTCCTTTTGTGATCCACCGCTTAAAAATAGCCTATGGCTCTATTCCTTTTAAAAATACTATCACTCAATATTTCGGTGGTATATTTGCCCTTGTAGGTGGATTCTCAGTAGGTAAAGAAGGCCCAGCTGTACACATAGGGGCAGCAAGTAGTAGCTTTTTTGGCTCTTACTTTGCACTGCCTAAAAACTCAGTAAGAACTTTATGTGCTTGTGGTATTGCCGCTGGTATATCAACGAGCTTTAACACGCCTTTAGCTGCGGTTATTTTTGTGATGGAAGTGATCCTGCGCGAGTATAAATTGCATGTTTTTGTGCCTGTAATACTCGCCTCAATCATTGGCTCAATTATGTCTAATGCTTTTTTTGGACCTTATCATGAGTATGAGTTTTTTGCCTTTATCAACCTTGACCTGTGGCACTATCCTTTTTTAATTCTCGCCGGCATGTTACTTGGTACTTTGGCCACTGCATTTAATAAAAGCTTGATGTCGATAGTCAAATTATCGGTCAAGTTGCATATGGTAAAACGTTTATACATAGCTGCAATTGTCATGTCATGTATAGCAGTACTTGTACCACAAAGTATGGGTTCAGGTTTAAATTCAGTCGGTTTTTTATTCGAGCAAAATCCTCACGCCTGGTTAATATTAAGCTTGTTAATTGCTAAGTTTATCGCCACCGTCGTTGTATTAGGCTTAGGTGTACCGGGCGGTATTATAGGTCCAACCTTGAGTATAGGGGCTATTGCAGGTGCATTGATTGGCTTTGGCGTAAGCTTTATTTATGAAGATATCCATTTTGTTAGTGATTATGCGCTATTAGGTATGGCTGGTATGTTAGCTGCCACGCTCAATGCTCCTCTTGCTGCACTTTTAGCGGTAATAGAATTATCTAACCAGCTACAAATAGCCTTACCCGCTATGGTAGTGATTACCTCTGCATTTTTAACCTCAAGTCAGTTATTCAAGAATCGTTCTATATTTTTACAACAACTCGACTTTCAGGGCTTGGCTTATCAGTTAGCACCAGTTGAACGTACCTTGCAAAAGCATGGTGTGATCAGCCAAATGGATACTGATTTTACCGTGTTAGAGCACAGTGATAATGCCTGTATTCGCCAGCACTTTATTGAGCAAGAGGATAACAAGCAATTAATAATCAAACCGAAGGAAAAAGGTGGAGAGTTTAGAACCGTTGAAATAGACCTCAACATTCATCCTTTAGCCAGTGAAGACCAAGCCATTAGATATATTTCAATGCCGGGCATAGATAGTGAGGCAACGTTAGCTGAAGCATATTTTGCTCTATATGAAAGTCGTCAAGGTGCGGTGTTTATTTATCATCGCCATCAAGATAAAATTATTGGTTATTTAACCTTTGACAAAATTCGCAAAATTCTAACCCATGGAGATTAACTAAATGACCACTATTCTTTGGATAAAAGCATTGCATATTGCTTTTATGGTGGCTTGGTTTGCTGGCATATTCTACTTACCTCGTTTATTTGTTTATCATGCCGAAAGTGATAGCAAAGAAGTGCAAGAACAATTAAAAATAATGGAACGTAGGTTATTATTTTTTATTACCCCTTTTGCCATACTTACCTTAGTTTTTGGCCTAGCTCTTATTTTTTTAATGGGTAGCCAGTGGTTTATACACAGTGGCTGGCTACATATAAAGCTTGTATTGGTTGCTGCGCTTTACGTTTACCACGGTTATTGTTTTAAGTTATTGGCTGATTTTAAAAATGATAAAAATACCCGTTCAGGCAAGTTTTATCGAGTATTTAATGAACTACCGGTTTTAGTTTTATTTGCGGTAATTATTTTAGCTATTTTAAAACCCGTATTTTGGTAAATAATTAATAGCAATTTGTTCTATAAATAGGCTATTTATGCTAAGGTTCTGCGCAATAAATTAAGCACACTTATGAAGGCATTCGAATCAAGCAAAGCCTTCATTTGTTAGTATGTAAATATAATAAATTTTATTAAAAAATATCAGGTAGTTAACCATGATGAATTTTCAAGGCGAGCATATTTTATCGGTTTCACAATTTGACCGTGAATCTGTCTCTCGTATTCTACAAGTTGCACAAAGCATGATCCCTTATGCTGCAAGACAAAAACGCTGTAATGTTTTAGAAGGTGCAATTTTAAATAACTTATTCTTCGAACCTAGTACTCGTACCCGTATTTCTTTTGGTACTGCTTTCCAGTTACTTGGTGGTTTTGTGCATGAGACAGTTGGCCAAGAAAGCTCTTCTCTTTCTAAAGGTGAATCTTTATATGACACCGCTAAAGTGATCAGCGGCTACAGTGACGTTATCGCGATGCGCCATCCTGCGATGGGCTCAGTAGCTGAATTTTCACAAGGTAGCTCTGTACCCGTGATTAATGGCGGTGATGGCGCAAATGAACACCCTACTCAAGCATTATTAGATTTGTTTACCATTCAAGCTGAAATGGAACGTTATGGTAAAGGTATTGATGGCTTAAACATTGTGCTAATGGGCGATTTAAAACATGGCCGTACAGTACACTCTCTTTCAAAACTATTAAGTCTTTATAAAGATATTACCGTTACTATGCTTGCTCCTAAAGAGTTGCAAATGCCAGATTCAGTCGTAGACGTACTTGCTAATGCAGGTCATAAAGTAACTATTACTGACACCATGGCAGGAAATTTAGCTAGTGATGTTGTTTATCAAACTCGAATTCAGCAAGAGCGTTTTTCGAGTAAAGAGGAAGCGGATATGTACCGTGGTCACTTTAGCTTAAACAAAACCGTGTATGAACAATACTGTAAAGATCATACCGTGATAATGCACCCACTGCCTCGCGATTCAAGACCAGAAGCAAACGAGTTAGATACCGATTTAAACGACAACACTAACTTGGCTATTTTCCGTCAAGCACAAAATGGTGTATTGGTGCGAATGGCTTTATTTGCATTAACTTTGGGTGTTGACGAAAAGCTCACTCAGTACGAAAAACCAGTTACATGGTTTACCAATAAATAAGTTTTATTGATAAACCTAATATTTACCCAAATTATTAAATAGGCAGAACATGTCACATTCACAACAATTATTTGAACAAGCTCAAAACACTATCCCTGGCGGCGTGAACTCGCCAGTACGTGCATTTACCGGCGTTGGTGGCACACCTTGCTTTATTGAACGCGCAGAAGGCGCAAACATTTTTGATGCCGATGGTAAAAAATACATCGATTACGTTGGTTCTTGGGGGCCAATGATCTTAGGGCATAATCACCCTGCAATTTTAGATGCCGTAATAGCAACAGCTAAAAATGGTCTAAGTTTTGGTGCGCCAACAGCGCTTGAAATTACCATGGCAGAGAAAGTGCGTGAAATTGTACCTTCGATGGAAAAGCTACGTATGGTTAGCTCTGGTACAGAAGCGACTATGAGCGCTATTCGTTTAGCTCGTGGTTACACTGGCCGTGATAAAATATTAAAGTTTGAAGGTTGTTACCATGGCCATGCCGACTCTTTATTAGTAAAGGCTGGCTCTGGTGCATTAACTTTAGGCGTACCAAACTCACCTGGTATCCCTGCTGATTTTGCTAAACACACGCTAACAGTTAACTATAACGACATTCAATCGGTTAAAGATATCTTTGCCGAACTTGGCGATGAAATTGCTTGTATCATCGTTGAGCCAGTTGCAGGTAACATGAACTGTGTACCTCCAGTTGCAGGATTTTTAGAAGGCTTACGTGAGATCTGTGACCAATATAAATCTGTACTTATTTTAGATGAAGTTATGACAGGTTTTCGTGTTGCATTAGGTGGCGCGCAAGCACATTACAATATAGTTCCAGACTTAACTACATTAGGTAAAGTTATCGGCGGCGGTATGCCAGTTGGTGCTTTTGGTGGTAAAGCTGAAATTATGGATTACATTGCTCCTGTAGGCCCGGTTTACCAGGCAGGTACATTATCTGGTAACCCTATTGCTATGGCTGCAGGTTTAGCTGCATTAGGCGAATTAAGCAGTAAAGATCACCACACACAATTATCTACTAATACCAAAGCAATCGCTGAAGGCTTTAAAGCTGCAGCACAACGCCAAGGTGTTGATTTATGTATTAATTACGTAGGTGCAATGTTCGGCTTCTTCTTTACCGACCAAGAGCGTGTAGATACATTCGCACAGGTAATGAAATGTGATACTGAGAAGTTCAATAAGTTCTTCCACCTAATGTTAGACGAAGGTGTTTACCTAGCGCCATCAGCATTTGAAGCAGGCTTCTTATCAACAGCACATACAGAGCAAGATATTGCAGATACCATTGCTGCAGCCGAGCGTTGTTTCGCTAAACTATAAGCACAGATTTCACTAATCAAATGAAAAAGCACTATATCTATAGTGCTTTTTTATGCCTGTTAGTAAAATTTAGAATCGTTTATTCTATATGAAAATTTACTTATCCCAAGAAGCCTCATTGTTAAAATGATTGGAAACATAATCGATAAACGCTCTGACTTTCGGTGCTAGCTGTCGAGAGCTAGGATAAATAGCCCAAATAGCTGTTTCTGAAACTAAAGGATATTCTGGTAATACTTCGACCAACTCTCCACTATGTAGTTGTTTGTATGCACTCCAAGTTGAATTAATTGTAATGCCAACCCCCAAGGCACAAGCATCTCGTATAGCTTCACCATTATCGACTCTAAAATTACCACTGACTTTAACATTAAAACTAGTTTTACCATTATCAAAATTCCAGTGGTCCATATTTAACAGCGTTATACAATTATGATTTTTAAGCTCTTCTGGGGTGCTAGGTAAACCAAATTTTTCAATGTAACTTGGAGACGCACATAAAATACGTTTATCAGGTACTAATTTTTTAGCAACCAAACTTGAGTCCTTCAACTCAGAGTTACGAATAGCAATATCAAATCCGCCTTCAACTAAATCAACGATAGTATCGGATAACTTTAAATCAACTTTCAAATTAGGATTTTGATTAATAAAATCTGCGATAACTGGTAATAAGTGCATTCGCCCAAATGACGCTGGTGCGGCAACCCTTAAAGTGCCACTTGGCGATGAAACACCAGCCCCAACGGATGCCTTTGCGGCTTCAACGCTAGCAATAACATCTTCAGCATGGTGAAGAAAAGCAGCCCCCTCTTCGGTTAGTGACACCTTTCTTGTGGTACGATGAATTAGCCTTACCCCTAAGCTTTCCTCTAACTTTTTTATATGGCTACTAGCTACGGCAGCCGATATACCAAGCTCTGCACCTGCGAAACTTATATTATTGGTAGCTGCTATTCGTACAAAAAGATTTAAATGCTCTATATTCATTATCAATATTTATTTGAAAGTGATTCACTATTTATAACCATTATCAAAACTATTACAAGTATCTATACTGTTTACAGTTTAAAAAACACACATCACCTTAAGGAGCGTGCTCGTATGAAAGCAATGATTGTCAATGAATTTGGTGGACCTGAAGTATTCGAACTTGCCGATATTGATAAACCAACAGCTAAGCCAAATCATGTGTTAGTAAATATTAAAGCAACAAGTGTTAATACTGTGGACACCATGATCCGTCAAATGGGTAGTGAGTTACCTCTTTCACCAGCGGCTCCTGCTATTTTAGGAATGGACTTTGCGGGTATTGTTGAGCAAGTAGGTGAAGGAGTTACTGAATATAAAGTAGGTGATGAAGTGTATGGTTGTGCCGGTGGCTTAGCAGATTTACCAGGCACTCTTGCAGAATACATAGTGGCAGACGCGCAACTTATCGCTTTAAAACCTAAAAACTTAAATATGGAACAAGCTGCAGCATTACCTTTAGTAGGTATTACTGCATATGAAGGATTAATACGTTCAGGCATTAAAGCAGGTCAAAAAGTATTAGTTCATGGAGGCTCTGGTGGTGTTGGTCATGTTGCTTTGCAGCTAGCCAAGCATTTTGGTGCAGAGGTTTATTCGACTGGAGGTGGCGAGGCTCAACTCGCTCTTATCAAACAATTAGGCGCTAAAGCAATAAACTACAAAACAGAAACCGTAAGTGACTACGTAAATCAATATACACATGGTAACGGCTTTGATGTGGTTTTTGACTCTGTTGGTGGTGAAAATATGCTTAACTCCTTTGAAGCTGCTGCGCTAAATGGTCAAGTAGCTTCAACTGTTGCATTAGTAAACATTGATTTATCAGTGGCACACTTTAAAGGCTTATCATTAAATGTAGTGTTTATGTTGATCCCTATGCTGCATAATATCAAACGTCAACAGCACGCTAGCATCCTAAAAGAGCTTGCTAGCATTGTTGAAGCCGGAGAGTTAACACCTATACTAGATACAAAACCGTTTTCATTAAGTGAGGCAGGTAAAGCTCATGAGCGCTTAGCAAGTGGTAAAGCCATGGGTAAAGTTGTTATTAGTATTTAGTAATCACAATTAGTAGCTGATTGTAAGAAGATGATGACTTTGATCAGCTATTGATAAAAGGTAAGTTATGAAAAATATTTTTATTACCGGTGCCACTGATGGTATTGGTTTAGAAACGGCAAAGTTATTAGCCGAAAAAGGACATAATTTAATTATTCATGGCCGCAGCGCTGAAAAATTAAAATCCGCTGAACAACAATTACGTTCGATTAACCCAACAATTAAGATTAATACTTATTTAGCTGATCTAGCAAATTTTACACAAGTAAGAAAATTGATTGAAGCGATTACAAATGCCAATAAGACTATCGACGTTATTATTAATAACGCCGGAGTATTCAAAATAAGTAATGCTATGACAGCAAGTGGCATAGATGTTCGCTTTGTTGTTAATACCATTACTCCGTTGATAATTACCCAAGAGCTTTTACCGCTGCTTGCAGCTGATGGCAGAATTGTTAATTTATCATCGGCGGCACAAGCGCCTATTGATATTAACGCCTTATCGGGCAAAGTTAGTATTGAAGATGAGTTTCAAGCTTATGCACAAAGTAAGCTTGCCATTACGATATGGTCACAAGAGCTAGCCAAGTTGTTAACTCCTAAGCAAGTAATTGTCGCTGTTAATCCAGGTTCTTTGTTAGCCAGTAAAATGGTTAAAGAAGGATTCGGCGTAGCAGGTAACGACCTAAGTATTGGAGCTGATATTTTGATCAGAGCAGCACTTGAAAATGAGTTTGCTAGCAATTCAGGTAAGTATTTTGATAACGATATTGGAAAATTCAGCTCTGCTCACCAAGAAGCTGAAGATACACAAAAATGTCAGCGATTAATGACTGCATTAGAGCAAATTGTAAAGCAACATAGTTAGAGCTCAAAAATCAGCTTAGGCAAAGAACGCGTAAGCCAATGCTTAAACATCAGTAAGGAAGTCTTTAATGACCTCTCGGTAATTACGACTTACTTTTACTTGATCATACTCGCCAAGCTTTAAGAAAAATTCACCTTTGGTATGAGGGATAACCTTTTGAATGAAATTCAGGTTTACGATGGTAGAGCGATGGACGCGTTTAAAGATTGCTGGATCGAGTTCATCAAGTAAGCTTTTTAATGTACTTCTTTTTATATGAGTTGCGCCATTAGCATGTAAGCAAACATAATCGCCAGCAGCATCGACCCATTCAATCTCAGATTGCTTGAGTAAGGTTATATCATCTCTATCTTTAACCACTACTTTTGGTTCAACATTGGCGTTAAAACCTGCTGCAGGTTGCTCATTTAAATCGTCAGCTAAAGGAAATCTGATAATCGTTTGTTCACGCTCATTAATTGAATCTATGGCGCCGATAATCCGGTTTTTATTGTTTTCACTTTCACCACGGTTAAATCGAGATAGTGCTCGTTTAACGGCTCTTTGAATGTGCTCTTCGTCAATTGGTTTTAAGATGTAATCTACAGCATGCACATCAAATGCATCTAAAGCGTATTGTTCAAAAGCAGTGGTAAAAACCACCATAGGAACTATATCTGTTTGTAGCTTTTCAATAACACCAAAGCCATTGACCCCAGGCATTTGAATGTCTAAAAATAATAAATCAGGCGCTAAATCTAGTGTCGCCTCAATTGCTTCACGACCATTTTTACATTCCGCGATAATTTCCAATTCGGGAAATTTCTCTAATTTAGAACGCAACAGCTTTAGTGCAAGAGGCTCGTCATCAACAATGATAGTTTTTAATTTAGTCATATTATTTAGTTTATTATAGTTATTATACTTTTGCTGCAGATTCAAAAGGTATTGTTATAGTAGTTTTTAATCCACCCGATGCCGTGATATTTAACTCAAAAGAGTAATTATCTTTATAAAGCACTTTTAATCTTTCGTCTATATTTCTTAAGCCCACACCACGTCCTTGCGATATTTGTAATTTGCTTTTGCCTAATTTAATTCCAGAACCAGTATCGGACATACCAAGAACCAATTTATTATCGACAATTCTAGCTTTGATACTGATAGTGCCCCCTTCTTCATTTTGGGCAACAACATGTTTCATTGAGTTTTCAATTACAGGTTGTAAAATCAAACTAGGAACTCGCGCATCTTCAGCTTGCGTATCTATTTGAAAATCAAGCTGTAAACGTTCACCAAAACGTGTTTTTTCAATATCTAAATAAAGATTAAGGGCATTAAGTTCGTTACGCAGGGCAATTTTATTATCGGGATTATGATCAAGAGAATAACGTAAAAATTTACTTAATTTGATCGTCATTGATTGCGCTATTTTCGGCTCTTGTGCTTCAATTAATGAATTAATCGCATTTAACGTATTACATAAAAAGTGAGGGTTTAATTGGTAGCGCAACATTTTTATTTGCGCATCTCGAGCAATAGTTTGTGCCGCGATTCTTTGTTCTAATTCATACTTTGCATCGGCCTCTGCGCTGAGCATAATTTTATGCTCTATTTGTGATAATTGATAATATTTCACTCCATGAACTAAGCCAGTCCAGCTTAAAAACACTAAGATACTACCGAAATACCAGCCACCAAAATCATTCCAAATATCATATTCTGGTGTCATCATGATAAAGGCCTGCATACGCATAACTGTCCAGGCAAAAGAAATCACGATAACGCCAAGAAGAACCACTACCAAGCGATAGCGCAATGAATGTTCCCAAAACGCAATAAACACACGATATAAAGGTATAGAGAGTAACAAGCCAAGACCTGATTGCACGATTGTGTGAGCTAAATTGGCAAAATTAAACTGCGCATACCACACGGTTAGCGTTGATAAACTAATTAAACATATAAATGCCCAATAGCTGCATTGCATAAACCAGTACTGATAGCTCTGATCATTAGCTATTTTTTTTAACATTTAGGCTCTCTATTACCAATTGAGATAAACTAAGTAGAATACATATTTTATCCTACTCAAGTTCAACAGCTAATACTAGCAATTTAAAATCTATTATTAACAATAAGTTAGCAGTTCTCAATGGCTAAATTAGAAAGCTCTACTTGATCACTGTCAAATTCATTTGCACTAGCAAATAAATCATTCATAACCAATTTAGGCTGTCTATCAACTGTAAATAGTCCCCAATGTTTCTCCGGCTCTTGCGGATGTTCCGATCCTTTCCAAGGTTCATCAAATGCTTCAAAAACAAAAGTGAGTATCTGCTCTTCATTACTCCAATCAACCAATTGCTTGTAGTAACTCGCTTGAATTTCTTGTGATGCATTCCATGGTTCAATACCACGGCCATTAGACTGAGTTGTCCAACCCGCCTCCGTAATAACAACAGGAGTATCTGGATATTGATTTGCAACAAAATGGTAGTTTTGCTTGGTGTAGTCTAGTGCTTCATCAATGGATTTATATTCCCAAGCAGGATAGGTATGAATTGAAATAAAATCTAATTCCGCCACTAAATCAGCTAGCTTATGGACCCAAGGAATGTAATTTTCACAGAAGGTAACCGGTTGCTTAATGTTTGCTTTAATACGATGTACAAAGCTAATCAGTCTATCTACAGGCACCATATGATCAGTCCAATCAACACTTGCCTCATTTCCGATAGATACTGAAAAAATAATGTCTTGGTATTTTGTTGATAAAGCAATTAACTTATCAATATTAGCAATATTTTGTAGTTTATTTGCTTGTAATTTTTCGTCACTGTAATCGGCTCCCCAAGGACAATTTGGGTTGCTCATTTCAGCGCCAACATCAGCACCTAGCATAACTTTTAAGTCGAGGTTTTCATTGCTAATAACAGACAAGGTTAGCTCTGCATGAGGGCCACAATCGTATAACCGAATGTAGTGCCAGTGTTGTGTTAAAATCAGTAGATCTTGTTTTATCTGTTCATAGCTAGGGTAAATTCCTTGGCCAGGCCCTTGCCCTTCTCGATAGCCTGAGTAACATATTGCATTAGCGTGAGTAATATTCATTATTTTTTACCTGTTATAGTTAATTCAAGCGTATTTTAATTTACCGTCTTTATCCCATAAGCCCCAATAAGCACCAACGTCACCTTCATCAGCTACTTTCCAAGCTTCATCGAATGATGAAAAATAGAATACATCTATGTCATCATTTTCGGCCCACATATAGGTATTAACAAAATATTTAATGGCGTTATCGGTAGAAGGTATAGCCCCATATTCAGCAGTGCCGACATTTGGCCAACCAGTTTCTGTAATAATCACTCGCTTACCATTACCGGCTTTAAGGGCTCGTTGATACATATCTTTCATATACAGTAATGAATACTCAAGCGCACAGCCTTCCCAAAAAGGGTAACAATTGGCTAAGATTAGATCACAAGCTTCGGCGACCTTTGGGTGATCTTCAAACTCATAATAAGCATCTACATAACCTACTTCGATTTCAGGCACGGCTTGTTTAGCACGCGTAATATAATCAATAAGCTGCTCTTGCGTTAAATCACCACGTAACAACACTTCATTGCCGACAGCAAGAATATCGGCATGTCCTGCCTTAGCAACTTCAATGGCATTAGTAAGCTCGAGTTCGTTATTGGCTAAGTCATCATCTAACCAAACCCCAACCATAGTCTTTAAGCCTTGCTTTTTAGCTATTTCAGGGATGTATTGATTACCTTCAGTACATGAAAACGAGCGCACCCAATTAATATTTCCTTTAATTATCTGCAAACGATCTTCTATTTGTTGTTTGCTTATTTGACTGCCTGGTCCTTGCCCTTCTACATAGGGACTAAATGAAATACCGTGAATTTTGTTTTGTAAAATTTCAGCGGCGACAGTTTTTAACTCATCCGTCGATAAACGGTTGTAGTTTTCACCAGCTAAAAACTGTTTTTTATAAGAATTACTCGACACCTTGTGCTCCAATAATATTAATATTTTTTATGGCTAATAAAGTCATGCTATTGCACGAATAAACTGCTAGCAGATACTTTTAATGTAATACGACGAATAAGCCCCGCTTTAGTAAAAATCAACGAGCTTAAGTCGGTAGACAATGTGTTACCGTCAATGATTTTTTCGCTAGAATCGTTAAATGAAACCGTTAATTGCTCATTAACGTCTTCATTGTTGGTAAGTTGATAAACAATTGGTATCTGACACCAAGTAAAAGCTAAGGAGTTATTGGCTAATAAGATTTCCTGCCAACAATTGTCTATATCTAAAAATTTAAATTTGCGCTGTGTTGCCGCAAACTCTTGGCTGCGTAATAGGCTTGGTAAAAATTGCACTTCGCCATTATTTACACGAATGCCTAACTCACCAAAACGAGTTAATATTTCTTCTTTTACTTGCCCTGTCATCCCCGGTTGCTGTGCACCGGCATGCTTAGGTGTGTGAGAATATGGGTCGGTAGGGAATGCGCCGTATTCACTCGGCGATTTATTAAACCCGATACCTTCGCGCACTTGATAATAAAGGTTTGCTAATTGCTGGCTAACCTCTGTATTGGCATTTGTCGCTATGGCATTAAAGTAGTTTTCTTGTACCGCTAAAAGCAACTTAGATACCATGTGCCAATAAATACAACCCAAGCCTTCAAAACCAAACATACCACCAGAGCGACCAGTAAATTCTTGATGATTAAATACTGATTCAAAAAGCTCGCTCAGTGCTTGTTTACTTTGCAGTAGCTCTGGGATTTCAGAGCTCGCGATTACATCTATTTGAGCAATTAAATCGCTAACATTTTTAAATGCACTATTAAAACGATAAGTACCTTCAATATCTTGTTCAATGATTGCTGTGTTGTTACTTTCTAAGAGATTTAATACACCAGGTATTGCTTTGAGTTGTTCACTATCGATAGTGTTTTTCGCAAGAAAACTAGGCAATTGACGATCAGGATAAAGCATAAAAGTCTTTTGATCGTTTCGATAGACATCACTCGCAAATAAAGACTCAACAACCTGTGCAGCTTCTTTAGGGGCTAACACACCTGAACTTAAAGCAGCTACTTGACCTTCAAGCATTGGGTATAATGCGTCGATAGATAATGATTCAGGCTTTAATGCAAGTAAATTGTAAGCATTATATAAACCGTCGCTACGCTTGTTAAATGCAATGGTTTTATCAATGGCAATAAGAGCATCACTTAATAATGTTTGTACATCGCTTACTGATTGCTCAGCTGTGCCACTAAAGCCACCATTTTTATATACGGTTAAACGATAGTTACTGGCAAATTGCCCTAGTTCATTTAAGCTAGCAAAGCGCTCTTGTGGTGTTAACGCATCCGCTTTAACCAGTTCACTCAGGTTGGTAATTGCTTTGGCTGTTTGAGCAAACCATTGGCTTACTTCTGCTGACAAGGTAAACGAACCAGTTTGTTGTGATAACAGGGTTTGCAAAAACTGAATATAGCGGCGTAAATAAGATAAGGTCACCATAGATAAACCTTGACCAACCAAGGCATTATTGGCGTCGTTCCATTCAGGCCTTTGAGTGTTTAACCAGATGCCTCCATCAACAACAAAGTTGCTTAATTTAGACAATAAAGTTACTAATAATTTTTCAAATAAATTAACTAAATATACTTGCCCATCACTGGCTAATAAAAGCTTACCGTCAGAGCCTATTTCTGCCACTCGCTTTTCTATTTCAGCAGCTAATTCATCATCATATTCAACGGTATCTTTAGCGTTAATAAGTAAGTCAGAAAAAGCCTTTATGCGATATGGTACGTTAGCATAAGTAAATATTGGCTTAGTTAAGAATTCAGTTAATCGCTGTGGATGGAATTGCGCGGAAAGCTCAAGCATCTTTTGCAAATAAATGATTTGGTGATCGCCCCAATAGCCAATATAACTCCAAGGATCAGCTGGGTCTTCAACTTCCCAATCAATTCCTTCTTTCGTGACACGGTACGGGTTATAACCATCTATAGTTGAGGCATTAACAAACTTACAAATTATATTTTCAATAAATTCAGGATTACTAAAGGTTAATGCTTCCCAGTTTTGGAAAATATCACGCCAGTTGCCCTGATAAGTTAAAATTCTTTCATCATTTTCATCGGTAAGATTAATGGCAAACTGATTCCAAGGTCGACTTGGATCGCCATGTCTTCGACCAAACATAATCGGTAAATATTCATAGCAAAGGCGCTCCAACTGAGCTGAATTTTGCTTTTTAACCAATGCAAGTAAATCAATAAAACTACAATGCGCAGGAAGTATAGACAAAAACTCTTGATGCTCAGTAAATACGCCTTGGTTAAATTGCTTTATGGTTGCGATAAAGTCTTTCTTGGTTATGCTGTAATGGTTATCAAATACACCGCCGCGCAATAAATTAAACTGTACGTTAGCATAATGGTGCACCGAGACTTCTTCTTCAGCCGTACATTGGAACGCATCGCCAGATGCCATTATGCGCGCTAAATCATCACTACCATGTGCTATAGAGTCTTTAATTTTTTGTTGCAGTTGTTCAGGGTTATTAAGTTGCTGCTTTAACGCAACGGCTTGTGCTTGGCTTTGCTCAACATTTGCGATAATTTGCCATGTCTGAGAGCTACCTGCTGCTAAATCTAGCTCACCGTTAACCATATATGCACCACGTATACCGCGCTTGTGGTATTCAGCGGCAACATCTTCGCCAACTAAGTAGCCAGCTATTTGTTCTGTTGAAATAAGTATCTTGCTATTGCTTAAACCTAAGCTAAACACGGTATTAGCATTTAATGATTCACACGGCTCGGCTCGATCTGTGATACCTGAGAAAAGGGTAAAAAAAGCTAATCCAGTTTGCTTATCAACTTCCGTCCATTTATAGGCGTCAACTAGATTACTTGAATTGGTTTGCGTAAACCTTGGTGTTCCGGCTGGCAAAATATTTTGTAAGCCATCTAAAACATCTACCTTAACTGCTGTTGAAGCTTCATTAATAAGTTCGCTTTCACGCACAAAGCCATACTCATGACTCAGCATCCATGTGTAACGATAGGAAAGCTTAAGATCGTGATTAACTTCTTCAAAGCAGAGTTTGTTGCCTAAGGTATTTTTATAAATATTGCGCGATACATTAAAGTTAGTATTTTGCTGTTGATTAAATGGTTGCCACTGAACTTTTTGTTCATCTGTTACAACTCTAAAGATGGTTTTAGAACCCGTATTTAAATAATCATCGTGGATCTTATCAACGGTTGTATAAGGGAATAACGCTGTATCAGGAGATACTCTACCAGCTGTTAAGCCACCAGTTGTAGAAATAAATAGCCAATGGTCACTGTTTGAAACCAAGCTAATAAAAAAAGGGCCCATTTGATCCATATTACAAATTTCGTAATAACGCTCAGTGCCCATGGTAACAAAACCGCCCGAAACTTGATTCTGCTTAAGATTATATTTGGTCATAATATTTTTAACTTATTAGTTAACGAGTTAATGGAAAATCTTTTAATTAGTTGCGTAAGTTTTAACTATCACAATCTTCAATAAAGCAAACATGAATCTTCAAATTTATTTGCGCAATCAAAACAAGTTAAAACGGACTCGGTTTGCGACCAGAAGAACTTTAAAAATTATTTAGAGGCTTATTTACAAAGCGAGTAAATAAGCTCGAACAATTAAAATCATTGAACTTTTTTAAATTATTTAGAGGCTAGTCCGTTTTAACTTTTCCCCAATCCGCTTTACCGTATTTTAATTTTTAATGAAAAATATCTGTGCTACCACTAACAATAAGGAATTTACAAGCAGTTAACACTAAGACGACTATTTACATAAATAAGTAAGTTTTTCATCGCAAGCGTTAATTAAGTTTTTATCAATATATAGAACAATAATATTCACATCTCTTGGGGAGATAACATGAAGACAACAGGTAGCGTAAAACGAAAGTCACACGCTTTCGCAACTTTAATCAGCGCATCAGTTACCCTAGCCTTATTTGGCTGTGATGACACAGAAACCAAAACAGATTTCAATGCAGTAGATTTTGTACAACCAGCGCCGACAGGTAAAATAGTTACTGATAACAAGTTAAGTTCAGATTGGAAAATGGTATGGAGCGATGAGTTTGACGGTGACACTATCGACCCAGACAAATGGTTTCATGAAGTAAATTGTGCAGGTGGGGGTAACAACGAAAATCAGTGTTACACCGACAGCCCTGAAAACTCATTCGTTGCTGATGGCAACTTAAATATTGTAGCTCTCCCTGCAAACGATACGTCAGAGAAAGATTATACTTCAGCACGCTTAAGTACTAAAAATTTAGGCGACTGGAAATATGGACGCTTTGAAATGCGTGCAAAAATGCCATTTGGACAAGGTACATGGCCAGCCTTTTGGATGTTACCGACAGATGAAGTTTATGGTGGCTGGCCAAAGTCTGGTGAGATTGACATTGTCGAGACTGTGAACTTAAAAACTATCAACGATGAGGGAGTTACTGAGTCTAATGTATATGGCACATTACATTACGGTAAAGCCTGGCCTAAAAACGATGAATCAGGTAAAGCTTATTCATTACCTTCCGGACTTAACCCTGCTGATGAATTTCATACTTATGCAATAGAATGGCAAGAAGGCGAAATTCGTTGGTATGTCGATGGTTATTTATATCAAACACAAATGGCATCGGATGTTAGATATAACTCTAAAGATCAAGCTGTTGGTTTAAGACATCGTGGTTGGTATACCGAATATTACAACCTTGTAACTGGTGAGTTAGAAACTCATTGGGACGCAGCTCCATTTGACCAAGATTTTCATTTATTACTTAATTTAGCTGTTGGTGGCGATTGGGCCGGCAACGTTAATGATGGTGGTATTGACCCTGCAGCATTCGCTAACGGCCAAGCATTTGTAATTGATTATGTTCGCGTTTACGAATGTTCAGCCAATCCTGAAACAGGTAAAGGCTGTGAAACGGTTCGAGCTGGATATAAAGACGCAGATGATGCATTAGTTACCGGCGCTGCGCCAATTCCTAGACCTCCTTCAACAGGCGTAGCTGTTAATTTAACCATCTTTGATACCGTTGAGAATCCGAGTTGGCCAATATGGGGCGATAATGGTGAAATTGAACCAACGATTCAAACTGATGATGAAGCTCACGGTGAGGTAGTCGAATTTTCAATTGGCGATACAAATACAGTAATGGGTTTTAATGTGTTTGAGTCTGATGCGCCACTTGGTTTTGACGCTTCTCCAATGATTGACGCCGGCAATGTTAGTTTTGAAATGAAAGTTGTAACACCACCAAGCAATTCAAGCGCAGAATGGTGGTTTAAAATCGAATCCAATGGAGCTGAAGAAGCTGTCGAATTAAGAGTGACAGAAAGCGTTGAAGGTTTAGCGCCAGTAACAGGCGAATGGCAAACTTATACCTTTAGTTTGCAATCTCTTTCTGACAAAGGTTTAGATTTAACCAACATCGATGTATTAATGCTCTTCCCTACCTGGGGCTCTGGCTCAGGCGCCGTATATAGAGTAGATAACGTAACAATTGCTCAAGAAGGCGTTGTTGGCTCTGGTCCAAATACTCCTGAACTAACTCTATTTGAAGATGGACCAAACCCTGATTGGGCTCCTTGGGATTGTTGTGGAGGTTCAACACCAACTGAGCAAACAGATGGTGATAACGGTAACACGGTTGAGTTTGTAATCGGTTCACAAGCAACCGTTATGGGCTTTACTGCTAGCGAACCAGATAAAGCGTTCGATGGCTCAGCAATCATCTCAGATGGTGTTGTGCAATTTGATATGAAACTAGTTACGCCACCAACAAACTCTGAAGCAGTTTGGTTATTCAAAGTTGAAAGCACAGGTGGTGTTGAAAACGGTAATGAAGGTGCGGCTGCTGAATATAACTTAACTGAAAGTGAAGAAGCTGTAGCGCCAACAGTGGGCGAATGGCAAACCTATACATTCAAACTTTCTGATTTAGCTGCTGCCGGTATAGCGATTGATGATATTACTACCATCATGATATTCCCTTCATGGGGCTTAGGTGAAGGTGCAGTATATCGCGTTGATAATGCAAGAATTTATTCTCCAAGTGGTGAAAGCTCAGACGACGATTCTACGCCACCAACAGGAGAAGATAACACACCAGCTCCGGGAACGTTATTCGCTGATATGGCTGCCACTGGTTGGGTGTTGTGGGATTGTTGTGGTGGTACTACTCCATCATTAGAAATAGATGATGCAGACCATAATATGGTTGCTGAATTTACTATCGGCGCACAACCTACAGTAATGGGGTTAAACACTCGCTCAGGTATTGGCGGCGGTGATGCCAACTTTGACGCTAGCGCATTATTAAGCCAAGGCGTGGTGCAATTTGAAATGAAAGTGGTTAATGCACCAAATGATGCTAGCTCATATTGGTTATTTAAAATTGAAAGTGGCGGCGGTCCTGACAATGGCGGTAAAGCTGTAGAGTTGGCATTAACAGACAGTAATGAAGGTGTTGCACCTGTTACTGGGCAATGGCAAACCTATACATTTGCTTTAGACGATATTGCTAATGCGGGACTTGATATTAGCGACATCGATGTCGTGATGATATTCCCTCTATGGGATACAGGCGAAGGTGCAGTTTATCGAATCGATAATCTAAAAATCGCTAACCCATAGAAACCCTAAAAGGGTTATTTAAAAGAATATTAATGTGCTAGGTGTGGCTCTAAAACTACAAATAAATTAAGACATACGCTAGCAAGACATTGAACATAAATACTTAAAAAATAAGTAGGAAAATATGAAACAAGTTAACTTTAATAAAAAACAACTTGCTGTCGCAATATCTATGTTATTAGGTAGCAGTGTTGTAGCACCAACCTATGCCGAAGAAGATGCAAACGCTGAAGCTGCAAATATTGTTGCTGATACAAATGAAGATGAAATTGAAGTCATTGAAGTATCAGGTATGCGCGGTTCATTAGTTCGCTCTTCAGATTTAAAACGTAGCAGTTCGGGTGTTGTTGATGCAATATCTTCTGAGGAAATGGGTAAATTTCCAGACACAAACTTAGCGGAATCACTGCAACGTATTACCGGTGTTTCGGTAAGCCGTGCCAATGGTGAAGGTAGTCAGATCACAGTACGTGGTTTTGGTCCATCATTTAACTTAGTTACATTAAATGGGCGTTCAATGCCAGGTACTGGTAACTCTCGCTCATATAATCTTGAGAATTTATCTTCCGAAGGTGTTAGCACATTAGAAGTTATCAAAACAGCTAGAGCCGATACTCCAAGTGGAGGCTTGGGTGCAACAGTAAATATAGTTACTACTCGCCCTCTAGATTCTCCAGGCCTAAAATACTCTTTAACAGGTAAAGCGATACATGATACATCGAATGAAGAAGGTGATGATGTTACCCCTGAAATAGCGGGTATTTTTAGTAATACTTTTTCTGATGAAACTTTTGGTGTGGCTTTATCATTCTCTCATCAAGAGCGTGATTTCCAACAGCAAAGTGCGCAAATTGACGGTTGGCAAGCGGATGTATCAACGGGTGCTGCAAGCGGTGAAAATGCGATTGATAACCGTCCAGAAGATTTAGAAGGCAACAAATTAGGAAATACTTTCTTCCCTCGAAATATGGGTTACAACTTTGCCAACGTCGAAAGAAGCCGAACTAATGGTCAGTTAACGTTACAATATGCACCTACTGATAATTTCATTACAACTGTTGATTATACTGCTTCAAAAGCAAAAACAGCCAATGAATCTTTAGCTTTTGGTGTGTGGTTCGTATACGGCGGTAACATCAATGAGTATGAACTTGATGAAAATGGTACAGCGGTTTACTTTAATGAAGCAAATAATGATTACGCTCACACAACTCGTCAAAACACTACAGAAGTTGAAGCGGAATCAATTGGTCTTAATTTTGAGTGGCAAGTAACTGACAACCTTGGTCTTGAGCTTGATTATCATAACTCGACTAACGATTTTAATGATGGTGCTGATAGTGGTAGTGGTTCTAACCCATTCTTAATTTTAGGTGCTAATAATCTAGACTCTAAAAGCTATTCATACCAAGGTGGTGAAGTTCCACAAATAGAGCTGTTTTGGCCAAATGGTGCAGAAGAAGCAAATCCAGCTGATTACGAAGCTCAATTTGGTGAGTTTATGGTCAATACTGGCGAGTCTGAAATTGACCAATTACAACTTGATGGTATTTGGGAAAACCCATATGACGGCTTCTTAGTAAACATAAGCTTTGGTGCATCTTATACCGATCAATCAATAGAAGGTAGTTTTGCAACTACTGGTCAACAAGGGCCTGTTGGTTATGCATCAGATGGGGCTGTATTCCCTGACAGCATGTTTACTAGAACCAGTACCGGCGGATTTTTAGATGAATTAAGTGGTGGTGGTAGCGATCTTACTACCAACTATTACTATGATTACAATTTCAACGAAGCCGTATCTAGAATGGATGCATTCTTCCCTAACTTTGAAACAGATCCTTGGGCGCCAAGTTCAGTTAACCCAAATCATCGAGAGTCTTATGCTAAAGTAGAAGAAGAAACTACCGCGGTCTATGTGCAAGCAGCACTCTATTTTGATGTGTACGACTTTCCAGTTGATGTAAATTTTGGCTTTAGATACGAAGAAACGGATGTTACCAGTACCGTTAGACAAAACGTTGAAGACAAACTGATTTGGATAAGTGCTACCGAGTGGAATTTGGCTTATCAAGATGGCTTTGGTTTAGTTGAAACAACAGGTAAGCATGATGTATTTTTACCAAGTTTTGATATTAAAGTAGATATCACCGATGACATAGTGGGTCGATTCTCTACCGGTAAAACAATCAGTCGCGCACCTTTAGGTAACCTAGCCGGTGTTCGCACACTTTCATCTTCTCCTAAACCGGGATCTCGTACTGGTAGCTCTGGTAATACCAACTTAGAACCTTTTGAGTCGACAAATATCGATCTATCGTTAGAGTATTACTATGCCGAAGGAAGTTATGCATCTATTGGTTGGTTCCAAAAAGATGTAAAAAACTTCATCTCTAATAGTAGTTCGCAAATAACCGTTGATGGCTTACGTGACCCGTATATTGGTCCTCGTGCAGAAGCAGCTCGAGCTGAATTAGGCGCAGGTGCTACTGAGGAAGAAATATTCAACCACATAGTTGCAAATGGCGGTGGTAATGCCTTGGGCCAAGTGGAACAAGTCGATGCTGACCCTTTAACCGTATGGGATGTATCACAACCAGCTAATGGCGATACTAAAAAAGTTGATGGTATCGAAGTAGCTCTTCAGCATTTCTTTGGTGAAACAGGCTTTGGTACCGCAATTAACGCGACCTTTGTTGACGGTGACGTTGAATACGATGTTTCTCAAGTAGGTGGTGAAGAACAAGCACCATTAAATGGGCTAAGTGATTCGGCTAACTTCCAGGCATTCTATGAAAAAGATGGCATCTCAGTGAAAATAACTTACGCATGGCGTGATGAATATCTTATTGGTGTTGGACAAGCTGGTGGTTCAGCCGATGCTCCTCCACAGTTTGCTAAAGAATATGGCCAATGGGATGCAAGTGTTAACTATGACATTAATGAACAGTTCACTGTATTTTTTGAAGGTGTTAATTTAAATAATGAAACTGAGCAAGGTTTTGGCCGTTATGAAGAGCAATTCTTATTCGCTCGCCAATATGGTCCACGATACACTTTAGGTGCTCGTTACACATTTAAATAGTCAATTTAACCGTTAGTTAAATAAAATAAATAGGCCTAGATTGTTAAATCAATCGGGCCTATTATACCTTTAACAGTTAAATTTATTTGGGAGTATTTACCCTTTTGAATCAAGAAATTAAGCGTATAGTTATTGTTGGTGGCGGCACTGCTGGTTGGTTAACAGCAGGTATCATTGCAGCAGAGCATAGCGCTGATGGTAATAGCGATGTTGAAGTTTGCCTAGTTGAGTCTCCAGATGTAAAACCTGTTGGTGTTGGTGAAGGTACTTGGCCAACGATGCGCGGTACATTAGAAAAGATAGGGGTAACTGAAACAGACTTTATCCGCCAATGTGATGCATCATTTAAACAAGGTGCCAAATTTGCTAAATGGGTCACAGGTAAAGAAGATGATTTCTATTATCATCCACTGGTTTTGCCACAAGGTTATGCTGATATAAATTTAGCCCCTTTTTGGCAACCACAATCAGATAAAGTGACCTTTACTAATGCGGTCAGCTTTCAAGGACATTTATGTGATCATGGTTTAGCGCCAAAACAAAATACCACACCAGAATATGCTCATATTGCCAATTATGCTTACCACTTAGATGCCGGAAAGTTTGCTGTTTTTCTACAAAATCATTGCACAAAAAAACTCGGTGTTAAGCATATTCTTGACCATGTAGTTAGCATCAACAATAATGAAAGTGGTGATATAAAATCATTATCTTGTAAAAACCAAGAGGATATCGAAGGCGATCTATTTGTTGATTGCAGCGGTTTTTCTTCGCTATTACTGGGTAAGCATTACCAAGTGCCCTTTATCAGTAAAAAGCATATTTTGTTCAATGATAGTGCCCTTGCTGTACATGTACCATATGAGTCAGAACAAAGCCCTATCGCCTCACACACTATCTCTACCGGTCAAAGCGCTGGTTGGATCTGGGATATAGGTTTACCATCTCGCCGTGGTGTTGGTCATGTCTACTCTTCTCGTCATATTAGCGACGAGCAAGCGGCTGATGAGTTACGCGAATATATTCGTGAGAGTGTCGGTGATAAAGCCGATCAATTAGAGTTTCGTAAAATACCAATTGAGCCTGGTCATAGGCAAAAATTTTGGCATAAAAATTGTGTTGCGGTTGGCTTGTCTGCTGGATTTTTAGAGCCTTTAGAAGCCTCGGCGTTAGTACTTGTTGAATTAAGTGCAGCTATGATAAGTGAGCAATTACCAGCTAATCGTCAGGTTATGGATATTGTTGCCAAACGATTTAACGATAAATTCTTGTATCGCTGGGATCGCATAATCGATTTTCTCAAGTTGCACTATATTTTAACTAAGCGCACCGATACCGAGTATTGGCGTGATAACTGTGATCCTGAATCCATACCTACAGAGTTGCAAGACTTATTAACGCTATGGAAGTATCAATCACCTTATCATCAAGATTTCACCCAAGTGGACGAAGTATTTCCATCGGCAAGCTATCAATATGTATTGTATGGTATGGGCTTTAAAACTGAGCAACCATTAAGTGCCAAACAAAAATCCATGATCGATACCGCGATGGAAAACTTTCAGAAAAATGCAAAATTAAGCCATAAATTACTTAGCGTATTGCCAAGTAACCGAGATTTAATTAATAAAATTAAAGAGTTTGGTTTACAAAAAATCTAATGTTAGATTGGTAAACAAACCAAATAATAAAAAGCCTAGGATGTAGCATGAGCAATCACCAATTATTAAATAATATTACCCATAAAGACTTACATATTATTTGCGAACACCACCCTAAATATGGTGATACCGCCAGTTACACTGGAATTATGCTAAGTGAGATAGATTTAGTACAAGGTGATTACCCTATTTTTTTCCGCAAAAACACCAATACAGGTCAATTTGAATGTATCGCTTTATTTGGTTTAAGCGCCGATGAAAACTTATATCTTGATGATAATGGTTGGCACGCGAGTTATATCCCATTAACTATTCGCAGACGCCCATTTTTAATTGGTTTTAGTGAACAGGAAATTGATGGCGAAATTAAGCAAGAAGCCATGATACATGTTGACATGGATAGCCCAAGAATAAGTACAACTATGGGCGAACCGGTATTTCTACCTCAAGGCGGGCAAACAGAATTTTTACAGCAAGCAGCCACAATTCTTAACGAAATTAATAATGGCCATGAACAAACTAAGCGCTTTATAGAAGTTTTACTCGAACATGATTTGATTGAAAGTGTTAATGTTAATATCACTCTAAAAGATGAAAATTCAATTGCTCTTAATAGTTTGTATACCATTAATAGTGAGAATCTAGCTAAATTAGATGGCTCTGTATTATCTAGCTTACATCAACAAGGATACATCAAAGCAATGCACATGATACTGGCATCAACAGCAAACCTTAATGATTTAATCGCTAAGAAAAATGCGTCATTATAAATACCGTTATGCTCAATATTAAACAACAAGTAAAGCAACTAACCATATCACCGGATGAGTTAACTGATGAGTTACTCACCTCTACTACGCCCCTTATATTTAAGGGCTTAGTTAAAGATTGGCCATTAGTTAAAGCAAGTCAGAGCTGTGATATTGAAGTAATTGACTACATTAAACGCTTTTATAATCAAAACCCTGTAAAAGCTATGATAGCGCCAGCAAATGTTGCTGGTCGTTTTTTTTATAATGAAACTCTTGATGGCTTTAACTACACTCGTAAAACAACTCAGCTCGATACAGTCTTAGATCAAATAGCAGCCGCTGCTAACGATGACAAAAGCGATAGTTATTATGTTGGCTCTGCATCCATAAACCACATAATGCCTGAATTGCGTAAGCACAATGATATTGACAAACTTAGCGACAAGCCAATTGTAAGTGCTTGGATTGGCAATCAATCAAGAATTGCCGCTCACTATGATGTTACCGACAATGTAGCCTGTGTTGCTGCAGGTAAACGAAGGTTTACCTTATTTCCACCAGATCAGCTCGACAATTTATATATAGGGCCAATTGACTTAACTCCGGCAGGACAGCCTGCAAGTTTGGTTGATTTTGAAAATGTAGATTTTGATCAATTCCCTAAATTCAACACAGCACTTGAGCATGCGCAATTAGCAGAGCTGGAAGCTGGCGACGCGATTTTCATCCCAAGTATGTGGTGGCATCATGTTGAAGGCTTAAGTGATATTAATGTATTAGTAAATTATTGGTGGCGACAAGTAGATCATTTTTTAGGTGCGCCAATGGACGCTCTAAATCATGCTTTATTAGCAATTAAAGACCTACCAAAAGAACAAAGAAATGCTTGGCGTGATATATTTGAGCATTATGTCTTTGACCCCAAAGAAGCTACCCATATTCCCCAGCAACAACGCGGAGTGTTAAACCCTATTGATGAATTAACCGCGCGCAAGCTAAGAGCAATATTGTTAAACAAGTTAAATCGATAATTTAAACTAACTCCACAAATTACCTGTTCATAAACAGCATTGATAAAACATAAAAAAAGCCACTAATAATAGTATTATTAGCGGCAAAGGGGCGAGAAATAACTAAATAAAAGTTAAAGGGAATTTAAGAACTTCAATAAATCTTGTTTATTATCACTGCTCAGTTGTTGATATTTTGTATTTGAGGATTGCCCTTCTCCACCATGCCATAAAATAGCCTCCTCAATGGTTCGCGCACGACCATCATGCAAATAACTATGTACAGGCGTACATACTTCATTGCCTTGACCACCTATAGTGTTAATAACGCCACCGGTAACACATGCCGATAATCCTATGCCCCATAAAGGCGTAGTTCGCCATTCTGAGCCTGTAGCAAGGCCTTCACCTAAGTTATCCGCTAAACCAGCACCCATATCATGTAAAAGCATATCGGTATAAGGATGAATAGTTTGTCCTGCAAGCTCTCTTAATGGATGGTTCTCACTAGTTGTTAGTGTTTGAGTATGACAATCGGCACAGCCAATGCTAGCAAATAGTGCTTTACCATTTTGCACTTGTGGATCGTCCAAGGCCCTTTGCGCTCTTACACCAAGTAGTGAAATATACTTAACTAAATTATCTAAATGCTCATCGGCTAATTCAACGTCATTAGTTCCGCAGCTACCTTGCGCTTTTTGATTTGTTCCACAATCAGGCGTAGCAAGAACGCTGGTCATTACCCCCATATCGGTATTTAAAGCCGCTGCGACTTGATGTTCAATGCTACTCGTACCCGCTTTCCAACCAAATCGGCCCAAACGAGTTTGCTTAGTTACAGGGTCTATTAGCTTTTGCGCCTTACCTGAAATACCAAATGGTGCAACTTTATCGTCAATATCTTCCATAGCCAGTATATCGGCTTCAGGTATTGCTTCCATTAATCCCAAGCCCACAAGTTGCGGAGCGATGCGAGCAGAAAATTTAGCCGGTGTGCCACTAGAAAATTGATAGCTAGGTGAGCGTAAACCGTTTGCTTCGTTCCATGCGGCTATCGAAACAGTACCTTCACTCGTTACATTGCCCACAGTATTTGGTTGTAAAACACTGCCACGATTTACATCAGGGTTACCGTTACTGTCGGCAATTTTAAACACCCACTTATCTAAGTTTTCTCCAACTTCTGCAGGGGCTGCTCGCCCATTACGCTCATGACAGCTAGTACAACTGCTATTGATAAAGTGCGGCCCAGCTTTACCTGATAATTCATTAAACCTACCGTTGGCAGGATCTTCATCATGCTGACCATCAACAAATGAGGTATGTAACACTCTGCGGCCAAGTACAAATGTCTGGCCATTAACGGTAGATAAATTTGTCGCCATTTGCATAAAATGATCGTTTGGCTCATTGGTGTATTGATAAGGTAGCGTGGTGTTACCACCTAACCATCCTGCAACATCAATTGGATGTGAATTTTCACGCTCTGTTGATTTAATAGCAAAGTCACCAACTGTTTTCCATGGAACCATGCCACCTTTACCCACTTGATATAAATATGTGGTGCCATAATAGTTAGCACGACCTTCAGGTACGCCATCTAAAAATTGACTAATTTCTATTTCCATATGCTGGCCAATTGCAAGCGGACCTACACTACCATTGAGTGCTCTGTAGTCTTTTATTACTAATGAGTATTTGTATTGATCGCCACTAGTGCTTATTCGTTCTAGATCATTGTCGAATGTCCCTTTGCCTTCAACCACAACTTCAGGCTCATAATTGCCGTGATATTCAGCGACAGTATTCATTCCTGAGTACCAAGCTCTAAATTCAAGTGCAGCTAGTTTCCACTCAGATACCCATTCAACTTTAATTGTCGAACCACCCTTGGCCACATAATCAGTAAACTTTATTCGAGCAGTACGGTGAGTCCAATAGTGCGATAAGTAGTGATCATATTGCTGGAATTGATCTTCTTTTGCATGTCTGTCTCTGCCACGATCGGCAAACTTAGTCACCACTGCATCGGCAGTTTCATAAAGGATGGCAGGTTGTTGAATTGTAGCTTGATTATATAAAGGCACTATGTCGCCAAGAATGTCTGAGCTAGGTATATATTCTTGTATACTCCAACCATTAATACTGTTGCCATTTTGCTCGCCTGGGCTTTGATCACCAATGAAGTAGTATAAAGGCTTGCCTTCATATGCTGCTTGTAATGCACCATCGTTACGAACAACCGTTGTTAAATTATCAACTCCGCTAGCCACAAGATCGGTAACTAATAAAGGCGGCCAGTTTAGTGCACATCCACCGTTACATGCACTGCCATCATTAATTAAATCATTTGCAAATACATAAAGTGTAAATCCTGGGTTAGAGGCATCTTTACCAGCAACTAAATTTACGCCATTATCAGACACTTCCTCAAAGGTGTTTACTTGCGTATATGGTTGAATATCCCAGCCATTTACACGACTACCTTGTTGTTCACCTACTGCATTATCTAAGCTAAAGTAATATAAAGGTTTACCATTATAGGCAGCTTGTAAAGTACCATCCTTTCGCACCACAGTTGTTAAGTTATCTACACCTGTTGCCGTATTATCGCTTACTAATACTGGAGGCCAATTTACTGCACAACCATCATTACAAGCACTGCCATTATTGCTAGAGTCACTGGCGTAAACATACAAAGTATAACCGGGCTTACTCGCATCAGCGCCAGCAACTAATTTAGAATCATTTACCGCAACTTCTAAAAATTGATCTAATACCGCACAACCGACAGAGTCTACAATTACATTAGCTAGTGAATCTGAACATTGATCAACTGTGTCTAATATTCCGTCATTATCTGTATCAATATTTCCTTCTGGCAGATTAGTTGTGTCATCTGCGTTTTCTTGCTCACCATCACTACCTTCGGTATCTGTTTTATCTTCGCTATTGTCGGTATTTTCAACTGGCGTAGGCAGCACTTCAACTTCAGTTGTCTCGGTACTTCCTCCACCACCACAAGCTGTCATTGCAAATGCAACAATAAATAATGAAATGAGTCTAAAGGATTGAGTTTTGATGCTGCTAAAAATTCGCATTTTATTATTTCTATAATTATTAGTAATGCAAATACACTATTAAACGCTTTAAAAGTTAGCAATATAGAAAAGCTGAAATGGATTTGCCCTGAGATTAAATGGACATAAGGAGTTTTTAACATTCAATGGAATTAATACTAAAACCTATAATAAAAAAGCACTAAATTATTAATCTAGTGCTTTAATTTAAAACTATTTTAACTAGTAAGCCCTTTACTAAAGAGCTTTATATTTATCAATAAAAGTAGATGTTATCGATATACACAGCATCGCTAGTTGTACCCCATAATTGCACGCCTAGTTGAGTTAACTTAGCTGGATCAAAATTACCCGTTGAATCAACTAAACTTGCAAATGGTAATTCAACAGTTATCCATTGCTCGGTTACTACAGGTAACATAGTCGATATACCCGGACCTGAATTTGACACGATTTGGAAAACAGCCTGAGTTATACCTGCAGTTGCGTACATATTAAAGCGAAGACCTGTAGCCGTTGATGCATCAACAGCACCTCCTTCAATACCATATTGAATACCGGTAACACCGCCAGCAACGCCATCAGGAATAATCTGTAATTTTGCAATTTTGTCATTACCAATGGTTATCTCAGAAAATGTTGGTGCATTCCACCAGTTATCCGACCAATAAGAAATTGGCTTATCTACGGTTAAGGCATCACTATAAAGTACAAATGCTTGTGCGTCAGTTTCTGTTGGCGCTGGTGCTGCGCTAACTGGACCACTATTTAATGGCACAACGCTAATAGATAAACTTGTATCGCCACCAGCAATGACTTTATTACCTTGAGCAACACCAAACCCGTTAGCATCAACAACTACCTTATGTTCACCTTCAGGTAGCGTTAGTACTGCGACACCAGAAGCGTTTGTCATTGCTGAAACATTACCAACAGAGACATTTGCATTAGGTAAAACAGCATTATCAGCATCAGTTACAGTGACAGCTAACTCATAATAAATTGATTCACCTGAGAAATAGATGTTATCAACATAAACCGCTTGCCCTGCGTCTCCCCAAAGCTGAATACCAATACTCTGTAGTAAGCCACTGTTAAGCACGCCAGGGCCTTCAGCATCGTTATCGATTAAGTCAGAATACAATAACTCATAAGTTACCCAAGAGCCTGTTGTTGGGCTATCAATAGTGTATTTAGAACCACCATCTTTTGATACTAATTGTACTTCAACTCTAGAAATGCCCGACTCTACAAATAAGTCAAAATTCAACGTTGTTGTTGATGATGCATCTAATTCACCATTTTCATAACCAAACTCTAAACCTGTAACTCCACCTTCAACTCCACCAGCGGTAATTTCATATTTAGCAAAATGGTTGCCGTCAACATCGCCTTCTGAATATGTTGGTGCATTCCACCAATTAGCATTCCAAACACCAATAAAGCTATCTTGAGTTAATGAATCACTATATAAAACAATAACTTCTTCATCAGCATAAGATGGTGGAACAGGTGCAGCTTCTGGCGGTCCTGTCACAGGTTCTGCATCTAAGGTTGTGAAATATAAATCTGCTAATAAGACGGTAGTGCCAGCATCACCAGTAAAGTTCAGAGCAAACCATGTCATGTCGGTAAAACCAGGTAAAGCAACTTGCATTTCAACCCAGCCATTTCCTAAATCTACTCCAGCACTAAGATCATAAGTAATGTTAGATTCTGGTAATGTTTTGCTTTGCACAAATACTTGCACAAGTTCGAAAGTACTGGTTTTTACTTTAAATTTAGCATGAGTATATGGTGAAATATTTATCGCATTCTCAGGCTCATTACCCCAAGCAACAACAGTTCCCCAACTATCACTCTTACTAATTTCTAATGCTTTAGCATAGGTATTATCAGTAGGTTGATCTGTATATGCGGTGCCTGTTCCCCATGTATCTCCCCAGTACTCCATAAAATAAGAATCTTCATTAGCTGACTCAAAAATATAAGCATCACCCGCAGGAGGTTCTACCGGAGGTACCACACCAGATGTGGTGAAATGTACATCGGCTAATAAGACTGTCGTGCCAGCATCACCAATAAAGTTAAGAGCAAACCATGTCATATCGGTAAAACCAGGTAAAGCAACTTGCATTTCAACCCAGCCATTACCTAAATCTACTCCAGAAGAAAGATCATAAGAAAGGTTGGTCTCTGGCTGTGTCTTGCTTTGTACGAATACCTGCACAGAATCAAACGAATCAGTTTTTACTTTAAATTTAGCGTGAGTATATGCTGAGATATCTATACTATTTTCAGGTTCATTACCCCAAGCAACAACTGTTCCCCAACTATCACTCTTGCTAATTTCTAACGCTTTAGCATAAGTCATATCGCTAGGTTGGTCGGTAAATACGGTGCCAGTTCCCCAAGCATCTCCCCAATACTCCATAGAGTAAGAATCATCATTATTTGAATCAAAAATATAAGCATCACCCGCTGGCGGCTCTACCTGTGGCTCTACTGGAGGCTCTACAACTGGTGGTTCAACGTTTGGCCCAGTAAAATATAAATCAGCAAGTAACACCGTTGTACCATCATCGCCGATAAAGTTAAGAGAAAACCATGTCATATCGGTAAAACCAGGTAAAGGCACTTGCATTTCAACCCAGCCATTACCTAAATCTACCCCGGTAGTAAGATCATAAACTACATTAGACTCTGGCAATGTTGCGCTTTGAACAAACACTTGCACCGACTCAAATGTATCCGTCTTCACTTTAAAATTAGCCGTAGTATATGAGGAAATATTTATCGTATTCTCAATCTCATTACCCCAAGCAACAACTGTTCCCCAGCTGGCACTTTTAGAAATTTCTAATGCTTTAGCATAAGTTGTATCACTCGGTTGATCTGTATATTCAGTTTCGGTTCCCCAAGTATCACCCCAATACTGCATATAGAAAGTGTCTTCGTTAGCCGAATCAAAAATATAACCATTACCGGCGGGGACTTCATTTTCTCCAACTTCAGCTTTAACTATAATAGTTCTACTGATGGTTCGAGTGTTACCGGCACTATCACTTACTGTATAGGTAATAGTGTAAGTACCTGCGGTATTGACATCATATGAACCCGTCGTTGTTACCGCTAAATTAGTATCTACATTATCGACAACTGTTACCCCTTGATCAGAATAACTCTCACCAAATGACAGAATTACTGTATCACTGCCTATTAATGTAAGTACTGGTGCAATAGTGTCAGCTGCTTGGTTTGTATCAGCAACTTGCGTTGAATCAACATCGACGTCATCATTACTACTGCCTCCACAGCCCACAAGTACCATGGATAATAGTGCTGGTAATATTAGTTTTTTATTTATTATCATCTGAATTCTCTGTGCCTATTTAGAATATATACCTTCAACCTAGAACATTACTTGGTTGTTAAATACTCAAAAAAGATAAAAAGGACTTTCTAAAAGACGAAGTGGACATAATGATATCTATTGGTTTATCTACTTACTAATTAGCAATAGGGTTAATGTAGTAATTTACTGCCTGTTTATATAAACAAGGGAAATTTGAAGTAAATCCTATGATTAAAACCCTAAATAACAGCATCTAATTCCCCAAATTCCACTTCAACGTATCTAGCCCCCCAATTCACCGATTATAAGTTGCTGCTTGAAAATCTTTGTCTCATGGTGATATTGGACGTTTTTAACTTCAAAAAAATTAATTAAAAAAATCAGTGGGGAAAATAATGGCTTTAGTACACAAGAAAGTCCATTTGAAAAGAAGCATGATCATGGCAAGTGTCGCATTAGCGTTAACAGCTTGTGGTGGTGATAGCTCATCAGATGATGCAGAAGTTTTAGAAGAACCCGTAGTAATCATAAATAACGCACCGGCAATTAAAAGTGTTGCGCCACTAACCGTTGAAGCGGGAAAAACATATACTTATACGCTGTTAGCAAGCGATGCTGATGCTGATGCAAATTTAAGTATATTTGTTGATAAGCTACCTCGTTGGCTTGTATTTGACTCACAAACTGGCGTTTTTTCTGGTATGCCAACAGAGGCAAACGCAGGTGAAAATGAAGTTTCGATCAGAGTAAGTGATGGCATTGATAGCGTTTCACAAACATTTACTATTACAGTGACGCTACCTCCATCAGCTGATGTTCCAGTTATTACCAGTAGTATTATTTCTAATGCAACAGTAGATACAGCGTATAGCTATATGCTAACCGCTACACATTCTACAGCTTTAACACTAACAGCAACCGAATTACCAATTTGGTTAAATTTTAATGAAAATACCGGTGAATTATATGGAACGCCTTCTAGCGAAGACGTGGGTGACCATTCTGTCACATTAAAAGTTAGTGATGGCGATAAAGAAGTATCTCAGTCATTTTCAATTACCGTATCATTAGCTCCAGTTGACCCTGTCGATCCTGTTGACCCAGACCCAACAGCACCAACAACTGCAGCTCCATCACCAACAGAGGCTGACGCAGATGTGATTTCAGTATTTAGTGATGGCTATACACAAATCACAGGCGTTGATACTAACCCTGATTGGGGCCAAGCGACTGTAACTACAATAGAGAGCATTGAAGGTAATAGCACGCTTAAAATGGCTGGCTTAAACTATCAAGGTATACAATACGACTCTCAAGATGTTTCAGGTAAAACAACTTTACACCTTGATTATTGGACAGCTGATGCTACGGCATTTGATGTATTTCTTATTAGCCCAGGTAACGAAGTAGCCTATACAGTTACAGCCACTCAAGGCGGCTGGCAGAGTGTTGATATTCCATTAAGTACTTTTGATGGTGTCGTTGATTTAACTGATGTATTCCAGTTCAAATTTGATGCTCAAAATCATACTGGTGGTACTATTTATGTTGATAACTTATATTTTTCAGGAACTGCCACTGTAGATCCTGTTGATCCGGTAGACCCTGTTGATCCAGTAGAACCAGGTGCAAATTTGGTTGTTAATGGTGACTTTGAGCTAGGCAATGCTGATGTTTGGGGTGGCACAAATAACTTCATAACTATCGAACAAGGTGGCTCAGATGCATTTATTGCAAAAGTAATTGCTCCAGAAGCACAAAGCCCAGGTTTGAAACAAACTAAGATTGGTGAAGGTGTAATAACCGCAGGACAGGCATTAACCGTTTCATTTGATATGAAAGGAAGTGTATTAGGTGATGGTGGCGTAGTAAACGCATTACTTTTCACTGAATCATCTGCAGGCGTTAGTAAAACAGATCAGTTAGCTCCTATTGCTATTACTCCTGACTGGACTAGCTATAGTTTTGACGTAACCGCTGGTGATAATCCTGAATGGGGTGTTTCATTACTACTGCAAGCAGCTTGTGGTGCAGTAGCAGGTTGTGAAGTTACTGCTTATTTTGACAATGTAAAAATTGTACCTACAGGTAGTGTTGACCCCGTTGATCCAGTTGATCCAGTTGACCCTGTCGACCCAGTTACACCAGATGTTGACTTAGTCGAAAACGGAGATTTTGAATTAGCGAACCTAGATGGTTGGTTAGCCGAAGGTGCAAGCATTTCAGCGATGCAAGATGGATCAGGAAACTGGTTAGCTGAAATCATCGCAGCTGAAGCGGAAAACCCGTTTATCAAACAGACAAAAATTGGTGAAGGTGAAATAACACCAGGACAAGCTATAACTGTTTCTTTTGATATGAAAGGTACTCTTGAAGGTGCAGGCGGTGTTGTTAATGCAATACTGTTCAGTGAAGGCTCTGCGGGTGTAAGTAAAACAGATGTATTCCTTACAGAAACGGCTTTATCTGCTGACTGGAAAAATTACAGTTTTGATTTAATTGCGGGCAATGATACTGAATGGGGTGTTTCATTATTGCTACAACCTGCTTGTGGTGCTGTTGCTGGTTGTAAAGTATCTGCGTATTTTGACAATATTAAAGTATTAGTTGAAGGCGATGATGATCCAGTAGAACCTGTTGACCCTGTTGATCCTCAGCCAACAGAACCAACTACTGCAGCTCCTGTACCTACTGAAGCTGATGCAGATGTAATTTCTATTTTCAGTGATGACTATACGCAAGTTACAGGCGTTGATACTAACCCTAATTGGGGTCAAGCGACGGTAACTACAGTAGAGAGTATTGAAGGTAATAGCACTCTTAAAATGGCTGGATTAAACTATCAAGGTATACAGTTCGAATCACAAGATGTTTCAGGTAAAACCTATTTACATCTCAATTATTGGACTGCTGATGCAACGGCATTTGATGTATACCTTATTAGCCCTGGTAACGAAACTGGCTATACGATAACAACGTCTCAAGGTGGCTGGCAAAGTATTGATATACCGCTAAGCACATATAGTGGCGTAGTTGATTTAACCGATGTATTCCAATTTAAGTTTGATGCCCAAAACCATACAGGCGGTACAATATATATTGATAACTTATATTTCAGTAATGTTGTTTCAGTTGACCCTGTTGACCCTGTTGACCCGGTTGATCCTGTTGACCCTGTTGACCCCGTTGACCCTGAAGGACCAGTTGAGTTAGTTGGTAATAGTGGATTTGAAGATGGTGCAACAAATTGGGTTACACCAAACACAGGAACTATCGTAACCGAAGGTGATAATAGTTTCTTCCAAGCTACTGTTGCAACTGCAGGCAATGCATGGGACGTTAATTTAAGTCAAGTGATGACTCTTGTATCTAGCCAAACTTATGAGCTTACTTTTAAAGCCAAAGCTGATGTGGAACGCACTATACTTGCTGGTCTTGGATTAAATTATGATCCTTGGACAAACATTGTAGAAACAGTTGCTTTAACAACAGATTGGGTTACTTATAGCTATATAATTACGCCAGAATTTGGTGATGATAATAACCGCGTTATATTTGATATGGGCGCTGATGTTGGCACAGTTTATCTTGACGAAGTCAGTGTAATTGCCATAGATGCACCTACAATGCCAATAGCTGCGGCTCCAGTTCCAACTGAAGCAGATGCCGATGTGATTTCAGTATTCAGTGATGACTATACGCAAGTTTCTGGGGTTGATACTAATCCTAACTGGGGTCAAGCGACGGTAACTACAGTAGAGAGCATTGAAGGTAATAGCACTCTTAAAATGGCCGGCTTAAACTATCAAGGCATACAGTTCGACTCTCAAGATGTGTCTGGTAAAGCATCTTTACACCTTGATTATTGGACTGCCGATGCAACTGCATTTGATGTATTCCTTATTAGCGAAGGTAACGAAGTAGCGTACACAGTAACTACTACTCAAGGCGGTTGGCAGAGTGTTGATATTCCATTAAGTACTTTTGATGGTGTCGTTGATTTAACTGCTGTATTCCAGTTTAAGTTTGACGCTCAAAATCATGCTGGTGGTACAATTTATATTGATAACTTGTATTTCGGTAACCTTGTGGTTGATCCAGCACCAAGTGCACCAGTTACGGCTGCGCCAGCACCAACGGCTGCGGA